>JBJXGT010000028.1:0-102374 GCA_046160105.1 Gemmatimonadales bacterium | reverse complement strand
CGCCACATCGAGCGCTATCTCGACCATTGGAACGTCGATCCCACGCCCTTTGTGTGGACCAAGACACCGGCCGAGATCATCAAGAAAGCCGTGAGACGTTAACATGACTTACGAATCGCGACACTAGTCGGCACCCTCGCTGCTGTGGTCGCCGCGATGACAGCCTGCGCCGACCCCCAAGCTCCCTCGGCTCCCACACCCGCCCCCCCCGGCCCCAACCTCGTCCTCGTCGGCCCCGGCACCGTCTCCAAAGTCACCGCCACCGACCGCGTCGCCTGCGCCCTCCGCACCGACACCAGCATCGCCTGCTGGGGCGGCTACGAATGGGGCCTCGCCAGCCCACCACCAGGCACCTACACCGACGTCGACCTCGGCGACGAACACGGCTGCGCCGTCAAGACCAACGGCGAAGTCGCCTGCTGGGGACAAAACAACCACAACCAAGCCAACCCCGCCCCCGGGACCTTCGTCGCCGTGAAAGCTGGCTTTGCTACCACCTGCGCCAAGAGCGCAAACCAAATTCTCACCTGCTGGGGCAACGACTTCTGGCACGTCGTGAGCGAAGCACCCGCCGTCTCCATCCTCGACTACGAAATCGGCACTTACGCCGGTTGCGCTATCCTGCCCAGCAACGCCGTCACCTGCTGGGGCGACGACGGCAATACCGGTATCCCCTCCGGCACGCCGGTCGGCTCCTTCGCCAACGTCGCCGTCGGCCTCAGCCAAGCCTGTGCCGTGTCGACCTCGAACGCCCTCACCTGCTGGGGTCTTTCGAGTTCGCCAGTCGCCAATCCGCCGGCAGGCACCTACACCGACGTTGCCGTTGCCGACCAGGTCGCCTGCGCCGTTCGAACGGACGCAACCTTGGTCTGCTGGGGCGACAACTACCAAGGCGCTGCATCGCCGCCGGCGGGCACGTTCACCAGCGTATCGACCGGTGGCATTCTGGGCTACTCGAGCTGTGCGGTCTCCACGGCCCAAGGCGTCATCTGCTGGGGGGACCTGTCGCTCGGTAGCTTTGAACCGAAGAACACCTTTGCGGTCTTCTCCGCCGGGCTTCGGGGCAACGCCTGCGGCCTCGCGACCAACGGCAGCATCGACTGCTTCAAACGCATTCGCTACGCCAACGTCGACCTTCCCCCTCCCGGCACGTTTTCGGACCTGAGCGTCGGCACCGATCGCGCCTGTGCGGTGCAGGCCAATGGCCAGCTCGTCTGTTGGGGCGACATGGTGCTGCCACCCTTCACCGCGCCTTCCGGCTCCTTCCAGAAGATCGCGGTCGGTGAGGACCACGCCTGCGGAATCGAGACGGCCGGCACGCTGACCTGCTTTGGGGACTTGAGCTTCCCGGCCCCGCCGGGGGGCCAGTTCATGACCATCGAGTCAGGAGCGGACCAGTCCTGCGCGATCGGCTCGTCTCAACAACTGGCGTGCTTCGGCAGCAACCCGGCCCTCGCCATCACGCCGGTTTCGCAGGCCAAGGACGTCGGGGTTGGCTATCAGGCGGCCTGTGCCGTCGATCTTGGAGGCGTCTTGAGCTGCTGGGGCGACGACACCTACGGTCAAGTGAGCCAAGTGCCGTCGGGGACGTTCAGCCGAGTGTCGGTCGGGTTCAGTCACTCGTGCGCGGTACGATCGAACGGGACGGTGACCTGTTGGGGCCGGAACAACTTTGGCGAAACCGCCGCCCCGGCTGGCAGCTACCAAGATGTGTCCGCTGGGTTCAACCATTCCTGCGGCCTCGAACCCGACTCGAGCATCCGGTGCTGGGGATTGGTCACCATCGATCAGTCCACCCCGCCGACCACCAACCGCGCTCCGATCGCGAGTGTCGGTGGTCCGTACGCAGGGACCGAGGGGACAGCCGTCGCCTTCGATGGTAGCGGCTCATCCGACCCTGACAACCAGCCGGTGACCTACGACTGGGATTTCGGCGATGGCTCGCCCCACGGCACGGGCCCGACGGCGAACCACACGTACCTCGACAACGGCTCCTATACCGTGACCCTCACGGTCAGCGACGGCGTTCTCAGCACCGCCGCCTCCACCACGGTCCAGGTCACCAACATCGCCCCCACGGCCACCTACCAGGCGCCGGCCAGCGTGAACCAAGGCACCCAGTTCGCCCTAGCCCTCGTGAGCGCAACCGACGCCTCGCCCACGGATCTCGCCGCCGGCCTCCGGTACGCGTTCGACTGCGGCACTGGGACGCTCGGGTCCGCGAGCGGCGCGGCCTCCGCGACTTGCTCCCAGGTCGTGGTGGGCTCCTACACCACCCGTGGCCAGGTGCTCGACAAGGACAACGGCGCGACCACCTACTCCCGAGTCGTCCAAGTGCGCAACGTCGCGCCAACCGTCACGATCACGAATCACGGGACCTCGTTCACCATCAACGTGGGTCAGAGCTTCACGGTCACGGGCTCCTTCACCGACCCAGGCACCCAGGACAACCCCTGGACCGCGCGAATGACCTGGGGCCCCAATCAGTTCCTCTCACTCGGCACCGTCACCCCAGGCGGCACGATATCCGGCACGCGGGTATTCACCGTGCCGGGCAAGTACGAGATCGGACTCGAAGTGCGCGACAAGTTCGGCGCGCGTGGTCGCCGGGCGGTTGCACTCACCGTGCGGTAGCTACCTCAGTTGGAGCGGCGAGCCCAAGGGTCGCCGCTCCAGCTCCCCAAACATCCCATATCCCCCGCGGAGCGCCCGGCGGCTTCGTCTTAACGACCGTCACCGCGCGGACCACCACCGCCTTTCCCGCCTTAGCCGTCCGTGACCGGACACAAGCGTCGGACCAGGGCGCCGAGACTTGTCGCGCGAGGTATCTTTCACCGATTCCCACCACACCTCCGCCGCGAGCGTAACGATGAGGCTCCTCGCCTTTGTCCTGCTGTCCGCCGGTCTCTTCGCCTTCGCCCCCGCTGCGACGACCGTCGCCGCTCAACTAGCCGCTGACACCACCTGGGACGTCACCAAACCGAGGGGCACCACCCGAGAGATCGACTTCACCACCTCCGAAGGAACCTGGACCGCCGTCGACGTCTCCCCGGACGGCACCTGGCTCGTCTTCGATCTGCTCGGTCACATCTACCGGATGCCGATCGCCGGTGGCCAAGCTGTCCCGCTGACCCAGTCGAGCGGGATCGCGATGAACATCCACCCCCGGATCTCTCCCGACGGCAAACAGATCGTCTTCGTCTCCGATCGTCGAGGCCAGATGAACCTCTGGGTCATGGACGCCGATGGGAGCAATCCCACCCCGATCCACCTCGACCCCAAGACCGAATTCCGGTGGCCCACCTGGCGGGCCGACGGCGAGTTCATCGTCGCCCTCAAACTCGGGACCTCGGCGCTGACCATGTTCCATCGCCGCGGCGGATCCGGGATCGAACTCCTCCGCGGCGAACCCGGCAGGATGCCCTCGCGCCCCTCGGTGTCGGCCGATGGGCGCACGGTCTATTACGAGGTCAACACTTCCCGTGGCGCCGCCTTGGGCAGGGAAGACGCTCTGGGGGGCAAGCTTCAGGTCCAGGCACTCGATTTGGCTACCGGAACGGTGCGGCGGATCACCGCGGGCGAGGGCGGCCAGGCCAACGCCGACCATACTTCGAGCGGTGGGGCCTACGGCCCCGAGCCGAGCCCCGACGGCCGCTACCTCGCCTTCCTCCGCAAACTCCCCGGCGGCACCCTCAACTACAAAGGCCAGCGGTTTGGGCCCCGATCCGGGCTCTGGATCCGCGACCTGACCACTGGCGCCGAACGACTGGCGATGGATCCGGTCGAAATGGACATGGCCGAGGAGAGCTTCCCCACAGCCGGGAGCTATCCGCCGTACGATTGGACGCCCGACTCCAGGGCGATCGTGATCCACCAGGGCGGCAAGATCCGTCGCCTCGATGTCGCCACCGGCGCGGTCACCACCATCCCGTTTTCCGCCAGGGTCCATCGGGTCATCTCGGAACAAGCCTGGATCAGGAACACCGTGCCCGACGGCCCGGTCGACGTCCGCTTCCTCCGCTGGGCCACCGCCTCGCCAGATGGCAGCACGCTCGCGTTCCAGGCCGTCGGCAGGATCTGGGTGATGCCGTTGCCGAATGGCCAGGCGCGCCGCCTAACGCCGGACACCTTTCAGCCCTCCGAGTTCCAGCCGGCCTGGTCGCCGGACGGGCGCTCGCTCGCGTTCACCAGCTGGCACGACACCGACCGAGGGGCGCTCTGGGTCGTTCCGGCCACGGGTGGCGAGCCGCGCCGGGTCACCCGCGAGAACGGCGAATACCTCAATCCGGCCTGGACGCCGGATGGCCGCGAGCTGGTGGTCATGCGCGGCGCCGGTGCCACCTCACGCGGTCAGTCGTTGGTCTGGAACCCGTTCTTCGACGTGGTGAAGATCCCAGCCGCCGGTGGCGCCGAGACGTTCCTCGCCCAGGTCGACCACGATCCGGCCGGCGTGAGCCGCCAACCGGAGGTGCCGCGGCCCTCGGTCACCGCCGACGGTCGGGTTTCCTTCGCGGTGCCGAAGGTGACCCCCCCGGTCGATGGAGGGCTGCCCGATTTCCGGCTCGAGATCGTTTCGGTGAAGCTCGACGGTTCCGATCGCCGGGTCGCGGCCGAAGTCCAGAAGGCTGGCAGCGCCATCGTGTCGCCTAACGGCCGGTTCCTGGCCTTCACCCAGGGCAACAACGTCTACCTGGCCCCGCTCCCGGCCGGCTCATCGGCGACGGTGCCGCTGATCAACCGGCGGGGCGGTGGGCTCCCGGTCACCACGCTCTCGACCGAAGGCGGCATTCTGCCCCGCTGGCGCAACGCCGAGGTCCTCGACTTCGCGAGCGCCAACAGGGTCATCAGCCACCACACCGGCACCGGCCGGACTGACACGATCACGGTCAGCCTCTCGGCGCCCCGAGACCAACCGACGGGTTCGATCGCCCTCACCGGCGCCAGGATCATCCCGCTCGATCGTCGACCGGTCATCTCCAGCGGCACGGTGGTGATCAGGGGCGGCCGAATAACCTGTCTCGGTCGCTGCTCGACGGCCGGGGTCGACCGGGTCTTCAACGTCTCCGGCAAGACCATCATCCCGGGATGGTTCGACCTCCACGCCCATCTCCACCACGAACACCTCGGGATGATGCCGAGCCGGAACTTCGAGAGCGCCGTCTGGCTGGCCTACGGGGTGACTACGACCTTCGATCCCTCGATTTTCTCGACCGACCCGTTCGTTTCCGCTGAACTGGTCGAAACTGGCCAGATGATCGGGCCCCGGATCTACTCGACGGGCGAAGCGATGACCGCCGGCGACGACGTGGCCACCAACGAGATCAACAGTCTCGACGAGGCCCTTCGCGAGGTGGCTCGGCGCAAGGCGTGGGGCAGCCCGATGACCAAGCAGTACAATCAGCCGAGCCGGACCCGACGGCAGTGGGTGGTCGAAGCGGTTCGCCGATTGGGACTCCGGACCACCGCCGAGGGCAGCAACGACCTCTACCACAAGATCGGGATGGTGATGGACGGCCACACCGGCGGCGAGCACATGACCGTCCAGGCTCCACTCTACTCCGACTTCCTCACCTTCATGGCCAAGGCCAGGTACTTCTACTCCCACACGCCGCTCGTCAGTGGTTATGGGGCCTGGAACGAGGAGTACTTCTGGCAGGAGAGCCCGATCTGGCGCGATCCCAAGTTGCAGAAATGGATTCCCTGGCGACAGCTGATACCCCATACCCGCCGTTTCGTGACCCGCCCCGAGACCGACTACTCCAAGGACATCGTCGCCCAGACCGTGGCCGACCTGATCGCGTTAGGCGGGTACAGCGCGGTGGGCTCACACGGCCAGCAGGATGGGCTCGGCGCCCATTGGGATGTCTGGATGCTGGCCAAAGCGGCCGGACCGATGACGGCACTCGAGGTGGCCAGTATGCACGGGGCCACCTTCCTGGGACTCGATGGCGACCTCGGCTCGATCGCGGTCGGCAAGGTGGCGGACTTGATGGTGCTCAACGGCAACCCGCTCGAGAACATCCGGAACACCGCCAACATCCAGTACGTGATGAAGGCCGGGGTGCTCTACGACGCCAACTCGCTCGATCAGGTCTGGCCGAAGTCGATCAAGTTCGGCGACAACTATTGGGTGGTGCCCGAGATGTATCGCATCGACGAGAAACGGGTCGACGGCTACGACCGCCGCCCCCCCACGCCCTGAGCCTCGAAGGGGTGTCGATGGTGGGGTTCAGCGGGTTCTCGGCTATTCTGGCAACGGAGGGGAAAACCGGTAGACGGTGCCCGGCGTGGGCTATACTCGTTCCGAAGCGGTGAATGGTGAAGAGGGTGTCCGGTGCGACCTAGGTCGACAGCGCCGCCAGTCCATCGCCTTCGAGTACCATCGACGTGAAAGCGTCGGTTATTCGAGAGTCTCGCCAACCCCGATCGGCCTCGCTGCGGATGATCTCGAGGGCGCGCCCCGGAGCCAAGGCGGTCCGGTAGGGTCGAGTCGTCGTGAGCGCATCAAAAATGTCGACGATCTGGAGAACGCGGGCTCCGATTGGAATCGCGTCCCCTGCCAGACCATCCGGATACCCCGACCCGTCGAGTCGCTCGTGGTGGTGGCGGATGATCGGGAGCACGTTCCTGAAGCTGCGTAGCCCGGAACAAATCCGCTCCCCTTCGATCGGGTGTCGTCGCATCTCCGCCCACTCCTCCTCGTTCAGCGGCCCCGCCTTGAGCAGGACCGCATCGGGCACGGCCACTTTGCCGAGGTCGTGAACCACCCCGCCAAGTCGTACCGCGTCCACCGTGGCGCGGTCGAGACCGAGCCGCTCGGCGAGCCGCGAGCCGAAGCCTGACAACCGCTCGCAGTGGCCGTGGGTGTCCGGGTCGCGGCCCTCGACGCACCGCGCCATCGACAGGAGGACCGACTCCGCTTGTTCGAAGCCATCGGTGAAACGCTTCAACTCCACCAGGGCTCGGACCCGAGCCAGGAGTTCGAGCCGCGAGATCGGCTTGGTCAGGATGGAGTCGGCGCCGGCCTCGACGCCCCGAAGCCGGTCCTCGCGGCTCTGCAGGGCGGTGACCAGGACCACCGGGATCAGACGGGTCTCGGCGGAGGCCTTCAGTTGACGGCAGACCGCGAAACCATCGAGCTCCGGCATCGCTCCATCGAGCAACACCAGGTCGGGGGCGAACCGATCGAAGGCCTCCACGACGGCCCGACCATCCGCCACCGCGAGCACTTCCGTTCCCGCATCCTGCATCATCTCCTCGAGGAGGGCCAGGACCAGCGGATCATCGTCGGCGATGAGGATCCTGGCGCCGGCCAGCGGGGAAGTCGCTTTGGGGTGCTCGACCTGGGCCGAATCACCGAGCGTCGCTTCGGACGGTCGAAGCTCGATCGAGTCGGCGACCCGGACCGACGGCTCAGGCGCCGCGCGACTGAAGTTGCTCATCAGCAGTTCGTGGAGCCGGCCGCGTTTGACCGGTTTGGCGAGGTAGGCGAGGAATCGGGCCCGGTCGTCCGCGGCGCCCCCGGTCGATTCACCGCCTTCGGCTCCGAGTGCGGTGAGCAGGACCATCGGGAGGGTCTCCCCACCGGGCGCCGCCCGAATCGCCGACCCGACCGCCCGACCATCTCTGCCGACCACCCGGTTGTTGATCAGGGCCAGGTCATACCGCTCGCCGGTACCGAGCCGGTCCACGGCCTGCGACGGTTGCGTCGCCTGCTCGGCCTGGATTCCCCAACGGCCCAGTTGTCGGGTCAGGAGCGCGCCGAGAGCCAAATCGTCGTGCACCACCAGAACCCGGCGGCCGACGAAGATCGGGTGCCGGCCGGGCAGCGCGACGTCAGCGGTATCGGCCGAACGGGCCACGATCGTGAAATGGACCTTGGTGCCGAACTGGCCATCGCTCTCGGCCCAGATGCGTCCCCCCATCATCGAGACCAGCCGCCGGCAGATCGACAGACCCAGCCCACTGCCGCCGTGCCGTGAGGCAGTCGAGGAGTCGGCCTGAATGAACTCGCCGAACACCGCCTCCAGCCGATCCGGCGGGATGCCTGGCCCGGTGTCGGACACGGTCACCCGGGTCTCCAGTCTCCCATCGGGGAGGCGTTGGGTGGCCGCTTCGACGATGATGTGACCGGTCTTGGTGAACTTGATCCCGTTCGAGATGAGATTGATCAGGACCTGACGGAGGCGGCCGCCATCGCCCAGGAGCTTGACCGGGGTGGCCTCGTCGACCGAGTAGCCGAGCTCGAGGCCCTTCTGCATGGCCGATCCAGACACCAGGTCGAGGCATTCTTCGAGGCAGGTGCGGAACTCGAATGGCCTCGAGTCGAGCTCGAGCTTGCCGGCTTCGAGCTTGGACATATCGAGGACGTTGTTGATCAGATCCACCAAACCCGCGGCGCCCCGCTCCATGATCGCGAGCAGTTCCCTCTGGCTCGGACCGAGTTGCGTGTCGCGAAGCAACGCGCCGATGCCGAGGAGGGCCGCGAGCGGGCTCCTCATCTCATGGGCCATGAACGAAAGAGAACCGCGCGCGGCGTCCCGCTCGGCGACCACTCGCTCGAGCGCGGCGCGAAGCTCGGCGAGCTCCGGATCAGCCGGGGACGTCAAGCCGGGCCTTTGAGGCGTTCACCCATGCCGCCGGGCCCAGGGGCGCCAAACCGAATCGGTCGATCATGACGTACCGTGGACGCATTGCGCGAAAACCTCTGGTACCGGGCTGACAGAATTTGCAGCGATTGACCGTTGTGCTTCCGCCCAACGTATCAGCAACAAGAAGGCCACTAACTTCAAATTGCGTAACCCGTTGTAGCGAAGTCAATTGCCTCATAAATTCCGAGGTCGCCGACGGGCCGGTCTGAACCGGTTTGGGACGAAACGCCCTAGGCATACGGTCTGCTCCGCCGGTAGCGTCATTGGCGACCTCCGCCGAAACCGCTCCCTGGGACAAGGAGACGCAGCTAGTTGCACCCGATCACGGTTGTGGCGCTCTCGGAGTCCTTCAAAGGTCTGTGGCGAAACCTGGCCGTCGACCTTCACATTCCGATCGAGCTGGTCACGGACCCGGCGGCCGCGCCCGCGGGCCACGGCGGCCGGCTGATCCTGGCCGCCGGCGGGGCCGAGCGACAGGCGATTCAGTGGCTGGAGGCAAACCAGGTTACGGGGGCCATTGTCCTCGTGGTGGGCGCGGATACGAGTCGGCGGACGGCGATGCAGTGCGTTGCGAGGGGCGCCCGGGACTATTTCGCGCTGCCAGGCGACCTCGAACTGCTCCGGAACGCGGTCTCGGCCCTGGCCGGCGGGACCGCCTCAGCGCCAACCCAATCCACCCGCACCCCCGATGCGCCGCCGGCACCCGATGGTCTGCCGGCCTTTGCGTCCCTCATCGGCGAGAGCCAGGCCCTCAAGCGCGAGTTGGCTCGAGCGGCCAGCATCCTTCCCCACCGCAACGCCCGGGTCCTGATCCTCGGTGAAACCGGGACCGGCAAGGAAGTTCTTGCCCGGGCGATCCACCTCGGCGGGCCTCGCCGCGATGCGCCGTTCGTTCCGGTCAATTGCTCGGCCCTTCCGGAACAACTGATCGAGTCGGAACTCTTCGGGCACGAGCGGGGTTCGTTCACCGACGCTCACGCCGCGAAGCCGGGCCTCTTCGAGGTCGCCGACACCGGGACCCTCTTCCTCGACGAGATCGGGGACCTTCCGTTGGGCCTCCAGGCCAAATTGCTCCGGGTCCTCGAGGACAAGCAGATTCGCCGGGTGGGAGCCACCAAGTCGCGATCGGTCGACGTCCGGATTCTGGCGGCGACCAACGAAAACCTCCATCGGCGAGTCCACGAGGGAACCTTCCGGGAGGACCTCTACTTCCGGCTCAGCACCGTCGTCCTCACCCTCCCCCCCCTTCGGGAGCGAGAGGACGATGTGCTCCTCATCGCGGCTGCCTTGCTCGAGAGCTTGGCGGCCGAGCACGAGGTACCGGTTCCCGTCCTCACACCCGAAATCTGCCGGCGGCTTCGTGACCATCACTGGCCAGGCAACATCCGGGAATTGAAGAACTCGATCGAACGGGCCCTCCTGCTCTCCCCGCCCGGTGAGTTGCGAATCGATGAGTTGGTAACGGCCGCCCAGCCGCCGGCCGCCTCCGGCCTTTTCCCGTTTCCCGCCCCTCTCCGGGAGATCAACACGGCCGTCGCCCACGCCACGGTCAAGTGGTTCCACGGCAATCGGAGCGAAGCGGCTCGGCAGCTCGGCATCTCGACCAAGCGGCTCCGCCGTCTCCTCGCCGGTGCTGCCGACGGCGATCCCGAGGAAGTTGAAGACGCCGAGCGGGCGGACCTTCCGACCTAGCCCTGGTACTGATCTATGTCTGAGCACCCCCCCCGCGCTGGCTTGCCGGCGACAACGCGCTCCTGGCTGGGAGCCACCGTCGTCGCTTCAGGGCTCGCGGGCGAGACGGAGATCGCCGCGGCGTCCTCCGAGCGCTACTTATTGTCGTTCTGGGCGGCGATCGGCCAGGAGACGGTGGTTCGGGTGAGTTATGCCCCGAGGACGGGTCAGACGACGGGCGACCAGTTCCTCGAGTTCCAGATCCCGAGTCACGGACTCCTCCCCGACCGAGCTGGTGCCCGGTTTGGTCCGGGCGAACCGATTCGGATCACGGTGCGGATCGAGGCCGCCGCCTTCCAAGTGGATTTCGACCCGGCCGGGGTCCGGTTCAACCGGTCGGATCCGGTGACCCTTCGGGTTTGGCTCGACCCGGCCGATTCCGAACTCGCCGCGGACGCGCAACCTCAGGCGAATGCTCGGCTCCGGGGCCAGCAACTCGACTTCTGGTATGCGCCCGGGCACGCCAGCCCCTGGCGCCGATTGGCGGCCGACCGGGATTCCCAGGGGATCTGGGTGCAAGCTTCGCTCTGCCACTCCGCCGGCCACGCAATTTCCTGGTAGAGGCGTCGGGGGCGGTCCCGCGGCCTCGCGTCAGAGACTCGGGGCCCGGACGCCCCCACCCCTGGGACGAAACGTTCCTCCTCGCCTAACACGCTCCACCCCTCAGATTGCCAAGTCGATGCCAGGCAACGTATTATGCCGTCGTCATCGAATGGAATGGTTTCTGCTTTAGGTAGCGGCAGGAAGCACTGACCTAGTCCCAAACGGAGATCCGATGACGTCGCGCCGCTCGCTGTTTTCCCTTGGCCTCCTCGCACTCGCGGCCGGCTGTTCCGACAACACCGGCCCGACCTCGGAGCCGGTCGCGGGCCCGGGTCCCCGTTTCCTCCAATGGGCCGTACCCGCGCTCGCGTTCACGGCGGTCGGAGCGGATGCGTCGGGCATGGGCGGCACCAACGGCCCCTTCTTCGCCGGCGCGGTGACGGCGCCGCCGGCGGTCGACAGATCCAGCAGCGCGACCGCCTCCAAGAACTCGCTCAGTTGGTCGCACACGGTGGGCAGCGGGACCAATCGGCTGCTGGTCGTCTCGGCCTCGATCCGGGGCGCGAAGAACATCGGTCAGAGCGTGACCTACCAGGGGCGGGCGCTGACCAAACTGTCGGTCCGGAACAACCATGACGACGCGGTCCGGATCGAGCAGTGGTATCTGATCGCGCCGCCATCGGGCACCGGGACCGTGACGATCACTCTGTCCGGAAGCGCCAAGCTGGTGGGTGGCGCGGTGTCGGTCACTGGCGCCGATCAGGTCAACCCCTTCTACGGCGTGGTTTCGAACGGCTCGACGGACACCGGCATCCTCGACCCCACGGTCACCACCGCGGGACAGGCCGCTGACCTGGTGATCAGTGCGGTGGCGACCGAGGGGACGGCCGGGACCTCCCTCAAGCCCAAGGCGGGCCAGGCTCTGGCGTGGACCCGCTACTACGGCACCTCCGGCGGCGACGTGGCCGGCGGGGCGAGCGTCCGCGGCGGGAGCGCCGGTCTCGTCATGGGCTGGACTAAGGGGGACAAAGCGAGGTGGGCGATCGCGGCGGCCGTGATCAAGGCAGTGCCGACGGTGGCCCTGAGCCAGTACCAGGCAACCTTCTGGGCCAAGCGAGGTCAGGCGCGGACGATCCAGATCAACTACGCCGCCAACGGTGGGACCGCTCCTTTCATGTCGCTGACGATCAGCGATCCGACCTTCGTGCCCGGCCGCGGCAATCTGGCGGTGGGCGACTCGGTCCTCGTGACGGCCACGGTCGATCCCAACACGGTCACCGTGTCGCTCGAGCCGCACCAGTTGCAGTTCGGCACCCCGGCCCAGCTCAAGATCTGGTACGGTGGCGCCGGTGGCGATCTCAACGGCGACGGCGTGGTCGATGGCAATGACAGCAACATCGAGAACCAACTTCTCGGGATGTGGTACCAGGCCGATCCCAGCGCGCCGTGGGTCCCGATCGCTGCTAGCAAGTCGCTGGCGGAGAGGTCGTTCACGGCGGCGCTCCAGCACTTCTCCGGTTACGCGATCTCCTGGTAGATCCCAACCTCAACGACTGACTCGAAACGAGATGACCATGACCTCGATCATCACCCCGCGCCGACTGCTGACGGCGGCCGTTCTGAGCCTGACCCTGGCCGGCTGCGGTGGCGACCTCGACCCCACCGGGCCCAGCGTGGCGGGGCCCGGCTTCCGACGGGCCTCGAGCAGAACGACGGACGGCTCGACCACGGGCACGGAAACGACGAAGACCGTCACGGACGAGACCACGCTCGTCGCCGGCTCGAACCGGTTGCGGTTCGCGTCGTGGGCGCCGCCGCTGACGACCTACGACACCACGTTCACGCTGGTCCAGGGCAAGGCGAGCGCCGACACGCTCTTCTTCGTCAAGCGATCCTTCGATCTGGTCCCCGTGCCGTTCATGATCCTGACCACGCCCAGGGACGGGCAGTTTGTCGACGCCCAAGGCACGGCCTTGCCCAAGGGCGCGGCGGTGCAGCTCACCGTCCATGTCGACCGCACCTACGTCGAACTCCAGTTCGGGCCCCACGGCTCTACCTTCACCAAGAGTCCGGCCAAGCTCAAGCTCTTCTGGATGTTCACCGATCTCGGTAGCCATCTGGGCTCGGACCTCAAGGTCTGGTACCAGCCGGTGGCGGGCACGGCTTGGACCCCGCTGGCGACCACGGTCAACCTGGAGGATTTCTGGCTGACGTCGGACATCGACCACTTCTCCAACTATCACATCGCCTACTGATGCCGGTCCGCTTCCTCGGTCCGACCAGGCCTGGCGCGATGACGATACGACTCACAGGCGTTGAGCGAGAAGCTCCAACGCCACCACGATCAGGAGTCCGATCATGATGAAGCGAATCATGTTGAAACGAACCGCCGCGGCGCTGGCCTTCCTGTTGACTTTGGGCGGTTGCGCGGGAATTACCGGGCCCGACCAGCAGGGTCAGCAAGGAACCGGCCCCAGTTTTGGGCGCAAGGCGGTGAGCCCGCCGCCCCCCCCGGCGCCCGACAGCACCAAGGTGGTCCCGCCCGAGACACCCAACGGCGGTTACGCGATCTCGTGGTAGTGGCGACCGATCGATGACTCGATACCGCGCCCGATGATTAGATCCACCGCAAGGGAGATCCGCCAATGAAGGCGCCAGAGTCGACCCTCGACCGCGTCAAGACCATGGCCGCCGCCGGCCATTTCGCGGACGTTGTCGCCACGCTCGGCTCGCTCGAGCGGGAGGAGGTGGAGGACTCGCCGACCCTGGCCCTGATCCTCGGGTCGGCGCAGGCTCGCCTCGGCCGGCCGGCGGATGGACGCCATTGGGTGGACTTGGCGTTGGCCGAGGCCCGCAAAGTCGGAGACCGCGACGTCGAGAAGAGAGCGCTGGTGGTCCGGGGCGGGATCGCGTTCGTGACGGGGCAGATCGACGCAGCGGCGGAGTTCTATACCGAAGCGTTGTTGACCGCCAGCCAGGACGGCGACGGCTATACGATCGGCCGGACCTGCAACAACCTGGGCGCGGTCAGCAACCTCCGCGGCCGCCACGCCGAAGCGATCGGTTCGTACGAGATGGCGATCGCGGCGTTCGAGCGGGTCGGGCACCGCCGTGGCATGGCCGAGTGCCGCCACAACCTGGCAATCACCTATCGCGATCAGGGCCATTACGATCAAGCCCGCGAGCAGGCCGACCAGGCGGTCGCGGTAGCCGAATCGGTCGCCGACCACGCTCTGGCCGCCAGCGCCCGGCGCGGTCGGGCCGAGATCGCGGTGTTGGCGGGCGATTTGGAGGCTGCCAGGCGCGATGTTGACGCCGCGCTCGCCACCCACCGAGAGCTGAGTGATCCGATCGAAGAGGCCGAAGCCCTCCGGATCGAGGCCCAAGTCGAGGCCGCCGAAGCTCGGCTGGTCGAAGCCGAGGCGACGTTGCGGCAGATCATCGCCCGGGCGGAATCGCACGGAAGGGTCCAGTTGGCCGCCGAAGCCATGGCGGACCTGGCCCACGTCCTCCGGCGCGCCGAGCGCCACGCCGAGGCCGTCGAGATGGGTCGGAGCGCCCAAGCGATCTTTGCCCGGCTCGGAGCCGAGGGTGAGCTACGTAAGTTGGCCGGGCAGGATTGGGACGATGGGTTCGCGGCGGAGCTCCATCGAGCCTTGACGCCGTTACACGACGCCCAGGTGCTCGCCGACCGCGGCCGCTATGCTGAGTTGCTGGCGTACCTGGAAGGGCACTCGGGCGAAGAGATCGAGCAGTCGCCCACCCTCGCACTGCTCTGCGGCATCGGGCACGCGCGGCTGGGGCGGCTCGAACTGGGCGGTCAGTGGGCCATGGTCGCGCTCACCCAGGCCCGTCGGTTGGGCGACCGTTCCCTCGAGGTCCGGGCGCTGAACGTCTCCGGGGCGATCGCGCTGGAACGCGGCGGGATGAACGAGGCCAGCCATTTCTTCGCTCAGGCCCAAGAGCAGGCGCTCGAGGACAGCGATCTGGTCACGGTCGGCCGGTGCGCCAACAATCTGGCCATCATCGCCAACGTCCAGGGGGACTTCGGGCGGGCCGTGGGAGCGTACACCCGGGCCCTGGCCGCGTATCAGCAGGCGCACTTCGAGCACGGGATCGCCCATGTCAACCACAATCTCGGGATCACCTATCGGGAAATGGGCCGCTTCCAGAATGCCATCGAGGCCGCCAGCAACGCGATTCGCGGGGCGGACCAGGTGGGTGACCGGCGGCTCAAGGGCCAGGCGTTGGCGGGACGGGCCGAGATTCGGGTGGCAGCGGGCGAACCGGCACTCGCCCGCCGGGAGGCCGAGCGGGCGTTGGCGATCCACCGCGAGTTGGACGATGCCGTATTGCAGGCCGAGGACCTCAGGATTCTCGCCGGCGCCCTGGCAGCTCTCGGCGAAACGGGGGCCGCCGAGACCCATCTCCGGGACGTGATCACCGCCGCCAAGGAACATCACCGGCCGCTACTCGCGGCGATTGCCCAGCGCGATCTGGTGCACCTGCTCGCCCGGCTTCACCGGGAGCCGGAGGCTCACAGACTCGGGGCCGAGGCCCGGGCAGCCTTCGAGCAGCTCCGGGCCGATCACGAAGTGAGGCGGCTCGATTCGTTCCTGGCCGCACTCAAATCCATGCCCTGAGTGGGTTCGGGCCCACGATTGCCGGCAGCGGCCTGAACGGCCTCGCGCACGGAGCTGAACGCCGCCTCGAGTTGCTCGGTCAGCTTCGGAATGGCCCCCAGCTCGCCGGCGCGGGCACGGTGCTCGATCGCCTCGGCGAGGTCGGCCATTGGGCGCGCGCCGATCATGGCCGCGGATCCCTTCAGCTTGTGAGAGACCTTGATGATTCCGTCGCCGTCGGCCGCATTGACCGCCGCCGCCAAGTCGCGGAGACCGGCCGGCGTCATCTCGACGAACATCCCGAGAAACTTCCGAACCTTCGCCTGGTCACCCCCGACCAGTTGGGCCAGCTGCGCGACGTCGATCGGGGGCGGCAGGTCGGCGGGTGCCGGGGAGCCCAGGTGTCGATGGATCATGGCCAGCATCTCAGCGGGTGTGAAGGGTTTGGGGAGGTAATCGTTCATTCCGGCCGCCAGACAGCGTTCGCGGTCGCCTTTGACCGCGTTGGCCGTCAGGGCCACGATCGGCACCGGGTCGAGCCCCACGGTTCGTTCCCGTTCCCGGATCGCGCGGGTGGCCTCGAACCCGTCCTTGATCGGCATCTGGCAATCCATGAAGATCAGGCCGTAGTCCGCGGCGAACCGCGCCGTGACGCCGTCCTCGCCGTTGGCGGCCATGTCGACCTCATAGCCGCCACCCCGAACGATCTCCAGCGCCAGGAGCTGGTTGATCTCGTGGTCCTCGACGACGAGAATCCGTTGCGACTCCGAGGGCGGGCCAGTCCCAATGACGGCGGGCAACTCCCCCGATGATTCCGGGGTGGGGGCGGTAGCTGGCGGCAACGAGAGGTCGAACCAGAAGGTGCTCCCCCGGCCCTCGGCGCTCGCCACCCCGATCGACCCACCCATCAATCGCACCAACCGCTGCGCGATCGAGAGGCCCAGACCGATACCGGCGTAGGGGCGAGTCGTGGAGTTGTCCGCCTGGGTGAACGGCTGGAACAGCTGAGCCTGGGCTTGCGGCGGTATCCCGATCCCGGTGTCCGAGACCGTGAACCTCACGGTGGCCGGTGCGGCGTCGGCCGGCGCCGGCTCGACTCGGATTTCGACGGTTCCCTGATGGGTGAACTTGACGGCGTTCCCGCCCAGATTGATGAGGACCTGCCGGAGGCGGCCCGGATCGCCGATCGTGAACGCCGGGATTCCGGAATCAACGATCACGCGGAAGGTGAGTCCCTTGGCCTCGGCCCGGTCGGCGAGGATCTTGGCGACGTCCCGGACCGTGCCGGGCAGATCGAACCCGACTTGTTCGACCGTGACCTTGCCGGCCTCGATCTTGGAGAAGTCGAGGATGTCGTTGACGATATCGAGTAGGGCGGTGGTCGATGTCCGCAGCAGCCCGATCTGGGCCTTCCGCTCGGGATCGAGTGGCGATTGACTGAGGAGTTCGCTCAAGCCGAGGATTCCGTTGAGCGGGGTCCGGACCTCGTGGCTCATGTTGGCGAGGAAGACCGACTTGGCGGCGTTGGCGGCGTCGGCGGCCTGGCGTTCCCGGACCGCGGCAGCCATCGCCTCGGAGAGCTCCAGCTCGGTTCGCAACATCCGGCGGATGTCGGCTTGCATCCGCCAGCCCGCTCCCGCGAGGGTCACTACCGCCGCGACGATGGCCCACCCGCTGATTCGGGAAATCAAGTCGGGTGCGAGCAAGAGGTGAACGATCGCGGGCCCGAGCGCCACGGAAAGAAACAGGCACAATGAAGGGAAATACGGAGCCAGCGATGATACCCCAACCGCCGACACGGCCAAGAGGGTGATCAAGAGCATGGTCCTCTCGGTCGGGCCGGCCGTGAGGAGTACCGGGAAGATCCACAGCGACCAGGCGGCGGCCGCCAAGGCGGTACCGATCATGAACCGCCGAATCCATTTGCGCGATTCCTGTGACTCCGGGGCGGCCCGGCGGTACTGAACCCAGAGAACAGCTCTGCCTACGCTGACTAGTTGCAGCACGATCAACCCCGGCCAGAGCACCCCGCCCGGGAACACGGGTCTCAACAACGTGGCGAAGACCACCGAGACCGCGGCGGTGTAGCCCAGGACGAGCGGCAGGCGGTCGTAGACAAGGCGGACCTGGCCCAGCCGGACGAGAACCTCGATCGATTCGTCGGGCCGGACGAGTACGCTTTGGGTTTCGGGCGTGTTTTTCATCCGATTAGTGTCGAAAATCGACAACGACATCGGTTCGCTCCCGGCGCCGCGGTCTGGAACGAGGCCTTTCAGGCGCCAGCCCGGTATCGGGCAAACCACAGGCCACGGCGCTAAGGAGATCCTCGAGGGTCATGCTTGGAGTATCGGCCGCAAGGGGGCCGTTCCGAAATCAATCGGGCGGCAACCTCACCACAAGTCTACCACGACCCCCAAGCACCGAACAAACCACAAAAACCCGGCTAGATTGCCGCCATGACCATCGCCCTGCGCTTCCTCGCTGCCGGCCCCTTGGCCGCCCTTGCGTTTGCGGCTTGCACCTCCGCCCCGACCTACGACCTGGTCCTTTCGGGCGGCCGGGTGATGGACCCCGCTTCTGGTCTCGATTCGGTCATGAACGTCGCCATTCTCGGCGACAGTGTTGCCGCTCTCTCCGCCAAGCCGCTGAAGGGCACCGAAGTGGTCGACGTCGCGGGACTGGTCGTCGCCCCCGGGTTCATCGATCTCCACGCCCATGGCCAGACCCGGGGCGACATGGAGATCCAGGCTCAGGACGGCGTCACCACCGCGCTCGAGATGGAGTCTGGGGTCTTCCCGGTCGCCAAGTGGTACGCCTCACGGGAAGGGAAGTCGCCGCTCAACTTCGGTGCCACCGTCGGCCACCGGCCGGCTCGGTTCTTCGTCTTCCACAACGGCGTCGAGGTTCTCCACGGGGCGACCAACCCGGGCGCCATCAACGGGCTCGGCCCGATGCCCGCGGGCGCCAACCAGCCGGCCTCCGACGCCCAGGTCGAGGCGCTCGAAGGAACCATCCGGCAGGGGCTCGACGAGGGCGCGTTAGGCGTCGGCTTCGGGATCAACTATTCGCCCGGTGCCACGGCGGAGGAGATCACCCGACTGTTCCGGGTCGCGGCGGCGCGAAAGGTCCCGGTGTTCGTTCACACCCGGGCGTTCGGGATCGGGCCGATTCGCGAGGCCGTCACCCTCGCGCGAGAAGCGGGCGCCGCGCTCCATGTCGTCCACGTCGCCAGCAGTTCGCTTGGCGACCTGCCCGCGGCCCTCGCGCTGCTCGACTCGGCGAACGCGGCCGGCCAGGACGTCACCACCGAGGCCTACCCGTACACCGCCGGGTCCACGCTCCTGCAGTCGGCGATGTTCAACCCGGGTTGGCAGGCGAATCTCCGGGTGGATTACGGCGACCTGGCCTGGCCTTTGACCGGCGAGCGGCTCACCCGCGAGAGCTTCGAGCGCTACCGGAAGCAGGGCGGCTGGGTGGTGATCCACATGATGACGGAGGAGAACGTGGCCAAGGCGATCGGCCACGCCGGGGTGATGATCGCGAGCGACGGGGTGCCCTTCATCAACGGCACCGGCCACCCCCGCGGGGCCGGGACCTACGCTCGGATCCTCGGCCGCTACGTCCGCGAACAGAAGGTGCTCGGCCTGATGGACGCCTTGGCGCGGATGACGATCCTCCCCGCCCGGCGGCTCGAGCCTCACGTGCCGATGATGGCGAGGAAAGGCCGGGTCGCCGTGGGCGCGGACGCCGACCTGACGGTGTTCGATCCGGCCCGGGTCGTCGACCGCTCCACCTTCGCCGAGCCGGCGCTCAGGTCCGAGGGGATTCCGCACGTGCTGGTCAACGGCACCTTCGTGGTGCGAAACGGTCAGTTGGTGACCGGCGCGTTGCCCGGTCGCCCCGTCCGCTCGCCGTTGAAGCCCTGACGCGCTGTACGACGTCGGCGAGAACTCGCGCGGCGAGTCCATCGGAGGTGCTTGCGAGTGGATTCCCCTTCGGGACCGAGTTTGTCAACGCGATGACAAACTCGGTTCAGAGCCAGTCCCGCCACAGCTGCACCCCCGCTTCACCCGATCACGTGGTAGCGCCGCGCCCGCTCCCGCACCTCTTGGGTCCGGTCGAGCTCCCGAAGCGCCGCGAACGGCAACGCGTCCTTGGTCGCTTGGGCGATCGAGCCGGTGGTCTTGATTTCCTGGAGCGCCCGCCGGACCGCGCCTAACGCGATCATCCCGAAGTCGAGGAACGCCGCGAACGCCACGTTCGCCGCCTGCATTTCGTCCACCGTGCCGCCGATCGACATGATCGGCTTCTTGACGAGGGCGAACGCCCCCTTGTTCTCCGCCATCGGCAGGGCGGGGAACCAGAAGGCGTCGGCCCCCGCCGCGGCGTAGGCGGCGGCGCGGTCCATCACCTCGCCCTTCGACCGCCCCTCCCGAAGCCCGACCGAGGCGACCAACAGCACGAAATCAGGATCGCGCCGCGCGTCCACCGCGGCCTTGATCTTGTCGACCATCGTAGCCAGCGGAACCAGGTCTCCCTTGGGCGCGCCCAAGTGCGGCTGGAGGTCGGCGTCCTCGATCAGCACCGCGGCCAGTCCCGCCCGCTCGGCCTGCTGGATCCCCCGGTAAACGTGCATCGCGGTCCCCTTTCCGTCTTCGATGTCGAGCAGCACCGGGATCTCGGTCGCGGCCGCGATCGGCGCGGCCACCGCGAGGAGTTCCGAGAGCGTCACCAGTCCGACGTCGGGGATTCCGAGCGCCCGAGACGGCGCCTGGCCCGAGACGCAGACGAAAGGAAATCCCTCCTGCTCGGCGAGCCGCGCCGAGAGAACGTTCTCGATCACCGGCGCGTAGAACGGGGCGCCTCTGAGGAGTTGCCGGAGCTTGCCGGCGCGGGTGGCGGCCTGGGTCGGTGGCGCTGACGAGGGGGTAGCGGTGGCCGGAGCCGCGCCCGCGGCCATGGCGCCGGCGGCGAGGGCGGCGGATCTCAGGAACTCGCGGCGGGCGGAGCGGTCGGACATGGAATCTCCCAGGCGCACGGACGCGCGGATCGGCGGGTTGGTGAGACGCAACTTGCCCCACTGCTGGAGTCCCCGCCAGGGTTCGACCCTCCGGAGGCCCGGCTGGGAACGCCGAGACCTCAGGGCAGGGCGCTGACCGGCCCCTGATCCGGTCCATGAATGCCCGCAATGGATGGGCGCTAGAATCGTCCAACCAGCCCTTTGACCGCGGCGATCAGCTTGACGGAGTCGTAGCCAATGCCGTCGCGGAACACCACGACCGGCTTACCCATGTCGGCGATGTGGGTCGCCGGGTCGCCGCGGATCACGATCGCATCGGCCCGCTTGCCCACTTCGAGCGTTCCCACCTGATCGGAGATGCCGAGAATCCGGGCTCCGTTCCGGGTGGCGATGGAGATGGTCTCGAGCGGGGTGAAACCGGCCTCCACCAGTAGCTCGAGCTCGCGAATGTTCCCATAACCCGCCACCGTTCCGCCGTACCCGGTCGGGTCGGTCCCCGCGCCGAGGATCCCGCCGGCGCGAACGAACTGACGCTCCCACTCGAGCGCCGCCTTGAACGCGGCTGGGAAGGTCGAGGACCGGTTGGCGGCGAACAGCTTCTGGATAGCCAGGAAATCGTCCCGCAGCTCGGGGCTCAAGACCTCGAGGGCTCCAGCCGGGATCATTCGGTCCGGCATCATCGTCTCCCAGATCGGGAGGGTCGAGCTGACCGGGATCCTTTTCTCTACCAGCTTTCGAATTCCAGCCTGAACCTGGGCACTCGAGATATCGAGCGTTCCATAGGTCTCATAGATCCGGTTTTCCCCGGGACAGAGGTCGACCTGCTTCTCCGCCACGAACTCGGAGTTGGTGAGGAGCGCGTGCTCGAGCATGTCGATGCCGAGGTCGGCCGCCTCGCTGTGAGTCACCGAGCACAGGTGGGCGGTGACCTTACCACCGAGCCGATGGGCTTCGTCGATGATCGCCTTCAGGTCGGCGCGGGTGACGAAGGTGTACGCCTTGAACCAGGGAATCCCTTCTTCAGCCCAGTACCGCACCGCCCGGCGGCCGCCTTCGGGACTCTCGATGTGATTGAAATGGGGAATCGGGTAGCCGGGGCGATCGAGGAAGGGGCTGGTGAGGTAGATCAGCGGACCGGCTTCCTTGCCCGCGTCGATTGCCTCCTTGAGGCTCATGTCGACGTAAGGCGCCGTGGCGCCCGCGGTGCGAATGGTGGTGGCGCCGAAGGCGAGGTAAAGCTTCGGGAAGCTGAAGTTCTGGGAGACGTAGCTGAAGAGCCCCGGGGTCCGCCGGCCGGTGGGGTAGAACAGATGCTCGTGGAGCATCACGAGCCCCGGAGTGACCGTATGACCGGGAAGGCTCAAGACCGTTGCCCCGGCCGGGATCGACACCGAGGCGCCGATGGCGCTGATCCGGCCGTCGGTAAAGACGATCGTCTGATCGTCGCGCGGTGCGGCGCCGGTTCCGTCAATGATCCGGACCCCCTTGAGCGCGATCACCGGCGCGTCGTGGGCCACGAACCGCCGAACGTCGGGCGACATGGTGGCGGCACGTTGGGCGTGGGCGATCGTGGTACCAAGACCGAGGAGTGACCACAGGATCGAGAACCGAATCCGGGTTGGCTCGAGCATTTCGGTAGCCTCAGGTTTCGCGAAGACGACTTGGACGGCGCCCAGAGACCGGAATCGAATGGCCCGGCAGTATGCCTGTCAACCGCGTCCGGTCCCGCCAGGGCTCGACGTAACGGGGCCAGGCGGTGAGCACGCGCATCTTGGAAGCCATTCCCGCCCACCCCGGACCTCGAACCTTGATCATTCCCGGACGCGGGCTGACTATTCACCATGGTCAAGCGCGTTCTGCCCCCAGACGGCGAGTCCCCCTCGGGGATCTCGCCTCTCCTTCCCGGCGGCGATCTTATCTCCCGGGGAATCGCCGACCTGTCCCGCGGGGCCGTCACGGCGGAGGCACTGCTCGTTTCCATCGGCGCGCCCCGCTTCCGCGCCCTGAATTGGGAGCTGCCAGTGATGTTGCCGGACGCCGAGGCGCGGTTGTACCGGTTGCTGTACGAGACCCACGGGGATGCCGCCCACGGGCGGTACAATGCCTTGGTACGGCGGCTCGTCAGCTTTCAGCGGGCCGTTGCGTGCGCGAGGTAGCCGACCGCGAGCGGATCGAGGCGTTCATGGTGGCTCTCGCGCGGGAGGCGCGGGATGACACCCGCGTCTACCTGGTGGGGGGCACGAGCGCGGTGCTGCTGGGCTGGCGCTCGAGTACCATGGATATCGACCTGGTCATTCGCCCCGAGAAGGATGCGCTGCTTCGGGCCATTCCCGCCCTCAAGGAACGACTGCACCTCAACGTCGAATTCGCCTCGCCGGATCAATTCATCCCGGTGGCCGACGACTGGCCGGATCGGGGGCGATTCATCGCCACCATCGGCCGGATGACATTCTTCCACTACGATCTCTATGCGCAGGCGCTGGCGAAGGTCGAACGAGGGCACAATCGGGACCTGGCCGACGTTCGGGCGATGCTGGACCGCGGGCTGATCGAGCCGGCGACGGCGAGGGACTATTTTCACCGGATCGAGTCAGCCCTCTATCGCTTCCCGGCCATCGACCCGCCCACGTTCCGACGAGCCGTGGAGGAGATGTTCCCGCCGCCGCCGTGATCGGGTACCAGACCGGGGGCGCCCTGACGAACGCGCTGGCCCCGATCGCCGGCTCCGGTTCGCGGTTCCGGGCACGCTCCTCGTGGGCGTTGTTGGCGCGATTAGGCGTGTGGCTCGCCCCCTGGCCGGCGCGGTGGTTTTCGATGCGGTCCCCCGAGACCGTCAAACAATAGCGGAGGCACACGGTGAGTGTTCACGTCTCGATGGCGGCGGCGGTCGGCACGATCCTCATGGGGGTCACGCTGGCGGGCTGTTCCCAACCGGCCCTTCCTGGCCACCCATCCCGTCTGGTCTTCGAAGGCAGCGACGGGCCGGGCGCCGGTAAGCACATCGTCCTCATCGCCGGAGATCACGAGTACCGTTCCGAGGAACTCCTTCCCGCGTTAGGGCGGATCCTGGCCCGCCGTCTGGGATTCAAGGCCAGCGTCTTCTTCACCCTCGACACCGCGGGGTTCATCGAGCCCGGCAGCTCGAGAATCGGGGGGCTCGATGCCCTGAAGACGGCCGACCTGCTGATCATGGCCATCCGCTTTCAGGACTTTCCCGCCGAGCAGATGCAGCACATCGTGGACTACCTCGACCGGGGCGGTCCGGTGATCGGGCTGCGCACTGCCACCCACGCGTTTCAAATCAAGGATGGACCGTTTGCCCGGTACTCATGGGACTACTCGGGCGCCGACTACCCCAGCGGGTTCGGGGAGCAGGTGTTGGGCGAGACCTGGGTGGGTCACTATGGGACGAACCACGAACAGAGCTCCCGAGTCCTTCCGCACGCCGACCGGGCTGCGCATCCGATCTTGCGCGGCGTGGGCGACATCCACGTCCAGTCGGGCGGCTATCAAGCGTATCCTCCTGACGGGTCGGAGGTGCTGGCGTTAGGGCAGGTGCTCAACGGAATGGAACCCTCCGCGCCACCCGACACGAGCAAAGAGCAGTTGCCGGTGGTGTGGACCCGGACCTACCAGGGGACCAACGGGCAATCGGGCCGGGTGTTCACCTCCACCCACGGCGCCTCCGAGGACTTGCTCAACGCGGGCTTCCGCCGGATGCTGGTCAACGCCACCCTGTGGGCCCTCGGGATGGAGGATGCCATCACGCCCGACCTCGACGTCTCGTTCGTGGGCCCGTACCACCCGGTGACCTTCAGTTTCGACGGGTATCGCCGCGGGGTCCGTCCCGCGGACCTCGCGGGCTGGGATACTCCGATCATGTCCCCCGATCGCCCAACGCGGGACTCGTCGTCCCAGCACTCCGGAGAGAAAGCCCAATGACGTTGCGTCCGCTCAGCCGATTCGCGCCGCTGGCTCTCGCGATGACGGCGGCCTGCACGACCCCGCCGTTGGAGCTGGAGGAGGGCGATCACATCGTCATCATCGGCAACACCCTGGCCGAACGAATGCAACACGACGGGTGGCTCGAGACCTACCTGCAGCTGGCCCGTCCGGCGTTGGGTCTGGTCGTCCGTGACCAAGGATTCGCCGGCGATCGGATCGATCACCGGCCCCGCACCAAGGGGTTGCCGTCCCCGGACGACTACCTCGGTCTCTCGAAAGCGAGCGTGGTGTTTGCCATGTTCGGCTACAACGAGTCGTACGACGACGACCCCGAAGGGTTTGCCACCGACCTCGCCACCTGGATCGATCACACCAGGGCGCAGAACTACTCCGGTCAAGGCGCGCCCCGCATCGTCCTGTTCTCGCCCATCGCCCACGAAGACCTCGACGATCCGAACCTGCCCGACGGCTCGGCCAACAACGGCCGCCTGGCGAAGTACACCCGGGTGATGGATTCGGTGTCGCGGCTGAAGGGTGTCGGATACCTGGATCTGTTCGGTCCCTCCCAGCGGCTCTACGGGGAGTCAGCGGCGCCATTGACGATCAACGGCATCCACCTCAACGAGCTGGGGAACCGGCGGATCGCCGAGGTCATCGTCCGAGGGCTGCTGGGGTCGTCGCCGAGCGGCGATGCGCCCCGGGTGGAGGCGGTGCGCGCCGCGGTGCTCGAGAAGAACCGATACTGGTTCAACCGGTTCCGGGCGACCGATGGCAACGACGTCTGGGGTTCGCGGGCCACCCTCGCCTTCGTCGGCGGGCAGACCAACTACGATGTGCTCCAGAATGAGCTGGTGCAGTTCGACCACCTGACCGCCAATCGGGACGTGGTGATCTGGGCCGCCGCCCGCGGAGAGTCCGTCGCGCCCGACGACTCCAACGTGCCCCCGCCGGTCCCGGTGGTGTCGAACCTCGCCGAGCCGCAGCTCCAGGGTGGTGTGAGCAAAGTGGGCACCCTCGACTATCTCGGCGGCGAGGCCGCGATCGCGAAAATGCGGCTCGAGCGGGGGATGAAAGCCAACCTGTTCGCCTCCGAGGAGCGCTTCCCCGAGCTGGTGAATCCGGTGCAGCTCGGCGTGGATACCCGGGGTCGGCTTTGGGTCGCGACCTGGGGCACCTATCCCAAGTGGGAGCCGACGGGGACGATGAACGACCGGCTGCTGATCCTGCCGGACGACGACCGCGACGGCGTGGCCGATACGGCGATCACCTTCGCGTATGTGCAGAACCCGACCGCCTTCGAGTTCTGGAACGGCGGCGTGATCGTCGCGTCCCAGCCCGACTTCCTCTTCCTCAAGGACACCGACGGCGACAACGTGGCCGACGTCCGGTTCCGCATCGCCGGGGCGTTCGGCTCGGCGGATACTCACCACGCCGCGAACAATTTCGTCTACGGGCCGGACGGTTTCATCTACTATCAAGAGGGCGTCTTCAGCATCTCCAACGTGGAAACGCCCTGGGCTGCCAATCAGGAGTCCAACAGGTCAGCGATGTACCGCTTCAACCCACGGACCCACGAATTCAGCTTCCACGCGGACAACAGCCCCAACCCCCACGGCACCGCCTTCGACTACTGGGGCTACCACTACGCGACGGACGCGACCGGCGGCACGGCGTACCAGGTCAAGGACAACCCGGACGGGACCTTCGCGATGCGGCAGATGCTGCAACACACGGTGCGGCCGGTGCCGTCCAGCGGGATTCTCTCCAGCGGGCACTTTCCCGCCAAGAACCAGGGCAATTTCCTGATCCTCAACGTGATCGCGTTCCTCGGCATCAAGCAGTATTCCCTTTCGTTCGATCCCGCCACCGGCAACGTGAACGGCACCGAAACGGACGACCTCCTGGTCTCGTCCGATCCCAACTTCCGACCCACCGACTTCGAGATCGGCGACGACGGTGGGTTGTACGTGGCGGACTGGTCCAACGCCATCATCGGACACATGCAGCACAACATCCGCGACCCGGCCCGCGACCACACTCACGGCCGGCTCTATCGAATCACCGTGCCGGGGCGGCCCCTCTCCGAGCACGTGGCCATCGACGGGCAGCCCATCCCCGCCTTGCTCGCGGCGCTCGAGCATCCGATCAACGGGATCCGCCACCGGGCCCGGATCGAGTTGTCGGAGCGCCCAACCACCGAGGTGATCACCGCGACCCGAGCGTGGCTGAAACGGTTCGACCCCGCGAGCCAGGCCGACGCCCATCACTTGCTCGAAGCCCTCTGGGTTCACCAACAGCACAATGTCGTCGATCGAGACCTGCTCGCCCTGGTCCTCAAGTCACCGGTGCCCCATGCCCGGATCGCGGCGAGGCGGGTGGAGCGGATGTGGGAGCACGGCGCGGCGCGGCCGGTCGCCGTCGGCGCGGTGGCTGCCCCCGACCCGCCGTCCGGTGCCGATGCCATCGACGACGGCGTCATCGTGGTTCGGGCCGTCGTCGAGACGATGCGCTACGACCGCGAGGCGTTCACGGTCACGGCCGGCAGACCCGTCACCCTCCGCTTCGTCAACGACGACTACGCGCCCCACAATCTGATCATCGGGACCCCGGGTTCGGCCGAGGAGATCGGCGCGGCAGCGGACCGGCTCGGATCGGACGGCTTCGCCCAGGCGTTCAGGCCGAAAACCGACAAGATCCTGGTGGCCACGGATCTTCTCAACCACCAGAAGTCCCAGGTCGTCGAGTTCCGCGCTCCCGGCGCGCCCGGTGATTACGTCGTGCTCTGCACCTTTCCCGGCCACCGGCAGACCATGCGCGCCGTGATGCGCGTGGTCAAGTAGAACTGGCGAAACCATGATCGTTCCCCGAACCTCGCGCGCCGCGATCCTCCGGAAACTCCAGGCCAAGATCGCGGCCCGCCGCCCGATCTTCATCGCCAGTGCCGGCAGTGGCCTCGTGGCCAAGCTGTTGGAGCGGGCCGGCGTCGACTGCGTCAACACCTTCTCCGGCGCCCGGCTGCGAGCCAACGGGATGGGCACCATGTCGATGATGTGGCCGATCCTCGACTCGAACGCCCAGACCCTGACCTACACTGAGGAGGACATCCTGCCCGCGTTGAAGGGGGACGCGTTCGTCTGCGCCTGCCTCAACGCCAACGATCCGCTCAAGGACATGCGGACCGTGCTGGAGCGGCTCAAGGCGATGGGCGTCCTCTCGGTCTCGAACATCGGGCCTTCGATCGGTTACGTCGACAAGGACAGCACGCTCTACCAGGTGCTGGTCAAGAGCGGCATCACCCTCGACCATGAGATCGAGATGCTGGCGCTGGCGAAAGAAATGGAGATGGTGACCATCGGCTTGGCCTTCGACCTGGAGGACAGCCGGCGGGTGGTCGAGGGGTCGCGACCGGACATCTTCTGTTTTCACGCCGGGACGACTCGGGGCGGTCTGGTGGGCTACGACTCCGGCGAGACGATCGAGGACACGGCGCGACGGACCGAAGCGGTGTACGCGGAGGTCCGCGCCATCCACCCCGAGGTGATCCTCATCGCCCACGGCGCGGCGATGGAGACGCCGGCGGACGCGCAGTACCTCCTCGACCATACCAGTGGGCACGGGTTCTGGACCGGTTCGTCCACCGAGCGGTTGCCGATCGAGCGGGCGGTGCTCGGAGCGGCGGAAGAGTTCGCCCGCCTCAAATTCACCAACCGGGGGAGCCCGTCGTGAGTCGCACCGTGGTGGTCCTGGCGACGCTCGACACCAAGGCCGAGGAGGCCGAATTTCTCCGCCGCCAAATCGTCGCGCTCGGCGGAACGGCGACCATCGTCGATCTCGGCGTGGTGGGGACCCCCGGCAGCGTGGCGGAGGTCGGTCGCGAGCAGGTCGCCGAAGCCGGCGGGGGGAGACTGGCCGAGCTGCTGAAGGCGCCGACCCGGGAGGCGGCCGGCCCGGTCATGGTTGCCGGCGCCACCAAGATCCTCCTCGACCTGATCGGCGCGGGCCGAGCCCACGCGGTGCTCGGCGTGGGCGGGACGCAGGGCACCTCGTCGTGCACCCAGGTGATGCAGGCGTTGCCCTACGGCTTCCCCAAGCTGATGGTCTCGACCGTCGCCTCGGGGGACACCTCTCGGTTCGTCGGGGTGAAGGACATCACCATGATGTTCTCGGTGAGCGACCTCGTTGGCGTCAACCCGTTCACCGCGCGGATTCTCGCCAATGCGGCCGCCGCGGCGTACGGGATGTCGCTGGTCGAAGGAACCGTCGAGACGATGCGGGGTGACAAGCCGCTGATCGCGATGACCAATTTGGGGGTCCTCACCGACGGCGCCACCCTCGCCCTCCGGTTGTTCAAGGAGGCCGGCTACGATGTGGTCGTGTTCCACGCCGTCGGTTCCGGTGGTCGGGCGATGGAGCAGTTGATGAAGGAGGGCGTCATCGGCGCCGTGTTCGACTATGCCCTCGGCGAGATCGCCGATGACGTGTTCGGCGGCTTGCGGGCGGGCGGCCCCGAACGGCTCACGGTGGCGGGCAGACTGGGATTACCCCAGGTGATCTGTCCCGGCGGGGCGGAGCATCTCGGGATCTTCGTCGAGGCCAACGTGGTCCCCGAGAGGTACCGCGACCATCGGCACGTCTTCCACAGCCCGGTGATCTTCGTGCCTCGCCTCGACCGACGGGAAATTGTCCGGGTCGCCGATGACATCTGTCGGCGCCTGCGACACACCAGCGGCAAGGCGGTCTTCATGCTTCCGTTGCGGGGCGTCGGGCGGTATTCGGTGCCCGGCGGCCCACTCCACGATCCCGAGAGCGACGCGGCGTTCTTCGCCGCGCTCCGAGCGGGCCTCCCGCCGACCGTGGAAGTCGTCGAGGTCGATGCCGATGCGGAAGACCCCGCGTTCGTGCGGGAGGCGGTCCGGCGTATGATCGGATTGGTGGAGGCCGGCGCGGCGTGAGGTCCCTCGCGCAATAGTCCTACTGGCTTCCCGGTCCTTTCAGGCGAAGCAACTCGCGGCGGGCGGTGACCAGCATCGGGAGATCCTGGTCACCGTCCTTCCAATGCTCGATCAGCGCCGAGTAGGCCGTGCGGGCGGTCGCGCTGTCACCCGCCGCTTCGGCGATCCGCCCCAGGCGAATGAAGGTCCGGATGGCGTCCAGCAGGGCATCGTTCGCGAATGGGAGGTTTGCCACCGCGGCCCGGCCGAGGGCGAGTGCGGAGTCATGCCGGTTGATCGAGGCAAGCGCGTCGATGACGATCCCCTCCGCGAACGGCTCGAGGAAATCGGGCCTCGCTCCACCGAGGAACGCCAGCGCCTCCTCCGGGCGGTCTCTCGCCAACGCGAGCTCCGCTTGGAGGATCGCGAGCGCCGCTTGATCCTGAGGGTGGTCGGGACGAAGGGCGGCCCGCCGCTTCATGGTATCCAACACCACCCTCGCTTCGGCAAGCCGGTCGGAAAGGATCAGCTGATGGCCGCCGAGCAGGAGGAAGCCGGCCTCGATCTCCACGGTCCGAAAGACCTCGAGCGCGCGGTCGATCGCGCGGTTGGCGCCCGCGATGTCGCCCCGGACCCGGTGGGCCGAGGCGAGCAGCAGGAGGTCGCGGTAGGACGAGAGCGACCGGGCGGGGTACAGGCGGAGGGCGTTCCCGAGGTGTTCGATCGCCTCTCGGGCCCGGCCGCGGCGGAAGGCGAGATAGGCAAGGGACCGATAGCCGCGGGCCCGCGAAGTCGAGTCACGGGGGAGCATCTTCCGAAACACCGATTCGGCCCGGGCGAACTGACCGGCCTGGACCAGGACCCCGCCCCACTGTTGATTGTTGAAGTCACGGAGCAACAGGGTCGAGTCCACTCGCCAGAGTCGATCGTAGGCGTCGAGCGCGCCTCGGAGGTCGCCCTGGCTCGCCTTGGCCAGCGCCATGGATCGGTGCGCCTCGGCAAACGTGGAGTCGAGCGCCAGCGCGCGGCCGAACGCCTCGATGGCGGCGGCGGTGTCCCGATCGGCATTGCGAAGGGCCTCGCCGTAATTGTACCAGGCAAACACCGAGGGAAACCGAGCGGCCCGGGTCCGCGTGGTGGTGATCACATCGTCGAGGCGACCCTCGGCACGGGCGAGGGCGATATCGAGGCTCAACTGCTCGGGCTCGGTGAGGCGGTCGCGTCGGGCGTTGGCTTCGCGGAAGTGGGGCAATCCCCGGGAAACCTGATTGGCCCAGACGAAGGTGGTGCCGAGGAACGCATGCGCCATCGCGAACCCGGTGTCGGCCACGAGGGCACGTTCGGTCGCGAGGATGGTGGCCCGATTGTCGCCTCGCGAGAACGCGGCCTGAGCCTCGGCGAAGGCGCGAAGCGCGACGAGTGATGGGGTGGTGACCCGCGGCAGCGGCGCGGCCCGCTCCCAGCCGGCGTCCCCCAACTGGCGACGGACCCAACCCATCAACCGGTCGAGGCCGGTGAGGAGACCGGGAACGGAGTCCACGGTCTCACTGTTGGCGACCAGCGCGAGACCGGAGCTGGGCTCGACGATCTTGCTGGCCAGAACCAGGCGGTTGCCGAGCGGGGCCACCGACAGCGTCACGATGGCCTTGCCCCCCTCTCGCAAGGCGATCTCGCGGGCCAGCCCCTCGCTCAACATGGTGTCGCGGATGGTGCGCCCCATCAGGCGGAGGCTTCCGGCGAGCCGGGCGCGAGGGTAGACCGAAAAGCCCGGCGACTGCTGGAGCCCCACGGCGGCGGCGAGGGTGAGGGCCGGCCCCAGGGTCGAGTCGGGAGTCTGATTGTCGACGTCGGTGAGCACGACCGTCGCGCCATCTCGAAGGGGTTTGGCGACCCGCCCTCGGGTAGCGACGACGGCGACCAGCAGGGCGAGGCTCACCACCCCGACGGCCACCTTGGATCGGCGACCGAACCTCGGGGCCCGGGGCCGGGCCGGGAGGGCCACGGGCGAGGCGGCGGGATCCGGCGACCCGGCGTTAGGTGGTGTCTCCGCGGTCGCGACCGGCGCCGCGGCGAGATCGGCGAGGAGGCGGGTGACCTCCTCCGGAGTGGCGGCGCCGGTTTCGGCGCGAAGGTATTGCTGATGGCTCCGGAGCAGCCTGATGGCCGACCCGGGGTCGCCGCCGGCGGCGGTGGCTCGGGCCAGTGCCACGGCATAGCTGGTGGCGAGCGGGTCGATGGCCGCCAACCGGCGCCACAACTCGCGGGACGCGGGGGCGGTCGGGTCGGCCGAGACCAGCCGTTCCAAGGCCTGCCGGGCGATCTCTTCCAGGCGACGCCGTTCCCCGCTGACCCATTCATCGAACTCGACCGCATCGGAGAGGACGAAGCCGTCGAGGAACGGGCCTTGATACCGATCGATCACCGTGGCGAGGTCGCCGGCGGCCTGAGCCGCCAGTAACTCGGCCACGTCGCTTTGGATCGTCGGGGCGAGCAGGAGGTGGGCGCCGGATGCGACCGCGATGTCGGCGCCGACATGCTTGCTGGTGACGTACACGGCCTGGGAGAGGCTGCGGCGGCCCCGCTCCTCGGTGGCGTCCGGCCACAGCCAGAGGAGGAGCCGATCCCGACTCACCCCATGGTCACCAGCGGCGGCCAAGACCGCGAGCAATGCCGAGCGACGCGGGGAGCTGATCTCGATCCGCCGCCCGTCCCGCTCCACCCAGAGGCCACCAAGAGTTCTGATCCGCAACATGTTAGGCGGCCAACCTACTTCAGCGCGGCCCACTCCTGTTCCGACACGGCGTCGAGCTGTCGCTCCATCACCATCAGCCAGGTGCCGCCGCTCTTGACCAGGAGCGCCTCGAACCGGATATAGCCCGGGGTCTCGACCCCGGCGCGCGTCGTCGTGGCATACCGGAAGATGCCCGACTGGAAGGCCGTTTCGGTGTCGTCCTGCCGCTTGGCGAATCGAAAGGCGACCGAGGCCCGGGTCCCAGCCTTCTTGGCCGCCGCCATGCCCTTACCCCACTCGTCCAATGCCTGGGCGATCGGCTTGGTGCCGGTGCTCGAAACCAGCACCGCGGCGGGGTGGTAGGTCCTTCCCAGAGCGACGATGTCGTCCTTCGCCACCGCGGCGGAGACGACCGCCCAGACCTTCGCGTCGATCTCGGCGCTGGTCGGCGAGACGCTCGCGGTCGGACGGCTCGGCCCGGGCGCCGGCACCCGGGAGGGTACCCCACCGAATCCAAGCCAGAGGGCCGCGGCCACCAGGGACGACGGGATGATCGATGTCATGGCATGCCTTTCGTGGTCGGCGAGAGTCTGATGAGACCCGCGATCACGTAGGGTACGCCCGGCAAAGGTCAAAGCGCAACTCGGTGGCGAAACTCGCCCGACGGGCCTTCACCACCTGCTGGCGGGCGGACCCCGCCTAGGGAATCATTTTCGCCATGGTCACCTCCAAGGGGATCTCTCTCCCCTCCAGCATGTTCCGCTGGGGGTCGAACGCGTACCAGAGCAGGCCGTAGTTCCCCGGCCCGAAGCGCATCCCCGTCAGCGGCTGGGTGTAGGTGTCGCGGAAGAAACCGCTGAACGTCTGGCGCGACGAGGTCATCGGCTGGTCGAAGAGTAGACCGGTCAGCAGCCCGGCGAAGGTCGACCCCTTGGCAAGGTAAATCTCGTCGATCCGGCTGATTCCACCGGTCGGGTAGTAGGCGTCGATGTCGATCGTCATCGACTCGGGGACACCCTGGCAATCCCCTTGGGCGCCGTAGGGATTGTAGCACACCCTCGCCATCGGCTGGCGGAACTCGATCCGGTCGAGGCCGATTCCGACCCGGAACGAGGTGAAGTTGGAAGTGGCCCGGGATGTCAGGTCGACCGTGTTCCAGCCAGCGTTCAGACCGGTGTCGTGACCGCCGTAGAGGAGATCGCTCACTTTTCGCTCGGTTCCCGACGGCCAGTAGAAGGGCCCGTTGGGAGCCAGCTGCTCGAGGGAGGCCGAGAACTTCATCTGATATTGGACCTGCGCCGAGACCTTCCATTGGCCGTCGAACGGGGTGCCCTGGGTTTCGTATTTGAGAATAGGCACCCGGGGGACCCCGGCGTACTTGAGGGCGAACGCCGTGCCCCCGACCTCGAGATTGTCGTCCAGCTTCCACCCAATGGTGAAGTTGAGACCGGCCGTCAGGGTTGGGTCGAGGGAAAGGCCGGAGGCCGTCGGGTTGATCCGGTCTTCGACCGCCCACCGGGACTGGTAGCCGCTGAAGTTGAAGGCCCGATCGTGGGCCCCGACCTGGAACTCGTACTCGCCGGGAAGGTCCAACGACGGCACCACCTTGTCTGCTATCGTCAGGAGTCCTTGGCAGGTCCCGTTCTGGAAAGTGCCCGTGTGGCACTTCTGGGCGTCGGTGGCGCCTTGGAACCCCCGCAAGAACCGGTAGCGATAGGTGGCGGTTGCCGAGAGCCCGCTCCGGCTGTCGTTGCCGGCATACAGGAGAGGCGTGCCGATGGTCGGATTGAGGTCGTAGTTGCCGATCCCGTCCTCGGCTCCTCGGTTGTCCTGGAAGGTCAGGGCCGGGAGACCGAAATCGGTGCCGAGCAGCTGGTAGGTCGTGGTGACGCCGTTGGTGACCGGGGCGAACGCTTCGTTGCCGAATCCGTCCTTGCAGTAGGCCCGGAAGTACAGGTTTGGCGCCGGCGTTTCGAAGCCGATATCCCCGCCCTTGGTGATGGGGTTGGGCTCCCAGGTGTTCGGTGACGTCCCGTACCGGAACCAGCAATCGGCCACGCCCGTCCCCTGGTCGGTGACCGCGGCATTCGGGCCGGTCCCGGGGAAGCCGAACAGGCCCGCTCGGTCCTTCAGAAGCTCGTTCTGGTTGAGCCAGGCGACCGGGGCGCCCGGGAAGAAGGTCACCCGGTTCTGGGTCATGGTCGGCGCCAGCTGGTCGATGTTCCATGTCAACTGAGGCAGACCCACCCCGGCCACCGGGTCGTTGTTGAGGATCCCGGCCACGAACGTCCCTTGCCCGGTCGTCACGGTGGCCTTGGTGAAGCCGAACCTGCCCTCGCCGATGTTGAGGGTGCCACCCGCGGCCGGCGGCACGTCGTGTTTGAGAATGACGTTGATCACCCCGGCGACCGCGTTGCCGCCGAAGATTGCCTTACCGGCTGGACCGCTGAGGACTTGGATCCGTTCGATTTCACCGGCGTCCAGCTTGGTGATGTCCCCCTGGCCGTAGTTCGCGCTTCCCATCACCAGGCTGAGGGAATTACCCCAAGTTTGATTGCCCACGGTGACGGTTTGACCGGTCAGCCGGCCATCGATCACTACCAGCTGGGTCGGGTTGTTGAGCGTCAGCGTCGGGCCCGGTCGGCTCACGACGATCGCCGGCAACGAGTTCAGGAGCTCGATCACGCTCGGGTTGGCGCCGTTTGCCGACCACTCGGTGATTTCCTGACCGACGACCGAAACGCCCGTGGTGGGGGTAAGGATCGATTCGTTCACCCGGGCGTTGGCCGCTGCCGGCGGGGCGTTCTGCGCGGGCCCGCCCACGACGCCATTGACGATCGGCCGACTCGCCACGACGGTGCCGCCGAGCTTGACCCGAACCGAACCGTTGAAGGTCGGGGGCACCGTGAGGTCGAGGTCGAACGAGACCGTCCCCTGGACGTTCGACAGCGTCACCGCCGCGCCGTTCTGGGTGACCCCGGTTATCCCCACCGAGACCGGCGGCGCGGTAACCGTGATCGCCGCGCTCGCGGCAACGTTCGGCTGACTGGCCAGGCTCGCCGTGATCGTGGCCGGCCCAGCCGCTACCGCGGTGACGAGCCCGGTCGGACTCACGGTCGCGATGGTAGGCGCCGAGCTGACCCAGTTCACCGAGCTGGTGGAGCCGGTGACGGAGGCATTGAGTTGCCCCGTTTCCCCGACGACCAGCGCGAGGTTCGTGGGCGAGACCGAGATGGTCGGGGGGGGAGGGGGGGGCGGTGGCGGCGGCGGGGGGGGCTCGGTGGTGCCGCCGCCGCAACTTGTCAGAGCCAGGGCAACCAGGAAGGACGCGGCCAAGCGGCGGCGGCGAGCCGGCAGGCGGGGGGCGATGGAGGCCATCGGAAACATCCAAGGAAGGGGCTAATCGGGTACGCGACAAACCTGGCCGAGGCCGGCCAACAGCGGCGGGTCACCTTCCGGGAGCGGCTTAGGGTGTGCAGGCCGACATGTTGAGCTGGTGGACGTTGTCGCCCGGCACGGGAGGGGCCCCCGCACCGGCCGCCTGTTCAATCGCGGCCAGCCGAGCCTTCATCGCCTCGAGCTCCTGGCCGAGCCGCGCCACGGTGGCGAAACTCGCCTGACACGCCTCGACCATCTGCTGCCGAGCCCGATCCTGCAGCGCCGCCGTTCGTCCCCCAAAGCCCACCGCCGCCTCCCGCGCGGTGGCGAGTTGCTTGACCCCGTCGCTCCGACACACCGAGTAGGCTTCGAGATTGGCGCCGATGTACCCGGCGACCCGTTGGGAATCCGGCACCGCGCCGTTGGCCAGCGGTCGGAAGATGTCGCGCTCGGCGCTGTCGGCGGCAATCGATTGGATCGAGATGAAATCGTTGAATCGGCCGAAGTGGGGCGCGCCGAAGTCCCGGGCCGCGAGCGCGTTGCGGTAGGGCTCTACCTCCGGGCCCATGTCGTTCCAGTCGCGCCGATACCGCTCCACCTGCCCGGCGCGGGTCGCCAGGAACCGCGTCCGGAACGTGGGCGACAGTGCTTGGAGCAGCCGGTCGATCGTGGCCGGCGACTGGACGATGCTGTACCGGTACTCGGGCTTCACCAAGTCCGCGTTCTTGACCTTGAGGATGCAGACCAGGCTGGTGATCTGGCTGGTGAGGGAATCGGGCGCGACCGGCCGGCGGACCCCCCCGGTCTCAACGAACGCCGGCGGCCCGGCGCTTGGGCAGCCGGCCTCGGAGGTCCAGCCGTTGAGCTGGTTAGTGGACTGCGCCAGGCGAATCCGCTCGGTCACCAGCGCCACCGAATCGCGAAGCAGCGCGGTCCGACTGTCCTTGGTGCGGGCGGCGGCCCGAAACACCGCGAGCGCCTCCCACTCCGGATAGCGGAACCGCGAGGTCTCGCTCCGCGATTGGTCGGTGCGCCGGATCGGGAGGACCCGCTGATTGGGCAATCGGATCGCCAGGCAGATCGGCCCCTGCGGCACTCGGCTCACCTGCTCGGGGAGTCGGAACCGCCAGGTCCGGCTGCCCGGGGTGCCCTCGGCCGGGATCCCGAAGCACCCCGCCGGCCCCCGGCCGGGCGCCGCGTTAGGCGCGACCAGGCAATCGATGGCGACTCGGCCGTCGGACGTCTGGTACTCGACCAGGAGGTAGGGCGGGGTCGCGGCGAGCTGGGCGTCCCAGGGGTGCTTCTTGCTCCATTCCAGCACGATGTTACCGCGGACGGCGGTGACCTTGGTCTCGAGCGTTTCCCGGCTCTGTCCCAGGGCGGTCGAGACCGCGCCAAGGAGCAGGGTGGCGAACGGGACGGACTTCATGGTGGCGGCGCGGCGGGCCGATCGACCAGCTGGGTGACGTATCCCAACCGGAGCAGCGCCTCACGGCTCAAGTCCTGACCGTCGAGGATGCTGGTGTCGTACATGGCCTCCACCATCCGGATGGCGGGCCCGGCCCGATCGCCGAGGCTCGCGAGTTGGGCCCGCCACGACTCGAGGGCCGCCATCATCGTCTCCCGCTCGAGCCGCATCAGGATGTCCTGCGAGGCGGCGATGCCCTCGACCTCGAGACGCTGGCGGTCTTTCGCCTCGGCCTCCTCGGGGTAGCGATTGGCCGGCGCGCATCGACTGACCGGGATGACGGGCGGGGTCTGCTTGGTTCCCTTGAGCAAGAGCAACGACTGCTGGAAGTATTGCAGCAACTCGAGCGAGCGCTCGCAGGCCGCCGCCTGGGTGATTCGATAGTGCTGGCGCAACCGGCCGTCCTTGATCCGGGCGTCGGTGCTGTCGTCGATGCCGCCCATGACCCGCGACGCCGAGTGAACCACGAAGCTGGCCGAGTCCTCGATGAAGCGGAACAGGCCGCCGAGAAACGCCACCGTGCAGGAACTCGCGCAGAAGGCCCCCTTCGGCACCCGGACCGTGGTGCCGAGCCGCCGGAACAGCCGGCCGACGGCGATGCCTTCGTAGAGGTGACCTCCGCCGGAGTCGAGCCAGACCTCCTTATACCGGACGTCGCGACGGGTGAGTTCTTTCTCGAGCCGCGCCGCGTCACCGATGTACTTGGGGGTGGTGACGTGGAACTGGGTCTCCCAGGGACGGCACTGCGCCCCGCGGCAGTCGCGCAGCAGCAGAACGGTGTCCCGTCCGGCGGCCAGCACCACGAACTCGAGCGCGAGGGCGACGGCGATCATCGATCGCTTCGCCTAGATGCCAAGCTCGGGTTCGAACTCTTGTTTGGGCGGCTTCCGGCAGTACTTCACCATCGCCGGTTCGTTCTTCGCCGCGTCGGCGAGATGATCGACCACGGTGCGACACTCCTTCTGGCCCTCCGCCGTGATCTCGCTGGTGGTCACCTCGCCCTTCAAGCCGCTTTCGGGCAGCACGTACTCGCGGGTCACCGGCTCGGCTTCGGCCATGGCGGCGTCGATCTCCTTTTGCCGGGCCGCGAGGTCGTTCTTGCTCAGCTTGCTGTAGACGGTGCCGGCGAGCATGGTGCCGCCCTTGCAGAGGACCAGCGCGGCGCCGAGCTGGAAGGCTTGGCGGTGCTTCTTGAGGGCGGCGCCGGCAAGGTTTTTCCGCTTCGCCTCCATTTGGGCGATTTTCTCACCCAGCTTGACGCCGGCGACGGCCCCGCCGGCGCAGAAGGCGCCTTTCAGCAGAGTCTTGCCCAGTTGGGCGTTGGCCGGCGAGGGGGTCGCGGCCAGGGCGCTCGCCGCGGCGGCGAGGGTCAGGGCGGCCGAGATGATCCGACGGATGGAGGCCGACGGCATTGGGGCTCCGAGGGGGGGTGCGGGGTCGGTTGATTCGGGTCGCTCAATGTTGGGGCCCGCTGTCCGGTTCCGCAAGCGACTGGCGGCTCGACATGGAACGCCGAGGGCGGCCGCGCCGGGACGAGAGCGGCCCCCGCTCGGGGGCCGCTCCCACCCGTTCAAGGGGTCTTCTTGGCGGGCCCAGCCTTCGGCTTCCAGAAATCGGGATCGGCAGTGAGGTAGTTCGCCGGCGGCAGGCTCTGCGAGGGCGTGAAGGCGAAATGATCGGTCTGCTGACCCATCACCGCGCTCCCCATGAGCGCCGCCAACTTCTTTTGCCCCTCCTCGCCGCCCAACGCGGTTCGGTACCCGGCGCCGTGAATCGTTCCGGCATCATCCAGTTCCGCGAGTGACTTCCGGGCGACGAACATGTAGAACGTCCCGGCCGGCGCGCCCGAGGTCGCTTCCCAGATGGAATAACCGTCGCTCAGTTGGGCGGCCTCATGGGCTGCCTTGATCATCTTGCGGGCGTCCTCGAATTCTTGGGTGTGGCCGGGGCGCACCGAAATCCGGGTGACCGAGACGAACCGCATTTTGGGCAGATCGGCCGGCGCGCCGTAATCCAACTCGGGGCGGGGGCGGAGGGTCATGGTCCGGGAATCGGTGAGAAACTCGGCGTCGCCGGTGCTGAACCGGTCATTGGCCGCGGCGGCCGCGGCGTTGGCATCGACCGCCTCGTTGTTCTTCTGGCGGGCCGCCCACGACGGAAAGATCGACACGTACCAGACCTCGCTGGGACCGGTGACCGACGACATCGCGATGTAGCGGTCCGGCGTATTCGCGGTCGTAACGGCCTTGGCCCAGGCCGTCTCGTGGGCGTTGTGGGCGACGCTCTTCCCCACCTTCACCGTCTCTCGAACGATGTTCAAGACGGGGTTGGCCGGTGTCGCGGCTTGAGCAGGGAGGGTGCCGGGGAGTGCGAGGAGCGCGAGCGCGAGCAGACGGCTGCGAGGCATGGTGACTCCGGGATCGGGTGGGAAGGACCTGAGGGGGGCGGTCGCGCTGTAGTGCGCAGGGGCACCGTCGCGCGCCAGAACATACCGCTCGTTTCGAGACCCGCCAGGGGCGGCTCGGGCTTGCCCAACCTCACGGAACCCGCCCGCCGTCGCCGACGGAGCCCCGTGAACCGGAAGGCAGTGAGCGCCCCCCCCCGGGGGCAACCTGCCAGGAGGGGAGCGCCACCCGCTAGTGGATCGGGTAAGGGAGACCCTCGCGCACGTCGTGCGCAACGGCCCATTCGGCCACGGCCCGCCCCACCGCCAGGCCGACGGATCCATCGAACCGATAGTGAATCCCCCCGACCACCCGGGAGTAAGCGGCGTCATCCGCCAGCTGGCGGAGGCGGCGGGCTTCCCTCGGGAACAGCGTACCTAACGCCGCCAACTGGGCGCCGCTCACGCAGGCATGATTGGACGGAAACGAAGGATGGTTCGGCAAACCGACTGATAGGGTGATCAGCGGATCGGCCATCGAGGGACGCAGCAGCCAGTAGGTGTATTTGGTGTCGTGGCAGGCGATGAAGCCGTCCATCGCGGCTTGGTTGATGAGCGCCAGGATGTGGGCAGCGGCCCGCTCTGACTTGTGGTACTTCCCGATCAGATCGGTCGCCAGAAGATTGGGGTAGGCGGGGATGAGCTTGAACCCGCCGGGCAAGGCCCAGAATTTGGCGAGCCGATCTTGCTCCTCGGTCCGAGTATCGGAGAAACGTCGCACCTCGGCGAGCGCCGCCAGGAACGCGGGCGAGCCGAACGAGGGCGGGGGCGGCGGTCGAAACTGGGAGCCACGGATGAGAAAGAACGGCCGCATCTCGCCGAGCCGCGGGGCGATCGGTGGCGCCGGGGGTACCGCCAGGCTGAACCAGGAGCCCGGGCCGACGGGGACCGTACCAGTCCACACCAAGTTGAAGTTGTCGGTACCGGCGCTGGCAACCACTTGGGCGCCGATAGCTCGACCGATGGCCACCCCGGCTCGGTAGCTCGCCGCCGCGGCAGGCTCGGGCGGTCCGATCAACGACTCCAGATAGCCGGCTTCAGAGGGATAAACCCAGCTCAGCACCGCGACCGAAGCGCCGGCCACCGCCCCGCGCGATGACGGCCGAGCCCGATGGCCCTCCGCGGCGACGACGGCGTTGTATTGCGCTAGCGACAGGTACGCGAGACCTCGGAGCCCCACGTGTTGTGGCGGGGCGTACGTCTGAGAGAGATTTCGCGCCACCTCGTTCCAGCGGGCCGACTCGGTCGCGCGGGAGACCTTCGCCTCGGCGGTCGCTGCTTCTGGCTCGCTGCCGGGGCCCGCCACCGGATCGGTCGACCCGTCGCTGCACCCGAACAGCACCATCATGCCCGCCGCTGCGACCGATACTTGCCTGATCCACCGCATGCTCCGCCTCCTGTCGTTGGGCGCCGATCGGGCACTGATACGATTGGCGCGGTTCTGGTTGGGACGCGGCGGCAAGATGGCGGGGAGGGCTGACGCGACCATGACCGGAGGCTGATCGAGGTCTGATTCGGCCGGGCGAAGCTACCGAACGAGCCTCATCTTCCTGGCGAGAACTTGGAAACGGGGCTCGGCAGCAAGTCGGTCGAATGCGGGTTGCCTCGTCAGAATGATCATCGGCCACGCGCGCTCCGCGTAGGCGCTGTCCAACTCCGCGAACGCCCGGTCGACGTCGCCCAACCCAGCCTGGATCATGGCCAAGGCATAGTGGGACACGTATCGGCGGTTCCGAGCCGCCGTCAGGCGTCTCGACTCGGCCATCGCCTCCCCTCGGCGCCCGCATCGGCCATACCCGTAGCCGAGTAGCCCTTGGAGGCTCGTCGCTCTCCCGTCGGGCACCTGCTCCAGTTCGGCGAGTGCTTCGGCGCAACGACCCATTTGAAGATAGGTCTGTCCGAGGCCGGTGTGTCCCTGGAAAAACGCCGGCTCCAGCTCGAGAACCTTGGTCCCCTGCGCCATCGCGTCCTCGTAGCGGCGGGTGTAGAAGAAACCATCGGTCAACCGGGCGTTGTTGATCAGATGGAAGGGGTCCAGTCGGACTGCGGTCTGGAACTCCCCGATCGCCTCTCGGTCCCGTCCGGTCACCAGGAAATACCACCCGCGAAACAAATGCGCCGGTGGGTAACGGGGGTCGATCGCCACCGCCCGCTCGAGCTCGCGACCGGCCGCCGGCCAGTCCCAGTCGTAGAACAACGAGATGAACCCCTGCGAGGTGTGGGCCTCGACCAGCGAGCTGTCGAGTTGGAGCGCTCGCTGAATCGCCGCCTTGGCCTTCGGGAACGCCTCGTGAGGGAGAGCCCCACCAAATACCGACTCATGGCCGTAGACATCGCTCAGCCCCGCGTAGGCCAGGGCGTAGGACGAGTCGGCTTGAATCGCCCGCTCGAAATAGTCCCGCGCCTTCGCGAGGCTGACTAGGTCGCGTTTCTCGACGAAGAAACGCCCCTGGAAGTACAGGTCGTGCGCCTCCCGATTCTCGGTCGCGCGTTTCGCCAGGCGGGCCCTGGTGCCCACCGAGAGCTTCACCTGCAGCTCTCGGACGATCGACCGGGCAATCGAATCCTGGACCGCGAACACATCCGGATCCCGGACATCATGCTCGAACTGATCCGCCCAGACTTCCTTGCCGGTCACGACGTCAATGAGCTGGTAGCTCACCCGGCGCCGGCTCCCCGCCATCCTAACCGCCCCTTCGACCACGTAGCGCACGTCCAGTCGCCGGCCGATCTCCCGGGCATCGAGCCCCTTCCGCTTGAAGCTGAAGGAGGACGTCCGCGCTGCGACGCTCAAGCCTTCGACCTTGCCCAAGGCCGTCGTCAGCTCGTCCGCGACCCCGTCACTGAACGGCTCGTTGGTCGAATCGCCCCCGACGTTCGCGAAGGCCAGCACCGCGATCGACCGAGTCGAATCGCCGGCCGGTGCCCCCGAGGCCGCCCCCCGCCCTCGGACGCCGAGAGAGTAGATCGCCGCTAGTATCCCCCCGCCGGCCGCCACCAGCAATGCCGGGGCAAGCCATCGGACCCGGAGTCGGGGCGGACTCGTGGACGTGAGCGCGGCCGTGAACCCGGAGACGGTGGCGAATCGGTCCGCGGGGGCCTTGGCCAGGGCCCGCAACACGGCCCGCTCCACCTCCGCCGGCAGGTCGGGTCGGATGGTCCGGAGCGGTGGCACCGGGTCGAGCGCGTGGCGCGCGAGCACCTCGCGAGCCGCGTTGCCGTGGAAGGGCGGCTGCCCCGCCAGCATCTCATAGAGGACGCAGCCCAAGGCGTAAATATCTGCCCGCCCGTCGACGGCTTGCTCGGCGGCCGCCTGCTCCGGGCTCATGTAGGATGGCGTCCCTAACGCGAGGCCGGTATCGGTCAGCCGATCACTGCCCGCAGCCGTTACCGCGCGGGCGATCCCGAAATCGGCCACCAAGGCATGCTCGCTTAGCTCCCCAGGGGATCCACGGGAGAGGAGGATATTCTCCGGTTTGATGTCTCGATGAACGACCTCGTGACCGTGGGCGTACCCCAGCGCGTCGGCCACCTCCCGGACGATCCGAAGGGCTTCTTCGAGGGGGAGTTGTCGCTCTCGGTTGAGCCGGTCACGCAGCGACTCCCCCTCGACGTAGGGCATCACATAGTAGAGGAAGCCGGCGGCCTCACCAGAGTCGTGCAGCGGCAGGATATGAGGATGTTGGAGCCGGGCGGCGATTTGGATCTCGCGAGCGAAACGGTCGGCACCCAGAACGGCGGCGAGGTCGGAGCGAAGGACCTTGAGCGCCACCAGCCGGCCATGCTTCCGATCCTGGGCCAGGTAGACCGTCGCCATCCCTCCGCGACCAAGCTCGCGCTCGATCAGGTAGTGGTCGGCCAGGGCGGCCCGGATTCGGTCGATCGGTTCGGTCACCGTGACGGCTGGGCCGGGGCCATGGCTAGCGCCCGAGAATGAGAGTGATCAGCCGTTGCGTCTCCGGCGATGGCGGCACCTGGAACTCCTCCTTGAGCCGCTGCCGGAGGGCATCGTACTCCCGGAGAGCCCCGGCCCGATCGCCGACCTGGTCGAGGAGCCGGATCAATCGCGCCGCGGCTGCTTCGTCACCACGCCCGAGCAGGGCCGCTCGACGAGCCCATCGGACCGCAGCGGCCGGGTCCGTTCGGCCCTCGGCACGCTCGGACAAGGTCTTCGCGGCCTCGCCTGCTTGGTGGCCGAGCCGCATCCGCTCGCCTGCCACCCAGCGTTCGAACTCGGGACCGGCGTCGCTCACGAAAAAGCCGTCTAGGAAGGGGCCCTGGTAGATCGCGAGGGCCTCTTCGAACTGCGCCGCTTCACAGCGATCCGCGAACACCACCGCGTCGCATCCAACCAACTCGCGGTCGAGCCCCACTTCGTCCTCGCCCAAGGTGACGATCGCTCCCTCCCCCAGCGAACGGCGAAGGTAGCGAAGGGACTGGCTGAGCGCGCCGCGGGCGTGCGGTTGGTCGGAATCCGGCCAGAAAAGGGTCACGATCGTGTCCCGCCGCCGATACCGGCGGCGCGGCGCAAGGGCCAAGTAGGCGAGAATGGCTAACCGCTTAGGCTGGACGACCTGTGCGACGGACTGACCCGCATCACGATGCCGCAGCCCAACCGTTCCCAACGTCTGAAGCTCGAGCATGACCCCTACCTCGCTCTGCCTCCAATCTACTGGCTTTGGTCGAATCCGGCCCACCGCTGATCCTGAGCGTTCAGCCCGCAGCGCGAAGACCCGGGCGACCAAGCCGCGCCTGTTCGATGCTGGGCCGGCCCTCCTCGGAGAGGACGGCTACCGCGACCTGGGCATCCACGCCCCTGCTGGGGGCTACCGGCAAGTTCAGGGGGATTCGAGCACGGCGGCGGCTCCTCTGGGGCTCAAAACGGCCGGCCCGACGTCGCCGTCCGGAGCGGTGCCGATGAAATGTTGCTCCCTCCTGATCACGGCGGCCGCCGCTCTCTGAGGATCCCCTTCACGGGGTCCACGGCATACCGCTGCTCCGGCCGCGCTCCCCGTTAGGACGCCGGCTGCCGGGTGAACGCCTTGGCCACGATCTGCCACTTCCCATCGACCTTCAGCAACGTCATGTAGTCGGTCAGGGTGGCCCCGGGATACTCCAAAACGATCTTGGCGACGGCCGCGTCGTTGGTGATGTCGACCATCGCGATCCGACGTCGTCGTTTGTCTTCGTCGGCGGCGGGCTTCCCGGGCGCGCCGGCCGCGTAGTCGGGGAACGATCGAGTCGCCAAGGCACCCTCTCTGGCCCAGTACATCGTGCCTCCCGTGTGCATCCCTTGGCGGAAATGGTCGCCGACTCCGGTGGCGTGGCCGGCGAGGTAGTGCTCCAGGGCCGACCGGACCGCGGCTTCCTCCGGCGACGGCTGTCCAGCTCGAAAAGCGGCCAGCGGAAGTATCATCACCGCGGCGGCGAGCAGCGCCCGTTTCAACATTGATCACCCTCGGCTGAGTGTTCTTGTCAGGTCGATGAAGGTACCTACGGCGCCCGACCTGTCCGGGTTCCGCAACGGTGGTTGACCGAGCCGCTGGCGGCCATGTTGCTCGCGGAGCGGTGTGGCAGCAAGTTCATTCTCCCGTTTCACGAGGGCGCCGATGCGGCTGAAAACACCAGTGACCCTGCCACTTTTCCTTGCCCTCGCGTCCGGTGCGGTGGCCAGCGGGACCGGGGCCGCCCAGGCTGCGCCCGGGACGCCGGTCGCGCTGAAGGCCGGCGAGATTCGCCTGACCTACCTCGGAAACGCGGGCTGGGAGATCACCGACGGTCGCCGCGTCGTCCTCGTTGATCCCTTCCTCACCCAGTTCCGGCGGTGGCGGCCCGGCGGCGCCGATGTTGCGCCTGGCGGGCTCTACCTTCCCGACACCACGTTCATCAACGAACGCATCCACCGGGCCGACTACGTCCTGATCACCCACGGGCACTCGGACCACGCGCTCGATGCGGGCTACATCTCGCGCCGCACCGGAGCGGTGATCGTCGGTCATGAGACCGCGGCGAATCTCGCCCGGGCGTACGACGTTGCTGACTCATCACTGATCACGGTAGTCGGCGGCGAGGACTACGACTTTGGAGACTTCTCGCTGCGGGTGATCCCCAATATCCACAGCGCACTCGATGACAAGCGCTACTACAATAACGGGCGCGGTATCGCGGGCACGGCTCCCCGCGGCCTGCGCGCCCCATTGCGTCGCCAGGAGTATCAGGAAGGAGGCAATCTTGCCTACTTGCTTCGGATGGCTGGCCACGAAGTCCTGATCATGGGCTCGATGAACTACATCGAGCGCGAGATGGACGGATTGCGGCCCGACATTGCCCTCATCGGCTCCAACAGCCAACGACTCGAGATCCACAACTACACCACCCGGCTGATGCGGGCGCTCGGCAATCCCGCCGTTGTCCTACCGAGTCACGCGGACGGGTACGGCGACCCCAATCCGTCGCCTGCCGCCCTCGCCGACCGCCGACTCTTCCAAGAGGAAGTCGCGGCCGCCTCTCCGGCGACCCGTTTCATCGCGGCCAAGTGGTTCGAGCCGGTGGTAGTTCCTGGGCGCGCTTCACGCCGCTCGCCGCGTCGTTGAACCAGAGCGCGTTCCGCGCCCCGGAGCGCGCGGCCGCGATGTCGGGCCAGCCATCGCCGTTCAGATCGCCGATGGCGATCGCATAGACGGAACCGAGGCCATCGTTCCACGGGGCGGCGACGAAGCTGAGTTGCTTGCGGTGTCCTCGATTGAACAGGATCACGCCGGGGAGCTGGTCGTTGCCGACCACGAGATCGAGCTGACCGTCACGATCGAGGTCGGCCACCGCGATGGCATAGAGCGCGACCCTGCCGGCGTCCACCGCCGCTGGTGCGGCAAACTCGCGCCGGCCAGTGCCACGGTACACGAAGAGCCCAGCACTCTCATCGCCAACGACGAGGTCAGTGTTCCCATCGCCGTCGATGTCAGCGGCGGCGGCCGCGCGGACCCGCGAGCGGTCCGGGCCGACGACCGTGGGCGGAGCATCGAAGGCGCCCTTGCCCTCGTTCCAAAAAATGAGGTTCCGCCCCCCGTCGCGATGGGGCACGAACAGGTCGACCGCGCCGTCCCGGTCGAGATCGGCCGCGACGATGATGGTGGCCGACTGGGTCGCGATTGGCTGACAGGTAGGGAACGCCCCAGCGCCGTCGTTGAGACAGACAAAACTCGGCGTACTGGCACGTCCGCCGCGGTTCGCCACGATCAAGTCGGGGCGCGAATCGCCGTTGAGCTCGGCCACGGTCACGTATCGGGTGGACCATTCCGGAGCGCCGAAGGTGCTGGCGACCCGGAAGTGCCCGGTGCCATCGTTGAGGTAGACCAGCTTGTCGTTGGGCCGGTCGTTGCTCGAGACGATGTCGAGGTCGCCGTCGCCGTCGAGGTCGGCGAGCGCGGCGGAGTAGGTGCGATCGGCGTCTCCCCGCAGCGGTGCGGCCGTGAAGCTCCCCCGACCGTCGTTGCGGAGCACCATGTCCTGCAACGGCCAGTGGCGACCCTTGGCCAAGACGATATCGAGGTCCCCGTCGCGATCGATATCGCCGAGGCTCACCCCGGCGGAGGTGGCGCTGTCGGCCTCGAGCAGGAGCACCCGATCGAAAGCGCGCTGAGGGGCGGTGGGCTGCGCTAGAACGGGGAGGGCGCCGAGGATCGCCAACCCAAGGGGAGCCAGGGCTCGATGGATGGAACTCGCCATCCCGAATACTAGTCTCAGCGGGAGCCTGTCGTGGCGAGCAGCGTCGAGCGGTGCTGCCTACCGCCCGGCCGAGGCGCGGGCTCGGGCGAGCAGGGTATCGAGGTCCCGGCGGACCAAGAGCCGGCCGTCGGCGATGACGGCGTGGACCCGGCGAACGTTGGTGATCTCTCGGAGGGGGTCGGCATCCAGCAGGACCAGATCGGCGAGCTTGCCGGGAGCAACCGTGCCGAGCGAGTCGGTGAGCCCAAGGTATTCCGTGGCGCCGAGTGTTGCCGAGCGCAGCACGGTGAGGGGCGAGATTCCCTGAAGCGCCAGCAGCTCCATCTCCCGGTGGAGCCCGAACCCGGGCATGACATACGGATTCCAGGCGTCGGACCCGACCAGCAACTTGACCCCGGACCGACCGGCGGCGCGGACGGCGTGCTCCCACAGCCGCAGGCGATGGGCCCAATCGGGCGCGGTTTCGGCCTGGACCATACCCGCGAGGCGGTCGCTCCAGACTTTTCGGATCCGGGGCGGAGTGTAGGCGGCCAGGCGGGCGGTATCGCTGCCGACCGAGTCCAGTGGCAGGGTGAGTGATCGCAAGGCGACCAAGGTCGGATCACTCCACATCTGGGTGCTTGCCAGGGCCTTCGTCGCTTGGTCGAGGCGAGTCGAGTCAAAGGTCGCGAGCAACTCCTTCATCGGGCGACGAGCCGCGCTTACCGCCGGGTCGAAGGACGACGCATCGAACGCGTTGGCGTGCTCGACGCTCCGCTGGCCGAGGGCGGCCGCCTCCTCGAGGGTGACCGACGACGAGAGGTGCCCCGCGAACGGGATCCCGGTGGCCCGGGCCCGCTCGGCGATGGCCTGGAGAATGTCCTTGGGCAAGAGGCCGTAGACCTTGATGAAGTCGACCCCGGCGGCTCGGAGCGAGTCGACCACGCGTCGCGCCTCAGCGGGAGTCTGGAGGGCCAACGTCTGGGGCCAGTACGGCTTGGGCCCATCCAGCGCCACGCCGCCGGCTATGATCCGAGGCCCGACCATCGCCCCCGATCGAATCGCCGAGCGCCAGGCGCGGAGCGAGTCGAACTGAATGCCCCAGTTGCCGGGCGGGGGATACTGGGTGGAGCCACCCATGTCCCGGACGCCAGTGACCCCGTTGGCGATCTCCATCGGGAAGTCGAGGTCGTGGCGGACGGGGTGGACATGCATGTCCCATAACCCGGGAATCACGAACTTGCCGGCGGCGTCGAGGACCCGCATTCGGGGCGGGACCGCGACGGTGCCGGTGGGACCGATCGCGCGAATCCGGTTGCCGGCGATGAGGATGGTTTGGTTCGGGCGGCGATCTCCGGTGACGACGTCCACCACGGTCGCGCGGGTGATCGCCAGATCGGAGCGCGATCCGACGACCTGCGCCGACCCGGACGATGGCGCAAGGGTCGCGACCAGCAGCAGTACCGCGGTTCGGATGAGCACGGTCACCTCACCAGTCACAGTCAAAGAAAGCGAGACGTTCCGGTGGTGCGGGCATCACGTAAGATACCCCAGCGCCCATGATCGGTAGCACGGGCTCGCCGGTTGACCAATCCACCAAACAGTGGCGTAAAACGAACACCTGACGTTATAATTACGAGCATGATTGAGCGCCTTCTCCTCGGACCGCTCCGCGACCGCCTGCGGGCCATGCCTGCCGTCGTCCTCCTCGGCCCTCGCCAGGTAGGGAAGACGACGCTGGCCCGCGCGCTGGCCCGGGAGCGGGGTGACCGGGCGCTCTACCTCGACCTCGAACGTGAGGCCGACCGGCGCCGCCTCGACGACGCCGACGGATACCTTCGCGCCCAGGCCGGCAAGCTCGTCATTCTCGACGAGATCCACCGGCTGCCTGGCCTGTTCGAGCGGCTCCGCGGCATCATCGACGACCGCCGCGCCGCTGGCGAGAAGGCGGGGCATTTCCTGCTCCTCGGCTCCGCCTCGCTCGATCTCCAGCGACAGGCCGGCGAGTCGCTGGCGGGACGGGTCGCCTATCTCGAGCTGACACCGGTCCTCGCGCGGGAGCTCGGTCCTCGGGGCCCGGGCGTCGAACGGCTCTGGGTGCGGGGAGGTTTTCCGGAGAGCCTGCTGGCCAGGAGCGGCGCCGACAGTCTGGCCTGGCGGCTGGACTTCATCCGAAGCTACCTCGAGCGCGACGTGCCGATGTTTGCCCCGCGCCTATCGACCGACTTGGTGGGCCGGCTTTGGCGGATGCTCGCGCACGCTCACGGTACCCCGCTCAACAAGGCGCGGCTGGCCGCGAGCCTCGAGGTCTCGGCGCCGGCGGCGGGGCGGTACGTCGATCTGCTGGCGGACCTGCTCCTGGTCCGGCGGCTGCCGCCCTGGAGCGGGAACATCGGCAAACGCCTGGTGCGCGCGCCCAAGGTCTACGTCCGTGACAGTGGGGTGCTGCACGCCCTGCTGGGGCTCGAGGCACTCGATGACGTCCTCTCGCATCCGGTGGCCGGCGCGAGCTGGGAAGGCTTCGTGATCGAGCAACTGATCGCCGCCGCCGGGCCCGACCGCATTCCGCTCTACTTCCGGACCGAGAAAGGGGCCGAGGCGGATCTGGTGATCGAACGCGGAGGCCGGGTGGAGGCGGTCGTCGAGATCAAGCGCTCCACGGCGCCCGTGGTATCGAAGGGTTTCCGGATCGCGTGCGCTGACCTCGAGCCCCGCGCGGCGTTCGTGGTCCATGGTGGCGAGGCGAGCTGGCCGATGGGGGATGGGGTGACCGCGGTGTCGCTACCCGACCTCGTGAAGCGATTGGCGGGCCGATGAGGGTCTAAATCGAGTGACCGAGAGAACTCGCGCCGACCGGCCGGTCACTTTATTCCGACATGACATCGGACCAGGCGAAACACCGCATCGCCATCGAGGACGTGGCCGGTCTGGAATGGGCCGAGTGGTATCGGATGTCCCCGGCCCGCCGCTGGGCGGAAAGCGCCAAATTGTGGATCGGGCCTATTGGGCGCCGCTTCGTGCCGAGCTCGAACGCCTTCGCCGAGACGATGACTGTGTAGTCGCGGAGCCCGCAATCTAGTCGAAGAGAATTGGTCCTCTTTGCGTACGATTGGTTATTTCAAACCAAACCCAGGTCGTAGCTTCGGAAGCTCAGGCCATCCGCGGAACCAGGCTGTCGGACGTCTATGCGAATCCCGAACTACGAACGCGCCTATATCGATCCCCGGAAGGTCCGCGACTACCTGCTCTCGCCGGTTCATCCGGTCGGCCGGCTCAAGGCGGTCTTCTTCCGGGTTGGTGGCTATTCACGGGGAGACTGGACGCGACTCTACGCCGATCTCTTGGCCACAGCAAAAGGCGAGGCTCGTCTGGGGCGACGTTCGCCCTTTGGACAACGGTACGAGGTGGGTGCTATCCTTCCGGGGCCTGCTGGCATCAGCCTGCGGGTCACGGTGATTTGGCAGGTCGATGGGTATGGCGCGTATCCGCGCCTGCTCACGGTAATTCCGGAGGTGGCTGAATGACGTACGCCGAGTTGGAAACGGTCGTTTTAGCCCGAGACCTCCCCGAGGTCGGGCTGAAGGCGGGTGATCTCGGGGCCATCGTTCACGTTCATTCCCCGACATCCTTCGACGTCGAGTTCGTCAGGGCCTCGGGGGCAACCCAAGCCCTCGTCACCGTGTCGCTCGATCAACTCCGGTCGGTCACCGATCGCGACCTGATCGCGGTCCGTCCGGCCGACCCACCCGCCCCCGGACCCATTTAGGCCCGATTCGGGTCGTTGGCCTGCGTCGAAGCCCCTGGCGCGGCCACGACTAAAACCCGCCCGGCCGCTCCCCACTCACCCCCAACGCTCGCTCCAGCGCCACCCCCACCCGCCCGCTCGTCCCCGCGTCGAACAGCCGCCCGATCAACGTCACCCCATGCGGCACCCGCCGCGGCGGTGAAAACCGGGGCAGCGGATTGGCCGGATCCGGCGCCCAATCGCTCCGCGCCGAAGCCACCTCCACGAACCCCGATCGGTGGACGGGGAACCGATCGAGCTGATGGCGCTTTCGACAGCGGTTGCGGCCTGACCGATTGTCGATGTGGTCTCAGGTGACTACATTATGGCATGCGCACGGTCGGCGTTCGAGAGCTGAAAGCCCAGTTGAGTCGGATCCTTCGGGACGTTCAGTCCGGAGAATCGGTGCTGGTGACGGATCGGGGCCGGGTCGTCGCCGAGTTGCGCCGTCCCGACCTCGCCACCCGCGAGACGTCGCCCGTTCGGCGCGCCCTGGGTCGCCTTGCCGCCGACGGAACGCTCCGGCTGGCGGAACCCACGCCCGACCCGTATCCCGCTTCGCCGATCACGTCGCCACTGGGTACCGCTCGGGACCTCCTCGCCGAGGACCGCGGCGAAACGTGATCGTCTACGCGGAGTCCAGTGGTGTCCTGGCCTGGCTCCTCGGGGAGCCGACCGCCGATCTCGTCCGCGCCGAGTTGGCCAGCGCCGAGCGGGTGATCACGTCGGCGCTGACGGCGGTCGAGTGCGCCCGGGGTTTGTCCCGAGCCCGCCGTCAGGGGCGGATCGACGGGACCGCCGAACTGGCCGCTCTCCGGCTGCTCGACGTGGCCGAATCCAACTGGGATGTCCATCGGATCACCGACCGGGTGCTGGCTCGCGCGCGGGCCCGGTTCCCGGTGGAACCGGTGCGGACGCTCGATGCCATTCACCTCGCGACGGCCGCCGGGTTGCTCGACGCGGTTGGGCAGCTCGCCATGATCTCGTTCGACGAACGGGTCCGCACCAATGCGGGGGGTCTGGGCCTCGAGTTGATTCCCCGCTAGTTCCCCTGGATCTGCACCGAATCATGACCGCCGCTGGCGACGACCAGCGCCAGGCTGTCACGCAGTATTTCGCCCCAGCTCGCGTTCTCTCGGTTATCGCGGGAAAACTCCGCATCCTACCTTCACTCGGGGGGTAATGTGCCGGTCTGCTACCGGGGATCGGCGACGACGATTGACAAGCAACGCTTGTCACCCTACCTTGGGGGGACCCGTTGATTCGACGGTTCAAGAACCGGGGCCTGAAGCGGCTGTACGAGCGAGACGAATCCCGATTCATTCGGGCGGACCTGGTCCCGGCCGTGCGGGACTATCGCTTCTGGATCAGGCCGAGCACCCGTCGGACCTCGACCTGCCCGGCTATCGGCTCCACGCCCTCAAGGGTGACTGGGCCGGGGAATGGGCGGTGACGGTGAAGGCGAAATGGCGGATCGTGTTTCGGATGGCAGGGCTGGACGTGGTCGCCGTCGACCTGATCGATTACCACTGAACGGAGAGGCCGCGCCGATGAAGAGCCCCGTCCATCCCGGATCCGTTATCCGCCGAGCCTGCCTTGAGCCGCTCGGCCTCACCGTCACGGACGCGGCCCGGGGGTTAGGCGTTACCCGCCAGGCCCTCAACAACGTGGTGAATGGCAAGGCGGGGGTAAGCCCGGAGATGGCGGTCCGGCTCGCGAAGGCGTTCGGCAGCCGGGCCGAGACGTGGCTTCGCTTGCAGCTCGCCTACGACTTGGCTCAGGTCGAGAAACGAACTCGCTTCATCAAAGTCCGGCGGTTCCACGAACGGGGCAAAGAGGCGGCCTGAACGGCCACGACTAGAACCCGCCAGGCCGCTCCCCGCTCACCCCCAACGCCCGCTCCAACGCCACCGCCACCCGCCCGATCGTCCCCTCGTCGAACAGCCGCCCGATCAACGTCACCCCATGCGGCACCCGCCGCGGCGGTGAAAACCGGGGCAACGGATTGGCCGGATCCGGCGCCCAATCGCTCCGCGCCTGAGCCACCTCCACGAACCCCGCCCGGAGCGTGACCGACGGATGCCCGGTGAAATTGAAGATCGTCAGCGCCTCGTCCCGGAGCGACGGCACCAGCAGCAGATCCACCTCCGAGAACACCCGCGCCATCTCGACCGCCACCATCCGCCGGAACCGATCCGCCTGGACGAAATCCACCGCCGACAGGAACCGCACCATCCGAAACAGGTTGGGCCACGCGTCCGGCACCTGCGCCTTGAGCTGATCGTCCTGCCCGCTCAGGGTCAGCTCCTCGAACGCCGCCGCCGCCTCGGCGAACAGCACCACGTTGAGCGCCCCATACGGCCAATCGGGAATCGCCACCTCTTTGCGGGTCAGCCCGAGCGTGCCGAGCGCCTCGAGAGCGGCCCGGTCCACGTCGGTGGCCGGGCTGGCCTGCATCCAGGCCGGGACATAACCCACCCTGAGCCCGCTCACCGGCTGCCCCGCATCGTAGTCGAGCACACACGGCACACTGCCCGGGTCACCGGCGTCGGGCCCGGTGATGGCCTTCAGCACCAGCATCGCGTCTTCTACTGAGCGGGTCATCGGCCCGAGCTTGTCGAGCGACCAGCACAGCGTCATCCCCCCGGTCCGCGGCACCCGCCCGAAGGTCGGCCGGAGCCCGGCCACCCCGCAGCGCATCGCCGGCGAGATGATGCTCCCGCCGGTCTCGCTGCCGAGCGAGAAGCCCACCAGCGCGGCGGCGGTCGCGGCGCCCGGCCCGGCGCTCGAGCCCGAGGCGCCTTCCTCCAGCAGCCACGGATTCATGGTCTGCCCGCCGAACCAGATGTCGTTCAGGGCCAGCGCCCCGAGGCTCAGCTTGGCGATCAGGATCGCCCCGGCGTCCTCGAGCCGTTGCACCACGGTGGCGTTCGCGGTCGGCACCCGATTCCGAAACGGCTCAGCGCCGTAGGTGGTGGCCACGCCGGCCGTGTCGACCAGATCCTTGGCGCCCCAGGGAATCCCGTGGAGCGCGCCGCGGTAGTTGCCGGCGGCGATCTCCTGGTCGGCCTGCTTGGCCCGGGCCAGCGCCGCGTCGCGCATCAGGGTGATCACGCAGCGGAGCTTGGGGTCGAAGCGATCGATCCGGTCGAGGTAGATCCGGGTCAGCCGCTCGGCGCTGACCTGGCGGGACGCGATCCAGCGGGAGAGCTGGGTTACCGGGGCGAAGGCGATGGCGTCGTCGGTCGTTGGGAGCGGGCCGGGGTCGGATTTGGTTGCCACGAACCGATCGCGGGTCGGGGCGGGGTTGCGGTCGAATTGCCGGGGACTCCAGGCTGAGGCTGGTGCCGTTTCCGGGGCGAGGGTGACCCGGCGGGGGCCGGTGCGGCGCTCGAGCATGGCGGCCATCGAGCGGCGCCAGCTGGCGGCGGCCTGCTTTCGCTCGGTGTCGGTCATGGTCACCTGCATGAGCTTCTCGGCCTCGGCGAAGGTCGCGGGCGAGACTTCGGGGCCGGCGAGTGGGAGGGCGCCGAAGGTGGGTGGGGCGCCTGGGGGGCCGCTGGTCTGGGGTGGGGTGGGGGGCTTCTGGTCGGGGCGGCACCCGGCGGCGACGGTGAGGAGGCCGAGGGGCGCTTGGATTAGGAACTGGCGGCGGGTGTTCACGGTGACCTCTGGGCCGAGGCGGATGAAGGAGCACGCCGCGAGAATGTACCCCACACCCGTCACCCTCGTTCAAGCAACCACCAACCAGCTCTCAGCGCGGCTGGCTTTCGTGTCGGATGGATCTATGGCCACGCGCCAACGCGGCGTATAGTTAGGGTATGGCGGCCTCAACCCTTGCCCTTGTCAACCCCGCACTTCTCGCCTGGGCGCGCGAGCAAAGTGGTTTCGAACCCGAGCCGGTCGCCAAGCGGCTCTCCGTCAAAACTGACCGCGTCCTGGCATGGGAACGCGGGGAGAGACAGCCGACCGTCCGCCAGGTCGCGGCGCTTGCTAAGGTGTACCATCGCCCCTTTGGACTGTTCTTCTTGCCGCAACCGCCTGAGCTGCCTCCACTCGCCGCGGAGTATCGACGGCTCCCCGGGGTGAGGCCTGGCATTGAATCACCCGAACTACGCCTCGCACTTCGCACCATGTTGTATCGACGGGAGACCGCCACCGAGCTTGCCGAGGAGTTGGGGAACTCGCTGCCCTCCTTCCAACTCACCGCCCATCTAACTGAAGACCCCAACGCGGTAGGCGCGCGGCTCCGGGCGGCACTCGGTGTGTCGATTGAAGAACAACTTGCTTGGAAGGACGAATGGCAGGCATGGTCCCGATGGCGAGACGCGGTAGAATCGGTCGGGGCGCTGGTCTTCCAGTTCCCCAAGGTGCCGCTCTCCGAAGTACGCGGCGTATCATTGTTCGTGTTCCCCACGCCAGCAATCGGGGTTAACAGCAGAGAGAGCGCGCCAGGGGCACGCGTCTATACGTTGGCGCATGAGCTGATCCACTTGGCGCTTGCCGTGGCCCACGAAGAGCGACCGGCGCTCCACGAAACGCGAACGGCGTCACACTGGGCCCAGCTCGAGCGCTTCGCCGAAGAGGCGGCGAGCGCCCTTATCATCCCAGGGGAGACGCTCACGCTTATGTTCGGCCAGTGGTCGGTTGCCCGGGACGCGTGGACCCTGGATCAGGTCCGTTTGTTGGCGCGCCGGTTCAAGGTGACGCCGCTCGCTTTGGCGACCCGCCTGCGAGCCGAAGGTCACTTCACCTGGGCGGGGTACGAACGTTGGCGACGTGGGTGGACGAAATACGTCCAGTCACTCACCCCGCGCTCTGGTGGGTTTGCCTCGCCGATCGAGAAGGCGCTCGGCCGAGCCGGCAGACCTCTCTCCCAATTGGTGGTCGAGGCGATGGACGCAAACCGCATCACGGCCGTCCAGGCGTCGCGGTATCTCGACCTGCGCTTTGATCATTTCGAGGGACTCCGTTCCGAACTGCTCGAACGCGCCGCGAGCCCCGCCGGCACGGACTCGGAGAGCTGACGCGCCGTGTACTCGCTCGACACCAGCTTCTTCATGGACTGGCAGGCGCGCCACTACCCTCTCGACCTCTTCGTGGGTTTGGAGCATCGTATTGAGGGGCTTATCGACCAGGGAGAGTGCCGGGCCGTCGACCTGGTGCGTGAAGAGCTGCAAGCGGTCGGTACGCCGGATCTCAGGACGTGGACCACCAAGAACAAGAGGGTGTTTGTTAGCCTGTCGGCGGATGTTCAACTCGCGGCCGCTGCAATCCAATCCGCGTATCCCGCGTTGATGGACCCCAAGGGTCTGCACGACTCCGCGGATGCCTATGTAATTGCGCTCGCGAAGAGCACGGGCGGAATCGTCGTATCGCAAGAGACGTCCGTTGCTGAGAAACATCGGCCGAAGCAGAGTTACTACATCCCCGACGTCTGTCGTAGCCTCGGCGTTTCCTGCATCAATTTGCTCGGCATGATGCGGCGGGAGAAATGGTCGTTCTGACCCAAACGAATGGGGAAAGACATTCTGTGCCTCGCGTGTTCGGTAGACCACCTTCGCTCTTCGAGGCCCGATGATAGCTGACGATTCGCGGGTGCGCGACCGTCTGCTCAGCCTGATCCCTGCCGACGGCAGTCCAGTCGGCAACGCTCGGCTGCTTGAACTACTCGCCGAGGCTCCAGGCCCCAAGGTGACCAAGGCGGACTATGAGAGAGTCCGCGACCAACTTCTGGCCGAAGGCCGGCTGGTGTCGGGCCGGGGTCGGGGAGGGTCGGTCCGGCTCGCCGCGCCCGCGGCCGCGGGCGACGACCTCGTGCTCGAGGCTGAGCCGCACCAGGGGCCGGCGCCCGCCCGAACGCCCAAGGCCAAAACCGGTAAGCGCGGTGGGACGCCCAAAATGGAGAGTCCCAACCTGATCGCGTACCGCCACGACGAGCGGCGAGTAAACAATCCGGAGGTCGGGATGGTGGGGCCCGACACCGATCCCGACGCCGGGAAAAAACGATGGAAGTACGATCCCCATCTCGACCCTTCGCTGCAGTTCGACGTCACTCGGGCCCAGATCGAGAACTACATCGACGCGGCGCTGGCGTCTGGGGACGAGGGGGCCATGCGGGATACGCTCGAATCTCTCAAGCACATGGCCGGCCCATACCTCGCGTGGACCGGCAAGGCCGAGCGGACCTCATTCGAGGTCGACACCGTGTCGCTCCACGTCCACGAGCGGATCGACCCGGCCACGATGCTGAACGCCATCCGGACTCGGATGACCAAGAAGGGCGGGGCCAAGGCGATTCAGGGCGACATCTTCCAAGCGTGGTTCGAGGCACCGCTGCCGTACCGGGAGGCCATCGAGTTCTACAAGCACGATCGAGGGTGGGCTAACCGTTTGATCAGCGGGGATTCGCTGTTGGTGATGAACTCGCTGTTGGTGAAGGAGGGGCTGGCGGGGCAGGTGCAGATGATCTACATCGATCCGCCGTACGGGATCAAGTATGGGTCAAATTTTCAGCCGTTTGTTAACAATCGAGAGGTGAGGGATGGGAAGGACGAGGATCTCACCCAGGAGCCCGAAACAATCAAGGCCTTCAGGGACACCTGGGAACTTGGCATTCATTCGTATTTGACATACTTGAGGGACCGCCTACTCCTAACTCGTGAGCTGCTCAGCGAGCGGGGGAGCGTGTTCGTTCAGATTTCCGACGACAACCTCCACCACGTTCGGGAACTGCTCGACGAGGTTTTCGGAGAATCGAACTTTGTATCCCAGGTGACCTTTGCAAAGACAACAGGCGCTACAAACCTCTTTCTCCCGACGACAACCGACTACCTCCTGTGGTACGGGAAGGACAAAGCGCGCACCACCTACCGACCAGTATTCAAGGACAAAGAAGTAGGCGGGGAAGGTGGCACCGCCTACTCGCGACTTCAACTAGCTGAAGGCAGCCGCCGTGCGATGAACGCCGAGGAAAGAGCCGATCTTGCCCGGCTGCCAGATTCGGCGAACGTCTATCGCATTGACAATCTGACCAGCCAAAGCGAGGGCCGGGAAAAGGGCGAAGGTGCCGCATGCTGGTTCCCGGTGACCGTGCAGGGGCGAGACCACTTGCCAAGCATCAAAGGGCGGTGGAAAACGAATGAGTCGGGAATGGAGAGGCTCTTTCGGGCTGCAAGGCTTGAGCCTACGGATGCAGGCGGCCTCTACTACGTTCGCTTCATTAAGGACTTTCCAACTTTTCCGATCACCAACAACTGGGCCGATACTGTTACAGCTGGGTTCACCTCGGACAAGCGTTACGTTGTCGAAACCAGTCCCAAAGTTGTCGAACGATGTATGCTAATGACAACGGATCCAGGGGACCTGGTTCTTGACCCCACATGCGGTTCGGGCACAACGGCGGTCGCCGCTGAGAAATGGGGCCGGCGCTGGATCACGTGCGATACGTCGCGGGTTGCCCTGACCCTCGCCAAGCAACGGCTAATGACGGCGAGCTACGACTATTTCCACTTGAAGCACCCCCACGAGGGGCTAAAAAGCGGCTTCGTCTACAGGTCCGTTCCTCACGTCACTCTCAAATCCATCGCCAGCAACCCGGAGATCAACGAGATCTGGGAGCGGATGCACCCGGCCATCGACGCCGCGCGCGCCGACTTAAACGCTGTGCTGACCCAAAGCCCGCCCAAGCAGGGGTTTGAGGTCACAGAGGGGGTCCGCAAAGGTGAGACGGTCCACCTAGGCAAGGGCGTCGCGCTCGACGAATGGGAAGTGCCGTTCGGCTTCCCAGAGACCTGGCCCGCCAATGCTCGGTCCGCGTTCGACGCATTCCACGCAGCCCGGCAAGCGATGCGGCGGCAGATCGACGCTTCGATCGCGGCGCATGCCGAGCCGGAGACTCTCTACGACCAACCGCAGGTGGCGCGGAATAAGTTACGTGTCACCGGCCCCTTTACGGTCGAGGCGGTCCCGTTCCCATCAGTGCTGACGCTGGACGAAGCCGAGCAGCCCCGCGACGCCGATGCAGCTATCGCCCGCTCGGGAGAGTCGGCCCGCCAACACGGCTGGCGAGATGAACTCCTCAAGACCGGGATTCGGGGCAAAGGCGGCCAGATGCTCCGGTTCGCCGAGTTGGAAACACTGCCCGGGATGCCGCACCTCCACTGCAGCGGCACGCTGACCGACTCCGGAGATCGGGTGGTTGTGAGCTTCGGCCCCGAGCACGCCGCGCTCGAGCAGCGACAGGTCGAATTGGCGATGCGGGAAGCGGGGGAACTCTTCCCCCGGCCCAAAATGATCGCGTTCTGCGCCTTTGCCTTCGATCCCGAGGCTGCCAAGGACATCGACGCCACCAAGGGCATCACCGCCCTCAAGGTCCAGATGAACACCGATCTCTTGACCGAGGATCTCAAGAAGGCCCGGTCGAGCAATCAGTCGTTCTGGATGATGGGCCAGCCCGACGTGGAGCTCAGGCAGCGCAAGGACGGGCGGTACGAGGTCGAGGTGAACGGATTCGATTACTTCGACACCGCCAAAGGCGAGCTGGTCTCCGGCGGCAAGGGAAAGATCGCTGCCTGGTCGCTCGACACCGATTACGACGACCGATCGCTCTTCCCCCGCCAGATCTTCTTCCCGATGGCCGGGGCCAAGGACGGCTGGTACAAACTCCGGAAGGACATCAAGGCCGAACTGGATGAGGGACTGCTGACTCGACTGCACGGCACCGTGAGCCTCCCGTTCGACAAGGGCGGCCACGACAAGGTGGCAGTCAAGATCGTCGATGATCGAGGGATCGAGTCGCTCAAGGTGATTCCGTTTCCGTGACGCCCAAGTCGCTGATCATCAACTCGCCTTGGGCCGAACCGGTGCGCCATTGGCGGAACGACCGGGACCGGCTGGTCCTGACCGATGGGCGGCGGCCGGCCGGCTACGAGGTCCTCGACACGGTGAGCTTTACTCGCCGGCACGTCACCCTCGATCTGGTCAACCGGATTCGGGAACGCGTCACCGCGTGGCGGGCCGCCGACCGACCCGGCATCACCACGGTCACCCGGTCGCTGCTGACCCACTGGCATGACCAATTGGCCCGGCAACATCCGTTCTACTTCTGCCAACTGGAAGCCATCGAGACCCTGATCTGGTGGGTCGAGGCCCCGGACGAGTTCCGCCAAGGTATTCACCTCCCCCGCGACGGCGGGCCGTGGGAACGGATCTGCAGCAAGATGGCCACTGGCACCGGCAAGACCACGCTAATGGCCATGATCATCACCTGGCAGGTTGCCAACGCTGTGACCTACCCCCGACGCACCGGCGACTTCAGCCGAGCGGTGTTCGTGGTCGCGCCGGGCCTCACGGTTCGGGACCGGCTCCAGGTCCTGCTCCCGGGGCACCCCGCCAACGTCTACGACGAGTTTGGGCTCTGTCCGTCCGAGGCCCTCCGCCAGAAACTCAACCAGACGGAGATGTTGATCGAGAACTGGCACACCCTAATGCCGCTCAAGGAGCCGAGCCGATCGGTGGTCAAGAAGGGCGCCGAAAGCGACCGGGCCTTCGTGGCCCGTGTGCTTGGGAAACTGGCTCGATCGAAGGACCTGCTCGTCATCAACGACGAGGCTCATCACGCCTACCGGCTTCCGGCCGAAGCAAAGATCTCGAAGAAGGACGCCGCGGCGCAGGGTATCGATCTCGAGGAGGCGACCCGGTGGATCGAGGGCCTGGATCGAATCCACGGCCAGCTGAGAATCAACCGGTGCTTCGATCTCTCGGCCACGCCCTTCGCGCCAACCGGCAAGACCAACACCGAGCAAGGCCTGTTCGGGTGGATCGTGTCGGACTTCGGTTTGAACGACGCGATCGAGGCGGGGTTGGTGAAGACGCCGCGGGTGGTGGTGCGGGACGGCGTCATTCCCGACGCCCGGACACTTCGCCCTAAGCTCTACCACTTGTACCGCGAACCACAGGTGGCGCAGGATCTCAACCGGAAGGGGGCCGAGCCCCACGAGGCGCTCCCGGCATTGGTCCAACAGGCCTACACCCTGTTGGGCGCCGACTGGCGGGCCGCCAAACAGACATGGGCCGAAGCCGGCCATCCCTCGCCACCGGTGATGCTCACCGTGTGCAATCGGACTGAGACCGCGGCGCGGGTGGAGCACTACTTCAACGCCGGCAATTCGCCATGGCCGGAGCTCAAGAACCCCGAGCGAACCCTGCGGGTCGATTCCCGGGTGCTCGACAAGGCCGAGATCGGCGAAACCGCGGGAACGGACAAGGACTACGAGGCCCGCCTCCAGGAGATCGTTGCAGCGGCCTCGCTGCCGGCTGACCGAAAGGCGCCGCTTGAGGCGATGAAGAAGGAAGAGTTGCTGCGCGAACTGGTGGACACGGTCGGGAAACGTGGGCGGGCGGGGCAAGACCTCCAGAACGTTGTGTCGGTGGCAATGCTCTCGGAAGGCTGGGACGCCAAGAACGTCACCCACATCATGGGGCTTCGGGCGTTCACCTCGCAGCTGCTCTGCGAGCAGGTGATCGGCCGGGGGCTTCGGCGGGTCAGCTACGATACTGAGAAAGTGGACGGTGAGGACCGGTTCCTGCCCGAATACGTCAACGTGTTCGGGGTGCCGTTGTCAGTATTCCTCAACGTCGGCGACGCCGGCGACGAGGACGAGGTGCCGCCGCCACCCAAGCCGAGCACCCAGATCGATGTGGCGCCGGAAGCGAACGAGCTGGAGATTCGTTGGCCAAACGTCCTGCGAGTCGATACGGTCACCCGCCCTGCCTTGACAATGGACTGGGCCAAGGTCGAGCCGCTCCGAATCGATCCGGCGACCACGCCACTTCGAGCCGACGTGGCCCCAGCCATCGGCGGTGCCGCGCACTGGGACCAGATCTCGGCCATCGATCTGGAGAAGCTGCCGGAGGAGTTCCGGATGCAGCGCCTGGTGTTCAAGGCGTCGCGCGCCGCGTTCGTGGAAATGCGGGGCCGGTTCAAGGGGAACAGCGAATACCTCGCCATACAGCTGGTCCGTCTAGTTGAGCAGTTTCTGGAGTCCGATCGCCTGGTGATCCCGTCGAAATTCCATCAGGAGCCGCTTCGGCGGCGGATCCTGCTGATGCTCAATGTCGACGGGATCGTCCAGCACCTGCTCCGCCACGTGGTCGAGCAGAACGCCGAGCGGATCGAGCTGGTGTTCGACGAGGAGCACCCGATCGGATCGACGGCGGAGATGCGGACCTGGTACACAACCCGGCGGACCCAGCCGACCCATAAATCGCAGATCAGCCACCTGATTGTTGACAGCGCCTGGGAAGCTCACGCGGCCAACCTATTCGAAGGAAGTCCGCTGGTTCAGTCGTACGCCAAGAACGAGCGGCTTGGCCTGCAAGTTCACTACATCTGGGGCGGGTCCCGACGGCGTTTCGTCCCGGATTTTCTCGTTCGGTTGAAGAACGGCCGGATGCTGGTGCTCGAGATCAAGGGCCAGGATTCTCCACAGAACACCGCCAAACGCGACGCGCTTGATCTCTGGATCCGAGGAGTCAACGCAAGAGGCGGCTTCGGGGTGTGGCGCTGGGACGTCGCCTTTGACATGGCCACGATCCAGGACCTGTTGGAACGCCACGGCGGGTAGCTTTGTCGGAGCGTTGCCTCACCAGTGAAATCTGCAGGAGACGGAGATGCTCGAGCGCCACCCGGCAGGCGGTTAATGCCCCACCTGACGAAGTCTGAATTCGTCGCCGGTTGCTAGTGCCCAAGGCTCCTCTGGTGGAAGGTCCACGAGCCAACGGCCCCGGCACTCCAACCCGACAAAGTCCTCCTCGACCGTTTCGACCAAGGCCGCCTGGTCGGCGAACTGGCCCGCGCCCACCTCCCCGGTGGCATCCTGATCAACGCCAGCCACCAAGACCGCACCGCCCGCATCGCAGCCACCCAGCAAGCCATGTCGTCCCAAGCCCCCGTCATCTACGAAGCCTCCTTCGAATCCGCCGGCGTCTTCGCCTCCGTCGACATCCTCCTCCGCACCGACTCCGGCTACACCCTGATCGAGGCCAAATCCACCACCTCGTTCAAGGAAGAACACGTCCCCGACGCCGCCATCCAAGCCTGGGTCCTCCGCCAGGCCGGCGTCCCAGTCACTTGAGCTCGGTCCACAGCTCGGTCTCCTTGTAAGATGTTGTCGTTAAACACGATAAGTAATCTGATAGTTGACATGTCAGAAAAAACATATATATTTTCTGACACACCGAGGCTCTTTCTATGCAAAGCATTATGCAGCTTGTACTTGAGTTTATCGATGACAAAGGTGGTGGGTACGTTTTTACCCCGACCGAGTTGAGCTATTTGCCGTCTCGGTCCGCTGTGGATCAAGCACTCTCACGCCTGGTGCGGCGCGGGACGATCAACCGCCTGGGGCGAGGCGTCTATGCGATTCCTGAGTCCAACCCTCTCGTGGGAGAAGTCCCCCCCTCCGCGAGCCGGGTGGCCGAGGCCCTCGCCCGAGCCACCGGCGCTCATCTTCAGGTGTCAGAGGCGGCAGCGGCGAACGAATTCGGGCTAGCGACCCAGGTACCGGGCCGGCTCACTTACTGGACCGATGGCTCACCCCGGACCCGCCGGATTGGAAGTACCGTTATTCAGCTCAAGCGCGGATCCCCGCGCCGGCTGGCTGGCGCCGGCCGGGCCGCGGGCGCCGTGGTTCAAGCGCTTCGCTACCTGGGCCCACGTCGAACCAATTCGACGACGATTGCTCGCCTTCGCGAGCACTTGCCCGAGTCGGAGCGTCAGTCGCTGCGGGAAATCAGAAACCAAGCCCCGGAATGGATGCGGGCTGCCATCGATCGCATCGCAGGGGAAGACAATGGATGATTTGGCGAGGGGGACGGCGGGTGATCGAGACGCGGTATTCCGTCGTGCTGGGTCCGATCACTCCCTTCTCGCTCAGTTCATCGAGAAGGATTTCTGGGTGTGTTGGACCCTGCGTCGCCTTTTCGAGCCGCCCTTGGTCGACGGCATGGTGTTCAAGGGCGGGACGTCCTTGTGCAAAGTATGGAACGCGATCCGTCGCTTCTCGGAAGATATTGATCTCACAATTCCCCGCGACACGCTATCCGTTGATGATCCGGCCGCGGCTCCTTCCCTCACCAAGCGAAAGGCCGCCGTTAAGAGAGTTCAGGCTTTGGTCATTGACTGGTGTGCAGCCAATGGCATCGTGTTGCTCCAGGAGGCGTTCAGGTCAGTGCTCGGGGATACGGGGTGGCGACTACGGCCCAGGGCGACAGCATCATCTTCGACTACCCTGCTGGACTGAGTATGGACCGCTCGGCATCGGCCTATGTCCAGCCGAACGTGCGGTTGGAGTTCGGCGCGCTCATGCCGGTCGCTCCCTGGGAGAATCACGAGGTTCGGCCGTACGCCGCGTCCGCAGGGTCCTACCGCATGGCGGACCCGGCCGCCCGGGTGCGGGTGTTGGCTGGGGAAAGAACGTTCTGGGAAAAGGTGACCTTGGTTCATGCCCTGAACAGTGGGGCCGCCGACAAGATTGGTGACCGGAAATCTCGGCACTATTCCGACTTGGCGATGCTCATCGATCATGATATCGGCACGCGAGCGATGGAACGGATCGACTTGCTTCCGATCGTCGCGGCCGAAAAGGAGAGCTACTACCCGGCCAAAGCCGCGAACTACCCGGCGGCGGCGCGTGGCCGGCTCAAACTTGCCCCACCTGACGAACACCTCGCTGTGATTCGCCGCGACTATCAGGCGATGGCGGAGATGTTCCACGGCTCCGATCGGCTAACGTTCGAGGAGGTCTTGGCCCGGCTGGCCGATCTCGAAAGCCGTGTCGCAGAACGCCTGTCAGGGGCGGACGCATGATCGAGGCGAACCAGATGGCCGAGCACCGGATGGCCGGCGATTCATGACGCGCCTAACGAAATCCGAGTTCGTCGCCGGCTGCCAGTGCCCGAAGCTCCTTTGGTGGAAGGTCCACGACCCAACGGCCCCTGAACTCCAACCCGACAAAGTCCTCCTCGACCGCTTCGACCAAGGCCGCCTGGTCGGCGAACTCGCCCGCGCCCACTTTCCCGGCGGCATCCTGATCAACCCCAGCCACCAAGACCGCGCCGCCCGCATCGCAGCCACCCAGCACGCCATGTCGTCCCATGCACCCGTCATCTACGAAGCCTCCTTCGAATCCGGCGGCGTCTTCGTCTCCGGCGACATCCTCCTCCGAACCGACTCCGGCTACACCCTGATCGAGGCCAAATCAACTACCTCCTTCAAGGAAGAACACGTCCCCGACGCCGCCATCCAAACCTGGGTCCTCCGCCAGGCCGGCGTCCCGGTCACCCGAATCGACGTGATCCACCTCAACAAGGACTACCGCCACCCAGGGACGGGCGCGCCCCTCCTCGCGAGGACCGACGCCACCGCGGACGTCGAGGCCTTCCTCCCCAAAGTGCCGGCCCTCGTCGCCGACCTCTCGGCGATGCTGGACGGCGGCCCGCCGGACCACCCGATCGGCCTCCACTGCTTCGAGCCCCGCGACTGCGTCTTCCAGGCCCGCTGCTGGCCCGACGATCCGAACCACATCGGCACCCTCTACAACAACGGCCCCAAACGCACCTGCGACTACATGAGCACAGGGGTTCACTCGATCTGGGACATCCCGCCAACCAAGAAGCTCCCGGTCGTCGCCCAGCGACAGCTCCGCTCCCTCCGCGAGAATCGCCTCATCGTCGAGCCCGGCCTCCCCGCCGCCCTCGAGCCGTTCGAAGGGCCGCTCGGCTATCTCGACTTCGAGACCGTCGTCCGCGCCGTCCCGGTCTGGGACGGCCTGGCCCCCTGGGGAGCCGCCACCGCCCAGTTCAGCTACCACGAGGAACAGTCCGACGGCAGCCACACCCACGTGGGCTGGCTCGCCGAGGGCCCCGGCGACCCCCGCCGAGAGTTGGCGGAACGGATGATCGCCGCCACCGCCGGCGCCAAACGGATCGCCACCTATTCGGCCTACGAGAAGACCCGGATCGGCGAGCTGCAACGGTTGATCCCCGACCTGGCCGCGCCGCTCGGCGAGCTGCTCGGCAAACTCGTCGACCTCCTCCCGGTGGTCCGCGACCACGTCTACCACCCCGGCTTCAAGGGGAGCTTCAGCATCAAGTCCGTGCTCAATCCGCTGGTGCCCGATCTGACCTACAACGACCTGGTCATCGTGGACGGCCTGCTGGCCAGCGTCGAGATCGCCCGGCTCCTGTTCGTCGCCCACAAGATTCCCCTCGAAGAGCGCGATCGGCTCCGCGTCGATCTCCTGGCTTACTGCGAGCGGGATACCTGGGCGATGGTGCGGCTGATGGGTCGGTTGCGGGAGCTGGCGAGAGGAACACCCGCTTGATATCGTGATCGCCCGCCCTCTCGGCCAAAACGCTGAAGGGCACCGAGGTGTCGCGCTGTAGTGCGCAGGGACACCGTCGCGCGGCAGAACATACCGCCCGTTTCGAGACCTGCCAGGGACGGTCCGGCCCGCCCCGGCCTTCGCCGCTCGACGATCTCGCGGCGCTCGTCCTCCCGGCTTCCCGTCGTCTTCATCAACGGATATACTGGCTTCCTGCCCGGTGGATACGCCCTGCGGGGGTGGGTGGCGAATGACACTGCCGACGCCGCTGAACAGCTTCATCGGCCGCCATCGCGAGGTTGGCGCGGTCGTCGATCGGTTCGCCGAGTCCCGCCTCGTCAGCCTGACCGGGCCACCCGGAATCGGGAAATCGCGGCTGGCGCTGGAGGTCGCCCACCGGCTCCAGGGCGCCTCCGGGGTGGGGGCGAGCTGGGTCGACCTGGGATCCCTGACCGACCCCGAGTTGGTCGCGGCCCCCCGACGGACGCTTCTTGATGTTGCGGGTCGGCGCCTCGACCACCGCCCAGGCGATCCCGGTGGTGCTGGTCGAGAACTTTCTCATCGAGTTGGCGGCGAGAGTGCCCTGATGACCGTCGCCCCGACGGCGGCGCTATCTTTGCCGAGTCGATCTCACCAACCCCGGGGGTATTCATGGTTACGCGCCGGTTCCTCGTTTCGCTTTCGCTGGTCTCGCTCGCCGCGGCGCCCGCGGCGGCTCAGCAGTTCATCCCGAAGTCCGCGCTCATCGCGATGGCCGAGGTTCACAAGACGTCGCTCCTCAAGTACCTCGACGCCGCGCCGGATTCGATGTTGGGGTTCCGTCCGGTCCCCGGGGTTCGGACCTTCGCCGAGCAGATCGAGCACGCCGCGGTCGGTAACGCCTACATCGCGCACACCGCGATCACCGGTTCCGACAAGCTTCCCGCCTTCGGTCCGGCCGACAAGTCCTATCTCAAGAGCAAAGCCGGGCTTCGGGCCTACGCGATCGCGGCGATGGATCACACCATCCAGATGCTCCAGGGCGTCAGCGACGCGGCGATGACCCAGGAGATCACCCAGTTCGGCAAGAAGCTGCCGCGCTATCGGGCGCTGATGGAGGTGCTCGATCACTTCCCCTGGACGCTCGGACAGACGGTGCCGTATCTCCGGATGAACGGGGTCACCCCGCCGACCTATACCCCGTTCTGAGGCCCGGTGTCCCGGTCTGAGGCCGGCACCCTGACGCCCCGCGCTCGGTGAGTGGCCTGCCAAGCCATTAGTGAGGGTCGCGCCCAGCCAAGGAGGCAATGTGTGATGTCGACGTCACACATTGCCTCTCGGAGTCTTGTCCCACCTGAACCAGCTCCTCCACTACCGCGAGTGAGGCCGTCGGGCCCTATGCCGATGGGCGGCGTCGCCACCGCTGCCATCCGGCCCAGGCTGCCAGGGCGCCGATGACGAGGGGAATCGGCGCGAACCCGTACTCGCCGGCTTTGAGGTGCGTCCCGACCGCGCCGAGCATGACGGCGACCACCCCGACCGCGCCGATCAACGCGGTGCGCGGGATGAGAAGGAGGATCGCCGCGATGACCTCGGCCAAGCCGACGATCCGGTAGAAACCGTCCGGATAGCCCCATCGAGTGAAATTGGCCACCGTAGCCGGATCGCCGGTGACCTTGGGGATCACGCCGATGATCGCCAGCGCGGCCACGACCACCAGTCGGATGATCCAATCGAGTTTCTGCGACATCGAGTTCCTCGGTTTCAATCGGGAAGGGGGGCGCGAATCCGGATTGGCACCACGGTGGTGCCCCAGTGCAGCCGGAGCACCGTGGAATCGCGTGCGACGATCGGGAAGTAGAATGCCAGCGTCTCCATGTGGGCACCGACCTCAGGGGTGACGTCCACCCGCAGGGCGTCGAGGCCCTCGCCCGGGTACGGTTGATGGAAAACCCGGGCGGCCTTGCTGAAGATCACGCTCCAGGGCCCCGACGCGCGCGGCACCAGCCACAGCGAGTATTCACCGCGCGCCAGGGGTTGTCCCTCGATCCGCACGTCGCGGGAGAACGCCACCCTGGTCGCCGAGTCGGCGCCGGGGTGCCACACCCGGTCGAACTTCACCAGGCCCGACGAACCGAACAGGGTGCGACCGCGGGCCACCGGTCGGTTGTATTCGAGTACGATGTCGGTGACGCCCACCCGTTGGGACACCGTGCCGTGCTGGCTGAACGGGATGGCCTGAGCCGCGCATGGCGCGGCCCAGGCGGCGGCGAGGAGAAGAAGCCGAGTCCGCATGACGGCGACCAGGTCAGCGAGCTTTCACCAGCGCCTCGTCGAGCATCTTCACCAACGCCTCGCGATCGTAGCTGAACTGGTGACCCTGGTTGAGCTGCACCAGCTCCTCGATCGCCTTCCGAATCGTCACCTCGGCCTGCCGCGCCGCCGGGACCACCAGGTAGCGCATCTTGGGCGCCGGGTCGGCCATCGCGTGGAGCGCGGCCTGGGCCACGTCGTCGGGCTCCGGGTAGGAGTCGTAACGGCCCATCGCGGCCACCATGTTCTTCGCGGCTTGCTCGTAGGGCCCACCCGCGAGCCGGGCGGCGACGCGCTCGGCATGTGCCATGGTGTTGCGGCCGATCTCCGACTTGTAGTTGCCCGGCTCGATCACGCTGACCTTCACCCCGAACCCGGCCATCTCCGCGGCCAACGCGTCGCTGTAGGCCTCGACGGCGTGTTTGCTCATGCTGTAGGCGCCGAGGAAGGGGCCGGAGAGAATTCCCGAGATGGAGCCGATCGTGCTGATCCGGCCCTTGGCCTCGATCAACAATGGCGCGAACGCCATGGTGACCCGGTAGGGACCGAAGACGTTGACGTCGAACAGGTTGCGTAGTTCGGCTTCGTCCGTCTCGACCAACGGGCCCAGGATGGCGATCCCGGCGTTGTTGACGAGACCGTGCAGCCCGCGGCCACCCTTTTTCACCGTCTCGACCGCGGCGGCGATGTCGGCGGGGGCGGTGACGTCGAGCTTGACGCCCTGCATGTTCTTGAGCTTGCTGAGCTCGGCGATGTCGGCCGGTTTGCGGGCGCCGGCGTAGACGAAGTAACCGCGGGCCGCCAGCACCTCGGCGATCTTCCGCCCGATGCCGGTGCTCGCCCCGGTAACCAGGACGGCCTTGCCGGTCGTTGGAGTGGGTGCCTGGGCGTGGAGCGAAGCGGCGAACAGGGTGGCGGCGAGCAGGGTCCGAACCGGGATCATAGGCCTACCTTGGGTGAGACGTTGGCGGTGTCTTGGAATCTACGTTCGACCGGGGTGTAGGGTTGCATCCCCCCCCCCCGGTAAGGGCCGCCCTGAGGGGCTGCCCTCCCGTCCCCCGGCGCATCTCCGCTATCGTTCCATGATGACGATGCTCCTCGCTACCCTCGCCCTCGCCGTGGTCCAATCACCGGTCGCGGATTCCGCCCGGCGCGTCGTCGCGGCGTATCTCGCCACCCATCATGTTCCCGGGGCAAGCGTCGCGGTTGCCCGAGGCGGCCGAATCCTCTGGTCGGAAGGGTTCGGGTTTGCCAACCTGGAGCTCCGCGCGCCGGCGAGTCCGGAAACCAAGTTCCGGATCGGCAGTATCTCGAAGGCGCTGACTTCGGTGGCCGCGGCGCGGCTGTGGGAGCAGGGGAAGCTCGACCTCGACGCCCCGGTCCAGCGTTATGTGCCGACCTTCCCCGACAAGGGGTTTCCGATCTCCACCCGGCAGCTCGGCGGTCACCTGTCGGGGCTGCCCCACTACACCGCCGCCGACATCGTCAACCGGGTTCGCTACCCGACGGTCACCGCCGCCCTCGACAAGTTCAAGGATCGGCCGCTGCTGTTTCCGCCCGGCACCAAGTACGCCTATTCGAGCTACGGATGGAACCTGATCAGCGTGGTGGTCGAGAACGCCGGCGGGCGCGAGTTTCTGGCGCAAATGCGGGCCGAGGTGTTCGAGCCGTTCGGGATGGCCAACACCCTGGCCGATCAGTACGACTCGATCATTCCCAACCGGACCAGTTTCTATCATCGGCTCCGCGAGGGGACCATGATCAACGGCCCCGCCGTCGACAACAGCGACGTCTGGGCGGGCGGTGGGTTCCTGTCGACGGCGGAGGATCTGGTCCGGTTCGGCCACGGGGTGCTGACCGGGTCGGTGGTGGGGGACCGGGGTCGCGAGCTGCTCTTCACACGGCAGAAAACCGCCGACGGCAAGGAAACCGACTACGGCTTCGGGTGGCAGATCGCGACCTGGGACGGCCGGAAGACCGTGAGCCATGGGGGCTCCCACGTCGGGGCTTCCGCGCAGCTGCTGGTGGTCCCGGAGCTGAATCTGGCGGTCGCGGTCCTCACCAATTCGAACAACCCGTTGGTCGGGGCCCTGGCGAAGCAGCTCGCCGCCATCTTCGCCGAGGCCCCACCTGACCGGTAGCCTCAGGTCGGAACGACGACCCCCTCTGACAGCACCCAGACCTTGGTCGCGAAGAAAAGCCGGATCATCTCTTCGTGATCGCCGGCTTTCACCAGGACCACCAGGGCGTTCCCGTCGGTGCCCTTGGTGGAGCGGACCGCCTCTTTCCGCCGCATTCGCCGCGTCAGCGGGGCGAACCAGTGCGGCAGTCCGCCTCGGTCGTCGGCGCTGACCACGGACTTCGATTTCTCGCCGGTGACGTCCGCGAACGCGACCTGGCAGTACCATTTTCCGCGGACGGCGGGCAGGGTCGCCTGCATGAAGGTGAGCGACCGATCCGTCAGCTCGCCCCACACTTTCTTCGGGGGAACCACTTTCGGCCGGACCTCGATCCGCCCCCGGGCGTCATCCGGGACCCGCACGATGAACTCCCACCGGTTGCCGCTGGCGAGGTTCCCGTCGGTGACGACGTAGGAGGTCTCGGTGCCCCGCATGGCGGTGCCGGCGAAGGTCCAGGTGGCGGGGCGGGTGTCGAGCGGAACGGCGGTGACGCGGTCGAGCTTGTAGCGAGTGCGGGTGCGCATGAGGGACTCCCCGGTGTCGAGTCGTGCTTCGCAAGCCGCTGGGTCGGAACGGACGGAAAGCTAACCGGTTAGGGGGGCGCAGGGCTCAAGACTCAAGACGCAAGACTCAGGACTCAAGACTCAGGCCTCAGGCCTCGGCGCAAGACGAAGACGCACGGCGAAGGAGCCGGGCGCCCGGCTTGCCTTGCCGGCATTGTACGATCCTGAGTCCTGGGTCCTGAGTCCTGAGTCCTGGGTCCTGAGTCCTGAGTCCTGAGTCCTGAGTCCGTCCGCCCCGTGCTAGCTCCCCACCCGCGTCCCCGTGACCGGCTGGGGGCCGGCCGACGGCGCGTCCATGCCCTCGACCTGCCGGGTGACGGTGCCCTCGAGCTTGTCGCCCATTACGCTCAGGGTCCAAGTGCTGATCGAAGTGGCCTCCCGCTCATTCCCGTTGATGTTGATCCGCGCCGTGGATCGATGGATGAAGACCACGTCGCCGGGGCCGGCCTTTGTCGCTAACCGGGCGTCGGGGCGGGGGGGAAGGCCATCGGCGGGGTCGGTCGCCAGGGTGGCGATCAGGGAGTCGCCCTGGGCCACCACGGTGAACTTGCCCGTCCGGGTGATGGGGGTGGGGGTCCCGTTCTCGATCCGCATGCCGGCGGGGAAGGTGATCGACCAGGCCCCGATCAAGGGATGACCTTGGGCGGTCGAGGTGGACGGCGCGAACGCGACGGCGGTGGCGAGCAGGGTAGCGCGAAACATGGGATCGAGACTCCGGACGGTAAAGGGAACCCCCGCCCCTCGGGCGGGGGGTTGGCCTTCATGATGTCCAACGGGGGCCGCGGGTCGCACCCGACGCCAGCGCCGATCCGATTTGCCAAATCCCCCTCGCCGAGCCGACCTTATGGCCATGCCGATTTCGGTGCCCACCTACACCGTCGACGACTTGGAGCATTTCCCCGAAGACGGCAACCGATACGAGTTGCTGGACGGGGTCCTGCTGGTGAGCCCGACGCCCGAAGTGCCCCACCAAGTGGTGACGGCGCGGTTGCTCGTCCTCCTGAGTGAGATGCTCCGGCCCTGGCCTGACATCCTGATGACGAGTCCGGGGGTGATCGTCCTACGCCCAAAGACCCAGCTCGAGCCCGACATTCTGGTCTTCCGCTCGCCAATGGGCCCGCTTCGTTGGGAGAATGTCCGCGATCGATTTCTGGCCGTCGAGACGGCGAGTCGGTCGACCGTCGTCTATGATCGGGATTTCAAACGGCCGGCGTACCTCGACCTCGGCGTCGACGAGGTGTGGCGGATCGATGTCGATGAGGAGGCCATCCTGGTGTCGCGGGCCGGGGAACCGCCGGACCAGCCCCATCGCGACGAGCTCCACTGGTCGCCGACGGGCCTGAGCCAGGCGTTTCGCATCGAGGTGCCGCCGCTCTTTCGCGGGCTCGACTGACACCTACCAGCCGGCGGCGGGGGCCTTGCTTGAGCGCCACCTTGCGCTTGTGCTTGACGTCCTCGCACAGGTACGCGGTGGCCATCCCACCGGCGCCGAGCTCTCGTTCGATGCGGTGTCGGTCGGCCAGCGCGGCGGAAAGGCGGTCGGGAACGAGGGTCATCGGTTTGCCGCGTCCACGGCCCTCTTCATCCGGTCCACCCAGCGCGGCACGACGCGAAGGTACGAAGCCGGCCGGTCTGCCGCACCCCGGAGGTAGATGACACCGCCACCGGGCGCCGTCGCGAACGAGGGTCCGTCGGTATTGCGAACGTCAGGGACCTCGGCCCAGACCCCCCGGTTCCGAGCCGGCGGATTCGCCGAGGGATCGATGGTCACTCGCTCGATCCGGGTCCGGCCCCGGTCCGTCATCGACACGCCGAACTCGAGGGCCGACAACCACTGGGGGTCTTCCAGATTGCCGGATCCCACCTGGAACCGGCGGCCATCGCGCGGGAGGGGCTCGACCCAGGCCTCGGTGAATGCGGCATCCACATACCCGAGCCACCGCCCATCGGCGGAGGGAAACGCAAACCCGCTGTTCGACAGCAGCGTGTCGACCTTGATCGGGCGCTGATCGATCCGAAAGGCCACGGTCTGCTTGGGATTGTACCGCCAGCCGACGACCCGGCCGTCCCCGATCCAGCGGTTCATTTCGAAGCCGCCGGGGAGGTGCAGCAGGAACGCCGGCGCGTCAGACCGATCCGGCGAACCGAGGAAGAGCGAGTCGGCGTCGCCGAACAGCAGCTGGTCGCCGGCTGGACTCCAGATCGGATTCACCAGGGTGGCTCGCTTGATCCAGGTGCGGAACCGGCCGGAGGCGAGGTCGTAGATCCTCAGCTCCATGCCATCGACCCCCTGGACCGCCGCGGCGAGCCGGCGACCGTCGGGGCTGTGCGCGAAGGTGGTGAACGCCTCCCTTCCTACGGGCAGGGTGTCGATTCCCCGGTCCGTGAGGTGGACCAGATGTCCCACCATCCGATTGTCCCGCTCGGCGTACACCAGGGTGCCCGAGGCCGAGACGGCATAACTCCCGTTCCCGGTGAAGTCGGCCAAGCCGATGCCGGCCGCCATCCGCACGGCCCGGCCGACTCGGCCGGTCTCGAGATCCACCGGTGCCGCGAACAGATCGGCGCCGCTGGACAGGTACGTCAGATACCGCCCCTCGACCAGCCGGAACGACGAGCCGAAGACTCGGCTGCTGTCCTCGGCGCGCCACAGTCGCCGCCGACCGCTGGTATCGCCGACCTCGATCCGCGAGCCCCACCGTTCCACGCCGCCGCCGCAGAGCAGGCCGTTGCTCCCTGGGATCGATGATTGGCTTTCACAGTAGAGCGTTAGGGCGGTGGCGACGGGACCGCGCTCGGGATCGAGCCAGCGAGCCTCATTGACATCGCTCAACAGCAGCAGGACCCGATCGTCCGCGGGCCAGAGCAGCTTCCGGACGGCGCTGACGCCACGACCGATCGTGGTCGCGGCGCCCCCGTCGACCGGGACGACCTCGACGGTCCAGCTTCCTTCAGCGAGGCGGAAGAACGCGACGCGGCGGCCGTCGGGCGAGAGGACCGGCGAGGACCCGCCGTCGGTGCCGGGGATCGGACGTACGGTGGCCTCGAGCAGGGAACGGTACCAGAGTTCGCTCCGGCCGCTCCTCACGGACTCGTAGACCACGAAGTCTCCGGCGGGGGCGACGTCGAAGCCGATACCTTGTGCCACCGTCATCATGCCGGCCGAGTCGGGGAGGCCCACATCGTACTCCGCGGGACCGCCGCCCGCGCTGCTCCGGAGGGTCGACGCGATCGCGATCCCGGCGATGCCCAGCGCGATCGTGGTGAGGGTGCGGGCATCGGTCGCCCAGCGGCGCGAGGCCTCCCGGCGGGCACCGGCCGGCGGAATCCCAGCTGGGGCAAACGCGGGATTGCCGAGCGCGTCGGAGAACGCCCGTGCGGTCTCGAACCGGTCGGCGGGGAGTTTCTCCAGGGCTTTGGCCAATGCGGCCGCAACGTTCGGCGGGATCGCCTTCCGCAGCTCGGTGGCCGGCCGCACCGACTCGGCGATGATCTTCATGACGATCTGCTGCGCCGAGGTGCCCATGTGGGGCGGTTCCCCGGTCAGCATCTCGTAGAGCACGCTGGCCAGGCTATAGATGTCCGAGCGCCCGGTGATCGTCTTGTCGGCCGTGGCCTGCTCCGGCGACATGTAGTGCGGTGTGCCTAACGACAGGCCGGTCTCGGTCATCCGGCCGCCAGCCGCGGCGCTGACGGCGAGCGCGATCCCGAAGTCCATCACCATCGCCCGTCCGTCGTGCAACAGGATGTTTTCGGGCTTGATGTCGCGGTGGATCACGCCGTGCCGGTGGGCGTAGTCGAGCGCGTCGGCCACCTCGCGGGCGATGCGGATCGCTTCGTCCACCCCGAACTGGGTCTCACGGTTCAGCTTGTCGCGGATCGTCTCGCCCTGGATGTAGGGCATCACATAGAACAGGAAGCCGTCCGCGTCGCCCGAATCGAACAACGGCAGGATGTGCGGATGGCTCATCGCGGCGGTGGTCTTGATCTCCGCCACGAACCGCGCGGCGCCCAGCACGGCCGCCAATTCCGGCTTCAAGACCTTGATGGCGACCTTGCGATCGTGCTTGAGGTCCTCGGCGAGGTACACCGTCGCCATGCCGCCGGCGCCAAGTTGCCGCTCGATGCGGTAGCGGTCGGCCAGGGCCGCCGTCAGGCGAGTCGCCGCGTCGGTCACGGTTTGCCCGGGGGCCCCGAGGGATGCTTCTCGCAGACCGGCGGCTGCTCCGCGCTCCACGCCATCGAGGCGATCCGCCACTGGCCGTCGGCTTTCACGAGCGTGAACACGTCGGCACCGCAGTGGGACCAGGCGCCGTCGACGTAGAGGTCGTAGGGCAGCCACACCATGGCGATCCCACCGTTGACTCTGGCCTCCGGGCGGAACCCGCGCTCGACCACTCCCCGGATCGGCGCGGCACGCTGGGATTCGCGGGTCCGCACTCGATAGGTCGTCACGCCGCCGCGGGTCGAGGTCGGGAACATCACCGCCTCGGGGACCATGAGGTCCGTCAGGGCGACGACATCGCCGCGGGTGATGGCGGCAAGGGCCGAATCGGCCACGGCGATGACGGCTTCGCGTTGGTCAGGAGACTGGGCGTCGGCGTCGTGATTGATGGCACCGCTGAGGGTCACCGCGATGGCGAGACCGGCGCGGATGGACATGGTCAGTTGCCCGCCTTTTGAGGGAGAACATCGGAGAAGTCGGCGATCGCCAGGATGGGTAATGCGCCAGGGTGATCCACGGTCGTCGCTGTGGACGGCGCTCCCGCGGATGGCAATGCTCTTGGCACCCTCCAAATGTATCGCGGCGCCGGCATAACGGCGATTCGGCCCCGCGTTGGAGCCCTGGGCGACCCTCGCTCGTCGCCACCCCTGGGCCCGTCTCGAGGCCCCACGACCAGGACGGGGGCGGTGGCATTCGTCCCGACCCGACGGTACTCTCCTGGCACACCGGAGGTCAGGTCTGCGCTCTTCCCATGAGTGAGTTTGCCGACGGGATCGAAATCGGGCCCGATTTCGTCCGATTCAGCCAACGCGACGACATCTTCAGTCGCGCCGACTGGGATCCCGGCATCGCGGGTCCCAAGGCCGACGCGTTCTACCAGGGTTACTTCATGGCGGGTGCCAAGGCGCGCGCCGTGGAAGGCTTCACGTTGCGCGACTACGCCTTCCGCAATGCCTCCTGGCACATCGCCGATGTCTTCTCCGACCTGCGGCGCGCCGAGGGACGTCACGAGGGGTTCACCGACCTCTTCACCGCGCATCGCCCCGGCGCGGACCAGCCCGCCGAGCTTCCGCCGCCGGGCGAGATGACCGCGGAGATCAAGCGGATCGCCCGGCTCTTCGGCGCCGACCTCGTGGGCGTCGCCCGATACGATCCCCGCTGGACCTACCGCGAGACCTACCGCCGAGCCAGCCACTCCGCGGTTCCCAACCCGCTGCCCGAGGACTTGCCCTACGTCATCGTCGTCGGCAAGAGCATGGATTGGGATCTCACCGAGACCGTGCCCTCGGCGCTGGCGGGCGCCGCGACCGGCTTGGCCTACTCGCGCGACGCCACCACGCTCGTCAGTCTAGCCCAGTACATCCGCAACCTCGGCTACCGAGCCGAGGCGAGCATGAACGACTCCGCGCTGGCGATCCCGCTGGCGATTCAGGCCGGGCTCGGCGAGTACGGTCGGAACGGACTGTTGATTACCCCGGAGTTCGGCCCGCGACTTCGGCTTGGGAAGGTGTTCACCAACCTCACCTTGGTGCCGGATCCTCCGAAGCGTTTCGGGGTCAAGGAGTTCTGCGACCAGTGCCAGCGTTGCGCCGACGCGTGCCCGGTCAAGGCGATTCCGTTCGACCCGCCCTCGACGACCGTGCACGATCGCTCCAACCTGATCGGGGTGAAGAAGTGGACCGTCCACGCCGCCAAGTGCTTCGGGTTCTGGGTCAACCAGAATTCCGATTGCTCGATCTGCGTCAGAGTCTGCCCGTACAATCGCGACTACCGGAAGTGGTACCATCGGCTCTGGCAGCGGGCCGCGGCCACGCCGCTGCGGGGGCTGCTCCGCCGGCTCGAGGAGTGGCTGGGTCGCGGCGAACGGCGACCGGCCGGGTGGTGGTGGAGGCGAATCCGTCAGAATTGAAGCCGACGAAACAGGAGCCCGTGGCCAACCCTGGGCCCGGTTCCCATATTGGAGGCGTCGGAGTCGCGGGAGGAGGGCATCGGTATGGGACGTGACGGGTGGCTCGTGGTGGCGTGGCTGAGTTGGCCTGCGGCGATGGCGGCCCAGGTGACGTTGATCGGGACCGTGCGCAACCGAGAGGGCGCGCCACTTCCCCATGCGCAGGTCGAGTTGATGCGGCACAAACAAGCCGTGACCGCCGACACCGACGGGCGGTACCGGTTGGTGGTAGGGACGGCCGGCCCCCAGGCACTCGCTGCCCGCGCCATCGGGTACCGGTTCGGATATCGGATGGCCACGCTACCAGCCCACGGCGAGGTTCGCCTGGACTGGGCTCTCGAGCAACTGCCAGTGCATCTCCCGGAGGTCCAGGTCCAGGCCGAAGCGACGGCGGAAGACGCCAGGTTCCAGTCGCTCCGGACCCGGCTTCGGTCCTATCAGTATCGCGGCCGGCTTCTCACCCGCGACGACCTTGCCCGCTTCGGCCGCAATAGCCTGGCCGTCGCCGTGGCCCCCCACCTGGTCCACGCCACGATCACGAGTCTGGGCCAAGCGGGCACCTGGTACGGCGGTTCGTTACCCGTCCCGGGTTTCGCCGTGCACACCGGACTTCCAACCGACGGCTCTTTGTTCATCGACATGACCACCCCGTTGCCGGCGACGTTCTCGCCCGGCGCCGCGCCCGCGCAGCCAGCTTCCCTCGGCTTTTGGTACGGCTCGCCGTCGGGCTGGTTTGGCTCCTCGGGTGCGCTATGCAGCCCCGCGGTGTCGGTCAATGGTGGGAGCATCCGGCCGGGCCTAACGGTGGCCTCGTTTGGCGCCGACGAGGTCGAGGCCGTCGAGGTCTATCGGCAGGCGCCCGGCGGATGCGGCCTCGTCGTGGTCTGGACCGATACGCGCTGACCGCGGTCTCGACTGACCCGGCGCCTCTTCTCTCCTGGGGGCGGGTCCTGATCGGTGGCTCGGGCTGGCGGCCCCGGCCTAACGGCAGCTCCCATCCGGACCGGCCGCGTTGACCGAAGCGTTGATGCTGACGGGGGCACCTGCCGACCCGAGCCGGGCCACTCCCTGGACCCGGCCAACCAGGCCGAGACTGTCGAGCTGCTTGATGGTCACGATGCCACTGACGAACGGAACGGCGGGGCTGGGATCGCCGCCAACGCGGATGGTTCCTCTGGCTCCGCCGGCGCGACCGAGGGACACATTTCCCAAGGTGAATTTCGACGTCGGGCCGACGACCTGAACCTCGAGACGCTGGCCCCCGGTTGGGTCGACCAGGAGGAGGCGGGCCCCATCGGGCCCGCAGTCGAAGCTGGCCGCACCACGCCCGGGCGCGTCGGGGGCTCCCTCGATCGCCGCGAGGTAGCCGCCGGTCGGGAGGTTATCGACCGCGATCATGGTGGCCGGCTGCCGACCCGCGTCGTCGGCGCTGATGAACGACCCGAGGAACCGCTCCGGACCGCCGGCCATCGCGATGGTCCCGAGCGGGGTGCCATCTTCCAGGGTCAGCTCGATCGCCAGGTCGGCGGCGAGAAAACTCCCCTGTCCTCGAACGAAGAACAGCGCCGGGCGAGTCGGCAGCTTGGCCCATCCTCCGACAGCGGCCGGGCTGCCCGGCGCCACGGCGAGTCCGATGACGAGCTGACCTAACGGCCCGTCCACCCGGGCCAGGTAGTGGCGAGTCGCGGCGCCCGGGTCCGATGGACCGCCCGCACATCCGAGGATCAGGGCAACCGGAAGCGCGCTCCAACCTCGGAGCCAGTCGAATGGGCGGCGCCGGTTGCCAGCCGGGATCGTCGGCGAGTTGCTCGGCGACGAAGCACGGTACCAAGACGAGACCGGCATGGAACCCTTCGGGGACGGGTGATTCGCTTATTCAAGTTGGCCAAGTCAGCCGGTCCGCGCCACTGGATCGGCTCGACGGCCCCGACGACGCTCTGGCCGGGACCCTGTCGGCCGACCTCCTCCAGGCAGGTCACCGTCTTCCTGCCAACTGGGGCGCCCAGTATTCTGATTGCCATCACCCGCGTCGTTGGGAGGCACCGTGGTCGCCCTTTCGCTCTTTTCCGCATTCGCGCTATCGGCCACGGTGTCCGGTACGGTCTTCCTCGATCGCAACGGGAATGGCCGGCGCGACCCCGGTGAACGAGGCCTGTCCGGCATCGTGGTGTCCGATCAAGTCGACGTCGTCGCCACCGACGGGACCGGTGGCTTCGCTCTCGCGAATTCGCGCGGGTTCGGACTGGTGTTCGTGAGCGTCCCGTCCGGCTACCGGTCGGTCGGCCCGTTCTGGCGGCGGCTGGCGGAAGGGCCAGTCGAGTTTCCGCTCGCCCCGGCGCCAGTCGCGGCCTCGTTCAGTTTCGTCCACGCCTCGGACACCCACGTCAGTCTGGCGACTGTGCCGAGAATGGAGCGGTTGCGAGCCTTGGTCGACTCGATCCGCCCCAGCTTCGTGCTGGTCACCGGCGACCTGATCCGCGACGCGCTCCGGGTGCCCGAGGCCGAGGCGACCGGATACTACGACCTGTTCCAGCAGCAGGCGGCGCGGTTCACGGTTCCGTTGTGGACGGTGCCGGGGAATCATGAGATCTTCGGGATCGAGCGGGAGAAATCGGGGATCCGGACCGACCATCCACGCTACGGTCGGGCGATGTACCGTCACTATCGAGGGCCGGACTACTACTCGTTCAACTACGGCGGGATTCACTTCGTCGGGCTCAACACCATCGACGTCGACGACATGTGGTACTACGGCCACGTCGACAGCGCTCAGGTGGCCTGGCTCGCCAAGGACCTGGCGATGATCCCGGCCACCATGCCGGTCGTCACCTTCAACCACATTCCGTTCTTCACCGCGGTCGAGACCGTCAACGGGTTCGAGACGGGTCCGCCGGCACCCACCCCGATCACGGTGGCCGGCAAGACCAACTTCCGTCACGCGGTGTCGAATGCCAAGGAGATCCTCGCCCTGGTCGGCATGTCGCGCTTCCCGATTGCTCTGGGCGGCCACATGTACGTCCGGGAGCTACTCCGTTACCAGGGCATCCCGACCCGGTTCTATCAGGCGGCGGCGGTGGTCGGGCCGAGCGGTGACGACGGGTTCGTGTTGCCCTCGGGCATCACGCTCTATCGAGTTCGAGGTGGCAGGATCGATGACGGCACCTTCGTCGCGATGCCGCCCGCGGCGGCGCGCTGAGGCCGTTCGAGGGGGAGCGGGCGCTCGAGGCTCTAACGGGGGGCCAACCTCGCGGTCCAGAGGACCGGATGGGCAACGGGGACGACGTGATACTCCCGGGCCGTGCCCGGTTCCACTACCTCGAATCGGTTGGCGGTGCCGCAGACCCGGACCTCGTCACCGCGAACCTCGATTGCCCAGGCGATCGACGCGTTGTACTTGGCCGGCAGCACGCTATTGAGGTCGAACCAGCGGTCGGCCGCGCCCTGCCACAGCACGGAGCGGTTGTCGGAGCCGCCGGTGCCGTTGCGGGTGTTGTCCTTGACCCGTACATAGCCCACCTGGAATCCGCCCGACGCGTCATGGGCGCGGGAGGTCTGGTATCCTCGGGGTGTGAGGTCGGAGAACGACGCGGCGGTGCCGTTCCACAAGGCGGCCCGCGCACACATGCCCTTGAAGGCGATCCCGACTTGCCGATCGCCGTCCAGCGCGTCGACCTCGCTTGCCGACATCGAAGCCGGCGCCAGGTCGATCGGCTCGGCGCCGACGGAGGTCCATAGCGCCGCGCGCCCTTGGATGCTGCCGGCGAGTCGGGTGCCGTCGGTGGCGAACAACCGAACCTCGCCTGGGGCGGCGACCACGGCCGTCGGCTCTCCCTCGCGCCAGACAAGCCCTACGTCGCGGGCGCGCTGGCCGGGCTGGCCGGTTGGCGCCCCGACACCGACCACGACTCCCTCGCCCGCGGCCGTGGCCCAGCTCCTCGCGAACGACGGGTCCTGCAGGTCGGTGCCCACCAGACGATTGTCATGCAGGCCCCAGACGACCGCCCCCATGCCGCCGTCGTTGTCGCGCCAGTTGCCCGGAATCACGTCCCCCGCGGCGCGGCCGGCTCCGACGTCCGTGCGGCCTTCGAGCACCAGCAGCTCCGGCTGCCCGCCCGGCCACCAGCAGCCGTAGCTTCGCGCGCGGGCGGTCTCGGCCCGACCGACGGGATGGCCGCCGCAGAACCCGGAGGCCGTTCCGCGCGAGAAGCGCTTTGGCAGCGGCAGGATGGTGGCCCGCCAGCTGGCGGGGTCGATTCCGGTCACGCCTTCGCCAGTGGTCATCCCGTGCACTCCAGCGAACGTTGTCGCGACGCTCCCCGCGGACACGCGGGACCGATCGTGGAAACCGGCCGCCGAAATCTAGTTCGACCGGGCGGCCCGAGGTCACCCGGCGAGCCGGACTTATCATGCTGAGCGGTGGCGATCGGGTCGTGTGGGCTGGCGCGGTTCAAACGTGGACTGGGGCTGGTACCGCCCGCGCTCGGGTCAGGTACTTTTGAGGGCCCTGACGGGAGCTCTACGTGATCACAGTGCGGCCGACCACCCTCGAAGGCCATGGGGTTCGCCTCGAGCCGATGGCGGAAACCCATCGTGACGGGCTGGTCGCCGCCGCCGCCGACGGCAAGCTTTGGGATCTATGGTTCACCTCCGTTCCCACTCCGGATGAAACCGCCCGCTATATCGCCGACGCCCTCGCCGGCGAGCGGGCTGGTCACATGGCACCATGGGTGGTCCGGGATTTGGCGACGGGGACGGTCGTGGGCTCGACCCGGTACCATGACATCATTCCCGCCGCCGATCGGGTCGAGATCGGGTACACCTGGTACTCCGCGAGCCGGCAGCGGAGCCATGTGAACACCGCCTGCAAGCTGCTATTGCTGACCCACGCGTTCGATTCGATTGGCTGCCAGGTGGTGGGTTTTCGAACCGACAACTTCAATTTCCGCTCGCAGCGTGCGATCGAGGCCCTCGGGGCCAAGAAGGACGGCGTGCTCCGCCATCACTGGGCCCGGCGGGACGGCACGGTGCGGGATTCGGTGATGTACAGTATTCTGGTCGCCGAGTGGCCCGACGTGCGCCGGCACCTGCTCCACCGGCTCCAGCGGACGCCGACCGACGGATCAGGCTGAGGAGAATAGCCCATGGGTTCGACCCAGAAGTTCGCCGAGTACGTCCACGGCCAGCTGAGCGGCGCCGGCACCGTGTCGTTCAAGAAGATGTTCGGGGAGTACGCGTTCTACTTCGATGGCAAGGTTGTAGCGCTCGTCTGCGACGACCGGCTGTTCGTCCGGCCCACCGCGGCTGGGCGAGCGTGGATCGGGACGGTGGTCGAGGGGGCGCCCTACCCGGGCGCCAAGCTCCATTTCCTCATCGAGGAGCAGCTCGACGACCGACCCTGGCTCGCGGAGCTGATCCAAGTGACGGCCAGCGAGCTACCGGTGCCCAAGGCGAAGGCGCCGAAGACACCCAAGGCGAAAGGCCAGCGGCCGTCAGCGCCGAAGGCAGTCAAGCCCAGGGCAAGAAAAGGGCCGCCCCCAAAAAAGGAGCGACCCTGAAGAAGCGGGCTCAGGCCAAGCGGTCGCGCTAGAGCTGCGACTGCCGCGCCACCCATCGATAGCTGGCCACCACGGTCCCCGCGAACAGCGCGAGGCCGATCCATCGGGCGGCGCTCTCGAAACTCGGCCCCACGAGGGCCAACGGCGCCGCGCTGTTCGTGGCCACGATCAGGCCCGCATTGAGGACGCCGAGGAGACTCTCTCCCACGATCAGACCCGACGCCAGCAGCACGCCGAACCGAATGGCCATCGCGGAATTCGGACGCTGCTTCATGGTCCGCTCGTAGAGCCACCCGATCAACGCCCCGACGATCACCGGCTGGGTCGCGTCCATCGGGAGGTAGATCCCGATCCCGATCGCGAGCGGCGAGAGCCGAATCCACTTGAGGACCCCAAACAGCTCGTCGACCATGATGGCGCCGAGTCCCACCAGCGCCCCGATGCCGATCAGGTTCCAATCCAGCTCGGCGTTGAGCACCCCGCGAGCCAGAGTGGAGATCAAGGCCGCCTGCGGTGCCGGTAGCGGTTCGGCCGCGATCGCGGCGCGATTGGGATCGCCCGGAAAGCCGTAGGCGTGATTCAGCAGGTCGAGCACCAACGGCACCACCAGGGACCCGGCCACCACGCCGACGATCAGGGCTACCTGCTGCCGCCACGGCGACGCCCCGACCAGCTGTCCGGTCTTGAGATCCTGGAGATTGTCATTGGAGATCGTCGCGATCGAGAAGACGATGGCGACTCCGAAGAGCGCGAAGGCGACCAGCGCCGTCGTCGCCTCCCCGCCGAGGCGCGGCTGGACGAACACCGCGAGGAGGAGGGCGGCCGCCACCGTCGCGAGGATCCCGATTCCGGAGACCGGGCTGTTCGACGCGCCGATCAGGCCGGCCATGTAACCCGCCACCGTGGCGACGAAGGCGCCGATCAGGATGGTGAAGAAGACCCCGCCGATCACCAAGGGCCAGCGAAGGGAGCTCAAGGCGCCGTCGCCGATGAAGTCGAACAGCAGCCAGCCGATCATCAGCAGGCAGATCACCGACAGCGCCCCGATCAGACCGAGCGACAGATCGCGATCGCGATCCGCCATCCCGCTCGCGCCCCCGCCGGCCCGGGCGGTGGCGACGATCCCGTCGAATACCGGGCGGACCAGCTTGAGCAAGCTCCAGATCGCGGCGAGACCGATCGCGCCGGCCCCGATGAACCGCACCTGGGTGCGAAACACGGTGGCCGCCACCTCGGCCGCCGGCCCCGGTAACCCGGCACTCAACAGCGGAGTCGCCACGCCCCAGGCGATGATCAGACCCACCAGCATCGCGAGGCCGACCGAGATCCCGACCAGATGGCCGGCGCCGAACAGTGCCAACGAGTACCCTATGGTGATGCCGGTGGCACCGCTGCCGACTCGAAAGAACTGGGTCAGGCCGGCCGCGGCCACGCCGGTGTAACTGACGATCTGCGCTCCCGCCGCGACCAGCGCGCCGATCAGCACGATGATCGGACCGCGCTGGCGTTCCATCGCGTCCGGAGAGGCCTCGTCACCGGTCGCGCCGACCTTGAGCACTTCGGCGGCCGCGAGCCCCTCGGGGAAGGGCAGGGTCGAGTTGACCACCAGGGCGCGCCGGAGCGGAATCGAAAAGAGCACCCCGAGGGTCCCGCCCAGGGCGCACATCAGGAAGGTGACCCAGAACGGAAAGCCTTGCCACCACCCGACCATGACCAGGCCGGGAAGCACGAAGATGATCGCCGAGAGCGTTCCGCCGGCCGACGCGACCGTCTGGACGATGTTGTTCTCCTTGATCGTCCCGGTGCGAAAGGCGCGGAGGATGCCCATCGAGATCACCGCCGCCGGAATCGACGAGGCGATGGTGAGGCCGACCCGAAGGCCGAGGTAGATGTTGGCCGCCGTGAACACCGCGGCGATGACGGCGCCGAGCGCGAGGCCGCGGATGGTGAGTTCGGTCTCTTTGGCCATGAACCCTCGGGCGAAGGACAGCCCAATCTACGGCTCCGACCAGCCGGCGCCAGCTTCTGAGCCCGACAATCGGCTCGCCGAGTGGCGGAATCCGGGCCGCATCGTAGATTCGTCTGGTGATTCGCACTGCCGTTCATTCCGTCGTCGCCCTCTTGATGGTGACCGTCGCCGGTGGGGGCCCAACCCTCGCCGACGCGGTCCACGGCGCGGCCCACGCCGCCCTCGCCGACCACCACGCCGATCTGGACGACCATCACGACGCCGAGGATCATCACGACGGCCAGGAACACCACCGGCAGGACCCCCCGGCGGACGATCCCCGGAATCCGGCCGATTGGACCGTCGATCACGCCCAGCCGGAACACCCGCACGCCGACGCCGATCAACTTCGCTCCTCGAGCCCCACCGATGTCGCCACGCCGCCGGGTCGCCGGGTCGTCGTCGCGACCTTGATGCCCCTTCGACAGCGGCCCCCCGCCGCGGTCGACCCGATCCCCCTCCAGAGCAGTACCGCGGCCCGACCACCGACCCGGGCCCCTCCGCGACCTTCGGTTTGACCTCGACGTTCCGTTAGGCGGCCCCGCCCCGGTTTGCCGGGCGGCGCACGCCGGCATGTTCCACTCGTCGGTGGGTGAGCCCACCAGGGTCTCGTCATGAGGATCATTCACAGGCTCGGATGCCTGGTCGCGCTCGCGGGCCCCGGTGGCGCCGCCGCCCAGGGCCAGTCGGAGTCGGTGTCGTTGACACTGGTGACCGCGCGAACACTCGCGGTGGAGCACAGCGCGGCGCGGCGGGCCCGGGTGGCCTACCTCGACGCCGATCGGGCCCGGGGCCGACAGGCCGCCGCCCTGCCCAATCCGCTGTTCAGCATTCGCACCGAGCGGACCGGAACCGATCAGGCCGAGGCGAACCAGCTGATCGCCGAGATCGCCCAGCCGCTCGATCTGATGGGAGTCGCCCGCCACCGGGGGAAGGCGGCCACGGCCCGCGCCGAGGGGTCGCTCTCGGCGGTCACCACCGTCGAGTCCGATCTGCTCCTCGAGGTGACGGCCGCCTATCTGCGCGCCGTCGCGGCCGATCGCCGATTGGCCCTGGCCGACCGTACCTTAGCCGCCTTCGATCGGGCGACTCGGATCAGCGCCCTGCGCCTCCAGGCCGGCGACCTCTCCGGGCTTGCCCATCGACGGCTCCAGCTCGAAACGGCCCGCTACGCCGCGATCCGCGCGGCCGCCGCCCTGGCGCAGCGGTCGGAACGTCTCCGGCTCGGCTCGCTGATCGCGGACCCCGACCAGCCGCTGTCGCCCCAAAGCCTGGTGCTCGTCGATTCACTGACGGCTCCCGCGCTTCCGGCGGAAACGGCCGAGGCGCTGATCGCGACGGCCTTGATCGAGCGGAGTGAGGTCAGGGAGCTCGAGGCGAGGGTCCGAGCCGCCGGGGACGACGCCGAGGTGGAACGCCGGGCGCGGATCCCGATGGTCGCGGTGACGGCGGGCTTCAAGACCGAGCGGATCGGGTCGAGCCGCCACTCCGGTTTCGTGGCCGGCCTGTCCGTTCCGATGCCGCTCTTCGATCGCCGGGCCGGCGCGGTCGCCGCGGCCGAGGCCGACCAACGAGTGGCGGCGGCCTCGCGGGAGCAGGAACGCCGCGCCGTGGCTCGCGAGGTCGCGACCGCGTATGAGTCGCTCCGCTCGACGGTGGCCCAGCGTCAGGCCCTCGCGCCTCGACTTGGTGACGACGCTGATGCGGCCGTCTCCGCCGCCGAGCTGGCGTTCGCCGAAGGGGAAATCGGGGTGACCGAATGGCTCGACACCATCCGCGCGTACCACGAGGCCGAATCCATGCTGCTGACGCTCACCACCGAAGCCGCGCTCGACGGCGCCCGATTGGAACGGGCCGTCGGTCGGATCGGGAGGACACCATGATCCGATCCCGGAGTGACCTTGGCCGCCCGGTGCGGTCGGCCCGAGCCTGGGCGGTGGCCGCCGCGATGCTCGTCGCCTGTCGGCCGGCCACGGACCAGCCGGCCGCGGCAACCGAGGAGGAGCAACCCACCCGGCTCACCCTCTGGTCGGACTCGACCGAGCTCTACCTCGAATACCCGCCGATGGTGGAGGGGCTGCCGGCTAAGTTCGCGGTGCACCTCACCGATCTGACCGACTTCCGCCCGGTCGCGGCGGGGACGATCGTGCTCCGATTCCGGCCCACCGGCGGTGGCGCGGGCTTCGAGGCAACCGCCGAGGCGCCGACGTCGCCCGGGATCTACGGCCCGGTCGTCACCGCGGCGGCGGCAGGCGAATACACCGTCGATCTGATCCTCCGCGGTCGCCAGGCCAACGATTCGCTCCGCCTGCCGCCGATGATGGTCCATTCCGAGGATGGCGATATCCCGTTAGGCAGCCCGCTCGGAGCGGGAATCGCCTTCCTGAAGGAGCAACAGTGGCAAACGGCCGGGTTCCGGACCGCCTTCGCGACGGCGGGCCGGCTCCGGGGCGGCGTCGAGGTGAGCGGCGAGATCGGGGCGGCGGCCGGTCGCGACGCGATGGTGGCCGCGCCGGTCGCCGGAATCCTCGAGCCAGCCGGGCTCAGGGCCGCGCCGGTGCCTGGTCAGTGGGTAAGGAGTGGTCAGGCGCTCGCGATTCTCACCCCGACGCTGGTGGACGGCGGTGGCTACCCGGCCGCACGGGCCCGGTTTCAGGAGGCGGAACACGAGCACGCCCGGGCCAAACGATTGGTCGAGGCCGAGGCCGCGCCGGCTCGGCGACTGGAGGACGCGACCATCCGGCTCGACGCCGCTCGAGCCGAGCTCGCGTCGTTCGGGACGCCCGATTCGTCGGATGCCAGCGGGCGAATCACCCTCCGGGCGCCGATCGCCGGGATGATCGTCGATCGGCGGGCGATTGCCGGCAGCCAGGTCAACGCGGGGGCGACGCTCTTTTCGATCATCGACCCATCGGTGGTCTGGCTCACCGCCCGGGTGCCGGCCCACCTGGTGACCGCGATCGGCCCCTCGCCGCGGGGGCGGTTCACCGTCGACGGCGAGGCCGGAACGTGGTCGACGATCCGACTGCTGGCGGCGAGTCCGACGGTCGACTCTCTGACCCGGACCGTCGCCCTCGTGTTCGAGGCCGCTAACCGGGATCGCCGGCTTCGGATCGGGGCCACCGCGCGGATTCTCCTCGAGCGCGGGTCGCCGGAGGATGGAACCATCGTGCCGGCCGGCGCCGTCATCGAGGAGGACGGGCGGCCGATCGGCTATGTCCAGGTGAGCGGCGAACGGTTCGAACGCCGGGAGCTGGAGATCGGGGCCCGCCAGGGCGACCAACTCCTGATCCGGCGGGGCATCGCGCCCGGCGAGCGCGTGGTGGTGGGCGGCGCCTATCAGGTTCGGTTAGCCTCGCTCAGCACCGCGGTGCCCGATCACGGTCACGAGCACTAGGTCGATCATGCTCAACGCCATCATCGCCGCCTCGCTTCGCCATCGCGCCGTCGTGCTTGGCGCCGCGGCGCTGCTCCTCGCGGTGGGTGGGTGGGCCGCGCTCCGGATGCCAGTCGACGTGCTGCCCGACCTGACCGCGCCCACCGTCACCGTCCTCGCCGAAGCGCACGGCATGGCCCCCGAGGAGGTCGAGGCGCTGGTCACCATCCCGATCGAATCGGCGATGAACGGCGCCGCCGGGATTCGCCGGGTCCGCTCCTCCACCGCGCTCGGGATCGCGGTGGTGTGGGTCGAGTTCGACTGGGATGTCGATTTGTACCGAGCTCGGCAGATGGTGACCGAGCGGCTCCAGAGCGTGGCGGCGGCGCTGCCTGACGGGCTGCCGCCGCCGGTGCTCGCGCCAGTGTCGTCGGTGATGGGCGAGATCATGATGATCGGCCTGACCGGGCCTCAATCGCCGATGGAGCTTCGGACCGTGGCGGACTGGGTGATCCGGCGCCGGTTGCTGGCGGTCGCCGGAGTGGCCCAGGTCGTCCCCATCGGCGGTGAGCGACGGGAGTATCAGGTGCTTCCCGATCCGAGCCGGATGCGCGCCGCGGCGGTCGGGCTCGAGGACATCGTCTCCGCCGCGAGGGACGCCAATGCCCCGGCCACGGGCGGCGTCTTCCAGCGGCTCGGCCAGGAGTACCCGGTGCGGGTAATGGGCCGCCTCACCGATCCGGGCGAGCTGGCCGGCTCCGTCGTCGCCGAGCGGGCGGGGGTGCCGATCACCCTCGGCGACGTGGCCCAGGTGCGGATCGGCTCGGCGCCGCGGTTCGGCGCCGGGTCGGTCAACGGCCGGCCCGGAGTGGTGCTCGCCGTCCAGAAGCAGCCGGCCGCCAACACCCTCGAGCTCAGCGGCCGGGTCGATCAGGTTCTCGCCGAGATCCAGGCGACGCTTCCGGTCGGGATGACCATCGAGACGAAGCTGTTCCGCCAAGCCGACTTCATCGCGGTGGCGGTCCGCAACGTGGTCACGGCGCTCCGCGACGGCGCAGTGCTGGTGACGATCGTCCTGGTCCTCTTCCTGGGCAATCTCCCGGCGACCGCGATCTCGCTGGTGGCCATTCCGCTGTCGCTGGCGGTGGCGGTGCTCGGCCTCCAGGCGATCGGGACCACCATCAATACCATGACGTTAGGCGGGATGGCGATCGCGGTCGGGGTCCTGGTCGACGACGCCATCATCGACGTGGAAAACGTTTTCCGGCGACTCCGCGAGAACGCCGCCCTGCCGGAGACCGAGCGACGATCGGTCCTCGCGGTCGTTTATCGGGCATCCAAAGAGGTCCGCTCGGCCATTCTCTACGCCACCCTGGTCATCGTCGTGGTGTTCGGGCCGCTTTTCTTCCTCGGCGGCATCGAGGGCCGCCTGCTCCAGCCCCTCGGGCTCTCCTACGTGGTCGCCATGCTGGCGTCGCTGGTGGTGGCGGTCACCGTCACGCCGGTGTTGTGCTCCTTGCTGCTGCCCCGCGTCGCGACCGCCGCTGGCGGAGGTGAGAGTCGAGTGGTCGGCTGGCTCCAGGCGCGATACCGGCGCTCGCTCGAGGCGGCATTGACCCACCCTCGAACGGTCCTCCTGGGCACCGGACTTACCCTGCTGGCGAGTCTGACGACCGTCCCCCTCTTGGGGACGGCGTTCCTGCCGGAGTTCAACGAAGGATCGCTGACCGTCTCGGTGGTCACCCTCCCGGGCACCGGGCTGGAGGAATCCGATCGGATCGGCGCGCGAGTGGAAGAAATTCTCCTGGCGCATCCCGCCGTGTCGAGCACCGATCGGCGGCAGGGGCGGGCCGAGCTCGACGAGCACGCCCAGGGCGTCAATGCCGCCGAGATCGACGTCGCCCTCGTCGCCGGTGCCGATCGGGTCGCCGCCCAGGCCGACTTGCGCCGCCGGTTCACCGGGATCCCCGGTACCAACGTGACCATCGGCCAACCGATCGGTCATCGGATCGATCACCTCCTGTCGGGTACTCGGGCCAGCATCGCGGTCAAAGTGTACGGGCCCGATCTTGCCCGGCTTCGCCAGATCGGCGAGTCGGTGCGGGACGCGATGGCGCCGGTCGAGGGGGTGGTCGACCTTCAGATCGATCAGCAGATCGAGGTCCCGCAGCTTCGCATCGAACCGGATCGAGGGGCCCTCGGCCGTCAGGGGCTCACCGTGGGCGATCTGAGCCGCGCCGTCGACGTGCTCCTCGGGGGCGAGACGGTCTCGGAGGTACTCGAGGGCGGACGAACCGTCCCGATCGTCGTTCGGCTTCCCGATTCGGTCCGCGCCGATCCGGTCGCCATCGAGGGGCTGCTGCTCGACGCCCCCGGCGGCACTGTGACCCTCGGCCAGGTGGCGACCGTCCGGGTCGATCGAGGCCCGGCCGCGATTTCGCGGGAACAGGTCCAGCGGAAGCTGGTCGTCCAGGCGAACATCCAGGAGCGCGACCTGGGTTCGGTGGTCGGCGAGATCCAGGCCGGCGTCGGTCGTTCGGTGTCGCTGCCGGATGGCTACCACATCGAGTATGGAGGCCAGTTCGAAGCGCAGCGGGAGTCCCTCCGCCGACTCACCGCCCTCTCGGTGGTGGCGATTCTGGCCGTGGGGCTGATTCTGTACACCGAGTTCCGGTCGGTTCGGTTGGTCACCTTGATCATGGCCAACCTGCCCTTGGCGCTGGTGGGCGGGCTCGCGGCGGTCTGGGCCTCGGGCGGAGTCGTCAGTGTGGCGTCGTTGATCGGGTTCGTCACCCTTTTCGGGATCGCCACCCGCAACGGTCTCCTCCTGGTGACTCGTTACCGTCAGCTCAATCGGCAGGGGGTGCCCGTCGACGAGGCGGTTCGGCGAGGCTCCCACGAGCGGCTGGCACCCATTCTGATGACGGCGCTGACGGCCGGCTTGGCGTTGGTGCCGCTCGCTCTCGGGGGCGGGAAGCCCGGCAACGAGCTCCAGACCCCGATGGCCGCCGTGATCCTCGGTGGGCTGCTCTCGGCCACCGCGCTCAACATGATCGTCGTGCCAGTGCTGTATCTTTGGGTCGAATCGCGTTCGCCGCGACCGACCGTCCGTTCCTAAACATCAGGAGGCTCATCGTGCCATCGCGCAGGATCGTCACCACCTTGGTCGCCGTCACCCTCGCCGCGGTCACCTTGGCCGCCGCCCACGACATGTTCCTCAAGCCGGCGCAGTTCTTCCTCAAGTCCGGAGACCGGGTCCTGGTCCGGCTCCTGAACGGGACCTTCACCAAGAGCGAGAACTCGATCGATCGGAAACGGTTGATCGAGGTCGTGGTGGTGTCGCCCGGCGGCCGGGAGCGGATCGACACGACCCGGTGGAACGCCGTCGGCGACACCAGCTCGTTCCTCACCACGCTCACCGGCGACGGCACTCATGTGCTGGCGGCGTCGACCAAGACGAATCTGATCGAGCTCGACGCCAAGGACTTCAACGAGTATCTCGAGCTGGACGGTCTGCCCGATCCGCTCGAAGCTCGCCGGAAGAATGGCGAGCTCGGGAAGGATGCCCGGGAGCGCTACGCGAAGCACGTCAAGGCGATGGTCCAGGTCGGCGCCACCCGGACCAGCCACTTCAGCACCGTGCTCGGCCACCCGGCCGAGATCGTGCCGGTGACCAATCCGTACGACCTCAAGGTCGGCCAGTCGCTCCGGGTTCGGCTGCTGGTCGACGGCAAGCCGGTGGCGAATCAGTACACCTTGTACGGCGGGGTGACCCCGAGCGGCAGCCCAATCCCGGAGCGGAGCACCCGATCGGCCGCGAATGGAGAGGCGACCATTCCCATCACCGGCGCGGGGGTCTGGTACATCAAGCTCATCAACATGACCAAGCTGGCGGGCGATAAGGACGCCGACTACGAATCGAAGTGGTCGACCCTGACCTTCGCGGTTCGTTAGGTCAGCCGAGGGCCGGCGGCGAACGGCGCGCCCTCAGGCGCGCCGCAGCTGCCAGTTCGAGGAGGCGAGCAGCTCCCGGATCAGGTCGTCGTTGGTGCGGTTCGCCGCCTCGGCGGCGAAGTTGGTCACCACCCGGTGGCGGAGGACGAACGGGGCGATCGCCTTGACGTCGTCGAGGTCGGCCATTGGGCGGCCGGCCATCGCGGCCTGCGCCTTGGCGCCTAACACGAGGTACTGGGACGCCCGCGGACCCGCCCCCCATTCGACGAACTCCTTGATGAATGGGGGCGCCTCGGCGTCGGTGGGCCGAGTCATTCGAGCCAGCGACACCGCCGAGGCGATCAATCCCTTGGACACCGGGACCCGGCGCACCAGGTCCTGCATCGCGTGGAGTTCCGCCGCGTCGAGCACCGGCTTCAAGGTGACGTGGCGTGACCCGGTGGTCTGCTCGACGATGGCCTCTTCCTCCGACCGAGTCGGGTAGGACACCCGGAGCTCCAGCATGAACCGGTCGAGTTGGGCTTCGGGGAGGGGATAGGTTCCCTCCTGCTCGATCGGGTTCTGGGTGGCGAGCACGAAGAAAGGGTCGGGCAACGAATAGGTCTTGCCGGCCGCGGTGACCTGATGCTCCTGCATCGCCTGGAGTAGCGCGGCCTGGGTCTTGGGCGGGGTGCGGTTGATCTCGTCGGCCAGCACCACATGGGCGAAGATCGGACCGGCGACGAACCGAAACGCCCGGCGGCCGGTGGTCGGGTCTTCCTCGATGATTTCGGTCCCGGTGATGTCGCCCGGCATCAGGTCGGGGGTGAACTGGACCCGATTGAAGCTCAGCTCCAGCGCCTCGGCCACCGTCTGGACCATCAGCGTCTTGGCCAGGCCCGGGACGCCGATCAGAAGGGCATGGCCGCCCGCGAGAATCGCGGTGACGATGCCGTCCACCACCTCCTGCTGCCCCACGATCCGCTGGCCCACCTGGGCCCGGAGCGACACCACCGCCTCGGCCAGCCGGCGAAGGTGCGCGACATCGTCGGTGGGTACCCGTTCGGGAAGGGCCATTATCCGGGAGCTCGAGGGCGGTGATGAGTGGACTACGGTAGATGTGGGGGGAACGTTGCTGGGGAGCGGGGGTGGGCGCAAGGCGGGGGCGCGGGGCGAAGGGCGGCGTAGGGCGCAAGGCGCAAGACTCAAGACTCAGGACTCAAGACTCAGGACTCAGGACTCAAGACTCTGGACTCAAAGTCACTGGATGACCGTCGCCGCTGGGCCCGGCTCGCCTCAAGCCGGTCAGGTCTCCTTCCACGCCCAACTGTCTCAGCCGCGAGCCCGGCCCCCTTCTCCGGATACTCAGTCCTGAGTCTTGAGTCCTGAGTCCTGAGTCTTGCGCCTTGCGCCCTGCGTCCGGCGCCATGCCCCCAACCCCTTCCCCCCCAACGCATTACCGTCGCTTGCGAAAAATTTCACAAGCCGATATCTTTGTCCGCTGAATGGTCGATACCGGCCGGAATCGGGGGTTCGGGGTCGGAACCCAGTACCTCGCGGCGGCGATGCGGTTCGCGGGCGCGGTGGTCATGTTCCTCTTCGGAGGCCTGGCTCTCGACCGGTGGCTCAACACCACGCCGTTGTTCACATTGGTTGGCGCGCTCGGTGGAGCGGTGCTTGGGTTCCTCAGCGTATACCGCGAGTACCGGGCCGATCCGGATCGCCAGGCGACGATGAAATCGTGGTCGGACAAACGGCGGGACTCGGACTCGCGCTGACGGCCCTGGCCGGGGCCACGGCGGGGGCGGTCTGGGGCCTGCCGAGCGCGATGGCGGCGGCGGGCTTCGGGTTGTTGGCGACGGTGCTCCAGGCGGTCGCGGTGGGATTCGCGGCCCCCAAGCTCGCGGCGGCTGACTATCGCGGCTTGTTGGCGCGGTGGGGGCTCGGTTCGCTGTTGCGGCTCGGTGGGATCGTGGCGCTCCCGGTGGCCGTCGCCATCGATCGAGACCGGTTTCCGCCCCTGGCGGCGGCGTTAGGTTATCTGGCGGTGATGGTGCCGCTCTTCTTCTTCGAGATCCGACGGTTTCGATGATGCAAGCTGAACACGACGGCGTCAACATTGGAGAGATCGTTCTCCATCATACCTCGGACGCGTACGCGATCGATCTCGAGCCGTTCGGGACGATCGAGTGGCATCCGTGGCCCGACCTCCATGTCGGTGGACTGACCCTGAACCTGACCCCCACCAAACACGTCGTGTTCATGGTGGCGGCCGCCCTCCTGGTTCTGGCGGCGATGTGGTACACCAAGCGAAGCCTGATCAAGCAGCGCGCCGACAAGCGGGCCCCGACCGGTTTCGCCGGGTTCATCGAACAGCTGGTGTTGTGGATTCGCGACGATCTCGCGATCGCCAACATCGGCGCCAACGGACCCAAGTACGCGCCCTTCCTGGTGGCCTTGTTCTTCTTCGTGCTGGCGATGAATCTCCTCGGCCTATTGCCGTGGGGGGCGACGGCGACCGGGAATCTCGCCATCACGGCCGCTCTGGCCCTGATGGTCTTCGTGGTGGTCGAGGTGGGCGGGTTCATCGCGATGGGGCCGAAAGGGTATTTGGGGACGATCTTTCCTCGGGTCGAGGGCGTGGGTGGGGTGGGCGGCATCGCGCTGACGATCTTCATGGCGCCGATCGAGCTCCTCAGCAAGTTCACCAAACCGTTCGCGCTGGCGGTCCGTTTGTTCGGCAACATGGTGGCCGGCCACTTCGTGATCCTCTCGCTGATCGGGATCATTCTGTTGTTCGGGAGCTGGGTGGTCGGCGTGCCGACGGCAATCGTCCTGGCGGCGATCATGCTGCTGGAGACGCTGGTGGCGGCGTTGCAGGCCTACGTGTTCGTGTTGCTGGCGTCGACCTTCATCGGGTTGATGCAGGAGGCGCACCACTAGGTGTTGGTGGAGAACGGGTCGGGCGCTCCGATCCCGTTCTCGACAGGTAGCCGGCCCTGGGGGCCGGTGATGCCCGCTGCCTCTGGCGAAGGCGGGCGCCGTAGGGGGATCCAGCCCGGAAGAGCGGATCCCGCCGCGGCCGAGCGCGACGACAACGATTCTTCCAAGTAAGGGAAACATTTCCATGTTGAACATGCTCGCGCTGTTGCAGCAGGCCGCTCCGTTGAGCGACACGGCCGCCAAGAACATCGGCCTCATCGGGGCCGGAATCGGGTTCGGCCTGGCCATTCTGGGTCTCGGCATCGGGATGGGCCGGATCGGCGGCGCGATCGCCGACGGCATCGCCCGCCAGCCGGAAGCCGCCAAGGAGATCGCCAGCGGTCCATTCATCATCGCGATCCTGCTCGAAGGCGCCACGATCATCGCGTTGGTCTTCGCGCTGCTCTTCAAGCTCCTCTAGTCGGTGACCACCATGACCCTCGGAATGCTCGCCGTGCTCCTCGCCGAAGGCGGGGGAAGCGGGCCGTTCTCGGTCAACCCCGGCCTGATCCTGTGGACCTGGCTGGTCTTCTTGGTGTTCCTGTTCTTCTTCCGGAAGACCTTCTGGGTCACGATCGTGAGCCGGGCGGAAGAGCGCGAGAAGACGATCGCGGGGCAGCTCGCCGAGGCGGAACGGCTCAACACCGAAGCCAAGGCGCTCTTGGCGGAGCAGCAGAAGGCGACCGCGGAGGCGCGGAGCTCGGCGCAGTCGATGCTCGCCGAGGCCCGATCGGCCGCGGAGAAGGAACGGGCCCAAGGGCTCGAAAAGGGGCGCCAACAGCAGGAGGCCCTCTTGGAGCGGGCCCGGCGGGACATCGCCGCGGAGCGTGACAAGGCGCTGGTCGCGCTCCGGCACGAGGCGGTCGAGCTGGCGTTAGGTGCCGCCTCGAAGGTGATCGGCCAGCGGCTCGATGGCGAGGCCGATCGGAAGATCGTCCTCGACTACCTCGCCAAGGTGGAGACCACCCACTGATGGCGGGCACCGCGGTCGCGGCGAATTACGCCGAGGCGCTCTTCGAGTTGGCCGCCAAGTCTGGCCGGCTCGAGGAGTACGGGCGCCTGATGGACGCGACGGCCGCCGCCCTGGCGGCCTCGCCGGAGGCCCAGTCGGTGTTGGTGAGCCCCCGGGTAACCAAGCTGGCCAAGAGCGAGTTGATCGGTCGGGCCATCGCGAAAATCGGGGCCCCTCGGGAGTTCGTTCTCTATCTGCAGGCCGTGGTCAAGCGCGGGCGGCAGGGCATCTTCCGGGAGATCGCAGCGGCCTACGGGGATCTGGTCGACATCAAGCTGGGCCGGGTTCGAGCCGCGGTAACCGTGGCGCGGACCCCGGATGCCGCCCTCGAGGCCTCGATTCGGGCCGCCCTCGCCAAGCTGCTCGGCAAGGACGTTCTCTCCTCGTTCACGGTCGATCCCGAGATCCTCGGTGGCGCGATCGTTCGGGTCGGCGACCGTATCTACGACGGTTCGCTTCGTCGTCGATTGGTGCGACTGCGCCGGACCCTCCTGTCCCGCTAGCTCGAACAGGTCCAGCGCCCCGGTTTCCACCGGGGCGCTTTTCTTTGCCCCCTCGTCGGGTAGTATTTCGCCATGCTCGTCTTCTTCGCCCTCCTCCAGGCGGCCGTTCCTCGGCCGTACTGGCAGCAGCAGTTGAGTTACACGATCGATGCCTCCCTCGACGAGGAGGCCGGCACCCTGGCTGGCACTCAGCGAGTGGGTTATCACAATCGGGCCCCGGATACCCTCACCACCATCTCGTTCCACCTCTATCTCAACGCTTTCCGACCCGGCTCTCGTTGGGCCGACGCTGACAGCGTCGAACGCCGGCGCCGGTTCAACGACCTCGCCGACCCCGATTTCGCCCGCAACGCGGTCTCCAACGTCCGGATCATGGGCCAACTCGCCGCGCCGAGTTATCCGTTCGCGCCGGACAGCACCATCGTTCGCTTCGCTTTGCCGGCCCCCCTCCTGCCAGGGGACTCGATGGTCGTCGAAATGGACTGGCTAGCGCGGCCGTCGACGGTCCCCCGGCGGCAGGGGCGCCGGGGGCGAGCGTTCGATTTTGCCCAATGGTATCCCCGGGTCGTCGCCTACGACCGGCGCGGTTGGCAGGAGCAACCCCTTCATCCCGCCGGCGAGTTCTACGGCGATTTCGGCGAGTTCACGGTGGCGCTCGACGTCCCCGAGGATCAGGTGATCGGGGCGACCGGGGTGCCCCTCTGCGGCGACCCGGGATGGGAGCGGGCCAACCAGGCCCCGGGCCGGCCGATCGAGTATCAGCGGAACCACTACCCGGAGGCGGCCAGTCGCCTAACGTCGGACGCATGCGCTCCTCGGGGCCCCGGCCGCAAGACCGTGGTCTGGCGGGCCGAGGAGGTGCATCACTTCGCGCTGTCGATGCGGCCGGACTACCGCTACGAGGGCGGCCGCTGGGGAACCACGGCGGTTCATGTCCTCTATCAGCCGGGCGACGAGGCGAGCTGGGGCGGCGGGGTCGCCGCGAGGCGAACCGAAACGGCGCTCGAGTGGCTCGATGGACTATTCGGGGCCTACCCGTGGCCGCAGATCACCAACGTGCACCGAATCGAGGGCGGCGGCACCGAGTTCCCGATGATGGTGCACGATGGGGACGCCAGCCTCGGCCTCATCCTCCACGAGGTCGGCCACAACTACCTGATGGGGATCCTCGCCAACAACGAATGGAAGGAAGGATTTCTCGACGAGGGGTTCACCAGCTTCCAGAGCACCTGGTACTTCGAGGACAAGGGATTCGGCAGCAGCTATCGGTCCGACGAGATGGACATTCTCCGGATGGATCTCGACGGCTGGTCGGAACCGACCAGCCTGCCGAGCCACCAGTACCGCGACTTCGTCACCTACGGCTCGATGATCTACACCCGCGGGGAGCTGTTCTTCCACCAGCTCCGGGAGATCGTCGGGTCGGACGTGATGCGGCGGATTCTCCGGACCTACTATCAACGCTATCGCCTCAAGCACGTCGACGAAGCGGCCTTCCGGTCCGTGGCTGAGGAGATCTCGGGCCGCGATCTGACCACGTTCTTTGCTCAGTGGCTCCATTCGACGGTGTTGTACGACTATTCGGTGGGCCGGGTCAAGGTCCGCCAAGCCGCCGACGGGCGGTGGGTCACCCGGGTCGAGGTTCGGCGCGATGCCCCCGGGGTGTTCCCGGTCGAGGTGATGGTGCGGAGCAAACGAGACACCGCTCGGGTGCGCGCCGAGGGCGGTGCCGAACGCGAATGGGTCGAAGCGGTGACCCGGGACAAGCCCCGGGAGGTGATGATCGATCCCGGGGCGCGATCACACGATTGGGATCTGCTCGACAATCGGAAGACCCGTGGCCTGCTCGGCTGGGCCCGCAACGGGCGACGGGATCTCCACATCGACCGGGTGTTCTCGACCCGAGTGCACCGGGACCGCTGGTCCGACGCCTGGTTGCCGACGGCGTGGTATAACGACGCCGGTGGGTTGATGGTCGGACTCCGACGACGGACCAACTATCTCGGCCGGTTCGATCAGCGGGTCGACGAGTGGAGCGTCGCCACCCGTCGCTGTTGCGGCGACGGCGATCAGATCAGGCACTTCCATTTCCGGCTCCGGAATCCACGAGCACTGTACTCGCCGCGGCTGGAAACTTCGTTCGAAGCCTATCGGGTCGAAGGCCGGCAGGGGGTGGCGGCGGCGGTGGCCAAGGAGAGGAAGGGCCATTTGGGGTATGGCCCCCGAACCGTGCTGGGCGGCTCAATCCGGTGGCTCGCCACCTATGACCGGACTTACCTCGACCCGGCGCTCTACGAGAACGCCGGTACCGTCGAGGGAGCGGTCACGATCCGGTCGACCGAACAACGGGGGCGGTGGGCGGTCATCGGAAGCGGGTCGGTGGGTGGCGGGGTGGAGTACAAGAATCGGGGCACCGGACTCGCGACCGATGACCGATACGACGCCCAGCCCTATCTCCGGGTCGAGGCCGAGGTGATCGCCAAACGTACGTTAGGCAGGCGGGGCCGGCTCGGGGTCCGGGTGTTCGGCGGGGCGGTCGACGGCGCCGACGGCGACCCGGTTCGCCAACGGTGGTTCTATCTGGCCGGCGCCGATCCCTATCAGCAGTTGCCGAATCCGTTCCTCCGATCGAGGGATGCGCTGCTCACCGGCGATGTGCACTACCACCTTCCCGGCGGGGCGAACGCTCGGGGATTCGCCCGGGACGTCGCCGCGACCGCGGTGGCATCGGTCAACATCGAAGTCGACCGGTCGGTCCGTGCTCGACCTCGGGCCACGCTGTTCCGCGACGTCCGGGTGGCTGGCTTCGTCGACGGGGCGTTGTCGGACGGATTCTTCTCGATCGCCGGAGCCACCCGGTGGGCCGGGGACTTCGGCGTCGGGGTCCGGTTCGAGCATCGGATCGGGGAGACGACCTTCACCACGCGGTTCGACTTCCCGGTGCTGGTGTCGCACGCCGATCGGGCGGTCGGGGGGGCCGCCGGGGACGGGCGCGGGCGGTTCCGTTGGGTGGTAGGTTTGGGGCCGGGGTTTTAGGGCGCAGGGCGCAGGGCGCAGGGCGCAGGGCGCAGGGCGCAAGACTCAGGACTCAGGACTCCGGATTCACGACTCACGACTCACGACTCACGACCTGCCCCAAGCCCCCGACTCTTGAGTCTTGAGTCCTGAGTCCTGAGTCCTGAGTCTCGAGTCTCGGCAGCGATGGTAGGATCGACACGACCTTGGGGGGAACATGCGGCGGATCATTGGGGCTGGGCTGCTGGTAGTGGGTGTCGTCGGCGAGGGTTGGGCGCAGGGTCGTGCTTTCGCGCCGGCGGACTGGTATCGGTTGACGGCGGTGTCCAATCCGGCGGTGTCGCCCGACGGGAAGTGGGTCGCCTTTACCGTGACGACCGTGCGCGAAAGCGAGAACAAGCGCCACGCGGAAGTCTGGATGATCGCGGCGGACGGCGGCGAACCGATCCGGATGACGTCGCCAAGCACCGAGAGCTCGAATCCCCGGTGGTCGCCGGACGGGAAGCTGCTGCTGTTCTCGTCGAGCCGCCCAAACAGCAAGGCGCGGACCTGGGGCCTCCGGATGGACCGCCCCTCGGGCGAGGCGTTCGAGGTCGACAGCCTCCCGAACGGGTCGTACACCCGCGACGGGCGGATGGTGGCCTGGGCCGACACCCTCGAGTGGAAGGCGGACACGACCGCCAAGGATCCCTACGAGAAGATGGCGCCGATCGCGCGGCCGCCCTACCGGGCTGTCACCAAGCCGCTCGACCCGGCCCGGTTCGACGGACGCCACATCATCGACTTGGGCTACAAGTTCAACGGGCAGGGGTTCCTCCCGGCGCCCCGCGCCGCGCCGCGGTGGAACCCGGCCCAGATCTGGGTCCGCCCGGTCGACGGTGGCGCGAAGCGGCAGGTCACCAATGCGGCGTACAGCCATCGCAGCGTTGCGGTCTCGCCCGATGGGCAGTGGATCGCCTTCGCGGCCGATGCCAAGCTCCGCTCGGATTCACTGGCCCAGGCGGAGCAGGACTCGCTCCGACGGGCGCGTTACGACGCCAAGCTGAGCGAGGCTCCCCGAAACGACCAGGATATCTTCGTCATTCCGGCCGCGGGGGGAGAGCCGCGCCGGCTGACCAACGCCGCCGGGTCGGAGAATTCTCTCGCGTTCTCGCCCGACGGGGCGCGGATCGCCTATAGCGCGCAACAGTCGCGGACCGGTCCAGATCGGATCTGGGTGGTGCCGGCGGCTGGCGGGGCACCAGTCAACGTGCTCGGCGACTGGCGCTACGAGCCGAACTGGTTCCGGTGGCTTCCCAACGGCGAGATCCTGATGGGGGCCGCGGCCGGCGGGCGGGACGCGGTCTACCTGGTCAATCCCGAGACCAAAGCGCTCCGGGAGATCGTGACCGGTCGCCGCCGGCTGCCGGGTGCGAGCATCGATCCCGCCGGTCAGGTGCTCGCCTATGTCAGCACCTCGATTACTTCGCCGACCGAGCTCTACCTGGCTCGGGCCGACGGGACCGGTGAGCGGCAGCTGACCCGCTTCAACGCAAAGCTCAACGCCGACGTCGCCTGGCCCGATGCCGAGCGGTTCACCTATCCGAGCGTCGGCGGCCTCGAGATCGAGGCCTGGCTCCAGAAGCCCCACGGATACGAACCGGGGAAGAAATATCCCTTGGTGCTCTACATCCATGGTGGGCCGCACTCCGCCTACGGTGAGGGCTGGTTCGACGAGTTCCACAACCTCACCGGCGCGGGGACGTGGGTGCTGTTCACCAATCCGCGCGGGTCGGGTGGCTACGGGGCGGCGTTCACCTACTCGACACGGGGCCGCTGGGGGCTCGAGGACTATCAGGACCTGATGAAGGCGGTCGACATCGCCGCGAAACGTCCCGACGTCGACTCGACCCGGATGGGTGTCACCGGCGGCTCGTACGGCGGATTCATGACCGCGTGGATCACCACCAAGACCAACCGGTTCAAGGCGGCCCAGGCCGACCGGATGATCAGCAACTGGTGGTCGTGGTGGGGCACTTCCGACGTGCCGGCGCTCACCGAGTTCGAGTTCTACGGAATGCCCTGGGAGCGAGTGGCGCTCTACGACTCGCTGTCGCCAATCCGGCACGTCCACAAGGTGAAGACCCCAACGCTGATCGTGCAATCGGAAGAGGATCACCGAACCCCGATGGCCGACGCGGAGCAGTGGTTCCAGGCCCTGCAGAAGAACAAGGTGCCAGTGGAGTTCGTCCGCTATCCGCGATCGACCCACGATCTGTCGCGCACCGGGGAGCCGTGGCTCCTGGTCGACCGGTTAGGCCGGCTCCGCCAGTGGTTCGGGTATTGGCTCAGCGGCGAATCGCGGGCGGTGGTGGGGGGGGAGTAGGGCGCAGGGCGCAAGGCGCAAGACTCAAGACTCAAGACTCAAGACTCAAGACCTGTAACCTGGAGTCCTGAGTCCTGAGT
>JBJXGT010000027.1:0-44371 GCA_046160105.1 Gemmatimonadales bacterium | reverse complement strand
GGTACAACCAGGCATGGCTGCTCGCACGGCACGGCTATCGGACCCCGGTCGAGGTCCGTCGCGCATTCATGCCGCTGGCCGCCTAATTAGGCCGGCCACTTGTCCAGGAAACCGGATGCGGTACAGGGTCACCGACCCGATCAACGTCCCAGGGCGCCAGAAGGGCTCAGCGGGCTGCGGGAGCCGGGACTATCGCCCGACCGGGTTGGGGCTACCTTTTTGGGCAACGCGCCCTGCGGAGCATTCGGTCTGAGCACTACCGACGTAACCTTGCTACTCGCCCAGGTTCAGCAGGGGATGCCGGGTGCGGCCGACCAGCTGGCCGGCCGCGTCTACGCCGACCTCCACGCGATCGCGGAGGCGGCGCTGGGGCGCGAATCGCCCGGACACACCTTCCAGCCAACCGAGATCGCCGACGAGGCTTTTGTCCGCCTGGTGGGCCACGACCGAATTACCTGGCAGAACCGGACCCATTTCTTTGCGGTGGCGGCCAGTGTCGTGCGGCGTCTCCTGATCGATCATGCCAGGAAACGACGCCGCATCAAACGCGACCATGGCATCCGGGTTACCCTCGACGATTCGCTGGGCGATGGCGCCCCCGAGAATCAAACACTCGAACTCCTTGCCCTCGACGACGCGTTGTGCCGGTTGGAGCAAGTAGCCCCCCGCCAAGCCAAAGTGGTGGAGCTCCGTTTCTACGGCGGCCTCGACGTGGCTGAAGCCGCCGAGGCGTTAGGCACCTCCGCGGCAACGGTCAAGCGGGATTGGGCCTTTGCCCGGGCCTACCTCCTCGACGCGCTCGGCAACGACTCGAAGCCGGTCGATGACTGAGCGCCCCATGACGGCCGAGCTGATCGCCGAGCTGCAGCGGCGGTTCGACGCGCTGGTCGACCTCCCAACCGTCGATCGGGACCGGGAGCTAGGGGCGCTGCGCCAGCACGACCGCTGGCTTGCCGACCGAGTGGCCGGGCTGCTGGCGGCGCACGAGCAAACCGGCAGCCGGCTGAAGAGCCCCTCGCCGGAGTTGGTGGGGCCAGTCCTGACCGCCATCGTTGAACGGCCGGCCGGCACTCAGGTTGGGCCGTATCGCATCGTCGGCCAAATCGGCGAGGGAGGCATGGGCACCGTGTACGAAGCGGTGCGGGACGACGACCAATACCAGGCTCGGGTCGCGATCAAGTTTCTCAAACGCTATGCAACCACTGACGCCACCATCGCCCGGTTTCGGCGCGAGCGGCAGATCCTGGCCCGACTCAGTCACCCCAACATCGCCACGCTGCACGACGGCGGCGTGACCACCGACGGGCAACCGTTCTTCGTGATGGAGCTGGTCGAGGGTGAGACCCTCACCGAGTTTGCCGACCGACGGCACCTCGGCGTGGCGGCCAGGATCGGCCTGTTCCAGCAGGCGGCGGCGGCCGTCGATTACGCCCATCAGCACCTCGTCATTCATCGCGATCTCAAGCCGGGCAACATCCTGGTCACCGCCTCGGGGATGGTCAAACTCCTCGACTTTGGCATCGCCAAACTGCTCGCCCCCGAGGATGAACCGGACCATCCGCCCGCCACCGACATTGGTGCGAGGGCTTTCACGCCCGACTACGCGTCGCCCGAGCAGCTCCGCGGCGAGCCGGCCGGCACCCGATCGGACGTCTACGCGCTTGGTGTGGTCCTCTTCGAGCTGCTCGTCGGCGCTCGGCCCTTCGATCTCAAGGGCAAATCCACGGCCGAAACCGAGCGGACGGTGTCCGAAGTCGAGCCGCCCCGGCCTAGTGTCAGACTCGCCGTCGGTCGCGAGGAGGCGCTCGACGAGCGGAGCCACGGCCGCGCCCGGGCCAGGCTCGCGGGTGATCTCGACGCGATCATCCTCACGGCGCTCCGCAAGGCCCCCGATCGGCGTTACCCGTCCGCCGCTGAGTTTTCCAGGGACCTGGGCCGCCACCTCGCCGGGCACCCGGTCACGGCGCGCCCCGATGGTCTCGGCTATCGGATCGGCAAGCTGATCCGGAGGCGCCGAGTGGAGGCGGCAGCCGCGGCACTCGCCGCCGTGGCGCTCATCGGTGGAACTGCGGGGGCGCTGGTGCAGGCCCGTCGGGCCGAGCGGGAGCGGGCCCGCGCCACCCAGGTCAAGGACTTCGTGGTGGACATGCTCGGGGCGGCTAACCCGGCTGCGCTGGGACGCGACGTCCGGGTGCGCGATGTGCTCGACTCGGCCTCCAGCCGGGCCCGCCGCAGTAACGACGCCGAGTTCGAGAGCGACATCCGCGAGGTCCTCGGTAACACCTACAACGGACTCGGCCTCTACGATCAGGCCTTGGCCGAATATCACCGCAGACTGGTGCTATCCAGACAGCGCGCACCCGGTGGCGGCATCGAGGCCGCCGGCTCCGCTGCTCAGGTCAGCACGGTGCTCGAAAACATGGGCCGGTACGTCGAGGCCGACTCGGTGCTCCGACTGGCGATCGCTGAGCACGAACGGTTCGCCCCCGACGACGACCCGAAGGCCGCCGACTATCTCGACCAGCGCGGCCGGATCCTCGCCCGCCTGGGGCGGCACGCCGACGCCGAGGCCCCGCTCCGCGAGGCACTCGAGCGGTGGCGCCGGGGCGGCGCAAGCGACTCAATCTTGGCCTACGCCATGGCGAATCTTGGCGTTGTCACCAGCGACCTGGGGCGCCAACTAGCCGCGGAATCGCTGTTGGTTGAAGCCGTCCGCTTGGCGAAGCGTGCCCACGGCCCGGTGCACCCGCTCGTGGCCGCGGTCTTGTCGCCCTTGGCTTCTGTGCAGGATCGGGCCGGCCACCTCGCCGCCGCCGACACGACTTATCGTGCCGCCATCGAGATGCGCCGCGAGATCCTGGGGCCTGAACATCCAGACAACGCGTGGTCGATGTTTAACTATGCCGACCACTTGGTCGGGGCCGGCCGGCCAGCCGAGGGTGCCGAATGGGGCCGCAAAGTCCTCGCGCTCCGAGGCCGGTCCATCGGCGACGACCACCCGGCCGTGTCGACCGCGATGAGCGTCCTCGGCCGGGCCCTGGGCGCCATGGATTCGTTTCCGGAGGCGGAGCGGTGGCTCCGGGAGAGTCTGGCCGTTCGGCGCAAGAACTACCCGGGGCACTACCTGGTCTCGTCGGCCGAGAGCATCCTCGGCGACCTGCTGGCCAAAGCCGGCAGACGAGAAGAGGCCGAACGGTACCTGCTGAGCGGCGAAGCGGGAGTCACCGCTGGGGGGGCCAGCACCTCGATCATCCGGGACGCGCGCCGACGCCTTGTTGCTCTGTACGCCCAATGGCAGCGGCCGGCCGAGGCAGCCCACTGGCAACTGCGGTTGGACTCGGTACCCCGCTGAACCGGCGTGTTGCCACGTAGTACGCGGTCCCCTGATCTGGCAGCGAGATCTGCCGTCAAACCGGGCACCGCATCCTCTCGAACCTCCAACCCCCGATAGATCAAGATTGGCTGACGACCCTGGCGTACCCTCACAGCAACTCGTTGCGAGGCAGCAACAACGCGCAACATCCGGTCGATGCAAGACCCGGCGCGCCACGGTTGTGCCTGTCTTGTAGTTCGACGAACCGTCACAAATTTGCTCGGCAGGATCGTCCAAAGCGCATAATATTCAACGAGTTAGGAGCTGGACACCGATGGCCCGTCGGTTGCCAAAATTCCCGGTGGAACTCAACCCCAACTGGGATACTGTCAATGCGAAAGATGCTCTCGGCCCTTCGAACGGGCGCCCCGGTGCTCCTCACGCTGCTTGCCGCTTGCAGCCAGGACGCCTCCAATCCAGTCGCCCCGGCCGGCGACCCCTCAGCGGCGGGCAGCCCCCAGGTCGCCGCACAGCACTTGGCCAACCTGCGGGCCATCGAGACGGAGCGGCAGGCCAGCAATGCGCGGTTCGGCGACTTGATGAACGCCTGGAACAACCGCCATCAGCCCGGCGGGGCCCTCCGGACCGCGTCCAATAGTCCGTTCGTCCCCTGCGCGCCGTTGCCGTTCGACGGCGAAGCCCAGGTCGTCGGCGTCAACGGGGGGACCTTCAACTTCGGTCCTCACCAGTTGGTGATCCCCGCCGGGGCGGTGACCGCGAACGTTGCCATCGGCGTCATGGTGGTGACTTCCCTCAAGACCGAAGTTACCCTGCTGCCTCACGGCACCCAGTTCGCGGCTCCGATCAAGGTCAAATTGGCCTACGGCCACTGCGAAAACGCCACGACCCACCGGGTGGCCTATATCGACGCGCTGGGTAACATCGTCGAATGGCCGGCCGCGATCGACCGCCCGGACGTGAGCATCGTCGAGGCCTCACTCAACCACTTCTCGCAGTACGCGATCGCCTACTAACCGAGGAATCAATGCTGACGACGACACAAGAACCGTCGGCCGGTGCCTCGAGCGATTCGTTGGCTGCTCAGTTCCGGCAGCTGATCGACGGAGGCCGCGCTGATGAAGTGGTACGACAAGCCGGGGAGCTGGACGACGGCACCCTGCGGGAGGCGCCCGAACTCGAGCTCGAAGTGGCTCGCGCCCTGGCGAGGATCGGAAAGTTCGAGCGCGCCATGGCGCTCGCGACGACCGCCCTCTGGGGATTCCGGGTTCGACGAGAGCTGCGGGGACAGATGCGGGCGAACTTGGTCCTCGGCGGGATCGCGTTCGAACAGGGACACCCCCACGCCGCGGAACATCACTTCGGTCTGGTCCGGGTCCTCGCGACCTCGCTCGATGACCGCCGGGTCCAGTCCCAGGTGACGAACAACCTCGCCTGCCTGGCCCTCCAGCGGGGAGATTTCGATGCGGCCGAGGCGCTGCTCCAAAGCGCTCTGAAGCTCGCCCGCGACCTGGCCGATCTTCGGGCCCAAGCCGAAGTGTTCCACAACCTGAACCTCGCCTACCGCGGGCTCGGGAAGTTCGAAGCCGGGGCGAAGGCCGGCCAGCAGGCACTCGTCCTGGGTGAAGAGATGAGCGATTGGTCGATGATGGCCCTGGCCCTTTGCGGGCTCGCCGAAACGACCTCGTGGATCGAGATGGGCTCCGACCAGGACACCCTCCTCGATCGCGCCGCCGCCAGCGCCCGGGCCGCAGATGACATTGCCCGCGAAGCCATGGTGGGTCGAGTTCGGGCCGTGCTGGGCCTTCGGCGAAAGCACTACGACGCGGCGTATCAGCACGCGTTCGCGGCACGGGAGCAGGCCGAACGCGCTCAGCACGATCTCCTGGCCACCGAGTGCACGGCAATCATGGCGGTCGCGAAGAAACGGCTCGGCGCCCAGGCCGAGGCCGCTGGGTTGAAGGAACTAGCGGGTGCGGCGCTGTATCGGCTCAAGGCACACCTCGAAGCCGACTGGTTCGAACGGGAATGGGCGGTGCAGGCCTAACACGGCTCGCCCATGGGTAACAGCCGGCCGTGGCTCGGACGAGGAGCCACGGCCGGTTTCTTTTTGGGGCCGGGTTCAGTGGAGGAGGGAGCCAGGCCCGGGGCGGCGAAGCCCGTAGTGCCCCAGGCCAAGATGCTGCCGGGCGTCGCCCCAGGAAAGGCGTGCGCCGATCGACGCGGTGCGAAAATCACGTCGGCCGTAGGTCGCGATCAGGTCAAACGCCGAGGCGGCACTGGTGACCCGGCCGCCGGTGAGCTCGACGAACGGCGACACCTCCACACCGGCGAGCTTCACGGACCGGGCCGCCACCCCCACCGTCACCAGGCTCCAGCGACTGATGCCCAGGAGGCTGTTCTCCAGGTGAGGGCGGGCGGATCGGGTCGGTTCGATTCGCTCTTCTTCCGGCCGATCGGTACGCTCGAAACGAAGGGCCACGTCGACCGGTCCGACCACCCGAGCCGCTTCGACGAGGACGCTCTCGAAACGGAAGAACCCATCGAGCTCGGAGGTTCGTGACCACTCGGCGAGCCACCGCGCACCCGCCGCTGCGTACCGGGCGGAGAGGTGCCGTTTGTCCTGGTCGGCCCCGGCGCCGGGGCGGTGCTCGGGCGAGTGCACCTTCGCCGCTGAGGCAGCCAGTTCGAGCCCACCGGTCGGCACCAGCGTCAGGCGGGCCGACCACGAATCGCCGAAACGACCCCCGATCCGGGGCCACTGGCCCGGGCGCTCGGGCTCGTCGCCGTTGAACAGGGCCGTCTCGATCGTGGCGGGACCGGCGCTCAGCTGGATCCCGACGACGGCCCGCTCGAGGATCTGCGCCAGATGATGATTGACCGGGTATCGATGGATCGGCCGGGTCATCGGATCATCGGAGCCAAAGGGGACGAAGCCCTTGCCGGCGAAGGCGCCGAACCGACAGCGCTCGCCGCACCCGATGGGGAGAGCCAGGTCGACGATCAACTCATGGACGTAGCTGTGGGGATGCCGTCGATCGACGAACCCTTCCCCCCAGCTGCCAAGGGAGATCTCGCCGTTGGGAATCGAGAGGCCTTCCAGGTTTCCAGTGGCCCGGAAGCCGAGACCGCCGCCGGGGGCCCACGTCGCCATGATCATCGGGTGGACCAGGTGCAGGCCGCGTTCGCTTCCCGCCGTCGGCGAAGTATTGGTCCAATGCGCCACCCCGATCGCGTGGGCCCCGACTCGCTGAGCCGCTCCGAACGAGAACCCGAAAGCCAGCAGGAGGAGCACGGTGGTCACGATCGGCATCGGTGAAAAGTAGCCCGCTCGGGGACCCTGGTCAGCGCAGGGCACCGGGGTAGATTCCCGCAACTTCAACGCGACGCGACCGAAATGACTGCTCACCGATGGGCCCGGACCAGCGCGCTGATTCTCGGTCTGGCGACGCTGATCGCCGCGCCGGGATCCGGTCAAGAAGCCCGGCGACGCTGGGAGCGGCTCTGCCAGATCCGCCAGGAGAAGTTCGACCGGGTGCTCCCCGAGGTGATGCGGGAGAACGGCATCGACATGTGGATCGTCGCCCAGAAGGAAGGCCACAACGACCCGATGTACGAGCTGCTGGGCCGGGGATACACCGGGAGCATCGGGTATTACCTCTTCACCGATCGCGGCGGCGGCCGGATCGAGCGGGTGGCGCTCGGCATCACCGGCGGGATGCTGGAGCAGTGTCCGAGCTACGATCGGGTCGACGGCGCGGCCGACCTCAAGGCCTTCGTCGCCGAGCGAACCCCCAAGCGGATCGGGATCAACACCTCGGACGAGATCGGCACCGCCGATGGCCTCACTCATACCCTCTATCTCCACCTCGGGCGAACCTTGGGAGAGCCCTATCGCTCCCGCCTGGTATCCGCGGAGAAGCTGATCTCCGACTACCGGTCGCGGCACGTCGCGTCGGAGATCGTGGCCTTCGGTGAGGCGGGCGAGCTGTCTCGAACCATCGCCGAGCGAGCGCTCTCCAACGAGGTGGTCATCCCTGGGAGGACCACCCTGGCGGACGTGGCCTGGTGGATGTGGGACCAACTGCTCGCCCGGGGCCTTGGCTCGTCGTTCGACATGCCGTCGGTGTACGTCACCGGTCCAACCGGGATCGAGGCGACCTCGAACGAGCGGATCATTCAGCGAGGCGACCTCCTCGTCATCGACTGGGGGGTCGGCTACCTGAACTTCTGGACCGACGTCAAACGGATCGCCTACGTGCTCAGGGAAGGCGAGCGCTCCGTGCCGCCGGGATTCCAGCGGGCCTTCGACCAGGCCGCCAAAGTCCGGGAGACGATTCGGCGGACGATCACGCCCGGAGGCACGGCGAAGGACATGCTCGATCGGTTGAACCGGACCATCGCCGCGATGCCGGGTTTCGCCATCATGCCCGGGTTCAACCAGCCGAGCGCCGACCCGGCGATGACCGATGTGATCGTGGGCTGCCATTCGGTCGGCGATCAGGGTCACGGCTCTGGGCCGTCGATCGCCTGGTTCAATCCGGTCCGCCTGACCTTTCAGATCCGGCCGACCAACCTCTTCTCGATCGAGTTCTTCGCCTACACCGCGGCCCCTGAGTTTGGCGGGAAGAAGGTCCGAATTCCGCTCGAGGACGACGCGATCGTCACCGAGCGAGGAATCGAATGGCTCTATCCGATCAATCCGGGGATCCTGCTGATCAAATGACCTGGGTCACGGGGTGAGGGGGATGGTCCCCTCGGTCATCAGCGACCAGTAGTTCGCGGCGGCCGGATCCCGGGTCCGGTCGAGGAACTCCGCGACGGTCTGCAGCAATTGCACGGAGAGGTGGCCCGCCACTTGTTGCGGGTGCGGCAGGCCAGTCTGCACCGAGAAATAGCTTCGGGCCAACAGGCTGCTCCGATCGTGAGGAAGGGCCGTGACGTTGGCGACGAACTGGGCGAAGGTCTGCTGCCTGAGCAGGTAGAACTCGACGTTGGAGAGATAGAAGTACGAGAGCCGCTCCTGACGACCGCGAAGCCATTCGCCGATCGCCTTGAGCGCGTAGGGGCCGCCTAAATCGCCGACGACCGGGATGACCCGGTTGGCCCGTTCGAGATCGCGCACGACACGGTACCCATCGTCGGTGGCGAGAAAGCTTGCCGGTTGGCCCTCCAAGTCGCGTCCGAGGTAGAGCTCCCGCACCGTTGGAAACCCGGCGATCGGTCGCCGCCCGTAGGCCGAGAAGGTCAGGCTGAGGCCGTTGACGATGAACTCCCGGTGGAGGCGGGCCAGGGTCGCCATTTCGTCCGCCGAGATCGGCACCCCGAAGCCGGCCACTCGAGCGAGCAGCCGGTCCTGCGCTCGGGCCGAGAATACGCTGTCAGTCGTCACCGAGTCGACGTAGCCGATCAGCCGTTCCAGCGGGTGGCGGCGCCAGGTGCCGGGGTCGGCCGGGCAGGGGCGGGCGTAGAGCCCGCAGAGGTATTCGAGGCGGGTGTCGGCCTGCTCGAAGATGGCCTTGAAGAGGAGGTGGAGCAGGAGGTTGTCACGCCGGATGTCGATGATGATCGCGACACTCGGCCGCAACCGGGCGATGTAGCTGAAATTCTGTTCCGGGCCGACGCCGAGGTACGCGCCGCCGCGCCGGCCGAGCCGGTCGAGGGCGCCGAGGACATGGAGGTAGGAGGTCTCGTTGGAGACGAGGTTGTCGCTCCAGAAGAACCCGCCTGGCTCCGAGAGGCGCGCGATGGTCGCGGCAAAAGTGGTGTCCGAGCGGGCGGCGGCGGCCACCGGGAACGGGCCAGCGACCATCGCGGCGACGGCCACCGCGGCCGGGCCGATGCCACGCCAACTGAGCCCAACGCCCGGCCGGGCCGCCATGACTCCGCCTACCGATCCGTCCAGATGGCGATCTCGTTCCCGCCCGGCTCGACACAATGGAATCGGCGCCCGCCCGGAAACTCGTGCTCGTTGGTGACCTGGCCCCCGGCGGCGAGCACCGCGGCCTTGGTGGCGCTGAGATCGATCGAGAAGATGACCGCGAGCGGTGACGCCCCCGGCTGTCCCTTCGAGTGGAACCCGCCGGTGAGCCGTCCGTCTTCGAAGCTGGTATACCCGGGACCGTAATCGGTGAACTTCCAGCCGAACACCTGCCGGAAGAATCGTTTCGAGCCCTCGATGTCGGTGGTGGCAAACTCGAGGTAGTCGAGGCGGTGATGATGTTCCGCGGACGTCATCGAACGACTCCAGGTGGCGGGCTCTGCAGAATGGGGTCGGGCCGGGCTAATTTCAAGGTGACCGCGATCTTCCTTCCTAACGAGGCCAAGGCATTCCGAGATTCGTGACCCCAGCCACCCGTTTTGGCCACATCGCCATCGCCGGCGCGCCCAACGTGGGAAAGTCCTCGCTGCTCAACGCGATCGTCGGGCACCCCCTGGCGATCGTTTCGTCCAAGGCCCAAGCCACCCGGGCACCCACGGTGGGCCTTCGGACCCGGGGCGACACCCAATTCGTCTTCCACGACCTACCGGGTTTGCTCGCCCCCGGGTATCTGATGCATCGGCGGATGATGGCCTCGGCGCTCGAAGTGCTCCGGGGCGCCGATGTGGTCCTCCAACTGCATCCGGCGCCCGAAGGCCCGGCGCCGACCCTGGCCCGGCTGATGTCGGATCCGGAGATGGCTGCCGCGGTCGAGCGGCTGCCGGTCGTCGTGGCGATGACGAAATGCGACGTGGTCACTGCCGAGGTGGTCGCCGGCTTTGATCCGGCGGCGGTGGCCGTCTCGGCGACCACCGGCGTCGGCATCGAACGGCTCCTCGATCGGCTCGAGTCCGCGCTCCCGGTCGGACCGTGGCAGTTTCCCGAGGACGATCTCGGGACCCAACCGGTTCGGTTCTTCGTCGGCGAGTACCTCCGGGAGGCCGCGTTCGACCTGCTCGAAGAGGAGGTGCCGTACTCGTTTTCGGCGGAGGTCGAGGAGTTCCGAGAGGACCGCGATCCCGTGTACATTCGTGCCACGCTGTACATCGAGCGCGACTCCCAGAAACGGATCCTGATCGGTGCCGGCGGACGAACCATCAAGGCTCTCGGTCAACACGCCCGGCAGCGACTGGAAGAACTGATCGGCCGTCGCGTCTATCTGGAGACCTGGGTCAAAGTGCTGCCCAAGTGGCGGGAGTCCGCCGCCGTCCTGTCGCGGATCGGCTTGTCGACCCGAGCGAGCGGAGAGCAACCATGAGTCTGGCCCCCGAACTCCTCGAGATCCTGGTGTGCCCGAAGTGCAAGGGCCCCCTGGAGTATCGGCCCGAGGAAGCGGCTTTGGTGTGTCATGCCTGCCGGTTGAGATATCCGATCGAGGACGACATTCCGGTGATGTTGATCGACGAAGCCCGCCCGTTATGACCGAACCGGTGATCGCCAGGGTGGTGGCCGCCGCCACCGGAATCGCGACCAGCCGCCGTCACGCCTTCGTCGGCACCGAGCACTTGTTTGCCGGCCTGTTGGAGGACTCGTCCGGTTTTGCCGCCACCTTGCTGGGCAAGGCGGGGCTCGACCCCGCGCAAGTATCGACGACCATTCTCGAGGGCCTGCGGACGTCCTCCGGCGATGAGGGGTCCGCCCCCGCGCTGACCCGGTTCGGCGAACGCGCCATCGAGGCCGCGCGGCGCCTCGCCGGCGAGCGGCAGAGCGAGGTTGAGGATCGTGATTTGATGGCGGTCTTGATCGGCCAGCCGAAGGGCCGGATGGCCCAGGCGCTCCGAGGTGACGGCAAGGCGCTGGAGGCTCTGCAGGCGGCGTTGGGCACCGGGCGCACCGACCCGCCGACGAAGGCCCCCAAAGGGACGGCAGAACGCCCGGCGGACGCGCGGCCACGGCAGGGATCGCCCGACCCTCGAGCGGCCCGCGAGAAGCGCGAGGGCAGGGAACCGCGAGAACCCCGGGGCCCCCGGGTGAGCCGCGAGCCAGGTGAGGCGAGAGAGCCGAGGCCCGCTCGGTCGGTCGCCGAACCCGTCAAAGAACTGCCGCCGCGTCGAATCGCCCGGCCGGACCCGCCAAAGCCCTTCCCGTGGATCATGCTTCTCCTGGCGGCGATTCCAGCCAGCATCGTGCTCGCGATGATGGATGGGCCGCCGGTCGCGATCTTCGTGACGGCCTGCCTCGGAGTGCTGCCGCTGGCGTCGATCATGGGGCAGGCCACCGAGTCCCTCGCCGACCGAACCGGTCCCACGGTTGGTGGTCTCCTCAACGCGACCTTCGGCAACGCGGCCGAGTTGATCATCGCGCTGGCGGCGCTTCGAGCGGGGCTGGTCGATCTGGTCAAGGCGTCGGTCACTGGTAGCATCCTCGGCAACCTGCTGCTCATCCTTGGCCTGTCCTTCGTGGCCGGCGGCGGGCGCACCGACCTGGTTCGCTTCAGCCGCACCAATGCCGGGATGAGCGCGGCGATGATGGCGCTCGCGGTGGTGGGTCTGGTCTTTCCGACCCTCTTTCACGCCCTCCACCCGATCCCGGATCAAGCCGCCGAGCTGCGGATGTCGGAGATCGTCGCAGGGATCCTGATCGTGACGTACGGCCTGTCGCTGCTGTTCTCGCTCAAGACCCACCGGGCCCTCTTCGGCGGAGGCCACCACCCCGAGGCAACCCCCCGGTGGGGCGTGGGCCTGTCGGTCGGAATCCTCGCCGCGGCCACCATTGGCGTGGTCATCGAATCGGAGATTCTCGTCCACGTCGTCAGCGATGTGACCGCCTCCGTCGGGGTGTCGCAGACCTTCCTCGGTCTGATCATCATCCCGCTGATCGGCAACGCCGCCGAGCACGCCACGGCGATCCTGGTGGCCCGGAAAGGCCAAATGGATTTGGCGCTCCAGATCGCCCTCGGCTCGAGCACCCAAATTGCTCTACTGGTGGCCCCGGTGCTGGTATTCGCGGGGCTGGCGATCGGGGCCCAGATGAATCTGGTGTTCCCGGTGTTCGACGTGGCCGCCCTGGCGGTCGCGACCATCGTGATCTCGATCATTACCCTGGACGGGGAAACCCATTGGTTCGAGGGGGCGCAGCTGCTCGCCTTGTACGCCATGTTGGCGGCCGCGGCCCTCTTCATTTGACTTGCGACGCCGGGCTTCCTAAGTTCGTAAGCCATAACCTCTTACCAGAGGAGCCGGGTGAGGACTCGCCCGACCATTTTACTCTTTGGACCGGTCGGGCGACCGGTACCTGACTTGGTGCGGCAGTGGGCCGACGAGAAGCAATTCCCGGTCGAGCCACTGGACGATGCCAAGGAAGTAGAGTCGATCATTCTCCGGGGTCACCCGTGTTTCCTCGTCATCAACAGTGACGCGGACGACGCCGTGGCCAAGGAGTTGGTCACCCGCCTGAAGAGTGATTCGTTCACCGCGATCGTTCCCGCCCTGGTGCTCGGTGGTCCCTATCAGCCGGAACGGATGCAGGCTTGGTTTACCGCCGGTGCTGACGAAATCCTCACCGACATCTTTCCGATCTCCGAGCAGTTTGCCCGAGTCGAAGCGCTCCTGGTCCGCAGTCAGCGCGATGTCTCGGTTCATCCCTCGACTCGCTTGCCGGGTGCCCCGGAAATCGACCGGGAGATCCGCCGCCGACTCGATGGGTCGGGTGAGTTCGCGGTTTGCTACGCCGACCTGGATCATTTCAAGGAGTACAACGACCGGTACAGCTACTACGATGGCGATCGAGTCATCTACATGCTGTCGCGGATCCTCCACGACGTGGTCAAGGGACTCCTCGGGCCGAACGGTTTCGTCGGGCACATCGGCGGCGACGATTTCATCTTCATCATCCCGGCGTCGGAGATTAGTTTGGTGTGCACCGAGATCCTCTCGGTGTTCGATACCCTGGTGCCGTTCCAGTACAACGAGCAGGATCGGCGGGCGGGTTACTATTTCGGCAAGGACCGGCGCGGGCAATTGCACCGGGTTCCCTTGATGACCCTCTCGGTGGGAATCGTCACCAATCGACATCGGTCGTTCGCCCACCCCGCCGAAGTGAGTGAGCTGGCCACCGAAATGAAGAGCTACGCCAAGACGCTCCCGGGCTCCGTCTACGTCGTCGACCGGCGGCAGACCCGCAGCGGCGACGAGCGGAACGGCCGTTGAGGATCGAGATCATGAACGTCAGTTGCCCCAGCTGCCAAACCGTCTTCCGGGTCGATCCGGCCAAGGTGCCGACGCCGGGCGTCCGAGCCCGGTGCTCGGTTTGCAGCGGGATCTTCTGGGTGCGACCCGAGACAGCGGCCGCCCCCCGTCAGCCGCCGGCCGCCGCCGCGCCACCGGCCCAGGCGCCCAAGCGCCCGGACCAGGTGCCATCGCCCTCGGCTGGGTTGCCTCCTTTGCCGCCCCAGGCGCCCGTTGGGCCGCCGGCAAGTGCTCCCGCGCGACAGCCAGCCCCCCCGTCGGCCGGGTCGGGACCCGCCGTGCCTCCGCCCGCGGTGGCCCCATCTCGGCCAACCGCCACCCCGACTACCAGCCCGTTGGCACCGATCGCCCCACCGGTGGCCGCAACCGTTCCGGCGGCTCCTCCGGCGGTTCGCCGGGCGCCGCCGCCGGTCGCCCCACCCGTGGTCCGGCCTGCTTCGCCCCCGCCGGCCACCCCCGCCGGACCGCCGCCGCCGAGCACGGTGGGACCGAGGTATTCGGCCCCGGCGGCCGCTACGCCAGCCCCGCCAGCGGCTCCTCGGCCATCGATGGCGCCGGTCCCCCAGCGGGCGGTGGAGGCTGCGCCCGCCCCGCCGGCCAAGAAGGCCCGAGCCAACCCGTTCCTGAGCCAGGACCCCTCGGCCAAGGCCCGGCGGCTGGCCAGAGCGCTGATTTCCGACATGGTCGTGTACCACCCGGCCAAACGGCGCGAGGGGCTGCGCAATGGCTCCCTCAAACAGCTCTTCGACGACGAGATTCGGAAAAGCTGGGAGGAGTACGTCGATCAGGTCGGTCAGGACATCGCCGGTTCGACACCCTTCTTCAACGAAGCGCTCAACGAGATTCTCGCCGACGGTCAAGCCGTCTTTCCGTAGCCACTCCGGCGCGACCGCCCCGTTATATTTGCCGAGAGCCGGCCCGGTGGGGTCGGCTCTACTTTTAGCGAACCACCTCGAGGGGACCATGGCGAACGTCGAGCAGTTGCCGGAGCTGGAACGTCGGGTCAGCGAACTTCGAGACTTTCTTTGACCTGAAGACCAAGGCGGGGCGGCTCGCGCAACTGGAGGCCGAACAACTCGATCCGGGATTCTGGGGCAACCAGGAACGGGCCCGATGGGTCGTTCAGGAGATCAAGACGCTACGATCGTGGTTGGGGCCCGCGGACGAACTTGGCCGGCGGGTAGCCGACGCCCAGGGGATGGGAGAACTCCTCGAGGCCGAGCCGGACGAAGGCATGGCGGCCGAGCTGAACCGGGAGATCGCCGCGCTGGAAGAGGCGGTGGAACGGTTCGAGCTCAAGTCGATGTTGCAGGGGCCGGAGGATCATCGCAGCGCCATCCTGACGGTGCATCCGGGGGCGGGCGGCACCGAATCGCAGGATTGGGCCGAAATGCTCACTCGGATGTACCGGCGCTGGGCCGAGCGACGAGGCTACACGGTGCGGGTCCTCGACTTGGAACCGGGCGAAGAGGCCGGAATCAAATCGGCGTCCTTGGAGATCACCGGGGACTACGCCTATGGTTTCCTCAAGGCGGAGAAGGGCGTCCACCGGTTGGTGCGGATCTCGCCGTTCGATTCGCAGGCACGGCGTCACACCTCGTTCGCTTCGGTGTTCGTCTACCCGGACATCGACGACACGATCGAAATCGACCTCCGGGAGGAAGACATCAAGATGGACGTCTTCCGCGCCTCGGGCGCGGGGGGACAGCACGTCAACAAGACGTCCTCGGCCGTCCGGCTGACCCACATGCCGACCAAGCTCGTGGTTTCCTGTCAACAGGAGCGGAGCCAGCACAAAAACAGAGAGACGGCCATGAAGATGCTCCGCGCCGCGCTCTACCAGCGCAAACTCGAGGAACAAGAGGCCGAGCGGGCGAAGGTCGAGGCCACCAAGACCGACAACTCGTGGGGGAACCAGATTCGATCGTACGTCTTTCAACCCTACACCATGGTGAACGACCATCGAATCGAACTCAAGGTGACCGACGTCCAGCGAGTCATGGACGGCGACATCGACGAATTCATCCAGACGTACCTGAAACGGTACGGAGGATCGGTCCGATGACGGAACGCGACGGCCCCAACTACGTCGAGCGCGCCCGCCGCGACAAACGGGTCCAGCTCGAAGCGATGGGGGTGCGACCCTACGCCTATCGCTTCGACCGCAGCCACCTGGCCGCCGCCGCGGTCGCCCTGTATCGCGACGAGATGGGCGAGCAGGGACCCGAGGTTCGCGTCGCCGGTCGGGTCGCCGCGCTGCGATCCCAGGGCAAGACGATGTTCATTCATCTCGAAGACCATACCGGCCGGATTCAGGCCTACCTCCGCCAGGATGCCCTTGGCCCCGGGTTCGAGATGGCCAAGCTGATCGATCTCGATGATTTCATCGGCGTGACCGGACCGTTGTTTCGGACCCGGACGGGCGAGGTGACCGTCAAGGTGGCCGCGGTCGAGATGCTCACCAAGAGCGTGAAGCCGCTGCCGAGGGGGAAGACCCAGACTACCGATTCCGGCGAGGTGGTGACGTACGGCGGGGTCCAGGATCCGGAGTTCCGCTATCGGCAACGGTACGCCGACCTGGCGGTTCATCCGGACGTCAGGCGGGTGTTCGTGACCCGGGCGGAAACGATCCGCTTCATTCGCGCGTTCCTGGACCAGCGCGGCTATCTGGAAGTCGAAACCCCGATTCTCCAGTCGCTTTATGGCGGCGCCTCGGCGCGGCCGTTCGTGACCCATCACCACGCCCTCGACATGCCGCTGTACCTTCGAATCGCCGACGAGCTCTATCTCAAGCGACTCATCGTCGGCGGCTTCGATCGAGTCTACGAGATCGGTCACGACTTCAGGAACGAGGGGATGGACCGGACCCACAATCCGGAGTTCACCATGCTCGAGTTCTACGAGGCCTATGCCGACTACGGCGACATGATGCGGATGATGGAGGAGATGCTCCCCGGACTGGTGGCCCATTGCCGCGGGTCCTTGGTGATCGAGACCGGCGGCCACCGGGTCGATTTCACGCCGCCCTGGCGTCGGGTCAGTTTCGTCGACGCGGTCCTCGAGGCGGCCGGGATCGACGTGGTGACCGCCACCGACGCGGAGATGCGGGCCCGCCTCGTCAAGAAGGGCGAGTCCCGCGAGGCGGTCGACGAGATGTCCGGAGGCCGGCTCATCGACGAGCTGTTCAAGGCTTTCGTCGAGCCGACCTTGATCCAGCCGACCTTCGTGATCGACCACCCGATCTCGATCTCGCCGCTCGCCAAGGTGCATCGGAGTCGCCCGGGCGTGGTCGAGCGTTTCGAGCTGTTCGTCAACACCAAAGAGCTGGCCAACGCCTTCAGCGAGCTCAACGACCCGGACGACCAGCGGGCCCGGTTCGAGGATCAGGCCCGCCAGCGCACCGCCGGCGACGACGAGGCCCAACCCTACGACGCCGACTACGTCCGGGCCCTCGAATACGGGATGCCGCCCACCGGCGGGCTCGGTCTGGGGATCGATCGCCTGGTCATGCTGTTGGCGGATCAGGCCTCGATCCGGGACGTCATCCTCTTTCCGGCGATGCGGCCCGAGGCCGCCGCCGAATGACGGCTCACCCGATGCTGCCGAGCGCGATCGAGCGGCGAATCGCCCTCCGCTACCTGAAAGGGCGCCGGGCGACGGGGTTCACCAGCCTCAACACCAAGATCGCCACCGCCGGGGTCGCCATCGGGGTGGCGGCGCTCATCGTTGTCCTTGGGATCATGAATGGGCTGCACGACGACCTCCGCGACAAGATTCTGGTCGGCAATCCGCACCTCCACGTCCTGACCTACGGCGCCAACCTCCGGGTCGACAACTGGCGGGCGATGATGGACACCGTCCGGCAGGACGAGGAGGTCGTCGCGGTCGCCCCGGAGGTCCTGGTGAAGTCGTTGGCGCTCAACAGCTCGGACTACGCGGCGGCGATCGACGTCGTCGGGTTCGATCCCGACACCGGTACGGTGGCGGTCACTGCGTTGCCGAAGGCGGTGGTCGAAGGGAAAGCGTCGTTCGAGCCGGTCCAGGACAGCGTCGACGGCGGGATCATCATCGGGTACCGGCTTGGCGAGCGGATGGCCCTCGAGGTCGGCGACGTGGTGACCCTGATTTCGGCCGCCGACGTTCGCCGGATCAACCGGGCCACCGGCCTCCCCGATCCCCGGATCTGGCGCTTCGAAGTTACCGGTACGTTCAACACCGGGATGTTCCAGTACGACGATGAGTTCGTGGTGATGCGCCTCGACGTGGCCCAGCGTTTCGCCGGGCTTGGCGACGCGGTGTCCGGCGTCCAGGTGCGGGTCCGCGACCCGTGGCGGGCCCGCGAGGTGGCCGGCCGGCTGGAAGAACGGCTCGGCTATCCGGCCCGGACCGTGGCCTGGCAGGATCAGAACAGCAGCCTGTTCGGGGCCCTCAAGCTCGAGAAGCTCGGGATGGGACTGATCATCACCTTCATCACCATCGTCGCGGCCTTCAACATCATCGGGACCCTGACGATGATCGTCGGCGAGAAGACCCGCGAAATCGGCATCCTCCTCGCGATGGGGCTCACGCCGACCAACATCGGACGGATCTTCCTGGCCCAGGGCACCGCGATCGGCGTGGTTGGCACCGGGACCGGCCTGGCGCTTGGACTGGCGATCGGGTTCCTCCTCGACGGATCGCAGCTGATCCGGATCGATCCAGCGGTCTATTTCATCGATCACCTCCCGGTCCACATCCGACCGCTCGACGTCCTGGTGGTGATCGTAGTCAGCCTCATGATCGGGTTACTCGCCACCCTCCCGGCATCGCGCTGGGCGGCCCGGCTGCAACCGGTCGACGCGATCCGGCACGAATGACCGCCATCCTGGAGGCGCGCGGGGTCGAGAAGACCTATCATGACGGCGATGGCTCGCCGGTCACCGTGTTGACCGGGCTCGACCTGGCGGTCGAAGCCGGCGAGTTCGTGGCCATCGTCGGGGCCAGCGGGGCGGGGAAAAGCACCTTGTTGCACCTGCTCGGCGCCCTCGACGCTCCGACCACCGGGACGATCCAGCTGGCTGGTCGCGAGTTGGGTCCACTCTCGGCGGCGGAGGTCGCGATGATCCGCAACCGGGAGGTCGGGTTCATCTTTCAGTTCCATCACTTGCTTCGCGACTTCACCGCGCTCGAGAACGTGATGTTGCCGTTGCTGATCGCCGGGGTGCCGGAGGCCGACGCCGAGGCGAGGGCGGGGACCGTGTTGGGCACCTTCGGGCTCGAGCACCGCGCCCGCCACATGCCGTCGCAGCTGTCGGGCGGCGAGCGGCAGCGGGTCGCGGTGGCTCGGGCCGTCGTTCGCGAACCGGTCGTCGTCCTGGCCGACGAGCCCTCGGGTAACCTGGACCCCGCCAACGCGGAGACGCTCCATCGGGTGTTGGCCTCGCTTCGCGAGCGGTTCAACACCGCGGTCGTCGTGGCGACTCACAATCAGGATCTCGCCGCCCGGTCCGACCGGGTTCTCCGCCTCGAGCGGGGCGTCCTGGTACCCGAATTGGGGATCCAAGGGGTGGCGTCATGAAGCGATGCAGCCAGTGCGGTGAGGCCGAGAGCATGGTGGAACTGACCCAGATCGAGGGCGGCGAAGTCCGCAAGGTCCCCCTGTGCGCGAAGTGCGCCGCGGAAAAGGGCATCCAGACACCCGCCGCCTACGCCGACACCCCGCTGGGCAGCCTGCTCGCCGCGCTAGGCGGCGATCCGTTGGTGCCCGAAACGCCCGCGATCCGTGCCGGCGACGCTTGCCCGGGCTGCGGCGCCACGCTCGACGATTTCCGGCAGACCGGCCGGTTGGGGTGCGAGCAGTGCTACACCAGCTTCGCCGAGCCGCTGGGGGAGCTGCTCCGACGGCTGCACGCGTCGGTGCATCACGCCGGTAAGGCGCCGGGAGGGGCGATTCAGGTGGCCCCTCCCGGGGAAAGCCTCCCGGTCCTCAAAGAGCGACTTCGCCAGGCCGTCGCGGCCGAACAGTTCGAGCTGGCCGCCAAGCTCCGGGACCAGCTCAAGGGGCTCCAGTGATCGATCTCAACCTGCTGCCCGACGGCGGCGTGGGCTGGCTCGACGCGAGCGGCCCCGAGAGCCACCTGGTGTTGTCGACCAGGATTCGCCTGGCTCGGAACCTCCGCGGTCGTCGTTTCGGCGGCCGGATGGACCCGATCGAGTTCGAGGAGGTCGTCGCCGAGGTGAATCAGGCAGCCGGCCAGACCACCAGCCTGGGGAAGGCCATCGAGATCCGGGTGGACGGACTGTCTCAGATGTCCCGGCGCCTCCTGCTGGAACGCCACCTGATCAGCCGGGAACTGGCCGGGTTTGCCTCCCATGGGGCCGCCGGCCGGGCCAGGGCACTGCTCATGCAGGATCGGGCAGCGGTGATGGTCAACGAGGAGGACCATCTCCGCCTCCAGGCCCTGGTTTCCGGGGTCGATTTTGGGCCAGCCTGGGCGGCGGTCGACAGCGTGGACACTGAACTGGGGCAACGACTTGCCTTCGCGTTTCACCCCCAGTTCGGTTACCTTACTTCGTGCCCCACCAACGTAGGAACGGGGCTCCGGGCGTCGGTGCTTATCCACTTGCCTGGCTTGGTTTTAACGAAGGAGATCAACCGGACCTTGCACGGTTTGACCAAGGTGGGTTTGACCTATCGGGGTCTGTACGGTGAGGGGAGCGAGGTGGTCGGCAACTTCTTCCAGTTGTCGAACCAAACCACCCTGGGGAAAAGCGAGACGGAGTTGCTCGATCACCTGGGCCGGATCGTCCGCCACGTGATCAGCGTCGAGGAGCAGGCCCGGCAACTGTTGGTGCGGGATGCGCCGGCCATCCTCGAAGACAAGTGCTGGCGCGCCTTTGGACTGCTGCGCTACGCCCGCTCGCTGTCGTTCGAAGAAACAATGAACCTGCTCAGCGGCGTACGGCTGGGAGTGAGCCTCGGTCTGATTCCTTCCGTGAGCCTGTACGCGTTGAATAAGCTCTTGGTGTTCACCCAGCCGGCGCATTTGACGACTGAGGCGGGTGCCGCCGAGATGGCTGACGAGGAGTTGGCCGTGCGACGCGCCGATCTGGTGCGGAGCACTCTGGAGGCTGAGGTCCGACGGACCGGATGAGGGACATATGAACGGCTACAATTTCACGGATCGGGTGCGAAAGGTCCTCCAGATGGCCCGGGAGGAAGCGGCGCGTTTGCACCACGAGTATGTGGGAACCGAGCACATCCTCCTTGGCTTGATTCGCGAGGGGGAGGGCGTGGCGGCCGCCGTCCTCACCAACCTGAGCGTCGACCTCGAGGAAGTGCAGCAGAAAATCGAGGAGACGGTCAAGAAGGGGAAGGCCTCGTCCGCGCCTGGCCCGGATCTCCCGTACACCTCCCGCGCCAAGAAGGTCCTCGAGTTGGCCATGACCGAGGCCCGCGAGCTGAACCACTCCTACGTCGGTACCGAGCATCTGCTGCTTGGTTTGCTCCGTGAGGAAAAGGGCATCGCGGCGCAAGTCCTGACCGACGCCAGCGTCACCTTGGAGCAGGCACGGGCCGAGACCCTTCGGCTCCTCGGCAGCGAGATGCCGCCCCAGTCGGCCAGTGCGGCCCCGACGGCTCCGCCCGCCAGCAGCTCGGGACAGAAGTCGGAGAAAAAGTCCAAGACTCCCGCCCTCGACCATTTCTGTCGCGACCTGACCCAGCTCGCGGCCGAGGGCCAACTCGATCCGACCATCGGCCGGCAGAAGGAAATCCAGCGGGTGATGGAGATCCTGGCCCGGCGGAAGAAAAACAACCCGGTCCTGATCGGCGAGCCGGGGGTCGGCAAGACGGCCATCGTCGAAGGTCTTGCCATCCTGATCGCCACGGCGCAGTGTCCCGACGTGTTGCGGGACAATCGGGTCCTCTCGCTCGACATGGCGGCGGTCATCGCGGGCACCAAGTATCGGGGTCAGTTCGAGGAGCGGCTCAAGGCGGTGATGAACGAGATCGCCCAGAACAAGAGCATCATCCTGTTCATCGATGAGCTCCACACCCTGGTCGGGGCGGGCGCGGCCGAAGGCGCCATCGACGCGTCGAACATGCTCAAACCGGCGCTCGCACGCGGCGAGCTCCAGTGCGTCGGCGCGTCGACCCTGAACGAGTATCGGAAATACATCGAGAAGGACGGCGCGCTGGAACGGCGTTTCCAGGCCGTCATTGTCGATCCTCCCACGGTCGAAGAAACGATCGAGATCCTCAAGGGACTCCGGAAGAAGTACGAGGACCACCATCGGGTGATCATTCCCGACCCTTCCCTGAAAGCGGCGGCCGAGCTCTCCGAGCGCTACATCACCGACCGGTTCCTGCCGGACAAGGCGATCGACGTGATCGACGAAGCGGGAGCCCGGGCCCGGCTGGCATCGCAGGCCCCGCCCCCGGAACTTTCCCAGCTCAAGGCCGAGTTGGAGAAGGTCAATCAGGAGAAAGAGAACGCGGTCCGCGATCAGAACTTCGAACGGGCGGCCTCGTTGCGCGATTCCGAGCGCGATCTCCAGAACAAGATTCGGCTCAAACAGGAAGAGTGGGAGCGCGATCGGCAGAGTAAGCGCCCCATCATCGACGAAGAGGCGATCGGGTTCATCGTCTCGCGGTGGACCGGGATTCCGCTCACCCGGCTGCAGGAGGCCGAGACCGCCCGCCTGCTCCGGATGGAAGACGAGATCCACCGGTCCGTCGTCGGTCAGGAAGAGGCCATCGCGGCCGTGTCGCGGGCGATTCGTCGTTCCCGCGCCGGCCTCAAGGATCCGCGCCGGCCGATCGGTTCGTTCATCTTCTCCGGTCCCACCGGGGTCGGGAAGACCGAGCTGGCCCGAGCGCTGGCTCAGTTCCTCTTCGCCGATCCGTCGGCCCTGATCCGGGTCGACATGTCGGAGTACATGGAGAAGTTCTCCGTCTCCCGCCTGATCGGCGCGCCCCCGGGCTACGTCGGTTACGAGGACTCGGGGACCTTGACCAAGGCGGTACGCCGGAAGCCGTACTCGGTGGTCCTCCTCGACGAGATCGAGAAGGCCCACGCGGACGTCTTCAACATTCTGCTGCAGGTGCTCGACGAGGGCCACCTCACCGACAACTACGGCCGGATGATCGACTTCAAGAACACCGTCGTCATCATGACCTCCAACGTCGGCGCTCGCGACATCACCCAGTCCAAATCGCTCGGCTTCCATCAAACCGACGGGGCCAAGTCCTTCGCCAAGATCGCCGAGATGGTCAAGGAAGAAATCGCCAAGGTGTTCAACCCGGAGTTCCTCAACCGGGTCGACGACGTGATCGTCTTCCATCCGCTCGACAAAGGGCACATCGAGAAGGTCGTCACCATTCTGCTCGCCGAGCTCGAGAAGCGCGTCGGCAACGACGTGAAGCTCACCCCGGCGGCGAGCGATTTCCTCGTCACCAAGGGGTACGACCAGAATTACGGAGCGCGCCCGCTCAAGCGGGCGATTCAGAAGTACATCGAAGACCCGATGAGCGAACGTCTTTTGTCCGGCGATCTCACCCGTGGGGAGGAGATCGAGGTCGACTTGGCGCCCGCGGGCGACAAGCTGGCGTTTCGCGCGCTATCCGGGTCGCATCTTTAGGCGGACTGCGACGCGGGGCGCGAGCCAGGCATCGGGTTTCGGTGATCGGTGATATGAGCGGACTGTTTCGGCAAATTGGTCGCGGCGTCGTGGCCGCGCTCGGGCTCGCGGTGGCGAGTTCGGTGCCGGCTTACGGCCAGACCCCGGCGGCGGCCCCGCCGCCGGTCGTCGACAGCGTCACGGTCGCCGGCAACTCGCGGCTCAAGCCCGACGAGATCATCAACTTCGCCGGGATCCAGCTGTTCCAGGTCGCCAACTATCGGATCTTCCAGCGCGCCATCACCAGCCTCTACCAGACTGGCCAGTTCGACGACGTCAGGATCGACGGCCTCGAAGTCGACAACAAATACATCGTCACGATCACCGTCAAGGAACGCCCGGTGCTGCTCCGGTGGAGCATCAAAGGCGCCGAGCGGTTGGAGGAGTCGGCGGTCCGGAAGAAGGTGGCGGTGCTCGAGGGGCGCCCGATCGACCGGGTCGGCGTGGCCCGATCGATCGCGGGGATCGACTCGCTCTACAAGAAAAAGGGCTACTACGCCGCCAAGGTGACGGCCACCGAAGTCAAGCGTGACTCGACCAACGCGGTCGACCTGGAGTTCGTCGTCGATGAGGGCGGCCGGGTCGTCATCGGCCAGGTGATCATCGAGGGCAACAGCAAGTTCAAATCGAAGGACATCGTCAAGGGCATGGAGTCACGGCCCGAGGGCTTCTGGTGGTTCCGAAAGGGCGAGTACAACGAGGAGAAGGTCGAGGAGGACCTCCGCAACCGGATTCCCCAGTGGTACGCCGATCGGGGCCACGTCGACCTCCGGGTCCTCGAGGACAGTTTGATCGCCGATAGCACTCCCGGCAAGGCGATCCTCAAGATCAAGGTCGACGAAGGCCTCCCCTACCAAGTCGGCAAGTTCGAGGTCGCTGGCAACCGTCGGTTCTCGGCCGACGAGCTGAGCCTGTTCTTCCCGTTCGGCACGGCGGTCATCGCGGGGGCCGGCCAAGACGTCGCGGTGCCCTTCAGCCGGGCCCAGTGGGAAGCGGCCACCGAGAAGGTCCGCGAGCTGTACATGAACAACGGCTACATCCAGTCGTCGGTCGACCCGGAGGAGACCCGCCGAACCGGAGCGGATGGCCGGCCGATCGTGGACCTGAGTTGGCGGGTGGTCGAGGGTCAGCCGGCGTCGGTCAACAAGGTCCTCATCGTCGGCAACGACGTCACCCACGAGCGGGTGATCCGGGAACAGATCGTCTTGCTCCCCGGGATGACGTTCAATCGCGAACTGCTGATTCGCTCGTACCAGAACGTCTCCAACCTGAACTTCTTCGAGCAGCCGCTCCCGCCGCCGGACGTCCAGCCGGCCGAGAACGGCGTCGACGTCGACCTGGTGTTCCGAGTCACCGAGAAGAACACCGGTAACATCAACTTCGGCGCCTCGGTCGGCCAGGGGGTCGGGGTGGGCGGGTTCCTCGGCCTCGAGGAGCCGAATCTGTTTGGCAAGGGCAAACGGGGTCGGGTCCAGTGGCAGTTCGGCCGCAACATCAACGACTTCAACCTGAGCTATTCGGACCCGGCGATTCGAGACAGCCGGATCTCCGGCACCCTGACGCTGTTCAACAGTCGCCAGCGCTACACGGTCGGTGACCTGGGCCGGATTCGCCGAGTCGGCGCCAATCTGCAGCTCGGGTTTCCGTTTTTCGGCTCCCGCTACACCCGGCTGTTCGGATCGCTCGGCTTTCAGCGCAACGAGCTGACCGACAACCCCGAGGATATCGCCAATCGATTCCAGTGCGACGGGTGCAGCCGGACCTCGGTCGGGATGAGCATGGTGCGCGACACCCGGGTCGGACTGCCGTTCCCGATCGCGGGCACCTCCATCACCGTCGCGGGCGAGACCAACGGCGGCGTGTTAGGCGGCAGCGGGGAATACCAGAAGGTCGACCTCGAAGGCAAGTGGTATACGCCGCTCGGCCGGGCCGGGGGCGACAACTTCGGCGGCGGGGTGCAGTTCACCTTCGGGCTGACCGCCAAGTCCGGCTTCGTCTTCGGCGACGTCGGGCCGTTCTTCTACGAGCTCTATTCCCTCGGCGGGGTGCAGTTCGGCGTTCCGCTCCGCGGGTATGACGAGTTCGCGATCACCCCCCGCGGCTACGACCCGAGCGCCAGCGGCTCCTCGGTCCGCCCGGAGTCGTTCGGCAAGTCGTACGCGGCGTTCACGATCGAGGCGGGCGCTCGGATCAGTCAGCAGTTCTATGTGAACATCTTCTCGGACGCGGGCAACGTCTACGCCCGGGCCCGACAGTACAACCCGACTCGCCTGTTCCGAAGCGTCGGCGCGGGGGTCGCGCTCATTTCGCCGCTCGGCCCGATCGGGATCGACATCGGCTACGGCCTCGATCGAACCGATCTGACCGGCAAGCCAAAACCCGGCTGGCAGCTACATTTCCGGCTGGGCAACTTTTTCTAACCGCCCACAAACGGTCATTGGTGGAGGACCACGATGTCGTCAGTTCGCCTTAGCTTCATTACCCTGGGACTCGCGCTCGCGACGGCCTCGTCGGCGTCGGCCCAATCCGGCCAACCGGCCCGGCCGGCACCCGCCAACGTCGCCACCCAGGCGGTCGCGGCCGGAGCCAAGATTGGGTTCGTCAATGCCGGCGCCCTGCTCAAGGGCATGCCGGGCTATGCCCAGGCCGAGAGTCTCTGGACCAAGGACGCGGAATCGGCCAATGCCGAAGCCGTCAAGCTGCGAACCGTGTTCGACACGGCGGTCTCGCAGTACCAGCAGAGCCAGGCCATGATGACGCCGTCGAGCCGGTCCGCCAAGGAGAAGCAGCTCCAGGCTCAGGGTGACAGCCTCCAGGCCAAGCTCGAGGCGCTTCGCGCCAGGGTGGGCAACAAGGAACGGGAACTGCTGACGCCCCTCCAAGAGCGGCTCCGCGCGATCATCGACGGGGTCCGGGCGGAGGGGAACTACGCCCTGATCCTCGACCTGGCGTCCGAGGCCTCGGTCAACATCATCTCGTTCGACAAGTCGCTCGACATCACCATCAAGGTGGCCCAGCGGTTGGCCCAAACGAACTAGGGTGCCCAAAGCCGCGGTGCCCCTGACCGCGGCGGCCATTGCGCAGTTGGTGGACGGCCGCCTCGAGGGCGACGGGTCCGTGATGATCTCCGCCGTGGGTCCGCTCGATCGGGCCCACGGCGACGCTCTTTCGTTCCTGACCAATGCCCGCTACGCGGCCGAGTTCGCCGCCTCTCGGGCGGGCGTGGCTTTGGTGCCCGAGGGCGCGTCGCTGCCCCCCGAGGGCCCGTCGGTCCGGATCGCCGTCGAGGATCCCCAGCGGGCCATGGCGGTCGCCGTCGACGCCTTGTTCGCGACCGACCCGCCCCGACCAACGATCCATCCAACGGCCGTCTTGGGCCGGAACGTCCGCCTCGGCCGCGACGTCGTGGTGGGACCCCATGTCGTGCTGGGTGATGACGTCGCCGTCGGCGACCGGACCCGCCTCGGCGGTGGGGTGGTGCTGGAGGCCGGCGTGACGGTCGGGGCCGATTGCGAGATTGACCCCCAGGTCGTCTGCTATCCCGGAACCCGAATCGGCTCGCGAGTACGGATCAAGGCGGGGTCAGTCTTGGGAGGCAGCGGGTTCGGCTACCTGTCGGATCGAACTGGCCACCACCTGATCCCCCATGTCGGGGGCTGCCTGATCGCCGACGATGTCCACATCGGCGCCAACTGCTGCGTCGATCGGGGCAGCATCGACGATACCGAGATCGGACCGGGCACTCGGCTCGACAACCATGTCCACGTCGGCCACAACTCGCGGCTCGGGGCGCGGTGCCTGGTCATGGGCGGCGTGGTGCTCGCGGGCAGCGCCCGGATCGGCAACGACGTCGTTCTCGCGGGCCACAGCGCGGTGGGCGGCCATTTCCGAGTCGGCGATCGGGCCCGGATCGGCGCCAAGTCCGGGGTGATTTCCGAGGTTCCCGCGGGCGCCGACTTCAGCGGTTTCCCGGCCCGGCCGCACCGCGAGTTCCTCCGGGGGCAGGCGGCGCTGTATCGTTTGGCCCCGTTGGTGGATGAACTCGAAACTTTGATCGCGCGATCGCGCCGAGCGGATGACTAGACGCACCCCCGCGGCACCCACGAGCTTCACCGGGCTTGGCCTCCACACCGGGGTCCGAACCACGGTGACGTGCCTACCCGCCGCGCCCGGGACGGGGATTCGCTTTCGCCGGGTGGACCTGACGGGGTCGCCCGAGTTTCCGGCCCACGTCGATCAGGTCGAGGCCACCGAGCGGCGGACTGCCCTCGGCCACGGCGAGCACACCGTGCACACGGTCGAGCACTTGATGGCGGCCATCGCGGCGCTCGAGTTCGACGACCTCGTCATCGAAGTGAATGGGCCGGAGGTGCCGATTCTCGACGGGTCGTTCGCGCCCTACCTGTCCGGGCTCCAAGCGGCGGGGCAGGCCGACCACCCTGGCGATCCGGTGATCTACACGGTCACCACGCCCTTCAGTCTCACCATGGGCGACGCCACCTACGTGGTGGCCCCGGCCAAGGCCCTCCGGGTCACCGCCACGATCGAGTGGTCGCATCCGCTGATCGGGCGGCAGGCGGGGTCCTTCGACATTACGCCGGAGGCCTTTCAGCGGGAACTGGCCGGCGCTCGTACCTTCGGATTCGCCCACGAGGTCGAGGCGCTTCGGGCCAAGGGCCTGCTCAAGGGCGGCTCGACCGACTCGGCGGTCGTCCTCTCGGAGTCGGGCCTCGTCAATGGACCGCTCCGCTGGCCGGACGAGTTCGTCCGCCACAAGGTGGGCGATGTGGTAGGCGATCTGGGGCTGACCGGCGGCAGGATCCGGGCCCACGTGATCGCGACCCGACCGAGCCACGAGGGGAACGTCGCGCTCGCTCGGATGATCGTCCGGTCGTCCGCGAAGCGGGGCGGGCAGGTGTTCGACATCAGCCGGATACTCGAGGTGATTCCGCATCGCTACCCTTTCCTGTTGGTCGATCGGATTCTCGAGATCGAGCCACGGAAGCGGGTGGTGGGCCTCAAGAACGTGACCATCAACGAACCGTTCTTTCAAGGCCATTTTCCCGATCACCCGATCATGCCCGGCGTGTTGATCGTCGAGTCGATGGCCCAAGTCGGCGGGATGCTGCTGATGGGTGAGTTGGACGGTCCCGGCGACAAGGTGGTCTACTTCATGTCGCTCGACAACATCAAGTTCCGCCGCCCGGTGATGCCCGGCGACCAGATTCGCCAGGAGGTGGAGATGCTCCAGCTTCGGGGCCGGACCTGTCGGATGAGGGGGATGGCCTACGTCGACGGTCAGCTCGTCTGCGAGGCCGAGATGATGGCCATGGTGGTCGACAAATGACGACGACCGCGACGATTCATCCGAGCGCGTTGATCGACCCGACCGCCAGCATCGCCGCCGACGTGGAAATCGGGCCATTCTCGATCATCGGCCCGAACGTCCAAGTCGCCGACGGCTGCCGGATCGGTGCCCGGGTCACCCTCGAGCGCAACGTGCGGCTCGGGATCCGGGCCCAAGTCGGGATCGGATCGGTGTTGGGCGGCGATCCCCAGGATCTCAAGTACCGCGGCGAGGAGACCTGGGTCGAAATCGGTCCGGATACGGTGATTCGGGAGTACTCGACGATCAATCGGGGCACCACGGCCTCGGGCGTCACCCGGGTGGGGGCGCGCTGCTTCATCATGAGTTACGTGCACCTGGCCCACGATTGCCACATCGGCAACCACGTGATCATCGCCAACGGCACTCAGTTGGCCGGGCACGTCACGGTTCACGATCGGGCCACCTTGTCCGGCCTGATCGCCATTCACCAGTTCGTCACCATCGGAGCGCTGGCCTTCGTGGGCGGCTGCTCCCGGGTCAACCAGGACATCCCCCCGTTCGTGAAGGCGGTCGGCAATCCGGTCGAGCTCTACGGCCTCAACACGGTCGGGCTGCAGCGGGCCGGGCTCGCCGAAGACACGGTCCGGGCCTTGAAGCGGCTCTATCGGCTCTTCTTCAACTCGGATCTCAACATCTCCCAGGCCGGCGAGCGAGCCCGCGCCGAGCTGCCGGCGCTCGACGAGGTCAAGCAGTTCCTTCAGTTCGTCGAGCGCTCCAACCGCGGCATCCCGACCTGATGGCGCGGCTCCCGATCGGGGTGATTGGCGTTGGAGCGTTAGGCCAGCATCACGCCAGGCACCTGGCCACGTTTCCGGACGCCCACCTGGTCGGGGTCCACGACATCGACCACGATCGGGGCGCCCGGGTCGCGGCCGGGGTCGGCACCACCTTCTATCCCGATCTCGATCGGCTCCTGGGCGACGTCGAGGCGGTGACGGTCGCGGTCCCCACCGCGGTCCACGCCCCGGTCGGGCTCCAGGCGCTCGACCGCGGCCGGGCCGTGCTGATGGAGAAGCCGCTGGCCGGCTCGCTCATCGACGCCGACGCCCTGATCGCCTCGGCAGCCCGTAACGGGCTGCCCCTCCAAGTGGGCCACGTCGAACGGTTCAACCGCGCGGTCCGGGCGGCCCGGCCGTACCTGACCGATCCCCGGTATTTCGAGAGCACCCGGCTCGCCCCCTTTCAGCCCCGGGGGACCGACGTCGCCGTGCTTCTCGACTTGATGATTCACGATCTCGATCTCGTTCTCCACCTCTGCGGCGGTGCGGCCGTGACGGAGGTGCGAGCCAGCGGCGTTCCGGTGCTGACTCCGCACGTCGACATCGCCAACGCCCGAGTCGAGTTTGCCACCGGCGCGGTCGCCAATATCACGACGTCGCGAGTCGCTCGGGAGCGGGTTCGCCGCCTCCGGCTGTTCCAGACCAACGGGTATCTCTCGCTCGACCTGGCGGCCGGGAGCGGCGTCTTCATGCGGCTCAAGGAGCCGCGCCCCGTCGCGCCGGCCACCAGTCTCGAGGAACTCGTCGAGATGGTGCCCCTCGAGGCCCCGGAACGGGACGCGTTAGGTGACGAGTTGGCGAGCTTCGTCCGCTCGGTCCGAGGCCAGGTCCAGGAGGTCGTCACCGGGGTCGAGGGACGCGCCGCACTCGCCCTCGCGCTCCGGGTGGGCGAAGCGATCGCCGGGACGTGACCCCGCGGATCTTGGTCTCGGCCGGCGAGCCGTCGGGCGATCTCCACGGCGCCCCGGTCATCGCCGCGCTCCGAGCCCGGTTTCCCGGCGCCACCATCGAAGCCTTCGGCGGACCCCTGATGCGCTCGGCGGGCGCCGCCGTGATCTGGCCGATGGAGCAGTACACCGTCATGGGGTTCGCCGAGGTTCTCGGCAAGGTCCCAACCCATTATCGCCTCCTTCAGATCCTCCGTGACCGGTTCCGGCGCCGCCAATACGACCTCGTCATTCTGATCGACTATCCCGGGTTTCACCTCCGCGTCGCCGAGGCGGCTCGAGCCAGCGGGGTGCCGGTCCTGTACTACATCGCGCCGCAACTGTGGGCCTGGCGCCCCCAACGGGCGGCCCGTTTCAAGGCGGCGGTCGATCGCTTCGCGGTGATCTTTCCGTTCGAGGAGCCGGTGCTGCGGGGGCTCGGACTCGACGCGCGCTACGTCGGCCATCCCCTGATGGATCGACCCCGGGCGCAGACCCGGGCCGCGGCTCGCGAACAACTCGGCATCCCGACCACCGCGCGCCTGTTGGCGCTGTTTCCCGGCAGCCGGAGCCAGGAGTTGGCGCGCCATTGGACGACCTTCCGCGACGCGGCCCGCCGCCTCCTCGACACCGGCAAGACGGATCGGGTGGTCGTGGCCACCGTACCGGCCGGCCGCTACCCCGACCCGGGCCCCCTCACCCTGGTCCAGGACGCCTCCGAGGCCAGCCTCGCGGCGGCTGACGCGGCGATCGTCAAATCCGGCACCACCACTCTGGAAGCGGCGTTGGCCGATGTGGCGATGGTCGTCGGCTACCGGGTCCATCCGCTGACGGCCTGGTTCGCCCGCCGGGTGATGCGGGTCAAATGGATCGGCCTGGTCAACCTCATCGCCGACGCTCCGGTCGTCGACGAGCTGCTCCAGCGGCACCTCACCGTCGACCGGCTCGTCACGGCCTCGAGTCACCTCCTCGATCCGAGCGATCCGCGCACCGTCGCCCAGCGTGCCGGCCTCGCCCTCGTTCGCGAACGCCTCGGTGGACCCGGAGCGGCCGAGCGGGTGGCCGGGATGGCCGAGGATCTGCTCCGGTGAGGTGGCGCCCCTCGCCGGCGATGGCCACCCGGCTGGGTGCTCCCCTCATCTCGGCGTTGCTTCGGACCTGCCGGTGGGAAGTTCGCGACGATCATCATTGGCGCCGACTTCATGAGGCCGGCCAGCCGTTCCTGTTCCTCCTCTGGCACGAAGCCCTGCTGCCGCTGCTGTGGCATCATCGACACCAGGGCATCGCCATCCTCGTCAGTGAAGCCAGGGACGGCCGCTACCTGGCCGACTACGCCATCCGGTTGGGCTACCGCTGCGTATCCGGATCCAGCACCCGGGGCGGGGCACGGGCCCTTCTGGAGACCGTACGGGTGCTCCGGGAGGGCATCCCCGTGGCGATCACCCCAGACGGACCGCGGGGCCCCCGCCGAGAGGTGAAGGCTGGTATTTTGGCTGCCGCCCGCCGGGCCCGGGTACCGATCGTCCCGATCCACGCCGCGGCGAGCCAGGCGTGGCGGCTGCGGTCCTGGGACAGGTTCATGATCCCGAAGCCTTTCGCCCGGGTCCGAATCGGCTACGGACCGGCCCTGGACGTCGCCGGGGGCGATCTGGACCGGGGATCGCAAAGCGCCGCAGCGGCGCTCAACGCACTCGAGGAGGCACTGGGATGGCCAGCCGACGCGGCGACGGGCACCGACTGATTCGGTGGCTCTGGACGGGCCGGGGCGTCGATTCGACGATCGCCCGGACCGGCCTGGTGCCGATCGCGGCCCTGTGGCGGGCGGCGGCCGGCCTGAGGAACGCCGCCTTCGATCGCGGCTGGAGCCGGGTGACCAGCCTTGGGCTCCCGAGCGTGGCGGTGGGGAACCTCACCGTGGGGGGGTCGGGGAAGACGCCGATCGCCCGATGGATCGCGGCGCGCTATTCCGCCCAGGGCGTCGTCCCGGGGATCTTGCTTCGGGGGTACGGTCGCGACGAAATCCTGGTGCACGAGCACGGCGTCCCGGGGGCGGTGGTCGTCGCCAACGCCGACCGCGTCGCCGGGGCGAGCGAGGCGGCCGAGCGGGGCGCCCAGGTCCTGGTGCTCGACGATGCCTTCCAGCGCCGCGATGTCCGCCGCGATCTCAACGTGCTCCTGGTGAGCGCGGAGGCCATGCGAGCGGCCCGCTGGTGCCTTCCGGCGGGCCCCTGGCGGGAGCCCCTGAGCGGCGCCAAACGGGCGGACTTCATCCTCGTCACCCGCAAACGGGCCGACCCGGCAGCCGCGGTCGCCGCGGCCGCGGAGCTGGGTCAGCTGGCCGGCGTGCCGGTGGGGCGGGTGTTTCTCGGCGTTCGCCAATACCAAGGCATGTTGACGGGGCGGCCGACCGACCCGGCGGCGTTGGCCGGAACCCGGGTGGTGGCCGCGTCCGCGATCGCCGATCCGGAGGGTTTCATCGCCCAGACCAAGGCCACCGGGGCCCAGGTCCAGGCGGCAACCTGGCGGGACCACCACGACTTCGACGACGCGGATGTTGCCTGGCTGGCGCGGGCCGGCCGCAAGGCCGATCATCTGATTCTGACCGAGAAAGACGCGGTCAAGTTGCGGGACCGGTGGCCGGCCAGCGTCCCGGAGCCGTTGGTCGCGATTCTTGCGGTTGAGTGGGAGGACCAGGAGGCGGCGTTCTGCCAGCGGCTCGATGCCCTCGTCAGCCGGCCTGGTCCAGGGTAAGTTCCTGACGCACCAGCACTTGAGCCAAAACCGGAGATAATGCTGATGGCTTCCACCCACGGCCAGATCAGGCCCGAAAAGGACACCTTTCTCGTCGGGGAGAACCCGTTCGAGTCGATGATGGCGCGGTTCGACATCGCGGCCACCAAACTCAAACTCGAGCCGGGCCTCTACTCGGTCCTCCGTCACCCCGAGAAGCAGATCATCGTGGCCTGCCCGCTGCTTCGAGACAACGGCCAGGTCGAGGTCTACACCGGGTATCGGGTGCTCTACAACACCGCTCGCGGGCCGGCCAAGGGCGGGATCCGCTACGACATGGGGGTCACCCTCGACGAGGTCAAGGCGCTCGCGGCCTGGATGACGTGGAAGTGCGCCGTGGTCAACCTTCCGTTCGGGGGGTCCAAGGGCGGAATTCTCTGCGATCCCTCGACGATGTCGATGCCGGAGCTGGAACGGCTCACCCGGCGCTACACCTCGGGCATCATCGACACGCTGGGCCCGGATTCCGACGTGCCTGCCCCCGACGTGAACACCAACGAGCGGATGATGGCGTGGATCATGGATACCTACTCCATGCACAAGCGCCACACCGTCACCGCCGTGGTCACCGGCAAACCGGTCGAGATGGGCGGATCGTTAGGCCGACGCGAGGCCACCGGTCGGGGCTGCATGATCGTCACCCGGGAAGCGCTCAAGCAGCTCAACATGCGGGCCGAGGGGGCCCGGGCCGTGGTCCAGGGCTTCGGGAACGTCGGCTCGATCAGCGCGCTGCTCTTGGCCGGGCTCGGGATGAAGATCGTCGCCGTCTCGGACAAGGAAGGCGGGATCTACGACGCCAAGGGCCTCGACCTGGCCGACGTGCTGGCCCACGTCAAGGAGCACAAGTTCCTCAAGAGCTACGCCAAAGCGGACCGGATCACCAATGCCGAGCTGCTCACCTTGGATACCGATGTGCTGGTCCCGGCGGCGATGGAGAACGTGATCACCGAGGAGAACGCCGGCCAGATCAAGGCGAAGATCATCTGCGAGGGCGCCAACGGCCCCACCACCGCGGGAGCCGATCACATCCTCCAGGAGAAGGGCATCCTGGTGATTCCCGACATTCTCGCCAACGCGGGCGGGGTGACGGTGAGCTACTTCGAATGGGTCCAGGACCGGGGCGGGTACTTCTGGGACGAGGACACCGTCAATCAGCGGCTCGAGCGAATCATGGTCGAGTCCTTCGCCGAAGTCGCCGCGATGGCGGCCACCCACAGCGTCAGCATGCGGATCGCCGCCTACATGGTGGCGATCGACCGGGTCGCCAAGGTGCACCGGCTCCGCGGGATGTATGCCTAGCCGGTGAAGACGACACTCCTCGCCATCGGTAAACTACGGCCGGCGATTCGGGAGGCGTGCGATGAGTATCTCGCGCGCCTTCGCCGTTATGGCGAGATGGTCGAACGACAACTCCGGGAAGGCCCCGCCACCGGGCCGCCGCTCGTCCAGCGGCGGCAGGAGGGGGCTCGGCTGGTCGAGGCGATCCCGGCGGGGTCCCTCGTGGTCGCGCTCGACCGCGCCGGTACCGCCTGGTCGAGCGAGGCCCTCGCCAAGGCGGTCGGTCAGTGGCGGGACCGGGGCAAGCCGGTCACCCTGATCATCGGCGGATCGACCGGCCTCGACGACCAAGTGCTGGTCCGCGCCGAGCACCGCTGGAGCCTCGGACCGCTTACCTTGCCGCACGAGCTCGCCCGCCTGGTCGTGCTCGAGCAGTGGTATCGGGCGGCGACGATTCTCCGTGGAGAACGGTATCACAAGTAGCGTGAGGTGTTGCCCCCGATGATCCACTTCAAGGACACGCCCCTCGCCGCCGACCTGGCCTGGCCGGCGCCACGCGCCGGAGGCGTGGCCCCGGCACTCCAACCCGCCTTCGTTGCCGCCGCCGGCACCCCCCTGGCGAAGAAGCTGGCCCTGCCTAACGTCGTCGCGGTGACCGCGGGCCAGCAGCCCGGCTTGTTCACCGGGCCCCTCTACACCATTCACAAGGCTCTGTCGGCCCGCGCCCTCGCCGCCGCGTTGGAGCGGCGGTGGCAGCGGCCGGTGGTCCCGATCTTCTGGCTTGCCGGCGACGACCACGACCACGCCGAGGCGGCCGGGGCCTTCTGGGTCGCCCAAGACGGGACCCTGGCCACCGCGAGCTTGCCGCCCCGGCCGGCCGCCGGCCCTCAGCCCCCGTTGTCCCGCGATCCGCTCCCGGCCGAAGTGACCGAAGCGATCGACCGACTCGGCGCCGATCTCCCCGATGGTCCGGCTCGTCAGTCCGTGGTCGGCTGGCTCCACCGCCACTACCAGGCTGGCCGGCCGATCGCCGCGGCCTACGGCGGCGCGCTCGCCGAGCTATTGACCCCACTCGGCGTCGCCTGTTTCGACCCGACCAGCGTCACCGCCAAACAAGCCGCCGCGCCGATCTTCCGCCGGGCCCTCGGTCAGGCAGGTTCCCTCGATCAGCACCTGTCCGCCCGCTCCCGCCGGCTCGCCGAGACCGGAACCGAGGTCGATGTCCGCGTCGGCGATGGCGCCACCTTGCTGTTTCTCGATGGACCGATGGGTCGGGATCGACTGGTCATCGACGGCGACGGCTTCCGGACCCGGCGAGGCGGCGAGACCTACTCGGCGGTCGCCCTCGACCAGCTGCTGACGAGCGCGCCGGAGCGGTTCTCCGCCAACGTGCTGCTCCGTCCGGTCGTCGAGGCCGCGATCCTGCCGACCGTGGCCTATCTCGCCGGCCCGGGCGAGCTCCGCTACCTCCGGCTCGCCGAGGCGCTCTACCAGCCTCTTGGGGTCGAACGCCAGCTTCCGCTGCCGCGGTGGTCGGGCATCGCGATCGAACCCCGCGTGGTCCGGACCTTGGACAAGTTCCAGATCGCGGTCGAGGATCTCGCGGCCGACCCGAAGGCGGTCGAGGCCCGGGTGCTCAAGAGCGTCGCCCCCGCGGAGTTCGATCCAGCGTTCGCCGATCTTCGCGCGGCCATCGAGGGCGGCTTCGCCCGGGTGGCGGCCGTCGCCAGGGCCATCGACCCGACCCTCGAGAAGCCGGCCACGTCCGCCAAGGGCACGGCATTGGGCCAGCTGGCTGAGCTCGAGAAACGGCTTCTGGCCGCCCAGAAACGTCGCCAAGGCGAGCTGGTTGCTCAGCTCGACCGGGCGGCGGCGGCGATCGTTCCTGGCGGCAAACCCCAGGAACGGGTCCTTGGCGTGGCCAGCTTCCTGGGGCGCTACGGCCCCGAATTCCTCGAGGAGTTGGCGAACCACATCGACGGATGGTACCGCGCCGCCCTTGAAGGGCGCGCCGACTCCCCCTAAACTCGACTCATGCTCGCCATCTTCGGTTTCCTCGTCTTGCTGGCCCTGATGATTCCGATCGTGGCGATCGTCATCGACTCGCCGGTCGGGCGGGCGCTCGCCCGGCGGCTCGAGGGCCCCAACCAGACACCGCCCCAGGTCGAGGCCCTCGTCAAGAAGGTCGAGGCGCTCGAGGCCGAGGTCGACGAGCTGAGTCGGACGGTCGACGCGCTGCGAGAAGAGAATCAGTTCGTCCAGAAGCTGCTCGAGGGACCGCCTAACCGTCCCATCCTGCCACCCCCTCCGTCCCCCTGAGCGGTTCCGGTCGCGGGGCGGCCGGGTTCGTCGCCGCCGGTATCTTGGCCAGCCGATTGGTCGGGCTGGTTCGCCAAAAGGTCATCGCCCACTACCTCGGCCAGAGCACCGATTCGGCGGACGCGCTGGCGACCGCCTTTCGGATCCCGAACGTCCTCCAGAATCTCCTCGGCGAGGGCGCCTTGTCGGCGTCGTTCATTCCCGAGTACGCCCAACTGCGCAAGCAGGGACGGCTCGCCGAGGCGGACCAGCTCAGGAACGCGGTGCTCGGGCTGCTGGCGGCGGTGGTCACCGTGGTCGTGGCGATCGGCGTCGTCTTCACCCCGGCCCTGGTCGACGTCCTCGTCCCCGGGTTTGCCGGCCCGCGGCGCGATCTGACTGTCGAGCTGGTTCGGATCCTGTTCCCCGGGGTGGGACTTCTGGTGCTGTCGGCCTGGTGCCTGGGAGTCTTGAACGCGCATCGGCGGTTCTTCCTGTCGTACGCGGCGCCGGTGGTCTGGAACCTAGCGATCATCGCCGCGACCTTGCTCGCGGCCACCTCGGCGAACGCCGAGCGGATCGTGATCTGGACCGCGTGGGGCGCGGTCGTCGGCAGTCTCCTCCAGCTGCTCGTCCAGCTGCCGACCGTGATCCGGGTCTCCGGGCCAATCGTTCCGAGCCTCGACCGACGGGCCCCGGCCACTCGCGCGGTCGCCAGCCGGTTCGGGCCGGCGGTGCTGAGCCGCGGGGTCGTTCAGATCGGCGCGTTCGTCGACACCTGGCTCGCCAGTTGGCTTCCGCTCGGCTCGGTCGCCGCGCTGGCGAACGCCCAACTGCTCTATACTCTCCCGATCAGTCTGTTCGGGATGTCGATCGCGGCATCCTCGCTGCCGGCGATGGCGGAGGAGGCGGCGGGCGAGTTCGACCCGGTGGCGTTTCGGGCCTCGCTCGACCAGCGACTCGCCCAAGTGGCGTACTTCGTGGTCCCCTCCGCGATCGGATTCATCCTGCTCGGGCACCAAGTCGGCGGGCTGATCTTCCAGTCGGGTGCGTTCACCGCGACCGACGTGCGGTGGCTGTGGGGAACCCTCGCGGCGGCCGCCGTCGGGCTCCTCCCGCAGGCCTGGGGCCGGCTCCTCGCCTCCGCGCACTACGCGTTCGGCGACACCGCGACCCCGTTGCGGTTCGCGACCACCCGCCTCCTCCTCGCCGCCGGGGTCGGCAGCGCCCTGGCGCTGTTCGGCCCGGAACTGATGGGCATCGATCCCAAGTGGGGAACCGCGGGCATCGCGTTAGGCACGGCCCTGGCGGGTATCCTCGAGTGGGCGCTCCTCGCCCGGTCGATCGACCGGCGGGTCGGTCCGGTCGGACTGGGCCTCGTCCGCGGCATCCGGCTCTGGGGCGCGGCGCTGGCCGGCGCGGCGGCCGCCTGGGCCGCGTTGCTCGGGCTCGAGGGGCGTCCGGTCCTGGTCCAGGCCCCGATCGCTCTGCTGATCTTCGGGGCCAGCTACCTGGTCGCTACCTCGCTGCTCGGGGTGCCGGAGGCAGCCGCGCTCCGGCGGAGGCTGAGCCGGTGACCGACGCCGAACGGCTCCTCGAGCGGAAGCTGGAGGTGCTCCCCGACGGGCCCGGGGTGTACCTGTGGAAGGACCGGGAGGGCAGGGTCCTCTACGTCGGGAAGGCCAATAACCTTCGGAGCCGGGTCCGCAGCTATCTGGCGCCCGAGCATACCCTCGATCCCAAGAACCAGCTCCTGATGCGGGCGGTCCACGACGTCGAGACCATCGTCGTCGGGAGCGAAGCCCAGTCGCTGCTCCTCGAGAATAACCTGATCAAGGAGCACCAGCCGCGCTACAACGTGCGGCTCAAGGACGACAAGAGCTACCCCTCGATCGCGGTCACCCTGCGGGAGCCGTTTCCTCGCGTGCTGGTCACCCGCCGCCGCGACCATCCCGGCGCCCGCTACTTCGGTCCCTACACCGACGTCGCCGCGATGCGGCGGATGCTCGGGGTGGTCCGCCGGATCTTCACCGTCCGGAGCTGCCCCGACGACATTCCCCGCGAGCGGCGGGAGCGGCCCTGCCTCGACTACCACATCGGCCGCTGCAAGGCGCCGTGCGTCGGCTGGCAGGGGCAAGCGGAGTACCGGGCGATGATCGACGAGGTGGTTCGGTTCCTCGACGGGCAAACGGTCGACGTCCGGAGCCGGCTCCGCGACCTGATGCAAGCGGCCAGCGACCGGGAGGACTTCGAACGGGCCAAGGATCTCCGCGACGCCCTCAAATGGCTCGACCAACTCGAGAAGCCGGCCACCGTCGAGCTGGTCGGTGGGGGCGACGCCGACGCGATCGGGTACGCCCGCGACGGCGATGAGGCCGTCTGCGTCCTGCTCCGGGTCCGCGACGGTCGGCTGATCGCTCGCGACCATCGGATCCTCGACAACCTCGAGGACGAAGCCGACGCGGCCATCCTGAGTTCCTTCCTGGTTCGCTACTACCTGATCGCGGAGGGTCGGGCCCGCCGGGTGCTGGCGCCCTTCGAGCCCGCCGACTTCGACGAGGTCCAGGTGCTCTTCGCGCCGGCCACCTGGGCCTTGCCCCGCCGGGGGGTCGGGGCCCGCTGGTTGGACTTGGCCGAGCAGAACGCCCGCCACCTGCTGGAGAGTCTCCGCCTCGAGTCGTTCGAGACCGACGAACGGGCCGACGACCCGGTCTACGCGTTAGGCAGGGCGCTGGGGCTGTCGACGGTGCCCCGGACCATGATCTGCATCGACATCTCGACCAACCAAGGCCGCGACACGGTGGGCTCCCTGGTCTGCTTCGAGGCGGGCCGCCCCAGAAAGGCCGAGTATCGCAAATTCAAGATCAAAGGCGTGGCCCAGCAGGATGACTTCGCCGCGATCTACGAAGTGGTGACCCGCTACTTCCGCCGCCGCCTCGACGAGCAGCTGCCGCTCCCCGACCTCGTCGTCATCGACGGAGGGAAGGGCCAGCTGAGCGCGGCACTCGACGCCGCTCGGGCGGTCGGCGTCGGGGCGATTCCCTTCGTGGGACTCGCCAAGAAGGAGGAGGAGATCTTCTTCCCCGAGCAGTCGGAGCCGCTCCGACTGGCGCGGCGGAGTCCCGCCCTCCGGTTGCTCCAGCGGCTCCGCGACGAGACCCACCGATTCGGGGTGGCCTACAACCGCAAGCGCCGTTCGGAGCGCACCATCACCTCGGCGCTGCTGGAAATTCCCGGCATCGGCCCGTCGCGGCGCCGAGCCCTGATCGAACGCTTCGGCAGCCTCGCCGGGGTCCGATCCGCCTCCCTCGCGGAGCTCGCGACGATTCCCGGCATCTCCTCCACCCTCGCGCACCGCATCGCCGAGCAACTCAAGGACCGGTAAATGACCGCCAACCACGATTGGTTTCTGCAGTGCTCGAACTGCCCCGCGACCGCGGACGGCGGCGGCCTCCCGACCGTCTGCGACCAGTGCGGCAAGCCGTGGCTGGTTCGCTACCGGGATCGGCACCATCCCCTCGCGGAGCGCGACCACCCAACCGGCCCGGGGATGTGGCGGTTCGCCTCGTTCCTGCCGGTCGCGCCCGGGGAGACCCCGCTCAGTCTCGGCGAAGGCCGGACACCGCTCCTTCGAGTGGAGCGCCTGGCGAGCCGGCTCGGCCTTGGCGACCTGTGGATCAAGGACGAGGGCACCAACCCGACCGGCTCGTTCAAGGCTCGCGGCCTCTGTGCCGCCATCCACCGAGCCCATCGGGCCGGCGCGAAGGCGTTCACCTTGCCGACCGCCGGCAACGCTGGTGTCGCGGCAGCGGCGTACGGCGCCAGGGCAGGGGCCTCGGTTCGAGTCTACGCGCCGAAGACCACCCCGAAACCGATCCTGACCCAGATCGTCGCCTTCGGCGCGGATCTCCAACTGCTCGACGGCCACATTGGGGACTGCGGCAAGGCGAGTCGCGGCTACGCGGCGGAGTCGGGGGCACTCGATCTCTCGACGCTGCGCGAGCCCTACCGGATCGAGGGCAAGAAGACGATGGGGTTGGAGTTGCTCGAGCAGCTCGGCTGGAAGTTCCCCGACGTGATCGTCTACCCGACTGGTGGCGGCACCGGCCTGATCGGGATGTGGAAGGTCTTCGCCGAGCTGGTGGAAGCCGGTTGGGTGGCGGGCCGGCCACCGCGGATGGTGACGGTGCAGTCGACCGGCTGCGCGCCCGTCGTCACGGCCTTCGATCGGTGCGCGGCGGAGTGCACGGCGTGGCCGGATCCGTGGACCGTGGCGAGTGGTCTCCGCGTCCCCGGGCCGCTGGGCGATCGGCTGATGCTCCGGGCCCTCCGCGACAGCGGTGGAACCGCGATCGCGATCGCTGACGCCGAACTCACCGAAGCGGCCGATCTCGGCACCCGCACCGAGGGTATCGACTTCTCACCCGAGGGCGGAGCGGGCTTGGCGGCGGCCAAGCGTTTGCTCGCGAGCGGCTTCCTGGCCCCGGGAGAGACCGTGGTGGTGTTCAACACCGGCGCCGGTTGGCTCTACCGCTGAGGCGGGCCGGGCAGTTGCCCTCATTCGGACCGGGGGCGATATTGATAAGTCTATGTCCGGACGTCGTTTCGCGATTATCGACCCGAGCTGCGGGGTCAGCGGGGACATGCTCCTCGGCGCCCTGGTCGATCTCAACCCGTCCTCGGCGTGGCTCAGCGGGCTGCCGGCACGGCTCGGGCTCGACGACGTCCGGGTCGAGATCGCCCCAGTCGAACGCAGCAACATCCGAGCGACCAAGGTCGACGTCCGCCTCGGGCGTGCAACTGAGGGGCCCGGCGACGTCTCCGAACGCGACCTAACCGGGATCCGGGAGCATAGTCACCGCCACGAGCATCAGGGCGACGCCCCCCAGGGCCACCATCACGGAGGCGGAGGCACCCATCATCACGGTGGCCATCCGCATCGCCACGTGGCGGAGCTGCTGGCGATGATCGCCCGAGCCGACCTGTCGGATTGGGTCAAGCAACGGGCCTCCTCGGCGTTCCAGCTGCTGGCGGAGGCCGAAGGCCGGATCCATGGGGTTCCCGCCGCTCGGGTCGCCCTTCATGAAGTTGGGGCGCTCGATGCGCTGGTCGACATCGTGGGCGCCGCCGCGGGGTTCGAGCATCTCGGAATCACCGACGTCTACACCCGTCCCGTGGCGCTCGGAAGCGGCTGGGTCCGCACCGCCCACGGGATCCTGCCGGTGCCAACCCCCGCGACCTCGATGCTGATCGAGGGGCTGACGGTCGCCCCCGACGGGCCGGTCGTCGGCGAGGCCACCACGCCCACCGGCGCCGCGCTGCTCCGGGCGTTGACGACGCCTGGGACCCCGCCAGGACGGTGGCGCTCGGTCGGCTGTGGATGGGGCGCGGGCGGCCGGGATCCGGAGCATTACCCGAACGTTCTCAAGATCATCCTCGCCGAGCCGGTTGGCTCCGCCGCCGATCTCGAGATGGTGATGCTGTCGACCGACATCGATGACCTGAGCCCAGAGTACCTGGTCGCGCTCCGCGATGAGTTGGTGGCCGCCGGCGCGGTCGACGTGGTTACTTGGTCCACCCAGATGAAGAAGGGCCGGACCGGTTTTCGGGTCGAGGCGCTTACCCAGGTGGCCGACGTCGCCGCCGTCACCGAGGCGTTCTTTCGGCACAGCACCACCGCGGGGGTTCGCGCCGCCCAGGTCAGCCGCCGGGCCCTCCCTCGGGAGCACTGGACGGTCGAGGCGCCGGGTGGCGGCCAGATCCGCGTCAAGACCATTCATGGCCCTGACGGGCCTCGCGTCAAACCGGAGTACGATGATGTGATCGCCGCCGCCCGGCGCACCGGGCAACCCGCCCACGAGTTGTCTCGTAGGGTACAGCAACAGGCGCTCGGAATGGCCCGCCGAGGTGCGGCCCCATCCGAGGGCCCTGACATTGACCCCGTGAAGGAGTCCGAAGAATGAAGCGCATTTGGTCAGGCGTGCTGGCGACCGCGCTCGCGGGCACGGCGTCCGCCCAGAGCCCGATCCTGCAGCCGAAGCTCGCCGAGATTCAGCCGGCGAAGTTCAGCGTCCCGCTGTGCCCCTTGAAGCCAGAGGGGAAGACCCAGAAGGCCCTCGAGGCACTTCGGAAGGCCTACGAACCGAAGGCCGACAAGGCGGCCCAGCTCAAGCTGGCCCAGGACCTGATCGGCCAGGCCATCGCGGAGGGCCAGGCGACCAGCGCGGCAGCCTGGTACTATCTCGGCCGTATTCACCTGATGCAGGGTGACGTCGGCGGGGTCGACTCGGCGTTTGCCCGGGCCCAGAAGCTCCAGCCGCAGTGCGAGCTCGACATCGATCAGATTCGGCAGAACAACTGGGCCCAACTCGCCCAGGCCGCGTTCGACCTACAGAAGCAAGGCCAGATCGAACCGGCCATCGTGCTCTTCCGGGACGCCACCCGGATCTTCATCAAGATGCCCCACGTCGTCGCCAACCTCGGCGTGCTGTTCGCCAACAGCGGCAAGGATGACAGCGCCGCCGTGTACTTCGGGAAAGCGTTCGAGATCTCCGAGAAGGCCGCCGAAACCGACACCTCGATGATCGCCGACCGCAACACCAACGCGCTCAACCTGGCGATCATGTACCAGCGCCTCGGCCGGGCCAAAGAGGCGGTCCCGGTTCTCCAGAAGTACGTCGGCTGGGATCCGGCCAGTATGGAGGCACGGAAGACCCTCGCCCAAGCCTTTCGCGATGCCGGGATGGCCGACAGCGCGACCGCGCTCGACAACGCGATGATCGCGGAGATGTCGAAGCAGAACCTCGACTCCCTCGACGTCCAGGACCTGATGGCGATCGGGGTGGCCGCCTTCAACGCCCAGAAGTACCAGGAAGCCGCCACCGCCTTCAGCAAGGCGGGGGCCCGCAACCCGTACAGCCGGGACGCGATCTACAACCTGGCCAATTCGTATCTGGCGCTGAAGGACAACGAGAAGCTGGTCGAGGCCGCGAGCCGACTGGAGGCAATCGAGCCGATGAACGAAGATGTCTATCGGCTGGTCGGCCAAGGGCAGAAGGCGCTCAAGAAGGACGCCGAGGTGCTCAAGGCGGCCGAGAAGCTGGTGGCCCTTCCGGTGCACGTCGAGATGGTCGGCTTCGCGATCGGCCGGGCGGGCGCCAAGCTGGAGGGCGTCGCCCGAGGCCGCGCCCCGACCGACGCTCAGGGGAAGGCCATCAAGCCGGCCCCGGTCGTGCTGATCATCGAGTTCATCACCACGGCGGGCACCGTCGTCGACACCAAGGAAGTAGCCTTGCCCCAGTTGGCCGTCGCCGCCGAGCACCAGTTGGCGGTCGAGGGCAAGGGCTCCGACATCGCGGGCTGGCGTTATCGCGCGAAGTAGCAAGGTGGGAACGCCGGGAGTTGATTGACGGGAGTCGGTTGGCCGGTCATACTTCCCGGCGTTGCGGGCGTAGCTCAGTTGGCAGAGCGCGAGCTTCCCAAGCTTGAGGTCGCGGGTTCGACCCCCGTCGCCCGCTCTGGGTCTAAGAGGTTGGTTTACAAGGAGATGGCCACCCGATCGGGGTGGCCATTTTCGCTCGGCACCGGCTGCTAGTGGCAATCTTGGGGGCAATGTGAGGTCGGTTATATAGAGCATCCCATTTCCCTGGACACTCCTTTGGAGGTAAACATTGAGGGTCCGTGGAGAGGGAGCGATGACGATGGAACCCGAGCAGGGGCGTGGGGGCGAGGTGCCCGAGCGGTGGAGTGTGAA
>JBJXGT010000026.1:0-264181 GCA_046160105.1 Gemmatimonadales bacterium | reverse complement strand
CCGGGGCTCGGGCGCTCGGGGGGTGGCGGTACGACGGTGGCCGCCCCGACGTCGGCGGTAACGTGAAGTGGGGGCTGTCCACCAACCTGACCCTGAACGGCACCGTCAACCCGGACTTCTCCCAGGTCGAGTCGGACGCGGGGCAGGTGACCCCCAACCCGCGGCAGGCGCTCTTCTTCGCCGAGAAGCGGCCCTTCTTCCTCGACGGTCTCGAGTACTTTGGCACCCCGAGCCAGGTGATCTACACCCGGCGGATCGTGGATCCCACCGCTGCCGTGAAGGTGACCGGCAAGGTGTCGGGAACGAGCTTTGGCCTCCTCTCGGCGGTGGAGGCAGCCGACTCGGTGATGGGGCGGGATCGCGCGGTGTTCAACGTGGTCCGGGTCCTCAAGGACATCGGCAGCCAGTCGCGGCTTGGCGTCGCCTACACCGACCGGATCGAAGGCGGCGACTACAACCGGGTCGGTCAGATCGACGGCCGGGTCGCCTTCGGCGGCATCAACACGCTCTCGTTCCACGGCGCGGTGAGCCGGACCCGCGAAGCCGGGACCACGACCACCGCGCCACTGTGGTCGCTGAGCTTCGCGCGGACCGGTCGGCGGTTCGGGCTTACCGCCTCCTTCCAGGGCGTGTCCGATCGGTTCGAGGCGAGGAGCGGCTTCATCGCCCAGGAAGACATGGCGCAGCTCAACCTCGGGCCGACGATCACGTTCTACGGGAAACAAGGGGCGTTCGTCGAGCGGTTCAACGGTTCGTTATCGGCGATGTACTCCTGGGCGTACCCGCGGTTCGTCGCGGGCGAGGCTCCCCGCGACCGGCAGCACTGGTTCAACGGGACCGTGGCGATTCGGGGTGGCTACACCCTGAGTACCACGGTGTTCATCGAGACCTTCGGCTTCGACGAGCGGCTCTATCGCGACTACCGCCTCGAGGTGCCGACGGCCACCGGCCTGGACACCGTGGCGTTCGGGGTGAAGCCGGATCTCCCGGTCGGGGCGGTGATGGTCCGGGCCAAGACCCCCGAGGTCGCCGGGTTCGCCTTCGACGGTTTCATCGCATATGGGCTCGACCCGAACTATCTCGAGTGGTCGAAATCGGAGATCGTTTTCGCCCGGTTCGGCGTCACCTACCGGCCGACCGAGAAGCTCCGATTCGAGAGCGGGGTCCCGATCCTGCTTCATTACCGGCGCCGCGACGGTTCCCGCGTCGATGGGGCGGTCATCCCCCGGCTGAAGATGGAATACCAGGTCTCCCGGTCCATCTTCCTGCGGTTCGTCGGCGAGTATCGGTCCGTCTACCGGGACGACCTTCGTGACGAGGATCGCACCGGCTACCCGATTCTCATTCGGGACCCCGATGGAGTGTTCAAACGGGCCTCCCGGTCCGAGAACAACGGGCTGAGCGTCGACTGGCTCTTCTCTTTCCAGCCGACACCGGGCACGGTGTTCTTCGCCGGCTACGGGTCGAGCCTCACCGAGCAGGATGCCTTTCGGTTTCGCGGACTGGCTCGCACCCGGGACGGATTCTTCACCAAGCTCAGCTACCTGTTCCGGATCTAGCTTCCACCCGTTTAGGAGCCTTGAACGAACCGACAGCCATTCTCCTGGGCCAGGACGACGGCGAAGATCCCCGATGGTTGGAGGACGACGCCCGGAACCACCATGGTCCGAACCTGCTCCATGGCCTCTTCGTATCGGACCTTGTCTTGGGCGACGATCAACTGGGCGCAGTCCCGCAGGGCCAGCGAGCAGGCCAAAACCGTCGTGCCACCCTTCAGGAGATCTTCCAAGGTGAACCCGGCGAACTCGCCCGGTAGCGCGGCCGCGCCGGTCCGTTCGATCACCGGATTGCGGGCGAACGGCCCTCGCGAGGCGGGATCATGGACGTTCCACGTTTTGGCGATGCCGTAGCGGTCCCAGAATCGATTGCCCAGTGCGAGGGCGATCCCGTCGTGGCGGAGGACCACCACCGTGTTGAGGCTGGTTTCGGGCACCCCGAAGATGGTGGAATACTGTTTCCGCCAGATCACCGCCCGCCATACGCCGTAGCCGTCCTCCACCGCGGGGACGTCGAACACGGCGCGGTATTTCCCGGTCAGCCGCTTGGTCCAGGAAAGGTCCCAGCCCCGCGCCGCCGCTTGAGCATCGGCTCCGTCACTCTCGATCATGGCCAACGTGGCAGCCCCGATGGTTCCGGTGGCCAAGGTTTCTAGAAAGCCTCGCCGTCCCGACGACATGGTTCCTCCTGATTCTTGGGGGTAGGTTCCCACTGAATGGATGGGCCAATGGCAGTGAAGCCGGCTAGAAGGCTCGATGACGAACCGTTCATGCGGGCCCGGGGCCGGTCGGTCGAGGACGTTACCTTTGCTGATCGGCCGGGGCGCCATCGCCCGGTCCGACCCATTCTCAGGCGCGGAGGCTCGATGAACGCCGCTCGATTGCTCTGGGTTGCGACGCTGCTCGGCGGAACGCCAGCGGTCGCCCAGCAAGCTTCGTTCGACCTGGTCGTTCGGGGAGGGAGGGTCATCGATCCCGAAACCCGCACCGACCGGATCGCCAACGTCGGGATTCGCGGCGGGACGGTGGTCACCGTCACCGACGCGCCGATCACCGGTACCAGGGTCATCGAGGCCCGCGGCCGAGTGGTGGCACCCGGTTTCATCGACATCCTGAGCGGCGCCATCACGCCCGAAGGCGGCCGCTACAAGGTGACCGATGGGGTCACCAGCCTCCTCGCGATGCACGGCGGCCCGGTCGACGTGGCGGGCTGGTACGAGAGCCTGGGTCGCGGCGGCATGCTGGTCAACTATGGGACCACCGTAGGTCACGGAGCGCTCCGCGCCGCCGTCGGCATCACCGATCGAGAGAAAGCGGCCACCGACGAGCAGGTGAGCGAGATGGTTCGGCTCGCGCGCCAGGCGATCCTGCAGGGCGCGGTGGGCATCGGGTTCGGCGTCCAATACACCCCGGGGGCGTCCGAGGAAGAAGTGCTCGCCCTCTTCCGACTCGGCGCAGAACTTGGGGTGCCCGCCCACCTCCACACTCGTTTCCTCGGGCCGCTGCCGCCGGAGAACAGCGTCAAGGGGATTCAAGAGGTGATCGCCGACGCCGCCGCGACCGGCGTCTCGGCACAGGTCGTCCATCTCAACTCGATCTCGGTGACCCAACGGGGCGTGGAGACCGCGCTCGAGCTGATCGCCGGGGCTCGGGCCCGTGGGATCGACGTGATGGCCGACGCCTATCCCTGGGAGGCCGGGTCGACCGCGCTCGAATCGGCGGTGTTCGACCCCGGCTGGCCGCAACGGATGACCATCACCTACTCAGACATCGAGCTGGTGAAGACCGGCGAGCGGCTCACCGAAGCGACCTTCAAGCAATATCGCGAAGACGGGAAGCCCGACGGGGTGGTGATCCACTTCGTGACCAAAGGGGCCAACGTGGCGGCGTTGACCCATCCGTTGGTGATGGTGGCGAGCGACGGGGGGATTCAAGAGGGTCGGGGCCATCCCCGAGGGGCCGGCACGTTCGCGAAGTTCCTCCGTGAGTACGTGAGGGAAGGGCGCCACCTCTCTTTGATGGAAGGGATCCGAAAGATGACGCTGATGCCGGCCGAGCGGATGGTGAAGGCCGCGCCGGTGATGCGCCGGAAGGGACGGCTCTCCCCGGGCGCCGACGCCGACATCGTGGTGTTCGATCCGGCCCGGGTCCGAGAGCGGGCCACCTACGCCGAGCCCGCCCAGTACTCGGAAGGGTTCGACTATGTGGTGGTGAATGGCGTGGTGGTGGTCGACCGTGGCAAGCTGGTGGACGGGGTGGCCGCGGGGCGCCCGATCCGGGGCGCCCCGTAGCGATCGGCGACAGCGGTCGAGCGCGACCCGACCCGGCCAGGCTGGCGGGGGTGAAGCAGACCTCTGGGCGGCGGGTCAGCCGGGCGTCGCGGTGGGGACGTGCGTCACCAGCACGGGCACCCCGACGGCGCGAACGACCTTGTCGGCGACACTGCCAAGGACCAACCGGGCCAGGCCGGTTGGCGCTCTGGTCGCCAACGCGACGGCATTGAATTCGCCGGTGGCCACCTCGGCCACGATCGCCTCGGCGGCGCCTTCGGCGATCCGGACGCGGAACGAGGCCCGAATCCCTTGGGCGCGGAGCTGGTCGACCTGCGCGGCCAGGCTCGCTTCGGCTTCCCGGCGAAGCCGATCGGCGTAGTCCGGCGGGGGGGCCCCGAGGCCATCTCCCACCAACCGCGCCTGGGCCACCACGTGGAGCAAGCTCACCTCAGCCTCGAAGAGGCGGGCCATCGGCCCGATCGACTCCAACACCGTGGCCGAGCCGACCGATAGGTCGACCGGTACCAAGATCCGTTTCCAGCCGAGGGAGTCGGCGGTCTGTTCGTCGGGCCGAAGGAGCAGAATCGGCCGGGTCGTCCGCTTGAGGAGATAGTCGGCGACGCTGCCGAGCCAGAACCGACTCCAGGGGCCGCGACCGTGAGTGGTCATCACCACCAAGTCGGGATGGCTTCGTTCGATCCACTCGGACAAGGCCTCGGCCGGGTACCCCTGGAGCATCTCGTAGATCACCGGTACCCCGCCGACCCGGCCGAGTTGGAGCGCCCGGTCCTCCAAGTAACGCAGGGTCGCGTCGCGTTCGTAGTCAGCGCGGGGTTCGTCGCCGAAGACGCGGTGATCGTACCGGGGCTCGTAAACTGTGACCAGCGACAACGAGGCGCCGAGTCGGTTGGCCAGGTCGGCCGCGAGGGGGATGGCCCGATCGGCGAAGCCCGACCCGTCGATGGGAACGACGATGCGTTTCATGGGGTCACACTACTGTCCCGACCCGCAACCGGACGCGAAATCCGGATGAAGATTCGTTACCGGAACATCCGGATCGTCGTTCCGTTGGTTTCACCGTCGACGTCGTGATTCGCCGCCTTGTCGTAGCTGAGCTCGGACCCCTCGATGCCCCGGATCGCGAGGATGAGCTGCAGTCCCTGTTGGTCGACAAACCGTCGGCTGGCGAGCGGGCAGGTTCCGTCGGTCCCGGTCTCGCATTGACTGGACCCGCTCACACCGTCGGACCAGCTCCCTCGGACCCGGGCCCGGGTGACGGGCCGGTGCTCGGCGTCGTGGACCATGACCAGCACGCTGGCCGACATGGCTCCGCCGCTCGAGGTCGGGAACTCGTTGCCATCCAGATCCCCGATGTGGACCGCAGTCGTCGCTGGCGGCCGGGCACCGATACTGGCGCCCAGCGTCACCGCGGCGATCGCGACCAACCAGCCTGGGCGGTTCGGAGAACGCATGGGACCTCCGATGAAGGAACGTGACGGGCGACCATCTCCTGTTCAAGCTACCGCCGGGCCGCTGGGCCGGGAACCCGCCGGACCTCTGGCCGCGGGGCGGGCCGTGCGGTATTCTGAGCGAGCCGGTCGATTCCGGACGTGGTCAGGTCGACGCCTCTCAGGCCGGCGCCGGGCCCTTCGGGGCCGGACCTCCTAGCTCGCTCCGGAGCGCGAACCACGTCCACAGCGCGCCCGCGACGTCGACGGCGCCGAAGAGCAGCAGCACCGGCGATGCGTATTCGAGGGCCACAAAGGCGGCGAAGAACAGCACCACCGCGATTCGGACCTTGACCGATGCCTCGAGGATCGGGAGGAAATTCGCCCGAGCCGCCACGACGTAGTACACCCCGAGGAATACGACCAGCATGCCGACGACCCGAATCCAGACGTCGGTGGTGGGCGGGAACCCGAAGAGGCCCAGGAACCAGTTGGGAGCGGTGATGAGAATGGCTCCGAGTCCGAACAGATAGAGGGCGAAAAAGAACAGGGTCTGGGCCGGCTTGGTCATCATGAGCCGCTCCTGGTGGCAGTGATATTCCAGTGAAGTATCGATCTCCTTCCGACACGAGGCAACCGGATGACACCGCTGATCGCGGAGTTCGTGGGTACGGCGCTGCTCATTCTGCTGGGCTGCGGGGTGGTGGCCAATGTTGTCCTCCGCGGCACCAAGGGCAATGGTGGCGGCTGGATCGTGATCACCTTCGGGTGGGCGATGGCGGTGTTCGTAGGGGTGGTGGTGAGCGCCGGGGGGAGCGGCGCCCACCTCAATCCCGCCGTCTCGATCGGGCTCGCGGTGGCGGCCAAGTTCCCCTGGTCGAGCGTGCCGGGGTACGTCGTGGCGCAACTCGCGGGGGCGATGGTCGGGGCCGCCTTGGTGTGGATGATGTACCGGCCCCATTTCGACGCGACCGATGACCCGGCCGCGAAACTTGGGGTCTTCGCCACCGGTCCCGCGATCGCCGAGACGGGGTCCAACCTCGTTTCGGAAGTGCTCGGCAGCTTCGTCCTGGTATTCCTGGCATTGTCGATCGCGAGCCCGGAGGGAGGCCTCGGGTCGCTCGACGCGCTGCCGATCGCGTTGGTCGTGCTGGTGATCGGCCTGTCACTGGGTGGGACCACCGGTTATGCCATCAATCCGGCCCGCGACCTCGGGCCGCGTCTGGTGCACGCCTTGTTACCGATTCGGGGGAAGGGCCCGAGCGGTTGGGCGTACGGGTGGATCCCGATCGTAGGCCCGGTGATTGGCGCGGTGCTCGCGGGCGTGATTCAGCCGCTCCTCACGAGCTAGCCTTCGGGTGACAGGGCGGGGGGTCGACCGTAGCTTGAGGGACTCGTTCCGAGGAGATCGCGTGAGGTTAGCAGGGAATCTGGTCGGCGGGATGGCGCTCGCCTTGGCTGCGGCGACACCCGCGATGGGGCAAACGGTGCAGTACCGGTCGCCGGCGGGAGTCGAGTATCGCTCGGTAGTCGATACCGGCCCGGTGGCTCGGGCGGAGGCGGCGCTGCGGGCGGATCCGCGAAACATCGATCGGATCATCGGCCTCGGGGTGGCGCAGTCGGGGGCCTCGCGGTTTCGCGAGGCGATCGCGACCTTCAGCCGGGGACTCGAGATCGCCCCCGATCATCCGATGCTGCTTCGGTGGCGGGGCCATCGGTACCTCACCCTCCGTCAGCTCGATCGCGCCCAGGCCGACTTGGAGCGAGGCAGCCGCCTCGATCCGACGATATACGGGATCTGGTACCACCTCGGGGTGGTTCGATTCGTGAAGGCCGACTTCGCCGGAGCGGCGACGGCATTTGCCCGGGCCCAGCCGATCGCGCCGGACGCCGGTGAACTGGCGGGGTCGACCGACTGGCTGTGGATGTCGCTGGCTCGCGCGGGGCGCGGTACTGAGGCCAAGGCGATGCTCGATCGACGGCCCGACTCGCTACCGACCACCAACCAGTACGCTCGCCGCCTCCAGCTGTATCGAGGGACGATCGGGCCCGACGCGGTGGTCACCCCGACGGACAGCGCCAACGTGGCGGTGGCGACGTTGAGCTTCGGATTGGCGAACTGGTTCCTGGTCCAGGGCGATACCACCAAGGCGCGGATCTGGCTCGACCGCGTCGTGGCCTCGGGCGGCTGGCCGGCCTTCGGGTTCATCGCGGCGGAGGCCGAGCTGGCTCGGCTGGCCGCGAGGAAGCGTTAGGCGGTGCCGACGGCGCGGCGAGCGGCGATGCGGCCCCGGTCGCCCCACGAGCCCCATCGGGTGTCCACCCCCCTCGAGCTGTTTTTCGACCTGGTCTTCGTGGTGGCGATCGCCGGGGCCGCGGCCGGGCTCCACCACGCCATCGGGGCCGATCACGCGCTCGACGGCCTCCAGCGATACCTCCGGACCTTCTTTGCGATCTGGTGGGCGTGGATGAACTTCACCTGGTTCGCCTCGGCCTACGACTGCGACGACGTGCCCTATCGGATCGTCGTGTTCGTCCAACTGACCGGCGCGTTGATCATGGCGGCCGGAGCGTCCGCCTCGTTCGACAGCGGCGACGCGACGATCATCACCTTCGGCTACGTGGTGATGCGGGTGGCGATGGTCACCCAATGGCTCCGGGCCGGGGCCGCCGACCCGGCTACCCAGGCCACCGCGCGACGGTATGCGATCGGAATCGCGGTCGTGCAGGTCGGTTGGGTCGCCCTCCTCTTGGTGCCGCCGGGGTGGGGGCTCCCCGGGTTTCTGATTCTGGCCGCGGCCGAGCTGGCGGTGCCCGTGTGGGCGGAGCGAGCCGCGCTGACGCCCTGGCACCCGCACCACATCGCCGAGCGATACGGCCTGTTCACCATCATCGTGCTCGGCGAGTCGGTCCTCGCCGCTTCGCGGGCCATCCAGGTGGTGATCGACGCCGGGGCGTTGACGGGGGAGATGATCGCGATCTGTGGGGGTGGGTTGTTGATCGTCTTCGCGCTCTGGTGGCTCTACTTCGACGAACCCGGGCACGCCAGCCTGACCTCGTTTTGGCGGGCCTTCGCCTGGGGGTACGGGCACTACCTGGTTTTCGCCGCGGCGGCCGCGGTGGGCGCGGGGCTCGCGGTGGTGATCGATCGCGCGGCGGGCCGTTCGACCATCGCGCCCATCATGGCGGGGATGGCGGTGGCGATCCCGGTAGCGGTGTACATTCTTTCGCTTTGGATGCTCCGGTTCCGCCACCGCGCCGAGCCGGCCGGCGCGTGGCTCGGACCGATGGCGGCCGCGGCCGTGTTGGCGACGCCGGTGCTGCCGCATCCGACCCTCGCCCTTGGGGTGTTGCTGGCGGGATTGGTCGGCTGGAAGGTGATCGCCGCGGGTCCCGCGGTGCAGTGAACTCTGGGTGTCGCGGAAGGCCTTCGGGGGACTCGTCTATGGCCGTTAGAAAGTGGACCGTCGCGTCGCTGCTTTGGGCCGGGCTGTCGCCGGGCCAGGCGACGACCCTCCCAGCCCAAGCGCCAGCGCCAGCGAAGGTGGCCATCAAGGCCGGCCGGCTAATCGACGGTCGCGGCGGCCCGCCGGTGACCGACGTGGTGATTCTCATCGAGGGCGACCGGATCACCGCGGTCGGTCGGGGCCTCCCGATTCCCGCGGGCGTCCGGGTGATCGATCACTCCCGGTCGACGGTCCTGCCCGGCCTGATCGATCTCCACACCCACCTCACGATCGTCCCGGGCCCCGCGATCGAGGCCAGCCGGACGAGCCACCTCGACGCGGCGATCCTGGCTCCCGCGCAGGCGAAGGCGACCCTCGAGGCCGGGTTCACCACCGTCCGCGAGCTCGGCGCCCCGGAGTTCGTCGACGTCGCCCTTCGCAACGCGATCAACCGCGGCGCCATTCCCGGTCCGCGGATCATCGCGGGGACCATGGCGATCAGCGCCACCGGCGGCCACGGCGACCGAAACGGACTGTCGCCGTACGCTCGATCCGAGGAGATGTCGGGCATCGCGGATGGTGTCGACGAGGTGCGGAAGAAGGTCAGGTACTTGGTCAAGTACGGCGCCGACGTCATCAAAGTCATGGCGACCGCCGGCGCGCTCTCGGAAGAGGAGTCGGTCGACGCGGCGCTCTACACCCAGGCGGAGCTCGATGCGATCGTCGACGAGGCCAGGATGTGGGGCCGCCGCGTCGCGGCCCACGCCCACGGGGCCGAAGGGATCAAGCGCGCCGTGCGAGCCGGGGTGGTGTCGATCGATCACGGCACCTTCCTCGACGACGAGGGCGCCCGGCTGATGGTGGAGCGGGGCGTGTTCCTGGTGAAAGACTCGTACGAGGATCGCTGGTTCTGGGAGCGGGCCGCCGGGTTCGGCTATCCGAAGATCATCGTCGAAAAGATGGGCATGATCGTGGCGGGCCACGAGGCCGCCTTCCGCCTGGCGATGAAACACGGGGTCAAGATCGCCTTCGGCACCGACGCGGGCGTCATGCCCCACGGCGACAACGCCAAGCAGTTTCGCGACTTCATCGCCTGGGGGATGACCCCGATGGCCGCGATCGTCAGCGCCACGACGACGGCGGCCGAGGTCCTGGGTTGGCAGGATCGGATCGGCGCGATCGCCCCGGGCTACCTCGCCGATCTGATCGCCACCGCGGGCAACCCGCTCGAGGACATGACCGAACTCGAGCGGGTCATCTTCGTGATGAAGGGTGGCGCGGTGGTGCGCTAGAGATCGAGGGCCCGCGTCGCGATGATGTCCTCATAGTCGCCCGCGCCACCGAGCAGCCATTGGAAGTGGAGGGCCCGCTTGAGGTGGAGGTGGAGGTCGTACTCCCAAGTGAACGCGATCCCGCCATGGGCCTGGAGACTCGTGGTCGCGGCCTTTCGATAGGTTCCGGGGCCGAGCAGCCGCGCGAGCGCGACGGCCTGGGCCGCGTCCGGTGCCCGCAGGTCGGCGGCCCAGGCGCCGTAGAGATAGGCGGACCGGGCGCTCTCGATGTCCCCGAACAGATCGGCGAGCGGGTGCTGGACGGCCTGGAAGGTCCCGATCGGCACCCCGAACTGGATTCGCTGGCGCGCATACCCGACCACCTGATCGAACAAGGCCTGGGCGCCCGCCACCGACTGCGCCGCGATCCCGACATTGCCGCACTCGAGGAGTCGACTCACCAGCGACCAGTCGCCGAGCCGGTCCCGGTCGGCGACCTCGACCCCATCGAGGCGCAGGGTTCCGTACCGGCTGCCGGCGTCGATGGTTCGGTTCTCCTCGGTGCCCACGCCGGCGGCGGACAGTTCCACCAGGAACAGAGCCGGTCCGTCGGGTCCGCGAGCGAGGACGGCCACCGCATCGGCCCCGACCAAGTCTGGCACCAGGCGTTTGGCGCCCCGGAGGCGATAGCGCCCCGGGCCGGCCGACTCGGCGACTGTCGTTAGGCGTTCCGGCGCCGGTAGCGAGGCATCTTCCTGGAGGGCGGCGGTGACCCGTCGCGCGCCGGTCGCCACGGCGTCGAGCCACTCGGACCGGAGGCTCGGATCGGGGCTCGCGGCGATCGCCGGAACCCCGAGGGTCGCGGCACTCCAAAACGGGCCCGGGACGAGCGCGCGACCGAGTTCCTCGAGCACGACCCCCATCTCGCGGAGGCCAAGCCCCAGCCCCCCGAGCGACTCGGGGACCAGGATCCCGTGCCAGCCCTGGGCCGCCAGGGCCTCCGCCGCGGCTTCGGTGATGCCGCCGGGCTCATCCGCCATCTGGCGGACCCGCTCGACCGGGAACTCGGCGGCGCAGAAGGCGGCCGCGCTCTCCCGGAGCATCCGGGTCTCTTCGGAAACGGGGGTGGTCATGCGCGCTGCTCCTTGGCCAGGGCCCGGCCGAGTCCGAGGACCCGCTCGGCGATGATGTTACGGAGAATCTCGGAGGTGCCGCCCTCGATCGAGTTGGCGAGGGAGCGGAGATACCTCCGCATCCAGAGGCCGTTCTCTCCCCGCTCGGCGTCGCGGCCGGTGAGCAGCTCGGCGTCGGGGCCCAAGATCTCGACCGCCATGCCCTGCATCTGCTGGTTGGTGGTGGCCCAGACCAGTTTGTACACCGAGCCGATCGGCCCGGGGTCGTCGGCCGCGTTCTTCCCGACCCGCATCCGGATGTTGTTGAGCCGCATCGTCTCGACCACCGAGTAGTAGTGCACCAGCTTGGAGCGGATCACCGGATCCTCGCTCAGAGGTCGGCCGTTCTTGGTCAACCGCTGGGTCAGGCCCACCACGTCGCGAAGCTCGCGCTTGAATCGTGAGTAGACCATCGCCGCGATGTTGGTCCGCTCGTGCATCAACGTGGTGATGGCGACCCGCCACCCGTCGCCTTCCTTGCCGAGGCGGTTGGCCTTGGGGACCCGGACGTCGGTGAAGAACAGCTCGCTGAACTCCGCCTCGCCGGTGATCTGGCGGATCGGCCGCACCTCGATGCCCGGGGACTTCATGTCGACCAGGAGGTAGCTCAGACCCTTGTGCTTCGCGACCGTGGTGTCGGTGCGAACCAGGAGCAGGCACCAATCGGCGAGCGGGCCAAAGGTCGTCCAGATCTTCTGGCCGTTGACGATGTAGTGATCGCCATCGGCGACCGCGCTGGTGCTGGCGTTGGCCACGTCGCTGCCGGCGTTCGGCTCGGAAAAGCCCTGACACCAGATCTCCTCGCCTGAGGCGATCTTCGGCACGAAGCGATCCTGCTGGGCCGGGGTGCCGAAGTTCATGATCACCGGGCCGGCCATTCCGATCCCGATCACGGTGGGCAGGACGGGAGTGTGGTAGCCGATCAACTCTTCATTGTAGATGAACTGCTCCATGGGCGTCGCATCGCGGCCCCCGTACTTCTTGGGCCAGGTCACCGCCGCCCAGCCGGCCTGGTACACCTTCCGGGTCCACTGCCGGGCCTCCTCGTCGAGCCGGGCCGGGTCGGTCGGGGCCGGCCAGGCTGGCGTGCCGTAGTCTCCCGGAACGTTGGCGGACAGCCAGCCGCGCAACTCGTCCCGGAAGGCCGCCTCGGTTGGTGAGAGCGAAAAATCCATGGTGATGAATCCGATCAGGAGTTGAGGCCGCCGCCGACGATCAGTACCTGGCCGCTGATGTAATTGCTTTCGGGAATGCAGAGAATGTACACCCCTCCAGCCGCTTCTTCCGGGGTCCCGGCCCGGCCGAGTGGGATCACCTGGGGCAGCATGGCCACGACGGACCCGGGGATGCCGGCTTGGATCTCCTTGCCTTCGATGACGATCTTCGACTCGGGATCATCGAACGACTTGGTGAGCCGAGTGTCGATGGCGCCAAAGGCGACGCAGTTGACGCAGACCTTGTAGCGGCCCCACTCCTTGGCCATCGTCTTGGTCATCCCGATCATCGCCGCCTTGGCCGACGAATAGTTGATCTGACCGGCGTTCCCATTGGTGCCGGCGACCGACGAGATGTTGACCACCTTGCGGAACACCTCCCGGCCCTCCGCCGCCTCTTTCTTGGCGAAGGCGCGAATCGGCTCGGCCGCGGCCCGGAGAATCCGGAACGGGGCGATCGTATGGACGTCGAGCATCTTCTGGAATTGCTCGTCGGTCATCTTCTGGACGACGTTGTCGAGGGTGTAGCCGGCGTTGTTGACGATGATGTCGATCCCGCCGAACGAATCGAGCGCGGTCTTGACGAACCGGTCGCCGAAATCGGGCGCCGAGACGTTGCCGACGCAGGCGACCGCCTTTCCACCGCCCTTGGTGATCCGGTCGACCACCTCCTGGGCGGGGCCGGCATCGAGATCATTGACGACGACCGCGGCGCCCTCCGAGGCCAACTTCAGGGCGAGGGCCCGGCCGATACCTCGGCCCGAGCCCGTGATCAGGGCGACTTTTCCAGCGAGTGTGCTCATGAGACGTCCGAGGTGGTTTGGGGGTCGAGTGGTTGCGGCCGGTCAGCGCCAAGCCGCGATCTGGTCGAGCGGTTTGCGAGCGAGGTCGGGCACTTTCGCGTCGGGAGCCGGATAGCCGACCGGCATGACCAACATCGCCTTCTCGTTGGCCGGGCGTTCCAGCACCTCGCCGAGAAAGCCCATTGGATTCGGGGTGTGGGTAAGGGTGACCAGTCCCATCTGATGGACCGCCGCGATGAAGAACCCCGCGGCGATCCCACAGGACTCCTGGGTGTAATAATAGGTGCGCTTGGTGCCGTCGGGCCGGAGCCCGTGGGCCTGTCGGAAGAGGACCACCACCCAAGGGGCGTCGGTCAGGTGGGCCTTGTGCTCGTCGGTGCCGAGCGGCGCGAGTGCCTCGAGCCATTCCTCGGGCGCGCGGCCGTGGTAGAACTCGTGCTCCTCCTTCTCGGCGGCCTCGCGGATCTGGCGTTTGACGTCCGGGTCCGAAACCGCCACGAAGGTCCAGGGCTGTTGATGGGCCCCGCTCGGCGCTGTGCCGGCGGTTCGGATGGCCCATTCGATGAGCGCCCTCGGGACCGGCTCGGTCGAGAAGTGCCGAGTCGTGCGCCGGCGGTCCATCTCCTGGTGGAACGCCCGGGCCCGGTCCAGCGAGTCGGCGAGCGGCCGACGGGTGAACTGGAGCGGGACGAACGGTTTGGCGCGGGCGGCGAGCTGATCGCGGGTCGATTCACTCACGGGCGGTCTCGATCATAAGGTCCGGTTGCCAAGGTACGGCGCGGCCGCTCCCCCGTCCACCGGCTGCGACCCACTCATCAGGTTCCCTTCGGCTCGGTGCGCCACTCAGCCTTTAGAGGGGACGCCGAACCGATGCTTCGTGTCCCAGAGGGTCCGGATCCCCCTGCTGATGGTCGCCGGAACCACCGACAGATGGCCCTCGTCGGTGAAGAAATGGCTGGTGATTCGAAACCTCGGGTATTGACGGAACGCGAAGAGCGCGGAAAACCGACAGACGCCGCTGGCGATCCCGCCTCCCTTGAGGAAAGGGCTCATCATCTCCTCGGACCCGGCGGCCAGAAACACGGCGGCCTCGATGTCCGAGTGGGTGGCTGCGTAGCGCTCCTCCAATCGGTACAACTCGTCGTTGCATTGAGCCGTCGCCGGGCTGCCGCAAATGTATTTGCGAAACGGCGAGTTGTCCGACAGCAATGCGTAGAGCGCGAACGTCCCACCCGCCGAAACACCGAGCAGGCCAGGGGTCGCCAGATCGGCCCGGTAGTCCCGCTCGATAAACGGGAGCACCTCCTCGGCGAGCAGCCTGAGGAACTTCGGCGCGCCCCCCATTGCCTGGGGATCGACGCCCGCCTGCGCGAATGCTGCCTTGGTGATCTCCGCGTAGGGCCCGTCCACGTCCCATCGCTCCGCGGGCGAGAACTCGTAGAACCGGCGCTGCCCGAAGGCGGCCATCCCCTCCGACCAAGGGGATCCGACGCCCACCACGATCAGCTCCTCCGCCTCACCGCCCATCGCGAGGAGCCGGGCGGCCTCGACCGCGGTGGCAAAGAGGAGGTTGGCGTCGAGCACGACCAACACCTGGTAACGCCGTTCGGTGGCATGATAGGTCAGGGGCAATGCCACCGAGATCTCGTAGTGCCGATCGAGGATGGCGGAGTCGAGCTCGAAGGCGTCGGTTTGGAACAGGGTGTAGGCCCGCTTGCTGCTCGTCGTCATGAGATTCGCTGGGTCCGTCCGGAGATGAAAGGAGCAACGTTCGGTGCGCGGAGGCATTGCGCGAGTGGTTCGCGATAGCCTATCCTCCAGAACTGCCAGCCGCAATGGCCGATTCCACCGAGCGGCCGCGAGCCGACGGAGCCCACCGTTGCGTGACGTTCCCGACTGCGGTACCATGAACCCGTCTCTCTTCTCCGACGCACCCAATGATCGATCGCGCCCACATCGGCACCAGCTGGCCCCCGTTCGACGTCGAGATCGACAAGAGTCGGCTTCGCCTCTTCGCGAAGGCGATCGGCGAAACTCGGCCGGAGTATGTCGACGAAGCCGCGGCCAGGCGGGCCGGCTATCGCTCGCTCTTGGCCCCGCCGACGTTCGCCAACTGCCTGGCAGCCGACGACCCGGCCGGGTTTCGGTATCTCCAGGACCTCGGCATTCCGATGGCCCGGATGCTCCACGGCGAACAAACCCTCGTCTACCACCAGCCTCTCTGTGCCGGCGACCGGGTGACCGTGAGCCGCCGGGTCGCCGACATCTATGAGAAACGCAACGGCGCCCTCGAGTTCGTGAAGTTCGAGATGGCGGTTCGCCGAACGGAGGACCAGGCGCTCTTGGCCGAGTGCGTCTCGGTCTTGGTGATCCGAAACGAGGTGTCTAAATGAGCCCGACACCCGCTGTCGGCACCGAGCTGCCGTCGATTACCATGCCGCCCCTCTCGCGGGCGACGCTGGCGCTCTACGCCGGTGGCTCCGGTGATCACGTCCCGCTCCACATCGACTCCGCCTACGCCAAGGCCGCCGGCTATCCCGACGTCTTCATGCACGGGATGCTGGGCATGGCGTACCTGGGCCGGATGCTGACCCAGTGGATGCCCCAACCGGCCCTCCGCGAGTTCTCGGTTCGATTCGTGTCGATCACCTACCCGGACGAAGTGCTGACCGCGGCCGGCAAGGTGGTCGAGCAGGGCGTCGGCGGGGCGGCTCGGCGCGTCCGGGTGGACGTGGTCCTCAAGAACGCGGGCGGCGAACCCAAGTTGACTGGGAGCGCGGTCGTCGATTGCGGCGACTGACGACGAGCGCGACTCGGCTTGCGGTCGTGGCCGGGCTGGCGATGGGCTTGCCCGGAGCGGCGGTCAGTCAGACGGCGGCGGCGCGGGGAAGCCTCTTCATCGTCGGCGGAGGGACCCAGCCGGACGAGTTGGTACGGCGGTTCGTCACCGTGGCCGGGGCATCCCGGCCGGCGCGGATCGCCGTCATCCCGCTGGCGGCGAGCGACCCGGGAACCACCGGTCGCGATAAGGTCACTCAGCTTCGAGCGCTCGGCGTCTGGGCCGAGGCCTGGCTCCCCACTCGCGCCGACGCCGATCGGGAGTGGGGGCCACGGGTGGACTCCCTCACGGCGATCTGGTTCTCCGGCGGCGACCAAGAACGGATCACCGCGATCCTCGGCGGCACCCGCCTCGCCGAGGCGATTCGGGCCGGCTATCGGGCCGGGCTCGTCATCGGCGGCACTTCCGCCGGGGCGGCGATCATGCCCGATTCGATGTTCACCGGCCGGCGACGCACCGCCGACAGCCTCGGGTATTTCGGGGACACCTATCCGTCATTGGCCCGGGGCACCATCGAGATCGTTCCTGGGCTCGGCTTTCTGCCTAACGTGCTGGTCGATCAGCACTTCGTCCGCCGGGAGCGCCACAACCGGCTCCTCGCCGCGGTGCTCGAGCGACCCTCCCTGATCGGGGTCGGTATCGACGAAGGTACCGCTTTGGAAGTGCGGCCCGACGGGTCATGGCGGGTGTGGGGGGTCGGGACGGCGAGCGTCTACGACGCCCGGCGGGCCACCTTCGCTGCCGGGTCCGGCCCGGTTCCCGCGGCCGCCGGGGTGATTCTCCACGTCCTCGTGGCGGGTTCGGTTTTCGAGCCGGCCACCGGGGCCGTCCACTTCGACTCTCCCTGACGGATCGACGCCCGCCCCGGTGTTCGAGCGACGCCGGGGCGGCGAGGTGGTTCGGGCTACCGGCAGGCGGCGTCGGTGTCGAGCGGTTCCTCGCGCCCGATCGGGCGCACCTCGAGATACTGGACCTGGGCGGGCTCGGTCGGCGCCAAGGTGATCGCGACGGCGAGGTCGCCGCGATCGCAGCGGATCCGCCACTGGCCCCGCAAGGCGTTGACGGCGAGGAAGGGTCCCTCGTCGCGGCAACCGTCGCCGACCGTCTGACGGAGCTGGGCCAAGGCGGCGCGGCGCCGCGGCTTGGGCTCGTCGAGATAGAGATTCATCGCGGCGAGGCTGTCCGCGAGGGCATCGTTCCAGGCGCCGACCAACCGGGTCACCTGATCGCGCCGCTCGTGCAGGACCGGCGCCGGGCTCGGCTGCCTGGGGATGAGGCCCCCGGTGCCCGCCAGCAAGGCGAAGGCCTGATCGAGGGTGCTTCCCCAGCCGGTGTAGGTCAGGTTGCCTAACGCCACGATCCCGACCCCGTAGTCCGGCAGCCACCGCATCTGGGAGCCGAACCCGGGGAGGCCGCCGGAGTGGGAGACCACCATCCCGAACTGACAGGTCTGCCGGATGCCGAGACCGTACCCGTACCCCCCGGCGTTCAACACCGGCGCCCCGGTGGAGTCGCGGCTCGCCGACGCCCCAGTGTAGCGGGTGACCTGCTGCATCTCGCGGACCGACGCTCGTCGCACCGGGCCTCGGTCCGGCCCGTCACGGGCTGGCCAGGCGTCGAGGAGGAAGGCGACGTACCGCCCCAGGTCGCCGATCGAGGTCAGCATCCCGCCCATCGGTCCGAAGGCGCCGTCCGGCAGTTGCGGTTCCTCGAGCCATTGGTCGTCTTGGCGGCGATAGCCGTGGGCGAGGCGGTGGGCCGGCACGCTAGCCGCCTCGAGGGTGGTCACGCCCATGCCGAGCGGCCCGAGGATTCGCTCGGCGACGTAGCGGGGATAGGGCATCCCCGCCACGTTCGCCACGATCCGGCCGAGGATGGCGAATCCGTAGTTCGAGTACTCGTAGGCGGTGCCCGGCGCCGTCGAGAACGGGATCCCGCGCCGAATCATCGCGGTCATCTCGGCGTCGGTGGCGGCGAGCTGCTGGTCGCCCCACGGATTGTCCTCGGGAAATCCCTCCGAGTGCGACAACAGGTGGCGAATGGTGATTCGGGGCGAGTCATCCGTCGGATACCGAAGCTGGCGCAGCTCCGGCAGGTATCGCTCGGCGGGATCCTCGAGCGACAGCTTGCCTTCGTCCCGCAACTGGAGAATGGCGAGGGCGGTGAAACTCTTGGTCATCGAGGCGATTCGGAACACCGACGCGGTATCGACCAGCGCTTTTGCCGCCAGATCTCGGTACCCATGGGTTCCGAGGTGGACCAGCCGGCCGTCGACGATGATCCCGTACCCCAATCCGGGCACCTTCCTCTGCTCGGCGAACCGCACCATCAGTCGATCGATGGCGCCGAACGCGGTCGTCAGCTTGGCGAGCCGATCGGGATCATCGAATCGGGGGGGCGGCGCGTGACTGGACAGGCGTGACGGTTGGGCGGCGAGGCTCGAGGTCAGCCCAACGAGGAGGAGGAACACCGGGCGGAGCGGAGACATGCCGCAACCTTTCGTCGAGCGACGTCAAGCGACCCAAGTCGCAAGGTTATCGACTCGGGGCCGAATCGGCAATCGCCGACCGCATCTCCGTCGAGCGCAGTATCTTCCCGCAACTCCAATCGAGGGCTTCCGCAGATGACTTCCCGTTCAATTGCCGCGGCGATTCTTCTCGCCACCGGGCTCGCTTCGGGCCGGGTCGGCGCCGCTCAGGTCACCGCGATTCGGGCCGGAACGCTGATCGATCCTGAGGCTGGCACCGCGGCTCGGAACCAGGTGATTCTGGTCGAGAAGGGCAAGTTCACCGCGATCGGCGCGGGGTTGGCGATCCCGGTCGGTGCCGAGGTCATCGACCTGTCCGATCAGGTCGTCCTTCCGGGGCTCGTCGACGCGCACAACCATCTGGCCCTCACCTACAAGGCCGAGCCGGAGTCGAACGTCTACTACTTCACCTACGTGATGGACGGAACGCCGCTGCGAGCCATCCAGGCGGTGTCGAACGGAATCCAGATGCTCGACGCCGGGTTCACGATCGTCCGCGACATGGGGAACGCGGGGAACTACGCCGACGCGGCCCTTCGCAAAGCGATCGATCAGGGGTGGATTCCGGGACCTACGATCATCAACTCGGGGATCATCATCGGCGGGATGGGCGGTCAGTTCTGGCCCACGCCCGAGATGGCCATCGACAAGAAGATCGTCAACCCGGAGTACCTCGATGCGGACACGCCGGACGAGATGATCAAGGCGGTTCGGCAGAACGCGTTGTTCGGAGCCACGGTCATCAAGATCTGCGTCGACTGCAAGCCGTGGGGATACACCACCGACGAGATTCGGCTCTTCATCAGCGAGGCGGCCAAGGCGGGGCTCAAGGTCGAGGGACACTGCCAGACGGTCGACGGGGCTCGGCGGGCCATCGAGGCGGGGATATGGTCGATTGCCCACGATATCGGGCTCACCGACGAGAACCACAAGTTGATGGCCGCCAAGGGCGTCTGGCGGGCTGGGACCGAAACGCCCTTGTCCCTGACCGGCCACACCACGGAGGCCGAGTACCGTCGCACGGTGGCCGGGCTCCGCAACGCCTGGGAAAACAAAGTCCCGCTCACGTTCTCCACCGACGCCGACTACTTCGTGCCCGGCAAGACCCGGGGCGAGGTGGCCATCGAGTTCATCGAGACCTGGAAAGCGGCCGGGATTCCCAACGCCGACATCCTTCGGGCGATGACGATTGGCGGTTACCGGGTCAGTGAGACCGAGAAGACCCGCGGGCTGATCAAGCCAGGCTACGCCGCCGATCTGATCGCGGTGCGAGGCAATCCGCTCGAGCGCATCGATGCCCTCCGGGAGGTGCGATTCGTCCTCAAGAATGGGCTCGTCTTCAAGCGAGACGGCGTGATGACGCCGGGCAAGTTCTTCAACGGCGGGCCGGTCAACGGCTGGAACGTTCGATGAGCCGGTGAACGCCATGACGATGCTGAGCCGTCGAGACGCGGTCGAGCTGCTGGCCGGTGCCTTGAGTCTCACCGTGGCGCGGCGGTCCCGGGCGACCGACCTGCTGATCCGGGGAGGCCGGGTCGTGAATGCGGACGGCGTTGCCATGGCGGATATCCGGATCGTCGGGGAAACCATCACCGAGGTCGGCCCCGATCGCCCGGTTGGCCCCGACACTGAGGTCATTGACGCGACCGGACGGCTGATCATGCCTGGCGGGATCGACCCCCACACCCACCTCCATCCCGCCTTCGTCGACGACCTGACGACCGGTTCCCGGGCGGCGCTTGCGGGGGGCATTACCTCGATCGGGACGTTCTACTTTCCCGAGGGGGGCGAGCCGATCGTCGGGGCGCTGGAGCGGATGACGGCGCGGGTGGAGCGGGAGGCGATCGCGGACGTGTTCCTCCATGCGACCTCCTGGCCCCCGAACGACGCGCTGGGCACGGCCCTGTCGACCTTGGCGGCACGGGGGCAGCCGAGCATCAAGCTCTACATGGTTCGGCCCGACTTTGCCGCGCAGGTCGGGCCGCTGATCCGCCTGCTGGAGACGGCTCGCGATGCCGGCGTGGTGACGATGATCCACTGTGAAGACGCCGCGCTCCTCGACGCCGCGGTGCGACGGCTCGCGTCGCGGGGTCTCACCTCGCTCGCCGACTATCCGGCCAGCCGCCCGGTGATCGCGGAGGTGGCTGCCACGCAGCAGGCCGCCGCGCTGTGCGAGAGCACCGGCGCGCCAATGCACGTGGTCCATCTCTCGTCGGCGCGGGCGCTCGAGGCGACCCGAGCAACCCGGGCCGCGGGCGCGCCGCTCTCGATCGAGACGCGGCCGCTGTACCTGCACCTCACCGTCGAGTCGTACCGGGGCGTGGAAGCGCCGTTGCTGGTGGGGCAGCCACCTCTCCGCAGCCCCGCCGACTCCGAGGAACTGTGGCGGGCACTTGCCGACGGCAGGATCGACATGCTCGCAACCGATCACGCGCCGTGGACCCGAACCCAGAAGCTCGATCCGGCGCTGACCATCAGCCGGCTCCGCCCCGGGGTGAGCGATCTTCAGTTCATGCTCCCGATGTACTTCTCCGAGGGGGTCGGGAAGCGGGGGCTGTCCCTGGAGCGATTCGTCGCCACGACTTCCACCAATGCCGCCCGGCGGTTCGGGCTCTTCCCCAAGAAGGGGGTACTTCGCCCGGGAAGCGACGCCGACCTCGTGCTCTGGGATCCGACCCGCCCGGGCCGGGTTACCGCGGCCGCCGATCACTCCAACTCGGACTATAGCCCGTACGAAGGGTGGTCGGTGATCGGGTGGCCGGTGCTGACGATGCGGCGTGGCGAGGTGGTGGCGCGCGGCGCCGAGGTGGTGGGGCAGCCGGGCAGCGGCCGACTCTGCTCGAGGGAGCGATGGACCGGCTCGTGAGCTCGGAGACACTGGTAGTCGTGCCGGCGGGAATCGTGCCGGTGGCCCGGTCACGGTAGATTAAGGGCGTCATGCCCCTCCTCGAAGCCGTCTGGCTCGCGCTGCAGTCGATTCGCGCCCAGAAACTCAAGAGCTTCTTCTCGCTGCTCGGCGTGCTGATCGGGGTCACCTTCCTGATCGCGGTGGTGTCGATCGTCGAAGGGATGAACGTGTTCATGGAGGAGAAGTTCGCCACCGCGTTCGTCGGGGTGAACACCCTTCAGATCAAACAGCGCCCCGACGACTCGTGGACTCAGACCCCCGAACAGAAACGGGAGTGGAATCGCCGGCCCCCGCTCCGCGAGTCGGAGGCGCGGGCCCTCGAGGCCGGTCTCCAGATCCCGGCCCGATTTGCCCGGGTCTGCGGGGCGACCCTCTCGGTCGGGTGGCGGGACCGTCTGGCCCGTGGGGTCGACGTGGTGGGTGCCGACGAAACCTACTTCGCCATCAAGCGGTACGAGATCGCGGCCGGCCGCCCGTTCAGCCCGCCGGAGGTTCGCGTCGGGGCCGCCGTGGTCGTGTTAGGCGCGCTGGTCGCCAATCGTCTCCTGGTCGGAGTCGACCCGATCGGCCAGGAGGTGACCATCGGCGGGCTGCCCCATCGGGTGGTGGGGGTCTTGGCGGCCCAGGGCGAGCTGTTCGGCCAACCCCTCGACAAGCTGGCCGTGGTGCCCTATGGCTCGCCGGCCCGCCGATGGCTCTGCGTGGGGAGGAATCTCGACTGGCTCAGCATTCAGCTTCCCGACGCGGCGTCGCTGCCCGCGGCGGCGGCGGAAACCGAAGGCGTCCTACGGCGGATTCGCGGGCTCCGGCCCGATCAGCCCAGCAACTTCACCATCGAAACGCCCGATGGCGCGCTCGACACCTGGAGCAAGATCTCCACGGTGCTGATCGTGGCGCTCCCCGGCCTGGTGGCGATCTCGCTGGTGGTCGGGGGAATCGTGATCATGAACATCATGCTGATGGCGGTCAGCGAGCGGACCCGGGAGATCGGCATTCGAAAGGCGTTAGGCGCCCGCCGGCGTGACATTCTGGCCCAGTTCCTGATCGAGTCGGCCACCCTCTCGGTGGCCGGGGCCCTGCTCGGCATCGGCCTCGGCGTGGCGCTGGCCCTGCTGCTTCGAACGGTGACCCCGCTCCCGGCCTCGGTCGCTCCCTGGTCGGTGGCCATGGGCGTCACCTTGGGCATCGCCGTCGGGGTCGTGGCCGGGCTCTATCCGGCGAGCCGGGCCTCGCTGCTCGATCCGATCGCGGCCCTCCGGGTCGAATGAACCTTCCCGGCGGCGCCTCCCTCGGTCACCGCCTTTACGAGGGCGTCGCGATGGCCCTCGAGTCGGTCCGGGTCAATCGGCTCCGGGCCGGGCTCACCATCCTCGGGGTAGCCATCGGGGCGATGGTGGTGATCGCGATGGCGGCCACCCTGACCGGGATCCACCGCACCGTCACGAGCATCATCGAGCGCACCGGGCCAAAGACCCTGTTCGTGGTCCGGTTCTTTCGCGAGGGTCTCGACGTCGACCGCGACGAGATCGATCGGAGCACTTTCTGGCAGCGTTTTCCCGAGCTCACGGTCGACGAGGCCCGCCGACTACGGGAGCTGCCCTCGATCGAAGACGTCACCGCCCGGGAAGTCGCCTCCGGCTCGGTCAGCTACGGCAACGAACGAGTGCCCCAGATCGCGATTGCCGGGCTCAATCCCGCCTGGATCAAGGTTCTCGGTGGGGAGATGCGCGCCGGCCGGAACTGGACCGCCGTCGAGGAGGCCTCCGGGGCGCGGGTGGCGGTCGTCAACCCGCGGCTGGCCCAGTTGCTGTTCAACGGACTCGATCCCGTTGGCCGGCGAGTCCGAGTGGAAGGGTTGCCGTTCACCGTGATCGGCGTCTACACCGATCCCTCCTCGATGCTCGGCACCGCGGGGCCACCCGCACTGTGGATGCCGCATCCGGTCTTCACCAAGGTGGTGGACTACTTCAAGGGCTGGCTCACCATCATCGTCATCCCCAAGCCGACCGCGACGGTGGCCGAAGCCCAGGAGGAGATCATCTCGTCGCTCCGGGCCAGCCGGCGGCTCAAGCCGGCCGAGCCGAACACCTTCTCCATCCTGACGGGCAACAAGCTGCTCCAGACGTTCGATCAGGTTACCGCCGGCTTCTTCCTCATCATGCTGGCGCTCTCCAGCGTCGGGCTCCTGGTCGGCGGGGTGGGCGTGGTGGCGATCATGATGATCTCGGTGACCGAACGGACCCGGGAGATCGGGGTTCGCAAGGCGGTCGGGGCGACCCGGCGCGAGGTGCTGTTCCAATTCCTCGTCGAGGCCGCGACACTGACGATGCTTGGCGGGGCGGTGGGGTTGCTCTGGGGCGGAGGGATCGCCTGGACGATCCGGCGGTTCACCCCGATCCCGGCCGAGGTGCCGCTCTGGTCCGTGGTGGTGGCTTTGGCGGCCTCGGTGGTGACCGGGATCTTCTTCGGGCTCTATCCGGCCAGTCGCGCCGCCCGCCTCGATCCAGTCGAGGCGTTGCGTCACGAGTAACCAGCGTCAACGGCCGCCGGCGCCGATCATGCCGACCGGCTCGCCCTTGCTCATCGCCGGCGTCCCGATCACGTAGAGAACCTCGCCCGCGAACGGAGCCTTCACTTCGGCGATGACGTTCCCGAAGAAATCCGTCAGTACCCCGATGACGGTCCCCGCCGCCACGGTATGCCCGGGCTCGACCTTGGCCTGCCACACGCCGGTATCCGGGCTGCGGAGGACCTCGGTCCGATCGATGTAGATCGGCGCGGCGACCATCATCTTCGGGCCACCCAACATGCCGAGGTATCGCATCAGGCGAATGGCGCCCTCGTAGTTCTTCTGCACCATCGCCTCGTCCGGGAGGCCGAGGGCGCCGGTCTCGGTGGTGATCGACGGCTTCTTCCGGAGCTGGGCGGTATTCTGAGTATAGAGGCTCTTGGCCAGATCCTTCGGCCGCTCGCGATCGATGACGACGTGATCGTGCCCAAAGGCGAGCGCCAGCTCGCGGGCCACCGAGTCGGTTCGGGCGTCCTGGTCGAGCGGACTCCAGTAGGTGTAGGGACGGAGCGACTCGTTGCCGTCGCCGGCGTGCATGTCGACCACGTAGTCGGCCTGGTCGATCACCTCGGTGGTGATCGCGTGGGCGATCCGCTCGGACACCGTCCCGTCGCGCTTCCCCGGGTACACCCGGTTGAGATTCTTCCCGTCGATCGGGCTGTAGTACACGGTGCGGCCGAGAAACGACGGCAGGTTGGCGACGTGAACCAGGATCAGGGTGCCGCTCAGGTCGGAGGCGACGACGCGGGAGCGGACCCGCTGCAGGCCGAGGATGGGCGCGACCTCCGAGCCGTGGGTCCCCGCGATGAGGGCCAGGACCGGCCCTGGCTTGCTTCCCCGAATGACGGTGATCGGTACCTGGGTCGCGGCATCGATGCCGGCCGGGATGACGATCGACCCCGAGCGCGACTCGCCAGCTCGGGCCGTGACGCCACCGACGGTGATCGACGTTTGGGCGGCGGCGGTGCTCGCCGCGAAGGTGAGCAGCAGTCCGAATCGGATCGGGGCCATGGCAACTGTCGCTTGAGCGAGATGGCGGTAATATAGGGCGAGAACCAGGGAGACAACGATGGCGACTCGTCGACAGTTCCTCGAAGCGGCAACCGGCTTGGTCGGAGGTGCCGGGATCGGGCGGGGCCAACCGGCGCCGCGGGCCGCTGTCATCGCGCCGGATCGATTCGATCCCTGGATCGAGGTCATCGCCGAGAACCTCCGACACAACGTCGCGGCGACGAGTCGGATGGCCGGTGGGCGGCCGATCATCGCCGTGGTCAAGAACAACGGCTACGGATTGGGGCTGACCCAGGTCGGGGCGGTGCTCGATCGGCAATCCGAGGTCGCGGCGATGGCGGTGGTGCGGTTCGGGGAGGGGATCGCGCTCAGGGACGCCGGCATCCGGAAGCCGATTCTGGTGATGGCTCGCACCACCGAGGCCGAAGCGGTGGAGCTGGTGCGTCGCGACATTCGTCTGGCGCTGGCGGGTGACGACGCGCCGGAGTTCTGTCGCCGGGTCGCTCGGAGGGCGGCGCGCCGGGTCGCCGCCCACCTCTATCTCGATACCGGGATGAGCCGGATGGGGCAACCGATCGGCCGGGCGGGGGAGTGGATCCGGCGGCTCGCCGACGAGCGGGTCCGGTTCGAGGGAGCCTTTACCGAGCTGACCGAGGATCCTGATTTCGACCGGGCGCAGGTGGCGAAGCTGACCGGCCTGGCCGAGAGCGCCAAACAGCGAGGCGTGACGTTAGGCGGGCTCCACGCGGCCTCGTCGGCGGCGGTCGACCACCAGCCGGAGACTCATCTCGACCGGGTTCGGCCCGGGTTCATGCTGTACGGCGGTTTCGTGTCGCCGGAGGCCCGGGCCAAGGGGGAGCTCCGCGCGGCGGTGCGGCTCAAGGCGCGAGTCGTTCGGGTCGAACAGCTCCAGCCGGGCGACGGGGTGAGCTATCACCGGCGGTGGAAAGCCACCCGCCCGACCTGGATCGCGGCCCTACCGTTAGGCCACGTCGACGGGCTGCCCAGCGGGGCCACCAAGGGGTGCGAGGTGCTGATCAACGGGAAGCTCTACCCGATCGTCGGGTCGGTCAGCGCCAGCCACACCATCGTGGCCCTGGGCGACGAGCCCGAGGTCAAGGTGGGAGACGTCGCGACCATCATCGGGCCCGATCACCCCGCCATCCATCCAGATACCGTGGCCCGTCGGGCCGAGTACTCGGACTACGGGATCTACTTTCACCTGAGCCCGGCACTACCGAGGGTGCTGGTCTGACATTTCACGGAGGAACCATGAGCCGGCTGGTACTGATGGTGGCACTGATGGTGGCCGCGGCGACCGCGGCGGAAGGGCAGACCGATCAACGGCGTCCGGTTCGCGACGTCATCGTCGCTGACGTCAACGGCGACCTGGCCGGCTTCCTCGACCGGATGAAACGGATCGAGGGCGTCAACAAGCGGCTCGGCCTCGGCGCCGAGCTCCGAGTGTTCCAGGCGACGTTCGCCGGGAAGCAAGCCGGTGAGATCCACGTCTACTGGGAGCTTCCCAGCTTCGTGGGCTTCGCCGAAGCCGAGACCAAGTTGCACGCCGATCCGGAGTTCCGGGCCATCCTGGCCGAGATGGCCAAGGCGGGTCAGCAGTTCACCTCGGAGCTCCTCACGATCGAGATCACTCCCCGTTAGTTGGGATGGGCCGCAGGGCCGCCCCCGCGAAGCGCCGAGGCGATCTGCGATGTGACGTCGGCGATTTCCAAGGGCTTGCGAAGGATGCGTCCCGAGGACCACGGCGCGTCCGACGGCCCTGAATCGACCGGGGTTCCCGACATACAGAGAACCTTGGTTTCCGGAAACTCGCTGAGGACCCGGCGGGCGAGTTCGTCCCCGCGGATGCCCGGCATGACGACGTCGGTCAGCATCAGGTCGATCGCCGGGTCGGCGGCGGACATCCGGGCGAGGGCTTCCGTCGCGTCGGCCGCTTCGGTGACCCGGTACCCCCTCTCGGCGAGCAGCCTGGCGAGCACCCGCCGAACGGCCGGTTCGTCGTCAACGACAAGGAGGTGGCGGCTGTCACCAGGTCCAGGCAGTGGCGCGGTGAGGGCCCTGGTCCGGTCGATGGAAGATGCCGCCAGCGGAAGGAGGATCGAGACCGTCGTCCCGCGGCCGAGGCGGGACTGAATCTCGAGTCGGCCACCGAGTTCGGTGGCGATCCGCCGCACCGTGGCGAGCCCCAGTCCGGTTCCCAGGCCGACGGGCTTGGTCGTGAAGAACGGCTCGGACGCCCGCGCGAGCACCTCGGGGCTCATTCCCGCGCCGTCATCCCCGACGGTCACTTCGGCCATCGGCCCGGTCGGATCCACCTCTCGACGGCGAACCCGGATCTGCAACGTTCCCTGGCTCGCCATCGCGTCGCGCGCGTTGATCGCCAGGTTGAGCAGCATCTGCTCCAGCTGGACTTCGTCGATGGTGACCGGCAGCGGCGTGCTGGTCGTTTCGACCCGGATGACGATCGAGCGCGGCGTCACGGCGTGAAGGGTCGCCTCCAGGCCCCGGACCAACTGGTTGAGGTCGCCGACTCGCGGGTTCGGCGCCGTGGGCCGCCCCAAAGAGAGTAGTTGGCGTGCCAGGGCCACGCCTCGACGGGCCGCTCCCTCCGCTTCCTCGATCGAGATCCGCTGTTCGTCCGGCCCCGAGGTGCGCACCAGCTGGAGGTTGCCGAGCACCACGGTCAGGAGATTGTTGAAGTCGTGAGCAACGCTACTGGCCAGCCGCCCCACCACTTCCATTTTTTGCGCGTGTAGCAGGGCGGCTTCGAGCCGGACTCGTTCAGTGACGTCGCGGAGGTTGAGGACCATGCCGCCAACCGCCGCCTCGCCTTGGAGGTCGGTCGCCACCGCGTCGATGTCGCGCCACTCGCCAGCCCGACCGAACTGCAGCCCGGTCAGGGCCTGTTCGGACGGCGTGGCCAGCCACCGCCGCAGCCGGTCGTGGTGGTCGTCGCGCACGAACCCGAACAGGCTCTGACCCTCGACCGCGGCCGGCGGGCAGCCCACCAGGCGGCCAAAGGCCGGGCTGGCCCACCGGACGACGCCGGCTGGGTCGATGATCGCGAGGCCGTCGGCCGATCGCTCGACCAGCGATCGAAAGCGGGCGTCTTGGCTCGCCCGTGCCGACACCTCCCGGGCGAACTCCTTGTGGGCCACCCAGACTCGGACCACGACCAGGCCGAGGAGGACCGCGCCGGCGATGATCAGACCGGCGATCGGTCCGTTGCCGAGATTGGCCCGCGCGGACTCGTAGACCAGCAGTCCGGCCACGATCGCCACCGCGACGTAAGGGAGCAGCGCAAGTCCGACCGAGACGCCGGGCAGGTCATCCGCCGCCTCGCTCGTTCTGGCGTTGCCAGCGGCCGCGGTGTAGACGAGGGTGGCCGCCAAAGCGAGCAGAATGTCGCCGGTGGGGCCGCTCCAGGTCGTCCCGAGCAGCCGGCTCTGTTCATACGCGAAGTCGGCGATCGCCGCGCCGAACGCCCCGAGTCCGAATAGGACCGATGAACGTCGGGTGGCCAGGTTGGGTTGGTGGAGTAGGGCACAGGCCCCTCCGACGATCAGAAGCTCGCCGAGACCGAGGGTGCTCACCGCCTTGAGCAGCCCCGCCGAGGTCCGTGCTTGGTCGAAACGAAAGACGAAATACCAGGCGAGCACCGCGGTAGCCACGGTGACGATCGCCGCCTCGACGCCCAACCGGCGGCGAACGTGGGGGCAGTCGGGAAGCGCCAGGAAATGCCACATCCCGGCCAGCGTGAGCGGGTAGTAGAGGTTGTAGACCCACCAGGCGGGCTGGTCGATCGCCGGTGACGGGACGGCTCGGTAAACGATCCAGAGGATCGCGCCGGCCCCCGAACAGAGCCAGGCTGCGCCGATCAGATGCCAGCCCCGCGCCAGCCGAGGTGCCCCGCGATGCCGCCGCCCGGCGAGCAGTCCGGCGATCCCGGCGGCGCCATAGAACGGCAGGAAGAGCACATCGTTGAGGAGGCCACGCTCGGCCTGGCCGAACAGCATCGCCGCCACCCAACCGCCGTAGCCGACGAAGGCGAGCCAGCCGAGCGCGACGGCGGGGGAACGGCGCGGGTTAGGAAGCGGCGGGGAATCAGTCATCCGCCGCAATTCTATCACCGGTTCGGGGCTGCGCCAGGGCCCAGTTTGGAGCCCGGCGCCCGGTGGCCGACCTCAGTGATCCGGGTGCGGATGGCGTTGGTAGTGCTGCTTGAGGAGGTCCTTGCCGTAGTCGTTGCCGTTGGGGGTCCGGACCACCGCGTGAATGTGTTGCCGCGAGGGCTCGGGCCCATGCAGGTGACGGAGATTCGCCGGGCGCTGATGGTCGAACTCGATCAGCACCACCGGGCTGTGGATCCGATAGTAGAAGACCGCGTCCGGCTCGACCTTCCCGATCCAGGCGAAGTGGGTGTCGTCGAGGTGCGCCTCGACCTCGGACATCTTCACCTTCGCGTGGCCCTCGCGGAGGTTGCCGACGAAGAGCCCGATGAGCTCGAGAAGCTGACGTCGCTGGGCGGCCGAGAAGGTTCGGACCGGCACCCCGGCGTAGTCGAGAACGACGTTGTCCTTGAAGGCCTCGGTGAGGTTGTTGTTGCCCGTCTTGGAGACCTCGATCACGGCCGCCTGGCGTTGGGCGTCGGTCAGCGAGCGAGCCAGGGCGAGACCGGCGTTCTGTTCTTCCTGGAGGATCGAGACACCTCGATACTTGCCGGCGGTGGCGGTGACCGGCTCCGACCCGACGAACACCGGGGTCATCACCACCTGATCGCCGAGCACGAAGTAGTTGATGATGACGTGATGGCCGTCGAGCTGCCACCCCCACGGCTCGGTGTTCGACGGGGTGCCCATCACCGTGATCCAGTAGAGCCACTCGCCGTACTCGTCGAAGTTGTCCTTGTTGAGCTCGCCCAGGGTGTGATTGAGTCGCATGATGTCGCGGGTCAGCTTGAGACCCTTGGCGCTGAGCGACGCGCCCAGCAGGTCGAGCGCCGCGGTCCGCTGGGCGTCGCTCATCCCGTTGAACCCGACGCCCTGGCGGCGGTAGAAATGCTGGTTCATCCACTTCCGCCACTCAGGATCGTCGACCGGAAACGCGACCGCGGCGCGCTGCTCGGCGGTCAGGCCGGCCAAGAAGGCTTCGGCCGCCGCGCGCACGGGCTCGGTCGACACCCCGGTAGACCGGATCGGGAAGAGGCCCTCGATCGGGACGCCGTTCCGGGTGATTCCCTTGAACGGCTCAGCGAGCCCGCGGGCCTCGGCCTCACGCGACATTCGAGCGGCGCGCTCGGCGAAGGTCTCCTGTTGGGCGGCCACGGCGGTGGCCACACAGCTGGTCAGCAGCAGGCCAACGGCGAACGTCGGATTCCTCGACATGGGCTTACCTCGGCGGCGCGATCTGGTCGGCGCAATGGCGGATCGGATCGGAGCCGGCGCCACCGGCTCCGGAACCTCAATGGTACGGGCGGTGGGCCGGGAACACCACGCCCGAGGCGGCGAGAGGTATGGCGGGCGAACTCCGTCCGGTCCGGCCCAGCGGCGACTGGCGATCGCGGAACTACCCCTGACCGAGCGGCGCCATGACCTCGCGCCAGGTTCGCTCCCGTTCCGGCCCGACCCGCTCGAAGACCGCGGCGAAGTGGTCCTGCTGCATCCCGGTCAGGCGCCGCTCCAGCGTTGCCCCCGGTCGGGAGAGGAACAGCCGGCGGATCCGGCCATCGCGCTCATCCTCCCGGGCGGCGACGAGTCCCTTGACCATCAGGGTCCGGAGCGGGCGATTGAGGGACTGCTTGGTGACTTCGAGCAGGGCGAGGAGCTCACCCACCGTGAGCCCCGGTCTCCGCGCCACGAAGTAGAGGATTCGATGGTGGGCGCGGGCCAAGTCGTGGCGCTCAAGGAGCCGATCGGGGGCCTCGACCAATCGCTTGAAGGCGTAGTACATCAACTCGAGGGCCTGGTCGAGCCGATCCGGAGATAGGTCAGTCATGTTGACATGCTAACGGACGGAAGGGTATACTGCAACTAAGGTCAGCATGGTTGACCCATCACTGGAGTGGCGTCATGACGGTCCGTCGAGTGGGTGGATTCCTCTGGTTGGCGGTCGGCGGCTTGGGGACGGTCGCGGGGCCAGCCGTCGGGCAGCAGCGGGCCGGGTCGAGCGGGCTCGTCCCGACCCGGGAGATCGACTCGCTCCTCGCGCGGGTGATTGCCGATTGGAAGGTGCCCGGGGTGGCGGTCGGGGTCGTGAGCGATGGCCGCGTCGTCCTGGCGACCGGATCCGGATATCGCGATCTCGAGCGGCGACTCCCAGTCACGCCTCGCACCATGTTCGGGATCGGCTCGAACACCAAATCGTTCACCGGGTTGCTGGCGGCGATGCTAGTGGCGGACGGCCGGTTGTCTTGGAGCGAGCCGGTTCGCCGCTACCTGCCAGAGTTCGAGCTGGCCGATCCGGTGGCCACTCGGCTGGCGACGCTGCCCGACCTCTTGACCCACATGACCGGCCTCCCCCGCCACGACGGCCTCTGGTACGGCCGGAGCTGGCCCCGCTCGGAGATCCTCGGCCGGCTCCGGCATCTCGAGCCGAGCGCCACCTTTCGCGCCAAGTGGCAGTACAACAACCTGATGTTTCTGACCGCGGGGATGGTCGCCGAGCGGGTCACCGGCCAGACATGGGACGACCTCGTCGAGCGCCGGATCCTGACCCCGGTCGGAATGGCGGCGACCAAGACGCGGTATCGCGATCAGCTCACTACCTCGGAGCGGGCCCTCACCTACGAACTGCGCGATGGCACCATCGAGCCGGTGCCCCTGCGGGACGCCGACAACATCGGTCCAGCGGGATCGATCGGCTCGACGGTCGAGGACATGCTCAAGTACGTCCAGATGTACCTGGACAATGGATTCGTCGGCGGGAAACCGGTGATCCCCACCCCGGCGCTCAAGGCGGTCCTAACACCCCACGTGATGATGGGCGTCGACATCGCGGCGCCGGAGTCGGATTTTCCCGAGCTCGGGATCCGGGTCTACGGACTGGGATTGGCGAAGACCTACTATCGGGGCGAGCTCATGGTGCTGCACGGCGGGGGGATCGACGGGTACACCTCGCAGATGACCTGGATGCCGGCGCGGAAGCTCGGCATCGTCGTGCTCACCAACTCGACCAGCCCCGCCTCGGAGATACTCACCTACAGCCTCTACGATCGGCTGCTCGGGCTCGGCCCGGTTGACTGGAACGGCCGGCTGCTCAAGTCGATGACCGGGCCACCGGGCGGCCCGCCTGTGCCAGCAACTCCGGGCGCGCCGTCGCATGGCCTGGCGGACTACACCGGGCGGTTCGAGCACCCCGGCTACGGAACGATCGACGTGAGGGAGCGGAACGGGCGGCTCGAGCTGACTTGGGATCGGTTCACGACCAGTCTCGAGCACTGGCGTTACGACACCTTCCGGAGTGGGGCGGAGGCCAAGCGTTGGGGAATCATCCCTAATTTGGCCAGTTTCGCGGCGACCTTCCGGACCGCGGTCGACGGGCAGGTCGACCAAGTCGAGATTCCCTTCGAGCCAGCGGTGGCCCCGATCGTGTTTCGGCGTCCCAACTAGGTCAGGCGCGAGGCAACTCGTCCAGGAGCGGGAGGATGTCCGCCTCGATCGCTTCGGGAAGGTCGCGCGACCCGTAGCGCGCCACGGCCGTGCCGTTTCGGTCGACCAGGAACTTGGTGAAGTTCCACTTGATGGCTTCGCTGCCCAGAATGCCTTTCTTGGCAGCCTTGAGGTGCTGGAAGAGCGCGTGGGCGCCCTCGCCGTTCACCTCGATCTTGGCGAACATCGGGAAGGTCACGTCGTACTTGAGGCCGCAGAACTCCATGATCTCGGCCTCGGTACCGGGCTCCTGATTGCCGAATTGATCGCAGGGAAAGCCCAACACCACGAGGCCTTTGGGGCCGAGCTTGCGATGGAGCGCTTCGAGTCCCTGGTACTGCGGGGTGTACCCGCACTTGCTGGCGACGTTGACGATCAGGAGCACCTGGCCGCGAAAATCCGCCAATGATTGGTCTTGGCCGGCGATGGTGCGGGCGGTGAAGTCGTAGACGGTCATGGGGGTCCAACTTAATCGATTGGGCGGCCGAGACTATACTATGGCATGACCGCCGTGACGTTCGATGGGGTGACGTTGGGATACGGGCCTGCGCCCGTGCTGGAGGCCATCTCGCTCGAGTTCCCCGCCGGGCGGACCCATTGTCTTCTCGGACCGAGCGGTTGCGGCAAATCGACTCTGCTCAAGGCCCTGACCGGCTTGGTCGTCCCGAGCGGCGGTGTCATCCAGGTCCTCGGTCGGCCGGTCGAGCCGGCCAGGCGACCGGGTCAGCGAGTCGCCAATCGGGCGGCGGGGTTGGTGCTCCAGGATGGTGGCCTCTTCCCCCACCTGTCGGTTCGCGACAACGTGACGCTGCCGGCCACGCTGGCGGACTGGCCGGAGGGACGAATCGCCGCGCGGTTGGTGGAGCTCGAGGCGTTGGTGGGCCTCGCGGCGGACCTTCGGCCCCGCTGGGTGCGGAGCCTGAGCGGCGGCCAACGGCAACGAGTGGCCTTGGCCCGTGCGCTGTTTCTCGATCCGCCTCTCCTCCTCCTCGACGAGCCGCTCTCGGCCCTCGATCCGCTGAGCCGGACCGAGCTGCAGGATGAGCTGAAGCGACTCTTCGCGACCCTCTCGAAGACCGTCATCCTGGTCACCCACGACATTCCCGAAGCGTTGTTTCTGGCCGACACCGTCACCCTGCTCGATCGAGGGCGGGTGGCCCAGCACGGCCCGGCCGAGATGCTGGTCCGGCATCCCGCGTCGGCCTGGGCCCGGACCTTCCTGGGCTCGGCCGTGCCGCGATGGCGCCAGATGGTGGGCCTCGTCGATGGATCGGCCGGCGGATGATCGGCCGGGTGCTGTTGGTCGCCGCCGTGCTGGCCGCGGGGTGCCGCCCGAGCGAGACGGCGACGATCCGGGTTGGGTCGCTCCGGGACATCGAGGGTCAGGTGCTCGGCGAACTCATCGCCCAGACCCTCGAGACGGCCGGGGATGTGGCGGTCGAGCGGCGACTCGGGCTCGGTGGCACCGGGGTGGTGTTTACCGCGCTCGAGTCGGGGCAGGTGGATTTGGTGCCCGAATACTCGGGCACCCTGGCCGACGTGCTGCTCCGGGAACCGACCCTGACCGACTTCGCCACCATCCGTGGCAAGGTCGAGACGTTAGGCTACCATGTGGCGGGGCCGCTCGGATTCAACAACACCTACGGCATCGGCATGAAACGGGCGGTCGCCGAGCGGCACGGCCTCCGGCGGATCTCGGATCTGGTGGGTCGCCCGTGGCGAGGCGGGGTGACCCCCGAGTTCGGTGAGTCGGTGACCGGCTTGGGCCCGATGGTGGAGCGCTATCGACTGACCCTCGGTTCGGTCCGGACCATGGAGCATGCCTTGTCCTACGTCGCCTTGGCGCGCGGCGAAGTGGACTTCGTCGATGTCTACACCACCGACGCCACCATTCGGCAGCAGGATCTCGTGGTCCTCGACGACGACCTTGGCGTCTTCGTTCGCTACGACGGGCTGGTCCTCGCCCGGGCCGGGTTCGCGTCTCGCCATCCCCGCGCCTGGGCCGCGGTCGAGCGACTGGCGGGCCGGCTCACCGATTCGACGATGACCCGGCTCAACGGCGAGTTCGAACTCGATCGACGGGAGCCCCGGGCGATCGCGGCGGCCTTCCTGGCCGATCAAGGGCTCGCCGATCGCGGTCAGCCGACCGGAAGTCGAATGACCCGCAACGAGCGGCCCCCGTGGCTGCGCCTGACGGCCGAGCACCTCGCCCTGGTCGGAGCCTCGCTGGCGATGGCGTTGCTGGTTGGGTTGCCCCTCGGGTGGTGGGCGAGCCATCGACCTTCGGTGGCCAGGTCGGTGCTCTCGCTGGTCGGGGTGGTGCAGACCATTCCCGGAATTGCCCTGCTGTGCTTCTTCATTCCGCTGTTCGGGATCGGCTGGCAGCCCGCGGTCTACGCGCTCGCGTTGTACGCCCTGTTACCGGTGGTGCAGGGGGTGATTACCGGCCTCGGCCAGATTGACCAGAACCTGCGCGAGGTGACCGCGGTGCTCGGGATGACCGATCGGGAACGCCGCCGGCGAGTCGAACTCCCACTCGCCGCGCCCGCGATGCTCGCCGGGATCCGGGTGGCGGCGGTGATCAACGTCGGGACGGCCGCGATGGCCGCCTTGATCGGGGCGGGCGGCTATGGCACCCTGATCGTGACCGGCCTTGCGCTGAACGATTGGCGGGTCGTGATGCAGGGCGCGGTGCCCTCCGCTGGGCTCGCGATGCTCTTGCACGCGGCGTTTGGGGCCGTCGAGGCCCGGGCGTCGCGATGGCGGTAGGCGGCGGCCGGATCGACCGGGCAGCCTCGGACAGTTCGTTGACGGAGGACCGTATGACCAGCGGGATTCGCAGGGTCGTGGCACTGATCGCCGCGGCGACCACGGTCGCCACCACTGGGGCCACCGCGCAGGAACGGGTCGACCTCGACGTGATCGCTCGGATTCGGGCCGAGGGTTTCTTGCGGTCCCAAGTGATGGACCTCGCCTGGTACATGACCGACGTGCTCGGTCCGCGGCTCACCGGGTCTCCCGGGATGAAACGGGCCGAGCGGTGGGCCCAATCGAAGATGACCGAAATGGGTCTGGTCAACGCCGTGATCGAGCCGTTCGGGGAACATGGGGTCGGCTGGCAGAACGAGTACACCTCGCTCCATCTCATCGAGCCGAGCTATCAGCCCCTGATCGGGTATCCGCAGGCGTTCACGCCCGGCACGGCGGGCAAGCTGATGGGCCCGGCGCAGATCGTCACCCTGCGCTCGCCGGCCGATTTCGCCAAGTACCGCGGAAAACTCGCCGGCGCGATCGTCCTGGCGACGCCGCCCCACCCGGTCGCGCCCCGGTTCAGTCCCGATGCCCAACGATTCGGCGCCGATACCCTGGCCGCCCTCGAACGGATAGCCATCGCCACCGAGTATGAGACGGGCGGTCGTCCCCACCAATGGAACGACGTAGTTCGGACATTCCTCCCGGTCGGCACCGAGGTGACGGTGCCGGGCTTCGCCGAGGAAGTCCTCCGGTTCTTCAAGTCGGAGCGGGTCGGCGTCGTGCTCGAAGCGGGGCCGGGGGGCGACGGGACGGTATTCCTCACCGGCCGGGCCGGGAACCGGCAGGATCGTTCTCTGGCGGGGGTGCTCGCGTCGCCTCCGGTGGTCACCTTGGCGGCCGAGCACTACAACCGGCTCTATCGGCTGGCGAGCCGGGGGATTCCGACCAAGCTGGAGATCGAGATCCGGAACGGGCTCGACAACAGCGATACCAAGGGCTACAACGTGTTAGGCGAGTGGACCGGGACCGATCTCAAGGATCAGCTGGTGATGGTCGGCGGCCACTACGACTCTTGGCACGCGGCCACCGGCGCGGCAGATGATGCCTCCGGGTGCGCCGTGGCGCTCGAGGCGATCCGGATCCTGAAGGCGATCGGCGTTCAGCCGCGGCGCACGATCCGGGTCGGGTTCTGGAGCTGGGAGGAAGGCGGGGTGAACGGGTCGCGGGCCTACGTCCGGAACCACCCGGAGCTGGGCGACAAGCTGGCCGCCTACTTCAACCTCGACAACGGCGCGGGGGCGATCCGGGGTGTCTACTTGCAGGGCAACGAGCGGGTCCGACCGATCTTCCGGCGGTGGCTCGAACCGCTCCGCGAGCTCGGCGTCACGACCCTGACCAGCGAGAATCAGTTCGGCGTGGACGCGATCGCGTTCGACATGGCCGGGCTGCCGGGCTTCCAGTTCATCCAGGATCCGATGGACTACGAGACTCGGACCCACCACTCCAACATGGACGTCTTCGACAAGTTGGTGCCGGACGATCTGCGCCGGAACGCGGTGATCATGGCGGTGTTTCTCTATCACGCCGCGATGCGGGACGAGCCGCTGCCCCGCGAGGAGCGGCGGTAGCCGGACGACGGCGCACCGGTCGGACGCTCAGCCGGCCGGGCCCGGGTATCTTGAGGCCGATGAGGTATGCTCGACACTTTGGGAAGGTGCCAATGTCCAAGTCGCTAGTTTCGGTGGCCGTCTGCCTGGCCGCGCTCGACCTCGACCCGGCCCCCCTTGTCGCGCAACGGCTGGAGCCCCGGCCGTACCCGATTCGCCGGATCCAGTCCTTCAGCATTCGGTCCGCCATCATGGGCCGACAGTACGACATCACGATCGGCTTTCCCACCGACTACCAAGCCCAGCCCGAGAAGAAGTACCCCGCGCTGCTCGCCACCGACGGCAACCACATGTTTCCCTTCGTCTGGGGCGTAGTCGATGGGCTGGTGGATCAGGGAACCATCGAGAATCTTCTCTTGGTCACCATCGGGACGCCCTTCGAGCTGGGCGACTCGACCTGGGTCCGCCGGCGGGTGCACGAGTTCTCCCCGCCCAACTGGCCCATGACCGACCGATTCGGTCAGCTGATCCAGGGCCTTTGCCGGCAATACCGCCTGGTGCCGCCTCAGCCGGAATGCGTTGGTGGCGCGCCCCAGTTCCTCCGATTCATCGTGACGGAGCTGTTGCCGGCGCTCGAAAGTCAGGCGCGGATCGACCGCGACCGGCTCGGCCTCTTCGGCGTCTCGGCCGGCGGCTTTTTCGGGGCGTACGCGATGTTCCAGGCCGAGTCGCCGTTCAAGCGATACATCCTCTCGAGCCCGGCCATGGCCTACGGCGACGGGGAGATCGTCCGCCAGGAAGCGCGGTACGCCGAGTCGCACAGGGACTTCCCGGTCGGCGTCTACCTGGCGTTCGGCAGCCTGGAGATGGATGACGCCTTTATGGAGGGCCTCGGCCAGATCACCAGCGGGACCGCGCGGCTGGCCGGGCTGCTCAGGACCCGAAATTACCCCGGTCTCCGTCTCTACAGCGAAGTGCACCAGGGGCTCGGCCACGTCGATACCGCGCCGGTGAGCCTCGCCCGGGGGCTCCGGCTCCTGTTCCCCAAGACCGCCCCCTAGGCCGCCAGGGATTCGAGAGCTAGCCCCGAGGCTTGGGACGGCGATATCATCCGGCGTCGCGGGACCGAATCACGCCAGAAAGGAACGAAATGAGCGCCAGCTACGAACTCCGTGGCGGTGTGGCCGTCATCACCCTGACCAATCCGCCCGTCAACGGGCTGTCCCATGCCACCCGAACCGCCGTCGCGGACGGGATCGAGCAGGCCGAGCGCAATCCGTTGGTGCGGGCGGTCGTCATCACCGGGGCCGGGAAGGCGTTTTCGGGCGGCGCCGACATCAAGGAGTTCGGGACTCCTAAGGCACTGGCCGAGCCCCACTTGGGCACCTTGCTCCGGGTCATCGAGGACTGCCGGAAGCCGGTCGTGGCGGCCGTCCACTCCGTCGCCATGGGTGGCGGGCTCGAGCTTGCCCTCGCCTGCCACTATCGGGTCGCGGCGCCTGGCGCCAGCATCGCCCTGCCCGAGGTCAAGCTCGGCCTCCTTCCGGGCGCGGGCGGGACCCAGCGACTTCCTCGGGTCCTTGGCGTCGAGACGGCTCTCAACATGATCGTCAGCGGCGAGCCGGTGAAGAGCGAGGTGCTGGCCAAGCTCCCCGGGCAGAAGCTGTTCGATCAGCTGGTCGACGGCGACCTCGTCGAGCGGGCCGTCGCCTTCGCGGCCGAGGTCGGCGAGAAGCACGCGGCTGGCGCCCCACTGCCCAAGGTCCGCGACCTTCGCGCCAAGCACGCCAACCCGGATGGCTACTTCCAGTTCGCCCGCAACACCGTCAAGGCGGTCGCCAAGAACTTCCCGGCCCCCGCCAAGTGCGTCGACGCGGTGGAAGGCTCCGTCAGGCGATCCTTCGAAGACGGCCTCAAGCTCGAGCGAGACCTCTTTCTCCAACTGCTCACCACCCCGGAGTCGGCGGCCTTGCGCCACGCCTTCTTCGCCGAGCGGGCCGCCAGCAAGATCCCCGACGTGCCGGAGGATACCCCGGTTCGGCCGATCGCCGCGGTCGGGATGATCGGGGCGGGCACCATGGGCGGTGGGATCTCGATGAACTTCCTCAACGCCGGGATTCCGGTGACCATCGTCGAGACCAGCCAGGAAGCCCTCGATCGCGGCCTTGGGGTGATCCGGAAGAACTACGAGGGGCAGATCAAGAAGGGCAAGCTCGATCAAGCGACCTATCAGAAACGGATGGCGCTCTTGACGCCATCGTTGCGGTACGAGGACCTCGGTGGCGCCGACCTGATCATCGAGGCGGTTTTCGAGGAGATGGGGGTCAAGGAGCAGGTCTTCCGAAAGCTCGACGGGATCGCCAAACCGGGCGCGATCCTGGCCACCAACACCTCGACCCTCGACGTCGACCGAATCGCCGGGTTCACCAAGCGTCCCGGCGACGTGGTCGGGATGCACTTCTTCAGTCCCGCCAACGTGATGAAGCTGCTCGAGGTGGTGCGGGGCAAGGCGACGGCCAAAGACGTCCTCGCGACCGTGATGGCGATCGCCAAGTCGATCAAGAAGACCGCCGTCGTGGCGGGTGTCTGCGACGGGTTCATCGGTAATCGGATGGTCGAACAGTACGGCCGCCAGGGCGGCTTCCTGCTCGACGAAGGCTGCAGTCCCTCCCAGGTCGACAAGGCGATCGAGAAGTTCGGCTTCGCGATGGGGCCATTCCGGATGATCGACCTGGCCGGCAACGACATCGGCTGGGCGATTCGGAAGCGGCGCTACGTCGAGAAGCCGTCAATGCGGTACAGCAAGACCGCCGACCTGCTCTGCGAGAAGGGTCGCTTCGGCCAGAAGGTCGGTGCCGGCTGGTACGACTACAAGCCCGGCCAGCGCGAGGCGATCCCGTCGCCGCTGGTCGAGGCGATGCTCGTCGAGCACCGCAAGACCCTCGGCATCACCCCTCGGAAGATCACCGACGACGAGATCGTCCACCGACTGGTCTATTCGCTGGTCAACGAGGCGGCCCGGCTGCTCGAAGAGGGCATCGCCAACAAGGCGAGCGACGTCGACATCGTCTACTTGACGGGGTACGGTTTCCCACTTCATCGCGGGGGGCCGCTCTGTTACGCGGACAGTCAGGGCCTGTTCAACGTGGTCCGCTCAATGAGGCGGTTCGCCGAGAATCCGCATGACGACGCCGCGTTCTGGGAGCCGGCCCCACTGATCGCCAAGCTCGCCTCCGACGGCAAGCGCTTCACTTAAGGGGAATCACTCGATGAGTCGAGCTGTGATCGTATCGACCGCCCGGACCGGGCTGGCCAAGAGCTGGAAGGGCGCGCTCAACATGACCCACGGGGCCACCATGGGCGGCCACGTCGTCAAAGCGGCGGTGGAACGCGCCGGGGTCGACCCGGGGCAGGTGGAGGACGTACTGATGGGGTGCGCCAATCCGGAAGGCGCTACCGGGGTCAACATCGCCCGCCAGTGCGCCCTCCGAGCCGGGCTGCCCGTCACCGTTGCCGGCATCACGCTGAACCGCTTCTGCTCGAGTGGATTGCAGACCATCGCGATCGCCTCGCAGCGGATCATCGCCGGCGAAGGCGACGTCTACGTCGCCGGCGGCCTGGAGAGCATCTCCTGCGTTCAGCAGGAAATGAACGTCCACATGATCAGCGACGGCTGGCTCTCCGAGAACAAGCCCGAGATCTACTGGCCGATGCTCCAGACGGCCGAGAACGTGGCCAAACGGTACTCGGTGCCGAAGCAGCGGATGGACGAGTACGGCGCGGCGAGTCAGCAAAAGGCTTGCGCCGCGCAGGAGGCCGGCAAGTTCGCGGCCGAAATCGTCCCGATCACGGTGGCCGCCGGGGTCGCCGATCCGGTGACCGGGATGCGGACCAAGGAGGTGACCCTCAGCGCCGATGAAGGCCTCCGGCCGGGCACCACCTACGACGGGATCAAGGACATTCGGACCGCGGTGCCCGGCGGCGTTGTGACGGCGGGGAACGCGAGCCAGTTCAGCGACGGGGCCGGGGCCTGCGTGGTCACCAGCGAGAAGTTCGCCGAGCAGAACGGACTCAAACCGTTAGGCAGGTTCCTGGGTTTCGCGGTGGCGGGGTGTGAGCCCGACGAGATGGGGATCGGGCCGGTCTTCGCGGTGCCGAAGGTGCTCGGCCGCCTCGGGCTGACCGTGGCCGACATCGATCTCTGGGAGCTCAACGAGGCGTTCGCGGTCCAGGTGCTCTACTGCGCCGACCGGCTCGGCATCCCGATGGACCGGCTCAACGTCAACGGAGGCGCGATCGCGATTGGCCATCCCTACGGGATGAGCGGCCAACGGTTGACCGGGCATGCCCTGATCGAGGGGAAGCGGCGGGGGGCCAAGCGGGTCTGCGTGACGATGTGCATCGGCGGGGGGATGGGGGCCGCGGGCGTCTTCGAGGTGCTCTGAGTCCGACCATTCCTTCACGACTTGGCGCCCCTCGGGGCGGCGCGCTAGCTTAAGACCGTCCCCTCAAACTGGTCGCGGGTTGGCCGATTTCCGCGAGACCCTGCAGGTCGCCCTCGGTGATCGCTACCTGATCGAACGCGAGCTCGGTCACGGTGGAATGGCGACGGTGTACGCCGCCGTCGACCGCCGCCACACCCGGCCGGTCGCGATCAAGATCATGCGACCGGGCCTCGCCGCGGCCATCGGACCGGACCGGTTCGAGCGGGAGATCGCCACCGCCGCCGGTCTGGCGCACCCCCACATCGTTCCGGTCTTCGACTCCGGCGTGCTCGGCACCGGATCATCGGCCCAGCCGTACTACGTCATGCCGCTGATCGAGGGTCGCTCGCTGCGAGAACGGATCGCGCGCGACGGCCCCTTGCCGATCGACGAAGTCCTCGCGATCGGCCGGGACGTGGGCAGCGCTCTCGAGTTCGCCCACGCCCACGGCGTGATCCACCGCGACGTCAAGCCGGAAAACATTCTCCTCGCCGGCGGGCAGGCCCTGCTGACGGATTTCGGGATTGCCCGGCCCATCGACCAGCGGCAACGGGAGGCGTTGACCTCGACCGGCTTTGCGGTCGGCACGCCGGCCTACATGAGCCCGGAGCAGATCGCGGCGAACCCTCGGCTCGACGGCCGGAGTGACCTTTACGCCCTGGCCGTCACTCTGTACGAGGCGCTCGGTGGCGCCCTCCCGTTCGACGGGCCGACACCCCAAGCCGTCCTGGCCCGGCAGATGGCGGGAGAGGTGCGGCCCCTGCACACGATTCGGCCCGGGGTGTCCGTCGCGGTGGACCAGGTCCTCCGGCGGGCCTTGGCTCCGAGCCCGGCCGATCGGTACCCGACGGTGGCCGGGTTCCTCGCGGCGATCGACCAGGCGGCGGCCGCGGTCGGACGCCCTCGAAGACGATGGCGGACCGCGGGGCTCGTCGGGGCGGCGGGTGCGGTCGTCGCGGCCGGATACCTTTGGACGGCCACCCGGTCGTCGCCGGCCGGCGACGGGCGACTCGCGGTGGCGATCATGCCGTTCCGGTCACCGAGCGCCGCCGCCTCGTTAGGCGAGGCGCTGCCCGACCTGATGGTGACCTTGCTGGCCGGCACGCCGCGGCTTCGGGTGGCCGATCCCTGGGCGCTGTGGCGGCCGCTGCGACGGACTCCCCAAGACCAGGCCCGCAGCCCCGACCTCGCCGAAGCGGTCAAGCTCGGCTCCCGCTCGGGAGCGGACCGGGTCGTTCTTGGCCGGATCGAGCAGGCCGCGTCGCAGCTCAACCTGAACATCCGGATCTACGGCGTCGGCATCGGCCTTGGCGACGAGGCGCTGGCGCAGTTCACGGTGTCGGCGCCGATCGACAGCACCGAGACGCTGGCCCGGCGGGCGGTGATCGAAGTCCTCGGCCAGGTGTGGACGGGCTCCGCGGTGCCCCTCAACACGGCGCCCGAGGTGGCCTCCCTGACCCAATCACCGGAGGCGCTCAAAGCCTATCTCCAGGCGCGGGAAGCGATGCGGCGCGGCCAACCGGACAGCGCCGACGCCGCGATTCAACGGTCGCTCGGGCTCGATTCGACCTTCGCGCTGGCGGCGCTCGAGGCGATGACGATTCGGAGTTGGTCTCAGTTCCTTCGGGGCCAGCCGTTTCGCGGCCTGCGCGAACTCCTGGCGATCGCCGAGGCGCGGGCCGCCTCGCTGTCGGAGCGCGATCGGCTCCGGCTCGAGGCGGGCCAGGCCGGCATCTCCGGAGACGGCCCCCGAGCCGCCACTGCCTGGCAGCGGTTGATCGACCTGGACAGCACCAACGTCGAGGCCTGGAACAACCTGGCGTACGTTCACCTGGTCTCCGGCTGGCAGTATGGGGCGACCGACGCCGACCTGCGCCGGGCGGTTGACCGAGCCCTGGTTCTCGACAGCACGCATGTGCCAGCCCTGTTTCGACTCGGCCAGCTGGCGTCGGCGGCGAGCGACGACCGGCCGGCGCGGGAGGCGATCGAGCGACTTCGCTCGTTGGAGATGAATTCGCCGTTGCTTCGGGGAGCCCGCCTCGGTCTCGAGGCCCTGGTGGCATCGGACGCCGAGTACGGCGCCCGGTTGGCCGAGTTCACCGCGCTGCCACCGCTCGAATGGGGCAGCGTGTTTCGCCGACTGCGGGCCTATCGGCCGGATCGGGCCTTGGCGCTCGCCCGCCGGACCCGAGAGCAGGGGACCCCCGGCTTCAAGCTCCAGTTCGCGTCGAACGGCGAGGCCGGGCTCCTCGCGGCGCTCAGCCGCTGGGAGGACCTCGATTCGCTGATCCGGGCCGGAACCTACTCGGGCGTGCCGGCGCTCGACGTGGTCCTGCATTGGAAACGGATCGCCGCGAGGATCGCGGGCGCGGCAGACTCCGGAGCCATCGGGGCGGTGGCCGCGACGGCGGCACGTCTGCCGATCGACTCGGCTCGCCACTGGATCCAACGGGCGCCGGTGTGGAAGGCGGGGTGGCTGCTCGGCGCCTACCATGCGACGGCCGGCGACACCGACATCGCCGCCCGGTGGCGGGCCACTCTCGAGGGGATGCCGCGGGAGGGCTTTCCGGCCACCTGGGGACCGGCCGATGCCGCGGATATCGGGAGTCGATTGGCCGAGCGCGCCGGCGCGCTCGACAGCGCCCGGTTCCTCGCCGACGAAGCGTTCCGGCTCTGGGGCATCCACGCCGAGGGAGCGACGGAAGACGATCCGGAGCCGGCGTTTCGGTTCCGGGTGGCGACCGGATTGCTGGCCGCCGGGCGCCCGGACAGCGCGGCGGCCCTCCTCCGGTCGCTCATTCCCCCGGCGAGCTGGGTGGGCGTCTACACCATTCGGGCGCTCCTCACCCTCGGGGAGATCGCGGCCGCCCGCAAGGATCCCGTCGCCGCGGCGCGCCATTTCGACGGGGCCTTGGCCGCCCTCGAGATGGCCGGCCCGGCCCTCGCTGGCTGGCGAGATCGGGCGATCGCCGGGGTCCGGGCGAGCGGGGTGACGCCCTTTCGCTTCGGGAGGTGAGGACCCCGAGGGTGCCGTGGCCGCCCCAACCCGCGGGCGGCTAGCTTACCCGAATGGAATACCTCAGTACCCGGTCGGCCACCTTCCGAACCGGCTTGGCGGATGCGATCCGTCTTGGCCTTGCTCCCGATGGCGGTTTGCTGATCCCGGCCCGTTGGCCGCGGATCGACCCGGCCACCGTCACCGGCGGCGACTGGCTGACGAGTCGGGGGCTGGCCGATCTCGGCGAGCGACTGCTGGGTCCTTTCGCCGAGGGTGACCGACTCGGGCCGGCGTTAGGCTCGATCTGCCGCGGCGCCTTCGCCTTCCCGGCGCCCTGGGTCGGCCTTGGCGACGACGACCGCTACGGCGTGCTCGAGCTGTTCCACGGCCCCACCGCGGCGTTCAAGGACTACGGGGCTCGGTTTCTGGCCGAAAGCCTGGGCCGGCTTCGAGTCGACGGCGATCCCCCGGTCAACATTCTCGTCGCGACCTCGGGAGACACCGGCGGCGCGGTGGCCGCGGCGTTTCACCGCCGGCCCGGATTCCGGGTCACCCTGCTGTATCCCAAGGGACTCGTCTCCCCGACCCAGGAACGGCAGCTCACCTGTTGGGGCGACAACGTCACCTCCTGCGCGGTCCGGGGCACCTTCGACGCCTGCCAGCGGATGGTGAAGGAGGCATTCGTCGATCCCGGCCTCCGGAAGGCGTTCGCCCTCTCTTCAGCCAACAGCATCAACATCGGACGGCTCCTCCCCCAGGCCATCTACTACGCGGCCGCGAGTCTCGAAGCGTTCCGCCAATTCAATGAACCGCTCTCGTTCATCATTCCGAGCGGGAATCTCGGGAACGCGTTCGGCTGTCTGATCGCCCGCGAGATCGGGATGCCGGTCGGCGAGATCGTCCTCGCGCACAACGCCAATGGTACGGTCGTCGACTATCTCGCCACCGGCGAGTGGCGGCCTCGGCCGAGCGTGCCGACCATTGCCTCGGCGATGGATGTCGGCGACCCCTCCAACATGGAACGGTTTCGGGCCCGGTTCGCGGATCTTCGGGCGCTCCGCGCCGCGGTGTCGGCGGAAACGGTCGACGACGCGGCCATCCGGGCGCGGATCACCGCCGACGCGGCGCGGTACGGGCGAGTCTGGTGTCCCCACACCGCAACGGCCGCCGAGGTCTATGCCCGCTGGTCGCCGGAGCGGAAGGCTCGGGGCCGATGGGCCATCGTCGCCACCGCCCATCCGGCGAAGTTCCCCGAGATCGTGGAGCCACTGATTGGCGGCCGGGTCGACGTGCCCGCCTCGCTCCGAAACCTCTTGGCCCGGCCCACGGCCAAGACGGAGATCGCCGCCACCCTCGAGGCGTTGATGGGGATCCTGGCGTCCTGATCGGTTTCACTCTCGATGCCACCAGGCTCAACCCACCCGCACCGTCACCCCGGGTGTCATCACCTTCACCTCGACGCCCATCGGGTCGAACCGGCGGACGTCCACCGCGATCGGGGGCCAGGTGTCGTAGTGGATCGGGATCGCGACCGCGGGGGCAATCAGTTCCGCCGCCCGGGTCGCCAACTCGGGGCCCATCGTGTAGCGATCTCCGATCGGTATCATCGCGACGGCGGGTCGGTAGATCTCCCCGATCAAGCGCATGTCGCCGAACAGTCCGGTGTCGCCGCAGTGATAGAGCGTCACCCCATCGAGGTGGAGGATGATGCCGGTGGGTTGGCCGAGGTACCGTCCGCCCGAGGAAGAGGAGTGGAACGCCTGGGTGAAGGCGACCCATCCCCACGGGGCGGCGATCCGCCCGCCCGGGTTGCCGGCTTCGGTGCGCTCGACCCCCTGCTCCTCGAGGTAGTTGCACAACTCGAACACGCCGAAGACGGTTGCCCCAGTCCGGCGGGCGATCGCGACCGTGTCGCCGACATGGTCATCATGTCCGTGGGTGAGGACGATGGCGTCGCAGGCGACCCGATCGGGGCCGAACGGCGCTCGTGGGTTACCGGTCAGAAAAGGATCAATGGCGACGGTGGCCGTCTGGCCGTGCACCAGAAACCCGGAATGGCCCAGCCAGGTCAACTCGACAGACATGAGGTGCTCCCGAAAAATGAGTGGCGATCGGAAGCTAGCGTTCGTGCCCCTGCCCGGGGAGGCCGGCCGCGGGCCAGCAGGTCGGATCCGGCGGGTGCTGATGGCGGCGGCCGGCCTGGGTCTCGGGGTCGATGGAACGGCGGCGCAGTCGGCGGCGGACAGCGTAGCGGCGACCACCGCAGTGGCCGAGCTCGTGGCCGCCTGTCGCGCCGATGGCGGCCGGCTCTGGGGCCAGACGCTCTGTGGGCCGCTGATCGCGGTTGACGGTCTGTCGGGATTCGGCGTCGCGACCGAGCCGCCTCCGGCGGGCCGCTTCAGACCGATCGGCGACCTGTGGGTCGGGCGGGTCCCGTCGGGTATGCAGGTTGCGAACACCACCATCGAATGGCAGGGGCGCACCTGGGCGACCGTCCGCCTACCGGTGCCCGCCGATCGGTTCCTCCGGATCCAGCTGTTCGTTCACGAGGCCTTTCATCGAATCCAGCCAGCCCTGGGCCTCGGTGCCCGTGACGCGATCAACCCACACCTCGACGAGCGAGACGGTCGCTATCTGTTGCGGCTCGAGCTGCGCGCTCTCGCCAAGGCCGTCGCAACACCCGATCGAGACGGCGAGGCTCGGAAAGCGGCCCGCGACGCGATCCTGTTTCGACTGGCGAGGCACCGGCGGTACCCAGGGGCGGACACGCTCGAGGCACTCCTCGAAATCCAGGAGGGCCTTCCCGAGTACGCGGGCGCGCGCCTCAGCCTCGCGGCGACCGGGCTCGGGCCCGAGCGGTTGGCCGAGGCCGCCGAGGCCTTCGACATGCGACCCAGTTACGTCCGGGCGCTCGGTTACGGGACAGGCCCTTTGCTGGGGACCCTGCTGGACCGATGGGCGCCCGGCTGGCGGAGTCGGATTCGCGCCGGCGGGTTCGCCAGTCAACTCGCCGCGGCGGTGGGCTTCGTCGCTCCGGCCGGTCTCGATGCGGCGGCGGCCGCCCGAGCGCCCAGCTACGGGGGAGACGCGCTCGCGAAGATCGAAGACGAACGCGCCTCGGCCCGCGCCGAGCGTCTCGCCGGATACCGTGCGACGCTGGTGACCGGCCCGGTGGTGGCGCTGGTGTCGGACCAGATGATGCGGAGCTTCGACCCAAACACGCTGATTCCGCTCGGGGACGAGGGCACGGTATATCCGACCGGCCAGTTCGAGGCCCCCTGGGGAACCCTCTCCGTCGAACGGGGCGGGGCGTTGGTCACCAACCAGTCGGTTCGAGTGCCGGCGCCCGCGGCGGTCGATACCTTGGTCTCGGTGCTGACGACCGATGGATATCGCCTCGAGCTGAAACCGGGGTGGCGGCTCGGAGCGGGACCGCGGCTCGGCGACTGGATCGTCCGTCGGGTCCCCTGAACCGCCACCTCATCGGTCCGGTTCGACTCGCCGTTTCTTGGCGGCCGCCGGCGTTGCTGTCACCCCCTCGAGGTCGGCGTGGCGGCGGCCTTCGCGCGACCGACCGCGCTCTATCGCAACCGGTGAGATCCGGTAGATTGCCCCACGTTCCTCTTTCGCCGAGCCACCCCAAGGCCCGCTCGGGCGACGCTCGCGGGAATCGAGGCTTCATGACCACGGTGGCGCCGTCTCAGCTCACCATCGAACGGTACGGGAAGCGGTATCCTGGCGTCCCCCTCGAGGTGATCCTCAAGGAAGACCTCCTCAGGCTCGGAGTGAGCTTCTCCGAGGCCGCGATGGAGGCCGCCGCCGGATGTCGTACCCAGGCCTACTACCTCTTCTCCTACAACATCTCCGGCCATCACGATCTCAAGGCGGGCGTCAGCACGGCGGCGCCGGAAGACATCGTTTTCCACGGCGGACCGCACGGTCTCAAGCGGACCCGAGTGCGGGTGGTCCTCAACGGCGCGTCGCCCTATCAGGTGGATATCGTCGACGGGCGAATCATGATCTGCGAGCAAGGCGCGCCGGTCGCCGAGGTGGTGTACCCGTCGAAGCCCGCGTACTACGGCCGGTCGTTCCCGGATGGACTCCGCTACGAGCAGGTCGTGCCCCTGTTATACGACTCCTACGCCTTCATCACCACGTTCCGGGCCTGTCACTATTGGGGCGACAAGGAGGAATGTCGCTTCTGCGACATCAACTACAATCTTCGCGAGCTCCGGAAGCTCACCGGCGATCACGTCACCGCCGACGCGATCAAGGACAAAGCCAAGGTGGTCGAGGTGCTCGGCGCGATGGCCGAGGAGCCCGATCCGGCCAAGCGGATGATCACGGTGCTGATGACCGGCGGGTCGATCGTCCGGCCGGTGCGCGGTGGGGCCGACAACGCGACCGACTTCAACTTGCCGTACGTCGAGGCGATTCGGGAGCGGATCGGCCGCCGAGTGCCGATCGTGATGATCACCGAATCCCAGCCGATGGAGAACGTCCGTCGGTTTCGCGATGCCGGGGTCACTTCCCATAACGCGAATCTCGAGGTGTGGGACAAACGCCTTTTCCAACTGTTGGCGCCCGGCAAGGAGAAGTACATCGGGTACGATCTCTGGGTGCGGCGGTTGGTCGAGGCGGTCGACATCATGGGTGAGGGCGGGGTGAGCCCGAACATGGTGTCCGGGGTCGAGATGGCCCAGCCTTGGGGGTTCCCCACGGTCAAGGAGGCGATCGCGTCCACCCGCGAAGGCTTCGAGTACCTAATGTCGCGCGGGGTGATTCCCCACCTCGACACCTGGTGCGTCGAGCCCGGGACGACGCTGGCCGGCCATCCGCCGATTCCGCTCGAGTTCCTGATCGAGGCCGACCTCGCCTGGTACGAAACCTGGCGGAAATACAAGCTGCCCCCGTTTGCCGGTTATGGGCCGATGGGTGGGGGGCCGGGCGTGGCGGTGTACGGCAACACCGCCTCCGTTGATCTCGGTGGCTGAGCCGGACCAAGACCCACCGGGCGAGGCTGGCCCCGCGGAGGGTTCCCAACCGGACGCGCTGGGCACCCGGAACACCGCGGGCGCTTGGGTCGAGTACGCCGCGTACCGGGTCGCTCTGGGGGGGCTGTCACGGATGCCGTTCGCCTGGCAGCGGGCGTTCGCGGGCTTGGTGGCCTGGGCGGGCACCCGGTTCGAGCGCCGGCACTCCGAACCCGGGCGCCGCTATATCGCCCAGGCGCTCGGCGAGGAGCTCGGAGAGCAGGCGATCGAGGACCTCCTCGTCGCGGCCTGGCGTCATCTGGTGTTGGTGGTCCTCGAAGACGCCGCGGTCGACCGCCGGGTCCTGGCGCGCGGGGCCATCCTCGAGCATTTCGACGTTCAGCTCAGCGATGAGGTCAAGGCGGCCCGCGATCAGGGTCGGGGCGGATTCGTGGTGACCCCTCACGTCGGGATGTGGGAGATGCTCCCGGTCATCGCGATGAACCTCGGATTTCGCCCTGGCTTCGTGGTCTCCCGCCCACCCAAGAACCGGCCCCTCTCGCGCTACACCCAACGGCAGCGTCGGCGCCGCGGCTACGACCTGATCCATCCGACCGGGGCGGTCACCGGCATCAAGGCGGCCATCGAGGGAGGCGGCTGGGTCGGTTTGATGCTCGACCAGCGGGCCCAGGGCAAGACCGTCCTCGCGCCGTTCTTCGGGAGGCCGGTTCGCTGTCTCCGAACGGTGCCGGTTCTGGTGAGCCGGCTCGGGCGGCCGGTCGTCTTCGGGGCCTGCTACCGAACCGAGCGGCCGCTGCATTATCGGCTGGTGGCCGAGCGGGTGCTCTGGCCCGAGCAGGTCCGGCACCGATCCCCCGAGGAGACGGCCGGGTTGATCAATCAGGAGATCGAGCGGATGATTCGCGCGGCCCCCGATCAGTACCTCTGGCTGCACGATCGATTTCGCGGCGCCCCGACCTGACCCGACCCACTACTGCGGCGCGGTCCCCGTCGTGGTTCGGATCGGCGCCCCAGCCGCGAAGTCGAACAGGGTGGTGCGGCGAAGCCGGTAGTGCGCCGTCCAGTAGCCGCGGAGCGCCTGAACGAACTGGGTGAGCGCCTGGTCCTTCTCGCTCTGGGCGATGTACAGATTGTCGATCGTGATCCGCCCGATCACGTAGCGGTTGTAGGCCACCTCGAACCGCTTGCCGGCCACGGTGTCCGCTTTGGCGGAGAGGGCGAGGTTCCGACGGGCCTGGGAGAGTTGGAGCGCCGCGAAGTGGGCCTCGTGCGCCACCTGGTCGAGAACCGCTTTCGACAGGCTCGCCGTTCTCACCCGTTCCGCTTCGGCTGCCTGGACCCCTTCGCGGCGGGCGCCCCACTGAAGGAGAGGCAACTCCACCGACACGGTGAACCGACTGGCCTCGAGCAGGTTCTGATAGGCGAGGCTCACGTCGGTCGCGCTGGCGTTGTACCCGTAGCTCGCCTGCACCGTCGCCCCGAATCCACTCGACAACTTCGCCTCGGTCACCCGGCGGCGGGCCTGGACCTCCTGCAGATCGGTCAGGCTGACGTTCGCCGCGTTGCGGAGCGCCTCGCTGATCGCCTGCGCCGTGTCCGCCTCGATCTCGGGGATCGTCGTGGTGGCGTCGACGTCGAGCGGGGCGTTCGGGGTGAGATTGAGGGCGAGCCGGAGCGCCGCCAGGGCCCGCTGGAACTCGAGGCGGGCACCGTCGAGCGAGGTGCGCGACCGGAGTAGCGCGAGCTCGCTCTGGAGGAGATCGTTCTCGCCGATCTTGCCGACTTCCAGCCGACCCTTGTTCAGGGTGTAGAGCGTGTCGTTGACCGCCGCGTTCTTGGTGGCGTTGTCGAGCGCGACCCGAGCCGCGAACGCGTCGAAGAACAGCCCGGTGACCTGGATCGCGATGTCCTCACGGGCTTCGAGGTACTGCCGAGTCGACAGCTCGAAACGGACCGGCTGCTCCTTCTGGTCCCAGGCCGTCACGTTCGGCCGGAAGAGGTCCTGCCGAAGACCCACCAGGAATGGCGTCGATGACCAGCTCTTGAACGCCTGTTGCCCGGTCACCGAGAGGCGGGCCAAGGCGGACGAAACGAAGAAATCGCCCCCGGTGAACGGCAACCGCTGCGACATCGTCATGGTGAGCGCCGCGTTGGTCTGGTTCTGGGGCCGAAACAGGGTGCTGCCGTCGGGTTGGAGCACCTGGATGATCGAGCGGTTGTACGCCGGCACCTGGCCGCCGAGCGTAAGCTGGGGCAGGAGGCGGGACGAAAAGGCGCGATCGCGATACCGGGCGGCGTCGAACGAGGCCTTGGCGGCCTTCGATTGGTGGCCTTGGCGCTGCGCCATCCCGATCGCCTGTTCCAGGGTGACGACCTGCGACAGGGCGAGCGACGGGGCGGCCCCGGCGAGCATCGCTACGACGGCCGCGGCGCGGGCACCGAGTGGCATGGTCACCTCACTCGTAACGGAGACAGACGACGGGGTCCTGGCGGGCGGCCCGGTTGGCCGGCACGATCCCGAAGGCGATGCCGACCGTGATCGAGACGCCGAACGCGACCAGCACCGAGAGGGGCGAAACGATGGTCTTGATGCCGGCGATCCGTTCGATCCCGACACTGAGGCCGGCCCCGACCAGGATCCCGGCCACCCCGCCCGCGATGCTGATCAGGAGCGCTTCGGAGAGGAATTGCAGCAGAATGTCGCGCTGGGTGGCGCCCACCGCGCGGCGCACGCCGATCTCCCGGATCCGTTCCAGCACCGAGGCGAGCATGATGTTCATGATCCCGATCCCGCCGACGATCAACGAGATCGACGCGATCGCGCCGAGGACGACGTTGAAAATCGTTTTGGTGCGCTGCTCCTGTTTGAGGAGCAACTCGGGGACGGTGATCTCGAAGTCGACCACCGTGTTGTGCCGCCGGGCCAGCATTCGCTGGGCGACCTCGGCCACCAGCGGCACCCGGCTCGGGTCGGTGACTCGGATGATGATCCGGTCGAGCTGATTCCGGTTGAGCCGTTCCTCCCGGGCCTCGGTGGTCTCCGTGTCCGCGTTCTCCTGGTCGGGGTTGCCCTCCCGCGACGCCAACTCGATGTCGCGCTGGGTGAGTTGGGCCCGGTCCCGGAGCCGCATTAGCACGGTCCGAATCGGCACGTAGACATCCATGTTGGCATCCCGAATGCCGAGCCGCTCGGCGGTGACGTCGCTCAGCCGGCGGTCGGCGAGGACCCCGACCACGGTGAGCCAGACGTCCCCCACCTTGATCGGTTTGCCGATCGGGTTCTCGGTGGTGAAGAACCGGGTCCGCACACCGTGGCCGATGATCGCCACCGGAAGCCCTCGGTCGACCTGGAGCCGGGTGAACGACGATCCGGTGGCGGTCGCAAGATTGGTGAGCCGGAAGTAGCTGGTGTCGATCCCGACCACCTTCCCGGAGCGGCGGCGGCCTTCCCGGGTAATTGAGGTGTTGAGCACCACCTCGGCGCTGGTGACCTCGACGCCGGGGATCATTCGGGCGAGCGCCTCGGCGTCGGCGTAGGTGAGGCCGGGCGAATATCGCTGGACCTTGTTCTCCGGCTCGTCCGTGGCCGCTTCCTCCTTCTGCTCGACCAACGGCGTCACCATCACGTTGTTGGAGCCGAGCAACCGCATCTGCTCGAGAATCTCCTGTTCGGCGCCCTTGCCGATGGCGAGCATGGCGATCACCGAGGCGACCCCGAAGAGAATGCCGAGGGAGGTGAGGCCCGCCCGAAGCTTGTGGGCCTGGACGGCTTCGATCGCCGAACGAACGCTCACCCCGAGGTGGGCGGTGAGGCGTGCCTTCAGCTCGGCGAGGACGGGATGATCGAGCGCCATCAGGGCTAACTGTCCTTGGGCGCCTTGAGCGGCACCGAGGTCGCCGTGTCCCCGCCGGCCGCGGGAGGGGCGCCTTGGGTCGATCCCGGGATCCGCACCAACGTCAACCGGTCCCTGTTGGCCGGCGGCGACAGCAGCACCCGGTCGGCTTGCTCGAGCCCTTGAGCCACGACCACTTCGTCGTCGCTCATCGCTCCGGTTACCACCTCCTGCTTGGCGATCCGGCGTCCGGCCATCTTGTAGACGAAGGGGACCCCGTTCTCACTGTTGACGGCTTCCATCGGGATCGAAAGGGCTTGGGCGGTGGTATGGGTCTCGACCCGGTTGCTGGTCGTCATCCCGGGCCGGAGCGTCGTGTCGGCCTGATCCACGGCCAGCTTGACCTCGAACACCTTCGCGTCGGTGTTGGGGCGCTGCTCACCGACGTTGGCGACGCTGGTCACCTTGCCGGAGAGTTTCTTGGACGGATCGGAGTCGAGGGTGATCTCGGCCGGTTGCCCTTGAGCGATCTTTCGAACGTCGATCTCGTTGACGTAGGTGACCGACTCCATCTTGTTCAGATCCGGCAGGGTGGCGACCGAGGGGTCCCAGGCGGAGACCTGGGAGCCGGTGGTTCGCTTCTTCCCGTTCCACTCCTTGACGTAGATGACCATGCCTGGCGCGGGAGCTCGGATGGTGAACCCCTCCATCACCACCTGCACCACCTTGAGCTTGTTGCGCTGGCGCTCGAGGTCCGCGCCCACCTCCCGCATCTTGGCCTGGGCCTGCTCGGTCTTCGTCTTGTAGTCGACCTTGGCCTGGGCCAGGGCGCGCTGCGCCTTCTCGAGGTCGATCTCGGCTTGGCGCTTGACGGTGGGCGCCTCGAAGGCCGCCTGCTCCTTGGCCAGTCGCTTCTCCTCCAGGCCGAGCTCCATGGTCCGGATCTCCTCGCGGGCCTTGGACAAATTCAGGGTGGAGTCGAGCATGGCCTGCTCGTAGACCGCCTCCGCCTTCGTCAGGGCGAGGCCCACCTCGGCCATTTTGTTGGCCAGGGTCGAGCGATCCAACTCGGCCACTACGTCGCCGGCCTTGACCAGCGTTCCCTCCGGAACGATGGAGGCAATCTTCATCTGGTAGACCTCGGCTTGCTGGGTGTTGGGCGGGGCGGAGATCTGAACCGCCTTGAGGGCCCGGAGCTCGCCGGAGGTGGTGACGGTGACCTTGAACTGGCCCTGCTTGACCGTGGCGACGAGGGCGGCGCCAGCGTCTTCGGCGGGGCCCGCGAGGAGCCAGGCAGGAACGCCGATCAGGAAGGCGGCAGCAACGATGAGAAACCACCGGTTGCGGGATAGACGCATCGGCTTGGTTCCTTTCAGGGGTGGAGCCAGGGGGCAGGCCCCCGACCTTCATTAGGACGCTGAAACGGTCCGGTTGGTTGCAAGGATGCTCCTGGGAGGACCCGGCGGCCGGGCCCGATGGGCGACCCGGTCGAGGCTAGTCGTCGGTACGGGCCGCCGGCGGTGCTTCCTGGATCCCATCAGGCGCCCCACACCGCCTGATAGACCCGGAGCCAATTGCCGCCCAGCACCCGATCCAACTCGGACTCGCTCCAACCGCGACGGCGCAGCCCGGTGATCAGATTGGGCAACTCGGAGATGTCCTCGAAGCCGTCGACCGCGCGAACCGGGCCCGCGCTGAGCGATTCGGGCGTGAAGGTGACGGCGTCGGCGGGATCCACCGCCACCGGCGACTGCCCCCAGAGGAAATCAGGGCCCAGGGCGAGGTGGTCGGCGCCGATGAGCCGTTTTCCGTAGTCGTAGTGGTCGAGGAGGGTTTCCAGCGTGGCTCGAGGGCTGGTCGGCCCGTCTCGAACCACGGAGGCGGCATTTCGGTTCAGGAAATCGCTGATTGCCGTCAGGCCGATCACCCCACCGGTGGTGGCAATCCGCTCGGCCAGTCGATCCGAGATGCAGCGGACGTTGGGATTGAGCGCGGCGAAGTTGGTGTGGCTGCAAATCACCGGCACACCGGTCGCGATGGCCAACGCGTCGAGACTGGTCCGTTCCCCGGTGTGGCCCCCGACGTCGAGGACGATTCGGCGCCGGTGTATCTCCTCGACCAAGCGACGTCCCGCTCGGGTCAGCGGCACGGTATGATCGAGGCAGCCGCTGCCGAACACGTTGTAGCCGTTGTAACACAGTCCCTGGATCCTGAGGCCGCGGGCGTAGTACTCGTCGAGGGCCGGTCGCAGTCGAGCGAGACTCCCGAGCGGGACTTCGTCCATGGCCTCGTCGAGACCGTTGCCGTAGGCGCCGCCGGCCGCCTGGACCCCAAGCACGAAGGCGATCTTCCCCGCCGTATGCGCCGCCCGGATCTGTCCCGCCGTCGTCGCGATCACGGCCCGGTCGGTTCGACTGGCCAGGAACCCTCGAAGCCCCTCGAACGAATCGGTTCGGTAGAGCGTCTTGTGAACGCAATGGGCTCCGCCCCGGCGGACGAGGTCGAGGAAGCCGTCGTTGACGACCGACGTCTCGAGGCCGTCGACCACCAGGCGATCGACCCGACCAGGCGAGGCCGCCAGCGGGAGCGCGCTGCCGGCGATCGCCAGGAACTCCCGCCGATCGATCACGGCTTCTTCAGCTCACCGGCGTATCGATCCGCCTCGGCGACCCGGCCCAAGGCGCGATAGGCCTGGGCCAGATCGGTCCGGGCGCTTTCGAGCCACGTGGCTGGGGGCTCGGCCTGCTTCATCAGGATGTCGTAGCCGGTTTGCGATGCCTCCGCCGCCCCCTGGAAATCGCGGGCGGCGAGGAGGCTTCTGCCCAAGCGAATTCGCCCAATCCCGAGGAGTTGGTGGCCGGGTTCGAGGGTCTCGGCGTAGCGGCGGACCGATTCGCGGAACAAGGTCACCGCCTGGGCATAGTCCCGCCGATCGTGGTAAACCCCGGCCAGATTCGCGAAGGCGACCCCGATCAGGTAGTGCTTGTCATCGTAGATCTCCCGATAGATCGCGGCCATCTCTCGGAAGGCTCGCTCGGCGTCATCGAGCCGGCCCTGACGCTGGGCGATCCGGCCGAGTTCGTTCTGCGCCGAGGCAACCCGGGGGTGGAGCCGACCGTACACCTTGCGGTAGATCGCCAGCGCCTCGGTGACGTGGAGTGCGGCTTCGTCGTAGCGTTGCTGGTTGACCTCGGCCCGCGCCAGCATCGTGAGGGCCGAACCGGTTTCGGGGTTCTCGTTGCCGTACCACCCGCGGAAGATGTCGAGGGCTTCGCGATAGTAGCGCTCGGCCTCGGGGTGCTTCCCCTGCTCGAACTGGATCGCGCCGAGGTTGATGAGGTCGTCCCCGACGTGGGGATGCCGGTCGCCGTAGAGTCGTCGGCTCAGCGCGAGGACCCGCCGGTTCAGCGAGTCCGAGGTCGCGTAGTGGCCGGCGTAGAAATGGGTGTTGGCCAGCTCGCTGAGGACCTCGGTGAACTCGGTGGTCACCGAGTCGCCTCGATCCAGTGAGATCACCGCGCTGTCGAGCGCGACGAGCGCCGAGTCGTACTCGCCCTGTTCATAGCGGACCCGGCCCACGGTCGCGTGGGCCCGCCCGACCAACGAATGGGTTCGAGGGAGGACCCGGACCAGCCTCAAGGCCTGGTTAGCGAGTGCGAGCGCCTCGGGGTACTTGGCCTCGCGGGTACGGAGCAGTGCGGTGGCGAGCAGCGTCGGCGCCAGATCGACGTTGGCGTCATCGAGATAGCCGCGTTGCACCGCGGCCGCGCTGGCCAGGAGGGTGTCGGCCCGGGCGAAGTGTCCCAGCTGCTCGAAGATGCTGCCCAGGGTCAAGTAGAGCTCCGATTGGGCGCGGGGATCCTGGCTCAGGCTCCTCGCTTCCTTGACGCCGCGGTCGAGCAGGGTGATCACCCGCAACGAATCGGCGGGGCCGACGGCATCGTCGCCGCCTTGGAACAGGCGCATGGTAAACGACTGGATCCGCTCGGCGCGGGCGGTCTCGGCGAGGGCTGTGTCCCGCGCCGCTCGCAGCCGCCAGGTATAGAAGGTGACCAGCGCGGCCACCGTGACGATGGTGGCCACCCCCGCGACGACCCCCCGGCGGTTGCGCCGGACGAACTTGCCGAAGCGGTAGCCGAACGAATCGGGTCGGGCGTCGAGCGGCTCGCCCGCGGTGAAGTGATCGAGGTCGCGAATCAGCGCGTCGACCGTCCGGTAGCGGCGCTCGGCCTCACGATGCATCGCGGTGAGACAGAGGACGTCGAGATCGGCCCACGCGGAGGCGCTGGGCCTGGTATCGCCAGGGAGGGCCTTGAGCCAGGCCACCAGCGATGGCTTCGGAGGGGTCTCCAGCAACTGGGCTTCTGCTTCGAAGAGCGTCTTGCCCGCCAGATCGAACGGGAGTCGCCCGGCCAACAGCTCGTACAGCAAGACGCCGAGGGAATAGACGTCGGTGTGCACGCCGATCCCGGTGCCCCGGAACTGCTCGGGCGCGGCGTACGCGGGCGTCATCAGCCGGAGCCCGGTGCGGGTCGCCTGGGCCGGATCGTCGAGCGTTTCCATCTGCTTGGCGATCCCGAAGTCGAGCAGCTTCACCCGTCCCTCCGGTGTCACCAGGATGTTGGACGGTTTCAGGTCGCGATGAATGATCGCATGACGATGGGCGTGCGCCACTGCTTCGGCCACCAGGCGAAAGAGCCGAAGCCGCTCCACGAGGTCCGCGTGCTTGGTCTGGCAGTACTCGGTGATCGGGACCCCGTGGACCAGTTCCATGACGAACCAGGGGGTGCCGTCCTCGAGGGTGCCGGCGTCGTGGAGCTGGGCGATCGCGGGGTGATTGAGTTGCGCGAGGAGCCGTTGCTCGGCCGCGAAGCGCTCCCGACGCGAGGGCGAGAGCCAGGCGTCCCGGAGGACCTTGATCGCGACCTCACTGCCGAGATCGTCGCGTCGGCCGAGGTAGACGACGCCCATCCCGCCCTCGCCGAGAACCCGGATGATCCGATAGGGGCCGAACCGAACCGTGTCGAGGGAGCGCGGCTCGGTGGCGAGCACCTCTCTCGCGAGGGTTGGAAGACTCCGATCGAGCGGGGTACCGCCGATCCCGTCCTCGGCGAGGAGGGCCATGACCTCATCCACCAGTTCGGGGGCGTCGGCGGTTTCGCCCTGGACGAACGCCAGGCGGTCAGGGCCGGGGAGGTCCGCCGCTCGATGGAAGATCGCCTGAATTCGTTCCCAAGTCTTCGGGTCCATCCGCTCTCCGGCCGTCGCGGGCTCAGCGCCCGCGTTCGGCGCGCATCGTCTTCGCCAGCCACGCCTTGGCCGCCCGCCAATCCCGCTCGACCGTGGCCTCCGAGACGCCGAGCAACTCAGCGGTCTCGGCAATCTCGAGTCCCCCGAAGAACCGGGCCTCGACCATGCTGGCCTGACGCGGGCTGATCGCGGCCAAGGCTTCGAGCGCCTGGTCGAGACCGACGATTTCCGCCTCCGTCGTGATCGATCCCGCGATCGCCTCGTCGAGGGTCACGAAGGCGGCTCGGGGTCCACCCCGCTTGGCCGCGTGTCGTCGACGTGCCGCTTCGACCAACACCTGCCGCATCGCGCGGGCCGCGACCCGCTTGAAATGGAGTTGGGGAAGGGCCCCGAGCTCGGGCGACCCGGCCAGCTTGAGCCAGGCTTCGTTGACCAGAGCCGTGGGGGTGAGGGTGGCGCTCGGGTCGTGCCGCCGGACCGAGGCCGCCAAGCGCCTGAGTTCCTCATAGGTAGCGGCAAAGAGCCCATCCAAGTCGCTCTGATTGCCGTCGAACTCCATGTCCGCTCGCTTCCGAAGGGGTTGACCCACGCTCATGTAGGGTATCGCTGGACCGGGGCGATAGCCAGGCCGATCGCCGATGATGGGCGGCCGGCCCGTTCCGCGCAATGGGAGGCAACGGATACTAACCCAAGGAGGCGGAATGTTGCGACGGACCATGGCTGGACTGCTCGTCATCGGCGCCCTCGGATGCGGGTCCACGACCCAGCCGAGCGGGCCCACCAACGGCACCCTGACGGCGACGGTGGACGGATCCGGGTGGGCGGCCCAGACGATCGTCGCGGCCTACAGGGGCGGCGTGCTGTCGATCGCGGGCACCGATGGGCAACAGCGCAGCCTCGGCTTCGCCCTCGGCCCGACCACCGCGCCGGGCACCTTCCCGGTCGGAGTCACCCAATCGGCCAACGGCAGCTATCAGGTCGTGTCGGGGTCGACCTCGCAGGCCTGGATGGCCGCGGTGACTCTCGGCAGCGGGTCGATCACGGTGACCAGCATTTCGGCGACCCGAGCGGTCGGGATCTTTCAGTTCTCGATGGCCCCGGTGCCCGGCAATGGGGCCACCGGTACCAAGTCGATCACCCAGGGCACGTTCGACGTGACGTACTAGAGGTTTTCACCCACTCTCAGGAGGAGCGCGATGCGAAGACTCGTAGGCGGTGCGTTGGTGGTGCTGGGCCTGGCCGGCGTGGTTCGCGACGGTGGAGCCCAAGACAAGCGGGCCTTCGGGATGGGTTACACCGATTTCGGGCCGACGGTCGGACTGGGTGGGCTCAACGGGGCGGGGCTGTCGATCGGTGGGCGGTTCGAGAAGGCGATCAAGAGGCTCCCCAGCCTCGGCGACGGAACCCTGGGGATCCAGGTCAGTGCCGACTACTACAAGTACTCGGCCGTGTTCGCGGCGGTCGACTACGGGTTCTCCTACATCCCGATCGGGGCGACCGCCAACTACCACGTCAAGGTGAGTGGCGGGAAGTTCGATCCGTTCTTCGGTCTCGGGCTGGGTTACTCGGTCGTCAGCACCTCATACGCCGGGTCGTTCAGCAGCGGGATCTACTTCATCGGGCGGGCCGGGTTGCGGTACTTCATGAGCAACGGCATCGCGCTCTACGGCGACGTCGGTGCCGGGGCCGCGACCTTGAACGCCGGGCTGATGTTTCGCATGGGTGGGGCGCGCTGACCCATCGCCACAGTCGGGGGCTCCATGCAGGCGAGTCCGTTCGTCGTCTTTGACAAACAGGGAGTGATCGGAGCGCTCAAGGCGATCGGTTCGCGGGATCCCGATGTCCTCTACGCGGCACACGGGAAGCTGCGGGCGGTCGCCGCGGTTCCGAGGATGGTCGGAGTCGGCCTGATGGTGGTGGCCGCGCTCCTGGTGATGAAAGGGCTATCCGCGGTGGTGGCGGGGCTGATCGCCGCGGTCGGTGGGTGGTTCCTGTTCCGGGGGAACCGCAACGTGAAGATGGTCGACGCGGGGTACCAGGAGTACGCGGCGCGGCTGTCGGACCGGGGCGGTTCCTCCGCCTAACGAACCGTTCCCGGGGCCATGCCCCCGGCCGGCGGCTTCCGGCAGATTGGGCACGGCCCCAGTTGAGGATCCCGACCGAACTGCACCGTGACCGGCCCGAGGGCGACGACCTGACCCGTCGTGGTATCGTTCACCGCCACCGCGAGGGTCAGGGTTCGCCCCGAAAGCCGTCCCGAATACTGGGCCGGCAGGCGCGGACCGAGCTGAATGGGGAACGCTCGCAACACATAGGATCCGTTGACCACGAACCGGCCGCTGCCGTCGACGGTGATCCGACCGGGGATGTCGCCCAACGTACAACCGATGTGGACGTGTGTCTCCGAGTCGGTGACGATGACGCCGGCGTTCTCGCCACCCCACGTACCCAGATTCAGGGCACCGCCCGAGGGCCGAAACCCCTCGCTGCAGGCCGCCAAGCCCAAGCCGAGGACCAACCACCGCAAGCCGAGTCCCGCAGGCCACCTTCGAGGGGCGATCCAACCCGCGACCGTCAGCCACATAGGATGTTGCGCTCCCGCCACTCAGCCTGAAAGCGTCCTCGAACGATCCCCTTGATCGGAAAGCGCGCCTCGACCGTTCCGGAGACGGCGTTGACCGATGTCGTCGGGTCGAGACGAACGGTGCCGCTCGTCGCCGACTCACAGTCGCCGGTCGCCGGACAAAAGGACCCGGCGGCCGAATCGAATGACGTATTGATCTGCCAGCTTCGTCCCGCGGCGTCGGCTCGCGCCCGGTAGATCATCACTTGCAGGGATGGCCTGGCACTAAGCTCCGTCGCTGGCGCGAGGGCCAGCTGAATCTCGACGGCGGGACCGTCGGCTGGGCCGCACGAGTTCTGGGCCAGTGCGGCCCCGAAGGTGGTATTCGAAGGCTCGGCGCCGCAACCGGTGAAGATTGCGGCCAGGACCACGCCGCGCGTCGAACGGCGGATCAGGTCGGTACCCCGGTAGGGACGGTGGGTGGTGGTGAGCATCGCGGTCTCCTCGGAGCGCCCGGAAATCAACCTGGTTCCGCTCTCGATACCCCGGCCGCCGCCTCGGCGTCACTTTGGCACCGGTCGGCCCGCTTCGTCAGGTCGGGCCTCCGGTGGCGAATCCGCCGTTCGGCTTCCTTCGTCATGTTAGGGAAAGTCATCGGACCAGCCGTCTCACCTGCCGCCCGGACCCGCGAATGCCCTTTCGCCTGACCATCAACGGAACTCGCCAGCTGTTCGACGGCGACGAATCGATGCCCCTCCTGTGGTACCTCCGTGACTCGTTGCGGCTGACCGGAACCAAATTCGGGTGCGGGGTCGGCGCCTGCGGCGCCTGTACGGTCCTGATCGACGGCCAGGCGGCCCGTTCCTGCTCGACGCCGGTGGGGACCCTCGCCGATCGGTCGGTCACTACCATCGAAGGCCTGGCCAACGGGACCACCCTCCACCGGGTTCAGGAGGCTTGGATCGAGGAAGACGTGCCCCAATGCGGTTACTGCCAGGCCGGCCAGATTATGGCCGCGGTCGACCTGCTCCGGCGATCGCCCAAACCCAGCGAGGACGAGATCGCCGGACTGACCAACCTGTGCCGGTGCGGGACCTATCCCCGGATTCGTCGGGCGATTCGCCGGGCCGCGGGCGTGCCGGTCGAGGGAGGCGAGCGATGACCGCCACTACGGATCGGCGGACCTTCCTGGCGATCAGCGGGACCGCGCTCGGCGGCCTCCTGGTGTCCGTGGCGGGTTGCCGGGGGACTCGCCGCCAAGTGGCGGGCGGGGCGGTCACCGTCTTCGTCCGGATCGATCCCGACAACGCGATCGTGATCGGGGCCCGCAGCTGCGAGATCGGCCAGGGCGTGATGACCTCGCTGCCGATGTTGATCGCCGAAGAGCTCAACGTTCCTTGGTCGATGGTGCGGGTGGAGCAACTTCCCTATGGCCTCCTCCCCGGCGAGGAACCCGGCTCGGTACGGGCCAAGTACGGCGACCAGGGGGCTGGTGGCAGCACCAGCATTCCCGATAGCTACGATGAGCTCCGCCAGGCTGGCGCCAAGGCTCGCTGGCTTCTGGTCGAGGCCGCCGCGCGGCAATGGCAGGTGCCGGCCACCGGTCTGACGGCCGCGGATGGTTTCGTCACCGGGCCTGGCGGCAAGCGGGCCGCCTACGGCGAACTCGCCGCGGCGGCCGCCCAGATCGCGCCACCCGCGGAGCCGCTGCCGCTCAAACCGGCGGCCGAGTTTCGAATCGTGGGGAAACCGACCAAGACCGCCGATGCCCGCGCGATCGTGACCGGTAGCGCGCGGTATGGGCTCGACGCCTGGATCGAGGGCGCCCTGGTCGCCGTGATCGAGCGGTGCCCCTACTTCGACGGGACGGTCGAGTCGCTCGACGACGTCGCGGCCCGGGCCGTTCCCGGCGTGCGCAACGTGATCCGGGTCACCGGCCCGGGTCCCCAAGGAGGCTTCGATCGGAACCTGGCCGCGGGCGTCGCGGTCGTCGCCGACAGCACCTGGGCGGCCCTCGCTGGACGTCGGGCGCTGGTAATTCGGTGGCGTCCCGGGCCGTGGGCAGACGACTCGACCGACGCCCTCGAGCGTCGCGCGAACCAGGCGTTAGGCAGCCGCGGGGCGACCGTCCGCCGGGACGGCGACTTCGCGGCCGCCCGCCGGGCCGCCGCCCGGGTGGTCGAGGCCCGCTACACGATGCCGTTCCTCGCCCACGCGACCATGGAGCCGCAGAACTGCGTCGTCGAACTGGGGCAGGGTCGAGCCCGGGTCATCGCGCCGACCCAGAGCCCCGGCGGCATCTCCCGTCTCGTTCACGCCATGACCGGGATTCCCCGGCTCGAGATCAGCGTCGAGATGACTCGATCCGGGGGCGGATTCGGGCGCCGGCTGGAAAGCGATTTCGTGGCCGAGGCGGTCCAGATCGCCCAGGCCCAGGGCGCTCCGATCAAGCTGATCTGGACTCGCGAGGACGACCTCACCACCGACTTCTACCGGCCGTTCGGGGTCCACGCGCTCGCGGCCGCCGTCGACGGGGCGGGAAAGATCACCGGTTGGTCCCATCGGGTGGCGGCAGCGACCCGCAAATATCGAGTCCCCGGGATGGCGTCCGCGCCAGCGTGGATCGGGCTCGCCGATCCGGACGGCTACCCCGCCGGGGTGGTGCCCGCTTACGAGTACGAGTTCCACGGTCTCGACTTCGGGTTGGCGCGAGGGTGGTGGCGGGCTCCGCAGCCGACCTTCGTCACCTTCGCGACGGAGAGCTTCGTCGACGAGGTCGCCCATGCGGCCGGGCGGGATCCACTCGAACTCCGCCTCGAGCTGCTCGGCGCGGCGCGCGACCAAGCCTATCGCGATCACGGCGGACCGACGATGAACACCGGTCGCCTCGCGGTGGTGCTCCAGGAAGCGGCCCGGCGGATTGGCTGGGGGAGTCCGCCGCCGGCCGGTCGGGGGCGAGGACTCGCCGCCCACTTCACCTTCGGGGGGTACGCGGCTCACGCGATGGAAGTGAGCGTCGCCGCCGGCGCGGTGCGAATTCATCGCTGTGTTTGCGCGGTGGACGTTGGCCAGCCGGTCAACCCGGCGGGGATCGAAGCCCAGATGATGGGCGGGACGCTCGACGGTATTTCGGCCGCGCTCCGACTGGCGATTACCGTAAAGGACGGCCGGATCGAGCAACGGAATCTTCCCGATTACCCGATGCTCACGATGCGGGAGGCGCCGGACGTCGAGGTCGCGATCATCCCGAGCCAGGCCAAACCCAGCGGGGCCGGGGAGATGGGGCTCCCGACCGCGTTGCCGGCCCTCACCAACGCGATCTTCGCGGCGACGGGACAGCGAGTCCGGCGCCTCCCGATCGGTCGGCTGGGCTGACGGGGCGTTGAACACCAGCTTGAGGGGCCGACTGTGTCGCCGCTCGCTTCGGCGGGGCCAGCAACGGGCTCGAGCCGGCTACAGTTCATCCTCCGGCCGATACGGGGGCGGATCGACGAGCCCACCGGTCGCCACCCGCGAGCGGACCCTGTTCCAGTAATCGGCCGTGAACAGATCGGCGTGATGGGCCCGAAACGCCTCATGGAGTGGGCCGGCGAACCGGATGAACCGCTCCCATTCTTCGGGAAACACGTCGGTGGGTCCCACCGAGAACCACGGCTCGGCCGCGACCTCGTCTTCGTAACGGGTGGCGACGGGCATGGTCCGGAAGTGACAATCGGTCAGGGTGCAGATCTCGTCGTAGTCGTAGAACACGATCCGGCCATGGCGGGTCACCCCGAAGTTCTTCGGTAAGAGATCGCCGGGGAAAAGGTTGAGCCCGGCGAGATCCTTGATCGCCCAACCGAGATCGACGACGGCGGCTCGAGCCGACTCCGGGGACACCTCCCGAAGGTAGACATCGAGCGGCGTCATCCGTCGCTCGGTATAGACGTGTTTGAAGACCAGGCGATCGGCGACGGTCGCGACGGTGTCACGGGCCTCCCGGTCGAGCTCCTCGACCACTTCCGGCGCGAACGCCGCCCGCGGCATCGAGAGGCCGGTGTATTCCTGGGTGTCCGCCAGCCGACCCCCGTGCTCGTGCCGGAACACGAATTCGTACTTCGCCATCACTTCCTTCCGGCTGACCTGCTTGGGTGGCAGCGACCGATCCCGGATGACCTTGAACACCACGTTGAGCGGCCTCAGGGCGAAGGCGAGCATGACCAGGCCGGGCACGCCCTCGACCGGCTCGAACCGAGCGGCGGGATCGGCCAGGGTTCGTCGGAGCGCTTGGTAGAACTCGCGCTTGCCGTGGCGATGGTAGCCGATCATCGAGTAGAGCTCGTCGAGCCGCTTGGCCGGCATCAGCGAGGCGAGATACCCGACCGCGGATCGGGGCTCCTCGACTTCGACGTGGAAGTAGCTTCGGGTGAACCCGAAGACGATGCTCGCGCCGTCCGTGCCGGTGACCACCGCGTTGGCCGAGATCCCCTCGGGTCGTTGGACCATCCCGACCATGATCGGCGTGGTTCCCGCGTCGGTCGCGAGGTTGCCCACCAGGAAGGCGCGCTGGCGTCGAACGAACGCGGCGGGAAGCCAATCGAGCCGGGCGCCACCGCTCAGCCAGGGTACCGCCGTTCGCAGCCGAGCCGCCACCCGCGCCGAATCGCCGGCCCGATCGTGCCATTGACGCCAGCCGAGCGACTCGAACGCGGCGTCGATCGCCGCCGGGAGCGCCTCGGGGGATGGCACCTCGAGGGTCCGCAGCCCATCCCGGGCCGGGAGCGACGGAGGGGCCAAATCGAGGAATTCATGGGTCGGGTCCACCCCCACCGTTCCGTGAAGGCGTCGAACCGCCGAGTTGTAGAAAGTCGCCGCGATTTCGGGATCGGCGAGGCCGTCGATCGCGGACTGAAAACGCCGCTGAATCACTGGCCACGGCAGCGGATGCTCGAGGCTCAATCGTCCCAACTCGACGACCAGCGCGGTGACGCTGCGGGGATAGAGCAGCAGCCGGTCTTCGGTGGCGGCGTCCAGTGCGGGCCAGTCGCCCGATTGGAAGTGGCCAACGACCGCTCGCGTCAGCCGGCGGAACTCGGTCCGATATCGGTCGAGGGCGCCGAGGAGGAGTTCGACCGTTCGGCGGGGCGCTGGATTGGTATCGATGGGATGGGCTCGGCGCAGGGTTCCCCGGGAGTATCGAGGCGCTGGTCGAGGTCTGGCAAGGCCCGGTTGGCGGCTGGGAGGTTTGGGGTCAGCACCCTCGGCGCCGGGGCCAGGCAACGGGTGCCGGGGCCGGCCCCGACCGGTCCATCCACGCTGGCGGCGTTCCGAGCCGTGGACCGCCGGTGATCGGAAAGCCCCCGAAGTAACGACTCAGCTCCGCGACCTCGATCCACCGAGCCGATTCCGCGTCGGTGGGCTGCGCCGGCAACACCGGATTGATGATCGCGGCTTCCCATGCCTCCAGTCCGCCGCCCAGGTAGAGGGCCTGATGCCCGGCCAGCACCAGGAGGATCCACGCCTGGGCCGGGAACGGGCCGTCGCCGTACACGACGAGAGTCTCCCCCGGCCTAGAAGGGCTCCCGATCAGTGAGTCGATACTCGATCGGGTGGCGCCGGGAACGCTCATCGACGCGAAGGCCTCCGCGGGGCGCAGGTCGATCACCCGGAGCCCCGTTTCCCGGGCTCGGATCCGGCGGGCCAGGTCCACCGCCGCGATCCGGCCCTCGCCCCGCGCCGCGAGGGCCGCCACCTGCCGAACCCGGCCGAGGGGTGCGGCACCTCCCGCCACGACCGCGGCCGCGCCAGCCACCAGCGCCAGGAGCGCGAGCACGCGGCGGTGGCTCATTCGCCGGTTGGGCTCTGCTGCCGCCGCTCGATCCACTCCGCGCCACGGAAGGCGCCCAGCGCCACGAGGACGATCGCGAACACGACGACCCCCTCCGGGACGCCGATCGCGGCGGGCACGGTGAGCGCCCCCCGAGACGACGACGTGTAGAACGGCTCAACCCAACGAAACAGCAGGGTGAATAGGGCCACGCCGCCCAATAACCCGCCGACCACCGCCAAGCCTCCGGCTCGCCGGCTGGCCGCGGCCACGCAGGAGGTCCCGGGGCAGAGCCCTGAGGTGGCGAACCCGACGCCGAACAGGAGCCCACCGACGACCTGCGGCCACACGAACGTCGGCGGGACGAAGAGACGGGACGGGTCGATCAGACCGAGGCGCCCGAGCCAGAACAGCCCGAGCATCGCGGTCACGATGGCCGAGAACATCACCTTGAGGACAGTGAGGTCGGTGAGGTAGAACTGCCCGGCCAGCTTCCGAGCTTCGCCAAGACCGCCTTGCTCGAGGAACCACCCGAACGCGATCCCGAGTCCGAGCGCGGTGCCGAGACCGAGCGCCGGCGTCGCGATGCCTTCGAGGCCCGCGATCATCGGCCCCAGTTCCGCCGGATGAGCGGCGCGATCAGGTACCCGGCCGCGAACGCCGACGCGATGAAGATCCAGGCGCCGACACTCTGCACCGACGCCCCCGACAGCGCGAGCCCCGAGGTACATCCTCGGGCCAGGCGTGCGCCGAAACCCATCGCGGCACCGCCGAGCAGGCCGAACCAGATCCGCCGAGGCGTCGCCCGGCCCGCCGGCTCGCCAATCCGGCCCGCCCACCACGCCGAGGCGATCGCGCCGAGGACGACCCCGCCGATTTCCCAGACCCGCCAGTCAAGCAGCGCCGGGACCTCGCGAGGGGTGCCTAACGCCTGATTCGCCACCGCGGCGAAGGCCCCCGACGCGCCCAGCCCCTCGCCCATCAGCAGGAAGCTCGCCACCAGCACGATCCCGATGCCGACGCCCGCCAGATACGGGTCGAGATAACCGCGCCGCGGCCGACTCATGACGCCGGCTCGGTGGGCAGACCTCGGCGGGCCCAGTCCTGGAACGAGCCATCGTAGAACTTGACCGGGTGGCCCAGCATCCGCGCCGCCGCGATCACCGTGTTGGCATAGATCCCGATGTGACAGTACGCCACCACCGTGTCGCTCGGGGCGATGCCGGCCGCCGCGAACATCCCCCGGATCGTGGCCAGGTCCTTGAACGTGCCGGCATCGGTGTAGAAACTCTCCATCGGCAGGGACTTCGCGCCGGGGATGTGTCCCTTCTTGTCGGTGTCCGCCTGAGTGCCGTCATGAAACGACGCGGCCCGGGCGTCGACCAGCACGTGTCCCGGCTTCCCGGCCAGGCCCTGAACGAACGAGGCATCGACCAGGAAGCCGGCCCGGGGCTGGAGGGTCACCGTCGTCGGCGGGACCGGCTCGGGGGTGCCGGTCGCGATCGGCTGACCGGCCGCCTGCCACGCCTTGAGCCCGCCATCGAGAACGGCCACCTGCTGGCCGACGCCCGCGTAGAAGAATGTCGATACGGCGCGAAAGGCCGCGACGGGCGGCATCATCGGACGCCCGTCGGGCATGTTCCCGGTGTAGATGATGATCCGCGACCGATTGGTGATTCCTAACGCTCCCATGGCTCGGGCCAGCGCGGTGTCGGGCGGCAGCTCGACGGCCAAGGCCCCGGGGCGGTCCGGGGCCGTCAAGCCGGCCGAGAGCCGGGCGCCCGGGATGTGGGCCGCGGTGTAACCGTCTCGGGGGCCTAGGTGGAGGATGACGAGATCCGGGTCGGACCGATGGTCCGCGAGCCACTGCGCCGTCACCAACAGTTGTTCCGGCGGCGCTGACGGCCCGGACCGCACGGGTCCGAGGGCGGAAGCGAGCAGGACCGGAACGGCGAAGCCAGCGAAGACGCGGATCATGCAGACCTCCTCGGATGAGCGATCGTCAGGGAACGGTTTTCCTGGTGGCAAATCCCTTGGCCCCCCACTCGATGATCGATCCCGGGAACAGCCGGACCGGCATCCCGGCGACCTTCGCGGCCAGATAGGCAACGCTCGCCCGAAGACCGACCATGCAGTACGGAACGATCGTTCGACCCGGTCGCCCGCCAACCGAGCGGAACAGCGCCGCCAGTTCGGCCGGTGGGAGGAAGGTACCGTCGGGGCGGAATAGACGGTTCCAGTTGAGATGGGTGGCCCCCGGAATATGTCCAATGGCGTGGGCGCCACCGTGCCCGCCGTCGGCGCCACTGTACTCGTCGTCCTCTCGGACGTCGAGCACCAGGACGGAGGGATCGTCGAGCCGGCGCTCGACCCAGGCCGCATCGACGAATCGTTCGAGTCGGGGCACGGCTCCGGCGATCCGGCCCGGCTCGACCAGAGGGGCCTCGGTCGTGAGACTGGCCCCCGCGGCGCGCCAGGCCGAGAGGCCGCCGTCGAGGAGGCCGGCTCGGTCTCCAAGTCCGACCATTTCCAGCGCGGCCCAGACCCGAGCCGTCACCATGGGCTCACCATACAGGACCACCCGCGACCGATCCGATACGCCCGCCGTTTCGAGGGCGGCGCGGACCACCTCGACGGGCGGAAGCCGTCCGTCGTCGTTCGGGGCGACCGCGGCGAGCGTGATGAGCCGAGCGCCAGGAATCCGCCCGCCGCGAAGTTGGCCCTCGTTCGCCGCCACGGCGAGTACGATGAGGTCGGGGGCCCCGAGTGCGGATCGCAGCCAGGCGGTCGGCACGATCGGGGGCGGGGGATCGGTTCGGGGATCAGGTGTGGGAAGCGCGATCAACAAACCGATCATTCCGATCGCGCATGATGCCGTCTTCATCCCGGGACTCCGCTGCTCGTTCGTTTGCTCGACGGTGCAGAATACCTGCCCGTTTCATTCCGAGGGGAGGCCATGCAGCGAACCAGGGCGCTCGCGCAGCGAATGACCGAAACCCAGCGAGCCAGGTCGCCACTCGGGGGCGCGGGCCTCTCGGTGGCTCAGCGCCCCAACAGCAAGCTAATGAGCCCCAGCCCCGCCCCCAGCGCGAGGGTCGGGAACATCCCGATCCGAAACCGGAACACCGCGATCAGCGCCGCGGTGGCAACGAACGCCGCGGTGAGGTCGATCGAGCTCCACCGCGGCACCAGCAGCTCAGCGGGCCCGATCCGGGTGAGGGTGACCTCGGAAAAAAGGACGTGGAGCGCGAACCACACCGTCAGGTTGAGGACCACGCCGACCACGGCCGCCATGATTCCGGCCAACGCGGCCGAGAGGACCCGGTGTCCTCGAAGCCACTCGAGGTAGGGTGCCCCCGCGAACACGAAGAGGAAGCAGGGAGCGAAGGTGACCCACGTCGTCACGACCGAGCCGGCGACGCCCGCGAGGATCGGCGACCCGTCCATTCCCCGGGAAGCGGCCAGGTAGCCGACGAACTGCAGCACCATGATGAGCGGCCCGGGCGTCGTCTCGGCGAGACCGAGCCCGTCGAGCATCTCGGCGGGTGAGAGCCATCCAAACGTCGCCACCGCCTCTTGGGCGACATAGGCGAGCACCGAGTAGGCGCCGCCGAAGGTGACCACGGCCGTCTGGCTGAAGAACGCGGCCAACCGGATCAGGATGTGATCGCGACCGACGACGGCGAGCAGCGCGATGACCGGGAGGAACCAGACCGCGAGCCACAGGGCGACGGTTCTCGCCACGCTTCCGATTGACGGCCGGGACCGGGGCTCGGGCGGAGGGCCGCCGGCCGGTTCCGGTGGCAAGGGCGACCCGGCCTGGCGGCCCAGGGACGCCCCGGCCAACCCCGCCACGGCGATGATGACCGGAAAAGGCACCCCGAACGCGAAGATCCCGAGAAAAGCGGCCGCCGCGAACCCGATCGCCCAGCGGTCGGGCAGCGCGCGCTTTCCGAGCCGGTTCAGGGCCTCCATCACGATGGCGAACACCGCGGGCTTGAGGCCAGCGAAGATCGCGGCGACGGCGGCGACCTGGCCAAAGGTCGCATAGCCGATGGACAGCGCGAGGATGGCGACGAACCCGGGGAGAATGAACAGACTCCCCGCGATCAGGCCACCGCGTACTCCATGGAGCCGCCACCCGGCGTAGGTGACCAACTGCTGTGCCTCGGGCCCAGGCAGGAGCATGCAGTAGCCGAGCGCGTGGAGGAACTGCGCCTCGGTGAGCCACCCCCGCTCGGCGACCACCACACGATGGATCGTCGCGATCTGGCCCGCTGGTCCGCCAAAGCTGTGGATGGCAATGCGAGCCCAGGCTCGGGTTGCTTCGGCGAGGGAGACCGTGGGGCTGGCCGGGACCGTCATCCGGTCAGGGAACGACGTCCCCGCAGAGACCGGTAGAGGTCGTCGAAGAGCACCGCGCCACGGTCGAGTCGCTCGGCATCATCATCGGTCGAGGCGACGATGCCCCGGATCAAGCCATCGATGCCGGCGGTCTCCGGACGATCGTAGAGCCGGTCCTTACAGTCGATGTCGTGGACGATCTCGCCGATCGCCGTCAAGCCCCGATCGCCTTCGAGACCAAAACGCCGCACCAGCGTCTGGAAGGTGCAGGACTCTCCCTCATGAGTGTACTCGGCGTCGAACATGTCGAAGCGCCGCTCGCCCGATCGCGGCCGGTACCCGCGGGCCGGGACGAACTTGAACCGGGCGCCGTCATCGATGAACCGCCGGACCAGCCAGGCACTCGCGATCCGATCGACCTTGACCCCGACCCGGGTCACCCAGGTGGTGCCTCGATCGACGCGGTCGGCCGCCGTGATCACCGTCTCGCTCGAATCCGTCCCCTCGTCACCCATCGCCTCGATCTCCTCATCGGTGATGCCCGCCAGGAACTCGGCGCAGCAGAGCACCGCGGTTCCCCCGAGCGAGCGGATCTCCTCGATCAGCCAATGACAATCCTCGAGCGCCTCGTCGGACGCCGCCAGGACGTACACCGATGCCTTGAGCTGGACCGCCCCGATTGCCTGGAGCCGACGGCGAACCTTGACCCGGACGTAGTCGGGCTTGGGAGGGAGTTGATGGACCAGCATCAGCCAGCGCCGGCCTCCCGGCTCTTGACACGGTGATCGTTCTGTATCATTCATGATTCAACTGTATCATAGGAGAGCTTGGTGGTCAACTCCGGGTCCGTCCCCTGTCTGCTGTTCGCCCGTTCGGCGGTCGAACGGCTTCTCGATCTGGATACCACGATCGCGGCCGTCGAAACCGGGTTCCGGATGATCGGCGGTGGCGGGGCGGTGAAGAGCGGGGTGCTGGGACTCCACCTGCCCGGCGGCGGTCTCCACGTAAAGGCGGCCGTCTTCCCCGGCGGTGAGTCTGGTCGGCTCTACCTCGCGGCCAAGCTCAACGTCAACTTGCCGGGAAACCCCGAGCAGCGCGGCCTGCCGACCATCCAGGGGGTTGTCGTCCTGTTCGACGCGGTGTCCGGGCGCCCCCTCGCCCTGATGGACTCGATGGCGATCACCGTGCTCCGCACCGCCGCCGCCACGGCGGTGGCCGCGAAGTATCTCGCCTCGGACCGACCGGGCCTGTCGCTCACGGTCATCGGCTGCGGCGCGCAGGCCTTCGCCCAGGTGGCGGCCGTCCATCGGGTTCGGCCGTTGGGCAGGGTTTGGGCGGTGGATCGCGATCCGGCGGCGGCTCGGCGGCTGGCCGGCGCTCTCGGTGACCGCCTCGCGATTCCCACGGACGTTGCCGAGGACCACCGCGAGGCGACCCGGCAGAGTGAATTCGTCGTTACCTGTACGCCGTCGACCACCCCGTTCCTCACCGCCGAGGATGTCCAACCAGGGGCGTTTATCGCCGCGGTTGGTGCTGACAATGAGCGAAAATCCGAGCTCGCGCCGGCGCTTCTGGCGGCGTCGGTGGTCGTCACCGACGATCGACGCCAATGCGCCTTGATCGGCGATCTGCACCACGCCATGGATGCCGGGGTAATGACCCTCGATCGAGTCCGCGCCGATCTGGCGGAGATCGTCGCGGGGACCGCGATCGGCCGTCGTGGCACGAACGAGGTGGTGGTGTTCGACAGCACCGGGTTGCCGTTCGAGGACGTGGTGGCCGCGGCCGCCGTGTACGAGCGCGGGGGCCTGGCCGACGCGACCGCGACCATCGACTTCGCCGGTTAGCCCACCTCCCGGTGCGACTCCGGCGTTGACCGGAGGAGTTCCACCTTTCGCGAATGTCCCGATCGGTTCCGCCGCGACGCGGCCGAGCTGCTGGGCCGGGTCAGGAACGAAGGGCTGATTTCGAGTCGGCTTGTGTGCGGTCGGCTTCCGCCTCACTATATAGCAGACCTTTCAAGGAGTACTCATGCGTGCCGCTCTGCTGGTTGTAACCGCGTCGTTCGTCGCGTCGCTCGCCGTCGGCCAAGATGCCGACCGCATCGTCAAAGATGGGGGCATCAACGTGGCCGGGTGGAAGGGGCGTGTCGACCGGCGTCCAGCGTCGCAAAACAAGACCATCGCCGACTCGAAGTTCTCCGAAGAGGGCGGCGGACTTCGCCTCTCGGTCGGGCCGGCCGGAATCTTCTGGAACCCGAGTCACAAGGCCACCGGCGACTACCAGATCAAGGCGACCTTCAAGGAACACAAGATGAAGGCCACCCACCCCCATTCGTACGGGGTTTTCATCGGTGGCGCGGATCTCGAGTCGGACACCGAGACCCTGGCGTACTGCATCGCCTACGGTAACGGCACCTATTCGGTCAAGACCTTTCATGGCGCCAACGTGGCGACGATCGTCGACCGGGCGGCCAGCCCCGCGCTCAAGCAAGCCGACGCGAGCGGCGAGGCAACGAACGAGATCGGCTGGCGGGTCAAGGGCGGCAAGGCGGCCTGCATCATCAACGGCACCGAGGTCAAGTCATTCGATCGCGCCGAAATCGTCGGAGCCGACAAGCTGACCTCGACGGACGGCATCTACGGGATTCGGGTGAGCCATAACCTCGAGCTCACCGTGACTGGCCTGGCGAAATCGGCGCCCTGACGGGGTGACGCGGGGCGCCGGCCACGGGTATTCGAGGCATCGGCTTCGACCAGGACCGGTCCAGATGGGTGGGAATAGGTGGTGGGTCGCGCTGGCGGTGGTGGGGCTCGGTGCCTGCGAGAGCTTCATCCCGGGCGGGGACGTTCGAGTTCGGGTCGAAAACGGGTCCGGCTTGACCTTCGATCGACTGGTACTCTACCCCGGCGGGGTCGATTCGGTCGTCGCCACGTCGTTGGTGGCGGGGCAGAGGACACCGTACCAGCAGGTGTCGACTGCCTATGCCCTGGTCACCGTGGCCGCGTCGTTCGGGACCGAATCCGACCGGATGCAGGTGATCGACCACGTCGGCGATCCCACCCTGGGCGGGGGCAAATACACCTACGTCATCGGCCTCGTGGCCGACGGTGGCCGGCAGCGGCTGACCCAGCAACTCCGGCGTGACTGAACGGATTCTCGGCCCAACCCCGGACGACCCTACGGCGTTCGCCGGGTTGGGGCCGAGACGAAGCTCGCCACCACTTGAGTGGTCTCCGCGGGGCAGTCGACGGGAAGGAGATGTCCGCAACCCGGCAGGGTCGTGGCCCGGGCCGCGGGGACCCGCGCGAGAAGGACTTGGCTCGCCGCTTCGTCCTCGGTCGGGTCGAGCCCGCCGAGCACGACGAGCGTCGGGACGGCAATCTGTCCCAAACGGCCGAGCGCGGGCGGGTCGAGCGGCTTCACCCAGGTCCGATCGACTCGAAAGAGCCGAACGTTGTCGGCCAAGATCGAGCGGACCAGCGAGCGCTCGGTGGAATCCCGCATCAATTTCATGGTAGGCATGGCGGCGAGTGCGCGGGCGGTGCCCGGCCAATCTCCCGCCCGGAGTGCGGCGACGAGCGAGTCCATGCCAGCCGGCGCACGGGTCGGAGGGAGCCCCCCGACCGATGGGCCGAGCAATACCAAACCGGTGATTCGCTCCGGCGATTGGAGCGCCGCATCGATGGCGATTTGGGCGCCGAGCGAGTGCCCGATGAGGATGGCCCGATCGATCCCCGCCGCGTCCATCACCTCGATCACGTCCTCGGCCCAGGAAAACGGCGCGGTGGCATCCCGCGATCTTCCGTGTGATCGCAGGTCGGTGAGCACGACACGATGATGCCGGGCGATCTCACCTGGCAGCGAGCCCCAGGCCCGGGAATCGAGGGTGGCGCCGTGGAGCAATACCACGGCCGGGCCCGTTCCGGTGGCCGAGAACCAGAGGCCCGAGGGGGTGTACCCGGTGGTATCGGCCCGGCCCATCGTGGCCGAGAGTGCCACCAGGATATTAGTTAGCATTGCTAAGTAATCTGTGAATCGGGCGATCGGGGGTCAAGAGGTCAGCCCAGCCGCGAGGCGAGACGTCGAAGCGGAGACGCCAGGCGACCGGGACTGACCCGTCCGACCTCAACCCGGTCGGCGCCGACGAACCGGGCGAGGTCGCGGGCGGCATCCGCGACCCCCTCCAGGACACGGTCGAGCGCGACCTCGCTCCCCCGAACCGTCGGCGGCTCGGCCCGGCCGAGGACCCAGGGCTCGAAATGGACGTGGCGGAGCTCCAGGGTTCGTTCCTCGCGATGGGTTTTGGTGTCCACCCGACCCACCAGTTGACCGTCGTGAAGGATCGGCAGGGTGTAGTAACCGTGCTTTCGTTTGTGGCCCGGGGTGTAGACCTCGATGGTGTAGTCGAAACCGAAGAGTCGCCGAGTTCGGTCGCGGTGCCAGAGGAACGAATCGAACGGACAGAGGAGGGTCGTCCCGACGGAGGCCCGACGGCGGCGGCCCGCGCGGGCGATTGCAGGCTGATCGGCGGCGAGGATGAACCAGCGCGGCGGCTTGCCGGGTCCGCGGTGCTCCACCGGGATCTCCACGACCTCGCGGCTCGCCACCATTTCCCGCAAGGCCCGGCGCCGGTCGAGGTGACTCGGCTTCGGAAAGCTCAGGTACATCCGGAGGTCAGCCTCGGTGGCGGCTCCCATCGCGAAGAGCGAGCGGCGGACGTGCCAGCGCCCGAACTCCTCCAGCGACGGCGGCTCGCAGGTGGCGAGTTCCGGGAGGACGCGGTCGGGGAGATCGTACCGCTTGTGGAAGTGGCGGCGGGAATGGACCATGGTTCGCCCGCTCATCCAGAGGTAGTCGAGAGCTCGGGTGGTCGGCTTCCAGTTCCACCAACCTCCCGAGGCCAGCGAATTGGTCTGGCCCTCGAAGTCGGCGCTCCCGAGCGGCCCGCGCTCGCGGATGGCGTTCTCCACTTCGGTCAGGAGTGGGTCGTACTTCTTGGGCCAGGCCGACCAGGAGCGGGCGTGGTGGCCGTACTCGACCATGATCCGCCGCCACGCCTGGAAGTCATCTCGAGGAATCAGGCAGGCGGCGTGGGCCCAGTACTCGAAGAAGAGGCGGCGCCGGTACGCGACCCGATCGACGAACCCGGGATCGTAGCTTCCGAACCGGCTGAACAGGGTCAAGTAGTGGGCCCGACAGACGACGTTGATCGAGTCGAGCTGGAGGCCGCCGGCGGACCCGACGAAGTCGACCAGCCGCCGGGTCGTCAGACGGCGGTGCCTGGGGCGGCCAAGGTGCTGGCGCTCGAGGAACAGCGCCGCCACCGAGTCGAGCGACACCGTCATCCGGGGTTCCCAAAATCATCGGACCCGCCGGACTCGGCTTGGCGGAGGACCATTCGGTAGTAGCCGCCGCGGGCCGCCATCAGCTCGTCGTGAGTCCCCCGTTCGATCACCGTGCCCGCTTCCATCAACAGAATCAAGTCGGCTCGGCGAATCGTCGACAGCCGGTGGGCGATCACGAAGGTGGTCCGGCCGGCCAACAGCTCGGTCATGGCCCGCTGAATCAGCTGCTCGCTCTCGGTATCGAGGTTGCTGGTCGCCTCGTCGAGGATGAGAATCTCCGGCGAGGCGAGGAAGGCCCTGGCGATCGCCAGGCGTTGGCACTGTCCCCCCGACAGTTTGACCCCGCGCTCGCCGATGAAGGTATCGTATCCCTCCGGGAGCGCGGCGATGAACTCATGGGCGTTGGCCCGCCGGGCCGCGTCGAACACCTCGGCGTCGGTGGCGGCATGGCGTCCATAGGCGATGTTGTCCCGGACCGAGCCGTCGAAGAGGAAGACGTCCTGCTGCACGATGGCCAGCAGGTCGCGGTAGCTCTTCAACTGTAAATCGCGAATGTCGGCGCCGTTGAGGAGGATCCGGCCCTCGGTCGGATCGTGGAACCGGGCGACTAGATCGGTGACGGTCGTCTTCCCGGCTCCGCTTCGTCCCACCAGCGCGACTACCGTGCCGGTCGGGACCACGACGCTCAAATCGCGAACGACCGGCACCCCTTCGCGATACTCGAACGAGACCCGGTCGAAGGCGATCTCTCGCACCTCGGCGGGGGCCGGCCGAGCGTCGGGTCGGTCGGGTTTGTCGTCCGGCATCGCCAGGACCTCGAAGACCCGCTCGGTCGCGGCCATCGAGCGCTGCAGCTCGGAGAACGAGTTGACGATCTGCCAGACCGGGTTGAGGAGCAGGAAGGTGTACCACTGAAAGGCCATGATATCGCCGACCGAGGCGTCGCCGGCCAGGTTGAGATAGCCCCCGTACCAGAGGATCACCACGTTGACCGCGCCGAGGAGAAGGCCCCACGCCGCCCAGACGACCATTTCGCGGCGCTGGGCGAAGAGCTCTTTCCGGAGCACGGTGTGGCGCCCGACCAGGTAGTCGAGCAACTCACGCACCTCGCCCCGAAAGGCCCGCACCACCCGAATCCCCGAGAAGGTCTCCCCGACACGGCCGTCGATCCGCTCGGCATCGGTGCGGAGCGAGCGGTAGATCGGTCGGATCCGACGCGAAAAGGCGATGCTCATCGCCGCGATCCCCGGAATCACGGCCAGGGCCGTCAGCGCCAGCTTCCAGTTGAGCGTCATCAGGACGATTACCGCGATGATCAGTCGGATGACCGATAGGGCGGGCGAGACCACGGCCAGCTGGAGGAGGCCGGTGGTGGTGTCGACGTCGCCGGTGAGCCTCGAGAGGATGCCGCCGGTCTTCATCTCCCAGAGCTTCGGGAGCGGGAGGCGGAGCAGTCGATCGAAGAGGGCTCGCCGCAGGGTGAGCATGACCTGAGCGTTGAGGAGCCGCTGGCGATAGTCCTTGAGGACGCTCAAGACGTTGGAGAGGATGATGACCGCGACGAAGAGCGCGCCGGCCAGATGGAGCCGCCGGAGCCGCTCGCTCGCGGCGAGGGTGTCGTTCAGGAGGACCCGGTCGACGATGAACCGGAGGAACAACGGTTCGATCATCTGAAACCCGGCCACCAACAGGGCGAGGAGGAACAGCCCGACGACGGCGTAGCGGTGGGGAGCGAGCCACCGGAGGTAGTCGCGGAGGTACTCGCGGCGGCGACCGCGGAGGAGCGGCTGCTTCTCGTCGGCACCGCCTGGATCCGATGCCGCGGCGTCCTCGACCCGGCCCTGCCGATACGCGTCGACGAAGCGGCGGTAGAATTGCCGCGAGAACCGCGGGCGGGTCATGGCTCGCCGTGAGGGTCGAAGTGGCTCGATCCGCCGGCGGGACGGCGGAGGCGTGGGAACGCCACCAATCTAGCATGACGCCAGGTCGGCGGGATGCAACCGGTAGAGCGGTCCGAGCATCCAAACCCTTGAGCCTCGAGCCAAGGAGAGCACCGTGAGGTTCCCTTACCCGATCCGCAGCGTCATCATGACCGTCGCGAGTACGATGCTTTAGCGGCGACCGCGGTTTCGGCCCAGGACTCGACCGACACCGACCGGCCCGATCGACGGGAGGTTCGTCGGCTTCGATTCGGGGATCCCGACCGACACGAGTGGCGGATCCGGCCGCGGGTCCGGGTGGACGGGTTGCTGCGGGGGGACTTCGCCCGGGAGCGAGCCCGCTGGCAGCGGGACATGGTACGACACCGGATGCGATGGTACCGCGACCTGAGCGACTGGCGCCGCGAGATTCGACGCCAGATCCGGGTCGAATCGGATAGCCTGGCCCATCCGGATATTCAGATTCGACCCGAGATCCGGGTCCGGCCGATGAGGTTTCACCGGGGCCGCTATCAATTGATCTAGGTCGGCAGACTGGCGGGCCGCAGTACTGCCGCGGGAATCCGGGGGTGGGGTCCCTTCGTAGGGAGAGTCACGGCTCGCATGTCGACCACTCCACCCTCGCCGATTCACCCCGGCGCCGTCCCTTCGCCGGGGACGGTCCGTCGACCGTTACCGAACCCTCGAATCACGAGCCTGGCCATCTTGGTCGCCATCCTGTTGGCGTCGACCGCCAGCCTCGCGGCCCAGGCCGCGCCCGCCGCGCCGAGGGCACCGATCTTCCTCAACATCAACCCCTCCTGGTCGCCCGACGGCGAGCGACTGGTGTTCGAGTCCTCCCGGTACGGGCGGACCAGCCTCTTCGTGATCAACGCCGACGGTCGTGACGAGCGGCGACTGACGTTCACCCTGGCCGACGACAGTCACCCGGACTGGTCGCCCGATGGCGGCTGGATCGTGTTCGACTCGAACCGGGACGGGATCTGGAACCTCTTTCGGATCCGGCCCGACGGAACCGGGCTCGCCCGACTCACCCATCCCGGCGCGGCCCAGAGTCCGGCCTTCGCCCGGCATCCCGCCTGGTCTTCCGATGGCCGCCGGATCGCCTTCGATTCGGATCGCGACGGCGATGAGGAGGTGTACCTGATGAACGCCGACGGCACCGGGGTCCGGCGACTCACGACCAGCCCGGGCCGGGACGGTCACCCATCGTGGACCGCGGATGGACGGATCGTGTTCGGGAGCAGCCGGTCCGGCAACGGCGACGTGTGGATCATGACCGCCGACGGCAGCGATCAGCGGGTCCTGGTCGCCGGGCCGGCCCAGGACGCCGGAGGCGAGGTGTCGCCGGACGGGCGGTGGGTGGTGTTCTTCTCGGAGCGGAGCGGAACGCCGCGGCTGTTCCGAATGCCGATGGAAGGCGGTGGCGCCGCGGTGCCGCTGACACCGGACTCGGCCACGAGTTACGAGTCGGCGTGGTCGCGCGACGGGACCCGGCTGGCGTTCTACTCCGATCGGGGTGGGCGGTTCGAGCTCTTCGTGATGGAGCCGGACGGGGCCAACCAGCGGCAGGTCACCGATGGTCGCTACCACAATGCCTGGCCGCAGCGGTCGCCCGATGGGCGCCGGATCGTCTTCGCCTCGACCCGGGATCGCGACTGGGAGATCTACACGATGGAAGCCGGTGGCGGCGGTACCCGCCGGTTGACCGAGAGTCCGGGTCGAGACGCCCACCCGATCTACCTGCCGGGCGGCGCGGCGATCGTCTTTCAGTCCCCGCGAGGCGACTCCAACCCGAGCGAGGTCGATCTCTATCGGATGAATCCGGACGGATCGGAGGTCCGACGGCTCGGGACGGCGGCCGGGTTCGACGGCGTGCCGGTGCCGTCGCCCGACGGACGTCGGATCGCGTTCCAGCGGGGGATGAGTCGCCCCGGGAGCGATGACCTTCACTGGGAGCTCTACTTGATCGATCGGAACGGTGGGAACGAGCGACGGCTCACCGACAACGCCTGGAGCAGCCAGGTGCCGACCTGGAGCCCGGGCGGGGACCGATTGGTGTTCTTCGCGAACCCGACCGGTCGCGATCAACTGTACTCCCTGGAGGTGGCCAGCGGTCGCGTTAGGCCGTTGCTGACGAGCCGTGGCAACGACCGGGTCCCGTCGTATTCGCCGGATGGGGGGCGGATCGCGTTCACCTCGGATCGAGGCGGGGGCGACGACCTCTACCTCTACGACGTGGCGCGGCGCACGGTGCGGCAGTTGACCCGTGGCCTCGGGGTCAGGGCCCAGGCGAGCTGGTCGCGGGACGGGCGGGTTCTCCTGTTCTCGGGGTCCGCCACCGGAGTGGAGGAGGTGTACCGGATCGGAGCGAACGGCTCGGGCCTCCGGCGGTTGACCACGGGGACCGAGGGCGTTCGGTAGGGCGTTGGCCTCAGGGCACCCCCGAGTACAGATTTCTCGTTCACCGCCGCTCGGAGTCCCGATGGGTCGCTGTCACGCCGCCGCCGTTCTGATCGCCATCTTCGCCGTCCCCGACCTGGCCGGGCAGCCCGGCCGTGGCAATCAAGGGACTCGGATCGAGCCAGGCCAGTCCTGCCCGCCGGGAATGACGGAAGTGCGGCCCCGAAACTGCCAGGCGCCGACGTTGCCGCCGCCGAGCATTCTGGACTACCGGCCGCGGTCGACCTTGGTCGCGCCCGCCCATCCAATCCCGAAGGCGAAATACCCGGTCATCGATTTCCATGGGCACCCGTCCATCGCGAGCGCGGAGGCGATCGAGCAGATGGGGGTGGCGCTCGACGGGCTCAATGTCCGACTGATGGTGGTCGCCAACAACATCTCGGGCGACGCGCTCAAGCGGGCCACCGCGCTGGTCCAGGCGTCGCCCACGATGAAGGATCGAGTCCGGTTTCTGACCGGGGTCGACCTGCGCGACTTGGGTCCCGGTTGGGCGGCCAAAGCGGTGGCCCAGCTCGAGGCGGACGTCGCGGCCGGCGCGGTGGGGATCGGGGAGGTCGGGAAGGGGTTCGGACTCTCGATCAAGAAACCGGACGGGTCGCGGCTGCGAATCGACGACCCCACCCTGGATCCGATCTGGGAGGCGGCGGCCCGACTCAAGCTCCCGGTCTTCATTCACACCGCCGACCCGCCGGAGTTCTGGCAGCCGATCGACTTTCAGAACGAGCGCTGGCTCGAGTTGGCGCTCTTTCCGGGCCGGCGGTATCCGGCGGAGGAGTACCCCGCGTTCGAGCAGTTGATGGCGGAGCGGGACAGCCTGGTGCGGCGCCACCCGAAAACGACGTTCGTGATCGCCCACATGGGCTGGCACGCGAACGACCTGGGCCGCCTCGGCAAGATGATGGACGCGATGCCCAATCTCTACACAGAAGTCGGAGCGGTGCTCTACGACATCGGACGCCAGCCCCGGGCGGCCCACGATTTCTTCGTCAAGTACCAGGACCGGATTCTCTTCGGGAAGGATTCCTTCCAGCCGGAGGAATATCCCTACTTCTGGCGGGTGTTCGAGACCCGGGACGACTACTTCGACTACTATCGCGACTACCACGCCTTCTGGAAACTCTACGGGATCGATCTGCCCGACGCGGTGTTGAAGAAGGTGTACTTCGGGAACGCGTTGCGGATCACGCCCGGGTTGCCGCAGGGGGGGTGGCCGCGGTAGGGCGCAGGGCGCAAGACGCAGGACGACAGACGGCGGTGAAAGGGTTGGAGGGCGGAGGAGACTGTAGAGGTGAGTTGGGAGAATCGCCGACCCTCGACGTCGAAAGGCCCGCCATGTTGGGAACACTCGTCTGGTTGTTGAGCGCCGTCGCCAGCGTTGCTGGTGTCCAACCGTCGAGGCAGGACACGACGCTCGTGGTCATCGATGGGGCGACGCTGATCGATGGTCGTGGCGGGTTGCCGATTCGGGACGCGGTGGTCGTGGTCGCCGGTGGCCGAATTCGGGCGGCCGGGCGGCGGAGCGAAGTCGCCGTCCCACCTGGCGCGACCCGGCTCGACGCGCGCGGCAAGTTCCTCCTCCCCGGCTTCATCGATGTCCACGCCCACGTGACCCTTGGCCCGGTGGCCCTCGAACGAGACCGGACCCCGCCGACGATGGTCGCCAAGACGGATCCCGAGGGCGCTGGACGTCACCTCGCGCTCTTGCTCGCCAGCGGCATCACCACGATCCGGGACCCGGGAGGCGTCGCCGCGCGGACGGTGGGGGTCCGCGATTCGGTGGCCCGCGGCGAGCTGCTCGGGCCGCGGATGTTCGTGGCGGGAGAGGTGATCGACCGGGTGAACTTCGAGGGTCTCACTCGAGCCGTGTCGACCCCGGACGAGGTCCGCCAGGAAGTCCGCCGCCAGGTGGCCGTCGGCGTCGACATGGTCAAGCTCTACTTCTCCCTCGAGCCGGAGCTGGTCGGGGCCGGAATCGACGAGGCCCATCGGCTCGGGGTCCCGGCGATCGGTCACCTGATGGCCACGACGTGGACCGAGGCGGCCGCGATGGGGATCGACGGCATCGTGCACCTGCTGGGGGGGTCGGCGAAGCTGTTGCCGGAGGCCGCCCGGGCCAAGTATCAGGCGATGCTCGGTGGGTCGCAATTCATGTACGGCTGGCTCGAGCACCTCGATCTTGGGGCACCGGAGATCCTTCGGGCGGTCGACCTGCTGGCCCAGCGCCGAGTGACGCTCGATCCGACCCTGGTCGTCTTCGAGCGGGCGATTCGGGGCGATCAGCCGGAGGTGACCAAGGCCGAACCCCTCCAGTGGGCCTCGCCGGCCCTGCTCGCGAACTGGCGATCGTTCTTCACCTTCAACATCGGGTGGACCGCCGACGACTTTCGCCGGGCCCAGGCCGCCTGGCCCAAGGCGCTCGGGCTCACCAAGCTGCTGTACGACCGGGGGGTATTACTCGCGGCCGGAACGGATGCCAACAACCCTTGGGTCGTCCCGGGAGAGAGCTTCCATCGGGAGCTGGAGCTGCTCGGGGCGGCCGGGATCGCGCCCCTCGACGTGATGACGATCGCCACCAGGAACGGGGCTCGGCTGTTAGGCATCGAGGCCGACGTCGGGACGATCGAGGTCGGCAAGCGCGCCGATCTGGTCCTGCTCGGCGCGGATCCGACCCGTTCGATCAGCGCGACGAGGGCGGTGGAGTGGGTGATGCTGGGCGGCGCCCGCCATCGGCCGGCGGAGGTGATCGCCCGGTATCGGCCCTAGCCGGTGTCGGTGGATCAGGCCGCACGCCACGATCGTCGTCGCTCATCGCGGCGTTACCGTTGCCTTGGCGCCCCGATGGCGCCGAGTATGTCGGCCGTCCGCGCTCAGAGGAAACGGAGCCACCCATTCGGGTGCCGCGCCTTCACCCCGGCGTACCAGCGGCAGGCCAGGTAGAGCACCGGCAGGACCAGGAACAGCACCAGGTAGAGCAGCCCGAGGCTCCACTGATAGCCGTCGGGCAGCTCCGGCGGCATCATCGGGTGGTTGCCGAAGAGCCACGGGTCGACTCGGCCGGCGCGAATCACCGACGCCGCCATGGCGGCGAGGTGAATGACCGGGATGTGGAGCAGGTAGTAGAACATCGGCACCCGGCCGAAGAGGTCGAGGGCGTCCGCGAGCCAGCCGCGAAGCCGTTCCGCCAGGGGTACGGCGGCGATCATCGGCCCGAGGGTCATCAGCAGAAACAGTTCCGACGCGGGGTATTTCCGTTGACCGAGCAGGCGGAGGAGGGCCGGTGGGGCGTCGGGCGGCGCCGGCGTTGCCAGGACCGACCCGCCCGCGACCACGAGGAACACGGCCGTCGCGGCGAGTCCGATCCGCAGGCACCAGCGGCGGCGTTCATCGGGCTCGCGCAGGAGGATGGTCCCGAACGCGTAGCCGACCGCCATGACCCCGATCCACGGGACGATCGAGAAGAGGATCGCCAGGGTGGGGCCATTCGCACCCAGCGAGAGCAGGCCGCCGAAATAGAGGAACTGGAACAGCCAGTTGGTGCCTGCCTGAACCGACTCGGGTAGCGCCTGGAACCCCAACGGGATCAGCTGCTGGCCGAAGATCACGACCAGGCCGAAGATGCCGATCGCCTTGGGGGAGAGACGGGTCAGCCCGCCGAGGAGGATCATGCAGATCCCCAGCATCCAGATCACCCCGGCGAGGAGATAGTGGGCGAAGTCGAGGTTGAAGGTCCAGAGGACTCGAATCACCGTCATCTCGAGGAGCACCAGGATCGCGCCGCGGCTCACCAGGAACCGGGTCAGCGCCTTGGGATCGCCGAGTTTCCGGCCATGGTAAAAGGCCGCGGCGCCAGCGAGGAAACAGAACGCGGGTGCGACGAAGTGAGTAACCCAGCGGGTGAAGAAGATCCCCGGTGTGGGGCCGCCGGCCGGGAGGCCGGAATACACCCGCACGTGATCGATGGCCATGAGGACGCAGGCCAGGCCGCGGAGGATGTCGATCGACCTCAGACGGCCGGAACCAGGGCGGGTGCTCATCGGGAGGCCCCAAGGCGGTCAAGAGCGAAACGCCGCGGAATGCCGCTCCGCGGTGCGAGTCGGGTCAACTCGATGATAGGTCGCGGGCGCCGATCCGGCAATCCGAACGACGGGAGCGGTAGTCCTAGCGACGCGAGCGGTGGGGCCCGCGTCGAGGGGCTGGATCCGCGTTGCGCCGTGTTGAACCGGCCGCTATCGTGGGGTGGTGGCTCCTCGCTCTCGATTCCCCGTGTGGCTCCCGGTCTCGTTGCTGTGGATCGGGCCGGCGCTCTTCGCGATCATCAACGAGGTGGCGCAGCGTCGCCTGCGGGGCGAGGCGCCGGCCCCGGTTCGTGAGCTGATCTGGCAGGGTGGGGATTGGTTCCTCTACGCGTTCATCACCCCGATCATTTTCTGGCTCTCCAACCGATGGCCGATCGTCCGACCGTACCTGACCCGGCGAACGTTGCTCCACGGCCTGCTGGCGCTGGTGTTCTGCGTGGTCTGGGCGCTCGGCGGCAAGCTGCTGCAGGCGGCGCTGGCGGTCTATTTCGATCCCGACGCGGTCCGGTCCACGCTGGAGGAGTCGGATCCGGCGAAATGGGGTCGCTTCGGCCGCGACCTCGCCAGCTGGATCTTCATCACCCTGCCGTTCGGGGTGGTGGTGTACTCGAGCATGGCCGGCCTGGCGCACGCGATCCGGTACTTCGACGAGGCTCGCCAGCGGGAGGCGCAGCTCACCGAGGCCCGGCTCGCGGCCCTTCAAGCCCAGCTCAACCCCCACTTCCTGTTCAACACCCTGAACACCATCGCGGTCCGGGCCCGGGACGGCGATCGGGCGGGGACGGTGGCGATCGTGGAGCAGCTCGCCGAGGTGCTTCGGCGGACGCTGTCCCGCCATCGGAGCGCCGAGGTCACGTTAGGCGAGGAGCTGGAGCTGGTCCGGCTCTACCTCGGCATCGAGGCGGCCCGGTTCTCCGATCGGTTGGCGCCGAGCTTCGCGATCGACCCCGAGACCCTGGCGGTCGCGGTGCCGAGCTTCGCGGTGCAGCACCTGGTCGAGAACGCGGTGCGGCATGGGATCGCCCGGAAGAGCGGGGCGGGCCGGCTCGCGGTCGGCGCGGCGCGGCGGGGAGACACGCTGGAGATCACGGTGGCGGACGACGGGCCCGGTCCGGCACCGGCGAACAGCGTCCCCTTTCCCGCCGGGCACGGGCTCGACAACACCCGGGAGCGGCTCCGGGTTCTCCACGGCGAGCGGGCCTCCCTTCACCTCGCCCCCGGCCCGGCGGGCGGCGCGGTCGCCACGCTGATCTTGCCCTGGCGGCCGCGAGCCCGCGAGGCCCACGATGCCTAACGGCACGCCCAGGTGGCGGGTCCTGATCGCCGACGACGAACCGACCGCTCGCCGGGGGGTTCGCCAGCTCCTCGCCGCTTTCCCCCGGTTTGCCGTGGTGGGCGAGTGCCGGGATGGTGCCGAGGCGCTGGCGGCGCTCGACCGCGAGGGGGTCGACCTGCTGTTCCTCGACATCCAGATGCCGGAGATCGACGGATTCGAGGTGATTCGGCGGCGGAAGGCGGCGATGCCGGTGGTGGTGTTCCTGACGGCCTTCGATCAGTTCGCGCTGGCGGCCTTCGAGACGGCCGCGCTCGACTATCTCGTCAAGCCGGTCAGCGAGGCCCGGTTCGCCGAGACGATGCGGCGAGTGGTTCGCCAGCTCGACTCGGCGTCCCGGGCCGAGGCCGCGACGCTCACGGTGACCGCGGCCCGCGGAATGGTGGTGCTGCCGGTGACGGAGATCGACTGGATCGAAGCGGCGGACAACTATGTCCGGGTGTGGGCCGAGGGGAAGGGCTACCTCCTCCGGCGCCCGATGCGGGAGCTGGAGCGGGCGATGTGGCACCACGGCTTCATCCGTGCCCACCGGCAGGCCATCGTTCGGCTCCAGGCGGTGCGCCGACTCGCGCCGACTCCCGATGGCGATCTGGTCGCGGTGCTGTCGTCCGGCGCCGAGATTCCGATCGCTCGGCGCCGGCGGGCCGCGTTCGCTGCGGCGGTGCGAGGTCGAGCGGGCTAGGCGGGGGCGGGCGCTTCGAGCTCGTCAGCGTGGCGGATCAGCCGGCCGACCAGCCCGTACTTGATGGCGGCCTCGGCGTCGAGCCAGAAGTTCCGGTGGGTGTCTTCCTCGATCCGCTCCAGCGGTTGCCCGGTGGCACGCGCGAAGATCCGGTTGAGCCGGTCGCGCATCCGAATGATCTCCTGAGCCTCGATCGCGATGTCGCTCGCCGTGCCTCCGGTGCCACCGGCCGGCTGGTGGAGGAGGAACCGGGTGTTGGGGAGGCAGAGCCGTTGCTCGCGAGGGACCGAGACGAAGATCAACGCGCCCGCACTCGCGACCCAGCCGGTTCCCACCATCCGCACCGGCGCTCGGACGAAGGAGACCAGGTCGTGAATGGTATCCCCCGCCTCCACATGACCGCCTTGGGAGTTGATGAACACCGTGATCGGCGCATCCGACTCGGCCGCCAGGGCCAACAGCTTCGCCGAGACGCCCGCCGCCAGTTTCTGGGTGATCTCTCCGCTGATGATGATGGTGCGGGCGCGGTACAATCGATCCGCGACCGGGTCGACGGGAAGGGTGCGGACGTCGTTGGGCGTGTCGATCTCGGACATGGCTGGCCTCGAGCGGTAGGAATAGATCGGTACCGAAAAGTAACACGGACCCGGCGATGGGTGCCCTCCGGTGGCCCGGGTTACTTTCATCGCCATGGCCAATCTCTTTGCCCCGTTGACGCTTCGGGGGCTGACGCTGAAGAATCGCATCGTAGTGTCACCGATGTGCCAGTACTCGTCGACCGAAGGGTTCGCGACCGACTGGCATTTCGTTCACCTGGCCAGCCGCGCGGTCGGTGGCGCCGGCCTGGTGTTCACCGAGGCTACCGCGATCCTGCCGGAAGGCCGGATCAGCCCGGAGGATCTCGGCCTCTGGCGCGACGACCAGATCGGGCCGCTCGAGCGGATCACCCGGTTCGTTCGGGAGCAGGGGGCGGCGGTCGGGATCCAGCTCGCCCACGCCGGGCGGAAGGCGAGCACCTACCGGCTGTGGTCGCCCGAGCAGGGCACGGTGCCACCCTCGGCGGGTGGTTGGACCGCGATGGCGCCGAGCCCGGTGGCGTTCGCCGAGGGCTACCCGATGCCCGAGGCGCTCTCCGAGGCGGGAATCGCGGCCGTCGTCGCCGGATTCCAATCCGCGGCCCGGCGGGCGCGGTTGGCTGGCTTCCAGGTGATCGAGATCCACGCGGCGCACGGATACCTGATCCACGAGTTCCTCTCACCGACGAGCAACCAGCGGACCGATCGATGGGGTGGCTCGTTCGAGAACCGGATTCGGCTCCTGGTGGAGATCGTGACGGCCGTCCGGGCGGAATGGCCCGTGGAGTCACCCCTCCTGGTCCGAATCTCTGCGACCGAATGGGCCGCCGGCGGATGGACGATCGAGGATTCGGTGGCGCTGGCGAAGGTGATCGGACCGCAGGGCGTCGATCTGATCGACTGTTCGTCGGGTGGCAACCTCTCGGGGATTCGGATTCCGATCGGCCCGGGATATCAGACCCCGCTCGCGGAACGGATCCGTCGCGAATCGGGGGTGCCGACGGGGGCGGTGGGGCTGATCACCTCGCCGCATCAGGCCGACCACATCGTCCGGACCGAGCAGGCGGACCTCGTCCTGCTGGCGCGGGAGCTGTTGCGAGATCCCTACTGGCCCCTTCGCGCCGCGAAGGAACTCGGCGTGAAGGTGTCGTGGCCGGCGCCCTACCTCCGGGCGGCGCCGGCGGTCTGAAGGTGCCCGCCCGCCGGTCGGTCGTCGCGAACGGTTCGGCTGGCTAGATTCGCGGTCGACGGCGGCCCGGGCGTCAAGGAGGGCGGCATGGAACGGAACACCAGGCAGCGGGCGGCGATTCGAGCGGCGTTCGAGAGCGCCCGTCGCCCGCTTGGCCCCGGCGAGGTCCTGGCGGCGGCGCGGCGCGAGGTGGGACGGCTCGGAATCGCCACCGTCTATCGAAACATCGGGGCGTTCGTCGAGGAGGGCTGGTTGGTTCGGGTGGAGCTTCCCGGCGAGGCCGATCGGTACGAACCGGCGGGGCTCGAGCACCACCACCACTTCCGGTGCCGCTCGTGCGACCGGGTTTTCGATCTCAGCGGATGCGTGAAGGGGCTCCGCGATCTGGTGCCGCGGCGGTTCCGGCTCGAGGGACACGAGTTGGTGCTGCTCGGTCAGTGCGGCGATTGCGTCCGGGCGGCCTGATCGTCCCCGATCGCTAGGGCTCGCGCGGCACCGCTGTCATCCCTTGTCCTCGAGCCCAGCCGGAGCAAGTCGGGCAAGCCGGGTGGCGAGCCAGGACGGCTTCTGGTCGACGATCTCCTTACGCTCCTTGCGCACCACGGCCGTTCGCACCAGGTGGGCGCCGATGAATCGAATCGGCTCGGGTGGAAAGGTCCCCGCGGACCGCCCGATCAAAGGATGCTCGCCCCACTCATCCCGCCGTCCGAGCGCCATCGACGCCAACACCTTGCCCCCGATCACGCTCGGCCCGACCCCGTTGCCGCTCCACCCGACCCCGTAGACGATGTGTCGGCGGCCGCCCAGATACCCGAGCAGTGGAAGGCTGGTGGGAGTGCGGTCGATCGGCCCCGACCAATCATGGGTGACGGGCACGTGGGTCAAGGCCGGATAATAGCGGCGGAAGTCGGTGGCGACCTCGGCCGCCCGCCGGGCATTTCGGTCGAAACCCGCGCCGATCCGGCCACCGTAGCCGATCGTCCAGCCGCCCTTCCCGAACACGATCCGGCCGTCTCGCGAGATCCGGTAGTAGTCCACCATGGTCTGTGAATCGGTGATCCCGAGATCAACGTGCCAGCCGATGCGGGCCAGATCCTCGGGCACCGGCGCCGTGGCGATCATGTCGCTCGAGATTACCACGATCGACCGCGACAGCTCTCGGATCCCGGCGGCCCAGGCATTGGTCGCGATCACGAGGGCCCCGCTGGTAACGACGCCGCGATCGGTGGCGATCGTCACCGGCCGATCCCGGGAAAACCGACGGACCGGCGAATGCTCGTGAATCCGAACACCCTTCTCGAGGGCGACTCGGCGGAGCCCTCGAACCAGGGCCGCCGGCTGCACGACGGCTGCGCTCCGCTCGAAGATCCCGGCCCGATGGACCGGCGATCCAGCCATCCGCCCAACTGCCTCCGGAGCCACCACCCGGAAGGGGTCGACGCCACTGCGAGCGCAGGTCTCGAGCAGCCCGTTCCAGGCGCCGACCTGCGCCTGGCTCGTCGCGGTCCAGAGCCAGCCACCTTGGCGGAAGTCCGCGTCGATGGCGTGGGCTTGCGCGAACTCCCGAATCTCGGTGATCGCCCGCTCGGACTGTCGCGCGACCCGGACGGCCTCGGACTGCCCCACGAGAGCGGCCAGCGACGACAGCTTGGGCCACCACGACAATACGAAGCCGCCGTTACGGCCCGATGCCCCACCACCGCAGATATCGGCCTCCACCACCACGACGTCGCACCCCGGCTCCAGCTCCTTGACCCGGATCGCCGTCCACAACCCGACGTAGCCACCGCCGATGATGGTCACGTCGGCCGTCTCTTTCCCGACGAGCGGGGGCGCATCGGGCGCATCCCCGGCGACCTGCTCGAGCCAGAGCGATCGGTGCGGTGGTGGGATGGTCACGGGCCGCGCGCGATGGCCGCCGCCATCAACCGGATCGCGGCCGCCATCGTTTCCGCGAGGGCGGGGCGCGCGGCGTTGTTGGTGACCGCGCCGACGACCGTGAGATCGATCGCGGGGCAGTGGCGGGCCGAGGTCCCCAGAAGCCGCCGTGGCCATAGTCCGCACCCGTCGATCTTCGCCAGACCTACACCCATCCCGTAGCCACCGGGGCCTTCGGCTCGACTCAGCGGCGGCATGGTGTTCCGCATTCCGTGGCGGGCGTACCCACCAGCTCGCGAACCGCGTGCGGCATCGGTTGTCCAGTGACGGTTTCGAGGATCTCGCCAAGGAGTATGCATCCGGTGTCGCTGTAGTGGTAGACCTCGCCCGGCTTGCCAGCGCCCCGTGCTCCATGGCCAGCGCCAGTTGTTCGGGTGGGGGCGTAGCGCTGACGTTGGTGCAACCGTCACGACCGTAGGGGTCGCCCCGGTGGTTCCGTCAGGGCGCTTTGGGCTTCGGCGGCGCCGGCATCGCCAGCAGCCGACGCCGAACCGTGTGGAACGCCGTCGCATCCGTGGCCAACCCCTTGAGCTGAGCGGCCGGAATGGCGGCGATCTGGGCCTCGGTCGCGGTGATCCGGCTTTCCTCGAGCGGATGACTCGCGAAGAAGGCGTCCACCGCGCCGGGGTTGGACTTTCGTTCGCTCAACAGGGTTCGGAACACGCCGGGAATGCCCCGCGGCGAGATGCCCGCTTTGATGGTCGTCGTCACCGCTTCCTCGTCGGCCTCCGCCTCGTCGGAGCGGCTGAACTTGGCGAACAGCGCGCTGCCCCCGATCCCGACAGCCGCCTGACCGGCACCCCCTTCGCACACCTTGGTGAGGGTGCAGAGCAGCGAAACCCCGACGTTGGCACCTTGGGCTTGCTGCATCTGCTGGACGGAATGCCGGCGGGTAATATGCGCGATCTCGTGGCCGAGCACGCCCGCCAGTTCACTCATGTTCGCGGCGCGCTCGATGAGGCCCCGGTTGATATAGACCCATCCCCCCGGGAGCGCGAACGCGTTGACCTCGCGGCTGTCGACGACGGTAAAGTGCCAGGCGAGATTGCGGGTATCCACGGTCTTGGCGAGTCGGTTGCCGAGCTGAGTGACGTAGTTGACCACCGTGGCGTCCCTGATCAGCGGCAACTGGGCGGCGACCTGATTGGCGGTGGCCGCCCCGAGCTCGACTTCCTGTTGCTGTGAGACGGCGCATCCGGCGAGCAGCGTTGCCGCCAGGGTGCCGGTGAATCCGCGCGCCTTGCCCATACGACAACCCCTTGTGGCGAGTCTCCAGCCAGATGCGTCCAATCGAACCTATCCGGCCGCGCGGCCAGGGGGTATCGATCGTTGGAGTGGGGCGGTCTCGATCCAATGGAGGGGGCCGAACGGGAATCACGGGCGAAAGCGCGCCCGCGGCGCTACCCGGCCAACGCCAATGCGCCAATGCCCTTGCCCAACGTGAAGGTGGAGCCGACCGCGCTCACCGCCCGGGCTACGTGCACCGTCCCCAGCGCGGCGGGATTTTTCTTGGCCATTTCCCGTCGGAGGGTGAGCAGGCCGCCGGTGTGATCGTCGTGATTGTGGCTCAGGATGACGTCGGTGACGGCCGAGAGATCGATCCCGAGCCCTGCCGCGTTGCGGAGGACCGTCTCGGGCCGAGCGCCGGTGTCGAAGAGGATGCGATAGCCGTCGACCTCGACCAGGGCCGCGTAGCCCCATTCGCCGATCCCGCCGGCGGGATCGCCGGCGAGCATGGTCGAGAGCACGGTGACTTTCACCGCGGTGGCTCGGTGGCTCGGGAGGTTCGAGCCCGATTCGACCAGCCAGCGGGGTCCATCGAGATCGGTCAGCCGAATCGGCCGACCGGCTGGGTCGAATGCGGCGAGGTCGCTGACGAAGCGGTCGTGGGGTTGGGTGCCGTACCCCATCGGAATGGCGCGCGGCATGACGAACGCCGCTGGCCGTGGGAGCGGGGTCGGCAGCCGCACGGTTACCCGCACCTGGGCATCGCCCGGCCGGGCGTAATCGAGCTGGTAATGGATTGGGGCGACGATGCGAGGATTCGGGTGCACTGGCGAACCCACCAGCATCGGGAGCAGGATCGGGAGTACGACCACGAATCAGCTCCCCAACGCCTCCCGTCGAAGGCTCCGAATGAGGCTCGGATGGCGCTTCCAGAGGTACAGTGTCATCGCGGCCGCCGCGATGGTGTTCGCCGCCAGGACTGACCAAAGCGGGAAGTCGTTCGTGGTGCCTTCCAGGAAGAGGAGCGAGACCCCCACGAAGAAGAATTCGAACGCCACGAAGAGCATCATCAGCGCGAATCGGAAGATGGGTGACCGTACCGCCGCGTGGACCAACTCGGTGACGAGCACCCCGAATCCGAGGAACGCGGCCAAGTGGAGCGCGGTGTACTTGACGATGGCGAGGGTCGGGTCGGTTTCGCCGGTGACCATTCCCCCGAGGAAACGGGGCGTGAACAACGGGCGGCCGTTGATCAGGTCGATCGCCAGGAACCAAGCCGCCACTGCCGCCGCCCCCAGCATGCCGCAGACGGCGCCTTCCCGTACCAGCGAGTGTCGATGGGGCACGGTCGCCTCCGATTCGGGGCCGCCTCGCGGCCAACCCCGTGCTTGGGTGAGCCTCCGACTACCCCTGGACCACGCCTACCAAGGTACCAGTTTCGGGCCCGAATCGCATTCGATTGCCCAACCGCCGTGCCCTTCCGCCGGCTCAAAACGAGCCTACTGCCCGCCTATCGCCGGTCCCGGCCCTTGGCTGCATCGACGAATTCCCGCACCGTCACGGCCGAGTTGTGCTGATAGGGGGTTGGGGCGCCATCGGGTTGAAGCCCGCGGGAGTAGAGCTTCTGCCACTTCTCCGACCGGGCCTCGCTGCCTTCCACCTTCAGGTCCGAGATGAACGAGTGGCGGGATTGGGACCACTCCTCGTAGCGCGCCTTAGTCTTGGGATCGGAGGCGAGATCGGCGATCTCGGGGCGGGTGCCCTCGAGGGTTCCGATCGAGACCGGCATCAGGAAGCAGAAGGGCTCGCCCTCCTCGAACCGGACCGTGGTATTGGGTCGGGTGAAGCGCCAGTTCATCGTGAACGGATACGGCGCCCAGGCGGTCTCGATCACCCCGGCCAGCGCCGCGATGGCGTCCTTGGGGGAGTTCGGGGGCCCCATCGCCATCAGCGAGGTGCCCGACTCGGTCCGAAACAGGTAACCGGTGTGGAAGGTGATCACCCCGGTGCCGAAATGGCTGGTTACGACCTCCGGATCGCCGGAGTGAACGACGATCTCGATGTCGGTCTGCTTCATCCCGCCGTTCCAGGTGGCCTCGAAGGCGATTGGGCTCAGGAGCTCCCACCCGAAGCTGTTGGCGATGGTAAGCGGCAGGCAGCGATAGGCGAACCGGTTCGGGGACTCGTCCATCCAGGCTCGTCGGGTGACGCCGGGACGGATCGCCGGCGGATTGGCCACGAGGCGATAGGCGGTGAGTCGTTTGGTGTTGACGCCGGGCTTGGTCATGGTTTCGGGAGCGTCAGGGTCGGGTTGCGGTTGAAGAAGCCGTGCGGGCGGATTTCGAACTTGTGCCACGCCACCGGCATCACCGGCCAGTCCTCGACCCGGGGCACATGGTGGACCCCGACGGTGACCCAGGCCACTACGTCGGTGTTCTCGATCGGGCGATTGGCCGCGGTCCAGGTCGGGAGACCGGCGCCGCCGGTCGAGAGGGTCGGATAGTCGCCGGACGCGAACAACTCATCGGCGCGGTATGGGGTCACCCACATCATGTGGTTGACGAACCCGGCTCGCTTCACCATCCAGTCGTCGGGCGACATCAGCGACATCGCGCCGTGATCGACGGCGATCTGGTAGGCGACGGGGTCGCCCGCGACGCCCTTGACCGCGGGGTTGACGAACCGCCACACCTGCGGCTCGGCCATGGTGCTCATCACCTGGCCATCGCGCTCCACCTTGGCCACGCTTGCTTCGGTGCGCCAGATGCTCTTCCGGGGATTGCCGGCCGGCAGTCGCTCGGTCTTGACCCGCTCGACCACCAGGCTGTTGGCCGGCCCGTCGACGTCGAGGTCGATCCGGAACGACATGAAATGGCTGTGGTTGATGGCGACGCGGTTAGGCGCCACATAACGGCCGTAGCGGTCGTTGCGGCCGGTGCCGTCGTTGGCGGCGACCGACTTCACCTGCATGATCCCGGTGGCGCCGACGTGGACCTGGATGCCGCCCTCCTGCCCGAACACCCAGTCGAACAGGTAATCGTAGTTCCCGGCGTGGGTCACCATCCGAACGACGAGGTCCCGCCGAGGGCGGGCGTCGGCCATCCCGTACTGGAGGCCGTGGCGCCAGATCGGTTCGCCACCCGCCCGCTCGTAGACACAGGCGATCCGCGGCTTCCGTCTCGGTTCGCCCTTCCAGCCCGCGACCAGGCCGTCGATCATCACCGCGTTGGCGGGGCAGTCGAGGCCGGGTTCGAGCGACCCGGCAACACCTTCGAAGATGCCCGGGAAGGTCCCCAGGTCGAAGTAGGCGGTGTAGTTCCACCGCTCCTCGGGGGCCATGTACGGCACGAACAACTCGGAGAGCGAGCCCTGGTACATCACCGAGCGCTCTCGGGCGCCGTCGGTGAGGCGGGCCTGGGAGATGATCAACCCGCGGCGCATGTCGGCGCGGAGTCGGAAAGCCCACTGGTCCCAGCGGATCTCGCTCCCCACGATCGAGAAGGACGGTCCCTGGGGCTGGCTCGGGACCAGTGGCTTGAGCGCCGGGCGGTTTGCCCCCACGGCCTCGGTGTCCCAATCACCCCGGTCGTCCCCGTACGTCGTCGGCCCGGAGTCGAGAATCCGGATGACCCGGTTGGCCGTCAGGTCGATCACCCCGACCAAATCGGTGAGCGGCAGGCCGTAGCCGGTCACCGCCCCGCGGGTGTGCCAGCATTCGGCCCGGACGACGCGACGGTCCTGCTCCTCGGGCTGTCCCATATACGTCGAGGCGAGTGGGAAGCAGCTGACGAGGGACAGATCGGTGATCCCGCGGCGACGAAGCCCGGCAAGGAAGTCGGGGTGCGCGAACAGGAGCTGACTGACGGCGCCGACTTCGTCGCCGGTGTGCATCCATTGGACCCCGGGCACCGGGTCGAACCGCACCACCCGTCGGCCGACCAGATCGACCACCGCGTCCCATCCCTTGCCACTACTCACCAGATGGACCCGCGCCTCTCGGCGCATCGGCATTCCGGGGCGCCACGCCAGCACCTCGGCCTTGGGCGGCTCGTTCAGTCCGACGTAGGGGATGCGGGTGGTGCTGTCGAACCGCCCAGCGGCGACCAGGACATCACGAGCGATCCAGTGCTCGGCTCCGGAGAGCCCATCGAGCGGGTGGGTCGGGGCCTGCGCCGACGCGGCGGGCGCCAGACCGAGCTCGGCACCGACGGCCACGAAAAGGGCGAGCCGGAGACTCGTCATGATTGGATTGCTCCAAAGGAGATGGGTTAATTGGCCCTGCCGGGGCGGCCTTGTCAACGGGAACGACCTCGCGTCACAGGGTCGGGCGCTGGTACCCTCCGTGCGCCGTCTCGACGAACTTGGCCACAGCGAGGGCGACATCCTCGCGCCCCGGCCGGGCCACGATCTGGACGCCGATCGGCAGCCCCTCGGCGGAGGTACCGGCCCGCACCACGGCGCCCGGCCAGCCGGTCAGGTTGTAGGTGAAGGTGTAGCTGAACATCGGGAACGCCGTGTTGGCGGTCGCCTCGCCGTGGGGGACCGCCGGCGACGCGCACGCCGGGCAGACGATCACGTCGTAGTCCTTGAAGAACCCGAGCATTTCGCTCCGCCAGAGGTCGAGCGCGTGGACTTGGCTCTCGATTTGTTCCCCGGTGGGGGCGGCCCCTTGGGCGAAGCCGCCCAACGTTGTCTCGATCGTTCCGGCTTCCTTCAACAACCGGCGGAGCGCCGCGCCGCCATCCCAGAAGTAGAGCGGCAGCCCCACGGTCATCGCCCGCTCGACGCCGGTCGGACGCGCCTCGGTGACCACGGCCTTTGCGGCCGCGAGCGAGTCGGCGACGGCGCGAACGGTCTTGATGATGTCGGCCGTCGGGGTCGCGATGCCGTTGTCGGTGTGGAACGCGACTCGAAGTCCGCCAATAGTGGTCTCTGCCGGATCCTCCCACGGCAGCGGCACGACACCCGGGTCGACGAAATCCGGCCCCATGATGATCGGGAGGAGGAGGGCGAGGTCGTCGACGTGCCGGGCGATCGGGCCGATCTGCTGGAAGGCGTCCTGGATGCTGCCGAAGGGGTAGATGTGCCCAGTTCGGGGGACCCGGCCCGCGGTCGGCTTGATTCCCGCCACGCCGCAAAAGTGCGACGGGAGCCGGATGCTCCCGCCGTAGTCGCTGCCGATGTCGAACGGGGCGCCGCCCGCCGCCACGATCGCGGCGGAGCCACCGCTGCTCCCTCCGGAGGTCCGGGCCTGGTCGTACGGGTTGCTGGTCTTGCCGTAGATCAGGTTGGTGGTCTCGAACGAGAGCGTAAACTCGGGCGTGTTGGTCTTGCCGAGCAACACCGCGCCGGCCTGCTTGAGGCGGTCGACCACCGTCGCGTCCCTGGTGGGGACGAACGCCTTCCTGCCCGTGGTACCGCCGGTGCTGATCATCCCGGCGGTGTCGAACGAATCCTTGATCGTCATCGGCACGCCGTGCAGCGGCCCGACCGGGTCCCCCTTGGCGAGGGCCGCGTCGAGCTCACGAGCGCGGGCGAGGGCGCCATCGCGGTCGAGTAGGACGACGGCGTTGAGCTTCGGATTGACCGCGGCGATCCGGTCGAGGCAGGCGCGGACGACCTCCTCCGAGGAGACTCGCTTACCCCGGATGGCGTCGGCGATCGCGCGGGTCGAGGAGAAGTGGATCGGGTCGGCCAGCGCGTGACGGGCGGCCGGTGAGCCGGCGGGCTGGCATCCCGGCGTGAGCGACGTGAGCGCGATGCCACCGGCGAGGGCGAGCAGTTCCCGTCGGGACAACTCCGGCGCCATGCTCTCGCCAGGGCGCATCTTGGGGGATGCGGTCATCGGTTCGTCTCCTGGAGGGGAACGGCCCGTGGTCGGCTTTCCTCGATCACCCGGCGCCGACGAGCCGGCCGACCACCAAGGCGAGCACGATGCAGGCCAGGCCGCCGCCGACGACCACCCCACGCAGCGCCTTCGGGATCGTCGAGCCGCCGACCACGTGATAGGCGAGCGCTCCGAAGAACGGGACCAGCAGGATCACCGCGATCCAGCCCATCGCCAACCCTCGCGATACCTGGCGTCGGCCGAGGTCGGAGAAAGCGAGCGCCGACCACGCGGCGTAGAGCATGATCGGGAGGAAATACCCGTAGAGGCTCATCAGGATCGAGAGCGTCGAGGGAAGGGGAATCTCGCTCATGGGTATTCCGCCTCAGCGGATCCGATAGAAGGTGAGGGCGTACGCGCCCGCGACGACGGCCAGCCCGCCAAGGACGCTGCCCAGCCGCGCGACCCGGGAGAGGGCGGGCCGGCCGGCCAGGAGGTAAGCCGCCGCGCCGGCGACCGGGAGCAAGAGCACGGCGGCGCTCCATTTCGCGGCCGCGCCCGGCTCTCGCTCGGCACGCTCGGCGAGGTCGAGGAAGGCCACGGTGGACCAGGCGCAGTACAGCATCATCGGAAGGAGGTAATCGTAGACCCCGAACAGGACGGTGTTGAAGCGCCAGGGGTCGACCAGGGAGAGGATGCTGCCCGGCATCATCGTCTCCCCGGGGTGGCGGCGGCAACGGTCGTGATCGAGGGGGTCGGCACCGCGATCTTGTCGATGTCGAGCGGGTAGCCGGCGAATGGGTCGATCGGCGGCTTTACCGGCGCCGAAGCCCCGCCGGGCATCTGCGGTTGGGGCCCGGGCTTGGGCCAGGTCTTCCAGCTGTCGTCGAACTTCTCTCTCGGACGGAAGAAGGCGGCCCGGCCGGCCACGGCGTTGAAGTAGGCGGTCGGATCCCCCACGATCGGGAAGCGAAGCCCCTCACAGGGCTGGAGGACCTGGAGGCCCCAGGGGACCGTGGTCCGGTAGCGATTCCCGCTGAAGCAGTTGCCCTGGGTGCCGAGTCCGCTCAGGGCGAGGTCGGTCCGGCCGGATTCGAGGATGACGTTGTCCCGAACGATGTTGTCGGTCGACGGGTAGACGTTGCGGTCTTTGGTGGTGTAGAGATGGATCCCGTTTTGGCCGCTGCCGCGAATGTAGTTCCGAGCGATCAGGTTCCGGCTGCCACCGTCGACCGAGATCCCGCTTCCCTTGTTGTCGAGGACCAGATTGCCCACGATCACGTTCTCCCGCTGGGGCGGGTGGGGCTCGACGTCGAAGGTGTTGGGTGCGATGCCGGACCCCTCGTTGTCTCGCCAGATCGAGTTAATGATGTACACGTCGCCGCTCGAGTTGGTGCCCGAGTAGCCGCCGCCGATGTTCTTCTCGCCGATGACGCTGTCGAGGATGGTTCGGCACGGGTAGCAGCCGCCGACGTAGAACCCCGCGTCGGGCGAGCCGGACCCGAGCGAGTGGTCGAGCAGGCCGTCGTAGGAATCGAAGGCGTAGACCCCATAGTCGCCGTTGTTGATCGCCGAGATGTAGGAGCCGCGGTAACCCTTCACCCCGGTCCAGAAGAACCCGTTCAGGGTGTAATTGCGGGCGGTGAGGTTCTCGACGGCCACCGCGTTGCCAAAGACGGTGACGCCGTTGGCGCGGGTGAATTCGCCATCGAGAATGGTCTCGTTCCGGTCGACCCCACGCAGGGTGACCGACGGCGTGGTGATGACCACTTCCTCGTGATAGACGCCACGGTCGACGAGGACGAGGTCGCCGGGCGCGGCGGCGTCGACCGCGGCCTGAATGGTGGCGTAGCTCGACGGGACCCCGAGGACGCGGCCGGTCGCGGTGGCGACCGGTTCCTGATGGCCGACCTTCGCGGCGCTGGGCTGGTACTCGACGTCGCCCACCACCACGGTACCCACCATACCCTTGCTGCCGTCGGCGGTGCCGTGGAACGAGCAGTAGTAGTGGTAGATGCCCGGCTTGTCGAACTTGATGTCGACCCACTCGCCGACCTGGACCTGCTGGCGACCGGTGGCCTGAGTGGTCGACCAAGACGTGTCCACCGAGATCGCGTTGTGGATGATCCCGCCGAGATTCCGGAAGTGGACGTGGCCGCCGACCGGGATCTTCATCAGGGTCGGGGAGAAGGTGTTGTCGGCCATGGTGACGAAGCTGCTGTCGGAGAGATCCTGGCCGCGCTGGCAGCCGGTCAGGCCGAGCGCGACGAGGGCAACGGCGGAGGCAAAGGCGGCCATCCTGAGCATGGACGACTCCTCGGGCTTTTGTGGGGGGGACGTCTGAAGGTACCGCCGGCGGGTCGTTCTGCCCAGGGAGACCGGTCGCCAGAAGCTCGAACCCTCAGCTTGGTCCATCGGCCCATCCTGGCGTCTGGCCGCGGGAAGCAGGTGCCAGGCCAAGCGACCAACCGCTTGTCGCCGAGCGACTTACCTCGGATGATCCAGACCGGATCCTGGGCTGATCGAGACCGGATCCTGGGCTGATCGTGGAGTGATCCGCCCTTCGTAGCGTTCCCCTCGTCGAATGAGCCGGCCATTTCGCCGGCAGCCCCAACGAGGAGGAGAAGATGCGAGTCGCAACGACCCTGACGCTGACATTCGCCGTGGCCCTGACCGCGGTAGTTGACCTGATGGCCCAAACGAGGACCATCACGAGGGCGACCGCCCCCGCGCTCCTCACGCGCATCGCCCCCCCGCCTCCCGGGCCCCCGCCTCAGGGACTCGGCTTCGATTCGCAGGAGACCTTCGGGGTGTTTGCGAAGGTCACCTGGCAGGCGGCGCCCAACGCGGTTGGCTACAGCGTGACCCGCGCCAAGCGGGACGACCCGAACTGCTGCAACACCGCCTCCGGTCCGCTCCCGCCCGCTTCGACGTCCTGGGGCGACGCCGGGCTCTATCAGCCGGGATACTATCGATACACCGTGGCCGTTCAGTATGCGGACGGATCATCCGGATCGCAGGCGATCGATCTCGGTGTCCTCTCCGGCGTGGCGCCGGCCCCGGTGACCGTCCAGGACATGGGGCCCGGCCGGGTCCGGATCAACTACAACTATCAGAGCCCGGGGATCATGGGTGTGGTGATCTCCGGCCCTGGGTTCGGCAAGGGGCTGGGCGGTGTCGGCCAGAAAACGCTGAGCAGCCTCGGTCCGATCGACCTGTCCCTCCCGGCCGGGACTCACCACTGGAAGCTGGCGATGGTAATGAACGGGAGCCGCCTGACCTTCCCGATCCCATCCGACTATCAGGTCTCCACCAACTGGGTCGGCACGAAGATGGTGGTACCCCCCTCGTCGGGGTGGGCCGACCTCAGTCACACGGTGAGCTACGGGTCGGGCCGGTTCCGGATCTCGTTGGAGCGGTTCGAGGCCGGGGCCGACGTGGCCGAGGACTTGCTGCGCGGGGATGGACGAGGGAACGAGATCTACATCACCACGCAGGTAACCGAGTTTCACGGTCGCAACAGCTCCCTGGGCCCGACGCGGATGTTGCGGACCCCCACCTTTGGCGATGTCCAGAACTACCCGAACCGCGTTCGAGCCGGCTCGATGTCCCCGACGGGCGGGGTCCGTGCCAACGACGGATATCCCGCCGCGGTCCAGCTGGTTTCTCAGTTGGCACCCGCGACGACGACCAACCTCCCGTTTGTCCTCTGGGAGGGCGACCTGACCGAGGTCGACGGCGCCGTCCTACTCTCCCCCGCGATCTGGGAGGCGGACGAGGACGACCGGCTCTTTCCGCAGCTGATGACGTTCCTCCTCGGCGCAGTGGGAAACGGCCAGTATCCCTCGATCCTGAAGTCGTTCCTACCGAGCTCCGGCCTGAGCCGGACCGTGCTGGACACCTGGCGACCGACGACCGGGAACGACTGCCTGTTGCCGCATCGGTTTCAGCCCGCGGGCCCGTTTGGCGACCAGCCGGTGGACCTGAGCCCTAACTACTCGTATTGCCCGACCTATGTCGCGATCAACTGGCAGGTGGCTAATTCGTTCACCAGCGTGAACCCGGCCATGGTGGTGGACATCCCGTACCATGTCAGCGTACCCGCCGGCGCGGGTGGCCCGTACCGGCTCTACATCCGGGTGGAGAAAGTGACCGCTCCCACCGCGGTGGTGGCACCGACTCAGTTCAAGCGCCGGGTGCCCTGAGGCCTCAACCGACTCGATGCGAGCGGCGTCCCCCGGTCCTTCGTCTGCTCCGAAGGATCGGTGGACGCCTGGCATCGGGGCGCCTGCCTCGCTTCATTCCCAACACCGCTCCCCGTTTGCCGACCCACCGACCCCGCCCTATCTTCCACCCATCGACCCCCGAATGGTCCCGCGCCAGCCGAGGTCCAGCATGCCGAGTCGCGCCGTCACCTTTACCGGCATCCAGTTCGAAAACCCCTTCCTGCTGTCCTCCGCCCCACCCACCGAATCCGAAAGCAACATTCTCCGCGCCTTCGACGCGGGGTGGGGCGGTGTCGTCACCAAGACGATCGGGCTCCACCCGGTCGTCAACGTGGCCGGGGCCAAGACCAAGTTCATGCGCACCTCGGTCGACGACAATCGCGTTTCTATGAAACGGCGCGACGGCGCCGCCCTCCACTCGTCGTGGAACTGGGAGCTGATCTCCGACAAACCCATCGACTGGTGGGTGCCCCGGCTCCGCCGCATCAAGGCGGCGCACCCCACCAAGGCGTTGATCGCCTCGATCATGGCGGGCTCCGGCAACGACAAGGAGCTGCGCGCCTGGCAAACCCTCGCCGTGGCCTGCCAGGAAAGCGGCGCCGACGGGCTCGAGCTCAACTTCTCCTGTCCCCACATGGACCGGAAAGACATGGGCTCGAACATCGGGCGTGACGAGGGGCTCTGCTCCGTGGTGACCGAGGCGGTCAAGGAGGCGGCCACTGTTCCGGTCTGGACCAAGCTCACGCCCAGCACTTCGGACATCGTGGTGGAGGCCGGCGCCTGCCTCCGGGGCGGGGCCGACGCGATCGTCTCGTCCAATACGTTCCCCTCCATCCCGATCATCGATCCCGAGACCCTCGACTTCGAGATCAACGTCGACGGCCTGGTGTCGAGCGGCGGACTCGGCGGCCCGGCGATTCTCCCGATTTCGCTGGCCAAGATGGCGGCGATGACGTCGGCGTTTCCGGCCGCCAGTTTCTCCGGCATCGGGGGCGTGTCCGACTTCAATCAAGCGGCGAGCTATTTCCTGCTCGGTTGCGGCACGGTTCAGGTCTGCACCGCGGCAATGCTGGACCATGCGATCGGGCCTAACGTGATCCAGCGATTGCTGTCCGGGTTCGATCACTTCTTCGAGATCCACGCGGACAAGGGGTGGCAGTCGATCGAGGATTTCCGGGGCATCCGGCGGGACCGGGTGGTGGCCCAATCCGCGATTCGTCGCCCAGAGGACGCCGACTACCACGCGGGCTACGAGGGCGTCGAGGGCTACGCGACCCCAGACCGAGGCTGACCGATGCGCTTCGACACCGTCGTCACCGGCGGCACCGTGGTCACCCCGACCGGTGCCGCCAAGACCGAGATCGGAATCAAGGGCGAGACCATCGCGGCCATCGGCCCCGACCTCGACCGAACCGGCGCGGCGATCATCGACGCGACCGGGCATCAGGTGATTCCCGGCGTGCTCGACGTCCACGTCCACCTCGCGCTCCCGTTCATGGGCGCCGTCTCGGCCGACGACTACCGAACCGGCACCCGGGCCGCCGCCCGGGGCGGGGTGACCACCCTGATCGATTTCGCGATCCCCTACCAGGGCGACTCGCTCTCCGCAGCCGCCGACAACTGGCATAAGCGCGCCGAGGGCAAGGCGCTGATCGACTACACCTTCCACATCTGCATCACCCGATGGGACGAGCACAAGGACCAGATCAAGGGCATGGTCGATCGCGGGTTTTCGACCTTCAAGGAGTTCATGATCTACCAGTCCGAGGGGTGGCAGTCCGACGATCGTGCTTTGTTCGGCACCCTCGAGAAGATGAAGGAATGCGGGTCGATGCTGCTGGTGCACGCCGAGAGCGCCGGGGTGCTCGACGAGCTGATCGCCCGCCATCACACGCCCGAGTTGATGAAACGGTACGGCGCCCGGCTCCATCGGATGACCCGGCCCAATTTCATCGAGGCCGAGGCGATTCAGCGGGCCATCATGTGGAGCGAGATGACCGGCGGGCAGCTCTACATCGTCCACATGAGCACGGCCGAAGGCACCGACCTGGTTCGCGCCGCGCAGGGTCGCGGCGTCCCGGTCCTCGCCGAGACCTGCGTCCAGTACCTCGTCCTCGACGACTCGGTGTTCGACCGCGACGATGGGCACCTGTTCGCCTGCTGTCCCCAAGTCAAGAAGCCGGCCGACATCGACCGACTGTGGCGGGGATTGGCCGGCGGCGAAGTCTCGGTCATTTCGACCGACACCTGCACCTTTACCCGAGAGCAGAAGGCGCTCTGGGGTGGCGACTGGACCAAGATCCCGATGGGCCTGCCCGGCCTCGAGACCCTGCTGCCCCTGACCTATACCAAGGGAGTGCTGGCCGGCCGAATGACGATCGAGGACATGGTCCGCAAGCTCTCGACCGATCCCGCCCGGATCATGGGGCTCGCCCCGAAGAAGGGCGCCATCGCCGTCGGGGCCGATGCCGACCTCGCCATCATTCACCCGACCAAGACGATTCGGGTCGATCCCGCCACCATGGAAACCAACGCCGATTGGTCGCCCTACGAGGGGCTCGAGCTGGCCGGCTTCTCGCGCACCACCGTCTCACGTGGTGAGGTGATCGTCGACGACTACCGAGTGGTCGGCCGGGAGGGCCGGGGCCGGTGGTTACCGCGGACCGGCGCCGGCCTGACGGCCGCGGCGCGATGACGCCGCCGCCGACCGACTCGCCGCTCTGGAACGCCGACCTGGCGCCGACCACGGCCGCGCAGCGAACCTGGAGTACCTGGAACATCGCGGCCCTGTGGATCGGGATGAGCGTGGTGATCACCACCTATACGCTCGCGTCGGGCCTGATGTCTCAAGGAATGGCCTGGTGGCAGGCCATGGGCACGATCCTGCTCGGCAACGTCATCGTCCTGATCCCGATGATCTTGAACGCGCATGCGGGCACCAAGTACGGGCTCAGCTTCCCGGTCCTCTGCCGCGCCAGCTTTGGGGTCAGGGGCGCCAACGTCCCCGCCTTGCTCCGCGCCGTGGTGGCCTGCGGCTGGTTCGGGATCCAGACCTGGATCGGCGCGCTGGCCCTCGACCAGCTGATGCTGGCCGTGTGGCCCGGCTGGGGCGCGGTGTCGATCCACCAGGCGGTGGCCTTCGCGGCGTTCTGGCTGATCCAGGTCGCCATCATCTTTCGAGGCACCGAAGGCATCAAGATCCTGGAGACCTGGTCGGCGCCGCTGCTGTTAGGCGGCGGGGCGCTGCTGCTCTGGTGGGCGGTGGCCAACGGCGGGGGGCTCGGCCACGTCCTGGCCGAGTCGCAGCGGCTCCAGACCGGGTCCGCCGATTTCTGGGCCATCTTTCCGGCGGCGCTCACGGCCAACGTGGGCTATTGGGCCACCTTGAGCCTCAACATCCCGGACTTCACGAGATACGCCAAGAACCAGCGATCGCAGATGCTGGGGCAGGCTCTGGGTCTCCCGACCACGATGACCGCCTTCGCGTTCATCGGGGTCGCGGTCACCAGCGCCACGATCGTGATCTTCGGTGAGGCGATCTGGGACCCGGTCGTGCTGGTGACTCGAATCGGCGGCGGGGGCGTGATCGTCTTCGCCACCCTGGTCGTGCTGGCGGCCCAGCTCACCACCAACATGGCAGCCAACGTGGTCTCGCCGTCCAACGACTTCTCGAATCTGAGCCCGCGCCGGATCAGCTACGTGACCGGCGGACTGATCACCGCGGTGATCGGCGTCCTGATGATGCCGTGGCGCCTCTACTCGGACGCCGCCGCCTACATCTTCACCTGGCTCCTCGGCTATTCGAGCCTGATGGGCGCGCTGGGCGGTATCCTGATCGTCGACTATTGGATCATCCGCCGCCAACAACTTTCGGTCGAGGACCTGTTCCAGGAGCACGGGGCCTATCGGTATCGCAACGGCGTCAATCCGGCCGCGATCGGGGCCCTCGTCGCCGGCGTGCTGCCGGTGATTCCCGGATTCGTCCGGGCCGCCGCCACGCCGGGGGGCGTCGTGCCCAACCCCGGATTCTTCGACGCGCTCTATTCGTATGCCTGGTTCGTCACCTTTGCCATCAGTGGCGCGGCCTACTACCTGATGATGCGCCGCACCGCGGCTCATTCCGCCCGGATTTCCTAGCTCAGCCGAGGGCCCCATGTCCCGACTCGTGAAGTGCGGCCTGATCCAGGCCTCCCACGCCTGCGACACCGGCGAAAAGCTCCCGATCATCCGGGAAGCCAACCTCACCAAACACGTCGAGATCATCGACCGGGCCGGCGCCGCGGGTGTCCAAATCCTCTGCATGCAGGAGATCTTCACCGGGCCCTACTTCTGCGCCGAGCAGACCACCCGGTGGTACGACGCCACCGAGGCCATTCCCGATGGGCCGACCGTCCGGCTGATGCAGGACCTGGCCCGCAAGCACCGCATGGTTCTGGTGGTGCCGCTCTACGAGGTGGAGGGGACCGGCGTCTACTACAACACCGCGGCCGTCATCGACGCCGATGGCAGCTATCTCGGCAAGTACCGGAAGAACCACATCCCGCACACCGCCCCGGGATTCTGGGAGAAGTACTACTTCAGGCCCGGCAACCTCGGCTACCCGGTGTTTCGAACCCAGTACGCCACGATCGGCGTGTACATCTGCTACGACCGGCACTTTCCCGAGGGCGCGCGGGCGTTAGGCCTGGCCGGCGCGGAGATTGTCTTCAATCCGTCGGCCACCGTGGCGGGACTGTCCGAGTATCTCTGGAAACTCGAGCAGCCGGCCCACGCGGTGGCCAACGCCTACTTCGTCGGGGCCATCAACCGGGTCGGGGTCGAGGGCCCCTGGAACATCGGCGAGTTCTACGGTCAGAGCTATTTTTGCGACCCGCGGGGCCGATTCGTGGCCCAAGGCAGCCGGGACCAGACCGAGTTGATCACCGCCGAGCTGGACTTGGACCAGATCCGCGAGGTCCGGAACGTGTGGCAGTTCTTCCGCGACCGGAGGCCGGAGACCTACGGCCCGCTGACCGAGTTGTAGCCGACTCGAACGCGAGGCCAGCCAAGGGGCGGGGGCCCGGTCATTGCGCCCCCGACCGGCGCGGGGTAAACTCGTTTGGCTACCGAGCGCAGACAACGTTAGGGGCAGCGCCATGGCTGAGACCCTCGCCCTCGAAAACGCCCTCCGCGGCGACGAAGAGTTCACCAACCGCTTTCTCGAAAGCAGTCGTGATTGGGTTGCCGTGCTCGACCTCGACGCCCGGCTTCTTCTCGTCAACGCCGCCGGGAGGGACGCGCTGGAGATCGGCGAATTGGGTCCGCGGGTTGGCGCCTCGTGGCTCGACTACTGGCAGGGGACCGACCGAGCCACCGCCGAACAGGCGGCCGATGCCGCTCGAGTCGGCGGGGTGGGTCGGTTCGTCGGCTGCTGCTCGACCGCTCGCACCGATCGGCGCCTCTGGTGGGACGTGGCGGTCACCGCGATCAACGGCCGGGATGGCCGGCCGGAACGACTGCTGGCGTGCGCGCGGGACGTCACCGTCTGGCAGCAATCCGACGAAATCCTGAAGGCGATCACCGAGGAAACGGCCTCGGCCACCGGGGTCGACTTCTTTCACGTGCTCGCCCGGCACCTCGCCCGCGCGCTCCGGGTCCGATACTCGTTCGTCGCCGAATGCACCAACGCCGAGAAGACCCAGGTGCGCACCCTGGCGTTCTGGCAAGATGCCGGTTTCGGCGACAATGTCTCGTACCCGCTTCGCGGCACGCCGTGTGAGGGCGTCATCGGCGGCGAAGTCTGCGCCTACCCGGAACGAGTCCAGACCCTCTTCCCCGACGATCGAGAGCTGGTCACGCTGGCGGCCGAGGGCTACATCGGCGTGCCGCTCCGCGATGCCGGCGGCAACGTGCTGGGACATCTCGCGGTACTGGACGACCGCCCCCTCCATCCCCAAGCCAACCAGCTCGCCGCCATCAAGGTTTTCGCCTCTCGAGCGGGCGCCGAGCTGGAGCGGCTCCAGGCCATCCGGGCGGTGGAGCGAGCCAACCTCGAGCTCCAGTCGTTGGTGGAGATCAACCGCGCGATCAGCCGCCACCTGAACCGGGACGAGTTGTTCGGGGCCTTGGCGCAGTGCCTCAAGACCTTGGTGCCGACCGAGCGATTCGGGATCGAGCTCCCCATCGAGGGAGGTCGGCTTCAGGGACACATTCTCTCGGATCGGCCCCTCTCGGGCGAGCCGACCGAGCCGACGGTGCTCCCCGCGGTGGGAACCGCCTGCGATTCGGTGCTCCAGCGCCAAGAGTGGTACCTGGCCTCGTCGCGGAGAGAGCTCCGGGAGCGGTTTCCGGTGACCTTCGAGGTGATGTCGGGCTTTGGGATGGAGTCGCTGGTCGCGCTCCCGTTGGTGAGCGGTGGCCGCTCGATCGGTGCCCTGTTCTTCATGGCGGCCGCCGAGGGGGCCTATGCCCATCTGAGTCGGGCCTTTCTCGAGCAGGTCGCGGGCGCGGTGGCCGTCGCGCTGGACAATTGTTTGGCGCACGAGCAGCTCCGCCGGGATGGCATCGAGGCGCTCGCGGCCAGCGAGGAGCGGTTCCGCGACCTCTTCGACGAGGCGCCGATCGCCTACGTCCATGAGGGCCTCGATACCCGTTTTCTCCGGGCCAACCGCGCCGCGATGCGGGCCCTTGGTATCACCCCCGACCAGGTGGACGGGACCTATGGGAGCACGTTCGTGCCCGATACGCCCGATGCCCAGCGGCGGCTGCAGGAGGCGTTGGCGTCGGTGGGACGGGGCACCGCCACCAGCGGCGTGGTGCTCGAGCTGCGACGGCGCAACGGCGCCCCGCTCTGGATTCAGTGGTGGTCGAAGCCCGATCCGTCAGGGCAATTCACCCGCACCATGTTCGTCGACATCACCGAGCGGGTATTGATGGAGCAGGAGAAGGATCGGCTCGAGGCGCAGAACGCCTACCTCAAGGACGAGATCAAGACGGCCCACGATTTCAAGGAGATCATCGGCACCTCGGCGGCGATCAACAAGACCCTTCGGGCAATCGACAAAGTGGCCGCGACCGACGCCACGGTGCTGATCATGGGCGAAACCGGGACCGGCAAGGAGCTCGCGGCCCGAGCGATCCACGGCGCGAGCCATCGAAAGGACGGCGTGCTGGTCAAGGTCAACTGCGCGGCCATTCCGGCCGGCTTGATCGAGAGCGAGCTGTTCGGTCACGAGCGGGGGGCGTTTACCGGTGCCTTGATGCGAAAAATCGGCCGATTCGAGCTGGCCGATCGAGGGACCCTCTTCCTCGACGAGGTCGGAGAGATTCCCCTCGATCTCCAAACCAAATTGCTCCGGGTGCTTCAAGAGGGGGAGTTCGAGCGGCTCGGCAGCACCAAGACGCAGCGGGTCAACGTCCGGATCATCGCGGCCACCAATCGCGACCTCCAGGCCGAGGTGCGCGAAGGCCGATTCCGGGCGGATCTCTACTACCGCCTCAACGTCTTCCCGCTGGTGTTACCGGCATTGCGCGATCGGCCGGAGGACATCCCGCTCCTGGTGAGTCACTTCCTGCGAAAGCACGGCAAGGCCATGGGGCGCCGGGTCGAGAGTGTTTCGCCGTCGAGCATGGCGTTGCTCGAGCGCTACTCCTGGCCCGGCAACGTCCGCGAGCTGGAGCATGTCCTCGAGCGAGGCGTCATCCTGAGCCATGGCCCGGTGCTCGAGGTGGGCGACTGGATGCCGCGATCGACGCCGGACTCGACGGTCGAGGGCGATGATCCAACCACCCTCGATGACGCCGAGCGACGCCACATCCTGAAGGTGCTCGAGCAGACCGGTTGGCGGGTGAGCGGTGACCGGGGGGCGGCGGCGATTCTGGGCCTCAAGTCGACGACCTTGGAGGCTCGGATGAAGCGGTTGGGGATTGTCAGGCCGACGGACGGCACCCGGGGTCGCGGCGTCAACGCTTAGCCGCAAACCACCGGCCTACCGGGACGAAGGATCGGCGGCGGGCCTGCGGCCGGCGGCCGCTTGTCGGAGCCCGTTTAGTTTGTGCCTTGCATATTGAGCGTTTACCGCTCAATATACATAGCATGATTTCGCGGTCGACCATCACCACCTTGATCCGCTCCCGGCTCCGGGCCAACCCGGCCGTCGCCTTGGTGGGGCCCCGCCAGTGCGGCAAGAGCACGATCGCTCGGGGCCTCGCCAAGGAGATGCCGGCAACCTACCTCGATCTCGAAGACCCCGCCGACTTGGCGAGCCTCGACCAGCCGATGACCACGCTCGAGCCCTTGAGGGGGCTGGTGGTCATCGATGAGGTCCAGCGCCGCCCCGACCTCTTCCCGGTCCTCCGAGTGTTACTGGACCGACGACCCGCCCGGGCGAAGTTTCTCCTCTTGGGCAGCGCCTCGCCCGATCTCCTCCGACAGGGATCGGAGTCGTTGGCCGGCCGAGTGGCCTTCGTCGAAATGGGCGGATTCACCCTCGATGAGGTCGGCCCCGGTGAGCAGCATCGGCTTTGGCTCAGAGGTGGATTTCCCCGCGCCTACCTCGTTCGGTCGGGACCGGACAGCGTCGCGTGGCGGGAGGACTTCATCCGCACCTTCCTCGAGCGCGACCTGGCCCAGCTTGGCGCCCGGGTGCCGGCCGCCACGATGCGGCGGTTCTGGAGCATGGTTGCCCACTACTCGGGCGGCATCTGGAACGGGTCGGAGATCGGGCGGTCTCTCGGCGAGGCCCATACCACCGTGCGGCGCCATCTCGATACGCTCGCCGGGGCGTTGGTCGTTCGAGTCCTCGAGCCTTGGTTCGAGAATCTCTCCAAGCGCCAGGTCAAGGCGCCCAAGGTGTACGTCCGCGACACCGGCCTCCTCCATTCGCTCCTCGGGATCGGCGATTCGCGTCAGCTCGAGCGACACCCCAAGATGGGAGGCTCGTGGGAGGGCTTCGTGCTCGAGCAGATCCTGAGCCGCCTTCCGCAGGTGAGGCCGTATTATTGGCGAACCCAATCCAGCGTCGAGCTGGACCTGTTGCTCAACCTCGAGGGGCGACGGGTCGGCATCGAGATCAGGCGGGCGGACGCGCCGGCCAAGACGCCGGCGATGGCGGCCGCCCTGGCGGACCTCAAGCTGCACCGATTGCTGGTGGTGTATCCTGGCAAGAAGCGGTACTCGCTCGACAAGCGCATCGAGGTGCTGCCGCTGGTCGATTGCATCGACGAGGTTACCGCCTGACGGCCGGGGAGTAGATTCTCAGCCTGGTGTAGGTATGGCACGCGTGCAGGGCGATGAGACCAGAGCCCGAACCAGTTGGCGATCAAGCGGCACTCCATGGCGGGGATGGCTCACCGAGAGGTAGCTTTCGCCTCGGCCCTGGCCGCGCGGCACTCAGGGATTGGCGAGCGCCGAGACGCGTCCCGACCATCTACCCGTCGCACCCAGAACACTGCGGAGGCTCCATGCCGAATCGACTCGTGGTTTTGATCGCCGGCGCCGTGCTGCTCGCGGCCACATCGGGCCTCGCGCAACCGCGGGCCCGCGGTGGTCCTCGGACCCCAGACGGGCGGCCGGACTTCCAGGGCAACTGGACCAACGCGACGCTCACCCCGATCGAGCGCCCGGCGGGGCGCGGCCTGATTCTCACGGCGGCTGAGGTCGCCGCGCTGGAGGGCCGCCGGCAGGCCCGAAACGACTCGTTGAACCTGCCGAGCGACCCCAACCGGCCCGCGCCACCCAAGGGCGGCGTCTCGATCGGGGACCCCCAGTTCGACGCGGCCGCGGGCGGCACGGGAGGGTACAACATCTTCTTCATCGACGGCGGCGACCGGATCGCGGTGATCAACGGCGAGGCTCGCGCCTCGCTCGTCACCCGTCCAGCCAATGGCCGAGTCCCGTCGCTGCCGGCGGCCCGGGCCCGGCTGGCGGCCGTCTTCAACCAGTTCACCGACTATTCAAATCCGGAGTCCCGCCCGCTGGCCGAACGGTGCATCCTCTCGTTCGGCTCGAACGCGGGCCCGCCCATGCTCCCCAACTATTTCTACAACAACAACTACACCATCGTCCAGACCAAGGACCACGTGGCGATCCTCACCGAGATGGTCCACGACACCCGGATCATCCCGATGGGCGACGGGCCCCGCCTTCCGTCGCGATACATGGGGGACTCCCGGGGCCGGTGGATCGCCGATACGCTGGTGATCGAGACCGTCAACATTCATCCGGCGCAGGCGGCGACGTTCTTCGGCGCCACCAGCGCGATGCGGGTGGTCGAGCGGCTCAGCCGGATCGACCACCGCACCTTGCTCTACCGGTTCGTCGTCGAGGATTCCGCCAGCTTCGCCGAGCCCTGGGGCGGCGAAGTGCCCTTGCGCCGGCTCGACGACCGGATCTTCGAGTACGCCTGCCACGAGGGCAACTACGCCATGGCGAACGTGTTGAGCGGGGCGAGAGACGAAGAGCGGCGCAAAGGGGAGAAACCGTAAGGCCCTCGGTGACGTTGAGCCGTCGGCGACTTACCGATCGGCGTGCCGTCCGTTCTCTTCTCCGTTGCGAGGGTGCCATCAATGGGATCAACCTCGCCGTCAGGGCGACTGGCGGTGTGGCCGTTCTGGTCGCGATCGCCCTGACATCGGCGGCATCCGGGCGGGCCCAGTCTCGCGCCGCCACCGCGCCGCCTCGAGCAACCGGGGTGACGCTCGAAGAAACCTGGATCCCGATGCCCGACGGGGTCCGGCTCTCGGTCGATCTCTGGCGCCCCACCGGCGCCGGCGCCGCCGGCCAGTACCCGGTCCTCCTCGAGTACCTCCCTTACCGAAAAGCCGACGGACGGGGTAGCCGGTTCCCCCTGTACGCCTACTTCGTCCGGCGTGGCTACATCGTGGCCCGCGTCGACATCCGCGGCACCGGCACCAGCGAAGGCACCCTGATCCCCCACGAGTACAGCGAGATCGAGCAGCAGGACGGCGAGGCGGTCATCGCCTGGCTGGCTCGGCAGCCGTTCTCCACCGGCAGCGTCGGGATGTTCGGGATCTCGTGGGGTGGCTTCAACTCGATCCAGCTGGCGATGCGACGGCCCCCCGCGCTCAAGGCGATCATCGCCGTCGACGCCACCGACGACCTCTATCAGGACGACGTCCACTTCATGGACGGGATGCTGCACGTCGATTCCTGGGAGATGAGCCAGGACCTGTCCAACGCGATGCCCGGCGCGCCCGACTTCCGGATCGACGGCCGGTACTTCGCCGAGCGGTTCGACCAGCCCCCGTGGATGCTGACCTATAAGGCGCAGCAACGGGACGGGCCGTTCTGGGATCGCGGCTCGCTCAAGACCCGCTACGACGCGATCGCGATCCCCACCTTCCTGATCGGCGGCTGGTACGACGGTTACCGCGACGCGATTCCCCGGATGCTCCAGCACCAGAAGGCCCCGGTCAAGGCGATCGTCGGGGCCTGGAATCACACCTTTCCGGATTCGCCCTATCCCAAGCCGGGCATCGAGTGGCGCCACGAGGCGGTTCGCTGGTTCGACCACTGGCTCAAGGGGCGCGACACCGGCATCATGACCGAGCCCCGGCTGGCGGTCTACGTTAGGCAGTGGCACCCGCCTGGTCCCTATCTCGAGGAGGCGCCCGGTGCCTGGCGGGGCGAGCCGGGCTGGCCGATCCCGCGGATCCGTGACTCGGTGCTCTTTCCCACCCCGACCGGCGGGCTCGCCGCCGCGCCGCCGCCGGACACCGTCGCCCGGCTCCGCTACCATCCCACCACGGGGGTCGAGGCCGGCGGCCCGGTGATGTGGTTCGGCGACGTGGCTCCCGACCAGCGGCCGACCGACGCCTTCAGTCTGGTCTACCAGACCGAGCCGCTCGGCGCCGACCTGGAGATTCTCGGGCTGCCGCGGGCCCTCCTTCGGGTCGCGGCCGACGTGCCGCTGGCCCACTGGTTCGTCCGCTTGAGCGACGTGGCTCCCGATGGAACCGTCACCCTGATCACCGGCGCCGGTCAGAACGGGGCTCACCGTCGCTCGGCCCGAGCCCCCGAGGCGATCGAGCCGGGGCGGCCGTTTCCGCTCGAGATCGAGATGCACTTCACTTCCTGGGTCGTCCCCAAAGGGCATCGGCTCCGGCTGGCGGTGAGCAACGCCCAATGGCCGATGATCTGGCCGACACCCGATCCGATGATCACCGACCTCCACCTCGGCGCCGGGACGACTCGGCTGTCCCTGCCGGTGGTCCCGGCCGGCCCCGGTCTGCCGGTTCGGTTTCTTCCGATCGAGGCCGACAGCGACACCCTCCCGGGTTACGCCGCCATCGATCTGGGGACGACCTCCGGTTACGGCGAGATCTCGTCGGTCGATCGCAATCCCGCGACCGGCTCGGCCACGGTCACGGCGACGAGTACCAGCGCCGGTCGGTTTCCCTGGGGCGAGGAGCGCAATACCGAAACGATCGTACACCAGACCAGCGAGAGCCGGCCCGATTCGACCACGGTGCGGGGTGACTACAGTACCACCGTGATCCTCCCCGATCGGACCCTGCGCTGGGAAGTGAACGTCGTGCTCCGAAGCGATCGACAGGCGTTCCACTATCGCCACGTCCGGCGGCTCTACCGCGACGGGACCTTGCTCCGCGAGAAGACCTGGGAACGGGCGTTCCCAAGAGACCATCAATAGCATGACTGCCACCAGCATGACTTCGGTTCGGTGGAAAGTTCTCGGCCTGTTGGTTCTCGCCAGCGCCATCGCGTACCTCTATCGGATCAACGTCTCGATCGCGGGGACCGCGATGGCGGCCGAATACGGGCTGTCGACCGCCCAGCTCGGCATGGTCCTGGCCGCCTTCGCCTGGAGCTATGGCCTGCTCCAGATCCCGGGCGGGATCTTCGGCGAGTTCGTCGGGGCTCGCCGCGGGCTTGCCTGGACCATCGCCGGGTGGGGGGTGGTGACCGCCGTCCTGGTGCTGGTTCCCGGGCCACGGCTTTTACCGACGGCGGCGATCGTTACCCTCTTGATCGTGGTTCGAGTGCTGCAGGGAGCCCTCCAAGCTCCGCTCTATCCCCTCACCAGCGGGAGCGTCGTGACGCGGTGGTTTCCGCGCTCGAGCTGGGGCTTACCGAATGGACTCAGCACCACGGGCCTCACGCTGGGCTCCGCGATCGCCGGCCCGTTTCTCGCCTGGCTGATCGGCGCGTTCGGGTGGCGGTTGGGGCTGCTGGTCACGGCGCCCGCGGCGGTCCTGCTCGCCGCCGCCTGGTGGTGGTACTTTCGCGACGACCCGGCCGACCACGCGGGGGTGTCACCCGCCGAGTTGGCGTTGATCAAGAGCGAGGGCGATTCCACGCCGTCGACCGGCTCCGGACTGCGGACGGTTCTGCTCCATCGCGACGTCCTGTCGATCGCTTTCAGCTATTTCTGCCTCAACTACGTCTACTATCTGTTCTTCAACTGGTTCTTCTACTACCTCACGGAGGTCCGCAAGCTGCCGGCACAGGCCGGGGGGACCTTCGTAGGTGCCCAGTGGATCGTGGGCGCAATCGCCGCGACGCTCGGTGGAATCCTCTGCGATCGCCTGGTGAGAAGATTCGGGCCCCGGATTGGCTTCGGCGCCATCGTCGGCTGCAGCTCGCTGGTGTCGGCCCCGTTCCTCGTGGCGGGCGCGCTGGCCGAAAGCGCTGGGGCGGCGGTCGTGCTCTTGTCCCTCAGTTTCGGTTTCGTCCAACTGTCAGACGCGGCCTACTGGACCGCGACGATGCGAGTCGCGGGACCCCACGCCCCTGCCGCGACGGGCGTCCTCAACACCGGGGGCAACGTGGTCGGTGGGGTCGGGGCGCTCCTGGTGCCGCTCCTCGCGAGCTCATTCGGGTGGGTCGTGGCGATCTCGACCGGCGCGGTGTTCGCCGTTCTCGCCGCGGTACCCTGGCTGTGGATTCGGACCGACCGCTCGATCATCCATCAGACCAAGTAGCTCACCGGTGGATTGGTGCTTCGGAGGATCGGGCGATCGATTCTAAACGGCGCCAGGTCCGACGGGGTGACGCGATCGATCGCCAGCTCGGCGAGGATCCGGCCGATCACGGAGGCGAACTTGAACGCGTGGCCCGCGCCGATCGCCACCTGCACGTTCGGCGCCCCGGGAACGGCGTCGATCACGAAATCGCGGTCGGGGGTGAGCGTGTAGAGGCAAGTCCTGACCAGCCGGGCCGGCCCGAGGGCGCTCGGCAGGTACTGGCGCAAGAACACCTCCACCCGGGCCGAATACTCGGGATCCGGCTCGAAATCCCGACCGTCAGCGGTGGTCACCTTGCCGCCGACGTCTTGGCCGACCTTGACCCCAGGCTCGCCGAAGACCGGGAGTCCGTAGTAACACGGATCGTCCATCCAGATCCACACCGGAAAGCGGTTGGGCCGGAATCGGTCGAGGTCAGCCGCCGCGTAGTAGGTGACCTGCTCGCGAGTGACTTGGAGGGGAAGCTCGAGGCCAAGGTGCCGGAGCGCCTGGTTGGACCAGGGGCCGGCGGCGATGATCAACCGGCGGCACCGGTACGTCGCGTCAGCGGTTGCCACGTCGATCTCCTCGCCGCGGGTCCGGATCGCGGTGACCGGTGCTGCCTCGATCAGGGTGGCGCCGTGCTCGCGGGCGAGCCGCCGGTGCGCCGCGTTGGCCAGCGACGCCTTGAGAAGCCCGCCGTGCTCCTGGAATAGCCCTTGGACATCATCGCCGAGCCGGAATTGGGGCCATCGGTCCATGATCTCGCCCGCCGACAGCCACTGGTAGGGCACCCCGGCGGCGTCGAGGCTGTCGCGGTACGGGGCGAGCGGGATCGCGCCGTTCGGTGGTGCCAGGTCGAGCCCTCCGGTGGTGTCGATCAACGACGCCGCGGCCTCGGCTTCGACCAGGCGCCAGCTCTCATAGGCACGTTTGGCCAACGCGACGTAACCCGGCGTGTGATATGACAGGCGGATGATCCGGGAGTGGTCCTCCGATTCGCCCCGAACGTGGCCGAGCTCGAACTGCTCCAAGCCGAGGACGTCTTGGCCCACCCGCCGGGCCAACCAGTACGCCGCGGCGCTGCCGAGCCCGCCAAGGCCGAGAACGATGTACTGGTATTCGCGCCGCATCAGGGAGCGCCATCGAATCGGGGCCCGAGCCGAGCGCCGACGTAGTCGCGGATGTCGAGGCTGGCGCTCTCCATCGGGGCGTAGTAGCCGTGTTCGAATCGACGCGACCGCATCCCTCGTTGGACCGCCTCGCAGATCGCCCAATCCTGACGATTCGTCAGATCCCAGAAATCGACGGCGTCGGCTGGATCGAAGTCGGGCTTGGCGATTTCGGTCGGGTGAAAGAGAAAATCGGTGATGACGGTGGTCTGGTCCGGCGAACGGGGCACCAGCGTGAACACCGCGACGTGATCCATCGAGAGTGAGATCATCATGTTGGGATAGATCAACTCTCCCTTGTGACGGACTTGCTCCTGCTCGTCGAGGCCTGGGAAGGCCGCTCGCGTCGTCGTTCCGCTGAAGGTGAACGTGACCGCGCCGTCGCGATGAGGCACCCCATGCTCCCAGTCGAGTCCGGCACCTCCGTTCTGGCGGAAAGCCGGGACCACCCGGCACAGCTCGGGGTGAACGAACGCACAGTGATAGCACTCATTGTAGTTCTCGAGGATCACCTTCCAGTTGGCGGCCACCTCGTAGACCACCCGCCGGGCGATCCGGAGGTCGGCCAGGGGGTAGTTTCGGATCCGCGACTGCGCCGGTCCGATCTGGGCCGCGAGCGTGTGGCCGCGGGCCGCCGCGTTCACGGGGTCGAGGTGGATGAAGACGAAGCCTCCCCACTCGGCGACGCCGGCCTGGTAGAGTGAGAACTGGTCGCGACAATCGGCGACCTGATCCTCGAGATGAGGCGCGGCCCGAAGGTCGCCCTCGAGCGAGTAGGTCCACGAGTGATAGGGACAGCGGATGGCGCGGCCTAACGTCCCGTCGGGCCGCCCAGAGGCGGCAGTCGGCGGCGCCCCCGGCGATGTCAGCACCAGCTCGCAACCGCGATGCCGGCAGAGGTTGTGGAAGGCCCGGAGGCGATCGTCAGCACCCCGTACCAGGAGGAGTGACTCTCCCGCGATCGTCAGGTGGAGGTAGTCACCGGGCGACGGGAGGCTCTCCGCGCGGGCGGCCAGCACCCACTCTCGAGCGAAGATCAACTCCGACTCGGCGGCGAAGGTCGCTTCCGACTGGTAGGCGGCTCGGGGCAGGGTACGCTGGAGGTCGTCGGGTGGCATCGGCCGTCCGGAGGCTGGGGTTCCGCCGACCAAGTTCGGGGGGGGGGCCTCGTGCGAGCAAGGCCTCGGGGCCGCGGGTGCTCCTACTCCCGCCGCGGCTCGAGGCGCGTCAGCCACTCCCGGGCCCGCCGGACGAGAACCCCGGCTGAATCGCCCTCCCGCCGGAGATCGATCACCGAGTTGAAACCCGCTCGGGCCCCCGCGGTATCCCCTAACGCCAACGACGCCTCCGCCATCTCGAGCGGCAACCGATTCCACTCCTCCTGCACCTCGAAGCCCCAGGTCCACTCCGTCCGAGCCGTTTGCCATTCGGCCAACGCCGAATCCGGACGTCCGAGCAGACGATAGGCGTCGCCGCGGACCGCATGGAACTCCGCGAAACCGCGCTGGTTCCGCCGCGGCGTCGCGGCCAGGGCGGCGAGCGCTTCTCGCGGCCGGCCCATCGCGTTGCCAATTCGAGCCAGCAGCAACTTGAGATCGACGCTATCGGCGGAGTTGCCCGCGAGCATCGCTTGCTGGAGGGATGACTGCCACCGGCGGGCACCCTCGAGATCCCCGAGTTGGAGATGGACCGCGCCGATTCGCGCGTAGTACGGCGTCTGCAGGTTGATCCCGCGGGCGAGCGCCGGCACCTCGTCGAGGCGAGTCCGCGCCTGACCGACCTCAGCGAGGCCCAAGGCCGCCTGGGCGGCCAACAGCTGGTTTCGGAGCACCGAAAGCGGGTTGCCGAACCCCCGGTATCTCGCGGCTGATTGGTCGAAGAGACCGATCGCCTCGCGATAGCGCCCCCGATACATCGCGAGGTAGCCGAGTGATCGAAGACCTCGGGCGTCGCCACCAAGGGCGACCATCTTTCGAAAGACCGACTCGGCGGCTGCAATCTGCCCCAGTCGCACCAGCACCGAGCCATATTCCTGATTGATGTTCTCGCTGTAGAGCGCCAGCGAATCGATCCGCGCCGCCTCATGATAGGCGTTCACGGCCTCGGGAGCGCTATCGACCGCCTGGTAGCAAGTGGCCAGGTTGATCCAGGTGCCGACGTCTCGCCGCCGCAGGGCGATCGCCCGTCGGAACATGGTGATGGCCGGGAGGCAGTACCCGGCCCGCAGCAGGGTCGTGCCGTAGCTCGACCAGCTCGCCGGGGTCGGATACCGCTGTGCCAGCATCCGCGACGCGTCGAGCGCGGCGTCGTAGTTCTCCTCGATGATGGCCCGGGTCTCCACCACCGCGAGGCGTTCCCGTTCGGTGAGGCGATCCAGGAAGCGCCCAGCGCGCTCGAGGCTCGCCAGGGCCGCCGGCCGATCGTTCCGGATCTGGAGGTGATATTGCCCGAGCCGAGCGTGGGCCAGGGCGAACGTCGAGTCCAGCTCGACGGCTCGCTGCCAATAGCGGGCCGCGACCTCGCGGTCTCGTCGGTCCCACGCGATCCCGCCGAGAGCGAACTGCTGGAGGGCCGCCAACGAACCGGTCGTCACCCGAGGGAGCGAATCCCCGGCGGCGATCTGACTCCGCGCCTCGCCTAACGCGCGCCGCGCCTTTACCAGGAGGCCGGCGACCCCGTCGAGGACCTGGTCGGCGCTTCGGGGCCGGGCCGCGAAGCTTTCCAGGTCACGACCGCTCTTGGCGTCGACCAGCCGCGCCGTGAGGAGGTAGCCGGTCCCGCCCCCGCCGAGCGACATCTCCAACACCAGCGGCACGTTCTCGCGGATCGCGATCTCCCGGGCCAAGTCGCCCCGAATCGCCACTCCGGTGTCCCGCCGACCCATTCGGCGGAGGGCCTCGTCGACTTGATTGCGGGGCACGATCCAGACGTGCCGGGATTCCTGCAGCCCGACCCGGGCGGCGGCACCCAATGATCCGCTGAAGAGCGAGTCGCCCGTGAGGTTCTCGAAGTCCGCCAGGAGCAGTGGGGTGCCCGGCGCCTGGCGCGCGGTCGAGGGCCGGAGCGCGATCACGGCGGCGAGGGCGGCCACCAGCACGCCGGCACCGGCCACCAGGGCCCACGGCCTCCGACTGGCGCCCCCGGCCGCGCGATGACGCCGCCATTCGGCCGCCGCTTCGGGACCGGAGCCAGGAGTGATCGCCCGAGCCGCCCGCTGGTGGAGCCGGGCTCGGCTGCTGGGCGCGAGCTGGTAGTAGATGACCCGGCGGACCGCCTCGCTCGGGAACTCGAGCCAGCCCGGCCGCGACCCGGATTCCCGGAGGTGGCGGCCGATCACGAGCCCGCCTAACGCTTGCTGGTAGGCCGCCGGTTCGAGCCGGCTCGAACGCTCCAGGAGGCTGGCCTCGAACTGGGGGCCCAACACCGCGGCCAGGTCGAGCAGCTGTCGGCTCGGGTCCGGCAGCAGGGCCGTGTGCTCCCGCACCAGCGCGCGAAGGTCGGCACCCACCGGTAACGGGCCCAGCTCCCGCGCCAGGACCCACCGGCCATCGGCGTCGGGCCCGGCCAGGCCCGACTCCGCCAGCTGGGTGACGACCGACTGGATCACCCCCGGAATGCCGCCCGTCTCCCGATGCAGGCGAGCCGCCAGCGCGGCTTGGGCGGTGGCATCGAAGGGCGCCATCGAACCGAGCATCGCGTTGGTCTCGGCCTCGGAGAGTGGCGCGAGGCCAATCCGCCGCACCGCGCTCCCGGCGCGGCCGAGATCGACGGCAAGCGGGGAGGCGGCCCACCCGTCGGGACGCCCGGCGAGGATCAGGAGCAGCCCCGGCACCGGAGCCCGGAGCAACCCGGCGAACACGACGAGGCTCTCCGGGTCCGCGTCGGGGGCATCGTCGACCAGCAACGCCAGCGGCTGCTCGGCCGCGGCCTCCGTCAGGAGGCGGCGAATCGCCTCCGCTCGACGCGCGGCCGGGGCCTCCACGGCCGGCAGGCTCGGGAATCGCTCGGCCAGTTCCGGCACGGCGGCGGCCGCCACCGCGAGCAATTCCGGGGGCATCGCCAGGAAGCCCTTGGCCCGAGGGGCCAGCGATGCCACCAAGGGCCGCAACGCCGAGCCGGCCCGATCCCGCTGGGACGGAAACACCCGGGTCGACGCCACCAGCCCCTGGCCGATGCCGGTATCGAGATCGCGGCCCAGCTGCTCGAGCAACCGACTCTTCCCCAGGCCCGCCGCCCCGTCGATCACGACCACCCGGCCCGCACCGGCCCCGGCCTCCGCCCAGGCTGCGCGAACCTCGGCCCGGAGCAGATCGCGACCGACCAGGTCCGGCGAGACCAGGCCCCGAACCCCGGGTCGACCGATCGGCCGCTCCGGCGCCTCAACCGGGCTCAGCGAAGACGCCGCGAGTTGCCTAACGTCCGATTCGTCGTCTGGGATGATCTCGAGACGTCGCTCGGCCCACCGGCGCATCGCCGGCCGATCGCCCCGCGATTCCGCCTCGGCCGCCAGCGCGTCGATGGCGCCGGTGACCGCCGCCACGATCCGGCCCCGTTCGCCCTCGAGCCAACTGGTCCAGCGATCGTCGCCGAGATCCTCCAGTCCGTCGAGAAACGGGCCCTGCCATCGCTCGACCGCCGCCTCGAAGCGGCCCTGGGCGACGTCGGCCTCGAGCTCGACGGCGTCCATCCCGATCGCGGCGGGGTCAAGTCGAAGGGTGGTCGCGTCCGCCGCCAACCCCTCGCCGATGACCGCTCGGAGATCGAAGATGGCCTGTCGCAGGGAGACCCGGGCCTTGCGCTCGTCGCGATCCCCCCACAGGAGCGAGGCAGCAACGGCCCGATCCACCGACCGGGGCGTCCGGCGACAGAGGAAGGCGAGGAGGGCCAGCTCTTTGCGCCGCCGAACCAGCACGGGGGCGCCATCCCACGTTAGTTCGAGCCGACCAAGCGTCAGGAGCTGGAAGCGATCGGCCAACGGAACTCCTTGCCGAATCAAGAGTTAACGCACGACTAACGGGGCCATGGCGACCCCTGCGTAAAATGCCCTCGCGATTCGATCCACGCCAGCGGAGGCAGCGGGATGTCGGAGCCGAGCACCAATCTCACCGGACTGACCCGCCACGGCTATTTCGTGGTCCAGGCTCGGGCCCAAGCGATGGGCGCCACGGTGATCCTGTCCGGCGTTCTCGAGAACCTGGCCACTGGCGACAAACGGCACTTCCACTCGCCGGAGGAACTCTCGGGCCTCTTTACCGCCTGGGGGTACGCTGGATCGAAGCCCACCGCGACGGAATGACCACCTCATCACAGGAGACGGACCCATGGACACCGCGACTCGAATCGGAATCTTCACCTTGGTGGCGTTGGGGTACGCGGCGACCACCGCCACTGCTCAGGAGCGGCGGGTCTTCGGCATGATCGGCCTCGGGCCGGCGGTGCCGGTCGGTGAATTCGGTGATGGCTTTGGCACCGGTTGGGACCTGACGGCTGGGGTGGGTGTCACCCTCGGGAACCGACCGATCGAAATCCGGGGCCAGCTGACCTATGGCTCCTTCAAGGAAAGCGGCGGGTCGACTGCCGTCTCGAGCGGCACCAGCAAGCCACGGTCCGTGAACGCCGACCTGCTTTACCGGCTCGGCAAGCGCGAGGCGAAGGTCCGGCCCTATCTGGTCGGCGGGGTCGGCTTCTCGTCGGTCAAGTACTCGAGTTCCTACAACATTCCCGGCGAGGGCGGTGGGGCAGGCTTCTCCGAGACCGACAGCGGGGTCACGTTCGGCGGCGGCGGCGGAGTGTCGGTTCGGGCGGGGTCGTTAGGCGTGTTCGCCGAGGCCCGCTACACCGCGATTCCCGGGAGCGGGCACAGCCATCTGCCGCTCGTGGTCGGCGTGCGCCTCGGGCGCCAATAACAGTGAGGAGACAGCCAATGCGACCTCCCAGTCATCCCCGTTCGGCGCGCCGCCGTCACCTGGCGAGCTGGGGGCTGTTGGCCCTGGCAACCGGCTGCAGCAGCATGGCGGGCACCACGATCCAGGAAATAACGGTCAGAGTCTCGAACCCCGGGTCGGGTTCAGGTCGGGTCGAGGCCCCGAGTGTGGTTCTCATGGGGTCCGGTACCGGAGCGGGATGCGACGTCCCCGCCAACAGCTCCTGCACAATCGTCTTCGATGACGGCGGTGGTGGCGGCGGGTTCAGCCTGACGGCGGCTCCGGCGCCGACCTCCACGTTTGCCCGATGGGGCGGTCAATGTGGCAGCGCAACGGCCTGCAGCTTGAGTTTCCAGGACGGCCCCGATGTGACGTTCGATATCATTGCCGAGTTCGTGCTGCCCTCGCCGCTGCCGTTCGGCACCAACCTCTTGATCAATCCGGGCTTCGAGTCGGCAGTGACGGCAGGCCCGTTGCCCGACGGGGCCGGCTATTGGCGAGGAGACCTGACCGACGCCATCCCACCACCCACCGGCGTGCCGGCCTCTCCCGCGGGTGGTCGGATCCTCAGCTTCTTGGCGACCGCGACGGCCACGGCGAGCCTCAACACGGCCTCCTCCGAGCTGTTTCAGATCATCGACCTGACCCCCCTGGCCACCGACATCGACGCGGGGAAGGTGGCGGTCGACGGTCGAGCTTTCTTCAATCGGGCGCCCCGATCGGCAAGCTCCGACCGGTTGTTTTCGTTGAATCTGCTGGCCTTCGCCGGCACCCCCGCGTCCTTCCCCGAGTCCTGGAACCCCCGGACCGCGCTCATCGATCGGCGATTCGACCTGACCAGCGACGCCGACCCCGCGACCTGGGAAACGGTGACCGGCTCGATCACGTTGCCGCCCACGACGCGCTACGTCGTCGTGCTCCTCTTCGCGGGCGAGGACGTCGTCAACGACGCGGTCTCGCCGGAATTCGACGGTCACTACGCCGATGGTGCGTCCCTGATTCTCCGGAGACTTCCGTGACGCGAACGTAGCCAGCGGCACCGGCGCGGTCATCGTGAGCCGGGCAACGGATCGACCAAACCCGACCCTGCTCGACCGACTGGCGGTCAAGCAGGGTCTCTCATGCTGACCAGCGCAGCAGTACCGGGCCCCGCGGCGGCGAGTACATTTCGTCCCGCCATGATGACCCTGATTCCGGCCCGTACCCTCGCCGCCCGCGCCCGGCGGTGGGACCTTCCAGCCGAGGCCAGCCGATGAATCCGGCCCTGAGGTGCCAGCTGCAGCGACTGCGGAACCTCGAGGAGGCCGGGAATCGGCCGCCGGCCGAAACGACGGAGCCAGCCCCGGTGGCCCTTGGAGACCCGCCAGTGCCGCGGAACCCAGTGGCCCCCGGGACGGCGAATCGGTTGGCGCGGGCTGCGGCCTGGCTCCGCGCGCTCCGTCTTCGCTCAGCCTCGTCGTCCGCCGAAACCGATGCGGCAGCCCGGATCGACCCCGCGACTCGATGACCACCGATCCTCAGGATTTCGCCGGCCGGGTGGCTCTCATCACCGGCGCCTCCCGCGGCCTCGGCCGGGCGGCCGCCGTCCGCTTGATCGAGCGGGGCGCCAAGGTCGCCGTCAACGTCCGAGACCACGCCCGCGCCGAGGCGGTGGCCCGGGAGCTCGGCGCCTTCGCGGTGCCGGGCGACGTGGCCGCCGCGGGCGTGCCCGAAACGATCGTGGCCCGGGCCGCGGACCACTTCGGGCGACTCGACATCCTGGTCAACAACGCCGCTCACGCCCGCGGGACCCGTTTCGAGCAGCTGACCGCCGAGGAATGGCGCGAGGCGCTCGAGATCAACATGACGGCGCCCTTCCTCCTGACGCAGGCGGCCGTGCCGATCATGAAGGCCCAGCGCTACGGCCGGATCGTCAATATCTCCTCGACCGCTGGCCGCATGGTCAGCACCCTCGGCGGCGCCCACTACACCGCCTCGAAGACTGGGCTCCTCGGGCTTACCCGCGCTGCCGCCAAGGAGCTGGGAAAGTACGGCATCACCGTGAACGCGGTCTGTCCGGGAATGATCGACACCGAGCTGACCAGGGAGAACGCCACCATCGAGCGGCTCGAGCAGTACGCCGCCAGTTATCCGGTGCCGAGGCTCGGCACCGCGCGCGAGGTGGCCGACCTGATCTGCTTCGCCGCGTCCGAGGCCGCGGGATACATCACCGGCGCGTCGTTCGACATCAACGGCGGCGACTTGATGATGTAGCGACCGCTACAGTCGGGAGAGAAAGGTGAGCTTGACCAACCCGGCCCGCTCCCGCGGCGCCCAGAGACCGGTCGGGTCGCCGCGGCGCTCATTGAAGACCAGAAAGAGGTCGCTGCCGGGGCGAAAGGCGTAGCCGATCCGGAGGTTGAGCCCGAGATCCCGCTCGAAGGCGTTGTATTGGAGCAGGGTATTGGCGACCAACTTGGTCGAGGCGGCGACGGTGAGTCGCAGGGTGGCGAGGTCGGCGGTGAACTTCCCCCCTGGCAGATCGACGATGTTGCGGTTGACCTGCAACGCCATCCCGAGGTTCGGCGACGGCGCCGCCGCGACTTCGCCGCCGAACGAATGGATCGTCCCACCGTAGGTCCCCTGGAGCATGGCGTTGGTCCGGAACACGATCGGCCGGCGGGAGCTGGTCCTCGCGAACCAGTTGACCGACCACGTGTCGAACGTCCCGGCCGGAACAGCGACCGAGTCCGAGACCAGGAAGCCCTCCTCCAATCGAGTCGACCCGCGGGTGTACCAGGCGAAGATCGACTCGCCCGATTCCCACTCCGGATTGATGTTGGGCGATACGGTCCAGTCCTGGACGGTCCCGCCGCCGTCGGTGATCAGCTGCCCGAACATGTAAAGGTCGAGACGGCGCAGCCCCAGCACCTTGGGGCGCGGCGAGAATTGGACGCTGGCGTCGGCCCGGTGGATATCGGTGCGGGTGACGAACCCGAGGTCCGTCCTGGCGTGGCGGTCCACGTAGAGGTGCGCCAGCTCGGCACCGAACCGGTCGGTCTTGTATTGGCCGTGGATTCGGCTCGAGAACCCGGACCGAGCGTCCCGGGCCGCCGTGCCGGCGGCGTAGCCGGACAGCACGAGCGACGGGGTAGGTCGGACCAGGAAATCGACGCCGCCGGCGGTGTTCCAGTCGTCTCCGGAGCGCTGATCGGTGGCCATCGCGCCAAGGTATCCGCCGGTGCTGAAGTCGCGCTTGACCCGCACCACGGCATGGTTTTGCCGAGGCTGGCCGAACGCGGGCTCGGTCACCACGTTGAGGACGCCGATCGACTGGCGGCCAGCCCGCCCCGTTAGGCGGAGGCCGCCCAGCAACGGCACCGGGCCGTCGTCGGCGACGCCGATCCGGCGGGAGAAGAACATCAGGAATGGGGGCGGCTCGAAATCGCCCCGAATCCCGAACTCGAAGATGCCGGCGTTCTCGAGGAAGAAGTCCCGCTTCTCGGGAAAGAAGAGGCCGAACCGGGTTAGGTTGATCCGTTCATCGTCGACCTCGGCCTGGGCGAAATCGGTGTTGACGGTGAGGTCGAGGAGCAGGCCGGGCGCGACCTCCGTCTTGAGATCGAGCCCCGCCTCGAGCCGGCCGTCGTCGGCGGTGGTGGCGTCGCTGACCTCGCGACTTCCGCCGGCCAGCAGATACGGCTTGACCTCGAGGTTGAGCCCGGGGCGGGGGAGCCGACCGATTCCGATCAGGTGACCGGCGTTGCTGACCCGGTGGAAGCCCTCGGGATTCCGTCCCCACGAGGTCCATAGCGATTCCTCGTTGGCGCGGGCGAGATAGCGAACCACGTTGAATCCCCAGACCGCGGTCGAGTCGGCCGGGTAGCGAAGCGACCGGAGCGGAATCGCGAACTCGGCGGTCCATCCCTCGCTCGAGCGGCTCGAGGCGACCCGGAAGACACCCCGCCAATCGGCGTTCATCTCTCGGCCATCGTTGCTCACCAGGGCGTCGAACTCGGCGCCGTTCGGGTTGGTGGCGAACACGTACGCCGAGCGTCGATCGTGGAGCGGGTCGAGCAGGATGGCGACGGCATCGTCCCCCCGATACTGGAGGCCAGGCTCGAAGTCGCTGACCCGAACGAGCTGGTCGCGTTGGAGGATCCGGGCGACGACTTGATCCGGCCGGGAGTCGCGGGCCAGCACCGCGACGTAGATCGCGTGGTCATCGATGGCGATGCGGACCTCGGTTGGCTCCGAAGCCGCCGCGCCAAGCACCGGCTCGCGCTGGCGGAAGTCGGCCGCGGCGGAGGCCTCTTTCCAGAACGGCTCACCGAGCTGACCGTCGATCGCAACCGCGGTGCCGGGCGCCAGTCGAAGGACTCGGAGCTCGGGCGGGGCGTGGTCTTGGGCGGGGAGAGCGATGGCAAGCGGGGCGGAGATTAGAGCGAATAGAACCCCAGTCGACATGAATTCCTTCGGCGGCCGGGTGAACGGGTTGCTGGAGGACGGAGGCAAGCTATCGCCAAACCTGGCCATTGCCCAGGGTGGCCAAGGGTCCGCGGACCGGCGCGTCAGCGTTCTGGGGAGGGGTTCCGACCCGCGTGTCGGATGGCATCGGGCCCCGCCGCGCCGGCGTAGTGGACCCCGTAGATCGCGGTCGGCTCGATCCCTTGCCGGGCGAGCCACCGAGCGAAGAACCGGGTCATCGTCTCTCGGCCCGAGGGAGGGAAGTGACCGTCAGGATCGAAATAGAAGAGGTCCCCTTGAAACACGATTCGCTCGGCGGGAAGCCAAACCATCAGATTCTCGGTCGTGTGCGGGTTGTCGCCGACGTTGAACACCTCGATCCGGCGGACCGAGTCGGCGATGACCCGCCAACGGCCGACGGTCTCGATCACCGCCGGCCGGCCCTGGCTCTGCCCGACCGGGATCGGCGAGGCCGCCAGGGCCCGGGCCGCGGCCCGTCGATGGCCAGGCGCGACGAGGACGGTGGTCCCCGGCCCGGCAATTCCCCCGAGGCCGCCGAGGTGATCGTCGTGGTGGTGGGTAACAACGACGTAGCGAAGCGGTTTGTCCGGCGCCAGCTCGGCAAGGCGCCGCCGTAACTCCAGAGTGACCCGGCCATAGTTCCCGGCGCCCGACGCCGGAATCGTCTCGAGACCCGGGTGCTGTTCGGGGGCCTCGACCAACGTGACGAACTCGGCGAACTCGACGAGAAGCGCCCGAAACCCGTGAATATCGAGCAGGTGCACCCCAGGCGCAGGGCTGCCCGCGGGGGCGACCGACGGAAACGTCGGGTGCGTCGTCGGCGTGGCGGCAAATCGGGCGGGGTCGGCGGGGAGGTGGACGAGGGCCGCGGCCGAATCGGTCTCGGCGCGATACTGGGAGTAGCGGACCTCCTGGTAGAGTACCCCGCCCACCTCGAGGCGATGCCCGACCGGCACCCACCGGAGGTCGGCGTCGGCGCGCCACTCGGGCCAGCTCCACCGGACCGTCAGCGGTCCAGCGCCGGGCATCGCGACTGGATACTCCACGGCCGTGAGGTGATGAGCGCGATCGAAGGTCAGGGTGAGACGGACGCCGTCGGTTAGAGTCACCTCGATCACCTCGAGCCCGCGTCGGCGCGGGCGTGACTCGACCGCGATCGGTCCGGCGGCGAGCTCCGCGAGCAACAGGTGGGGGATCCGGCGCATCAAGGCCGCCCGTTCCGCGAGCGACGTCGGGCGTGATCGCAGGATCCCGAACCCGGCGGTCCAATCGACGAACCCGGACGAGTCCACCCCGGAGATGAATCGGCGCCAACGGAGGCTCCCGTCGTTGCGAGGCGTCCGCCGCTCCCAGGCCACTCGGCCCAACGACCTGACTACCGCGACGATGTCCTGGTGGGGACGGTGGGTGGGCGCGGTCGGCGATCGTCCCTGCAGCTCAGCCGTCAGGTTCTCCCGGCCGCGACCCTCGACGATCCACCGGTCGAGCCGGGCAAGGCGGTCGGGACCGCCTAACGTGGCAACGGCGCGATCGAGGGGGGCCCGCGGGTCCGGAGCCGCCGGACCGGGGGTGGCCAACTGGAACAGCAGCAAGGCGATGTGCATCGGGTGAGAGCGGTCGGCTCGGTGGGCGTTGCGGGACGTACGGGATCCACCATGGTTCCGTTTCGGGGGCCGAGGTTAACCCCGTTCCAGGCGGGCTCAACCTCACCGGAACTCCGCCTTCTGGTGGGCCGTACGCTGGGGTATGACCTCCCTCGCATTGACCAACTGCGCCGCCGTGGGCTCCACCCTCTCGTGGGCGACCATGCCTCGTTTGGCCGGCGACCCGCTCTTCGGCAACGCCGAGTTCGGGCGGTTCGTCCGGACCGCGGTGATCGACGATCTCCGACTCGATGTCACCGTGCACGCGGCGGGTACCAAGGTGCCCGACCACGTGCACCCGTGCCCCTTGCTGCTCTTGGTGCTCGAGGGTGAGATCGAGGAACGCCACGCGGGACAGACGGCCGTTGGGCGACCGGGCTCGCTGCTGGTGCTCCCCGAGGGCACCGGCCACGCGGCGCAGTTTCCCAAGAAGTGCCGGCTATTCTCGATCGAGCCGGGCCCGATCTGGCTCGGCCGAGTGGGGGCGCTGCCGTTGGCGCGTCGACTGACCGCGCTGCCATGGTCGGATCGGCTCGCGCCGTTGGCCCTCAAGGTCTACGCGGGCTTCACCCTGCTCGATGGCGGGGTGGCCGGCGCCGTCGCGCTCCAGGGGTATCTCCAGGCACTCCTGGCCGAGTTGGTCCAGCCGACCGAGGTCTGGGGAGAGCCGCTCTGGCTCCGCGACGCGAGGCGGTATCTCGACGACCACTTGGCGGACCGGTTCGATCTCACCGAGTTGGCCCGTCGGGTCGGGGTGCATCCGGTGCACCTGTCGCGGTCGTTCCGGCGCTACTTCGGGATGACCATTACCGGGTACCTGCGGCAAGGCCGGCTGGCCTACGCGATGGCGCGCCTGTCGACGAGCGACGATGCCGTGGCGGCGGTGGCGGCCGGGGCCGGCTTCGCGGATCCCTCCCATCTGACCCGGGTGTTTCGGCGAGCCCTCGGGACGACGCCGGTCGGCTACCGAGCCAGCGTGCGAGACCGGACCGGCGGACAGTCCTGACCGGGCCACCTCATCGCGGCCGGGAGGCGAAGTGCTGATAGGCGGCCTTCGCGATGTCGGCGATCAGCCGTTCCTTCGCCACGTCGCTGGCGGCTTGGTCCTCGGTGAACACCACGACCACCAGATGCCCGGCGCCGTCGGGCAGGTCGACGATGCCGACATCGTTGGCGACCACCGTGCCATACGAGCCGGTCTTGTTGGCGACCCGGGTGCCGGCCGGGAGCAGCCGCCGGATCCGGTCGCGCCCGGTTTCCTCCCGGCGCATGATCGCGAGCAGCTCATCCGTGTTGGCCGGGGATACGGCTTCCCGGCGCGAGATCTTGGTGAGCAGATCCACCATGGCCCGCGGCGTAGAGCGGTCTTTCTCGCTCGCGTGATAGGCCCGCTGCGCCGCGGCGAGCCGTTCCGGGGTGAGCCCTCGCATCAGCGCGACCACCGTGTCGAGGTTCCGCCGCTCGGGCGGCGGGAGCGCAGCGAGGCCGACGTAGTCGCGATAGATGTCCATCACCGTGCGATCGACCCGCATCCCGACGATCCCCAGGGCACCAATCCGCTCCATGACCGCGGCGGGCCCGCCGACGTGCCGGAGGATGACGTCGGTCGCCGAGTTGTCGCTCAGGATCAGCATCAGCTCGAGGTAGCGCCGGATCGCCAGCTGAACCCCGGGATCGGGTCCGGCACCAAAGCGCTCGGATAGCAAGCTCCCCGACGGGAAGATGTCGCCCGGCAGGAGGGGGACCTGGCGATCGAGGCGTTCCTGGCCGTGGTCGACCAGGGTGAGGAGCTGGACGGCGACGGGGATCTTGAAGGTGCTCCCCATCAGGAACGGCCGGTCGCCGTTCAAGTACCACTCCTGGCCGCTCTCGATGTGCCGGATGCCCACGCCGACCGACGCGCCTGACGAATCGGCGAGGCGTCGGATCGTCGATCCCAACGGCTCGAGCGATGGCGCCTGCCCGGCGGCGGGCAGCGCGGACGCGGCGAGGCAGATCGCGAGGCCGATCGACCTCATCCCAGAATCTCCCGGTAGATCCTGAGGAAGTTGCCCCCGAGGATCTTGGCCACGTCGGCGGTCGAGAACCCCTTCTGGACGAGGCGCCGCCGGATGACGTGGAACTTCTCCGGCACGTCGAGCTCCTCGATGAACGGGGGCCAGCGGACATCGGCGCCGGGCTTGAACTTGAACTGGTTGTGGAAATCCCAGAACGCCTTCTCGGTCGGGAAGTTGGACCGCCAACCCGGGATGCTCGAGTCGGAGCCGATCCCGACGTGGTCGACCCCGACCAGCTTGACGACGTGCTCGATGTGGGCGATGTAGTCGTCGAGGGTCGAACGGGGTTTGTTGCTGACGAAGAAGTTCACCGTGGTAATGCCCATCACCCCGCCCTTGGCCGCCAGCTTCCGGATCTGCTCGTCGGTCTTGCAGCGCATGTTGTCGTTCAGGGCCCGGCAGTTGGTGTGCGAGAAGATCACCGGCCGCTTCGAGAGCTCGATCGCGTCGAGGGTGGTCTTGATGCCGCAGTGGGAGAGATCGACCAGCATGCCGAGGTCGTTCATCCGGTGGACCACCTCGACGCCGAAGTCGCTCAACCCCGCGTCGACCCGTTCGGTGCTGCCGGCGCCCAGGGCGTTGAGTTCGTTGTAGGTGAGCTGGATCTGCCGGATCCCGAGCTGGTAGAAGAAATCGACATTGCGGAGATCGCGGTTGAGGTGGGTCGCGTTCTGGAAACCGAGCATCACGGCGAACTTGCCCTCCCGCTTGGCCTGGAGGATGTCGTCGGTTCGACGGACGTGAATCACCTTGTCCCGGTACTGATTGAATACCCCGTGCCAAGTCGCCAGGTCCCGCACCGCGGCCTCGTAGCTGAAGGTCGGGTTGCCGGCGGGGCCCAGGGTGGTGTCGAGCATGGTGATCCCGGAGCGAGCGATCTCGGCGAACCCTTCGTCGCCGAACCGGACCCCGCCGAGCGCGTCGATCCAGATCTCTCCTGGGTCCTGTCCCTCGGCCGGGGCCGTCAGGCCGGCACGGTCGAGGCGAGTGGCGACGCCCGCGGCAGCCACACCGTGAACAAAATCGCGTCGGGTCGGATTCATCTCGTCACCTCTTTTTCGGCTGGGGGCGGGCGGGGGCCTGGGTCCGGGTCGATGGAAACGCGGCGACGACGAAACGGTAGTCTCCGCCTTGGCGTGGTCGATGGCGAATGGCGAACTCGTCGAGAAAGGCCGGGAACTCGGCGGCGAGCGCCTCGAATCCGGCTGGTGACAGGCGAAGGGTTCGGTCCTGGAGGATGAGTCCGCGTCCGGACTTGCCCGGTTCGATGTGCGTCTGTTCGAGACCCTCGACCACCGCGTCGAGCGCGCCACCGAGAATCCCGCGGCTCATCGCGATCAGGTTCTGGACGGCGGAGTCGGGCCCGGGGGCGACGTCGAGGAGACTGCCGTCGAGCGTGTAGCGCCGGGCGACGGCCTGGAACCGGCGCTCCTCGGCGCCCCGCCGGCGGATCCGGTGGGTGACCTCGATGAGCCCCGCCTCGAGGAGGAGATCGATGTGATGGTACAGCCGGGTCATCGGGACCTTGGCCGCCTTGGCGAGCTCGGCGACCGACTTATCGGGGCCGATCAGGGCCTCGACGAGGCGGAGGCGGAGCGGGTCGGCGAGGGCCCGGACCTGGTCCAGACGGGTGAGGACGCAGGTGTCGCGCAGGGAGAACGCTCCAGCGTTCAGATATCGCTGAATAATACCATAATTGTTGAGGCGGGGAAGGGGCCGTCGGCGGCCCCGCCTTGGCACCGCCCGCGGTTGTGGTAGACTTCGACCGCCTCCTTCCTCATCCGGGCGAATCATGACCGCGACCCTGCTCCCCGCTGGCCTTCTCGCGCTGACGTTGACGCTCGCTGGCGCGTTCCCGGTCGCCTCCCAGGACCATCGACCGCTCACCGCGGCCGACTATCTGGAACTCGAGCAGGCGGGCGATCCCCAGATCTCCCCGGACGGGAAGCAGATCGTCTACACCCGCCAATGGGTGGACAGGGTCACCGACCAGTGGGAAAACGCCCTGTGGATCATGAACGCGGACGGGACCCGGCACCGCTTTCTAGCCAAGGGGTGGAACCCGGTCTGGTCGCCGGACGGATCTCGACTCGCCTACCTGGCGGTGGCCGAGCAGCCCAAGGGGCCTCAGGTCTTCGTGCGGTGGATGGACGCCGAGAGCGCGGTGAGCCAGGTCACTCGGGTCTCGGAGGCCCCGGGCAGCTTGGGGTTCTCGCCCGACGGGAAATGGATCGGCTTCACGATGTTCGTGAGCCAGGAGACCCCGTGGACGGTGGATCTCCCGGCGCCGCCGCCTAACGCGAAGTGGGTGGCCCCGCCGCGAGTCGTCGACCAGCTCCACTATCGGCTCGATCGGGTCGGGTTTCATCGGGGGGGGACCAATCAACTGTTCGTGGTGCCCGCCGATGGTGGGTCCCCTCGGCAGCTCACGACCGCCCCGCTCTCGGTCGGCGCCAGCTACGACGGGATCCGCCTTGGCTCGGGAAACTGGGATTGGACCCCCGACGGCCGGACCATCGTGTTCGAAGGGCTACCCGCCCCGCAGGCCGACACCAGCCTCCACGCGTCGGCGATCTACGGCGTCGACCTCGCGGGTGGCCCCGCTCGGCGGCTGACCCGAGAGAACGGGCTGTGGGCCAAGCCGGTCGTGTCGCCCGACGGGAAGCTCATCGCGTACACCGGTCACCCGGCCACCCGGATGACGATGCGGACCACCTCGCTGTACCTGATGGGTCTCGACGGGTCGCAGCCGCGGAACATCACCCCCGACTTCGATCGGGACCCGGCGTTCTTCGGCCAGGGGGCGCTCTTGTGGGCCGGAGACGGGAGTGGGCTCTACTTCAGCCCGGAGGATCGGGGCAGTCGCAATCTCGCCTTCGCGCCGGTCAACGGATCGAGCGTCAAGTACCTGACCACGGGCGTCCACCAAGTGAGCCTTGGCTCGCGAGCGACCGGGGGAGTCATGGCGGCGACCGTGACCGGCTTCGCCAGCCCCCTCGAGGTGGCCCGAATCACCCTCGGCCCGCGCGGCGGCGAGGTGGTGCGCCTGACCGACATCAACGCCGATTTCGTGGCGGGCAAGCGGCTCGCCAGCGTCGAAGAGATCTGGTATCCCTCCACCGGCGGGGCCCGAGTTCAGGGCTGGATCGTCAAGCCGGGGGATTTCGACCCGAGCCGCAAGTATCCGATGCTGCTGGAGATTCATGGGGGGCCCCAAGGTATGTATGGGGTCGGGTTCGATCCGATGTGGCATACCTTCGCTGGCGCTGGCTACGTCGTGCTCTACACCAATCCCCGCGGCAGCAGCGGCTACGGCAATGCGTTCATGACCGCGATCGACCGCAACTATCCGGGCCCCGACTACGACGACCTGATGGCCGGCGTCGATACCGTTCTGGGTCGCGGCTACGTCGACCCGAAGCAGCTGTACGTCGCTGGGTGCAGCGGCGGGGGGATCCTCACCAGTTGGGTGATCACCCACACCACCCGATTCGCCGGCGCGGCGGTCCGGTGCCCGATCACCAACTGGGTGAGCATGGCCGGTGGGTCCGATGTGCCGCTGTTCTCCCACAGCTTTTTCGAGAAGCCGTTCTGGGAGTCGCCGACCGACTGGATCGAGAAGTCGCCGGTGTTCAAGGCCGGCAAGGTGACGACCCCGACCCTGTTCATGACTGGGGTGAACGATCTCCGCACCCCGATGGCGCAGACGGACGAGTTCTACGCCGCGTTGAAGATGCGCGGGGTGGCGACGACGATGCTCCGATTCGAAGAGGAATGGCATGGTACCGAGTCCCGGCCCTCGAACTGGATGCGGACCATGCTCTATATGATGAGCTGGTTCGGCCGATACGGCGCGAAGCCGGTGACCTGACCGGGGCCCGATGCCGCTCGACCGTCGTGACTTCTGCGCCCTGTTGGGCGCCGGCCTTCCGGCCTCGATGATTGGATCCGAGGCCGGGCGGGAGCCCTCCCAACCTCCAGACACGCCGATTCGTCTGGACAGCAACGAGAACCCGTACGGTCCCTCCGCCGCGGCGCGCGCCGCGTTCTCGCGGGCCCTCGCCGACGGTGGACGATATCCGAGCGGCCAAGCACTGACCGCCGCGATCGCGACCGCTGTCGGCGGGGCCGAGTCCAACGTGTTGGTCACGGTCGGGGCCACCGAGGCCCTCGGGATCTGCGCCCAGACCTATACCAGCCCGACCGCGCCACTGGTCACGGCGGCGCCGACCTATGCCGCGATCGCGACGGCCACCGAGGCGCTGGGCCACCCCGTGATCCGGGTGCCGATCGCTCCCGACGGCGGGCTCGACCTGGAGCGGATGGCGGAGCGGGCCCGGGGGGCCGGTGCCGTCTACCTCTGCAATCCGAATAACCCGACCGGGGTGCTGCGGCCGGCGACGGCCATCGGCGGATTCATCGAGCGGGTCACCGCCGCCTCGCGGGAGACGGTGGTCGTCATCGGCGAGGCGTACCACGAATACCTCGACGATCCGGGTTACCGATCCGCCGTGCTCGAAGCCATCAATCACCCGCGGGTATTGGTGACTCGCACCTTCAGCAAGCTCTACGGGCTCGCCGGGGTCCGCCTCGGCTACCTGGTGGGGCACGCCGATACCATCCGCCGGGTGGCCGCGCGGCGGGTGCCCCTCGGGGCCAACGGTCCCGGGATGGCCGCCGCCCTCGCCGCCCTGGCGGACGAACCGGAGCGGCTCCGGCAGCGGCGCCTGAATCGGGCAGGGCGGGAGGAGGCCGAGCGGTTTTTTCGGGAGCGGGGCTGGCGGTTCCATTCGGCGGCGGCCAACTACCTCTTCATCGACGTGAAACGGGAGATCACCGCCTTTCGGGCGCTCTGTCAGGCCCGGGGCCTGCTGATCGGCCGCTACTACCCGCCGGCGGACACTTGGGCGCGGCTGACGATCGGCTCGCCAGCCGAAATGCGGCGGGCGTACCCGATCCTGGACGCCGTGCTCGGTCGGGCCTGAGGGTCCCGAACGGCCGCGTCTTGTCCGGGATTGCGGTCGTCAGACGGGGCTTGGAACAACGAAACCGGTTGCTCGTAGAGTAAGGAGTTGGGCGATCCTGACTTCACCGAACAACCCTGACCATCCATGCCTCATTTCCCATTCTGGACGTTCCTCGCCCTCGCTCTCGGTCTCGGCTCCGCGCTCGAGGCGCAAGCGCCCCCGGTGCTCAATGGTGCGGTGGTAGACGGCGCCGGCCGCCCCCTCCCCGGCGTGGTGGTCGTCGCGGGTCGGACCGGCAGCCCGGTTCGCCACGGGACGGTGACCGACGCCAGCGGTCGATTCGCGATCCGGGTCGCGGACCAAGCTGATTATCAGGTAGCGGTCGCCGATTCGCGTTTCGAGGGGGCCGCCGAAACGGCTCGATCGTCGGCTGGATCGACTCAGCTCCGCGCCACCCCGAAGGCCGCGCCAAGCCACCCGTCGTCCTCGTGGCTCAGCGGGCTTCCGGAAGGCCGCGAGAAGCGCTGGTTCATTCTCGACTGCACCGGGTGTCATCAGTTCAACGAAACCCGCGCTCTCCGCGACGGGGCGCCGCGCTCCGCGGCGCAATGGCGCGACGACGTGACCCGGATGCTGCGGCAGTTCGGGTCTCAGTCGGGCTTTCCGATCATCGGCGATGCCGCGGACAAACTCGGCTTGGTGGACTGGGTGACGCGGCACAATCGAGGCGAGCCGGTTCCGGTGGTCCGGCCTCCCGGCACGACGCGATACACGATCACCGAGTACGACCTGCCGGGCCCCGATTTGCCTCACGACGTGGCGGTGGACTCCGCCGGGAAGATCGTGGTGACTGGGATGTTCACCCATCGGCTCCTAGCCCTCGATCCCGCGACCGGCGCCACCACGGTGATCGCGATTCCGGTGCCCGGCGCCAATCCGCGAGCCATCGAGGTCGATCGCGCCGGCGACTGGTGGGTCCTGCTCGGCGGCCCGGGCAAGGTCGGTCGGTATCGGCCGGGTACCGGTGCTTGGGCCTTCGCCGACGTCGGCATGTACGCCCACAGCATCGGGATCGGTCAGGACGGCGGGGTCTGGGCCAATCACCACTTCGCCACCGATTCGATTCGTCTCGCGGTCGTCGCGGAACGAGGGGGCACCTTGGCGGCGACCCATGTCCGCGGCCCGCTGGTGGTGGGCGCCGCGATGGGGCCGAGTCCGATCCCCTACGAGCTTCGGGTGGGTCCGAACGGCGTGGTGTGGATGTCGCTGCTCCACGGCAACGCGATGGTATCGTTCGACCCCGCGACTCGGCGGTTCGATTCGATCCCGATGCCGGAACCCGACGCCGGTCCGCGCCGCTTCGACATCGACCGGAGTGGGGCCCTGTGGATTCCCGCGTACAGCGGCTCCGCCTTGTTCCGGCTCGACCCCGCCACCCGCCGCTTCGAACGGTTCGAGCTCCCGATCGGCAGCTCGTTGCCCTACGTGGCGAGAGTACACCCGCGCACCGGGGACGTCTGGATCGGCACCGGGGCACCGGACGTGGTCTATCGGTTCAGTCCCCGAACCGGGGCGTTCGAAACCTTGCCGGTCCTCACCCGGGGCGCTTCGATGCGCCACATGGCCATCGATCCGCGGAGCGGCGACATTTGGATCGCGTACGGCGCCTCGCCGGCGATACACCCGACCCGGGTCGCCCGGATTCAAACGCAGTAGAAAGGAAGAGCCATGCCAACCGCCGAGCTGCTGTTTGTCCTCGCCGCGGCCCTGCCCGCCGACACCATTCGAGTCGAGGTGGGGTCGCCGGCCGTCGACGGCCGGGTCTACCGGCCCCATCGGGCCCGGGTTCGGATCTACCAGGGCTCCACTGACACCAAACCGGTCAACGAATGGACCAACGAGCTGGTGATCGGCGATTCGGCCGGCCGGGCGGTGATGCGGTGGACGACGTTAGGGCAGTTCGATCCGGTGACCGGCAAGCCCGGGTACGAGCTGCTCCAGACCTACGACCACCGAACCATGGCGCCGCTCGGCTGGTCGCTGACCAACAAGGCCGGGGCGAGAATCCGGCTCTCCCTCGACGGCAATCGTCTCCGGGGGACTCGCCGCACCGCGGCCGACACCGCGACCCGGCAGGTCGACGAGACGATTGCCCGGCTGGGATTCGTGGCGTCGGCGTCCGATCTGGTTCCGCTCGCGGTCGGGCTCAAGGAGGGCCGGGTAATCATCGCGCCCGTGTGGGGCCCGAACATGGCCACCGCGGAGACCCGGATCTTCTCGATCCTGGGTCGCGAGTCGATGCGGATCGAAGGGGCCGAGGTGTCCGCTTGGCGAGTGGAAGAGCGGCGGGAATCCGATCGGGCCCTGTTGGCCACCTGGTTTCTTACCGATACGTCGCCCTACATGGTCGGGGGTGAGAGCATCCTGCCTAACGGCCAGGTCCAGAAGTACACCGAAGTGGCGCTTCCATGAGATGGGCCTGGCTGATGGACCCCGTCGTCGGCCCGTCGATGAACTAACGCTCGACCGCGCCGATTCTGAGCAGCGTCCCCCGCCATCATCTGAACTACTTCGTCTCGGAAACCGGTCAGCGAGCGCTGAAGCGGTGGAGTGGAGTCGTTGAACTCGGGCCGCTCGCGAGGTTTCGTTCAGAGCGGTCCGATTAGGCTAGATTCAGGGGAGCGCGCCACCGGAGGGGGGAAGAGATGAAGGATTACCTCGACATCACCGTGGTCATCTCACCAGGGCCCGAGGGCAGGTACGCGGTCAGGGTCTCGTGCGAGAGTGGCCAGGGTAACTCCATCCTTAAACTCCCGTTCACGTTGAGTGAGCTCTCCACGGCAGTGTTCGGCGTTTCCGAAACGGCCCGCAACATCGGCGCCCGCCCGCCGGCGGCCGGAGGGAGCGCGGCGACCGACCCGAGGAGCGCGGCCGACTTCGGTGTCGAGCTGTTCGAGGCCCTGTTTCAGGGTGAGGCCAGAGACCTGCTGGTCGCAACCGAGAGCCGGGCGCAGAGCAGTCTGGACACCGGCGTCCGAATTCGGGTGTCGATGGACTTGCAGGGCGCTGGCATGGCCGAGGTCGCCAGCCTGCCATGGGAACTGATGTGCCGCAAAGGCCAGCGGGCCCTCGCCGTGTCGACCCAAACCCCGCTGGTCCGCTCGCTCGACTCCCCTCAGCCGACCGACGCGAGACCCTTCCACCCCCCGCTCCGGATCCTGGCGATGATGTCCAACCCGACTGGAACGGGGGCGTTGAACCTGGACCAGGAACGGGCCCAAATCGAACAGGATTGGGCAAAGTTGCCCGGCGTTCAGGTGGATTTCGTTCGCCCCGTTCAAGCCGACATTCTCTACAAGCTGGCCGGCGGCGACTATCACGTGATCCACTACATGGGGCACGGAGACTTCGACGCGGGCGAAGGCGGGATGCTGTTGCTGGAGGACAAGAACGGCAATCCTCATTCGGTCACCGGCGACGTGTTCGCCGCGTGGTTGGCGGACGAGCCGTTGCGGCTCGTCTTTCTCAATGCCTGCAAGACCGGGACGACCAGCGCCCGCACCGGCGTCCATCCGTTCGCCGGGGTGGCGACTGCTCTGATCCGACAGCGGGTGCCTGCCGTCGTGGCAATGCAGTTTCCGATCTCCGATCCGGCGGCGATCGCCTTCGCCCACACCTTCTATGAGCGGATCGCCCAGGGACTCCCCGTGGATGCCGCAGTGGCGGAGGGCCGAAAGGTGCTCTACTCGAGCAACCAGGCGGAGTGGGCCACCCCGGTGCTGTACCTGCGCTCGAAGGACGGCAGGTTGTTCGGGCCGGCGAGCGACACACCGGCTCCGGTGAGCGCCGTGGCTGGGAGCCAGGCCCAGCCCGTTGCCGCCGCGGCCGCCCCCGCCGCCGAGGACCCGTGGGGACCGGACACCGGTAGCGGCTTCCGGGTCCTCCTCGCCACTCCCGACCAGGACCGTGAAAAGCTGCACGGGCAGATCTTCAAGGCGCTGCAGGGCATCGATGGAGTCCGGGTCGTCACCGCGGTTCCAGTGGATGACGAGACCCATGAGAAGGTGGTTGACGGCCTGGTCCGCCGGGCGGATCTCTGTGTCCACCTGCTGAGCGCCAATCCGGGCAAGCGGCTGGACGTCGACGACGGCCAGCCCCTGCGGACCTATCCTCTCGTTCAACTGGAAATCGGGCTTCGGGCTGCCAACTCGCAGCTGGTCGTCATCACCAGCGAGGACAAAGAGAGCATTGCCAATGCGGAGTACGCGAAACGAGTCGCTGACCTGGCGACGCTGCCCCGGGGTAAAGCCCGGTTCGAGCTGGTGATTACCGAGAAGAACCAAATCGCCGACGCGGTGAAGGCGAAGCTCGAGGAGTTGAAGCGAGCCCGGCATGCGGCCTTGGTGCCGAGCGCGTCTCTTGGTACGGTGACGACCGCTTTCGTGGATTCGCACGAGGTCGATGAGGAGAGCGCCAGCGACCTGGTCACCTTTCTGGGCGAGAGAAACGTCGACGCCTTCATGCAATCGAGCGACAGCTTGGCCGCCAACGAGCTGGCGCAGTTTGGCGACAAGCTCAAGGAATTCCCGCTCTACATCCTGGTCGCGGGGAAAGCCGACGAGGCTTGGGTGAAGAACCGGACCAATGCGGCGAGGACATCGGCCGTGAAGTCCCGGGCGGCGATCCTGATTGGTCGATACGAGAGTGCCAACGACCCGAAAGTCGCGATGTCGCGGCTCAGGATCATCGCGGCGCTCAAGCGGCCGGCGCCCGACTCGGTGGATTCCTTGTTCGGGCCGGCGGCCCGGCCGCCAGCATGAGCGAACAAGATCTCCGGGCCAACCCATACGTCGGTCTGCGACCCTTCTTCGCGGACGACAGTCTGTATTTCTACGGCCGAGAGCAGCAGACCACGGAGCTGCTTGGTATTCTCCGCGACCGTCGGTTCCTGGGTGTGGTGGGAAGTTCCGGCAGCGGCAAGTCATCGTTGGTGCGGGCGGGACTGTTGCCCGGTCTCCTCGGCGGCTTCCTGGTGCAGGATCGCGACCGCTGGCGCACGGTCCAGATCAAGCCCGGCGACGCGCCGATGGCCAACCTGGCGGCCGGGTTGCTGGAGGCAATGCGGCAGCCGGCAGCTCCCGACCCCCCCGAGACTCTCGAGGCGCTCGAGCGGGAGATCCGCGAGGGTCACACCGACGCGGTGGTCGAATTCCTGAAACCGAGGCTGGAGGGCAACGCCAACCTGTTCCTCCTGGTCGACCAGTTCGAGGAGATCTTCGCCTTCGCCTCGGGTCAGGATCGGTCACTCGCCGTCCCGGGGAAACAGCGCCGCTCCGGGTTCTTCACCAGCATCGCGGAAGGAGCCGACCACGCCAGCCTCGAGCCGGCCCGGCGGAAGGAGCAGGCCCGGCGCAAGGCCGAGGCGGCCGATTTCGTTGACCTGCTGCTGAAGTTGGCCGAGCAGCGGGAGCTACCGATCTATGTCGCGCTCACGATGCGGACCGACTTTCTGGGCGACTGCGACCTGTTCCACGGCCTCCCCGAGGCCCTCAATCGCGGCCGGTACCTGGTCCCCCGAATGACCCGCGAGGAGCTGCGTGATGCCGTCGAATGTCCGGCCCTCCTGTTGAACGCGGAAGTCGCCCCGCGGCTGCTGGACCATGTCCTCAACGAGTTGGGCGATCGGTTCGACCGGCTTCCGGTGCTGCAGCACGCGCTGCTCCGGACCTGGGACAAGTGGCAAAGTGAAGGCAGAATCGGGCCAATCGATCTCCGCCACTTCGAACTTGCTGGTGGGTTGGAGGGGGCACTCAGGAAGGACGCGGAGGCCGCGCTCGAGGGACTCGACATCCGCGTCGCCGAGCGGGTCTTCAAGCGGCTCACCGATACCGACCTGGGCGATCGCCGGATTCGGAGCCCCGCGCGGATCACCCAGTTGATGGCCGCGTCGGGGGCGGATCGCGGTGCGGTCGAGGGGATTGTCCGCCAGTTCAAGGAGCACGGCCGGAGCTTCGTGCACGGCTCGGCCGATGGGAAGCCGGACGACCCGCGGGTGGACATTTCGCACGAGAGTCTCATCCGCCAATGGGATCGGCTCCGGGACTGGGTGGACGAAGAGCGACGGTCGCGGGATGAGTACCGCGAGTTGGTGACGAAGGCTCGGAAGCGGGAGCGAGGCGAGGGGGCACTGCTCCAGGACCCCGAATTGCAGGTGGTGATCGACTGGTGGGCGAAGTCGAGCCCTTCGAGCGGATGGGCCCAGCGCTACTCCAATGCCGCCGGTGACTTCGACAGCGCGGAGCGTTTCCTCAACGACAGCGCCGCGGCCCGCGACGCGGAGCGGGAGAAGGAGCGCCACCGGGCCGAGGCGGAGCGAGTGGCCAAGGAACGTGAGCTGGAACAGGCCAAGGCGCTTGCGGAAGCACAACGCCAGCGCGCCGAGGAGCAGGCGGCTGCGAGCGTTCGGCAGCGGCGCCTGAACTGGGCGCTCGCCGTTCTGCTGGTGGCGGCGGCGGGGACACTGGTATATGCCAGCGGAAAGAACCAGCAGGCGCGTTCGCAGCAAATCGTGGCAGAGGCGGGCAGCGAAATCGAAGACCACCTGCAACTCGCCCTCCTCTTCGGTGCGGCCGGCATCGGCGAGACGTCCAAGGGGGCAATACTCGAGACCTTTCGTAGGGTGTTCTCTGCCCAACCGAACCTCAGCGCGTTTCTCGAGGGCCATCGGGACGTCGTGACGAGCGTGGCCTTCAGCCCCGATAGCCTGACGCTCGCCTCCGGGAGCCAGGACAGCACCGTGATCCTGTGGGAAATAAAAGGCCGAAAACGCACGGGTGAGCCTCTCAAGGGGCATCGTGGTTATGTGACCAGCGTGGCCTACAGCCCAGATGGCAAGAGGCTCGCCTCCGGGAGCCAGGACAGTACCGTGAGACTCTGGGACGTGGCGAGCCGACTACCCATCGGTGAGCCCCGGAAAGGCCATCGGGGTGGGGTGACGAGCGTGGCCTTCAGCCCCGATGGCAAGACGCTCGCCTCCGCGAGCGAAGACGGGACCGTTTTTCTGTGGAACGAGGCGAGCGGCAACCCGCACGATAGCCTGAAGGGCGATGACGGCCCGGACACCATCCCTGTGACGAGCGTCTCCTTCGGTAATGAAAACACGCTCGCGGCCGGGACCGCGCGGGGGTCCGTCATCCTCTGGGACCTGCCAAGCCACACTCGCATGGAACTCAAGGAAGTGCCCACCGATTCGAATCCTCATGACCATGGACCCGTAAGAAGCATCGCTTTCGCCCCGGATCTCGAGGGCCTCGCTGCCGTGCATCCTTTCGCCGTGGTGTTGTGGGAGATGGAGACCCGTTCCCCCTTGGAACGGCACATCTTCCCGGCCGCGGGGCGGTCGGTGACTAGCGCGGCCTTTCCCCCCACCGACGGTCCGCTCGCTCTCGGGAGTGACGACGGGTCCGTGACTCTGTGGTACGAAACCGACCAACCCCGGGGCCAGCCCTTCAAGGGGCACGGAGATTGGGTAACGAGTGTTGCCTTCAGTCCCGATGGCCAGACACTCGCCTCGGCGAGCGGGGACGGCACGGTGATCCTGTGGGACATGGCGGCCCAACAGGCGGGCAAGTCACTCGAGGGGCATGGGGATTACGTGACGAGCGTCGCCTTCAGTCCCGATGGCCTGACAATCGCCTCGGGGAGCGAAGACCGCACCGTGATCCGGTGGGACGCGGGAAGCGGCGTCCCACAGGGCGATGCTCTCATGGGGCATGAGGATTACGTCAGGAGCGTCGCCTTCAGCCCCGATAGCCGGACACTCGCCTCGGGGAGCGAAGACCGCACCGTGAGGCTGTGGGACGTGGAGACCGGCGCACCGGTCGGTCCGCCTCTCGCGGGGCACGAGTTCTACGTAACGAGCGTGGCTTTCAGCCCCGATAGCGTGACCCTTGCCTCCGGGAGCATGGACGGCACCGTGATTCTCTGGGACCTGAAGACCGGCAAACAGCGCGGCGAGTCCCTCGCGGGGCACGGGGACTACGTAATGAGCGTAGCTTTCAGCCCCGATGGCCGGACACTTGCCTCGGGGGGCATGGACGGCACCGTGATCCTCTGGGACGTGGCGACCCGAAACCGCATCGGTGAGCCCCTGAAAGGCCATCGAGGTGGGGTGACGAGTGTGGCCTTCGGCCCCGATGGCTTGACGCTCGCCTCCGGGAGCGAGGACCGCACCGTAATCCTGTGGGACGTGAAGACCCGCAAACCGCGGGGTAGGCCACTCAGGGGGCACAAGGGCTTGGTGACGAGCGTGGCATTCAGCCCCGATAGCTTGACGCTTGCCTCCGGGAGCAACGACAAGTCCGTGATCCTGTGGGACGTTGTGGGCCACCAACGCTTGGGCGAGCCCCTGAAGGGGCATGTGGATTATGTGAGGAGCGTGGCCTTCAGGCCCGATGGCCAGGTGCTCGCCTCCGCGAGTGAGGACCGCACCGTAAAGCTGTGGAACGCATCGCTGTGGAAGGTGGACATCGATTCGTGGAAAAAGGAGGTTTGCAGCAAAGTAAGCCGGAATTTGACCCACGCCGAGTGGGTGGAACATCTGGGGCCGGATATACCCTATCGGACGTCCTGTCCGGAGTTTCCGGTACCACCTCGGCCTTGAGCAGCCCGAGCGCCCGCTCGACCCCGGGCTGTCCACCGGAAGCGAGACCGGAGAGATAGGCCCGAGCGATCGAGCAGGCATTCGCGAAAGGAACGGCTGGATTCGGCGTACCAAGAGGGCGCGCTTGGTGCGTCACATCGGGTGGCGCTACCTTCCCCCCAGCGGGCCTGCGGGAATCACGAGGTACCGCGCGGGGTCGAGCCGCAGTGTCGGCCGCGAGGGAGAAGCCATGGGTAAAGATTTCAGTTTCGCGATTCGGTCGCTCCGACGGGTGCCTGGCTTCGTGGTGGCCGTCGTGCTCACGCTCGGCCTGGGCATCGGGGCCACGACCGCCATCTTCTCGGTGGTCCGCGCCGTGCTCCTCAAGCCACTTCCTCACCAGCAAGGCGATCGGCTCCTCTACCTCCGCCAGTCGATCGGCGGTCCGGGCGGCGAGAACATCCGGTTCTCGGTGCCCGAGATCCTCGACTTCCGCGACCAGGCCAAGAGTCTGGGGGGCATCGCCGAGTACTCGGGCATCACCCTGACCATGGAGGAGGCCGGTGCCGCGGCCCGGATCACCGTCGGCCTGGTGACGGGGAACTACTTCACCGTGATGGGCCTGTCGCCCGTCCTGGGGCGGCTGACGTCGCCCGCGGACGACGGCACCGGGGTACCGCCGGTGATGGTGCTCAGTCACGACTTCTGGCTCCGGCGGTTCGGCGGCGACCGCGGCGTGATCGGGAAGACGGTTCGGGTGAGCAATCAGGCCGTGACGATCATCGGGGTGGTGCAGCCGGCGCCGTCGTTCCCGGAACGGATGGACGCGCTGATGAACATGGTCATCAGCGAGCACCACACCAGCGCGTTGATGGTGCAGGGCCGGACCCACCGGATGACCGACATGATCGCCCGGCTCGCCCCCGACGCGTCGGTGGTCCAGGCGCAAGGCGAGATCGCCGACATCCGCACCCGGGTCCAGAGCGAGTACCGGGACGCCTACGACCCGGCGTCGAACTACCAGGTTTCGGTGATTCCCTTTCGACAGGTCTTGGGCGAACAGGCCCGGCTCACGCTCTGGCTGCTGATGGGCGCCGCGGGATTCGTGCTGGTGATCGCCTGCGCGAACGTGGCTAACCTCACTTTGATGCGTGGGGTCCGCCGGGAACAGGAGCTGGTGATCCGCGCCGCGCTCGGGGCGGGGAGCGGGGTGCTCCGCCGGTTGCTGCTCGCCGAGAACCTGGTGCTGGCTCTGCTCGGCGGGGCGTTTGGTCTGGTGGTCGCGTTCGGTGGGGTGGGGGTGCTGACCTCGTTCGCCGCGCGCTTTTCGCCCCGGGCCGACGAGATCGCGGTCGACGGCGTCGTGCTGGCGTTCGCCCTGCTCGTCGCCCTCGCGGTCGCGGTGCTGCTCTCCTTCGGACCCAAGTTCGTTCGCGAGGAGGCGCTCGGCGGGTGGCTCACCGGGGCTGGGAAGTCGTCGGCGGGCCGGCGCCGGCTCCGGCTCCAACGGGTCTTGGTCGTGGCCCAGGTCGCGGTCTCGGTGGTGCTGTTGAGCGGGGCCGGCCTCCTCACGCGAACGATGCTTCGGCTCTCCGAGGTGGAGACCGGGTACAACGCGGAGGATGTCCTCACCATGGAAGTCCCGATGGACTTCGGGGGACGACCCAACAGCGAGCTGGCAACGATGTATCGACGGATGCAGGGCGAGTTGGCCGCCATCGCGGGTGTCACCCAGGTGGGCCTCGGGTCGACCATCCCCCTCCGCGCCAACCAGCGGATCCAGCTCGAGCTCAAGGCGGAGGGAAGGCCGGTCGCGGCCGGCGAGCCGACGCCCCGGGCCGACTATCGGACGGCGAGTCCGGAGTACTTCGAGGCTGCCGGGGTGCCGCTGGTGAGCGGCCGCCAGTTCGCGTCGACGGATGAGGCGGGCTCGGGCCTGGTGGTGATCCTGAGCCAGTCGCTGGCGGAGCGGCTCTTTCCGGGGAAGGACCCGGTCGGCCAGCGGATTGCCTGGACTGGCGACGTGCTTCGCTTCATCGGGGTCAGCCCCGAATGGCGGACGGTGGTCGGCATCGTCGGCGACACCAAGGACGATGGTCTGGACGCCCCGCCCAGTCCAGCCGTCTTCATGCCGTTTGCGCAGGGAGATTTTCCGAGCGGCGCCTTCGTGATTCGGGCCCGGGGCGACGCGGCTGGCATCGCGGGGTCGGCGACCCGGGTGGTCCGAAGCATCGAACCGCTGGCGCCGATCGAGAACGTGATGACGGTGAGCCAGGTCAAGTCCGATCGGGTGGCGCCCCGGCGGCTCAACGCGACGCTGGTGGGGTTGTTCGGTGGGTTGGCCGTGCTGATCGCGGCCGTCGGCATCGGCGGCGTCCTGGCGTTCTCGGTCAGCGCCCGCACCAACGAGATCGGAATTCGGATGAGTCTTGGCGCCGGGAGCGCTCAGGTGCAGCGGATGATTCTCGGAGAGGGCGGGGTGCTGCTGGCCGTGGGGCTCGGGTTCGGCATGGTCGGGGCGTTGGCCGTGAGCCGAATGATGCGAGGGCTCCTGTTCGGGGTGACGCCGTCGGACCCGACCACGTTGGTCGCGGTGGCCCTGCTGATGGTGGCGATCGGCGTCCTGGCGTGCTGGATTCCGGCCATTCGCGCGGCCCGGATCAACCCGGCGATCACCATCCGGGCGGGCTGAAGTCGGGTCGCCGATAGGTCCGCCGAGTAGCGAGACCGCGGGTTCGGGGCGAAGGCCGCCGTGGCAGGTCCGGTCGGGCGAGGCTACTTTCCCGCTGTGGTACCATCACCCGAGCGGAGGTCGAAGTGCGTTCCTTGCTGACGTTGCCGATCGTGACTCTCGTGGCGCTGTCCGGACCGCTGGCGGCCCAAGCGCCAATCCCACCCAAGGACGAGCAGATCAAGGCCGCGGTGCTGCCGCTCCCGGAGGAACTGCGGGCCAGCGCCAAGGTGTTCGGGTATGGTCCGGATGGCAGCTTCGGGGTGCTTCGGGAGGGGCGGGGGATGCACTGCCTGGCTCAGTACCCCAAAGAGCCCCAGTTCCACGTCTCCTGCTATCACGAATCGCTCGAACCGTTCATGGCGCGGGGTCGCGAGTTGCGCGCGGGCGGGACGACGGGCGGTCAGGTCGACACGGTGCGGTTCGCCGAAGCCAAGGCGGGGAAGCTCAAGATCCCGGCCGGGCCGTCCACGCTGTATCAGCTGTTCGGCGGCACCTGGGATCCGAAGGCCGGGGCTCTGACCGGCGCTCGCCGGCTGTACGTGGTGTACGTGCCCTACGCCACCGGTGCGTCGACCGGGCTTCCGGAGAAGCCCCGCGGCAACGATCCGTGGATCATGCTCCCGGGCACTGCCAAGGCCCACATCATGTTCTCCACCGATATGTAGGTGTCCGCGGTCCCGTCGGGCGTGGCCCGCCGTTACGAAAGCCCTGCCGCCAGCCCCCCGTCGACCGGGAGGGCGACCCCGGTCAGGTAGGAAGCCGCCTCGGAGCACAGCCAGGTCACGGCCTGGGCCACTTCGTCGGGGTTCCCGCCGCGACCCGGGATCTTCGAACGAAACCACGCCTCGACACCCGGAATGGCGAAGGCCCGCTCGATCATCGGCGTCATGATCATGCCCGGACACACCACGTTGATCCGAATCCCCTTGTCGAGGTACTGGAGCGCGGCTGATTTCGAGAGGCCGATGACGCCGTGCTTGCTGGCCGAATAGGCCGGACTCCGGACGTAGCCGGTCAGGCCCGCGACCGACGAGTCGTTGACGATCGCGCCGCCGCCCTGGCTCAGCATCTGGATGATCTGGTACTTCATCCCCAGCCAGACGCCCTTGAGATTGACGTCGATCATCCGGTCCCAGTCGGCCTCGGTGAGCTCATGCACCATGGCGCCGCCGGAGACGCCGGCGTTGTTGAAGGCGCAGTCGAGCCGCCCGTATTCGGCCACCGTTCGCTCGACCACGGCTTCGGCGTCCGCCGCGATGGCCACGTCGGTCTTGACGAAGATCGCCTCACCGCCGTTGCGGCGGATCTCGGCGACGGTCGCTTCGCCTTCCTCGGCGCGACGAGCCGCGATGACGACGCGGGCTCCTTGGTGGGCGAACAGCAGGGCGGTGGCTTTGCCGATGCCGGAGTTGCCGCCGGTGACGAGCGCCACTTTGCCTTCGAAGGGTCGGGTCATGCCGGAACCTATCGCCGAATGTTCCGGTCCTGGACCGATCCCGCCGGCGGTGCTTCAGTGGAAACCGGATGCGTCCGTCATCGGCGGCTCACCGGCCCGAACTGCTGGTCGAGCCACGCGATCGACTCGGTCACCCACATTTGCCTCGGGAGGAAATGCCCCCCCTCGAACATCACCTGCTTCTTGCTCCCCGCAGCCGAGCCCAGGAGCCGGAAGAAGGGGAGCTGGGACGACTCGTAGGGGAAGACGCTGTCGTACCGCCCGCTGAGCATCAGCACCGGAACTCGGATCCGGGGCAGGAAGTTCACCGGGTCTTCTTCCGGCCGGACCGACGCCGCGCCGATACCGGCGACGTTGAGGATGGCCGTCCGGATCCGCGGTTCGACTGCAATCACCGTCCCGCCGACCCGGCCGCCCCAGCTCGTCCCCACGTAGGCCAGGCGCGTGGTGTCGATCTCCGCTCGGGTGAACGCGTAGTCGATCGACCGGCGCATCTCCGTCGTCCACCGGAGCATCTGGTCCCGATGCGCGATCGTCGCCGCCGGCGCGTCGCCGCTCATCGCGGTACCACGTCCGTAGGTGTGCTCGTAGATCGGATAGAGCACCGCCCGCCCGCTCCGGGCCAGGTAGTCCACGAAGCTCATCGAGAGGGTCCGCCGGTCGCGGAGGAAGAACACGTCCGAGGCCGGCCAGATCACCATCGTCTGGAACGGCGGCGCCACCCGTTTCGGGAGGAAGAGCACCGCCCACATCCGGCCACCGCCTCCGGGGAGGTCGAACTCGACATCTTCACGGACCCAGTCGGGTGGGGTGGTGTCGCGTGAGGTCACCCGCGCATTGAGCGGGGTGCGGTCGTAGTCGTAGAGCGCCAACAACCCGCGGAAGGTCGGGTCGTCCACCGGCTCCGTCTGGATGAGGTCGCGGACTCTCCGGGGGATCGCGGCAGAGGCGCGAGCAAGGTCTTTCGCCTCGGCCAGGCGGCGCACCAGCCGGATGCCGTTGATCGCGGACCGGTCGAACTCCGGCTGGGCATAGAGCTCGGCGAAGAGGTAGGCCGGATCGGACCACCCGCCGCCGAGGATGTACCGGCTCCCCGGCTCGCGGGCGTTGACCGTCCATTCGCGGACGTTGCCCGCCATGTCGTAGATCCCGCGTGGGCTGACGCCGCGAGCCGCCCCGCCCCGCACCGGGCCGTCGGACTCGTACCGGCCGTTAGGCACCACCCAGCGGGCCGCCTCGGGGATCGCCGCGGCGTTCCATTCGAGCACCGTCGGCAGTTCCTTACCCGCGAACCTGGCATAGGCGCGGGCCTCATACCAGCTCACTCCATCCACCGGCAGGTCTTCGGTGCCGGGCCTCGGCCCGCCGCCTTCCCACTGAGCTGGGCCGGGGCGCCCCGTTTCATCGATGAAGCGCGTCATCGCCTCACCCCACGGAATCGGGCGGCCTTCCCGAACGATGGTCGAGTCCCACCAACGGGCGTCCGCATAGCCGCCCGCGTCCACGAACGCCTTGTACTGGCGATTGGTGACCTCGAGTTTCTCCATCAGGAAATCGGCGAGGTCGAGGGGGTCGGTCGAGGCCAGCCCGAACAGCGTCCCGGTCAGGCCGGCGCCGCGGAGGAGCACCATGCCGGAATCCGGATCGCTCGCCTTCTGGAGAGGGACCGGGCTCGGGATGGGGGCATAACTCCCGCCAAGCCGCGCGCCCATCACCGTCACCGGGCGATATCCGGCCAAGGTGTAGCGATAGAACCAGGCATTCCGCGGGATCCGGGCCGGCGAAGTAGGGGTCGTGCCGATGGGGATCCAGTGCATCGTGTCGTTCACCGCGGCGCGGGTGACCGTAGCCCCCGACGGCTCGCTCAGGAACGTCTGGGTCAGCGAGATGTTCCGCCACGCGGCCGCCACCGCCGAATCGGCGGGGGCTCGGGCAGCGGCCATCTCCGCCAGCGCGAAGGCCGAGTCGAGTTGGTCGGCCTCCACCAGCCGGGCGATCTCCGGGAGTGCCGTCTCATGGACCCAGCGCGCCCGCCGATCGCGGACGAACAACAAGCCGAGCACCGCGACGGTCCCGAGCGCGACGGCACCTCCGGCGACCAAGGTGCGAGTGCGGCGCCGCTCGCCGCCGGCGTTGGGCTGACCGAGGGCCCGGAGATCGGCGAGCAACGCCTCGGCCGTGGGAGGGCGGAGGGCGGGATCACGCGCCAAGCAACCGGCCACGAGCCGGACCAGCCCCGCCGGAGCCGCCGGCACCCGGGTCGCGAGCGACGGCGCGTCCTTGGTCATCTTCGCCGTCACCACCTGCTGGTATGTCCCCGAAAAAGGGAGCGCGCCCGCGACCATCTCGAAAAGCATGGCGCCGATCGCGTAGATGTCGGTGCGATGGTCCACGTCCGCGTCGCCGGCTGCCTGCTCCGGCGCCATGTAGGCCGGTGTGCCAAGCGAAGTGCCTACGGTCGTCAGGGATTCGGTTTCTCTCGCGTTCCCCACTGCCTTGGCGATCCCGAAATCGACGACGATGGCGTGCCCGTCCGAGAGCAGGATATTGTCGGGCTTGATGTCGCGATGGACGATGCCCTGCCGGTGCGCGTGCACCAGCGCCTCGGTCGCATCGGAGGCGATCCGCACCGCGTCGGCCACGGGGAGGGCTCCGGACCTTTCGAGCCGATCCCGCAACGACTCGCCGGTCGCGACCGGCATCACATAGTAGAGGAATTCGCCGTCCTCGGCGGAACCGGAGTCCAGCAGTGCAAGGATGTGGGGATGGTTGAGCCGCGCCGTGATCCCGATCTCGCGGAGGAAGCGGTCGCCGGTGAGGGATCGGGCGAGCTCGGGGCGAAGAACCTTGATGGCCACCGCCCGGTGGTGTTTGAGGTCGTGGGCCAGGTACACCGTGGCCATCCCGCCGGCGCCAATCTCGCGCTCGATCCGGTACCGGCCCGCCACAGCGGCCGTCAGCCGCGCGACGGGATCAGCCACGCGAGGCCTCCCACCACCGTCTGGGGGTCTGATCACGCCGTCGAGCCTCGAGGGCCAAGTCACCGGACCTATGTTGAGAGAGGAGCCTCGGAAATCCGACCGGAAAATACCCCTAGGCTGAGTAGCCCGCTATCCGGCAGGCAGTACTCCTTCGCGACGTTCATTGCGCTCGAGGAGACCGCCAACGCCCAAACGTGCAAAGCGCCGGGGAAGAATCCCCGGCGCCTCGCAGACCGCCCGACCAGGACCCGCGTGCGCTCAGTTGAGCGGGCAGCCCAACTCGTTGAAGCCCGCGAAACGGTCCTTCTGCGGGCCGTAGTTCGAGCTCGGATACACGTTGTTGAACTCGCTGACCACCTGGGCGGTGGTGAGATCGTAGTCGACGCCGGCGGATGCCGAGTTCAGCAACGCCGCCACGGTGTGCCGCCCGAGCGCGATCAGCTTGCCGCCGCCCGTGCTGAGCACCTGGAGCAGCGTCTTTCCGGGGAAAGCGTCTTCGAAGTAGGCCGAGAAGAGGTCACCCGGAGCATACGGCGCCGGCCACGAATCGAAGTGGTGCGGCTGCTTCCAGTAGCCGGGCGTGCAACCCTCACCGCCGCCAGTGGGAATGCGCCCATTGTAGAATTCGACCAGCGCGCCGCGGATGCCAGCGCCTCCCTTGACCAGCTCCGTGGCGCTCGGACCGGCCCCGGTGCTCGTCGTGTAAACCGGCCCGGGGGTGACGATGGTGACGTCGACCCGATTCAGCTGGAAGCCGGCTTGCACCGCCACCTCGGTCGCGGTGATGGTCGCGCCGGCGCCGCCGAACACTCCGATCACCTGACACTCGCCATCCGCGAGATTGAGCGTCCCCGGCGTGACCGTATTGCCATTCGTATGGTCTACGATGGAATAGTCGACGGTGGCGCTGCTGCCGTACTTACAGACCTCGAACTCCTCGAGGTTGGCGATACCGTTGCCCGCTTGATTCACGATCAACGGCGTCGGCAAGGTCGGTTGCTCGGTGTTGCCGAGTGGGTTTTCGGTCGTCGAGCAGCCGGCAAGCAGTGCAGCCGTCGCAAGGACAATGGTGAGGCGCATTCTCTGGCTCCTGGGGTTGGTCGTGGTTCACAACCCTTCGGAAGCCTGGCTGTCTCCGGGCGGAGACCCACGGCTTTGCGGACCGACCTCGCGGTCGGGGTGCCCTTGTCGGGGAAGACTGATCCGTGCAAACGTCAGGCCCCTCGTCCCGCGCCCGGAACCGCTGACCGGCTGTCGGGTAAGTTGGCGATGGGTACAGACTTGCCAGCATTCCTCGGCCTCAGGCGATCGCGCTGACTGTCGCATCGCTGCTACACTTTTGATAACGAGTGTCGCCGGCGTAAGACTGGTGTGCCACGGCCGTTTACGGCCGCACCACTTTCCCCCGGGCGAGCATGGCCTCGATCCCGTTGTCCGAACCCGGAGTTACCCGGACCCGTTTGAACCCCTCCACCGTCTGCACGATGAAGGTCAGCACCCCGTCGGCCCCCACCTGCCAGTTCCCCTTGTCGGCGAGCGGGCCCCGCCCCTGGCTGTCGAACTCGAAGACCACGTTCCCGTCGAGGAACACCTGCATATCCTCGTTGTTGGGCGCCATCGCCATCCAATAGAGGTGCTTCGCATCCGGCGTGAACGTCGGCAGCTCGATCCGCGGGGTGGTGCCGTGTGCCACGGCGCGGTTGCCGACGAAGAGGGCAAACTGGCCGGTAGGCTGAGTGCCGGGTGAGCCATAGTGCATGGTGTACTTCGAGTCAGGGCTCCAGATGTACTGGACCGGGAGGCCGCTCCGGATCTGCCCGAAGGGCGACGATACGCTTACCGCCTGCGGCTTGTGGTCGACCATGATGGTCGCCGAGGTGGCACCCGGGGCGGTGACGGCGTACGCGGTTCGGAGGCCGTCGGGGCTGAAGCTGAAATCGGTCGCCCACATCCGGGCGGGCGGCGGGGTGACCTTGCCGTCCGCCACCACCACCGTTGCCTGGTTGAGCGACGCCACGTAGCCCACCCGGCCGCCCTTCCCTAGCGAGATGGCAAGCTGGCTCCTTGGGTAACCGTTGTCGGATTCCTGGTCGCCGGTGATGACGAACGACTTCGCGCCGGCGCCGACCGTGTAGACCGGCTTGCCGGTATCGGTGAAGCGCACACTGTCGACCGCCTCGTATTCCCGCTGTTTGACCCCGTCCACGATCAGGTAATTCGGCACCCCGGGGAGGCCAAACTTGGCGACCCAGTGTTTCCCGTCGTCGCTGAACTGGATCGGGGAGATGTGCTGGGCCTCACTGCCCGGCACCTTGACGCCGCCGGCATGAAGGAACGAGGGCCCTCCGCTCTGGCCCACTTTGATCACGGCCAGCGAGCCCGCCGGAGCGGTGAAGACCTCGGTCGTGAAGGCGCGGATGATGGGGCGGCCGTCGAGCAGCAGCTCAGTTACCTGCGGGCCCACCGCCGGCCGGGTGATCCGCTGGGTGTAGAGGTGGAGCCCGTCGCCGGTAAAGACCGGCGTGAAGCCGAGGGTGGGCGCCGGCTTCCCGTCCACCATCAGGACCCTTTGGTTGGGGTTGGCGGGGTTGGTCACCGTGTAGGCGTAGCGCTCGCCGTCGGCGCTGACCACGATGTCGGGATTGGCGCCGCCCGGCCCCGAGACCCCGTCCCAGATCAGCCGTGGCGGATCGGCGCGAGGGTTTTGCTCGTTCGGGTTGTTGTAGTGGAAGAACCAGTGCTTGCTGTTCGGGGTGAATTGGATGGCAATCCCGGCGCCCCGGAGCAGGGTCTGGTTGGTGCCGATCGGGCCGCGGAGTGCTTCCTTGCCGTCGATCACGACCACCCATTCCTGGCCCTGGCGGCCCGCGTAGCCGAAGCGGGTGCCGTCGGGGCTGAAGCTAATCCGGCCGCCGCCGCCGCCGCTGATGATCTGGTCGAAGACGGGACCGGGGACGCCGTCGTGCAGAACCACCCAACGGGTGCCCTTCTGGGTGAAGGCGACGACATGGGCCCCTTTGGGGCTGATGCTGTAAGCCATGTCCTGCTCGTTCGGGGCGACGATCTGTTCTTCGACCTTGGCCTGCTGAGCGTGGGCCGCGCCGGAGGCCAGCGCTAGAGAAATGTAGAGGGCGAGGAAGCGTCGGGTCGGACCGGTTGGGCGCATGGCGGGGTCTCCAGAGATCGGTTCACAAGGCTATGCGAAATGGAGGGGCGAATCCCGTCACTGGGGGGTGGAAGGCGGTTCCCGCGTCCTTACCGATCCTCCTTGTCGGCCGCATATTGAGCCACCCAGGGTCCTAGTCTCTGCAAAGGAATGACCCGATGACTCGAGGGCTCGTTGCAGTTGGTCTCTTGTCGTTCGTCCCGGACCTCGGGTTGGCGCGGGTCGAGGCCCAGACTCGGGACCCCACTCGTGAAGCGGCCTACCAGCGGTACTGGGAGTTTCCCTCGCTGATCCGCGGCGGTGTCGTCCAGCCCGGCTGGCTCCCCGATGGCCGGAGCTTCTGGTATGCCGACCACGGGCCCGACAGCACCGTCATCTACCGGGTCGATCCGGCTGCCAACGTACGGGCACCGCTGTTCGATCTGCCCCGGGCTCGCGCGGCCGTCGCCTCGGTACTGGGGCATCAACCGGCCTATCGAGGTCTCCCGTTCGACCGGTTTGTCTGGACCGATGATCAGAAGGGCGTCCGGTTCGAGGTCGAAGGCCGGGCGATGGTACTCGACCTGGCCTCCTATGCGGTACGGCAGGTCCCCTCGCCCACCGCCGAGGAGGTGAGCCGAAGGGCGCCCCGGCCGATCAATCCGGGAGAGTTCGGATTCCCCCTGATGGAGGTTCCCTCGCCGGATGGGCGCTGGTTCGCGCTCCATCGGCACCACAACCTCTGGCTCCGCTCCAGCATCGATGGCCGGCTCCGCCAACTGACCTACGACGGCAAGGAGAATCAGGAGTGGATCGTCGCCGGTGGCCTCTTCGTGCGGCCAGTGGCGGCGCAATGGTCTCCGGATGGGAACCGGCTCGCGGCCTTCCGACTCGACAGCCGCAATGTTCGGAAGCAACCGCTGGTTCACTGGCTCGATCCGGCGGAGCAGGTCGTCATGGATTTGAATCCGATCCCGGGTGGAGCGATCCAGCAGCTCGAACTCGCGGTCATCGATGTCCTGTCCGAACGGGTCGTGACGGTCGACGTCGGGTTGGCCCGCGACCAATTCCTGTCGCTGATCGGCTGGCGGCCTGATGGTAAGGAACTTCTGTTCTATCGTCTGAGCCGCGACTTTCGCCGGCTCGATGTCATGGCCGCGGATCCGAAAACCGGGACCTCGCGGATCGTCCTCACCGAAACGTCCAAGACCTTCATCGAGGGCTACTCCGATTGGCCTTCGCTGTTGTTCACGCCGCTGTGGGACCGGAGCCAGTTTCTCTGGCTCTCGGAGCGCGATGGCTACCGGCATCTTTATCTCTACGGCCTGAACGGCCAATTGGTCCAGCGGCTCACTTCGGGCAATTTTTCGGTCACCGAGGTCGTGTCGGTCGACCGAACAACCGGATCGGTGTATTTCCTGGCCAGCAGTGACCTGGACCGGCCGTATGACACCCATCTCCACCGAGTCAACCTTCAAGGGCAGGGCTTCGCGCGGCTGACCCGAGAGCCGGGCCAGCACCGCGTCACCTTTTCGCCGTCGCGGGAGTACTTCCTCGACGCCCATTCGGATCTCGACCGGCCGCCGGCCGTGGAGCTCAAGCGGGCCGATGGCACCCGGCTCCAGGTCCTCGCGGTGGCCGACACCAGCGGCCTGATTCCGCTCGGACGCCGTCCTGTCGAACGGTTCATCGTCAAAGCCGCTGAGGGGTCCACCGATCTCTACGGCGTGCTCTTCAAGCCTCGGGGCTTCGACCCGAACCGGAAATACCCGGTCATCGAGGTGTTCTATCCGGGGAGCCAGACGACCGCGGTGCCTCGGGACTTTCAGTTGAACCGCTGGGCCGTTCGGGCCCAGGCTTGGGCTGAGCTTGGCTACGTGACATTCATGGTAGACGCCCGCGGCGGTCCGGGGCGGAGTAAGGCATTTCAGGACGTGGTCTATTTGAATCACGGCAAGAACGAGATCCCCGATCACGGGGCCGTGGTCCGCCAACTGGTCCGGCAGCGCCCCTATATGGACAGCACCCGGGTCGGGGTCTGGGGTCACTCGTGGGGCGGATACTTCGCGATCCGGGCCATGCTCCTCGCGCCGGATGTCTTCCAAGTGGGCGTGGCCTCGGCGCCGCTCGCCGACCTCGAGAACGCCTACTTTCCGACCGAGCCGTACATGCTAGCGCCGCAGGACAATGCCGAGGGGTACGAGTACGCCAAGAACACCAAGTTCGCCGACCGGCTCCGGGGTAAGTTGCTGATGATCGTGGGGTCGAACGACGGGGCCCACCTGATGGGCAGTGTCCTTCGGCAGGCCCACTCGTTCATCGAGGCCGGTAAACAGTTCGACATGATGATCTTGCCTGGTCAGGATCACGGGTACACCGGCTCGGGAGCTCGCTTCGCGGAGGCGTACGTCCGCAACTATTTCGAAACCCATCTCAAGCCATGACCAGCTGCGCCCGCTCAACCGACTGTTTCACACTACCCCAATCGACCGGGGAGAGGCGGTGAAGACTGGGCTGGTCGCGACGACGGGCGCACCATCGCTCGCTCCTTCGACGGAGCCGAAGATGGTCCCTACGGCGGATTGTCGCCACTCCAGGAAGGGGACATGTTTCGGGTGCGGGAGATTCCCCCAACCGGATCGGCTCGAGCGTCTTCGGGCCGGCCGCCCTCGGGGGACGAAGCGCAGACTGTGAGTCGTGGTGGTGGTTCCCTACCGTTGGATCCGGCCCGTGGGTCGGTCTTCTTGAGACGCATCTCCCTGGTGCTGTTCGACGACATCGGGGCCTCGGCGAGCGGCGTGGTGAGCCTGATCCGCGCCGAGCCGGGGTTCCATGTGATCGCGGTCGCGGCCAAGGCTGAGATCGCCCTCGCCAAGGTTCAGGAGACCGAGCCCAACATCGTGCTATTGAATCTCCGGGCGGAGGGCGACGACTGCCTGACGCTGGCGGGTGCCTTGCGCGGACAGACGCCCGCGTCTCGGGTGATCGTGATGGGGGTCGAGGCGCTGGCGACGGATCTGGCGGGCTTCGTCCGGGCGGGCGTCTCCGGCTTCATCATGGCCGACGCGTCGTTTGCCGACTTCTTGGTCGCGATCCACTCGGTTGCTCGCGGGGTGCAGGTCCTGCCCACGGCGCTGACCCGTTCGCTCTTCGGTCAGCTCGCGGGTTGGGGGCGCCAGGGTCCACCGAAACGGCGGCTCGACATCCGGCGCCTGACCAGCCGGGAACGGGCCGTGACCGATCTGATCGTCCGGGGTGCGAGCAACAAGGAGATCGCCGCCCACCTCCAGATCGCGCTCAATACCGTCAAGAGCCACGTTCGCAAGGTGTTGTCGAAGCTGTCAGTCAATAGCCGCCTCGAAGTGGCGGCATTCTCCCGGGCGGCGGGCCCGAAACCGGCGCCTGCCCTCCCCTCAAATGGCGCTACGCCGGGCCCTTGGTTCGCAGCCCTTGACGCAGCACCCGGAGCGCCAGCAGCAACACCACCGCGCCGATGAAGGCGACGAAGATGGTGCCGCCCACTCCTCCGAAGGGCACCCGGACCTCGAGCACCCGGAACAGCCAGCTGCCGACGAAGGCGCCGACGATCCCGATGACGATGTCGCCCAAGATCCCGTAGCCCACGCCTCCCACCGCGAAACTCGCCAGCAACCCGGCGACCAGACCAACGACGATCAGGGTGATCAGATCCATGTGATGCTCCTCGTGGTGATGCGCTGCTCGACCGACGCCCTATCGGAGGGCGAGGGTCACGGCTTCGTTCAGGGTGACCACCATTGGGGTACCGGCGACCACGACCACGTCGCGGTTGGCCGTTTGCACGGCGATCACGGCACCGGCTGCGCCACCGACCACGGCGCCAATCACGGTGCCCTTGGTGGTGCCGCCGATGATCCGCCCGGCGATGGCGCCGATGCCCGCGCCGGCCGCCGTCTTCCCGACTTCGTCGGTCCCCACACCACGGCCCTTGAGGGTGTGGGCCATCGAGGTGATGCTGGCCGACAGCGGAAAGGTCTGCCCACCGACCGTTACCGACGTGACCAGGACCGTGATCTTGCCATCGGCCTTGCCCTTGTCCTTGGCGGACTCGAGCTCGGTGATCTGCATCGTCAGGGTCGAGCCGGCCGGAATCACCACTCGGCCGCGACTATCCTTGACATCGCTCGAGACCGCCGCGGTGAACGTCTCCCCGGCCTTGTCGGTGCGCGACGAAATGGTGCGGTCGGTGGTCGCCTCGATCTGGGTCCCGGTCGCAAGGGACAACCGCCGGGTGGTACTGGCCGGCCGGGTCGACGCGGGTTGGGACGGGGGAGTGACCGGCTGGTCATTGATGCGGAAGTTGGTGTCACCCACCGCCAACTCGAGGTTCCGGACGCTGTCGAGAGCAGCTTGCGACGCACCCTTGCCGCAGGCGACCAGCCCTGCCGCCGCGAGCCCTACCAGAATGATTCTGTTCATCTTTGTTCTCCTCAGATCCGCGTCAGTTCGTGACGCTGTTTCGGTAGGCCTTGCTGGCGTAGATCGCGACCTCGATCCGGCGGTTGGCCTGGCGGCCGGCTTCGGTGTCGTTTGGCGCCGTCGGCTCGGTTTCGCCCAGACCTCGCGTGATCGTCCGCGATCCGGCCACACCCTGCGAGATCAGATAGGTCGCGGCCGCGTTGGCCCGCCGTTCGGACAGGGTCTGGTTGTACTGCGAGGTGCCGAGCTGATCGGTGTGACCGATGATCACCAGTTCGGTGCCAGGGTATGCCTCGAGGCTCACGGCCAACTCACGGAGATTGGTCTGGGCCTCCGCCCGGACGCGGTCCGAGTCGAAATCATAGAGGAGGCCGGAGGCGAAGGTGACCTGGATTCCTTCGCCGACCCGTTCCACCGTGGCGCCTTTGATGTTCTGCTCGAGTTCCTTGGCCTGCTTGTCCATTCGAGCCCCGATGATGGCCCCAGCGGCGCCCCCGACCACCGCGCCGATGATGGCGCCCTTGGCGGTGGAGCCGGCCACCTTGCCGATCACGGCGCCGGCGGCCGCGCCGCCCGCCGTGCCCACGACGGCGCCAGTTTGCATCTTGGTCGCGCACCCGCCGAGGCCAACGGCCATGGCAGTGCTGAGGAGCAGCGGTCGGTACCAGAGTCGTTCAGTTCCACTCATGAAGCCTCCACAATCGGTTCGGCGAAAGGACGTCTCCCGCGCGATGCACATCGTCCCCTGAACCGTGGGGATGCGACTCACTCAACTCTAGACCCTCCTCGAGAGGCGCGCCATCGATCGATAGGACGATGCGGGAAGATTGGTCCTTTGGATGTAGTTCCAGATCCGCCCGAATGATCGATGTCGCCGCGGGGTGGCGTCGGCTAACGTTCCTTGGCAGGTCCAGGTCGGGGTTTGGTGCCCGGTACTCTCTCAGGAGCCCTATGTCGAAGCCCGTCAAGCTGTTCACGTTCATGATGGCCGCCGCACTCAGCGCCGCCACGCCGCTTCTTGCCCAGGACCGCACCGCGATCAGCGGGGCGCAGTTGGACGCCGCCGTCGTGGCCCAGCCCCGTGGGAACCGCTTGGCGGTGCGGGAGATGCTCGCCTCGCCCGACGGTCAACAGGCGGCCGCCCGGTTCGGACTCAGCCCCGCTGAGGTGTCGTCCCGCGTCGAGGCGCTCGACCAGGCGACCATCGACCGTCTGGCCGAGCGGACCGCGCCGGACACCGGAGTCCTGGCCGGCGGCGCCGATACGATCGTCGTCAGCACCACGGCGATCATCATCGCGCTGTTGTTGATCATCCTGCTCGTCGATTGAGGAGGATGATGATCCACGAGACGTCGGCCCCGGCCGGAGAGTATCTGGCCGAGCGGCTCGACGGGGCCCGTGATCTCTATTTGGTCGCCTTGGCGTTGGGCGAGCGGCGCGACGGCACCTCGGCGTTCGGCCGGATGATCCGCGAGGCGCGGATTCACTTCGCGTCGGTGATCGAGGAGGCGAGGGTGGCCGGGCTCGACACTGAAGCGATCGCGGCGATGTTGGCGGAGCAGAACGTGGGCGCGAGCATCCGGCCCGAATTGCGGGAGCGGGTGGAGCAGCTGCTGGTCGAATCTGGAGGGCGGAGGCCGAGCCGGTTGGACCGCTAGGAGAGGCCGGCCACCAACCCCGCATCGACCGGCAGGGCCACCCCGGTTAGGTACGAGGCCGCCTCCGAGCACAACCACGTCACGGCCTGGGCCACCTCCTCCGGGTTGCCTCCTCGCCCGGGGATCTTCGATCGAAACCAGGCCTCGACGCCTGGGATGGCGAAGGCGCGATCGATCATCGGGGTCATGATCATTCCCGGGCACACGACGTTGATCCGAATCCCTTTGTCGAGGTACTGGAGCGCGGCCGATTTCGACAGGCCGATGACCCCGTGCTTGCTGGCTGAATACGCGGGGCTCCGGACGTAGCCGGTCAGGCCCGCGACCGAGGAGTCGTTGACGATCGCGCCGCCGCCTTGACTCAGCATCTGAACGATCTGGTATTTCATCCCCAGCCAGACGCCTTTGAGGTTCACGTCGATCATCCGATCCCAGTCGGCCTCGGTGATCTCGTGCAGCAGGGCGCCGCCGGAGACGCCGGCGTTGTTGAAGGCGCAGTCGAGCCGCCCGTACTCGGCCACGGTTCGTTGGACCACGGCCTCGGCGTCCGCCGCCACGGCGACGTCGGTCTTGATGAAGATCGCCTCGCCCCCGTTCCGCCGGATCTCCGCGACGGTCGCCTCGCCTTCCTCGACGCGGCGGGCCGCGATGACGACGCGGGCTCCCTGGTGAGCGAACAGCAGGGCCGTGGCCTTGCCGATGCCGGAGTTGCCGCCGGTGACGAGGGCCACTTTCCCATCGAACGGTCGGGCCATCGAGAGTGCCTCGGGGGTTGTTGCCGGATGAGCCCGGCGGTGACAAGGTATCGCCGGGTGACCGAGACCGCGACCCGATGTTCTCGGTTTGCCGTATATTGCGAAGCCTGAACTCCAGCCACACCCGAAGGAGATCGCTCATGGCCGTGATCCCTGTCGCGCGGTCGCTGGTCGCCGCAGCCGCTGTCGCCATCGGTGCCGGTTGCGGTGGGGGGACCGGCGATACGGTCGGCACCGCAGCTGCCTCACTGCCGCGGTGGTCCTTCGACTCCACCATGGTCTTCCCGGCGAATCGCTCGCTGGCGCGTCCGGAGGACGGCCTCGCGCTGCCCGACGGCCGATTGTTCGTCGCCGACCAGCCGAATGGCCTGCGTCTGGTCGAGACCGACGGTACCTCGATCCCGTTCGGCGAACTGGCCGCCGCGGGGTACCGCCACCGTCCGCCGGACCACCCCGGAGGCGCCAACGGCGTGTCGCTCGAGCCGGGGGGGGACTACCTGCTCGTCGCCGACATCTTCGGCGGCGCGATCTACCGGGTCGACATCACCAGCGGGGAGACCGAGAAGGTCTATCAGCACCGCTACGGGATCAATACCGCGGTGCGCGACTCCGAGGGCTCGATCTGGTTTACCCAGAGCGCCCGGAACACGCCCGAGGCCGGCGAAGCCAGGATGTGGGCGACCGTGGACCGCCCGGTCGCCGAGGGAGCTTTGCTCCGCCTTCCGTCGCGGGGCGGGAAGCTGGCGACGGAAGCGGTGGTGGTCGTGGACTCGCTGCTCTTCGCGAACGGACTGGCGATCGACGAGAAGAACGGCCACCTCTACGTCGCGGAGACCATGGGGGGGCGGGTCCTTCGATTCCGGGTGGACGTCACCGCGGGTACAGTGAGCGATCGATCGGTGTTCGTCGACGGTGTGGGCGCCGACAACATCGAGCTGGACGGCGAGGGGTATCTCTGGGTGGCCGCGCCGATGACCAACGAGTTGCTGATGGTGAATACCTCAACCGGTGCCCGGCACACCGCCTTCAGCGCCCGCACCGCGGTGCACGAGGAGTTCGTCGCGGAGTTTACCCGCCGCGGCCAGGCGGGGGCATCCCGGATGGAGCTGCTCACGCCGGCGTTGTGGGCCCCGCTGCCGGGTTTGGTCACCGGGGTGATTCTCCGGTCCGGAGGGGGGCCCGGGTATCTCACCGGACTCGGGAACGCGCTGGTGCGGCTGCCGCGGTAGGAGCTGACGGGAGCTTCTTCTAGGCGACTCACGGCGACCGACGTTCGCAAGCCGCCCGATCGGACCGGTTCCGGGGAGCGCCCGGGTCCCTAACCTTACCGATCCTTCCTGTCGGCCGCATATTGGGCCACAACCCTCCCCAGACAACGCTGATGGCCTTGGATCCCGCGGTGCAAAACCTGCTCGACACCCTCGCGGCCGCAGGCCAGCCTCCGCTGGAGCAGTTGACGCCGGTCGAGGCGCGGGTGGCCTTCGCCCCGTTTGCTGACTTCGCCGGACCGCCTGAGCCCGTCGGCGGCACTTGGGACGCCGCGGCTCCCGGGCCGGCCGGCGACATTCCGGTGCGGGTCTACACCCCGAGCGGCCCGGGGCCGTTCCCGGCGTTGGTCTACTACCACGGGGGCGGCTGGGTGCTTGGCAACCTCGACAGCCACGACGCCCTCTGCCGGCTGCTCACCAACCGGAGCGGCGCGGCCGTCGTCGCGGCCGACTATCGGCTGGCGCCCGAGCACAAATTCCCCGCCGCCGTCGATGACGCCTACGCGGTGCTGGAGTGGGTCGCCAAGGAAGCGGGGGCCCTGCAGGTCGACCCGGCCCGGATCGCCGTCGGGGGCGACAGTGCCGGCGGCAACCTCGCGGCCGTCGTCGCCCAACTCGCCCGGGATCGCCGCGGACCGGCCATCGTGACCCAAGCGCTGATCTACCCGGTCACCAACTACGCCTTCGACACGGCCAGCTACACCCAGAATGCCGACGGGTACCTGCTGACCCGGGCCTCGATGCAGTGGTTCTGGGACCACTACCTCCCCACGCCGGCCGACGGCGCCCGCCTAACGGCCTCGCCGCTCAGGGCCGCCGACCTGGCCGGGCTGCCGCCGGCGCTGGTCATCACCGCCGAGTACGACCCGCTCCGGGACGAGGGCGAGGGGTACGGCCGGGCCCTCCAGCGGGCGGGCGTGGCCACCACGATCACCCGCTACGACGGGATGGTTCACGGCTTCTTTCAACTGCCGGTGGTCATTCCCCAAGGCTGGGACGCCATCGGCGAAGTCGCCAGCCACCTGAAGCGAGCATTCGCCGTCAGCTGATGTCGGAGGAACCAACCGTGACCGAGCAACGGGATGTCGATGTGGTGGTCGTGGGTGCCGGATTCGCTGGACTCTACTTGCTCCACCGGCTCCGAGGGCTCGGCTTCCGGACCCTGGTGGTCGAGGCCGGCGGCGGCGTCGGGGGCACCTGGTACTGGAACCGCTACCCCGGCGCCCGCTGCGACGTCGAAAGCCTCGAGTACCAGTACTCGTTCTCGGACGAGCTCCAGCGGGAATGGAATTGGACCGAACGGTACGCCACCCAGCCGGAAATCCTGGCGTACCTGAACCACGTGGCCGATCGGTTCGACCTCCGCCGCGACATCCAGCTCGGGACCCGAGTCACCTCGGCGGTCTACGACGAGGCGACCGACCACTGGGCCATCGAGGCCGGCGGCAGCCGGATCAGGACCCGGTTCTGCATCATGGCGACCGGCTGCCTCTCCGCCGCCAAGATGCCCGAGGTGCCGGGGCTCGACCGGTTCGAGGGCCACTGGTATCACACTGGCGCCTGGCCCCACCAGGGCGTCGACTTCACTGGCCGGCGGGTCGGCGTGATCGGGACCGGCTCGTCGGGGATCCAGTCGATCCCGGCCATCGCGAAGCAAGCGGCCCATCTCACCGTCTTCCAGCGGACCCCGAACTTCAGCGTCCCGGCCCAGAACGGGTCGCTCGACCCTGACTACGTTAGGCAGTACAAGGACCGCTATGCCGAGCTGCGGCGGCAGGCCAACGGGAATCCTTTCGGGTTCCAGGAACCATTCCCCGAGGCCCTGGCCGTCGGGACGCCGGGCGAGGCCCGCGCCCGCGAGTACGAGGCCCGCTGGCAGCGGGGTGGCCTGCTCTTCCTCGGCGCCTTCGCCGATCTGGTCTTCAGCCAGGAAGCCAACGACACCGCCGCCGACTTCGTCCGCGCCAAGATTCGGGAGACGGTCAAGGATCCGGAAACCGCCGCGACCCTGGCCGGCCAGGACTTCCCGATCGGCACCAAGCGGATGTGCGTCGACATCGACTACTACGCCACCTTCAACCGCGACAACGTCACCCTGGTCGATTTGCGGAAGACGCCGATCGAGGCCATTACCCCGGGCGGTGTTCGCACGTCAGCCGCGGAGTACCCTTTCGACGACTTGGTCTTCGCGACCGGGTTCGACGCGATGACTGGAGCTTTGGCTAAGATCGAGATCCGCGGGCGGGGCGGCCGGACCCTTCAGGACGCCTGGAGCGATGGACCCCGGACCTATCTCGGCCTGGCGGTGACCGGGTTCCCCAACCTCTTCACCATCACCGGGCCCGGAAGCCCGTCGGTATTGAGCAACATGGCCGTCTCGATCGAGCAGCACGTCGTCTGGGTCACCGAGTGCCTCGAGTATCTCCGAGCCCACGGGCATGGCCGGATCGAAGCGACCGCCGAGGCGGAAACGGAGTGGGTCCAGCACGTGAGCGACGTGGGCAACAGCACTCTGTTTCCCCTGGCCAACTCGTGGTACGTCGGGGCCAACGTACCTGGCAAGCCGCGGGTCTTCATGCCGTACATCGGCTTCGGGACCTACGCGGCGAAATGCGACGAGGTGGCGGCGGCCGGCTACGCCGGATTTGCCGTCGGCCCGAAAGGCTGACCCCGCGGCGTCAGCGGATCCCGCAGCAGGATCGTTCAAGCGGTCAACGGCGGACTGGTCGATCCTTCCCTTCCGGATCCCTTCGCGATACGGTCAATGGGAAACATCGACGCATGCTGCTGACCCTGACCCTCCTCATGATCGTGTTGCTTCCCGCCCTCGCGGCGTGGAAGACCCGAGGCCCGAGGCGGGCCACGATTGCCTTTACGATGCTCCTGCTCATCGTCATGAGCCTCCTCTTGGCGAGTCGGCGGCCCGGCACTCAAGCCGACTCGGAGAGCACCATCCTGGTTGCCTTGCGCATCCTACCGATCTTGGTTGTGGCAATTGGGGTTCCGTTGATGAGCGCCGCTGGGTTTGTCTCCCTCGCACGGAACCGAATCGCGAGCCCGTGGGTTCTGTACCCGATGGCGGCCGCCGTTGCCGCCGCCGTCTGGTACGTCGGCATTGCTAGCTTCCTCAACATCTACTACTGGTGACGGAGTCGAACCGCGATGACAACTGCTCGGCTTAGATTGATAGTGCTGACGACCCTGTACATTTGCCCGCCCTTGAGCGCGCAACCGGCAACGATGGACAACAACAACCGCCGGATTACCGTGACCGGCGAGGCCGTGGTCAACGTCGCCCCGGACCGGGTCGTCGTGACCCTCGGTATCGAGACGCGAGATACCAGCCGGTTGAGCGCCAAGCACCAGAATGACTCCATCGCCAAAGCCACCCTGGCCCTGATCAAGAGGCTCGGAGTCGCGGAGAAGGACATCCAGACTGATCAGCTCTCCATCTTCCGGGCCGAAATAACGGTCGGGGGAAAGCGCCCCGTTGGGTACCTTGCTCGGAACATCATCGCCGTGACGCTCAACGACCGTGCCAAGGTCGAGGGACTGATCTCCGGTGCGTTGGATTCCGGCGTCACCGATCTATTCAGCGTGGATTTCCAAACCAGCGAGCTCAAGAGGCACCGTGAGCAGGCGCGCGAGATGGCCCTCAAAGCAGCGCGAGAGAAGGCGGAGAAGATGGCCGCCGCCCTGGGCGCCAGGGTCGGCGGACTCATCGAGATCAACGAGACCGGCGGTGCTTATCCTCTCTATTACTCGAGCTGGGGCGGCTGGTTCGGGTCGGGCTCTGGGCGGGGCGATTACTCCGGCCTCAGCCAAAACACCATGCAGGTGGGTGCCGGCGAAGTGACGGATGGCATCGCGCTCGGCAAGGTCGCCATTCGGGCCGCCGTGGGCTTGGTCTTCGAGTTGATGCGCTAAGACAGGGTAACTGGTCGACTGGAACGAGCGGCCCCAGGGCTCGCCGGCCGAATACGAGAACGCCCAGAAGCGTATTCTGGAAGTGTTTACCCAGTGGACAAAGTCCGATCATTTCAAGATCGAGATGTTCGTCGTCCGGGTCGGCGAGGATGCGATCCGCGCCGAACTCGAAATCATGGCGTCGCGCGACAATCTGAAGAAGTAGGGTCCTGCTTCGGGGAGATGGGTCCGGGCAACGCCACACGCCCGCCACCGTCGGCCTTTGACGAATAGGAGAACCTGGGAATCGGCGAAACCTCACGGCACCACCCGGTAGACCACGATGTCTTCATCGCCCGCCGATCGAACGCACGCGGCCACTGGTTTGGCGGCACGGTTCGTCAGGTTCGTGGGTACGGCCAGCTCGCAAAGGTGCGGAAGGGGGGTCGACGCAAGCGGCTGCCATGCCGTGCCGTCCCACTGGCGGAAGCTTTGCAGGTAGCTGAGGGTCTGGCCTGACTGGGTTACCGCGCTCCAGGATGCGATCGGATTCGACGTGCTGAACGGGACGGCGATGGTGGTGACAGCGACCGAAGCGGTCGAATTGTCGGTGAACAACGTCCCGCCGAGGTCTACCCACGCGCCGCTCTCGAAGCGACGCACCCGGACTAGCTCGGTGGGGCCGGCGAACGTCGAGTAGGCAACTGTCAGCCGGTCCTGCGCATCCATCGCCGCACCCCAACCCGTGGCCGCCGGATTGTCCGTTCGCAGCGAAGGGAGAAGCATCCAGCCGTTAGCGGGGAACAAAGCAGGCCGTGCGCCCAGCGGCCCGGCGGAGGCACCGAAAACCACGAACGGATTGCCGCTGCCGTCGAGGGTCAACGCGGTCAGGGCCAGATCCTGGGCGCCGGTTGCCGACCAAACGAGGCTCTGCTGGGCGAAGCTGGTCCACGCCGTGCCGTCCCAACTCTTTGCGGCGGTGTGATTCGGGGTCTCCCACCAGGCGACGGTCGGCGTGCCGGTGTTGGTGACGCGCAGCTTCGGATGGATCGCGCCGGCGACCGGATTGACATTCAACGCGCCGCCGAGTTGGACCCAGGCACTGCCAGTCCAACGTTTGACGTACACGTCGAAAGCACCGAGGAGGCTGCCGACTGGATTCCTGGAACTCTCCTCGGACCACGCGACCACCGGATAACCCGTCGTAGGATCGACATCGATCGACGGGGTTGACCGGATGTCCCCGTTGCGGACGCTGGCGAGCAACAGGTTGCCGCCCAACTGCACCCAGTTCGCCCCATCCCACTGCTTGACGTGGATGAAGTTGGCCGAGGTACCGGGGCCAACCACCCGCCCCTTCCAGGCCACCACCGGATTCCCGGCCAAATCGAGGGCCACGGCGGCAAAGAGGTCGCGGCTCGGGCTCGCCACGGGCCCGGTGGCAACCGCGCCGCCCAGTTGCTGCCATGTGGGCGTGAGTGGAGGCGCCGTCACGACCAGTCTGACCGAATTGCTAATAGTGGTTGGACCGTCGGAGACGAGGACGCGGTAGAAGTCGCCGTTATCGGTGGCCACTGAAGTGGCGCCGGTCGTGTAGGTACTGCTGGTGGCGCCGACGAGCGAAGTGAAGGTCACCCCGTCATCGCTTTGTTGCCACTGATACGTCACCGGCCCCAGGCCACTCACCGCCACGCTGAAGCTCGCCGCCGCCGGCTCGGTCACGGACTGGCCGGTGGGCTGTACGGTGATCGTTGGCGGCACGCTGCCGACGAACCCGAACGAGAAACTCGTCACCAGCGCGGTCATCGTTCCCGCATTTACCGTCGCGTTAGCCACCCGGTCCCAGCCCCCGGCAGCGTTCGTCTTGTAGAGGAACGGCGTCGCGCCGGCGGCTACTGAAGACGCCGTAAATGGTACCGTGATCGTCACCGGCACGGAGAAGGTCGTTCCGTGGGGAGTGAAGGCGAACATCGGCCCGAACGACACCGTGCCCACCGGCAGCTGGGGGCTGCCAGTGCTGGACTCTGTCACCCCGATCGTGGTGTTGGTGGACAATGCCCCCGCCGGCACGACCACCTGCGCGCCGTTCGGGCCCGAGACCGTACCGCCGGCCGGGCCAATCCCGGTGACCGGGGGGGGCGGAGGTGGCGTGACGACGTCGGTACTGCCGCAGGCGCCAAGGAGCCCGGCGGTAGCGACGAAGAGCAGGGCCCGAACGAGGAGTTGAGATGTCATGAGATACTCCGGTCAAATTTCCGCAAACCCCATTTCCTCAGCCGGTCGCCCAGTTCATCGGCGGTCTGGAAATTCAATCTCCGTTTGGCGAGGTCAGGTTCACGAGGGCATCTTACGACTGGCCAGTTAGTCCGCCGTTAGCCGGCCGTTAACCTCTTGCTGAAATTGGAGTTCCGGTGCCGGCTCCGGTCCGCCTCCATTCCCTTGGGTGGCTCGAATTAACCCAGAACGGCGACCCCGTCGGGGTTCGCCGTCGCGGCGGGCCGTTTTCGCGACCCGGCCGATCGGTGACGGGGGGTGTCCTCGCGGGACTCGAGGATCTCGGGGGCGACGAGTTCGCTTCGGGCGCGGCGAACCGATAGCGGCCTGCCTGAAAGGCAACGCCGCCCGGTCCGAAGACCGGGCGGCGCTGTTTTCGGGGAGTACCGCTGCTCAGGGCAGCGGCGTGAAGGTGAAGCTCTTGGTGTTGGTGGCTCCGTCGTCATCTGTCACGGTCAGCGTCCACGTCCGGGTCCGGGGCGACAGCTTCATGCTCCAGACCTGCTGCGTCGAGATCGTGGTCGGAGAGCCCGGCTTCCAGTCGTAGGCGACGACCGTCCCGTCCGAATCGGACGACCCGCTGCCGTTGAAGGTGCACGTTCCTCCGGCAACGCATGTCACGGCGACGTTCGCGACCGGCGGGTTGTTGGGCGGCGGCGGTCCACCCGGCACGGTGAAGGTGAAGCTCTCCACATCCTGGAGCCCGCCCGCGTCACGAACCGTCAGCGACCAGGTCCGGGTGTTGGGCGAGAGATTCATGCTCCAGATCGCGTTGGTATTGAGGATCGCGCACGTCGGGCAGGGCCGCCATTCGTACGCGACGATGCCTAGGTCGTCGGTCGAGCCCGACCCGTTGAAGGTGCACGACGTCGCGCCGCATGTCACGACGACCGCGGCGACCGGCGGGGAGCCCGGAGGCGGCGGCGCGTTCAGGAAGCTCATGTTGAGCAGCTTGTTCGGCGACGGCGGGTTCGCCGGGATACCGGTCACCTTGCCGGACGAGGCGTTCGCGACCAGCGCGGCCACCACGGCCGCGGGGGTGGCAGTCGGGTTCTGCTGCAGGTATTGCCCCGCGACGCCCGCCACGTGCGGAGCCGCCATCGAGGTGCCGCTGAACACCGCGGTCCCGGACGGCCACACCGCGGCGGTGATGTTCGAGCCCGGCGCCCAGATGTCGAGACAGGTGCCGAAGTTCGAGAAGCTGGATCGGGCGTCAGTGATCGTCGTGGACCCGACCGTGATGGCGTCGGGCTCGGAGGCCGGCGATTGCAGGCACGCGTTGAAGCTGCTGTTGCCCGCGGAGACCGAGTACACGACACCCGCCGCCACGCTGTTCTTGACGGCCGTGTTGAGCGCGCTCGAGAAGCCGCCGCCCAGGCTCATGTTCGCTACGGCCGGCAGAATCCGGTTGATGGTCACCCAGTCGATCCCGGCGATGACCTGTGCGTTCGTTCCCGATCCGGTGCAGTCGAGCACCCGCACGCCGATGATGGTCATGCCCTTGGCCACGCCGTACGTGGTGCCGGCGGCGGTCGACGCGGTGTGCGTTCCGTGGCCGTGGCAGTCGTTGGCGTTTCCACCCGGCGTGATCGCATCGAAGCCCTTCGACGCCCGGCCGCCGAAGTCCGGATGCCCGTAGAAGATGCCCGTGTCGATGCCGTACAGCCGCACACCGGCGCCGTTGCTGGTGTAGGTGTACGAGTTGTTGAGCGGCAGGTTCGTCTGGTCGATGCGATCCAGCCCCCACGACGGCGTCGGCGACTGGGTGGCGGTCGTATGGACGAGCTGGTCGGCCTCGACGTACTTGACCCGCGGGTCGCGCCGGACGGCCTGGAGCTGCGCGTCGCTCAGGTCGGCGGCGAAGCCCGGGATCGCCCGCTCGTAGGTGAAGCGCGCTTGGGCGCCGACCTGCCGAGCCAGCGACGTGGTCAGAGCGCTCGCGTTCACCGTGCCGTCCTGGAAGACGACGATGTAACCGCGCTGCTGCCCGGAACCCACTTGCAGCTGCGGCCCTGAACCGGGTCCGACCGGCTCGCCGGATTCAGCGCACCCCGCTGCCACCGCGGCGACCCCCACTACCAGCAAACAGCGCCTCATTGGAATTCCCCTCGCGCAAAGAGACTGCGAACTCGGCCTCCCTGCCCAAGTCGAGCTCGCGTTGGTATGGATCTGATTTCCTGCGACACGAACTCACAAGCTAACGCGAACTGGCCTCTCGACCAAACGGCGAGCGCGCGCAACAGTGTTGCCGCTGACCCACACAAAGATCCCCGCCGGCGAGTGGACCACGGCCGCTTCCCGGGCACGAACGAGCTCGAAACGGGACGCACGGAGATGGGATTCCTTGCGCTCCTGCTCGATTTTCGGCCAGTCGCAGATGAGCGTTCCCGAGCCGCGAAAGAGCCACTCGATCCTGTTCCGTCAACGGGGCGGCCGGTGCCCCTTTGAGGAAATGATCGAAAGACAGGAAGTACCGGGTGGTGAGATCGCGCCGGTTGGCCAGCCCTCGGAGACCATGGCCCTCGCCGGGGTACGCCAGGAGCGTCGCCGTCTTGCGGTTGAAGCGGAGCGCCTTGTAGAACCCTAAGGCCTCGAAACGGATGCCGCGAGATATCGCTCGCTCAACTGGCGGGTGACCGGACCGGGCACCCCGGTCGCCACCGGGCGCCCGTTCACTGACACGACGGGCATCACCTCGGTGGTGCTCCCGGTGAGAAACGCCTCGTCGACGTGGGCCAGCTCGCTCTCGGGCAATGCGTCGAGTCGAACCGGGATGCCGGCCTCGTGACAGAGATCGAGCACGATGGCGCGAGTGACACCCGCCAAGATGTAGTTGCTGAGCGGCGCGGTCCGGACCACGCCGCGCTCGACGACGAAGAAGTTGCAGTGTGACCCCTCGAGGATCATCCCGTCGCGGACGAAGACCGTCTCGTACGCCCCAGCCATCTGGGCCTCCTGGTTGGCGAGACAGTTGGCCGCCAGCGAGCTGGCTTTGATGTCACAGCGAGCCCAGCGGAAATCCGAGCGGGTGATGATCCCGGCACCCGACTCGCATCCCGGCTTGCGGGTGAACGCCGCCGCGAAGCCGTAGACCGTGGGCGGCACCGGCGGCACGGGGAAGGCGTGGGTTCGAGGGGCGCTGCCCCGGCTGATCTGGAGATGGACCAACGCGCGGGGCGCCTTGGCGAGGTCGTTCCTCCCGAGCAGCTCCTCCACCACGGCTCGGATTTGGACCAAGTCCACACCCTGAATCGCCATCTTGTCGAGGCTCGAGCCGAGCCGCTCGAGATGAAGGTCCAGCCGGAGGAAGGCGCCCTGATACGAGGGAGCCACCTCGTAGACCCCGTCGCCAAGCAACCAGCCGCGGTCGTTCGGCGAGATGTGGACTTGGTCGCGGAGCAGGAACCCGCCGTTATAGTAGACGACGTCACTCATCAGGGGCCTTTCCGTGCCTCGGACAGGATGTAGGCGCGGATCGACTCGGCCTCATCGACGGTGAGGTAGCGGGCAAAGCTGACCATCCCCTTCGCCGTGCGGGCCCCGTCGAGGACCACCGATTTGAAGGCTGCCGCCGAGACGATCATCGGCGATGTCTTTAGGTCGGGGAGGTACCGGCCGCTCGCATTGGCGCTGTGGCAGACCAGGCAGTTGCGGTTGAACAGCGCCAGACCGGCCTTGGGGTCGCCGGTCGAGCTGACGCCGGTCAGGTCGATCGTCACCGGCGCGGGCTTGGGATGGGGCGCCACGGTTGCCGTCCCACCGAGTTTGAACACCAGCAGGCGCCCCGGCAGGCGAGGACGATCGGGCAGGGCCCATGAGGTGACCAGCGGCATCGCGCCGCCGTAGCCCACCATCACCGCGAGAAACTGTTCGCCATTGACGGAGTAGCTGGCCGGGGCGGCCACGATGCCGTTGCCGGCGTCGTAGCTCCACACCCGGGCGCCATCCTTGGCCGTGTAGGCCGCGAACTGGCCATCGCCGCCACCCTGGAACACCAGGCCGCCGGCGGTGGCCAGAACCCCGGCGTTCCAGAAATAGGGATGGTCGACCGTCCAACGGGCTTCCTGCTTTGCCGGATCCCAGGCGATCAGCTTGCCCTTGAGCATGGCCTTCAAGGCGGCGCGTTGGGCCGCACCGTCCGGGAGGCCGTTCAGATCCGGGTGGACCGCGATGTTCCAGGCGCCCTCGCGATAGCTGAACGCCGCTTCGTTGCCGAAGACAAACGGCACCTCGATCGCGGGGATATAGACGAGGCCGTCGACCGGGTTGAAGGCCATCGGATGCCAGTTGTGGCCGCCCTGCGGCCCCGGAAAGACCAGCATCGGGCCCTTCTCATAGCGGGCTCCCGGGTTCTCGACGGGTCGCCCGTCCGGGCCGATGCTACTGGCCCAGTTCACGGTGACGTAGTTCTTGGCCGAGATCAGGGTGCCGTCGGTTCGGTCGAGGAGATAGAAGAAGCCGTTTTTGGGCGCCTGCATCAGCACCTTGCGCGGCGCACCGTCGATGGTCAGATCGGCGAGCATGATGTGCTGGGTGGCGGTGTAGTCCCAACTTTCGGCGGGCGTGGTCTGGTAGTGCCAGACGTACTCCCCGTTGTCCGGCTTGACCGCGACGATGGAGGACAGAAAGAGGTTGTCGCCCTTCCCGCCGGATCGAGCCCGGTGGTTCCAGGGGGCCCCGTTGCCGACGCCGAAGTAGAGCAGGTCGAGGGCGGGATCGTAGGCCATGGCATCCCACACGGTGCCGCCGCCGCCGGAGCGTTTCCAGTCGCCCTCGAACCAGGTCGCGCCGGCCCGCGAGGCCATGATCGCGTCCGAGGCCGCGCCGTCGGGCTTACCGTCGGGGTTCGGGGTGGTGTAGAACCGCCACACGAGGCTGCCGGTTTCGGCGTCGAAGGCCGACAGGTAGCCGCGGACGCCGTACTCCGCGCCGCCATTGCCGATCAGCACCTTGCCTTTGACCACCCGGGGCGCGCCGGTGATGGTGTAGGGCTTGGACTGATCCACCGTCACCACCGACCAGACTTCGGCGCCCGTCTTGGCATCGAGCGCGATCAGCCGGCCGTCGAGGGCGCCGACGAAGATCTTGCCGCCCCAGGTCGCGACGCCGCGGTTGACCACGTCGCAGCAGGCGCTGAAGCCGCGGGCGCCATCGACCTTGGGATCGTAGGACCAGAGCGCCTGGCCGGTCCCGGCCTCGAAGGCGAAGACTTTGGACCACGCCGTGGATGTATATAGGACGCCATCGACGATCAGCGGGGTGGCTTCCTGGCCGCGGTCGGTGTCGAACTCGGCGCTCCACGCCAGACCTAACTTGTCGATGGTCTGCGGGTTGATCGCGGCGAGCGGACTGTACCGCTGCTCGGCATAGGTCCGGCCGACGGTCATCCACGCGGCCGTGTCGGCGTCGGCGTTGGTCAGCCGATCGGCGTCCACGGGTCTGCTACGAGAGGTCGGGCCACAGGCGGCGAGGGACAGGGCCGCGGCCACGTTGGATACAGCTAGGATCCGTTTCATCAACGCCCTCATCGGGTTGGACCGTAGGAACACCGCGACTATCGATGACACTCACGCCCGTCTTTCGATGGTCGTCGATGGAGCACGGGGGTGAGGCTTGGAAAAGGGGGATCGGAACAACAATACGGCTCCGTAGCTGTCCCAGCAACGGCTGACGGGCCCGGTCGTTCGATGGCCCCGGGGACCGCTCTGGGTTGGCGAACGGGCTCTAGAACACCCGATGACGATACGGCGCGATCGGATGGGCCAAACCGACGAGCAACTCGCTGCGCTCCCCGCGCCGCACCGCTCGGCTGAGCTGAACGAACAGGCCGATCTCGTGCACCGGCAGTCGCACCGCGGCGACGCCCTGGACCAGCCCGGTCAGGCGATCGGCCGACCCGCCGTGCCCGGTGGTGACGCCCAGCCCAGCGGCGAGAAAGAGCCGCGAGCGGGGCCGAACCGGCTGGAACTGAAGCACCGTGGAGAAGATCGGGGTCGCACCCACGCCCGGAAGGAACATGACGTCACTCGCCGACACGAGACGGGAGGATCCCAGCGCGAACTGGAGGTGGAACCGGAAGAATCCCTCACGAACGGCCGGGCCGCTCCCACCGCCTCGGAGCAAAAGCCCGGCGTTCAGGTCGAGGTGAGGAGGGCCGAAGGTCCAGCCCTTCGGATGACCCTCGGCAAACACCGGCCGGTGAGTCATCGAATCAGGCATTTCTTGCGCGGCGACGCCCCCAACGAGGCCCCCCGCCAACCCAATCGTCGCTGCCCAAAGCCGCATCGGAGCCGTCCAGCTCAGAGTTATTCCCCCACCTTTCATCTACGTCGGGAACGACCTGCCGGATGCGTGTCGGTTCCGGCACCGGTCCGGCGCGGGGCGTAGTGTGCTCATCGCAATCAGCTCCGCTTGGGGCTAGCTTCCACCCGAGGTCAACTCGGGCGATACCCGCCGTGCTTCTACCCCCCCTCCTTGCGTGCCGATTTCGCTGGCGTGGCTGGTCGTGGTTGATTCTGGCCTCGGCCACGCCGGGGATCCTCGCCAGTCAAACCGTCATCGTCCGGGTCACTGACGCCGAGACTAAGCGGCCGGTCGCCGGCGCCATCGTTCGGTTGACCGACACGACCGCCCGCGCCGTGGCCCAGGGTCTCACGACCGAGTCGGGCCGCCTGGTGCTGCGGGCGCCCAGGCCCGGCCAGTACTTGCTCCGGGCGGACCGAATCGGCCATGGTGGGGTGTGGACCGAGCCGTTCGCGGTCGGCGATTCTGTCTCCGTTGCCATCGCGATGCCGGCGGATCCGGTCTTCCTGGCCGACCTGACCGTGACTGGGGCGACCAGCTGCGAGCCCCGAGCCGATGGGGCCGAGACGGCGGCCCTATGGACCGAAGTGCAGAAGGCGTTGACCGCCGAGGCCCTCACGGCCGCGAGCCAGACCACGGAGTTGGCGGTGCGCCGGTTCCGCCAGCACCGAACCCTTGCGGGCGGTCTCCAGTTCGACTCGACCGAGAGTCTCTATCGGACGACCGTGTCGCCGTTCGTGAGCCCGGCGCCCAGTGAGCTCGCGCGGCGGGGGTACATCAACTCCGCCCGCGGGGGGTTCCAGTTCCACGGTCCCGATGCCCTGACCCTGCTGTCACCGCAGTTCCTCGCCACCCACTGTTACTCGGTCGCCCGCTCGCCGAACGACTCCGCCCTGGTGGGACTCGGTTTCGTCCCCACGCCGGAGGTCAAGCGGCCGGACGTGCGCGGCGTCCTCTGGGTCGACCGGTCAAGCAACGAGCTCCGATCGCTCGAGTTCGAGTACGTCAACGCCCCGAAGCCGGTCGAGGCGCCAGGGATCGGTGGCCGAGTCGAGTTCGAGCGGCTCACCACCGGGGCGTGGATCATCCGGGACTGGTACATCCGGGCTCCGCGGCGGTTCGCCAGGGTCCTCCGGTTCGGGCGCGACACCTTGGTCGGATACCTGGACCAAGGCGGATCCGTCCGTCACGTGAGCGACCCGAGTCTGGCCCTCGGTGAAGCAACGGCCCGGGTCGCCGCCGGGGCGAGGGTGTTCGGGGACATCCTCGGGCGGGTGGTCGATACCGAAGGCCGCCCGGTCGTTGGGGCGGCGGTGGCGACCACCGTGGGGGACTCGGTCCATACCACCGACCAGGAGGGCCGGTTCGAGGTGAAGGACGTGGCGGTGGGGCGGTTGGGTGTCCGGCTTCGCGCGATCGGATTCCGGCCGCTCAACCTCGCCCTGACGGTCTCCGCCCAGCGGCGGGTGATCGATACGACGCTGGTGCTGGCCCGGGCCGCGCAGGTGCTTGACTCCTTGGTGGTGGCGGGGACCGCCGACCGACCCGTTGCGGGCAAGATGATCGACGTCGAACGGCGGCGCCAAGCGGGGCTCGGCAAGTTCCTGACCCGCACGGAGCTGCAGGACCCGCTCTGGGGCGGGCTCGATACCCAGCTCCGTCGATTCGCCCGGGTTCGCCTGGTGCCGTTATGCGGCGGGCTCGGGTTCGCCGCGGCGGGCCCCGAGTTCGGCGGCGACGGCGCGGTGAACATCGGCTGCGTCACCGCCTGTTTCATGACGGTGTTCCTCGACGGCGTGCCTCTGTGGTCGCCGGACATGGCGGGCCTCGCGTCGCCACCCGACCTCAGCCAGTTCCATCCCCAGAACCTCGAGGCGGTCGAGGTCTATTCGACTCGGGCGGTCGTGCCGATCGAGTTTACCGGCCGACTGTCTCCGTGCGGTGTGATCTTGGTGTGGACCGCCGTCGGGGGACGACGTTAGGGCCCGGTGGCGGCTCGAGGCCGTTCATCGCGCCGGCAGGTACTCCGGCGGTACGCTGCCGCCGTTCCGCTCGTCGTCGAACAGCCAGCCCAGAATCCACCACCGGGCTCCGTCCCAATACAGCTGAATGCTGTTGATGCCGCGAGTGAACGGCTTTCCGCCAGGCGTGTCCGACGCCTCGTAGGTGCTCCAGACATGGGTCAGCGCGCCGATCCGCTGGGTCACCCGATGGATCTCTCGCTCGAAGAAGGCGGTCTTTCTCGGCCCGGTACCGGTCCGCCGATAGTAGCCGGCCAGGTCGGTGACCTCGACCGTCGCGGTACCGTCGGCCTTTCGGTCGAGCATCGTGATCTGCGCGTTCGGGTGATGGAGGGTCTGGTCGCGGGCCGGGTCGGGCAGGGAGCCGGCGGGGCCGCTCACCACGTCGTAGTAGGCCGCGATGATGCCGTCCAGCGTCGCCACATCGTCGGGACGGGGCGCGGGAGAGGTCTGGGCCCAGCCTTCAGCGGCAAGGAGGGTGACCAGCAAGAGAAGGATCGGCATCGAAGTCCTGGAGTCCAGGGTTCGAGAATCTAGCCGGATCGCTCGAGCAACCGCTTGATCCGATCGACGTACTGGCGACTGGCCCGAAGCTCGGCGCCTCCGGTGAGGGTCACCAGGTAGCCACCGGACTCGAGCCGTCGAGTCGAGGCGATCCGGTCGACCGCCACGATGGCTGATCGGTGGATCCGGACGAAGCGGTCCGGGTCCAGCTCGGCCTCGGCGTCCTTGATGGTGCCCCGGGCCAGGTGGGCCTGAACACCGACATGGAGACGGAGATAGTTGTCGGCCGCCTCCACCCAGTCGATCTCCGGGACGGCGACGAAGTGGTGGGCGTAGCCTAACCGAACGACGTACCGCTTTCGCGGTCCTCGGGTCCGCTCGGCGGCGATCGAGGTGGCGACCACGGCGGCGGGGTCGGTGCTGCCGCTCTCGAGGCGAAGTCGGGCCCGGTCCACTGCCGCGGCGAAGCGGGCCGGCGCCACCGGCTTGAGCAGGTAGTCGACGGCGCCGACGTCGAAGGCCTGGACCGCGTAGTGATCGTAGGCGGTGAGAAACACTACCGCCGGAAGCCGGTGCGCCTCGAGGGCGGTGACCACGCCGAAGCCGCTCAACTGGGGCATCTCGACGTCGAGGAAGAGGAGGTCGGGTTCGAGCCGAGCGATCAGGTCGAGCGCCTCGAGCCCGTTTCTCGCCTCGCCGCTCAACTCGAGGCCCTCGGTGGCGCCCACCAGCGACGCGACTCGCTCCCGGGCCAGCGGTTCGTCATCCACCGTGACGACGCGGAGCGGTTTCACGTCGGTCGCCTGATCGCGCGGCCGACGGGGATCTCCACGACGGACCTGACCCCGCCCCCGTCACCCGGCTCCAGCCGAACCGTGGCATCGGCGCCGAAACTCGCCCGGAGGCGTTCTCGGGTGTTGCCCAGGCCGAGCCCCTCTTCCCGGTCGACATCGATGCCCGCCCCATCGTCGGCCACCTCGAGTCGGACCCGCCCGCCGTCGCGGCGTCCCCGAATCGTGATGCGGCCACCCGTGAGCCGTTCGCCGATGCCGTGGGCGACCGCGTTTTCGATCAGCGGCTGCAGCAGGAACAGAGGCACGGCAACGTCGCGGAGGTCGTCAGGCACCTCGATGGCGAAGCGGAGTCGGTCGGGGAACCGGAGCTGGGAGATCTCGAGATAGGTTCGAGCGAAGGCAAGCTCGTCGCTCAACGGCACCAGGGCCTGGTCCCGATGACGGAGGACCTCGCGGAGCAGATCGCCGAGCTTGGTCAGGAGATCGTCGGCGGCATCGGGATCCCGATGGATCAGGGTCGAGATACCCTGCAGCGTGTTGAAGAGGAAATGGGGGTGGAGCTGGGCCGTGAGGGTCAGGAGTCGCTGCTCGGCGAGCTGGGCTCGGAGACGCTCCCGTTCGATCTGGCCGCGGGTGGCCCGGCGACGAACCTCGATCAAGGCGACCAGGCCGCCGAGCGCGATCCAGGGAAGGAACTGTTGGGGCGCGGTGACCAGGAGATAGTTCGTAACCGACGGGCGGAGCCCCGCCTCGGAATAGACGACGAAGTACCGCACCAGACTGGTGATGATCGCGAGGAGCCCGAGAACCAGGATGGCGACGGTAAGGGTCCGGCCCCAACCGTGTCGCTCGGGGTCGAGCCGCCGCGCGCCGAACGCCAACGCCGGCGCGGCCAGCGCCGCCGCGTACCAGACGATCGAGCCGACCCCGAGGAGATAGAGCGCCGTGCCGAGGTCGGCTGGCGGCGCGGGAATCCGCGGCAGGGAGCGGCGTCCGGCCATCGCCGGGGGCTCAGGGGCGTCCGCCAGCAACCCGAGGAGGACCGCGCCCAGGCAGAGGGTGCCCCACCCTAGCGCTGGACCGAGCCAGGCGGGATGGCGCCGTGCGGGAGTGGTCATCGTCGGTGAGAAGATCCCTTGGACACCGCTCGGTGGCAACGGCTGGCCGGGTCGCCCACCCCGGGGGTCTGTCAGCTCACCCCCGACCGGTTGGTCTGGACCACGGCGGCCCGTTATGCTGACCCAGTCGAACAACACGGAATGATCGATGGCAATCAGGTTTCGTTGGTCGGTAGCGATCGGGTGTCTCTCCACGGCGCTCGGTTGGGTCACCGCGGCCGCGCAGGCGGTTCGGCTGGTCCGGCCCGACGTCAGCCTTGACCGTGAATTCAGCGATATCCGGGGCGTGCGGGAGCTACCCGACGGGCGGATCCTGGTGAGTGACTACCGCGACCAGCGAGTGCTGATCGTGGATTTCGATCGCCGCACCGCGACGGTGCGGGTCTCCGAGGGGAGCGGGCCGCTGGAGGCCCGGCTGCCGACCGCGCTGGTGCCGGCGCTGGGCGACAGCACGATCCTGGTCGACCTCGGCAATCAACGCCTGGCCATGCTCGATGCGGAGGGCCGGGTGGGAAGGACCATCGCCGGCGACCGTCCGGGGCTCATGGGCCTGCGAGGGGTAACTCCGCGAGGTGAGTATCTGTTCGCGATTCCGGGCTGGGCAGAACGGGACCAGGCGTTGCCCGACGACTCGGTCCGGATCGTTCGCTGGCATCCGGGGACCGGCGCGCAACAGGTGGTGGCCGTCATTCAGGGTGAGCGGATGCGTTCCGATATTCGCCGGCCATCACTTGTTCCTCGGATCCCGGTCGTTGGCTACGGCAGCCGCGATGGTTGGCTGGTCGACGCGAACGGCGCGCTCCGGATCGTCCGGGGGCGCGGCTTTCAGGTCGAGACTCATCGCGGCGGAGCGACCCCGATCGTCGGCCCGAGCTATCGCTACGAAACGACGGTGGTGTCGAAGGCGGATCGGACCGCGTTCGTCCGCGATTTCCTGACTCGCAGCCCGATGAGCGGACGGGGTGAGGGCGGCGGGATGGGCTTCTCGCCCCCGGTCTCCGACGAGCAGGTCATTCAGGCGGTCGGCGGCACCGAGTTCGCCGAGCGGCACCCGATGTTCGAGGCGGGACGGCTGGTGGTCGACCCGGGAGGGCGGCTGTGGGTGGGCCGGCCGGCCCGTCCGGGGCAACCGACTCGGTACGACCTCTTCGACCAAGGCGGGCGGATGGTCGCCACGGTGGAGCTGCTGCCGGGACGACGGGTGGCGGCGGTCGGGAAGCGCGGCGTCTATCTCGTCGCCGAGGGGGAGGACGGGGTCCAGTTCGTCGAGCGACATCCGCTTCCGAAATAGCCGGGCGCCGTCCTCATCCGCCCCGGACCGCCTCGAAGACCCGGAGGAAGTTCCCGCCCATGATCTTGCCGATGTCCTCGTCGCGATAGCCCCGCTGGACCAGGCCCTCGGTGATCTTCGGATAGTCGCGAACCGAATCGAACCCGACCGGGGTCGGGATCAGGCAGGAGTCGAGGTCCGCGCCGAGGCCGACGTGATCGACGCCGGCCACCTTCACGGCATGGTCGATATGGTCGAGGATCCGCTCGAACGGTGGACGGGGCGGGCTGTCGACGAAGAAGCCCTTCAGTCGCTCGGCGGCGATCCGATCGAGGTCCTCAGGGGGGAAGGCCGTGGGCCGGTTCAGGGTGGTGAAGACGCGGTCGGCCTTCGAGGCCATCTGCCCTTGGTAGCTCGCGTCGAGGAACTCGTTGTAGAAGTTGATCCCGACCACACCGCCGGTCCGGGCGATCGCCTCGATCAGGTGATCGGGCAGGTTACGGGGATGGTTGGTGATGGCTCGGCAGGACGAGTGCGACGCGATGACCGGCTGCTCGGAGAGCAGGACGGCCTGCTCGATGGTGGCATCGGAGACGTGGGAGAGGTCGACCAGCATCCGAAGCCGGTTCAGCTCACGGATCACCGAGCGGCCGAACTCGTTGAGACCGCCCCACCGGGCGACGTCGGTGCTGGAATCGACCCAGTCGATCGTCGCGCTGTGGGTCAGGGTCATCGAGGTTGCGCCGAGGCGCGCGTAGCAGCGAAGGATGGCCAAGTTGTTCTGGATCGCGACGCCCCCCTCGATCGCCAGCATCGCGGCCAGCCTGGCGGCGCCGGCGTGTCGGCGGACGTCGGCGCCGGAGGTGGCCAGGCCGATCTGATCCGGGAAGGCGGCGAGCGCGGCGTGGAAGGCGTCGATCTGGTCGAGGGTCCGGCGAATCGCGTGATAGGGCGCGTAGATGGTGTCGACCCAAGTGGCAAAGACCTGCGCCTTGACCCCGCCGGCCCGCCAGCCAGGCAGGTCGGCCTGGGCGTCGCTCGGGAGGCTCAAGTCGATGCGATCGATGACGCACCGCTGCAGGGTGTCGCAGTGCGCGTCCCAGACGATGGTTTGGGCGTGGGCACGGCGGGCCCGGTCGGAGATGGTCATGGTTCGATTGTACCCGATTCGGTGACGGTCGCAACCCTCGCAAGATCAGGGCCCGAAAACCGCCCGCTCGATCGTCATCCGGAAGAACTCGCCCTCCGAATCGAATCGCGGGGTCCCCGGGTGCCAGCCGGCCCGGAGCCGGGTCGGGATGGTATAGCCGCCGAACGAGCGCTCCTGGTCGGCCACGATGCCGAACTCGCGGTAGCCGAAGGCGCCCCCGTCGGGGTTGCCCCAGCGGGAGAACCGCCCCCCGGTGACGCGCCCGTCCCCGGTAATCGTCAGGGACATCGCGACCTTCTCGCCGGTTGTCGTTAGGCGGTAGCCGGGCTGGGCGGGACCGTCAGCCCGCCACTCGACCGAGGGGTCGAGCAACCAGGTGGGCAGCCAGATCGCCTCCCCAGCGAGCCGGCCCGCCGCCGATCGGGCGACGTCTGGGCCGGTGGCGCTCATGACCGGGATCAGGCCCGCGATCCGCCACCGCATCGCCCCGATCCCGTCGAGGACTCGATCGGACCCGACGATCGCGAGCCCCATCAGCGGCACCCGCGCTCGCCAGATCATCCCCCGGTCGCGGACGATCACCTGCTCGGCGGTGAACCGCCGCCACCGCGCGCCGAGCTTGATCTCGCCGTGCATGGTGAGCCGGACGCCGGTCGCGAGCGGGGTGCCCGGGGCGATCGCGTGCCCGAGGTAGCGGCGGGCCGGCTCGGGCAGGTTGGCGAGGGTGGCGGGGTCGAACCGGCCCGGGCTGGCCGGCGCCGCGTCCCACAGGGCGTCGAGGGTCAGGTCGAGCGCCCCGGCGTTAGGCAGCCACCCGCCTCGGCGACCGAGGCCGACCAGAAGCGCGAGGGCCAAGTTGACCGCCACGCCGATCCGCGCGGCGGGCCATCCCAGCACCGAGAGGACCAGGGACGCGGCGATCAGGGCCAACGCCGGGCCCGGCCAATCGGGCGCCGATCGGGCCACCGCTACGCCGGTGGCGACCATCCCGGGCCCAACCAAGAGCCAGACCACGCCGAGCACCCTGATGCCGGCGGGCCCGAGGTCGATGAGGCCGGCCAGAATCGTCGTTTGGTAGGGCATCTCCGCCGCGGTAGTGATTCGCCACGGCGTGGTGAACCCGGGCAGGTGGGCGATCCCATGCACAATGAAGAAGGCGGTAAAGAGCCAGCGCATGAAACAGGATGCGATCGGTCTGGTGAAGAGAGAATGAACCGGCGGTGAGTTCGGGGCGCGGGTAGCCCGCCCCGGTTCGGCGGCGGCTACCCGGGTCGGTCCGGGGCCAGCTTCGCCACCGGGTTCGCACCGGGTCGGAACCGGCGTATCTTTCCGAACCCCACCAGCTAACCGAGATGGAGAGAGTCCCATGAGCACCAAGCGCAAGGGCTTGCTGGGAGCGTTGGTCGTCGGCGTCATCGTGGTGTTGGGCGTCGCGGCGTCGGCACTGGAGCGGTCGGCGGCGGCCGCGGGTGGCCCCGGCGAGCAGAACCCGGTGTCGGCGCCGAAGTTCGAGGTCGACCCCCTCTGGCCGAAGCCGCTCCCGAATCACTGGATCCTCGGGTCGGCGGTAGGGGTGAGCGTCGACTCCCGCGACCACGTCTTCATCGTCCATCGTGGCAACGGCGAACCGCGGACCGAGATGGGCGCGGCGCAGAACCCCCCGACCGGTGAGTGCTGCAAACCGGCCCCCCCGGTCCTGGAGTTCGACCCCCAAGGGAACCTGGTCAACTCATGGGGCGGGCCGGGGCAGGGCTACACCTGGCCGTCCTCGAACCATGGGCTCACCGTCGATCCCAAGGACAACATCTGGATCGGCGGCAACGGCGATGGCGACTCCCACATTCTCAAGTTCACCCGGGAAGGAAAGTTCCTGATGCAGATCGGGATCCCCGGCCGGGAGAAGAACAGCAACAGCACCGAGCACTTCGGTCAGGTCGCCAAGATCTCGTTCGACGCCAAGGGTGACGAGGCCTACCTCTCCGACGGGTACGACAACAAGCGGGTCGCGGTTCTCGATGCCAGTACCGGCGCCTTCAAGCGCTACTGGGGGGCCTACGGGGCCAAGCCCGACGACACCGACCTCGGCCCGTACGACCCGAGCGCTCCCCCGGCCAAGCAGTTCCGTAATCCGGTCCATTGCGCCGAGCCGTCGAACGACGGCCTGGTCTACGTCTGCGATCGAGCCAACGATCGGATCCAGGTGTTCAAGACCGACGGCTCGTTCGTCAAGGAACAGATCGTCGCGCCGCTGACGTTAGGCGACGGCTCAACCTGGGACATCGCCTTCTCCCGGGACCCCGCCCAGCGCCATCTCTACGTGGCTGACGGGAAGAACATGAAGGTCTATATCATGGACCGGGCCTCGCTCGAGATCCTGACCAGCTTCGGCGACGGCGGCCGCCAGCCGGGACTGTTCTTCGCGGTCCACAGCATCGCGACCGATTCGAAGGGGAACATCTACACGACCGAGACCTACGAGGGGAAGCGGGTCCAGAAGTTCCTCTATCGTGGGATGGCGCGGGTTACTACCAAGAACCAGGGGGCTCCGTGGCCTTCGCGAGCGCGTTAGGTCGGGGTGTGGGGCGGGACCGGAGTGGCGCGGCGGGGCGGCTGGCCGCTGCGGTCTGGGCCGGTGCGAGTTCGGGGGGGCGGCTCAGGCGTGTCGACCGACGCGGCTGGCGCCTTCCCGCCGCGCCACCCCGGTCCCGCCCCCGGCGATCGGCGCTTTGCGCGCTCGCCCTCGGCGCCGGGCTGATGAGTGGGTGCGAGCGGCCGGGTCCCGGGATCGATCTCTCGGGGGCACGCTTAGTGGATTTGACCCACTCCTTCACGCCGGAAACGCTCTACTGGCCGACGTCGCCGGCGGGGTTTCGGTTGGATCAGCTGGCCTATGGGCAGACCCCGGGTGGGTGGTTCTACTCCTCGTACGCGTTCTCAGCGCCGGAACATGGGGGGACTCACCTCGACGCGCCAATTCACTTCGCCGAAGGGGGGCGGACCGCGGACCAGATTCCGCTCGAGCAGTTGATCGCGCCCGCGGTGGTGCTCGACATCTCGGCCCGGGCCGCGGGCGATCCCGATGCCAGGCTACTCCCCGAGGACGTGGCCGCTCATGAGAGGGCGCACGGGACCATTCCGGCGGCGGCGTTGGTGTTGCTCCGCACCGGCTGGGATGCCAGGTGGGGTAATCGGTTGGCCTATTTCGGCGATACCACCCCGGGCGACGCGTCGCGGCTGCACTTCCCCGGCTATGGTGTCGAGGCGGCCAAGCTCCTGGTCGAGGAGCGGGCCGTTGCCGGCCTTGGGGTCGATTCGCCGTCGATCGACCACGGCCCCTCGGCGGATTTCGCGGTCCACCGAATCCTCGCGGCCAAGAACGGCATTGGCCTCGAGAATCTCACCGGGCTCGAGCAGTTGCCGCCGATCGGGGCGACCGTGATCGCGTTGCCGATGAAGATCGCCAAGGGTTCCGGTGGACCGGTCCGGGTTGTCGCGGTGCTGGCCCCGGTTGGGCAGTGAGGGCGCCGGTGCGCCGGATCACTCGGCGGGAGTTCGCGGCGACGATGGTGGCGGCCGCGGCGCCCGGAGTGATCGCCGGGTGCGACACCCCGACCGCCCCACCGGTGAGTCAGGGCAGCGGTCGCCTCACCGCGCGCCCGGCGACCCCGACCGGGACCGTCACCGCCGGCACCTTCCCGTTAGGCCTCGCCACCGGTCGGGACGGCCTCCTTTTCGTGCCGTCGGGCTACTCGCCGAGTCGACCCGCGCCGCTGATCCTCGCGCTCCATGGTGCCCAGGGGACGGCCGGGTCCCAACTCACCCTCTGGACCCCCCACGCCTCGGCGCGGACCACGATCGTTCTGGCGGTCGACTCCCGGCTGTCCACCTGGGACGGTGTCCTCCAGGCCTTCGGGCCGGACGTCGCGTTCATTGACGCGGCGCTCGAGCTCGTCTTCGAGCGCTGCGCGATCGATCCGGCCCGGGTCTTCATCGCGGGGGCGTCGGACGGCGCGACCTACACCATCTCGCTCGCGCTCGCCAACGGGGATCTGTTCAAACGGGCGGTGGGTTTCTTTCCCGCTGGGATTCGCGAGTCGAACTCGGGGCGGACCGGCAAGCCGGAGTTCTTCATCGCGCACGGCACCGACGATACGGTCATTCCAGTGTCGCGGTCGCGGACCGGCACCGTGCCCACCCTTCGGGCCGACGGTTACGCGGTCGAGTACCTCGAATACGAGGGCGGGCACTCGGTGCCGGCGGCCGTGGCCACCGCGGCCTCGGATTGGCTAGCTCGACCGTGATCCAGGGTCGTCTCAGCCGTCGCGCTTGACGTCGATCACCACCGGCCGGCCCAGCAACTTCTCCAGCACATCGGCTTTGCGGGACGCCCCCCAGAGCTCCAGCGACAGGTCGGCGCGCGGCGTGCGCGGGGTGACCCTGATCGTGAGCGCATCCTTGGTCATCCGCGTCGCGACCCCGGTGACCATCGCCGAGTGGCCCCGGTCGAGGCCATCGGCCACCCGCAGAATGGCGGACAGGCGCCGGACCACGGTCTGATCGGCCTCCGACAGCCTGGCGAACTCCGCGTCCTTGGCCGAGGGGCCCTTTTTCCGGTGGTACCGGCTGATGGTCGCGATCAGGAGCCGGTCGCGGGCGGTGAAACTGAGTCGCTCGGCGTGGAGGATCAGTTGGTAGCTGTGCTTGTGGTGGCGCCGGTAGCTGACCACTTGGCCCACGTCGTGGAGCATTCCCGCGGCCTCGAGTAGGAACTGCTCCTCCGGCTCGCAGCCGAGGGTGGCGGCCAGCCGTTCGTGGAGGGCGAGCGCGAGGGTGCGGACGTGCTCGACGTGGCGCATGTCACCCTGGCAGCGCTCCACGAACTCCCGCATCGCCCGGAGCGGATCGACCGTGAGGGCCCGGTCGTCGCCCACCATCTCGAGGAGGAGGCCCTCGCGAAGCCCGTAGGCGCTCACGGTCAGCGAGCGGGCCTCGGTCAGGTCGAGCAGCTCGGCCGTCACCGCGAGGCCGGCGAGGATGATGTCGGCTCGTTGGGGGTTCAAGCCCGGTACCTGAGCTCGTTCCTCGGAGGTCTTCGTCGCGAGCCATTCGAGGAGCTGTTCGACTTCGGCCGTGGTGACCGACTCGCCGTGCACCGCCTCGCCGACGTCATACCCCCGGCGGGCCCGGATCATTCGCCCCAGGTTGGTGAAGGTCCCGCCCGAGCCGATGATGGTCGAGCCCCGCCAGTCCCGCTTCGGCAGGGCCTTCTTGATCCGCTTCCGGGCCCGATCGCGCAGCTCGGCGATCTCTCGCGGCGTCGAGCGGTCTCCAGTGAGCCACTGTTCGGTGAGCCGGACCGCGCCTAACGGGAGCGACGCGGTCAGCTCGACCAGCCCGTTCACCGATCCCACCAGCTCCAGGCTCCCGCCACCGATGTCGGCGATCAAGGCCCGTCCATTGATCAGGGAAAAGTGGTGGGCGACCGAGCGGAACGAGAGGCTCGCTTCGGTATCGCCGTCGACCACCTCGAGACTCAAGCCGGTCTCCCGTTTGACCCGGCGGACGAAATCGCGGCCATTCTCGGCCTCCCGCACCGCCGAGGTGGCCACCGCCCGGATTCGGGTGACCCCGCGCCGGTCGGCCACCTCCTTCATTCGCTTCAAGGCGGCGAGGGCCCGGGCCATCGCGAGCGGGTCGAGGTTCCCGGTCGCCGCGATCCCGGCGGCGAGTCGGGGCTGGTCCTTGACCTCGTCGACGATGACCAGTCCCTTGGCCGGATCGTACTCGGCCACCGAGAGCCGGATCGAGTTCGATCCGACGTCGATGGCCGCGATCCGCTCCGGGGTTCCCGGCACCGGGCTGGCCGACCGCGCTGGCAGGGTCATCGGCCGAACACCTCGGCGAACAGCTTCATCATCGCGGCCCACGATTGCCGGTCGGTGGCGGCGTCGTAGCGGAGGCCAGCCATTCCGTGGCTGTCCGCGTCGGGGTTGGTGAAGCTGTGCTGGGCCCCCGGGTAGCTGATCACCTCGAACCGGGCGCCGGCCGCGGTCATCTCGGCGCTGAATCGGTCCACCTCGGTGGCCGGGACCATCGGATCGGCTGCGCCGGTGAGCACCAGAATCCGGGCCCTCACCGTGCCGGAGTCGATCTTGCCGCTCGGCAGGGCACCGTGGAAGCTGGCGACCGCGCCGAGATCGGCTCCGGCGCGGGCTTGCGACAGCACCACGTAGCCGCCGAAGCAATAACCGATCGCGGCGATCCGAGTCGAGTCGACGTGGGCGTCCAGTTTCAGCTGAGCGATGGCCGCCAGGAACCGGGCGTTCTGACCCGCGGGGTCTTTGCTCGCCGCGGCAACGAAGGCTTGGGCGGTGTCGGGATGATTGGTCACCCTCCCGTCGCCGTACATGTCGAGGGCCATCCCGACGTAGCCGCCTTCGGCCAGCCGACGGGCCTGATCACGGGCATGCTGGTTGTGGCCCCACCATTCGTGGACCACGACCACGCCGGGCCGGCGGTCGGTCTTGGAGGCATCCCAGGCGAGGAAGCCCTTGAGCTTGGTGGCGCCGACCTGGTACTCGATCTCGCGGGTTTGGATGTCGGGGCCCGCCGCGGCGGCCGGCGGGGGCGGTGGATCCGGCTTGGCGCAGGCGACCAGAGCCAGAAGGCCGAGGGTAACCCGGTGTGAATTGCGCATCGGCAGCGGCTCCTGGTCGGTTGCCTCGAAATCTAGGACAAGGCGGAGTCCCGCGACATGGCTGTCGACATCGCGGCGGTGGTTGGTACATTGCAGCCGATGATCAACTGGTGGCGGGCGCGGTTCGACGCCGTGGCACCCCCGACCCGGTCGCGGCTGGCGATCGGCCTCATCCTCGCCGCGGCGGCGTTCCACGTCGCCCTGGCGTGGCAAGCGCGAAACCCCGGCATCATGGTGGGTCAGGACGACGCGCAGTACCTGATCCTCGGGCAGTCGATTCGGGCCGGCGGATACCACGAGACCTTCCGGGTCGACCGGCCGGTCCACGCGATCTACCCTCCCGCGTACCCGGCGATGCTGGCGCTCTGGGGACTGCTGGTCGGCGATCGCTACGACGGCTTGGTCGTTCTCAGTCTGCTGTTCGGCGGGGCGAGCGTGGCGGTGCTCGGGCTCACGCTGCGGCGAATCACCGCTCCGGCGCTGGCCGTGGCGGCGAGTTGGCTCCTCGCGGTCAACGGCGACCTGATCCGCTTCACCGGGGCGATTTCGTCCGAGGCTCCGTACCTCTTCGCGAGCGTCGCCAGCCTGGCGCTGCTGGCCCGGCCTGCCTCCCGGCAGACGCTCCTGGCGGCCGGAGCGCTGGCGATCCTGGCCGGACTGACTCGCGTCGTCGGGGTGACCCTGATCGGCGCGATCGGGCTGCACTGGCTCCTCGAGCGACGGTTCCGGGCCGTCGGATGGTTGGCGCTGGGCGCCGCGGTCACGGTCGGCGGGTGGCTGCTCTGGACGGCGCTTGCCCCGGAGCAGTTCGAGGGAGTGTCCTACCTCCACGATCTCACGGCCGGGGTGCAACCGTCGGACGGGATCACGCCGTTAAGCAAACGTCCCTTCGTCAACGGGGTGTACTACCTCAAGCGGTTCGCCTGGGCGGTTGGGGTGCCGACGGTCGAGGGAACCACGATCGACAACGCGGTGGCCGGTCTCGGGCTGACGATCGCGGGATTGGTGGGGTTGGCGATTCTGATCCGGCGCTGGCGGCCGGCCGGACTGTACGCCGTGGGATACCTGGCCATGCTCGGCGTGTGGACCTGGGTGGTTGAGCGATACCTGATGCCGGTCGAGAGCTTCCTGATTCCCGCGGTGGTGCTGGGCGCGGGCGCGGTCGCGGCGCGGGTCCGCCCCGCCGGGTTGGTCCCGGTCGGGGTCGGGGTTGCGGCGCTCCTCGGCCTAACGGCGGCCGGACGGGCGGCGGAGGCGGCCACCCGCTGGTCCGGCTGCGACCGTGGGGGCCGGATGCCGCCGCCGGCGTGCCTCACGCCCGACCAGGCCGACTTCTTCGAGGCGCTCCGGCATCTCGAAGCGAGCACCCCTCCGGACGCGGTGGTGCTCGCGGCCAAGTACGTCACGGCGCATTACTACACCCGTCGGCCGACGGTGTCGCTCCGAGGGGCCCTGGCTCGAGACTCGACGACGCTGATCCGGTTCCTTCGCGATCAAGGCGTCTCCCGGGTGCTGCTCGGGCGGCTGCTCTTCCTCGAGGGCAACGAGTTGGGACCGAGCCTCCGACCGGTCTGTCGGGACTTGATCGTGGAGCGCAGTTTCGGCCGAGCGACCCACCTCTTCCGGCTCGCCGAGCCGGGCCCTTCCACCGCCACCTCGCCGGACGCCTGCGCGATCATCGACGATTACCTCCGACTCACGGCGGGCGACGACTTCGGGGAGTTCGTGCCCCGGCTGCTCGATCGGCGTGGTTCCTCGGCGCCGCGACCATCCCGATGATCGCGACACTCGGGGAACTGGTCGTGCTGGCGGTGGGGCTCGGGCTGGCCGTCCGGGTCGCAGTCAAGCCGCCGGTCCGCCAGGAGCTGGCCCCGCTCGGGCCGGTGGCGGTAGCCGCCGGAGTCGCGGCCCTCGGCCTGATGGCGATCGGAACGTGGGCGGTACTCCGTTGGCCCGAGCTCCTTCACCTGGTGGCCGGAGCGGTGGTGGTCGGCAGCATCGCGCTGTGGTGGCGGGCCCGACCGACCTATGGTCGTCGCCGAGGGTGGCCACCGGGATCGTTAGGCATCGCCGCCTCGATCGACGCGGTGGGCGACCGGGACTTCTATCGAACCCAGGCCCGCCGCCATGGGCCGGTCTTCAAGATGAGCCAGTTCGGTCGCCCGGTCGTCTGTGTGGTGGGATTGGCTCGCGGCCGGGAGATCCTCCAGGGGCAGGGGGAATCGTTGGCGGGGGCGCCCTTGCCGTACAATCGATTTCTTCCCAAGGGAATGCTGCGCTACATGACGGCGGAGGATCACCGGCGCGAAGCCGCGATCTTTCGCTCGGCGTTCGCGGGAATCGGGGTGACCAACGCCGAGGCTGCCGCCCGGGCCGGATGCCGCCGAATCCTGGCCGAGTTGGCGGCCGCGTCGAGTCGGGCACCCGAGGGGGTCCGGGTCACCGACTACTGGGCCGAGTGGGCGGCTGACGCGCTGGCCCGGCTGCTCTTCGGCGTCGAGCCCGGCGATCCGCGGGGCGCCCGGCTCGACGGCGCTCGCCGCCAACTCGAACTCGAGCGGACCGGCGGACGTCGGCGGCGCCTCCATACGGAATCGGTATTCGAGTCGGCGACGGAGACGCTGCGGGAACTGGGTCGCGAGCCGGTGCCTGGGACGGCCCTCAGCGGCCTCCTGGCAACCGATCCGGCCGCGATCGACGATCCAACCCGGATCCGAAATCTCTTTCTCACCTATCGTCTTGGCACCAGCGACCTCACCGGGTTGCTCGATTGGGTGGTGGCCAAGTTGGCCGCCGCCCCGGAATGGGCCGACCGCGTTCGCCGGGCGCCGCGCACCCCGGGCCCGCCGAACGGGTCGCAGCCCTCCGACCTCGCGTCGCGGATCGTCCTCGAGACGTTGCGGATGGAACAGAGCGAGTACCTCTATCGCCGAATCGTCCGGCCGATCACCATCGCCGGCTACGCCATTCCGGCCGGGTGGTTGCTGCGGATTTGTGTCCAGGAGAGCCACCGCGATCCCGCCGTCTTTCCCGATCCGGATCGATTCGATCCCGATCGGTTCGTCGATCGGACCTACAGCCGGGCGGAGTACGCCCCGTTCGGAATCGATACCCACGGCTGCCTCGGGGTGACCATGGTTCATTTCCTCGGCCGAATCTTCGTCGAGGAACTCTGCCATGGTTACCAAATGCGGGTGACGCACGACGGGGCGCTGGAACGAGGATCGCGGCACCGTCACCACTGGCGTCCGAGCAGCGTCCGGCGGCTGGTGCTGGTGCCAAACGGGGCCGCTGGCGACGAGGAAGCGCCCGGGTACCCCGCGGCGGCCCGGTGACGCTCACTTGACCACGGCCGGACCGCGCTCCCGAAGCGCGGCGATGGTTTCCCGCGCCGCTGCGATCCCTCCGGGCAGGCCCACCCACGCGGTGACATAGACCGCGGAGTGGATCAGCAAGGCGAGGGCCAACCGCGCCCCGCCAGGTTCCCCTGGAAGAGCCCCACCGAGCCAGGTCAGCGCCGCGACCGCGAGCAAACTGGCGATCAACGGACGAGCGATCGCCTGAAACACCTCGCCCACGGCGAGGCCGCTGTGGCGGACGTTGTAGATGATCGTGATCCCGGCCAAAGCGACTTCCACGACCGCGAGCGCCAAGGCGACGCCGAGCGCGCCGTGCCGCGAGCCGAGAAGCACGGCGGCGACGAGGATCGGCGCCCGAACGATGAGCGACCACCGCAGCAGGCGTTCGGACCGTCCTTGCGCCAGCGCGATCCATTCGGTGACGCGGGCCACCGCGGCGGCGAAGGCCGCCACCGCGAGGAGCCGCGCGAACGGCGCCGCCGATCCCCATTGCGGGCCGAGGAGGACGCGGACAACGCTGGGCGCCTCGGCGCCAACCAAGGCGACCACTGGCAGCGTAATGGTCAGGATCGCCCGGAACCCGCGGGTCACGAAGCGGCGGAAACGATCGTGGTCGCCACGGAGCTGACTCAAACTGGCCACCGCGACTTCGGTGACTGAGAAGAACGGTTCCTCGAACGGGTAGCGAGTCCACCGCCGAGCGGTGTCGTACAATCCGAGCACCGTCGCGTCTCCCATCCTGGCGACGGCCACCAGGTCCGGCTGGTCGTTGATCCAGGTCGCCATCCGCAGGCCGTTGAGGGCTCGCCAGGATCGCCGCATCGACGCGACGGCCGTGGGATCCGCGTCGACCGGGCGTCGGGGACGCCAGCCGCCCAGCCAGTGAATCCCGACGGCCCGGCAGCCCTCCATCACCAGAATCTGGATCAGCAGAGCCCAGTGGCCCGCGCCGTGAACGGCCGCCCAGATCGAGGCCACCACCGAGACGGCCACGCCGACCAGCTGCACCAGCAGCACCGCCGGGAACCGCAACGCCCGTTTGAGCAGCGCCTCCTGAAATCCCGTCAGGGTCAGGAAGTAGATCGCGATCGCCCACCCGGCCACCACCGGCACCAACCGAGGCTCGCCGTACCATTGAGCCAGCCCCCACCCAACGGCGACCATGATTCCGGCCACCAGCAGATTGACCTGGGCCGCGAACCAGAACAGCGAATCCACGTCAGCGGGTCGGGTGTCGGGCCGCTGAAGGATGACGGTCTGAAAGCTGTGGTTCGCGAAGGCCGTGCCGAGGGCGCCCAGCGGAACGGCCATGGCAAAGACGCCGAAATCGGCAGGGGTGAGCAAGCGGGCCAGTACCATGCTGGCACCGAGCAGCAGGCCGCTGTGGACGATCCGGGCCAGGACGGCGGCAAGCCCGGAGGCGATGGTCCGTCGTCCCAGTTCGCCCGAGGCGAGCCCGGCAGGGCGCGTTGGTCTTGGATCGGTCAAGGCGGGAGCAGGCCGCTTTGGCTGGAAGGGGAGCGCGCCGTGGTCAAAGGGAAGGTAAGGTCCGCGATGACTCGGTCAACCCGCGTGGTGGCCATGCGCCTCCCGCGGCAAGGTGAGCTATTATCCGTCCCTTGATTTCCATTCGAGGCCTCGGCGGGTGACAAAGACAGTCATTGAACTCGTCGTTGTGGCGCTCGCCTCCCTGGCGGCAGGGCGAGTGGTGCTCAGGCCGGTGGTGTTCCGAGAGATCCGGGCCCGGCCCCTGTTGTCGCTCGCCGCCCTTGGCGTGGCCGGCGCGATCCTGCTCGTGGTCGCCCGGACGTGGCCGGGATGGCGAGCAGCGCTGGCGGTCGCCGCACCGGTCGCGGCCGCGCTGTGGGTGCTGTTCTACCTCCGGAGTCGCCCCCATTTCGGGCGCTCGCGGGGACTGCCTCCCGGCTCGCTTGGTCTTGGCGTGTCGCTCGACGCGATCGGCCAGCCGGCCTTTTACGCCCGGGCGGCTGAACGGTGGGGGCCGATCTTCAAGATGGCCCAGTTCCACCGGCCGACGGTCGCCGTCGTCGACCTCCCGCTCGGCCTCGCGTTCATGGAGCGCGAGCGGGCCAAGCTCGCCCAGCCTCGGCTGCCGTTCGGCCGGCTTTCGCCGGGGAACTACATCGAGTTCATGAACGATGCGCAACACACCCGGTACCGTGGGATTCTCCGGCCGGCGTTGAGCGGTCCGGTGGTGGCGGCCAGCCGGCCGGGCGTGGCCGAGGTCGTTCGACACCAGTTAGCCACGATGGCCGACGCCAATCAACTCGGAGGGGTCGATCCCGATCCCTACCTCGACCGGATCGCGTTCGCGAGCCTGACCCGAGTGATGTTCGGAGTGGCGGTGACCGATCCGCGGGTCCCCGACCTCGAGCGCCAGTTCGGGGCGCTCGGCACGGCTCGGGCGTTCGCCGAGCGCCGGCCCGAGGAACGGCGGGAGCCCTTCAGCCGGCTGATCGAAATCGTTCGAGCACTGGGCACCGACATTTTTTCGGCACCGGGCGCGTCGGGGCCAGAGAGCCGCTCGGTGCTGGGCGAGATCCTGCGGCACGACGCCGCCCATCTCGCCGATGAGACCCTGGTTGGTAATTTGATCTTGATGGTGCACGTGACCCGCAGCAACGTGCGCGGTTTGCTCGGTTGGGTCTTGAAGGAGGCGTGCGACCATCCCCTGGGGCCGGAGTGGGAAGCGGCCACCGCGGCGATGTCGGCGATCGAGGGCCTGGCCACCAATTTCGTCAACGAGACGCTTCGCCTGCACCAGAGCGAGTACTTCTATCGCGAAGTCGTCAGCGACGTCGGGATCGGACCGTACCGCATCCCGAAGGGCTGGCTGGTTCGGGTGTGTGTCCGCGAGTGCCATGATCGCCCCGACGTGTTCCCCGACCCGGCGCGGTTCGACCCGAGTCGGTTCGCCGGGCGGCAATACTCCCGAGAGGAGTACGCTCCGTTCAGCGATGGCACCCATTCCTGCTTCGGGGCGGGTCTGGCGGTAATGATCGCCAAGACCCTCGTGGTGGCCCTGGCGACCGAGTTCGAGGTTCGCAAGGTCGCCGACGGTCCGGTGGTCCGCCAGGGGAATCGGCACTGGAGCCACTGGCGCCCCAGCCTCGCATTTCGGGTGGCGCTGTCCCACCGGAAGCGGGTCGATGCTCTGGGGGCTTGAAGTCGCCGTGATCGTGACCGCCGCCGCGGTCACTGGTCGGCTGTTGCTCAAGCGACCGATCCGCCGCGAGTTTGCCGCGCACCCGGTCCTCGGGGCGGGGCTGATCGGAGCGGCGCTGGCCGTCGGCGCGGCGCTGGTCTGGGCCGGGAGCCGTTCTCCGGGCAGTCGTCATCTGATCGTCGCGGTGGTCGGGTCGGGCCTCGCGCTCGCGGCGTGGCGGGCGCTGCCGAATTACGGCCGCTCCCGTGGTCTCCCGCCGGGCTCGCTCGGGCTCGCCACCTCACTCGATGCGGTTGACGACCCTGACTTTTACTCGCGCGCCACCGCGCGATATGGGCCGATCTTCAAGACCGGCCAGATCCACCAATCGGTGGTCTGCGTCACCGACGTCGCGATGGGCCTCGAGGTCATCGAGCGGCACCGCGATGCGCTGGTCCAGGTGGAGTGGCCGTACAACCGGCTCTTCCCGGGCGGTTATTTCGAGTTCATGAATGGCGACCTCCACGACCGGTACCGGGCGATGATCGCTCCGGCGCTCGGCCCGGAGGTGGTGGCCGACAGCCGGGCCACGATCATCGCGGCGGTGCGGTCGGGGCTCGCCGAGATGGCTCGAGCGGCCGATGGAGGGGACGTCGACCCCGAGCCGTTTCTCTATCCAATGACGTTTCCGTCGCTGGTCCGAGCCGTCCTCGGCGTCTCGGTGGACGATCCTCGCGTCGCCACCCTTCGCGAGCTGTTCACCGAGCTCAACCGCCCCTACGAGCTGTTCTTGCCGACCCCCAAGCGGATGGCGACCGCGTATCGACGGACGGCCACCATCGTCGGCGAGCTGGCCACCGAGGCGGCCGCCTCGGGGCCGGCGCCCGCGGGTCGCCGATCGGTGTTGTCGGAGGTGATCGTCGCCGATCCCAGTCGAGGGTCGGATCCGACCCTGATCGGCAACCTGATCATGATGGTCAAGGACGGGAGCACCATCGTGCGGGGGCAGCTGCGCTGGGTGCTCAAGGCGGTGGGCGACGATCCCCGATGGACGGACCGGCTGGTCGACCTGGCGGCGTCCGGCGACGGAGCTGGGGCGGTCGATGCCATGGCGACCAGCCTGGTGCACGAGACCCTTCGTCGGAGCGGCACCCGGTACGTCTATCGGCGGGTGGCGCGGGACACTCGGCTGGGGCCGTATCGGGTGCCCCGGGGCTGGCTGCTTCGGCTCTGCTTCGACCAGGCACACGACAATCCCGATCGCTATCCCGAACCCAAGCGGTTCGATCCCGATCGGTTTCTGCCGGGACTCCCTGGACCGATCGACTACTGTCCGTTCGGGCACGGAACTCATGCCTGCGTCGGTGCCGAGCTGACCCTCGAGATCGCCCGGGCGCTGGCTCGGGAATCGGCGTTAGGCTTCCGGCTCCGGACCGTGACGGACGGACCGGCGTGGCGGATCAACCGTCATTGGGGAATCTGGCGGCCCAGCGCCTCGTGGCGGCTTGCGATCGCGGCCCGGACCCGCTCGGGGGACGCGGGGAGCTCGTCGATCCAGACACCGCAGGCGTCGTAGATCGCGGCGGTGATCGCCGGCACCACGGGGATCATGGTGATCTCCCCGATCCCGCGTGCCCCGACGAGACTGGTCGCCGACCCGGTCTCGATGGGTATGATCTCGATCCGGGGTACTGCATCGATCGCGGTTGGCACTCCACATCGTTCGAAGCTCGAGAAGCGGGGGATCCCGTCCCGGCTCGGGCACTGCTCCTGAAGCGCGTAGCCCTGACCCATTACCACCCCGCCCTCGACCTGCCCCTCGAACATCGCGGGATGGATTACCCGCCCGGCGTCGATCGCGGTGACGACGCGGGCGACCGAGACGACGCCGGTGTCGACGTCGACCGCGACGTCGGCGACGCAACTGCTCCACCCATACCCGGTTGCGTGGCGGGCGGTGGCGCCGGTGGCGAGCGGCGAGGTGCCGGGACTCCGGTAGCTGGCCCGGTAGATCCGCTCCGTCCCCGGGGCCATCGGCGGACCGGCGACGGCGCGGCGGGCCCGCCGGCAGGCGAGTGCCACCGCGTTGCCGGCGAACAGGCTCAGTCTCGAGGCCGAGGCACTCCCCGCCTCCGGAGCCAGGCCGGTGTCGCGCCATTCGACTCGGATCCGCTCGAGCGGGAGGCCGAGGGCATCGGCCGCGATCTGGGCCAGGATGGTTTCGGTGCCCTGGCCGACATCGGCGGCGCCGATCCGGATTCGGGCCCCGTCCCGGCCGACGATGACCTCCGCGGTGGCCCGATCGTCGCCGCCGAATCCGAACCCGTAGTTCTTGATCGCAGTGGCGAAGCCCCGGCCGGTTTGGACCCGGCCGTTCGGCGGGGGCGGTCGCCGTCGTCGGGCTCCGCGGGCGGCTGCGGCCAACGTCGTGAGGGCCATGGTTCCGGCCGCGACGGTCGAGCCGCTTCCCAACACGGCCCGCCCACGCACCAGGTTGAGCCGCCGCAGCTCGACCGGGTCCCGCCCGAGCGCCGCGGCCAGCTTGTTGATCTGCTGTTCCATCGCGAAGGCGACTTGGTTCACGCCGAAGCCCCGGAACGCGCAGGTGTAGGGATTGTGGGTGAAGACGGCTCGACCGGCGATCATCGTGTTGGCGATCCGGTAGGGGCCGGTTGCCTGGGCGATGGCGTTGTCGAGCAGTTGGGCCGAGGTGCTGGCGTAGCAGCCGGCATCGATCAGCATCTCGATACTCGCGGCGGTCAGCCGGCCCCGGGTATCGGCGCCGAGTCGGTGGCGGATCGAAAAGGGATGTCGTTTGCCGTGCCCCCGCACCGACTCGGCCCGGCTCCACACCATCCGGACCGGTCGGCCGGTGTGCTGCGCCGCCAGCAGGAGGAGGATCTGGAGCGAGATGTCCTCTCGCCCGCCGAAGGCGCCCCCGATCGTGGTCTGGATGATCCGAAGCCGGTCCACCGGCTCGCCTAACGCCTTGGCCGCCTGGCGGATGTCGACCTCGGGCCACTGGGTGGACACTTGGAGCACGAAGCCACCCGAGCCGTCGGGCGTGGCGAGACCCGCCTCGGGCGCCAGGAAGGCATGCTCCACCATCCCGGTCCGATACTCCGACTCGACCACCACCGCCGAACCGGCCAGGGCGCCGTCCGGGTCGCCCCGATGGAGGCACCGCGTGGCGAACAGATTGGGGTGGCGACCGTCCCGCCGTCGTTCCGGGTGAACGGTCGGCGCGCCCCGCTCGCAGGCACGGGCCGGGTCGAGCAGAAGGGGCGTTGGTGTCACCGAGAGGTCCACCCGACGAGCGCCTTCCCGCGCCGCCCGCTCGCTGGTGGCGACTACCAGGGCAACGACGTCGGACGCTCCGCGGACCTCCCGGCTGGCGAGGACCGGTTGATCGGCGACCGAGAGCCCGAAGCGGTTGGTGCCCCGGACGTCGGCCGCGGTGAGCACCCGGACGACCCCGGCGGTGGCGAGGGCCCGGGCCGGATCGAGCCGCTCGATCCGACCGGCGGCCACCGGCGCCCGAACCGTCGCGAGGTGAAGGCAACCGGTCGGGACGGCCAGATCTTGGGGGTAGTCGGCCGTCCCGGAGACCTTGGCGGGACCGTCGAGGCGCCTAACGTTGGTGCCGAGGGTAGCCGGCGGGTTATTTCGAGGCATCGCGCTTGGCCCGCCGGCCGGCCCGTTCGATGGCGCGAACGATCTTGGTGTAGCCGGTGCAGCGGCAGAGGTTGCCCGCCAGGGCGGCCCGGATCGCTTTTCGGTCGGCGTTGGCTGGCAACCGACTCGCGGCCATGATCATGCCCGGGGTGCAGTAGCCGCATTGGAAGGCGGCGGCGTCGAGGAACGCCTCGCGGAGCCGCTCGACTCGGGCATCGTTCCGGGTCTCGATCGTCACCACCCGTCGCCCCGACAGCTCGGCGGCGAGGACGAGACAACTGAGGATGGGCTCGTCGTCCACGAGGACCGTGCAGGCCCCGCAATCACCCGACCCGCAGCCATCCTTGGTGCCGGTGAGGCCGAGTTGGGATCGGAGGAGGTCGAGCAGGGTCGTCGCCGGAGCGACGTCGATCGCGTGGGGCCGGCCGTTGATCCGGAGGGCGACTCGGATCGAACCCCGACGGCTCAACGTCCGCCCGCGCGGTGATGGGCTCGCCGGGTCATCACGGCGAGCAACCGGAGGTCGGCCGACCCGAGACGGTCGGCCGCCAGCGCCTCGGTGAGGCCGGTGCCGGCTCGGAGGGCGGCACTGGTTCGGGTCGCGACGACCGGGCGCCTGGCCACACCGCCGATGGCCACCCCAACGGCCCGCGAAGAGAAGGAGACCGCCACCGCCAAGACGGACCGGGAGAAGCCCTGGCGCCGCCCGAGCTTCTCGAACGCGCTGTGGCGACACTTGGGGAGGTAGACCGCCAGGACCAGCCGCGATCGGTGGATCGGCGACCCGATGAACGTGGCCACCGGCACCCGGCGGCGCCCAGTGCGATCGGCCACCTCTACCGTGGCGCCGAGCGACATCAGGGCGATCGTCAGATCGCCGGCGGGATGGGGAGTGACCAGGTTCCCCCCGATGGTGCCCCGCCGGCGCAGGGCCGGGGCGGCGGATTGCTCGGCGGCTTCGGCGAGTGCCCGAGCATCGCGCCGCACGATGCCGCTCGCGGCCAACTCGGCGGCGGTGGTCAGGGCGCCGATTCGAACCGTGGTACCTCGGTCCACGATCCCCTTGGCGACCGCGAGGTGCTTGATGTCGACCAACTCCCGCACCGAGCCCACCGACGGTCGCCGGTCAGTCAAGGCGACCACCAGATCGGTGCCGCCCGCGTAGGCCCGAGCACCGCGGCGCGACAGCGCCGAAATGGCTTCGGGCAAGTTGCGTGGGCGGCAGTAGGACAACACCGGGAGATCCGCCATGCAGGACGAGCCGTTCGATGGGGGGATATCCCGAAATCTAGGGGATTCGCGCCGCAATTTCCCCGGGGGTCAACGGTGCCGAACCGGTGGCCCCGATCGATAGGGTAGCGGCGACCTGCCCGAACGGCCGCTAGCTTGGCCGGGCCCCGCCCGGACCGCGGTCGGTTCCGAACTCTTCGGCGTGGTGCTTGATCGACTTGCCCTCGACCAGGAACACCACATCCTCCGCGATGTTGGTAGCCAGGTCGGCGATCCGCTCGAGGTTCCTCGACACCAGCAGGAGCTCCATCCCGGCGCCGATCGAGTGCGGGTCCTCCATCATGTGGGTCAGGAGGATTCGGAACACGGAACGGTTCAAGGCATCGACCTTGTCGTCGCGGAGGCAGATCTCCCGGCCGGCCACGGCGTCGCCCCGGACGAAGGCCTCCAGCGAATCGGAGAGCATCTCCCGGGCGATTCGGGCCATCTCGACGATCTCGGGCTCCGGGGTCCGGGGCCGCCGTTCGGTGAGTCGCGCCGCGCACTGCCCGATGTTGACCGCGTGATCGCCGACCCGCTCGAGGTCGTTGGCGATCTTGATCGCGGAGACCAGGAGGCGAAGGTCCTTGGCCATCGGCTGCTGAAGGGCGAGGAGGCTGAGACACTGCTCCTCGATCTCGACCTCCATCCCATCGACCACCCGGTCGCCCTTGATGACCCGATCGGCTTTCTCCGCGTCGCGCTCGAGGAGCGCCTCGACGGCCGTCTGCACCGCCGCTTCGGCTTCGCCCGACATGGTGAGGAGCCGAACCTTGACTTGGCTCAGCTCGTCGTGAAAATGGCGATGTGCCGCGGTCTGGCTCATCCGAACCTCCCAGTGATGTACGCCTCGGTGCGTTCCTGCTTGGGCGCGGTGAAAATCTGCGGGGTCAGGTCGTACTCGATCAACCGTCCGGCATCGAAGAACGCGGTCATGTCCGATACCCGGGCGGCCTGCTGCATGTTGTGGGTGACGATCACGATCGAGTACTCCTGCTTCAGCGTGAAGATCAGTTCCTCGATCCGCTGGGTCGCGAGCGGGTCGAGTGCGGAGCAAGGCTCGTCCATCAGGAGCACCTCGGGCCGGTTGCCGAGGGCGCGGGCGATGCACAGTCGCTGCTGTTGGCCTCCCGACAGACCGGTCGCGGGCTGGTCGAGCCGGTCCTTCACCTCGTCCCAGAGGGCCGCCTGCTTGAGGCAGCTCTCGACCAGCCCGGGCAGGTCTCGTCGGGTGACCAGGGCGTTGAGCTTGGCGCCGTATGCCACGTTCTCGAAGATCGACTTCGGAAACGGGTTGGCCCGCTGGAACACCATGCCGACCCGGCGACGGAGGCTCACCAGGTCCAAACCGGTACCGAACACCGGGGTGCCCTCGACCATGATCTCACCCTGATAGCGGTGCTCGGGGATGAGATCGTTCATCCGGTTGACCGACCGGAGAAAAGTCGACTTGCCGCACCCGGAAGGACCGATGATCGCGGTGACCGACCGGCGGGCCATCGCGAAGCTGATATCGTGGAGGACCTGGCGGGGCCCGTAGGAGAACGAGAACCCCCGCGCCTCGACGGCCGGGCTGGTCAGGTCCGGCGTCATCCGAACCGTCCGGTGATGTAGGCCTCGGTTCGCTCCTGGGTCGGCGCCGTGAAGACCTGTTTGGTGGGGCCGGTTTCGATCAGGTTGCCGATATAGAAGAAGGAGGTCGTGTCGGACACCCGAGCCGCTTGCTGCATGTTGTGGGTGACGATGACGATGGTGAAGGCCTTCTTGAGATCGAAGAGGAGTTCCTCGATCCGCTGGGTGCCCTGCGGGTCCAGGGAGGCGGTCGGCTCGTCGAGGAGGACCACCTCGGGCTCGGGGGCGATGGTCCGGGCGATGCAGAGCCGCTGCTGCTGGCCGCCGGAGAGGGCCGTCGCGCCGGTGTGGAGCCGATCCTTCACCTCGTTCCACAGCGCGGCCTGACGGAGAGCGCGCTCGACGATCTCGTCGATCATCGGTTTCGGGAAGCGCTCGCCCCCCTTGAGGCCGGCGGCCACGTTCTGGTAGATCGACATGGTCGGAAACGGCGTCGGTCGCTGGAATACCATCCCGACCCGCCGCCGCAGTCTGGTCAGGCTCACCTTGGGGCCGTAGATCTCCTCGTCTCCGAGCAGGACCCGGCCGGTGATGTGACCGCCGACCACCTCGTGGAGCCGGTTCAGGGTTCGCAAAAAGGTGGACTTCCCACAGCCCGATGGACCGATCAGGGCGTGGACCCGGTTGCTGGAAAACCCCAGGGTCACGTCCTTCACCGCCGCGAACTTGCCGTAGTATGCGGTGAGGGTTTCGGCGCGGATCCGGGTCTCTACCAGGACGTCAGGTGCGGACATCGAACCGCTGCCGGGTCGCGAGCCGGGCCAGGATGCTCAGGATCAGGACCACCAGGATCAGCACCAGCGCGGTGGCCCAGGCGATCCGGTGCCAGTCGTCGTAGGGGCCGGTGGCGTAGGTGAAGACCGTCAGCGGCAGCGCCGCCATCGGCTGGTTCAGGTCACGGCTCATGTATTGGCTGCCGAGCGCGGTGAACAGCAGCGGGGCCGTCTCGCCGGCGATCCGGGCGATCGCCAGCAGACTGCCGGTGACGATGCCCGGGAGGCAGGTCCGGACCACCACGGAGAGGGCGGTTCGCCACCGAGGATAGCCTAACGCCAGGGCGGCCTCGCGGAGCGAGTGAGGCACCAGCTTGACCATCTCCTCGGTGGTTCGCATCACCATCGGAATCATCAGGATGGCGAGCGCGGCGCTCCCCGCCAAGCCGGAGAAGTGCTTCTGGACGTCGACGATCAGGGTCCAGGCGAAGACCCCCACGACGATCGACGGGGTTCCGTTCATCACGTCGGCGATGAACCGGGTCGCGACCGCCAGCCGGTGAGTCGGATACTCGGCGCAGTACATCCCGGCCCCGATCCCGATCGGCAGTCCGAGGAGCGCCGCCGCGCCGACGATCATCAGGGTCCCCACGATCGCGTGGGCGACTCCCCCGCCGGTCTCGCCCGCGGGCACCGGGGTCTTGGTGAAGAAGTCGAGGTTGAAGCTCCCGGCGCCCTTGATGATCAGGGTCGCGAGGATCATCACCAGCGGCGCCACGGCGACGATTACGGCCCCGACCATCAGGCCGACCATGATCCGGCTCTTCCAACGGCGCCAGGCCAGACGGTTCATACCCCGTGGCCCCCGCTGCCGTGACCCTTGGTGACCCGCCAGATCAGCAGCCGGGCCCCCGCGTTGACCAACACCGTGACCACGAACAGCACCAGCGCCACGTAGGTGAGCGCCGAGAAGTGGATGTCGGTCGCGGCCTCGGTGAACTCGTTGGCGATCACCGCCGCCATGGTGTATCCCGGCGCGAACAGGGACGCCGCGATCTCGTGGCGGTTGCCGATCAGCATGGTCACCGCCATCGTCTCACCCAGCGCCCGGCCCAGGCCGAGGATGATCGCCCCGATGATCCCCGAGCGGGCGTAGGGGACCACCGCGGTCCAGGTCGCCTCCCACCGGGTGGCCCCGAGCCCCAGGGCGGCCTCCCGCTGGCTCGCCGGCACCGCCAGCAGCACCTCCCGGGACACCGACATCACGTAGGGCATCACCATGATCGCCAGGATGATCCCCGCCGCGAGCATCGAGTTGCCGTAGATCGGTCCCTGGAACAGCGGCAGGAAGCCGAGGGTATCCCGGAGGAAGGGAAACACCGCGGTGCGGAGGATCGGGATCAGCACGAAGATGCCCCAGAGACCGTACACCACGCTGGGGATCGCCGCCAACAGCTCGATGATGAACGCGACCGGTTGACGAAGCCACTTGGGGGCGAACTCGGTCAGGTAGATCGCCACCCCGAGCGACAGGGGCACCGCGATCAAGAGGGCGAGGGCCGCCGAGACCAAGGTACCAAAGATGAGCGGGGCCGCGCCGAACTCCTCGGCCACCGGATCCCAGGTGGTGCCGACGACGAATCCCAACCCGTACCGCTCGATGGCCAAGCGCGAGCCGACGTAGAGCTCCCAGACCAGAAACGCGAGCAGGGCGGGGACCGCGATCGCCGCCACGGTGAGCGCGACCTTGAAGACCAAGTCCCCGATGTTCCGCCCCTGGAGCGGGACATCGGGGACAACGACCCGAGCGGCCTCGGGTGCGGCCATCAGATTGCCTTGCCGGCGGCCTTGAGGGTTTTGATCCGCTCCTTCACCAGCCCAGCGACTTCGCCCGGCAGCGGGGCGTAGCCCAAGTCGTCAGCCATCTTCTGAGCCTCGGCGCCGGCCATCCACGTCAGGAAGTCACGAATCTGCTTGGCCTTCGTGGCGTCGGGGTTGTCGGCCTTCACCAGGAGCCAGGTGAACGATGCGATCGGGTAGGAGGCCTCGCCCGGCGCGTTGGTGATCGAGACCCGGAAGTCGGTCGTCTTCGGGAGCTTGGCGCTCGCCGCCGCGGCCGTCACCGCCTCGAGCGTCGGGTCGACCACTTTACCGGCGCTGTTCTTGACTGAGGCGTATTGAAGCTTGTTGGCCACCGCGTAGACCAGCTCAACGTACCCGATGGTGCCCTCGAGTTGCTTGACCTGTTGGGTCACTCCCTCGTTCCCCTTCCCGCCCAGCCCGGTCGGCCAGTTCACCGCCGTGTTGGTGCCCACCTTGCTCCGCCATTCGGCCGACACTTTGGAGAGAAAATCGACGAATACGTAGGTCGTGCCCGAACCGTCGGACCGGTGAACGACCAGCAGGTCGGCGGCGGGGAGCTTGACCCCGGGGTTGAGCGCCGCGATCCGGGAGTCGTTCCACTTGGTGACTTTCCCGAGAAATATGTCGGCGATCAGGGTGCCGTCCAACTTCAGCTTGGTGGCGCCGAGCGCCGGCTGGTTGTAGGTCAGGACCACGGCGCCGAGCACCGTCGGCAGGTGGGCCACGTTTCCCTGGACCGAGGCGATCTGCTCGTCGGTCATCGGGCCGTCGGTGGCGCCGAAATCGACCGTGTTCTGGGTGAACTGGCGAATCCCGCCGCCCGAGCCGATCGACTGATAGTTGATCTTCACGCCGGTCTTCTTGGCGTAGGCGTCGAACCACTTGGTGTAGATCGGGTTCGGAAACGTGGCCCCGGCCCCGTTCAGGTTCGCCTGGGCGAGGCACGCCGAGGCCGTCATCCCACCGAGGACCAGTGCGTTCAGCAATACTCGTGTAATCACTTTCCACTCCTTGTGTTAGGTCCCATCCCCGACGCCGGTAACGAAGCCGGGCCTCGTCACGAATTCATCTCGGATGCGTCACGGCCGCGTCTTCCGCCCCGCGGGCCGCTAGAAATTCATTGTCCAGGCCGAACGAATCCCGGAGATGGTCTTCACACCAGTCGCCTGGGCGTTCTGGGACTCGAACATCAACCGAAGCTGGGACCGGGCCGTCAGATAGACGTTGACACCCGCGGTGATCAGGGTCGACGCGTTGTCGGCCGCGTCGACGTCCGGATCGGCCAGATCGAGGCGAAGAACCGGCTCGATCGCGAACAGCGCCTTCGACTGTTTGGTCCGGACGTGATAGGCGCCCACCAGCGACAGACCGCTCATGGTCGGCTTGGCCGCGCTCAACGCCTCGGCCCGGCTGTAGTCGGCGATGACCACCAGGCCCTCGGTACCGATCTGGCCCCACTGCGCTTCCAGACCGATGGCCTTGTTTCGGAAGGCACTATCGATCACCGTCGGCGACCGGGTGACGATCCCGTCGTGGGAGAAGTAGGCCAACCCCAGGCCGAGCTTCTTGGCCACGTCGACGGTAGCCCGGGCCCCGAAGGATTTGCTGGCGTTGACGTCGTTGACCGACTCCCCGGCGCCGTTGTAGGCCCCGACCTGAAGATTGAATCGACGGGTCTTGTCGATCTGGTGGCCCAGGATCACCGCGCCCCCGAGATCGGTCATGATGTAGCCAGCGGCCTCGAGCAGGTTGTTCGACCCGACCGGGGCGAGGCCGCGGCCGGCATTCCGCTCGATGGTCGGCAGGTTGTTCGAGCTGGAGAGCTCGTATCGGTTGAAGGGCTTCTTCTCGGCCCCCATCCGGAAGGTCAGGCTGGTCTTCGATTCGGCGGCGGTTGCCCGGATATCGATGTAGGCGTCCCGAAGCCGGACCCCGCTGGCCCGCCCGCCCTCGAAGGACGGCTGGATCACCAAGCTCACGTTCTCGCGGAGCTTGGCGTTGACCTGGATCCGGGCCCGGCGAATGAAGAAATTGCTCTCCGACCCGGTCCGGCTCTGATTGTCATTGCCGAACAGATAGAATTGGGTCTGGAGCCGCCCGCTGACGGTGAAGGTGGGGTAGCTGCCGTCCTGCGCCCCCAACCGCGACGCCGCGCAAATCAGCAGAACGACACCCAAGCGAATCTGCATGACACCCCTATCCCGGTAACGAGTGAGGCGAACTTGGTCACGACTCCGCAACGTGGAGGTAACGGTCGCCGGTTCAGATCAAGGATCCGTATGTAATTGGTAACGTTTGTGTCACGTCACGCTGGTCGAACCCCAAAGAGGTAGCCAGCTGGTCCCGATCGCTACTTGACCCCGCGCGGCCGCCGGGACTGGTTTCAGCCTGGCTGGGGGAGGCCGACAATGAAGCGCAGGATCCGAGGATTCGTGTTCGCGGCGACGGCCGGGCTCGCCTTGGTCGGCCGGCTGGTCGGGCAGACACCGGTCAACGAGGGCGACCGGGTCCGGCTGTCCGCTCCCTCGTACCGGATCGACACCCGGATCGGCACGGTCCGATCGGTATCCAACGACCGGCTGGTCTTTCGCCCCGAAGACTCGACGGAGTCGGTCGAGATCAACTACCGGGCCATCAGTCAACTCGACCGGAGTCAGGGCAAGAAACCGGGGATCGTGCCGGGGGTGGTGTACGGCACCGGGGCCGGGATCCTGATCGGCGGGATCCTCGGCTCGACTTGCGATGGTGGCGTCAGCGACAACTGCAACAGCCGGTGGATCCTTCGGGGTGCCGCCGGCGGACTGGCGCTGGGGGTGATCGCGGGTTTCACCATTCTGCGGACTGATCGATGGGTCCGGATTACCCTGCCGGGGCGCGGGGCCGGGGTTGGATTGTCGGGGACGATTTCGTTCTGAGCGACGGTCCGGCTACGGCTTGGCCGGCAACCAGCAGTTGATCGTCGTGCCGCGGCCGAGCACGCTCTCCGCGCTGACCCTCCCGCCGTGGCCCTCCACCAGGTGCTTGACGATCGCGAGTCCCAACCCGGTGCCGCCCTGCTCGCGGGACCGGCTTGGATCGACCCGATAGAATCGCTCGAATATCCGCGGCAGGTGCTCCGACGAGATCCCCGTCCCCGTGTCGGTGACACTGACCCGGACCATCCCCTGGTCGGGTGTCGCAGCGACCCGCACCAACCCGGACGGCGCGGTGTAGCGGATCGCGTTCTCGAACAGATTGCGGAAGATCTGTCGAAGGGCATCCGGGTCGCTCATCACGAAGGTGGCGCTCGGGTCGATCACGACCTCGAGGCGAGGCGATCCGCCGCTCCTCGGAGTCGCGAGCGCCCAGGCTTCTTCGGCGGCGGGCTCGATCGCCAATGATTCCGGTCGGGCGGTCCATCCGCCGGATTCGATCCGCGACAGGTCGAGTTGATCGTCGACCAGGCGCTGCATCCGCCGAGCGTTGGCGAGGATCGTCTCGAGGAACTGTCGCGCCACCGCCGGTTCCGGCTGGTCACCGAGCAGCGTTTCGGCGTAACCCGAGATCGCGGTCAGGGGGGTCTTGAGCTCGTGGGAGGCGTTGGCGACGAAATCCCGCCGGACCGTCTCGAGGCGCTTGAGGTGGGTCAGATCGTGGAGCACCACCACCGACCCGCCGCTGGCGAGCGGACGCACGTTGAACAGATAGGTTCGATCGCCGAGTGTCAGCTCCCGATCGGTAACCGCCTCGCCCTGGTCGAGCGCGCGATCGATGACCTCGCGAGCCTCTTTCCCCCGGAACACCAGCCGGAGATTCGGCAGGTCATCGTTCGGGCCATAGTCGAGGAGGCGGCGTGCCGCGGGATTCGCGGCCACGATCTCGCCTCGGGCGTTGGCCGCCAGCACTCCCTCGACCATCGAATCGACGATCGCCGCGGTCTCGGCCTGCTTCCGTCGGAGCTCGTCGAAGCGGCTGGCGAGTTGTTCCTGCATCGATCGAAGGTTGGTGGACAGCTCCTCGATGTCGGGGATCGATGAATAGGGTAGGGCCGGCGGGTCGCCCCGGGCGATGGCCTGGGCCGCCAGGCCGATCTCCGCGAGTGGGGTGCTGATCCGGCGGGCGGCCACCAGCGCCAGGCCGAAGCCGAGCAGAAGGGCCACGGCGGCGGCCAGGTAGATCGGCCCCCGGGCCCGGCTGATGGTGGCGTCGACATCCGCGTCGGCCATCGCAACCCGGACGATGGACCCAAATGGACCCCCGGGCACCGCCACGTAGGTGTGGCCGGTCCCGACGGTGGCGCTGACCCGGTGGTCGGTGCCGACCCGGCCGCCGAGGGCCGCGGCCACTTCGGGACGGGTGGCGTGGTTCTCGATCCGGGACAGGTCGGCCGCGGTGGAGAGGTCCGATTCGGCCCGGACCCGGCCGTCTCGGTCGATGATGCTGATCCGGAGCCCGGTGGCGGCCGAAGCGGCGTTGACCGCGGCTTGCCACTGGGCTGAATCGGCGGGCAGCGCGAGGCGGAGCAGCGTAGCTTCGCGCTCCAGGCTCGCGATCGATTGGCTCTGGAGGTCGCCCCTCACCGACCGGCCGACCCCCACCACGAGCACCAGGATCGCGACGACGAGGACCCCGACGATACCCGTGATCAGTCGGCCGAGGTAGCTCACCTGGCCCGGGCCGCCTTCTCCGGGGGCCTGAATCGATACCCGAAGCCGCGAATCGTCTCGATCCAGTCTCCCGCGGGGCCCAGTTTGGTCCGGAGCCGTTGGACGTGCATGTCCACGGTCCGGGTCTGGATGTCGGGTTGGGCTTCCCAGACATTCTCGAGCAGCTGGGGTCGGGTCTGGACCCGGCCCCGCCGCTCCACGAGCGTCAGCAAGAGCTTGTACTCGGTGGCCGTCAGCGTCAGCTCCTGGCCTTCGACCGAGACGCGATGGGCCGAGCGGTCGATCGAGATCGGGCCGGCCGCCAGCACCGATCCGCCCGACGTCGACGGCGCGGACAGGCGCCGAAGGATCGCCGCGACCCGAAGGGTCAACTCGTTGGGCGAGAACGGTTTGGTCAGGTAGTCGTCGGCGCCGAGGGAGAGGCCCCGGACCCGGTCGGCCTCTTCGCGCCGGGCCGTGAGGAGGATGACCCCGATGTCGCGGGTCGGCTCGTTCTTGCGGAGGGCCTGGAGCACGTCGAGCCCGGAGAGGCCCGGCAGCATCAGGTCGAGAACGATGACATCGGGGCGCTGCTCGGTCGCGGCCTTGAGCGCATCCGAACCGGTACTGGCCGTGGTGACCCGATAGCCGGCTTTGGCAAGGTGGTATGCCACCAAGGCGGTGATGTCGGGCTCGTCGTCGACGACGAGGATGCGATGGGTGGCTGGTTCCTGACTCACGGTCGACCTATCCCTCTTCCCCGGCTCTTGCTGAGCGCCGCGGTGCGCTCCCGCCGGAAGTCGGACTCCGTGCCGAGGGCTTCCAATATCGCCCGAACGAGTCGTCCCTGGGGGCCCGCCTCCCGGCACAAACGATACAACACAAATGGGGCGACCGAGGTATCACGGACCAACTCGGCCTTCTTCAGCACGGTCAGGTGCCGCGAAACGGTCGGTTGGGGCAACTCGAGCACCTCTTGCAGGTCGGATACGAACAGTGGCGCGGCCGCCAAACAGTTCAGAATCCGCAGCCGGGTGGGCTCGGCCACCGCGACCAGGAGGTCGGCCGATGAGGTGAGAGTCGTCATATTCGCCGAGACGAATATGAAAATCGGCGGGCCCTGGTCAAGGCGTGTGACCACCTCGTTACGCCAGGCGCGCCGCCGCGGAATGCCCTATCTTTGGTCCCCATGTTGCATGCCCTTGTGGCGGCGGCACTTGCCTGGGCCCCCGCCGATTCGATCCTCCTCAGAGTCCTCACCATCAACGACTTCCACGGCGCTCTCGAGCCGCGGGTCTATCCGTGGTCCGATGGCCGCCCGATCGGCGGGATCGCTGCTTTGAAGGGGACGATGGATCGGCTCGCCGCCGAATGTCGGTGCGTGACCGTCCGACTCGATGCCGGCGATCAATACCAGGGCACCCTCGGGTCCAATCTGGTCTTCGGGCGGTCTACGATCGAGGCGCTGAACCTCCTCGGACTCGACGCCGCCGCGATCGGCAACCACGATCTCGACTGGGGGGTGGACACGCTCATCGCCCGGATGAAAGAGGCGCGGTACGCCTGGGTCGCCTCCAACGTGATCGACTCGGCGACCCGGACTCGCCCGGCTTGGGCCAAGCCGTGGGCGATGGTCTCGGCCGGCCCCTATCGGATCGCGGTGGTCGGCTACCTGACCCCCCAGACCAAGACGATCGTGATGGATCGCCACGTTCGGGGACTTCATTTCACCGCGGGACGGGCCGCCTTCGCCGATGCGCTCGCCGAGGCGAAGGCCGCACGGCCGGATTTCACCATGATCGTGGCGCACGAAGGCGCCCGGTGCTCGGAATCGTGCGCCGGGGAGATCGTCGAGCTCGCCCAGGAGCTCGATTCGACCGAGGTCGACTTCATCGTCGCCGGTCACACCCACACCTTGATCAACACCACGGTGCGGGGGATTCCGATCGTGTCGGCCCGGGCCAACGGCACCGCCATCGGCGTCGGCGATTTGATGGTGGGGGCCGATGGGGTCAGACGGTGGCGGACCCGGGTGGATACCGTCTTCGCCGATCGGGTCCGTCCCGACTCCGCCGCGCTGGCACTGGTGGCCCGGTACCGGCCCCGGGTGGACTCGGTCGCGCACCGGGTCATCGTCGTGCTGGCCGATTCCCTCATCAACACCCGCGGAGAGAATCCCCTCGGCAACCTGATCGCCGAGGCCCAGCGACGCGCGGCCGGGGCCGACTTCGGCCTGATGAACAACGGTGGGATCCGCCGGGCGCTCCTCCCCGGGCCGATCACCTACTCGGATCTCTACGAGCTCCACCCGTTCGGCAACATCGTGGTGCGGCTCGCGGTGACCGGCGCGCTCCTCAAAGAAGTGCTCGAGCATTCCGTGAGTGGCGGCGCCCCGGACTCTCACATCGCCGGGCTCACCGTGCGCTACGATCCGTCACGCCCGAGGGGTAGTCGAATCATCTCGATGCGCCGGCTGAACGGGACCCGGATCACGCCGCGAGGCCGCTACACCCTCGCCATCAGCGACTTCCTCGCCGGCGGGGGCGGCGGGTATGCGATGCTCCGGCCGATTCCGCAGCGCTCCACCGACCGGACCGATCTCGAAGCGACCACCGCCTGGCTGGTGCGGCAGCGCCAACCGGTCACGGCACCCAAGGGAACCCGCTGGATCAAGGTGGCCACCCCATGACGGTGCCCGTGTTCGTCAATGAGCGCCGCCTGACCGTGGAGGCCGGCCTCTCGGTCGGCGAGGTGCTTGGCCGGGCAGACCCCGCCTGGCTCGAGGCACTCGCCGGGGGCCGGGCCGCGGTGACCGACGGCCGCGGGATCCCGCTCGACCTGGCGACCCCCGCCGCCGTGGGGATGATCGTCCGGGTCGCCATCTCGGCTCGGCGCGCGGAGTAACGTGCTGACCCGCGAGTTGGTCGGCCGGTTGCCCAAGGCGGAGCTTCACGTCCATCTCGATGGCTCGCTTCGCCCCGAAACGATGGTGGAGTTGGCGCGCGATCACCACGTCGCCCTCCCGACCACCGATCCTGACGTGCTCCGCCGCTACATGGTGGTCGATGACGCCACCAATCTCCAGGACTATCTCGACCGCTTCGACCTGACCATCCCGCTGCTCCAGACCCCGGAGGCGATCGAGCGAGTCGCCTACGAGATGGTCGAAGACGCGGCGGCCGACAACGTCCGCTATCTCGAGGTCCGCTACTGCCCGCGGCTGTCGACCAAAGACGGATTGTCGCTCGACGACGCCGTCAAGGCCGAGCGGGCCGGGCTGCTCCGCGGCGAGCGCGAGTTCGGGGTGAAGACCGGGATCATCAACTGCTCGCTCCGTCACTACCCGCCGGCGGTATCCGTCGAGCTGGCCCGTCATTCGGTACGAATGCGGGATCACGGCGTGGTGGCTTTCGATTTGGCCGGGGGCGAGAGCGGGCGGATGCCAGGGGTTCATGGGGAGGCGTTCGACATCGCCCGCGACGGCGGGCTCGCCATCACGGTGCACGCTGGCGAGGCGGCCGGGGCGGAGTCGATCGCCGAAGCGATCGATCGGTGTCACGCCAACCGGATCGGCCACGGGACCCGGCTCTACGAGGACGGGGACCTGGTGGCGCGATTCCAGGCCCGAGCGATCCCCATCGAGGTGAACATCACCAGCAACGTCCAGACCCGTTCGGTGGCCACCGCCGCGGAACATCCGGTGCGCCAGTACTTCGACCAGGGCCTTCGAGTCACTCTCTGCACCGACAACTGGTTGATGAGTGGTGTATCCCTGTCCGACGAGTATTGGCTCGCCCACCGGGCCCTAGGCTTCGCTCGGCCCGAGATCGACCGGATGATCCTGACGGCGTTCGAGTCCGCCTTCCTCCCCGAGTCCGAGAAACGACCGTTGATCACACAGGTCACCGCCGAACTGGAGACGCTCCGATGATCCTGCTACTGCAGACGGCCGCCCAGAAGTTGGAGCAGGCGCGGGCGGGGCTCGACCTGACGCTCGCCGAGCGGGCGATGGGGCTGGTCGGCATCGCCACCATGTTGGGAATCGCCGTGCTGCTGAGCTACGATCGGCGGAAGATCAACTGGCGGCTGGTGGCCAGCGGGTTGGCGCTCCAGGCCGTCTTCGGACTGCTGGTACTCAAGACCGGGGCGGGCCGAGCGGTCTTCGCCGCGGTGGGCGACGCGATCACCGGGCTGCTTCGGTTCCAGGAACAGGGGGCCCGGTTCGTCTTCGGCAACCTGGTCCAGAACACGGTGCCGGTGGGGGTGCCCGGCGGAGGCGGCGCGGTCGACACCAGCGCCGGCTTCATCGCGCAGACCGGGGCCTTCTTCGCCTTCAACGTCCTCCCGACCATCATCTTCTTCTCCGCCCTGATGTCGGTTCTCTACTACCTCGGCGTTATGCAGCTGATCGTCAAGGGCCTGGCCTGGGTCATGCAGCGGACGTTAGGCACGTCCGGGGCCGAAACCCTGTCCGCGTCGGGCAACATCTTCCTCGGCCAGACCGAGGCGCCGCTGCTGATCAAACCGTTCATCGGCACCATGACTCGTTCCGAGCTGCTCACCGTGATGGTCGGCGGATTCGCCACCGTGGCCGGCGGGGTGTTGGCGGCCTACGTGGGGATGCTGTCGGGCGCCTTTCCGGGGATCGCGGCGCACCTCCTCGCCGCCAGCGTGATGAACGCGCCGGCCGGGCTGATCCTCTCGAAGATCATCATGCCCGAGACCGAGACGCCGGTCACCAAGACCTCGCTCGAGCTCAAGGTCGAGAAGACCGATCAAAGCGTCATCGAGGCCGCCGCGAGCGGCGCCGGCACCGGGCTGCAGCTCGCCCTCAACGTCGCCGCGATGCTGATGGCGTTCGTCGCCTTGGTCGCCTTGCTCAACTTCCTGCTCGGCTGGGTTGGCGGGATGGTCGGCTTTCCGGACCTGAGCCTCCAGCTGATCCTCGGGACGCTGCTCCGCCCACTGGCCTGGGTGATGGGCGTTCCGTGGCAGGACACCGCCTACGTCGGCTCGCTGATCGGATTGAAGACCACGATCAACGAGTTCGTCGCCTACGCTCAGTTCGCGGGTGACCTGGGCGGGACCCTCGAGATCGCGCCCCGGAGCGCGATCATCCTCACCTACGCCCTCCTCGGCTTCGCGAACTTCTCGTCGATCGCGATTCAGATCGGAGGGATCGGCGGACTGGCACCGGAGCGGCGGAGCGAGATCGCCCGGTTCGGACTCAAGGCGATGATCGCCGGGAATCTGGCGGCGTTCACCTCGGCGTCGCTGGCGGGGATGTTGTCGTGAACGGCGGGACGAAGGAGGACGTTGCCCGGGCGGTGGCGGCGGTGCGGGGGTTGGTCCGAGCGGAGGGGCGGCAGGGCGCGCGGGACTCAGGACTCAGGACTGCGGACTCAAGGCTCAAGGGGCAGGGCTCCGGCCTCGCGAATCGGGGCTCGGACCCGGGGAAGGAGGCTGCGGGGGCGGACGTGGGGGAGGGTGGGCCGAGCGTAGCCATTGTCCTTGGGTCGGGGTTAGGAGGGCTCGCGGAGCGGATCGAACGCCCCCAGCGGATCCCCTATCGCGACATTCCTGGCTTTCACCTGCCGACGGTGCAGGGGCATAAGGGCGAGCTGGTCGTCGGGACGTTGGGGGGGCGGAGGGTGATCGCGCAGAGCGGCCGGTTCCACATGTACGAGGGGCACAGCGCGGCCGAGGCGGCGTTGCCGGTGCGGGTCTTCGCGGCCCTCGGGGTCACCACGGTGATCGTCACCAACGCGGCGGGAGGCATCAATCGAGCCTTCGGGCCAGGCACCATCATGCTGATCGCGGATCACCTGAATCTCACCGGTCGGTCGTCGCTCGACGGGCCGGTCCGGCCGGGCGAGGCGCGGTTCCCCGACATGACCGTCGCCTACGACGCCGAGCTTCGGGAGGTGGCACGGCGGGTGGCCGCGGCGGAGGGGATCCCGCTCGCCGAGGGGGTCTACGCGGGGCTGCTCGGGCCGACCTACGAGACGCCGGCCGAAGTGCGGATGCTCGATCGGCTCGGCGCTGACGCGGTGGGGATGTCCACCGTGATGGAGGTGATCGCGGCGCGGGCGCTCGGGATCCGGTGCCTGGGGATCTCCACCATCACCAATGCCGCGGCGGGGATCGGCGGGGGCACCCTGTCGCATGGCGAGGTGATGGACATCGCCGGGAAGACGGGGGCGGCGGTGGGGCGGCTGATCGAGGGTGTGATCGCCGGAGCGCCGGATCGGCCATGAACGAGTCCCGACGGCGGTGCCACCGGACGGAACCGAGGCGATGACGGAGCTGAGCCGCCAGTTCACCGGGACCACGGCCGTCTCCGACCGGCACCGATTCGATGTCGTCGCGCTCGAGTCATGGCTGGCCGCCAACGTCGCCGGGTTCGTCGGCCCGCTGACCGTGGAACAGTTTCGGGGCGGGCAGTCGAATCCGACCTATCGGCTCACCGGGCCGAACGCGAAGTACGTCATGCGGACCAAGCCGGCCCCCGCAGTCAAGCTGCTTCCCTCCGCCCACGCCATCGATCGCGAGTACCGGGTCCAGGCCGCCCTCGCCGGCACCGCGGTCCCGGTGGCCCGGATGCTGGGGCTCTGCGAAGACGAGTCGGTGATCGGACGGGCCTTCTATCTGATGGAGAACGTCGAGGGCCGGGTTCTCTGGGATCAGGATCTGCCCGAGAGCGATCGCGCCGAGCGGGCCGCGATCTACGACGAGATGAATCGGGTCATCGCGGCGCTCCATTCCGTCGATCCGGCCGCCATTGGGCTCGGCGATTTCGGGAAGCCCGGGAACTACTTCGCCCGCCAGATCGGCCGGTGGAGCAAGCAGTACCAGGCCTCCGCGCTGGAGCCGATCCCGGCGATGGATCGGCTGATCGAGTGGCTGCCCGGCCGGGTCCCGGCCGACGACGAAAGCGGTCTGGTCCACGGCGACTTCCGTCTCGACAACCTGATCCTCCACCCCACCGAGCCCCGGGTCCTCGCGGTGCTCGATTGGGAGCTGTCGACGTTAGGTCACCCGCTGGCCGACTTCTCCTATCACTGCATGGCCTGGCACGTTCCGCCCGGCGTGTTTCGCGGGATCGGCGGGCTCGATCATCCCGCCCTGGGCATCCCCACCGAGCGGCAGTATATCGAACAGTATTGCCGGTGGACCGGTCGCGACGTGGCGGCGGTGTTGGCCCATTGGGAGTTCTATCTCGCCTACAACATGTTCCGGATCGCGGCGATCCTGCAGGGCGTCATGAAGCGGGCCGTCGAGGGTACCGCCGCGAGTGCCCAGGCCGCCGAGGCGGGAAGCCGAACCCGGGCGCTCGCGGACCTGGGCTGGGCCATCGCCGAGCGAGTAGGCGGATAGGGCGGAAACCCCCGGCCCCCCGCCCCCGTAGGTGGCCGGATTGAATGAGGCGTCGAAACTCCGGCCACCCTCACTTCGCAGTATCTTTGTAGAAGGATTGGCCCCACCGCCATTGGACTTGGGGCTCAGGAGAACCCCGTGAATCGATCGATCCCTGTCGGCCGCCAACTGGCGGCCCTCGGTGCGGTGCTGGCGTTGGGATGTGCCGGCCAGACGGCCCCTACCACTACGCCTGCTCCCGTCGCTGGCGCCACCCAGCCAGACTCCGCGGGCCTCGAGCGCGGTATCGCCCTGGCCCGGGCCGACAGTGCCCGATATCCCTACACCGAGGCCGACATCCATTTCATGACCGGGATGATCGGCCACCATGCCCAGGCCGTCGTGATGGCCCGGATGGCGGAGTCCCGGGGAGCGCGGCCGGCGATTCTGACGCTGGCCGGCCGGATCATCAACGCCCAGCACGATGAGATCGCCCTGATGCAGAACTGGCTCCGCGATCGACGCCAGCCGGTGCCCGAGCCCGGCCCCGACGGGGTGATGGCGCACCACGGTGGGCACTCGATGCTGATGCCGGGGATGCTCACGCCGGAACAGATCGAGCAGCTCAGCCGAGCCAGAGCCGCCGAGTTCGACGAGTCGTTTCTCCGATTCATGATTCAGCACCACAACGGGGCCGTGAAGATGGTGAAGACCCTGTTCGACACCTACGGTGCCGCGCAGGACCAATTGGTGTTCAAGTTTGCCTCCGACGTCAACATCGACCAGACGACGGAGATCGCCCGGATGGAAAAGATGCTGGTTTCGATCATCGTCGAACGCACTTCTAAATGAGGAATCCCTTCATGATGGTAGCACGCAGGAACATGACGGTTGCCCTTGGCTTACTCGGCCTGGCCGCCTGCTCGGGTTCGACGAACTCGGCTGGGACCGTGCCGGGGCCGCGAACCGCCCTCTCGATCACCCCGCCGATGCCCGATCCGCGGGTGGGTCTCAAGCCGGGTATGCACGACGCGGGCGAGGCCTACTGGAACATGCGGATGGTTTCGAACACCAAGCCGTCGGCCAAGTTCGTGGGGAGCACCAACTCCGATTTGGCGTTCGCCGGGAATCTGGTGTTTCAGGGGAACTACAACGGCTATCAGGTGTGGGACATCAGCAACGCCGCCAAGCCGACCCTCGCCTACAGCAAGTACTGTCCGGCCTCGCAGAGCGACGTCTCGGTGTACAAGAACCTGCTCTTCGTATCGGCCGAGGGCAACACGGGCCGGATCGACTGCGGTGACCAAGGCGTGAAGGACCCGGTCAGCAAGGAACGGATCCGGGGCCTGCGGATTTTCGACATCACCGATGTCGCCAATCCCCGCAACATGGCCAACGTCCAGACCTGTCGGGGTTCGCACACCCACTCGGTGCTGGTCGATCCCAAGGACTCCGAGAACATCTACGTCTACATCTCCGGCTCGGCGCCGAGCCGTTCGGAGTTGGAGTTGCCCGGCTGCGTGCGCGATCGGAAGGATCCGAACACGGCCGAGTTCCGGATCGAAGTGATCAAGGTGCCGCTCAAGGATCCGTCCAAAGCCGCGGTGGTGAGCACGCCTCGGATCTTCAACGACCTGGCCCCGGTCAAGTCGCACGGCGCCGCCCCGGACGACCTGGCCGCGGTGCAGGCGGCGAAGGCTCGGGGGGAGTTCATCGTGAACTTCGGGGGCGGCGAGCAGGTGATGCCGGCCGGGTTCAGCCGGATGCTGCTCGACTCGGTGGTTCGGGAGCGTAAAGGGACCGGACCGCCCACCTCCGCCGACAGCGCGGCGCTGCGGGCCGGTCTGCCCGGTCTGATCGCCAAGATGATCGGGCGCGAAGAGGACGATGGCCACAGCCACCCCGGCGTCACCAGCTGCCATGACATCACCATCTTTCCCGCGATCGGGATGGCCGGCGGCGCGTGCGAGGGCTACGGCCTCCTGATCGACATCCGCGATCCGGCCAACCCCCGCCGCACGGCGGCCGTCTCCGATACCAACTTTTCCTACTGGCATTCGGCGACCTTCAACGACGACGGCACCAAGATCCTCTTCAGTGACGAATGGGGCGGCGGAGGCGGGCCGAAGTGCCGGGCGACCGACCCCAAGGAGTGGGGCGCCAACGCCATCTTCACGATCGAGAACGGCCGGATGGTGTTCCAGAGCTACTACAAGATATCTGCCGCGCAGACCTCGCTGGAGAACTGCGTGGCCCACAACGGCTCGATCATTCCGATTCCGGGGCGCGACGTGATGGTGCAGGCGTTCTACCAGGGTGGGTTGACCGTGTTCGATTGGACCGACCCGAAGAACCCGAAGGAGATCGCCTACTTCGACCGGGGGCCGATCGACGGCGCCCGGATGGGTAACGGCGGTTCCTGGTCGGTGTACTGGTACAACGGCTACATGATCAGCTCGGAGATCGGTCGCGGGTTGGACATTCTCGAGCTGACCCCGAGCCCCGCCCTGACCCAGAACGAGATTGACGCGGCCAAGACGGTGAAGTTCGAGTACCTGAACGCCCAGGGTCAGCCCAAGCACGTGTGGCCGCCGAGCTTCGCGCTCGCCCGCGCCTACGTCGACCAGCTGGAGCGGTCGGGTGGGCTCAAGGGTGATCGGGTGGCCGCGATCCGGCAGTCGCTGTCCGCCGCGGAACAGGCGTCGGGTTCGGGGCGGTCCGCCGCGCTGAGCCAGCTCGCTGGTCAAGTGGCGTCCGATGCCAACGGTTCCAACGACGCCGCCAAGGTCCGGAAGCTGGCCGACGCGGTCCGGAGCTTGGCCGCGGCCCGGTAGTCGCGGTTCGTCAGCACGCATTTCGCGAGCGCCAGGGCCCTGGTCGGGTCCTGGCGCTCGTACCGTTCAGGGCCTAGGTCGGGCCCCGGGGTCGGGCGTCGCCCGATTCGCGACCCCGAGGAGCGGTCGTCGACGGGATCCGTCGAGCCGGCTGGATCCACTGCTGAGGCGGTCGCGGCTTCCAGCGATGATTGGCAGCAGGCGCCCCGAGTAGTAGACTGAACGCCATCATTCGCCTTCACGTCAGGGAGCACACGATGCAACGAACCGCCAGCGCGCAGTGGTCTGGTGACCTCAAGTCCGGCAAGGGCAGCCTCAAAGTCGGCAGCGGGGCCTTCGAAGGTCCCTACTCGTTCCAGAGTCGTTTCGAAACCGGTGGCGGGACCAATCCCGAAGAGCTGCTCGGCGCGGCCCACGCCGGCTGCTTCTCGATGGCGTTGGCGGTGGCGTTGTCGAACGCCGGGCACGTCCCGACCAGCATCGAAACGACCGCCACGGTCACCGCGGAGAAGACCGACGCCGGCTTCGCGATCACCCGGATCGACCTCGCGACCAAGGGTCGAGTGCCGGGCGTCTCCGCGGCGGACTTCCAGCGGATGGCGGAGGCGACCAAGGTCGGCTGCATCGTTTCGAAAGCGTTGTCGGCGGTGCCGATGCGGCTGACGGCGGAACTCGTCGCCTGAGGCGGTCGGGAAGGCCGTCGGCCGATCGCCGGTCGACGGCCTCAGAGTTCGACGCGCCGACCGGTGTCCATGCTCTGGTAGACGGCGAGGACCGCCGCCAAGGCGCGCCGCCCGACTTCCCCCGGCACCGCCGGGGGTTCGTCGCGGGCGATACTTTGGGCGAAGGAGGCCATTTCCGCCGCGAACTGGGCGGGCATCGGGCGCCCGTCGATCGGGATCTGCTCGACGCCCCGCTCGCTACAGAGGAATAGTTGATTGGCGTAGTGGAAGATTCGAAGCGCGCCGGTCGTGCCGTGGACTCGAATGCTCCCCGGGTGCGCCTGCCAGGCCGCGCCCCGGTCGCGGGTTCCTCCAGCCGCCATCTCGTCCCAGCTCGGTCCCCAGCTGAAAAGGCCCTCCGACGGCAGGTCGGCCGGCCAGGTCGCGTCGTCGTAGGTCAGTTGACCCAAGGCCCCGGTGCGAAACTCCATCGTCATCGACTCCGTGATCGGTGGTGCCCCCGATCGCTGAGCCCGCCCCGAAACCGCGACGATCTCGCTGTCGATCAGCCAGGGGAAGATGTCGGCGAGGTGGATTCCGTGGTCGACGAGCCCATTGCCCGACCCGCCCGGACCGCCGGCGGGGTAATGCCCGGTGCCCATGTCCTGGTAACCCGCCGGCCCGCGGGTGCCAATCATCGTCTCAGTGATCAGCCGGACCTCGCCCACCGCTCCCGCTTGGATCATTGCCCGCGCCTTGACGATCGGCGGCAGGAACCGATAGGACGCGGCGTAGAAGAGCTTGACCCGCGCGTTCCGGCAGGCTGCCACGATCCGATCGGCTTCCTTGAGCCGGATCGCGAGGGGCTTCTCGCAGAGCACGTGCAGCCCCCGGGTGGCGGCGGCCTCGACCGCTTCGGCGTGGGTGGCGACGGTGCTCAGCACGCAGACGAGGTCGAGCGGTTCGCGCTCGAGCATCGCCTGGTAGTCGTGATAGGCCGTGAATCCGTACCGCTCGGCCATCATCGCCGCGCGCTCGGGGCGGGGGTCGGCGCCGGCGACGATCGTGATCTGATCGAGGGCGCGGTAGCCCTCGAGGTGCGCCAGGGCGACGTTGCCGAGGCCGATCAGGCCGACACGGAGGGGAGTGATCATCGAGAGCGAGCGGCGTTGGTGACCCCGGAAAGCTAACGACATCGTCTCGCCAACCCTGACTCCGCGACGAAAGCTCGCTGGCCCTGCTCGTTTCGCCCTCAGTGATCGTCGATCTGGCTGATGGCCCAGCGGACCGCGCGCCGCACCGACGGGGTCCGGTCATCGCGGGCGGCTTCCAGCGCGGACAGCGCCGCCGGGCTCTCGATTTGGCCCAGGGCCCAGGCCGCCATCACCCGGACCTCGTCCTCCGGGTCGGTCAACAACGGCGTCAGCAGCCGCACGGCGGAGGCCGCCTCGATCTGGCCCAGGGCCCAGGCCGCCATGCTGCGGACCGCCGGATCCTTGTCCTTGAGCCCAGGGCCCACCGATTCGACCGATCCGGCGTTCTCGATCTGCCCGAGGGCCCAGAGGGCGGAGAGCCGAACGTCACGGTTCGCGTCCTTGACCAATGGCGCCAGGACCGGGACCGCATCCGCGCTCTCGATCTGACCTAACGCCCACGCCGCCATCCGGCGCACGCCGGGATCGCGGTCCCGCGCCAGCGGCGCCAACGGCTCGACCGCGGCGGGACTCTCGATTTCGGCGAGGGCCCAGACCGCGGTTTCTCGAACCTCGGGATCGGCGTCGGCAAGGGCGGTCCGGAGGGCCGGGACGCCTCGAGGCGATTCGATCTCGCCGATCGCCCACGCGGCCACCCGGCGGACCGACGGATCCCGGTCACGAAGGGCCCGTTCCAGGGAAGCAAGCGCGGCCGGGTCCTCGATCTGTCCCAACGCCCACGCCACCCGGCGACGCACGACCGCCGACTCGTCGCCGAGGGCCTTGCCAAGCGCCGGAATCGTCTCGACGCGTTCCAGCTCCCCAAGGGCCCAGGCGGCCATCGCCCGGACGCCCTCGTCCCGGTCGCCGAGGGCGTCGGTCAAGGTGTTCGATGACCTGCGATCCTCGATCTCGCCGAGGCCCAGGAGGCCGGTCTCCCGGATTCCCGGGGACGCGTCGCGAGCCATCGCGGTGAAGGTCTGGTAGGCCCAGTCGGGCTTCGACCGGCCCACCATCCGCGCGGAGATGTGGCGAACGCACCGGCTCGGATCCCGGAGTCCGGCCCGGAAGGCGCCCAGCACCGGTCCCTCGACGCCGCCGCTCCAGTGGGGTCCGAGGTCGGGGATGTGGATGTCCATCCCGCCACCCGCGAAGGGCATCGGGATCGGCATCGGCATCGGCATCGGCATCGGGATCGGAAGTTCGCCATCGGCGCCGCCCCACCAGTTGGTGAGCGCCCGGCCAGCCAGCTCGCAGACGGCCGAGTCGGCGCTCGCGAGTGAGCCGAGGAGGCGGGCCACCGAGGCGGAATCACGGAGGGCGGGGGATTGGGCGATCGCGGCGATCGCCATCAGGCCGAGCAGCATTGGAAGGTCCGGGGGAAGTCACTCCGTTGGACCACCTCGACGGTTCCAGCGTTGGAACGGGGCGCTGGTTCTCGGGGCGCGAGGCGCGAGGCGCAAGGCGCAAGACTCAAGACTCACGAGACGACGGTGCCTCGCGACGCTCCGGTCGGCCCGTCAGCACTACTTGAGTCTTGAGTCTTGAGTCCGGAGTCTGGAGTCCCTGATCAGTGGGCCTCGGCGCGGGGCGCGGTGGCTTCGACCGCGGCGTCTCCGGGGGCAAGCGTCCCGGGGGCGTATTGGGGCAGGGGGCGGCCCCGGGGTGGATGCTGAGGGCTGCGCCACTCGTCGAACGACGACGCCTGGTGGACGCAGGCGATGGTGCAGTAGGGCGCGCATGGCTTGGCCTCGAGGTGGGCCTGGCGCAGGTGGGCATGGGTGTACTGGCCGAGGGGAATGGCCGGGTTGCCTCGCTGCTGGGAGCAGTAGTGCACCAGACCCTGCTCGCAGACGTACAGGTATCGCGACCCGGCTCGGCAGCGCCACTCGTTAGGCTGCCCGTTGGCGAGTCGCCGCTGAAAGCCCCGGTTGATCCGGGCCAGGGTCCACCGGTTCAACCGTTCGAACGCCTGGTAGGTTTCCAAGACCGGCCCCGAGAGCGGCTTGAGGTGTCCGGTGTGATCGTGGATGATGCCCATGGTGGACTGGAACCCGAGCTCGCGGGCCCGGCCCGCGATCGTGAGCGCGTCCTCCGGGTGGGCAATCCCGCCACCGACCACGCAGTTGATATTCACGCTGAAGCGGGCATGGGTGGCCAGGGCCACCAGCTTCCGATCGAGCACCGAGAGACTCTTGCTCGACACGTCGTCGGGTTGCAGGTTGTCGATGCTGATCTGGAGATGATCGAGCCCGGCCGCGTTGAGCGCCTTGATCCGCTCGGGGCCCAGCTTGTATCCGTTGGTGATCAGAGTGGCGATCATCCCGGAGTCACGGATCTGGCGAATGATCGCGTCGAGGTCGGGGTGGAGGAGCGGCTCGCCGCCGCTGATGGTGACCGCCGCGGTCCTGAGTCCGGCGAGGAGCTTGACCCGCTCCAACATGGTATCGAGGGGGACCGGCGCCGAGTGGTCGTCATATTCGTTGCAGTAGGTGCAGGCCAGATTGCACCGCCGCATCGGGACGATATGGGCCAGGAGCGGGCGGCGCTCGTCGAGCACGGCCCTCGCGATGATCCGCAACTGACGCAACGCGGCCGGCCATGAACGGCCGCGGTGACGGGGTGATTCCATTCCTTCAATCTCCAGTGCGTGGGACGGGCCCCCGGAGGCTCTCGCGGGGCCGGCCCCGGACCGCGACCGATTCGAGTGTTGGACAAGTTACCACGACACCCGGGCGAAAGGCACTCGGCACCGGGTTGGAACGCAGGTAGCCGAAGCCTTGGGCCGACATACGGCGGCGCCCCAGCGAGGGTTTCCGCGGCCGGGTGCGACCGCCGGCCGATCCCGTATGGTGGGATCCCCGCGGGTCTGATGCCGCTTGCGCCGGCTCGGCCAATTGGTAGTTTGCCAACGTGTTCCTTCTCCGCGCCAGGAGTACCCATGCTGCGCCGTCCCTCGCTCGTCGCCCTCGCCTCGATGGTCGGGTCCGTTGCCACCGCTCAGACGCCGGTCGCCAATCGCCTCACGATGGAGGATTTCCTCGAGGCCGAGGCGCCCCGCGACTTCTTCCGTGGTGGTGGACCGGAGATTTCGCCTGACGGCCGGCAGATCGCCTATTCCCGGTGGTGGATCGACAAGATGACCGACCGGTGGAAGCAGTCGGTCTGGCTGGTGAACGCCGACGGCACCAAGAATCGGTGGCTGGTCGACGCCGGGGGGCACAAATGGTCGCCCGACGGCACTCGGCTCGCCTTCGTGAAGGAGGGGGAGCCGACCGGGGCACAGATCTTCGTTCGGTACATGGACGCCGAAGGCGCGGTAAGCCAGGTGACCCGTCTCGAGTCCGGGCCGGGCAACCTGAACTGGTCGCCCGATGGCCGGTGGATCGCTTTCACCGCGATGGTGCCCGAGGCGTCCAAGTGGAGCACCGACATTCCCGGCAAGCCGGCCGGTGCCAGTTGGGCGCCCCCGCCCAAGGTCGTCGATCGGCTCCAGTACCGGTCCGACTGGGCCGGGTACGTCGATCGGGGCCACACCCAAGTCTTCGTCGTGCCGGCCACCGGGGGGACGCCCACCCAGCTCACCGAGGGGCCATGGAATCATGGTCAGCTGGCCTGGTCGAGGGACGGCGCTGAGATCCTGTTCGCCTCGCTCAGGGTCCCTAACGCCGAGCACGAGTGGCGGGAGTCGGAGATCTACGCGGTGAACGTGGGGACCAAGGCGGTCCGGCAGGTCACCACTCGGAAGGGGCCCGACGGCTCGCCGGTGGTGTCGCCCGATGGTCGGATGGTCGCCTACCAGGGTTTCGACTGGACCGACGACACCTACATCACCAGCAAGCTCTACGTGATGGGGATCGATGGCTCGAACCCCCGCCGGATCGACGGCTCGCTGGATCGCTCCCCCGAGAACGTCACCTGGGCCGCCGACGGCACCGGGATCTACTTCATCGCCCAGGATCGGGGTCAGGCACAGCTCTTCTTCGCGTCGCTGACGGGCGGTGAGCCGAGGCGCCTCACCTCCGGCGATCACGTGCTTGTGGGCCTGAGCCTGGCTCCGACCGGCACCGCCGCGCTGATCCAGAGCACCTTCGCCGCCCCAGGCGACATCGCGACCATCGACGTGAAGGCGGCAGCGCCGTCACTCCGTCGGATCACCGACTTGAACGGCGACATCCTCAGCGGCAAGCGGCTCGGCAGCCTCGAAGAGATCTGGTATCCGTCGGTCGGCGGCCTCCGAATCCAAGGGTGGGTGGTCAAGCCGCCGGATTTCGATCCCCGGAAGAAGTACCCCCTCATGCTCGCGATCCACGGTGGGCCTCACAGCATGTACGCGAGCTCGCTGACCTTCATGTGGTGGGAATGGCAGATCTACGCCGGGATGGGATACGTGGTGCTGTTCACCAATCCCCGCGGCAGCTCGGGGTACGGAAGCGCGTTCGGCAACGAGATCAAGAACGCGTACCCGGGCAAGGACTACGACGATCTGATGGCCGGGGTCGACACCGTGATCAATCGCGGCTACGTCGATACTGGCAACATGTACGTCTACGGCTGCAGCGGCGGCGGGGTGCTGACGGCGTGGGTGGTCGGCCACACCGATCGGTTCACGGCGGCCTCCTCGGAGTGCCCGGTGACCAACTGGATCTCGTTCGTCGGCACCACCGATGGACCGGGCTGGTACCGGAACTTCGCCAAGATGCCGTGGGAGGATCCGTCAGAACACCTCCGCCGGTCGCCGCTGATGTACGTCGGCAACGTCAAGACTCCGACCATGTTGCTGACACCCGAGGGTGACTTGCGAACGCCGATGCCCCAGACCGAGGAGTATTACGCCGCGCTCAAGATGCGGCGGGTGCCCACCGTGATGGTCCGGCTCCAGGACGAGTGGCACGCGTATTTCAACCGGCCCTCGAATTTCCTTCACACCATTTCGTTTCGGGAGCGGTGGTTCCAGACCTACAAGAAGCAGGCTCCGCCGGTTCCCTGACGGCCGCGACGTGAAACCGGGCGCCCGCGCCCGGTTTCGCCGAGAAGGACCTCTCCGCTAGGTGGGGCAGCCCAGCTGCTTTCGAATCTCGTCGAGAAGCGGCGCGGCGTCGTAGGGTTTCCCGATCAGGGCGTTCGCACCCGCCTCCATCGCCTCGTTTCGCCGGTTCTCGTCGGGCGTGCCAGTGAGGACGATGACCGGCACCAGATTGGTCTTGCTGGACAGCCGGAGTGATCGCAGGACCGCGAGGCCCCCACCAGCCGGCATCGCCAGGTCGAGGATGACCAAGTCGGGTACCGTCCGACGGGCGGCGTGGAGCCCGGTCACCGCATCGCCAGCGAGCTGAGGTTCGAATCCCGCTGAGCGGAGCCGGGCGCACAGGAGCCGCCCGGTGTCGGCATCGTCTTCGATGACCAGAATGCGTGGTGTCATGGGTTTCGCTCTGAAATCGGTTGCGAAAGCAACCGTTGCAGCCTCCGGTAGAAGTCGGTGAAGTCGAACGGTTTGATGACGATGTCGTCGGCCTCGAGCGTAGGGCTGGGCTCGTCGCCGATCGACTGGGAGGTCGCGGTGACCAGGATGACTGGCGTCCCTCGGAGTTCGGGATCGGCCTTGATCAGGCCACAGACTTCGCCCCCGTTCATACCCGGCATCCGGAAGTCCAGAATGGCCGCCGCGGGCCGGTGGCGCCGGACCAACTCGAGCGCGGTCAGCCCGTTGTCGGCCTCGAGGACGTCGAACCCGCTCCGGACCAAGCGGGCCCGCAGCAACTTCCGGAGGTCGGGCTCGTCGTCGGCGATGACGATGCACGGCGCCATCGGCGGTCTCACCGGTCCAGGGGCAAGGTGAAGAAGAACGTGGCGCCCCGACCGAACTCGGAGCGAACCCCGATTTGACCGCCATGGCCGGTCACGATCTTGCGCGAGATGGCGAGGCCGAGGCCGGTGCCGCTCTGGGCCGACTGAGCGTCCTGCGACAGTTGGCTGAAACTCTCGAACAGTTTGGCCTGATCCTCGAGCCGAATGCCCGGACCGTGGTCCTCGACCGAGATTTCCACCTCGCCACCCCGTATCGTCGCGCGGAGGGTGATCGTTCCTGCCACCGTGAATTTGACGGCATTGTTGCAGAAGTTGGCCAGGACTTGTTCGATCTTGTCCCGATCGCAGGGGACCATCGGCAGGGCCGGGTCGATCTGGATGTCAAACCGCAGTTGCTTGCGCGCCGCGACGGCGGAGAAGGTGGCCACCACGTTCTCGAGGAGCACGCCGAGATCGTGGGGAACGATTCGGAACTCCATCCGGCCGGCGTCGAATTTCTGGTAGTCCAGCACGTCGTGGATCAGGCGGCTCAGGCGGTCGATGTTCCGCTTCGCCGTCCCGAGACAGTCGACTTGGTCACTGTTGAGTTCTCCCATCGTCCCATCGAGGACGATGTCGACGCCTTCTTTGATCGCGGTCAGGGGTGTCCGCAGCTCGTGGGAGACCATCGAGGCAAACTCGGTCTTCACCCGGGACGCCTCCTCCATGGCGCGCTGGGCATCGCGGCGTCCGGTGATGTCGAGGATCGATCCGAGGTATCCTCGAAGTTCACCCTGTTGGTCGGTCTTTCGGGCCGAACGGCCTTCGACCCAAGTCACCTCGCCGGCGGTGCTCTGAAACCGATAGTCGAGCCGAAAATCCCGCCGCTCCCGAACCGACGCCTGCCACGCTTCGAACACCGATCGACGGTCCTCGGGATGGATCGCCTGCACCCATCCCGAGCCGAGTGCCTGGGCTGGCGACATCCCGGCGATCCTGAGCCAGTGCCGGTTGGCGAAAAGGCAGCGACCATCCACGTCGGTCTCGAAGATCCCGACCGGGGCCTCCTCAGCAAGGACATAGAACCGCTCCTCGCTGGCACGAAGTCGCGCGGTCAGAGCCTCCTCTGCCGTCAAGCTGGCGGCGAGAGCCTGGAGGGAGCGACGCAGCTCCAACTGAGTGGTGACCTGAAGCCCCAGGATCCGAAGCGCCTCGAGCTGGTCGGAATCGAGCTGCCGCGGCTCCCGGTCGATGACGCACAGGGTCCCCAGGCCGTAGCCGTCGGAATTGGTCAGCGGCTGGCCGGCGTAGAAACGGATGTGGGGTTCGTCGGTGACCAGGGGGTTGGTCGCGAAGCGATCGTCCTGAGTCGCATCGGGGACGACCATTTGATCGGTGCCGACAATCGCATGGCTGCAAAAGGCCTGGTCGCGGGGAGTCTCGGTGACGTCGAGGCCAACCCGAGACTTGAACCACTGCCGGTGGGCATCGATCAGGCTCACCAGCGCGATCGGGGTCCCACAGATCCGGGCGGCCAACCGGGTGAGATCGTCGAACGCTGCCTCCGGCGGGGTATCGAGCACCCGATAGGCGCGGAGTGCCTCCAGTCGCCCCGGTTCGTTCGCCGGAAGCGGCGGCGCCCTCAAGATCGTCAATGGAGTGGTCATCCGATCCCCGAATGGTCGAACCGCCGCGACGGGTGGGAGTATCGACCAGCGAGCGTCGGGCTTGAGGGAAATCGTGGCGTCCCGAAGTCGGCCGGCCGCGCCGCGGTGGTGGCGGGCTAGAGGCGCCGGGGTCGCCGGCTGTAGGGCAGGTCGCGCCCGCCGATACTATCAGTACCGAGGTGGGGGCCAGCGATGCGGGTATCCGACATCATGACGAAAGATGTCTTCACGGTTAGGGCCAACCAGCGAGTCGTGGCGGCCGAGGAGATCATGCGGTGGGCGCACGTTCGCCACGTGCCGGTGCTCGACGACCATCACTGCCTCGTGGGGATCGTGAGCCAACGGGACGTGCTCCGGGCCGCGATCTCTTCGCTGTCGACCGGGTTGGCGGCCGTCGAAAAACGGCAGCACCTCGCCTCGGTCACGATCGGCCAGATCATGAGCCACCCGGTCCACACGATCTCGCCCCGCGGCCTGATTCAGGAAGCGGCCGGAACGATGCGCCGCCTCAGGATCGGGTGCCTGCCAGTCGTCGAGGACGACCGCTGCGTCGGCATGGTGTCCGAACACGATCTGCTAGCCGTCCTCGAGCACCTTCCCACCCGAAGCCTCGACGAGCGAGTGGCGCCCTAGCCCACCGGAATCGAGTCATCGCGTCGTCCTTTGCCGAGGACCGACCGGTGGGGAGGCCGCCCAGCCATCGGTTCAGACCACCCGGTCACTTCCGCCATCGATCGGTACCTGCGCGCCGGTGGTGCCCCGAAAGGCCGGCCCCGCCAGCGCGACGACCGCCCGAGCGACATCCGCGGAGTTGAGCTCGATGCCTAACAGGTTGTTCCGTTTGTACTCCTCCGGGGTCATCCCGTAGTGGTGGGCCCGGGCCGCGAGCACCTCGGGCGACCACGCGCCGGTATCGAACACCGCGTGGGGGTGCACCATGTTCACTCGGACCCCGTCCTTGCCCAGCTCGAGCGCCGCCACCCGGCCCAGCTGGGCGAGACCGGCCTTGGCCACCGAGTAGGCCCCGGCGCCGGGGCCAGGCGCCGGGACGTTCTTCGACGCCACGATCACCACCGCCGGGTCGAGGCCGAGGCGGAGAAACGGAATCGTGGCCCGAAGCAGGTGGAGGTGGCCGGTCAGGTTGAGGTCGAGACTCTTGTCCCAGGTGGCTTGGTCCATCTCTTCGAGTCGCTGGCTCGGCGGGAAGATCCCGGCGTTGCTCACGACGATGTCGAGCCCGCCGAATCGCCGCGCCGTCTCGGCCACGGACGCCTCGACCGCGTCGCGCCGAGTGGCGTCGGCCACGACGCCGACCGCGTTGGGGCCGGCAAACATCTCCGTGATCGCCGGGTTGAGGTCGCTGGCCACCACCGCCGCCCCGGCCGCCCGTAACGCCTCGGCACAGGCCCGCCCGATCCCGCTGGCGGCGCCGGTCACCAGGGCCACTTTGCCCGCCAGCGGCGCCGCCCCGCCGGCCTTCTTCAGCTTCGCCTGTTCGAGCTCCCAGTACTCCACGTCGAAGAGGTCCCGCTCGGGAAGGGCCCGCCACCCACCGAGCCGCTCGGCCCATTGAATGGCCCGAGCGGTGTGCCGCGCCAGGTCGAGGACCACGTCGGCATCGCGGGCCGAATTGCCGATTCCGACTGACCCGCGCCCCTGCCAGACGATCCAGCGCGGCGCCGGGTCGAGTGGTTGGAGGCCGGCCACGCGGTGCCGCGCGAAATACGCCTGGTACGCCTCGCCGTAGGCCGCCACCGCGGCTTCGCCATCGCCGACCGCGACGCAGGGCAGGGGCTTGGTGCGAATCACGTGATCAGGAGTGAGGGGCCCACGGCCCGCGATCGAGGCGACATCCGACCGGGAGGCGAACCGTGCGGCCGCCGGGGAACCGTCGAACCGAGCCACCACCGGTGCTCCTCGGGCGACGCTCACCTGGCGGCGCAATCGAGCGAGCTCGAGCAGCGCCGTGCCCGACAGCGACGTGGCCGGCCCATCAGGACCGGAATCGAGGGCCTGGTGCTCGGCGAGGTATCGCTCGGCCCGGGAGACCAGCTCGATCATTCGTTCATAGCTGATTCTGGCGTCCGGCCCGAATGAGAACACGCCGTGGTGGAGCAGGACCATGCCGTCGAGCTGCTTCCAGTCGATGCCGCGGGTCAAGTCGCGCACGGCTTTGGCGAGGACGAACCCGGGCATGACGTACGGCACGACGAGGACCCGATTGCCGTAGATCTCTCGGATCCGGTCGGGGCCGCCCGGCGTGTTGCTCACCGCCACGACGGCGTCGGCGTGGGTATGATCGACGTAGGCGTGCGGGATGATGGCGTGGAGAATGGCTTCCACGGAGGGGGTCGGCGCGCCGGGATCGATCATCGCCGCCCGCTGCGCCTTCACCATGTCGCCGTCCGACAGCGACGTCAGGTCGCCCATCTTGAGGAGGACGTCGAGCCGCACCGGGGCGAACCCCGCCGGCTGGATCGTGGCCAGGTCCCACCCGCTCCCCTTCACGTAGAGAATCTCCTCGGACTCGCCGAACAGGTTCGGGACCGAGGTCTTGACCGAAGTGTTGCCACCGCCGTGGAGCACCAAGGACGGTTCCTGGCCGAGGAGCCGAGAGGTGTAGGCGCGCAACTCGAGGGGGGAGCGCGCGAAGGGCGCGGCGTCGGCGTCGTTCCAGAGGGATCGCATGGGCACAAACTTGGCCGGGCCCGCCCACCCGTGCCAGAGGCTCGGGGACCGGGTGGTGCCGCGGCGTTCCTCGATCAGGTGGTCTTGACGACGATCACGGTCACGTTGTCGGTGCCACCACCGGCCAGGGCGAGATCCACCAGCGCCCGGCAGGTTGCCGCGGCAGAATCCGGCTGGGCGAGCAGCGCCGCGATCCGCTCGTCGGGGACGTGTTTGTGGAGTCCGTCGGTGCACAGCAGCAAGGCGTCCCCCGCTTCCAGGTCGATCAGGCCGACCGCCGGAAGGAGATCCGAGCCGCCCACGGCGCTGGCCAACGCGGCGGCCGGACCAGGCCGGGCCGCCTGGGCCTCGGTCCATGCGCCGACACTCACCATGTAATCGCCAACGGTCTGGTCCCGAGTCACTCGCTGGAGCCGGCCGCGACGGCTGACGTAGAGTCGGCTATCACCCACGTGGACCCAGTAGGCGCGCGGCCACGCCAACAGCACCATGGTGATGGTGGTTGCCGGAACCCGCTCGACGGGGCCGCGGGTTTCTCCAAGCAGCCGCTCGTGCACCGAACGAATCGTGGCTTCGAGCCGGTCGAGCAGCTCGTGCTCGCGGGCGGGGTCGAGACCCTGGAAACACTCGGCGGTGTGGCCGACGTAGTCGAGCAACGCGGTGACGGTCCATTCGCTCGCGAGCTCGCCGCCGGGGCGGCCACCCACGCCATCGGCGACGGCGAAGAGCCGGGCCCCGGCGGTGCCGAGCCGGCCGGCCAGCGTCGTGCCCGGAAGACTGGAGGCGTCCACCGCCACGGACTTGCTCACGGTCGCGACGACGAAATGGTCTTCGTTCGTTTCCCGAACCCGGCCGATGTCGGTCAGGCCAGCCGCGTCGATGGTCACTGGTTCGGTGCCGGTCGTGGTCATCGGGCCGCTCCGCTGCCGCCGACGGCGGCGGTGGCTAGCCATTGGAACATCGCCTCGACCCCCTCGCCGGACTTGGCGCTGGTTCGGACTCGGCGTAACCCGCGAGCGTCGACGGCGGCGTCGTCGGCAGCGGTCAGTTGCCACTGGTCGGTTAGATCGGTCTTGTTGATCGCCACGACCGAGGGGATCTCCCCAAGCTGGGCTGCGACGATGTCGCGAATCTCGAACATTTGAGTGCAGGTCTCCCGCCGGGTGCCGTCGACCACGTAGATCAGTCCGTGCGCGCCGCGCAGATAACTCGGATTGATGTCATGATGGTTGTCGCGGCCCTCGAGATCCCAGAGGAGGAGCATCACCGGCTGGCCGTTGACCGCGATCTCCTTGCGGTCGATCTTGACGCCCACCGTGCTGAGATAGCGGGCCGAGAAGATCGAATGCACGAACCGCTGCACCAGGCAGGTCTTGCCGGTGCCGAACACTCCCACCATACAGATCTTCTTCTGGAGCATCAGGGTGGTCCCCGGGTAACGGCCTGGCTGGTGACACCGACGGTGAAGGCCACACTTCGGTTGATTCGAGCCCCCTCGGCGGGGTCGGCGCTCGGCAGCGGCCGGCTCGTGGCCAGCGGCCGGCGTACCAGAACGGCCTCGGGGATGCCGGTCCGGAGCAGTCGCGCGGCGATCCGATCGATCCGGCGTTGGGCGAGATCCTGATTGACCAGTTCGCTGCCGCTCGGATCGGTCCGGCCGATCAGCTCGATTCGGATCGCGGCCCCGGCCTCGGTGGCGTCGGCGACCAACCGGCGGACCGACTCCGCCAGCGCGACCAGGCCGCCGGCCCCGCCGGTCAACTCGGCCGAACCCGGATCGAACCTAATCAACGTCTTGGTCACAGCTTGGCGAAGCGAATCGAGGCCCGCGGGCAGGCGAAGCTCGACCGCGGCGAGGTCGATCGCCGCGATGCCCGGTGGTCGCCCCGCGGCGCGAATGATGGCCAGCCAGGAGAGCGGAGCCGATCCGGCGAGCGCCAAGGTATCGGCCCGGAAGCTGGCGGTCACCTCGGCGGGCAGAGCCAGGACGGCCCGGGCCCGGGCCATCACCATCGCCGAATCGAGGGAGAGATAAGGCTCCCATTGACCGGCGAAGCGCACCGGAACGCCGGCGGCGGTGAGGACGGCCGCCGGGTCGCGGGCGAGCGGGTCCTTCAATCCGCGAACTCGTCCGCCGCGCCAGCTTCGGGAGTTCTCGACGACCAGGATCCCCGGTTCGGACTCGAGCGCCCGGATCGCCCGGCCCCATCGCAGGCTCGACCGAATCGCGAAGGCAGCGCCGATGGCGAGGACTAGGCCCACCGGGAGGGCCCAGCGGACCCAGGCCCACCGCCGCGAGGCGGGGCTGGCGGCCAGAACCGTCTCGAGGCTCTCGGCCAGCACCGGCCGGACCGGTTCGAACGGCGCTGGGTCGCCCGCGAACTCGGCCAACGGGGTGGCGAACTCGAGATGGATCGATTCGAGGGTGTACTGGAGCCGGCGCAGCAGCTCGTCGGGCGCCTGGCCCCGGACCACCGCGGCGATCAGCGCGGCCGGCCCGGCCTCGACGAGGACGTTGTGGTCGCCCACGCTGAATCCGCGGAGCGTTCCCCCCTCCGCGGGGCGGAACGAATCGCGGACGAAATCTTGAATCGCCGTCAGCATCCCGGAGATGAGGTCGGCATCGGGCACTTTGAGGTCGGGCGCCGAGACGTGGGAGAGCAGCAGGCCGGTCTCGGCGTGAATCAGGAAGATCTGCTCGACCCGGTAGACCAGCGAATGCTTGATGACGATTTCCGGGTAGCTGACCCCGGTCCGCCAGGCCTCGAGCCGCCACTTGAGGCCCTGGAGCGAGAAACTGTTCTCGACCGCGCTGTTGATCGAGCGAACCAGTCCGGCCATGGTCTCGGCGATCGCTTTGCGGATGGCCGGGCCCAAAATCGGGAAGATCGCCGTGGCGATCTCGCGGGGGTTGCGGCGGATCGACTCGCGGAGCGCGGTTTCGATGGTGGGGGCCAGGGCCCGACCCAACTGTTGGTCCCGCCTGGTCCGCAGCGCGATCGCCGCGGGAAGGTGCTCCGCCAGCTGCGCGGGGTCGAGTTCCAACGCGTCGAGTCGGTCGGACAGGATCTGGAGCCGGCGCTGTTCCGGCCCGACCAGCAACTCCCGAAGTTGGCTGAAATCCGCTGGCCGACCGGCGCCGTTACCCGTCGGCTCCGGCGCGATCGACGGCGTCGTCCGGTCGTCGAGCACCGGCTATCCTCGCTGGGCGCCCTTGCCGGGTGCGCGACCGTTCCCCGTCAGGCGGCCGGCCATATCGGTCAGCGCGGAGGCGAGGGCGGCGGTGTCGAGCTTCTGGTCCTGCAGGGCCGAGGCCCGGCGCTCGAGGTCGGCCGCGAAACGGTCGGCGACCCGCGTGAGCTCGGCCGAGAGGGCCGTGCTCTGCTTGATCAACTGGTCGCGAAGCTCGGCGTCGGCCTGGCCGGTGACTTCTTCGAGCTTGAGGTGGCGTCGGTCGACTGCCTTGAGCGCTTCCTTGAGCTCGGATCCCAGCGCCTTGAGGTCCTCGATCCGCTTGGCTCGCTCGCCCGCCAGCTTTTCGGCCTGGGCGGCCAGTCCCTTCTTGATCGATTCGTCCAACTCGGCCACCTGGCGGCCGAAATCCGCCCGAAGCGAGGCCTGTTCCTCGAGGAGCCGCTCCTCGAGACCGCGGAGGCGGGCGTCGACCACCCGCATCTGCCCGCCGAAAAGGATGTCGCGAACCTGGTCCAGGCTTTCAGGTGTGGCACCGTTTTCGGTCGCCGCGCCGTTGCCACCTTTAGACACTTTTGTTCCGTTCTTTGCCATCTGGTCCTCGCCGATCAGTCTGAAGCCCTCAAGGTACTCTCGGGCGGCGGGACCGGCTACGTCCGACCTTCGCGTCGGCGCCGGGTCTGACCTCCTTTCGCGGCCACCAGTAGCCAGCCACCGGCCGGCCGATTTGATTCGGGCGAGCATATTCGCGGGGTGAACTGGATGCGGGCTCTCTCGTCGTGCCGACCCCTGGTGGTGATTCTCCTCATGGCCGGCTGTCGTCCGGAGCCGCCGAGTGACTTACCGGCCGAGCCGCTCGCGGGATTTCCCGTCGCCCAGGCCGGCCCCGACTGCGCTCCCTGGGATGGGGCGGCGGTCACCATCCTGTTCTCCGCCGAGTCCGTTCATCCCGACTCGATTCGGGCCCCGTACCTCGGGGTTTCCCTGTGGCAGCACCTGGGGCGCCTGACCGGGCGTGCCTGGCGATGGCCGGCGGCGGAACAGATCGGCGCCGCTTCTTGGTGCCTCTCTGACGAAGACTGCCGCGCGGCGACGACCGGGGCCGTCTGGCTCGAACCCGTCGGCCCAGACTCCATCGTGGCCGGACGCCTTCGCCTCGAGTTCGTTGACCAGCCAGCCCTCGCTGGCAGCTTCCGCGCGGTCTGGCGGCCAAGGCTGGCGCGCTGCGGCTGAGCGCGGCTGGCCCCGCGAACGACTACAGGTCCGTGACGATCGGCGGGTTCACCGGCCGATACCGAACATCGCAGATCGACGCATTGACGTAGTGGCGGCCCTCACGCCGCTCCTCTCCGTAGGCCTCGTGGATATGCCCGAACACGTGCAGCCTGACACCGGGCAGCTCCGCCAGCCGCGCGGTAAGTGCTTCGCAACCGACCGAACGGGGCGGCCGGTCGATGGTCTGATCGAGCGTCCCGTGCGGGGGCCCGTGGGTCACCAGGAGGTCGGTGTCGCCGGGGATCAGTCGCCACTTCGCGGCCAGTTCGTCCCCCCGCTCGAGGTTGAAGGCCCAATCGTGGAACCACGGTTGCCAGGGAGAGCCCCAGATCCTGATCCCTCCGACCTCGGTGCCGGCATCGCGCAGATAGGTGACCTCCGGCGGGATCAGCGACTCGGCCCGCGCTGGGTCTCGCTCGAAGAGAAAATCGTGGTTGCCCGCGATCATGACCTTGCGCGGATGCGGCAACGCTCCGAACCATTCGAGGAAGTCCCTGGTGTCCTCGACGTTGCCGCGTTTGGTGCAATCACCGGCGTGGACGATGAGGTCGCCGTCGGGGACGGGCCCGATCCGCCGATGCCAGCCGTGGGTGTCACTGATCAGGACGATGCGCATAACCTTCCGCCGGCCTTGACGGATCTCGTCGCTTGCCTTATCCTGGGCGCCGGCTCGGACAGCCGTTCGGGTCGGCCTCTCTCTGATGGTAACCCTGGGACCAGTCGAACATGAGCATGTCTTCGGAGTTCAAGGAATTTGCCCTGAAGGGCAATGTGATGGACCTCGCCGTCGGCGTCATCATCGGTGGCGCGTTCGGGAAGATCGTCGATTCGCTGGTCAAGGACATGATCATGCCGGTCGTCGGGAAGATCTTCGGCGGCCTCGACTTCTCCAACTACTTCATCGCCCTGGCCAGCCCACCGGCTGATTTCGCGGGGCCAAACACCTACGACGCGCTGACGAAGGCCGGGGTGCCGCTCTTCGCCTACGGCAACTTCATCACCGTGGCGATCAACTTCATTATTCTCGCCTTCATCATCTTCATGATGGTCAAGCAGGTCAATCGGCTCAAGACGCAAGCTCCTCCGCCGCCGGCTCCGGCGCCGGCCCCGACTCCCGAGGATGTCATCCTCCTGCGCGAGATTCGCGACTCCTTGAAGAAGTAGCGCCGCTCGAATCAGGGCGACGGTCGACCGACCGTCGCCTGCCGCCACCCGCTCCGTCCAATCGGCCGACCCGCCGCGTCGGTGGCGACCACCCGCCATCGGAACCCCGCCTCACCCTGGATCCGCTCGGCGAGCCAGGGTGGTGCTCGATATCCAGCCACGGCGCCGGGTACCAGTGCGGCGAATGCCCGCGGATCCGCCGGGGTCGCGACCTCCAACCGATACTGGGCTACCTGCGGCCCGGCCTCCCAGGTGAAGGTGATCGCGCCGCCCGTGTCGAGACGAGCCGCCGATCCGGGGCCCGGCGCGATCAATCGGACCGTCGGCGGCGTTTCGGTGTCGAGGCCGCCGCCGTTCTGGCCGCTCCCCACGACGTATCGAAGCACCGGCATCGGGAATCCGGCGACGCCGCCGGATGGCACGACGCCGCTTCCCGCCCCGGCGGAGCCCAGGTTGGAGTCGCCTTCCTTTTCGGTCGTCGCTTCGACGCGGAGGAGGAGGTAGTACACCCCGTCCGTCTGGGTCGGGATCCGGCGCGGATCGGGCCCGGCCAGCGTGACTGACCCCGTGGGCGGCAAGAACAGGTTGAAGCGGCCCAACTGGGTGTAGCGGCGCTGGGTGCCTCGCCGCTCGAGCGGGAGGCTGGCCTCGGTGAGGAGGTCCTCCGCGGTCGGGAGATCCTCGCCGGGCAGGACCACTTCCCACCGGCCCACCAGCCGACCGGTACCAGTGTAGGTTATCCTCGCCTCCAGGGTCGGTGCCGGGTCGCCTTGGGCCACCTGAAGCACGGTCGCTTCCGGGAGGAAACTCAGGCTCACGTCGGTGAGCGAGAGTGGGCTTCGGGCCCCACCCCCGGTCAGGCGGCAGGTCACCGCCACGTACTGGTCCGGTCCACCCGCGGCGGGCCGGAACCGCCTCACGTAATAGAACGCCGAGCCCGCCCCCGCCTCGGCGGCTTGGTAGGCACGCCGGCTCACCGATGGGGGAATGGTCATGATGTCGGTGAGCCCGCCCACTCCGCTCGCCGCGCTCTGATCGTAGCGCAGAGGCAGCGATCCGAAGATCGTTCCCGGGTCGCAACGGAGCCCGATCGCCGGTGCCGCGGGGATCAGCTCCCCGCACCAAAACGCCTCGGCGGCCTGGTACCCGGCCAGGCCACCGAAGGTGAGAAACACCGTGGTCGCGCCCTGGGCGTTGACGTTGACCCCGGTCGGGTTGACCCGGATCTGGGCGGCGGCGGTTCCCCCGCCGAGGCCCGCGGCCGTGATCGCGAAGCTGAGGAGATTCGTTAGGCGCATGGTCAGTAGAGGCGGATCGAGCCGCCGGCGTTGAGGGTCCACCGCACCGCCGGCGCCACGCCGGGGGTCGCGACGATCGGGAGGAACGCGGCCCGGGCTCGGGCGTAGCGAACGAAGAGCCGGGCTTGGGTCCCCCCGGCCGTCGCGCGGTACAGGTTGAGGCCCTGCGAGAGCTCGACCTGCACCTCGGTGTTGCGGGTCCGCCGTCCTCCGAACGGATCGAAGCCCCATGCCTGCGACAGCGATCCGTTGAAGGCCGTGGTCCGGGTCAGCTGCGCCGCCGCCGAGGCGCCCACCCGTTCGGTGCGCTGGGTGAGCGCGGATTCGAAGTTCTTTTGCCGCTCGACGCTGGTCTCGAGGCTCGGGGTGAATCCGGTGATGCCGGTCAGCGCGAACGAGAGCCCGTGGACGATGCCCCGGAAGTCGGCTCGTTCCCGTCCGGTCTGACGATTGTCCTGAGATGATTGGTTCCATCGATAGGACAGACTCCATCGGGTGCCGGTCCAGGCGGCGGATCCCGCCTGGGCGATGCTCCACTGGTCGGGTACGTGCCCCGCGGAGAAGTCGCCGTTGGTGGGAACGCCCTCGCCGTATTGGCGGGTCCGCTGCCAGGAATAGGTCAGGGCAGGGAGGTACCACGCCTCCGGCGGCGCTCCCAGGAGCGCGCCTAACGGCGCCGCCAGGTTGACGCCGCGGGTCCGGGTCCGCGAGGTGAGGATCGAGGCGATTCGGCCGAGGTTGTCGCGGGCCGCCGTCGCCGTGGCCTGGAACGACAAGGGGCCGATCGCGCCGGTGAGCTCGAGGCCGTTGTTCTCGACGTCGGACTGGGGCGATCCCCCGACGCTGCGAAAGAGCGGATCGACTCGCTCATGCCGCAGGGTGGCACCCAAGGACGCCTGAGTGGTCTTGCCGAGCGAGACGCCGCGGAGGAACTGGAGCCCGAGCTCGCCGTAACGCGCCGTTCGGGTGGTCGGGGCCACCGCCACCACGGTGGTATCACCGAAGAGGAGCGGATCGCCGGGATTGACGAACCGCGACCGGGCGACCCCGCCGGAGAATCGAACCCGGTCCTTGACGTCCGACGCCGAGACCTGGACCCCGAAGCCCCGACTCTCCTCGGCGTCGGTCGCCGCCCCCTGGTTGTAGCCGCCCTGGGGCAGCACCGATCCGTCGATGCCGGAGACATCGAGATGGAGCCCGCCCGGCCGCTTGGGAAACACCTCGACGCCTAACGTTCCGACGGCGATCCGATGGTCCGGTTCCATCAGGCCCAGGAGATTGTTCCACCCGACCACGCTGCTGCCGCGGACCAAGCCCAGATCGAGGGTGGCGGCGGAGCCGAGCGGGAGGCCGGCCGCGAGCCCCCGACTCGAGAAGCCGCTCATCAGATAGCGGTTGGCCCCGACGGCCACGTGCCCCATGGTCAGCCGGGCGCTCCGTCGCGACAGCTGGATCCGGTAGTCCGACAGGTCCACCGCCGGCGCGCTGGGCTGTCCGTAGCGGAGGCGCTGCTCGGTCTCGGAGACGCCGACGGCGTTTCCCCGGGCCGCGAACTCCCAGCCATTCTTGGCCACGGTGTTCTCGACGCCGATCCGGAGGGTGAGATCCTGGTAGGTCCGGCGGGCGGGTGGGGAACCCGGATCGATCGACTGGTCGAGCTGACCGGTGCTGCTCAGGTCGAGACTCGGCACGATGGAGCCCCGCTCCAGCCCGGCCCGGGTCAGCACCTTGAGCGGGGCCCGCCCGATTTCGATCCACTGACCGGCGGCCCGGACCAGGTAGGCCACCGCCTCGGAGGCTCCCGAGGGCAGGCGCCAGGTCGTCGGACGGTACCGAAGCCGGCGCCCTTCCAGCGCCGTCGCGGCCGACACGTCGGTGTTGGCGATCACCAGGGCCAGCCGGTCGGTGGTGGGCACCTCCCGGTCGAGCTCAAAGGTCACCGCGAACCGGCTCGACACGAACCGATCCACCTCCCACAGCGGCCGGGCCACCGGGGGCGTCGAGTCGGACGCCTGCTGGGCGGGACGCTGGCCGGCGGCGGGGCTCCGCAGGGCGCAGGCGATGAGGAGGTTGATTACCAGAATCCGGTTCACGATACGACGCTCCGCCAGGGGTGCCGGTCCAATGGGTAACTCGCGCTGGCCCGCCAAAAGGGATCATCGGCCACGGCGGGCACTCACTGTCGACTGACGACATGGCGACGGGAGCGGCAACTTCAGGCCATTGGCGGTGGGGGGACCCGGTTTGGGAAGCCAGGCTCGCCGGCGCCACAGGGGGGTGTGGGGCTAGGCATCAATCCATCCGAACGAGCGATATCGACGCCCCCGGGCGACCGCTACTGTTCGATCCTGGTGGTTTCCCGAGCCTCAACCCGGATGGAGCGCGACATGTTCCGAAAGATGCCTTTCTCGATCGCCGTCGCTGGAGTCGTCCTGGCGATGGCCTGCTCGAACTCGCCCCCGCAGCAACAGCCGCCACCGCAGCCTTCCGAGGCCGAGTTGGCGACGCAGCGCCGAGTTCAGGACTCCCTCGACGGGATTCGTCGAATGGCCGTCGCCGATTCGGTCGAGCGGGCTCGGGTGGCCGAGCTGGCGGTGCGGGCGCGGGCCGACTCGGTCGAGCGAGTGCGCCTGGCGGAGGCCGCGGTCGTTCGGGAAGCGAGCGAGAAGGCGGCCGCGAAGACGGCGGAGCTCAGCCAGGAACTCAAGGCGATGGTCCACTTCGACGTCGGCGCCTCGGCGCTGCAGTCGGAAGGACGCGATGCGCTCGATCGGAAGGTGGCGATCCTGATGGCCAACCCGGCGGTCCGGCTCCAGATCACCGGGGCTTGCGACGATCGTGGTTCGGACGCCTATAACCTGGCCCTCGGCACTCGCCGAGCGGTCGCCGTTCGGAAGTACCTCGTCGGCAAGGGGATCGACGCGACCCGGTTTGATGAGAACTCGACTGGCGAAGGCTCGCCGATCGATGCCGGACGCGACGAAATGGCTTGGGCCAAGAACCGGCGGGCCGAGTTTGCGATCATGAACGGGGACGTCCTGCTCGCCGCCAAGTAGCCGACCGCGGTTACGACACACCACCTCCGCCGGCGGTCTCGCCGGCGGTCGTGTTGCGTCCGGCTCCACCGGCCGGTATCATCGGCCGGGTCAGCCAATGACCTCCCCCGACGAGACGACGGCCCTGTTCGCCCGGGCGCGAGCCGGACAGCAGGAGGCGGTCGATGCCTTGGTTCCCCACCTCTACGACGAGCTTCGCCGGCTCGCCCACGCCAAGCTCGCTCGTCGGTCGGGGGAGACGCTGAGCACCACGGAGCTCGTGCACGAGACCTATCTCCGTCTCGCCGACGCTCCCGGGGCGACCTGGAAAGACCGGGCCCACTTCTTCGCGCTCGCCTCCCGGGCGATGCGGTTCGTGCTGGTCGACTTGGCCCGGGCTCGGTACGCGGAGAAGCGCGGGGGCGATCAGGCCCGAGTGCCGCTCGAGGGGCTGGAGTTGGGCAAGGCGGACCGGCCCGAGGAGCTCCTCGCGATCGACGAGGCGATGGCGGCCTTGGAACGAGTCAGCCCGCGGCTCGCCACCATGGTGCAGTATCGCTTCTATGGTGGGATGAGCCACGAGGAGATCGCCGAGGTCGCCGGGGTGTCGGTCCCGACGGTCAAGCGCGATTGGGCCCGGGCCCGGGCCTGGCTCTATCGTTTCATCGAGGGCGGCGAGGCGAAACCGTAGCCGACCATCGTGAGGGTGGCGCTATCGTTTCGCCGGAGGGAGCGAGGCGGCATCGAGGAGCGCCTGGTATTCGCGGGCCCGCTCCGACTGGCCCGCGTCCCGAAAGAGCGCCGTCAGCGAACGCGCCAGGCTGATCGTGGTGGGCCCGCGGTCGCCGTACTGTTTCCGAGCAATCCCGATCGCCTCCACCAAGACCCGTTCGGCCCCGTCCCGACGTCCCAGCCGGGCGAGGCATTCCCCCAGCAGCCGCCGGATGCTCAGGGCACCCTCGTGATGCGCCGGCAGAGTCCTGCCTAACACGGTGAGGCTGCCTTCCGACTCGCCCAGGGCTCCCGACCGGCCGGCTCGGCAGTCGTTGGAGGCGACTTTGCCCCGCGCGATCGCGGTGGCGAAGTGGTCGGGGCCCAACGCGGCCTGATTGATGGCCAGGACTTCCCGGTCGATGACGGCAGCCTCCTGCTCCCGGCCGGTGTTGCTCAAGACCCGGCTCAGGGTGAACAACGTTCCGGCGTTATCGGGGTGACCCGGGCCCAGGCGCGCTCGGTTGATGGCCAACTCGGCCCGGAGCAGCGACTCGGCCGCCGCGCATCGCCCCCGCCTGGCCAGCGCGGTGGAGAACTGGCTCATCACCTGCGCCGTCCTGGGGTGCTGCTCGCCAAGTTGCTCGCGCATGCCGGCCAGGGCCACTCGGAACGACGACTCGGCCTCCGCGAACCGATCGAGCCGGTCGAGCCGGAAGGCATGGTTGCCAAGTTCGATCAGGGTGCGCGGGTGGGTCGGGCCGAAACGGGCCCGGGCCAACGCGAGTGCTTCCTCGCCCAACGCCACGGCCGTGTCGAGGGCGCCGATCCGGTAGGCGAGCATTCCCCGATTGTTGAGCAGCGTCGCCAGGAACCCGGTGTCGGCGGCGAGATGGCGACGGTGGATCGCGGCTGCCCTGGCGAACAGCGCCGCCGCCGAGTCGTACTGGAGCAGTTCGAGCTTGGCGGTGCCCAGACCGATCAGGCTGCCGGCGACCTCACGCGGCACGTTAGGCACGGCCGCCTCGCGGAGCTGGAGTGCCTCGCGGTGGGCGGCCTCGGCCGCCTTCAGATCGGCCTGGTGAATGGCGACCACCCCCAGGTCGTTCAGGCTCGCCGCCAGCCGGGCCGGCGTTGCGCCCGAGGCCCGCCCGAGGGCCACCGCCTCCTCGGCGAGCCGGCGGGCATCGGCAATCATCCCGAGACCACGATGGGCCCGGCTCAGAACCGAGAGCAGCTCGCCCTGCAGCGTCGAGTCGGCCACGAGATCGGCCCTGACTCGCTCGGTGCCGCCCGCCAGGAACGCCCCGACGCGGAGGGTGTCTCGGCGGCCGGGGGCGAAGGGATCGGCGGCTTCGAACAGACCGACCAGGAGATCGACCGTGCGATCGGCCCGGTCTCGCTCGGTGCGGACTTGATCCCGTTCTCGCTCCAGCCGGCGGGTCTGGGCCACCGACGTCGCGAGAAACACGCCGGTCACGAGCAGCAGTGCCGCCGCCACGCCGGTGAGGGCGGGATTGCGGCGGACGAACTTGGCGGCCCGATAGCTGAAGGAATCGGGCCGGGCCTGGATCGGGCGGCCTTCGCGATGGCGACGGAGGTCGTCCAACAGCGCGGCGGCGGATCGGTAGCGGTCGGCGGGGTCGGGGCGGAGGGCCCGCGAGACGATCAAGCCGAGGTCGCCCTGGAGCAATCGGGCCAGGCCGCGCTCGGTGGTTTGCCGAGCGGCGGCCACTGTCGCCACGTCCGCTGCAGCGACGGTCGGCTGGGTCACCAGCCGGTCCAGATCACCCCGACCCTCCCTGGCGACGATCTCGGCTTGCCACGGCGGTCGCTGCCCGGTCAGGAGTTGATGGAGGATGACGCCGAGCGAGTAGACGTCGCTGGCGGTGCTGACCGGCTCGCCGCGGAGCTGCTCGGGCGCGGCATACTCGGGCGTGAGGATCCGGGTCCCTGCCCGCGTCGCCGGCTCGTCGTCTTCGTCGCGGAGCAGCTTCGCGATCCCGAAGTCGAGGAGGATCGCCCGGCCCGCCTCGGTGACGAGGATGTTGCTCGGCTTGAGGTCGCGGTGGACCACCAAGCGGCTATGGGCGTACTCGACGGCCTCCGCCACCTGCTCGAACAGCCGAAGTCGCTCGTCGATCGGGGTCCGGTGCTCGTCGCACCACCGGTCGATTCGGGTTCCGGCGATCGGGGCCATGACGAGGTAGGGACGGCTGTCGTCGCCGATCCCGCTGTCGTAGAGCCGAGCGATGTTGGGATGATCGAGGCCCGCCAGGATCGACTGTTCCCGGCGGAACCGGATCCGCGCGGTGGCGCTGATCGGGCCGGGAGGCAGCGACTTGATGGCGACACGGGTCGGGAAGTGGCCATCGGTGCGCTCGGCCAGATAGACGGTGCCCATGCCGCCTCGGCCAAGCTCTTCGACCACCGCGAAGGGGCCGATCCGATGACCGGGTGGATAACCAGGGGTGGCGGCCGGCTCGGCGACGATGGGTGACGACACGAAGGCCGCCGCGGACTCGCCAATGGCTCCCTCAGCGGCGTCGAGCGACGCGAGCAGCCGGAGGACTTCCGCCACCAGATCCTCGTCGCCGCGGGTGGCTTCGGCGAGAAACTGACGGCGGCGGTCGGCCGGCTGATCGAGCGCTTGCTCGAACAGCGCATCGACCCGCCGCAACCGTTCCCAGGAACGTTCGGTCATTGCAAGTGTCCTCCCTGGCGGCAGGGGACCGCCCTCAACGCTATCGCCCCGTCGGCCTCACGCGCCAGTCGAGGCGGCCGGCGGCGCTGGATCAGCTCCTCAACAGGGTCACAACCTCGGCGGTCTGCGCGCTCGTTAACGCGAACGCGGTTGTCAGCCCCTGGAATATCTCTGAGAAATCAAACTGGACCTCCTTGAGCCGCTTGGCCACCTCGAGAAAGCCGAGCTGGTAGATATCCCGGAGCGCCACGGCAATGGCGCTGGCGGTGACTCCGGCGGCGACGAGGGCGCTGACCGCGGCCGTCGACGTGGCGCCGATGCCGACCTTCAGCGCTTCCGTCGTCGCCGATACCGAATACCCCGCCCCCATCAGGCCGCTGGCGATTGCTTGGGCAGATGCGGCCAAGGCGGTCGAGACGGCCGCAGCCACTGCGGTCGCCCCAAAGCCTGCCGTCTTGAGCAGGGTGAACATGGCCGTGACGTTGGCGACGGCGTAGTCGGACTGGGCGAGGGCAAAGGCGAGATCGGCGGCCTCGAGCGCGCTCTTGGTGCGTCCCGGCATGCCGGCCCACCCGGTCGCGAAGTTCTGAGCCGACGTCGCGTTTCCTTCGAAGCCGGTCGCGATCGACTTGAGGGGCCAGCTCCCCGACGCCATGATCGAGACGGTGCCGCCGAGGGTCCCGACGGCGCCCTGGATTCCCCCGACGACCCCATCGGGGTGCACAGCGGCCTGGAGGGCGGCGTTAGCGATTGCGGCCCGCTGCTGCGCCTGGGTGAAGTGCGTCATCATGACTTGGGTCGCGGCCGAGACTTCCGCATTGGAGACCTTGAGCATCTCGTAAACGGCCTGAACCTCGACTTTCAGGCTCGCCTGGTTCTGACTCAGCTCCTGGAGCGCGGCCTGGAACGCAATCATCGCCTCCCAGAGCGTCTTTCCCGCCGCCATCGCCGCCCCGAAGATCTGACTGGCCGTCTGTCCGGCCTCCTCGAGTGCTTCTCCCGCGACCGTGAGCGAGGTGCCGGGAATGGTCATCACCACGGTGAACATGGCCTTGCCGCTGGCCCGAGCCCGGGTGGCCGCCCGGGCGAACTCTCGCGGGCTCGGCGCCACGGTGAGCAGAATGGCCAGTGCCTGGTCGGTCGTGGCGCGTGCCTGGTTGACCAACAGGTCGGCGACGGCCTCGAGGCTGCCCGAGGCGTTCAGGAGCATGGTGATGAGTTCCCGGAGGTGCTGCTTCTGCTCGTTGTCCCGCCTCACGCGGTCCTTCTCGCGCTCGGCGGACGAATGGAGGCCGACGGCGAGCAGCGCCTGCTGCGCACTGGTCAGACGACCCCCTCCCGCGGCCTCCGCCACGGGATAACCTGCGCGGATGAGGATCAGCGCCGCGGCGTCCGGTGCGAGTCGGAAGCCGCTCTGAATTCTGGTGGCGGCGGTGGCGGTGGGGAGGGCGGACCGCTGGTACAGGGCCGCGCTGTCGTCGGCCGCCGGGGGGATGGCCTGCCCTGACGCGAGCCGCGCCGAAACGAGGCCTACGAAACAAGAACCAAACAGGGTAATGAGGATTCGGGGGTGCCGCATGTGGTCTCCGAGATGGTGGGGTTCATCCACCATCTCGGAACCGGTGACTGGAACGGATCATCCACGTTGTTTCCCTTGCCGGCTCCCCCGTCGGGAATCGCGCCCGCCCCGTCCACGACCACCCGGAAGATCGGGTCGCGCCAGTCCAGGGGGGCATGAGCTAGACGTTAGGCTGGCGGCGAGAGCACCCCTGGAACGGCCGGTGGGGCGATCATGGTCTGGATATCGCGGCTCGCCGATGGAAGGCTGGTCCGTGCCTGACGGACCGAGACCCGGAAGGCGACCCGCACCGATGGGATCGCGCTGGCGTATGCGGGTGGCGGGACACTCCAGGCAAAGGACGCCCCGGTGGCCTGCCCATCCGCGGTCGTGACGTCCTGAAACACGCCATTGCGCTCGATCTGCCCTTGATAGGAAAGCGGGTGGGCCCCGCCGGCCGTCTTGACCGTGAAGATCCGTTGCGCCGGAGCCGCGCCGGTGGCCGCGATGGCGGTCTCCGTTAGACCGATGATGGCGAGCGGGCGGATCAGCAGACCGTTCTGGTCGATGCAGCAGCCATCGAGTAGCTGCCATACCTGCTCCTCTCGGAGGACCGCCTTGGGCTCGAGCGGGGTGGCGGCGTGGAGCTGGGCCAGGTCCATGCTTCGCATCGTCGCCCAATCGAGGTGATCGAACCAGGCCCTGGCATACCGTTCTCGCGAGCCGAGGGTGGCGCACTGGCTCGCGTGGGCCAGGGCATGGAGGAGGGCGCCAAGCTGACCGCGGCCGGCCAGCTGCCGGTTCGCGGCGAGCGACGCGAGCGTCGCGCTTTCGAAGTAGGCTTGGTCACAATCGGTGGTGGGCCGTCCCGGCGCTTGCGCTGGGGAATAACCGAACCGGAATCGGGCCAGGTCAGCGGGGGCGAAGTGCGGAGCGAGCACCTCTCGATAGAGCGGATCGAGCGCCTTCAGGCTGACCCCTTGAGCCATCCCGTCCATCAACTGTTCGTAGCGCTCGAGTTTGGTGGCGCATTCGGCGGCCTGGGCCACCGTGCCGCCGAGGCATACCGCCGGGGGCGGGGCCGTCTGGCCAAAGGCCGCCGAGACTCCGGTGGCGACCGCGGCCGCGAGGACCAACGCTGCGGGTGTTCGGCCCATCGTTCCGGGCTCCGAGGTGGAGGCCGGCGGGATTGCCGGCTACCCACCCACTCGGATTCCGGATCGGGAACGGATCAGGGTGGCCGTCCTCCTCGGCCCGTCGCGCCGCTGGATCGCGGCGGATCGGTCGGCGCACCAATGCGTCTCACCTGGGGGGGCGCCGCCCGTCGGGTTTCCTCCAATCGCTCCGCCTCCGCCGTCCGCCCAGTGGTCCGATACAGTCGGATCATTTGAACCAGCAGCTCATCCCACTGCTTCGCGCGCCCCTCCTTGCTCGGTTCGGACAGCCGATAGGCCTCGTCGAATCGTTCCTCCGCCTCCCGAAACCGTCCGAGCTCGAGAAGACACTGTCCCGCCTTGGCGAGGCTGTTCGTGGTCAGCGGATGCGATGGCGGCAGGATGGCGCGCCTGACTGCGAGGGCGGCTTCGTACTCCGCCAGCGACTCGCGGTGGCGGCCCATCAGGTGCAGCGACACGCCGATGTTATTGTGAGCCATCGCGACATTGGGGTGCCGCGGACCGGCCGTGGCCATCAAGATCGCCAGCGCCTCCCGTTGCAGCGGAAGGGACGCCTCGGGGCGGGCCTGGGCCGCGATCGCTCCAGCGAGGTTGAGCATCGTGCCCGCGAGCGTCGGGTGGCGTTCGCCGTACAAGGCGCGCTGCATCGCCACGGCTTCGCGGAGCAGTGGCTCGGCCTCCTGGGCCCGGTCTCGTTTCATCAGCACGGCGGCGAGATTGTTGATCGAAGAGGCCGTCCGCGGGTGGGGTGACGGAAGGCGGGTCCGTTGAATGGTCAACGCCTCTCGCGCCAGCTGCTCGGCGTCGTCGAGTCGACCCAGGTCGATCAGGACCGTGGCGAGGTTGCCGAGCGGCGTCGCGACCCGCGGGTGGTCCGGGCCGTTGGCGGTCCGTTCGATCGTGATGGCCCGGCGAAGGAGCGATTCGGCCTCGGGGCGCCGCGCTTGGGCGTTCAACGCCATCGCCAGGTCGGACAGACGCCCGGCCATTTCGGTGTCGTCGGCGGGATACTCGATCTCGGCGAGCGACACCGCCTGGCGGTACTCGGCCTCGGCCTCCGGAAACCGCCCCTGCGCCATCAGCGAGTTACCGAGGGCGGAAACCGCTTTGATTCGCTCTCGCCGCTGGCCGATCGAGTCGCGGGCCAGGGCCGCCACGGCTCGGCGGAACAGGGTCTCGGCCCGGGCGGCCTTTCCCAGCTGCCACAGCGTCACACCTAACGCCCGTTCCAGGATCGCGGTCTCGCTCGCGTCGGGACCCGACACCTCGCGCCGGCGGGTCACCGCCGCCTCGAGCAGCGGCAGCGCCGCGTCGAGCCGGCCGAGGTCCGTTTCGGCCCGCCCGAGGATCCCGAGGAGCCGAGCCTGGAGGGCCGGTTGATCGGCGAGCTCGGTGGTGACCTTCCGGGCGCCCTCGGCCAGAATCGCCCCTACCCGGAGGGTGTCCCGTCGCGACGGCCCCACCGCGAACGGGTCGGGCGACTTGAACAGGTTCTCCAGGAACGAGGAGACCTGGACCGCGACGTCGCGCTCCTCCGCGATCGCCCGGGCTTGGGCCCGGCTGGTCACCGCGAACCGGATCGAGACCACCGTCAACGCCGCGATGGCGATCGCCAGCGCGGTCGAAGCCATCACCGCGAACCGGTTCCGCCGGATGAAACGAGCCGCGACGTACCCGAAGGTCTCGGGCCGAGCCTGGACCGGGAACCCCGCGAGGTAGCGTCGGACGTCCTCCGCGAGCTCGGCCGCCGTGAGGTAGCGCCGTTCCGGCTCCTTCCGGAGCGCCTTCAGGACGATGGCGTCGAGATCGCCCGCGATGACCGCGGCCTCGACCGGCGGTCGATCGACCTTGGCACGAGCCAGCCGTTCGGGGTCGGCCGCCGCCGCGCTGGGCGCGATCGGGTCGTCCTGGCAGACGGCCCGGGGGAGCGCGGTCGCCGGGGTGAACTGAAACGGCCGGGAGCCCGTCAGCAGCTCGTAGAGCAGGACCCCGAGCGCGTACCCGTCGGTGGCCGTCGTGATCGACCCGCCGAGGAACTGCTCGGGAGCGGCATGTTCGGGGGTCAGCAACAGCAGCTCGCCCGTCGTCGAGCCGGCGCCCGCGTCGACGTCGAGCAGTTTCGCGATCCCGAAATCGAGGAGCCGCACGGCCCCCTCGGCCGTGACCAGAATGTTGCTCGGCTTGAGATCCCGATGAACCACCAGGTTCTGGTGGGCGAACTGGACCGCGTCACAGACGGTGGCGAACAACCGGAGTCGCTCGGTAGGGTCGAGCCCTCGGTCGGCGGCGTACCTCGTGATCGGGACGCCGTCGACGTACTGCATCACCAGGTAAGGCTGCCCGGTCGGGGTCACCCCGCCGTCGAGCAAGGTCGCGATGTTGGGATGCTGGAGCCGGGCCAGGATCTGTCGCTCGGTCCGAAAACGCGCCATCAGGTCGTCGGTGTCGCGGCCGGGGCGCATCACCTTGAGAGCCACCAACTGCTCGTACTGCCGATCGGCGCGCCGGGCGCGGTAGACCTCCCCCATGCCGCCTCGGCCGACCATGGCCTCGATCTGGTAGGCGCCAATTCGGGTCCCCGCGGGCAGCCCGGCACCAGGGCCCGTTGCCTCGGGGGACAGCAGCCGATCGGTGTCCCGAGTACCCCCCACGGACTGATGGGCCGCGAGGACGGCCTCCACCTCGGCGCGCAACGCGGCATCGCCGCCGCAGGCTCGATCGAGGAAGGCCGGCCGGTCTTCGATCGCCAGTTCGAGCGCCCCGAAGAACACCGCCTCCATTCGGCTCCACGTCTCACCCTGCATCGGGCTCACCTTGCTCTTTCCGGGAATCCTAGTCACCCTTGAGCACGACCCACGGGACGATCGCACCATGACCACCGGCTCCATCACCGCGTCGCTTGCCCGCCTCCGCGCCGGCGAGGCCGATGCGCTCGACCAACTCTTCCCTCTGATTTATGACGACCTCAGGATTGTCGCCAGGGCCCAGCTGACCCGCGAGGCCACCGGACACACCCTCGGTCCCACCGCGCTGGTGCACGAAGCCTACGTCAAGCTCGGTGAGCGCGAAAAGCTCCTCCCCGAAGACCGGCGCCATTTCTTCGCCATCGCGGCCCAGGCGATGCGCCGAATCTTGATCGACCATGCCCGGTCCCGGAAGCGGATCAAGCGGGGGGCCGGTCAAATCGCCGTTCCGCTGGAGGAAATCGAGTCACTGATGACCGACGATGCCGCCGATGAGCTGGTGGCGCTCGACGACGCGCTCGACCGCCTCGCCAAGGCCAACCCCCGGGCCGCCCTCGTCGTCGAACGTCGGTTCTTCGGCGGTCTGACCCTCGAGGAGACGGCCGCGGGCCTCGACGTCTCCCTCAAGACCGTCCAACGCGACTGGCTGCTGGCTCGGGCGTGGCTCCGAAAGGAGATCGATCGTGAGCTTCCCTCGCTGCGCACCCTCGACTCCGACGGAGGTCAGTAATCTGGGGCGTTGCCTCGCGTGAGTTAGGGAACGATGTAACGGAGCCGAAGGGTCGGCTGCGCGGAGGGCGACGGCGCCGTCTCGCGCGAATACCCGTACATGAGGGGGCCGTCGCCCCGGAGCGCGAAGCCGTAGTTGGCCTCACCCGCCAACCAAGCCGTCACCGGGCCCTTCACGTCGTAGCTGACCGACCCGCCGGGCGTCACTGTCTGCGGCGCGCCCTTCCAGTTGACGCTCGGTCGGTTGCCGGCCGTCACGGTGGCCTCCCGCCACGATCCCTGTACCCGGCCAATGTCGACTTGATTCGAGCCCTCCGACACCGGACGGAAGCTGAGCACCAACTCCGCCGAGTTGATCACCGCGCCGGCCGGCAGCGATCGGAGGTCGAAGTGCAGGAAGGCAACTTTGTCCGGTAGCCCGAGCACCAGGTCGCCGTTCGCGAAGTTGGTGGCGACGGTGCCCTGGACCCGCGCGTCCGCATTCGCCCGGAGGGACGCCACCAGAATCGGCTTGGCGGTGGTGGTCAGAGTGGCCTGGGCCGCGGCCGTGCCGGCGCTCCCGGCAAGAGCCACGAGCGTAGCCACAGCGGTGAAACGACCTCCGACGATTGGGTCACGAAAGGATTGTCTGCTCATCTGGGTCTCCATTTCACAGGGTTCGATGATGAATGCCGCCTGGAGACCATGGCGACGAACCCCCATCCGGCTGGACATTTCGCCAGTTCCGCCCCTGCGGCCGGCGCCTTCCGCCTTGCGCCCCCCACCCCCCGCCCGGTAACCTCAACCCGACCCCCTCGCTCACCGCACTCGCTCCGGAGCTCCCATGGCCCGAACCGGCCGCCTTCCGTCGTTCTCGCCTCTCGCCACGGTTGCGATCGGCCTCGCTGCCTGCGGCGGCCCGGCCGGAGGCGTCGACGCCGCCAAGATCGATGCCGTCTTCGCCCAGTACGCCAAGAATGACTCCCCCGGTTGCGCCCTCGGGGTCTATCGCGATGGTCGGGTGGCCTACGCCAAGGGCTACGGGATGGCGGACCTGGAACGCAACGTGGCGATCACCCCGGCGATGATCTTCGACTTGGGATCGACCTCGAAGCAGTTCGCGGCCGCGAGCATCATCCTGCTCGCCAACGAGGGCAAGCTCGCCCTCACCGACGACGTTCGGAAATACGTGCCCGAGGTCCCCGACTTCGGCCCCCGGATCACCATCGAGCACCTCGTCCGCCACACCAGCGGGCTGCGTGACTACAACGGGCTGCTCTTCGTCCACGGGTTCCGAGGCGAGGATTACACCGGCGATGCCGACGCGCTCGACATCATCGCCCGGCAAAAGGCGCTCAACTTCGCCCCCGGCGCCAAGTGGGACTACAGCAATACCGGCTTCTTCCTCCTCTCCATCATCGTGGAACGGGTGACGGGCAAGAACCTGGCGGCTTTCGCCAAGGAGCGGATCTTCGGACCGCTCGGAATGAGCAAGACCCACTTCCGCAACAATCACCTCGCTATCCTGCCGGGCCGAGCCCTGGCGTACTCACCCGCTGATTCGGGGGGCTTCCAAATCGATCTGTCGGATTGGGATCAGCTCGGTGATGGCGCGGTCTACAGCTCGGTCGAGGAGCTGATCAAGTGGGACGAGAACTCCTACTCGCCCACGGTGGGGGGCCAAGCGCTGATCGACAAGCTCGTCGAGCCAGGCACCCTCAACGATGGCAAGAAGCACGGCTACGGGCGGGGTCTCTTCCTCGACTCGTATCGCGGTGTCGAGCGGGTCCACCACGGCGGGGCATGGGCCGGGTATCGGGCCATGCTGATGCGGTTCCCGAAGCAGCACACGTCGATCGCCCTCACCTGCAACATCGGCACGGCCAACACCAGCGGCCTCGCCGAGCAAGTGGCGGACGTGGTGCTCGCCGACCATTTCACGGAACAGACCGACGCGGCGCCGAAGGACGGCGCGGCCGCGGTCGGGTTGCCGCCGGACGCGGATCGCTTCGTCGGCACCTACTTCTCCGAAGGGCAGCAACAGGTGGTTCGAATTGCCCGCGACACGGCCGGCCTCTTACTCGCGTTCGGCGGCGGGACGATCCCGATGAAGCCAACGGCGGCCAATCAGTTCTCGGCGGGCGGATTCCTCGATCTGACCTTTGCCGACGGCACGCCGGCGCCATCATTCAACGCCGTTCAACTCGGTGACGACCGCGGCCCCTATGCCCGGGTCATGCCCCTGGTCCCGACGGCCGCGGAGCTCGACGGGGTTGCCGGTCAATACTACAGTCCCGAGCTCGACGTCACCTGGACCATCGAGCGCTCGGGCGACACCGTCGTCGTCCAGTCCCGGGGGCTGGGGCGGCTGCCGATGACCCCGGCGTTCGCGGGCGCCTTCCAGGTATCGGTCGGGCTGCTCAGGTTCGAGGGCCCCGCCACTCGCCGTACCGGGTTCCAGCTTCATGGTGGCCGGATGCTCGGCCTCCGATTCGAGCGGCGGTGACGGCGGATCGGTGGCCGGCCAGGTAAGCGGTGCGGCCCACCTCCGCGCCATCGCTACTCGCTTCCCGCCGGCCGATTAGTTTACCACGATGGGTGCGCGTTTCTGGCGGGACCTTCGACGTCCGCTCGTGGCGGTGACCTTCGGGGCGCTCGCGGCGGGCGGGGCCACCGCCGCCCAAGCCCAGGCGCCGGCGGACGTCTCCCGGCCCCGGTACACCAAAGCGGACGTCGCCTTCATGCAGGGGATGATCGCCCACCACCATCAAGCCATCGTGATGAGCGACCTGGTTCCCTCCCGAACCCGGCAGACCCCGCTGCGAATGCTGGCCGAACGGATCGCGGTGTCCCAACGCGACGAGATCCGGTTGATGCGGCTGTGGCTCCTCGACCACCAGGAAGACGCCCCCGACCCCTTCGCAGCGTCCGGTCGCCAACATGGTGGGGCGCATGCTACCCTGATGCCAGGCATGCTAACCCCGGCTGAGATCGCCCGACTCGAGGCGGCCAAGGGTCCCGAGTTCGAGCGGCTCTTCCTCGAGAGCATGCTCCGTCACCACGAAGGCGCGATCACCATGGTCGCCACCCTCTTCGGCACCACCGGCGCCGGGCAGGACGTCGATATCTTCCGGTTCGCCTCCGATGTCGACGCCGACCAGCGGGCCGAGATCGCCCGGATGCAACGGTTGTTGAAACCCCTGAAGGAAACCCCATGACCCGAATGATTCCCTCCGCTCGTTTCGCCGCCGCCGTGATGGTCGCCGCGTTCTTCCTGACGCTCACGCCCGCGATCGGATCCGCCCCGGCCGCCGCCCAGGACGTGCCCAAGTCCCAGCCGCTCGAAGCCAAGCGCAAGCCGGCGCGCAAGGATCCGCGGGTCGGTCTGAAGGCTGGGCTCCACGACGCAGGCGTCGCGATTCGGGGCCTCGAGCTGGTGGGCAGCGGCCGCAAGCCAGCGTCGTTCGACGATCCGGCCTCGCCGGGAAATTTCCTCTACGCCAATTCCGACCTCGCGTTCAAGGGCAACTACGCCTTCCAGGGCAACTACAACGGCTTCGAGGTGTGGGACATCTCCGACCCGGCGAGTCCCAAGATCCGGAGCGCTTTTCCTTGTCCCGGTGGTCAGGGCGATCCGTCAGTGTACGGCAACCTCCTGTTCATTTCAGTCGAACAGACCAGCGCTCGGCTCGACTGCGGCAAGCAGGGTGTTCAGGACACGGTGAGCGCGGAGCGGTTCCGCGGGGTGCGGATCTTCGACATCAGCGACATCGACAACCCGAAGCAGGTCGCCGCGGTGCAAACCTGCCGGGGCTCGCATACCCATACTCTGGTGACCGACCCGAACGACCCCGCCAATCTCTACGTCTACGTCTCCGGTACGAGCGGGGTGCGGTCCAGCAATGAACTGGCCGGGTGTTCCGGCAAGCCCGCCGCGGAAGATCCCAACACCTCGTTGTTCCAAGTCGAGGTGATTCAGGTCCCGCTCGCGGCGCCCCAAGACGCCAGGGTCGTCAATCTGGCCCGCGTCTTCGCCGATCCGTCGACCGGCTCGGTCGACGGCCTCGCCAAGGCCGGCGATCACGGGCCCGGCACCCAGACGACCGCGCCGACCGACATGTGCCACGACATTACCGTGTATCCCGACCTGGGACTCGGTGCCGGGGCCTGCTCGGGGAACGGCATACTCCTCGACATCCGTGATCCGGTCCGCCCGAAACGGATCGCCGAGGTGAGCGATCCGAACTTCGCCTACTGGCACTCGGCGACCTTCAACAACGACGCGAGCACCGTGCTCTTCACCGACGAGTGGGGCGGGGGCACGAGCCCCCGGTGCCGAGCCACCGACAAGCCGACTTGGGGCGCCAACGCGATCTATACCTTGCGGGACGGGAAACTCGCGCCGGCCAGTTTCTGGAAGTTGCCAGCCGCCCAGACCGAGCAGGAGAACTGCGTCGCCCACAACGGGTCGTTGATCCCGGTGCCCGGACGCGACATCATGGTCCAGGCCTGGTACCAGGGTGGCCTCGCCTTGATCGACTTCACCAATCCGGCCAAGCCGGTCGAGATCGGCTTCTTCGATCGTGGTCCGGTCGCCGCGGACAAGCCCGTGCTGGGCGGTTTCTGGTCGGCGTATTGGTACAACGGGTACGTGGTCGGCTCGGAGATCGCCCGCGGGCTCGATCTGCTCCGGCTCAAGCCGGGGCCGCTCCTCTCCAAGAACGAGATCGAAGCGGCCGAGTCGGTGCGGTTCGAGCAGTTCAATCCGCAGCTCCAACCCAGATTGGCCTGGCCGGCGAGCTTCGCGGTGGCGCGGTCCTACCTCGATCAGCTGGTGCGCAACCGCGGCTTGGTCTCCACCCGCAGCACCCGGATCTCGGCGGACCTCACCCGGGCTGAGCGGCTCCACGGCGCGGATCGACAAGCCGCCCTGGCCAGGTTGGCCGCCCAGGTGGACAACGATGCCAGACGGGCCCGAGATGCCGACCGGGTCAGGAAGCTCGCCGCCGTGATCGCCGAGCTGGCCGGGCAATCCTGAGGCCGAGGGCCTCCACACTCCAGACCGGGATCCGCTGCGAGGCGTTCTGGCGCCGAAGCTGACAAGGAGGGCGCCAATGGAGCTGATGACATCCGTCGATATAGAGGCCCCCGCGGCCACGGTCTGGGGCGTACTCTCCGACATCGAGCGATGGCCGGAGTGGACCGAGACCGTCACCGGCATAGACCGGTTGGACTCGGGTCCGTTCGCGGTGGGCAGCCGCTTTCGAATCAAGCAGCCACGGCTTGGGCCCGCGACGTTCGTGGTGACCGGGCTGGAGGCGAATCGAGGATTCACCTGGGTTACGCGGAGTCCGGGAGTGATGGTGACCGCGGATCACCAGATCGAAGCGTCAGCCGCCCAATGCCGGGTCACCCTGTCCGTTCGCTTCGGCGGATTCCTCGGGACCCTGGCCGGCTGGGCGACCCGCGGCCTGACCAATCGTTACCTAGCCCTGGAAGCAGCGGGACTGAAGCGGCGGAGCGAAGAGGTCTCTCGCCGGAGGGCCTAACGTCTCCGAGGTCATTCCCGCGCCATCGTCTTCTGACCCAGCATCCCATCACGTCGCCGGCCGAACGCTGACCGGCTGATCCGATCGAACCCTTCGTCATCTCCGTCGCGCGGGTCACCTCGTCACCGCGCGGATCGTCACCGCGGACGACTTCCTGACGGCCATTCGCAACCTCGGAGCCCGATTGCACGTCATAGTAGGTAGCGGCGGGCGAACGGCTGAGGCGAAACGAAGTGGCGGGGGATGGCGCGACCCGTTCGACCTTGTTTACCCACCGTTCGTCCCGGGGCGGTGACGACGCCGCGATTCGTCGAGTAGAACGAACGGCCCGAGACCGCGCTCGCGAAGGTCCGGTCGCCACCGCCGGCGACCGCATGTTCGACGCGATGGGCCGAACCGAGGCCGGGCAGGGGCCAAACATGTCGCACATTGACACGATATCGGAGCCAGTTGCGGCGCCCCCAGCGGTCGTCGTCCGTTCCCGGGATCCGCTCCTGGCGCGGATGGTCGGCGAGGCGCTTCGCGACACGGCACCGGGTGGGATCGTGCGGGTGTTCGATCCGATGGGGCGTGGCTCGGGATGGCCCGCGGCGGATGTCATCGTGCTCGATCTGCGCGACGACACCGAGTTCCTCGATACCCTCGATCCAGATGCCGACCACGCCACCATCGTGGTCGCGGCGGACGGCGGCCACGCCTATGCCGCGTTCCAGCTCGGCGCCTGCGACTACTTCATCGCGCCGGTCGACCGAGCGCGTTTGGATCTCGCCATCGAGCGTGCGTTCCTGGCCATCGAGGTGCGCCGGACCAAGCGGGCCAATCCATCGCCGCGGCTTCGCCGCCGATTTCCCGAGCGCCTGCTGCTCCGGGCTCGTGGCCGGTTGCTGCCCGTGGCGGTCGGCGAGATCGCCTGGTTCGAGGCCCAGGGCCCGTTCGTGGTCGTCCACGCCGGCGGCGAGCCGCTTCGGATTCGCGATACCATTCAGCGCATCGAGGGGCTGCTCGACCCGGTGAAGTTCGCGCGGGTTCACCGGGGGGCGATCGTCAACGTCGACCAGATCGTCGAGCTGATTCGCCGGGAGCGGGGTGATTACGACATCCGGCTCAAGGACGGAACCATGACCCGGCTCTCGCGGCGCCGAGCTGGTCGTCTCTCGGGGACCGTGTTGTGAGCGGGGCCCTCGCCGATCTCGGCCCGATCGCGACCGTCGACGGCGATCGCGATCGCCTGCTGGCCCGCTGCCTTCTCTCCGTGCATCCCGCGGTGCCGCGCGATTGTCAGATCATCGCCCTGCTGACCTGGGCACTCGATGTCGACTCGTCGACCGCGGCCGAGGGTCTTCGCTACTCGGTCTCCACGGTGGAACGATCGGTAATGCGATTCCGGCGACGGACCCGAGCGCTCGGGATGGTTGAGCGGATCCCGCCAGGGCGGACCTGCGCCGAACGGGTCGCGGCGCTGATCGACCTGATCGCGACTGCCTCCGAACGGGTCGGCCGGGGCCGGTGTCGCGAGTCGACCGCGCCGGAGATGGAAGCTCTGCTCGTTCTCTCGGCCGCGACGCAATTTCTGGTGCTGCATCCACTGGCGGGCACCCTTGCGGCTCACGGTGTTCGGGCCGAGCTCGAGCGCCGCCGCCGGTTCCTCGGGGTCGATGACACCGTCGACGATTGGCTCGTTCGCGGAGCCACCACCTCGGCCCGGCTCCTTCGTGCGGTGCTGCTTCGACCCCGCCTGTGTCGGTCCGACACTCGGGCGGTCGGCATCGGAATCCTGCCTCGGTCACCACTGTAGCCACTCGTTGCACCGCAGGGATGAACGGGGATGAATCCGCACCCAGCGGGGGTGCGGCCCGTGCCCTTGGACGAGCAGACGCCGGGCCGCGCCGATTCCTGGGCCCGCGCCTAACCACCGTATCCAAGGAGGAAGCATGTTCGATCTGGGGGCACGTCCCTCGACGCGCCGAGGGCTGGGTGTGGCACTCGCGACCCTGGCGCTTTCGGTACCATCGGCGTGGGCCCAACAGCAGGCCATCATCACCGGCCGGGTGACTTCGGACAAGGGTCAACCGCTCGCCGGAGCGACCGTCGTGGTGGGAACAACCAACTTCGGCGCGTCCACCGCCGCCAACGGGAGCTATCAAGTCACCGTCGGCGCCCAAGCGGCACGGGGGCAGAACGTCACCCTGACCGCCCGAATGCTCGGATTTCGGCCCAAGACGGTCCAGATTCAACTGACGATCGGCACTCAGGAGCGGAACTTCGAGCTGGTCGCCGACCCGCTTCGTCTCGACGAGCTGGTGGTCACCGGCGTCTCGGAGGCGACCTCCACCAAGAAGCTGACATTTGCGGTCGGCAAGGTCTCAGAGGCCGAGCTCCAGCAGGCCCCCGCAGTGACCGCGCTCGGCGCCCTGCAAGGCAAGGTGGCGGGCGTCTCGATCCAGTCGTCGACGGGGATGCCGGGTGCCGCGCCGCAGATCAAGCTGCGAGGCGCGACCAGCATCACCGGCACCTCGGATCCGTTGATCATCGTCGACGGGACCATCACCCGCTACTCGCTGGCCGACATCGCGTCGGAAGACATCGAGCGGGTCGAGGTGATCAAGGGCGCCGCGGCGGCATCCTTATATGGGTCCGACGCCGCCAACGGGGTCATCCAGATCTTCACTCGGCGGGGCGCCAATCTCGCCGATGGCCGGATCCAGGTGACGGCTCGGGGCGAGTTCGGGCGGTCGTCGACGCCGGGCGCCTACCCGGTCACCCAACACCATAGCTATATCCTGAAGCCTGACGGCAGCTTCCTCCGGCGGGCCGATCAGTCCCGCGTGCTTCCCTCGGTCTGCACCGCGAGCGACGCCGCCCAGCTCGGCGCCCCGTGCCCGACCCGAAAGGATGCGCTCGGGCGCGACGTGGCCGTGGATATTCAGGACGGGCTCTATCAGACGAACGCCAACGCCCAAGACATTTTGTTCGATCCGGGCGCTTTCTACACCCAGTATGTGTCGTTGGGCCAGCGTCGTGGGCGGACCAACTTCAACGCCTCGTTCCAGAACACCCAGAACGAGGGGTCGGTGTTCAACGTCGCCGGGTTCAAGCGGCAGAATTACCGGGTCAACATCGACCAGGTGCTGACCGACAACATCGATATCTCGTTCAACGCGTTCTACGGCCGGTCGAACAACGACGAGGCCAACGCCGGCGGCTGCGTCCGCGGCGCCGACAGCCTCGGCACCACCTGCAACGGCGGTCAGGGCGGCGCGTTCTTCGGGATCGCCTTCCTCGAGCCCCACATCGATCCGCTCGCGGGGTGCACCAAATCAGCCGATGGCTTCACCTGCCCGACGACGCAGGATATCGGCTCGCAGAAGATCGGGACGAACGCGGACGGCTCGCCGTTCAACACCTTCATCCGCGACAAGCGCTCCAACGCGGCCAATCCGCTCTACAACCTCTACGCGATCAAGCAGGAGCGAGCCCGGAGCCGGTTCACCGGTGGTGGTCGGATCCGGTGGCGGCCGCTGTCGTGGCTGTCGGCGGAGGGCAACTACAACTTCGACCAGGTGAACGAGGACTTCGCCTACCGGGAGCCGGTCAATCTGTACACGGCCGCCGGCTCCGCGACCCCAGGCCGGTTCCAGCGCCAGACCGACAACAACCGGACCTACAACGCGGGCGCCCAGCTGACCGGCGTGTGGCGGTTGGACGGTGGCGGTCCCTTCAAGAACCTGGGGATCACGACCAAGGCCGCCTACCTGTACGAGGACCAGGAAGACCGCCGCCTCTACGCCTCGGCGCAGAAGTTCTCGGTCAAGGACGTGCCCGAGTTCCCCGGCACCGAGCCCCAGAACCAGCGCGCCTTCTCACAAACCGAGGTGGTCCGCAACCGAAACATCTTCGGCATCACCACCTTGGATTTCAACGACAAGGTGATCCTCGACGGGTTGATTCGGCGTGACGGGTCCTCGTTGTTCGGGCCCGACGCGCGGTTCGCGACCTATTGGCGCGCCTCCGGCGCCGTTCGGGTGCCCCAGCTGCTCGGTCTCGAGAGCGGGCCGGAGGAGTTCCGGATTCGCGCGTCGTACGGCACCGCCGGGCTCCGACCGCCGTATCGGGCTCAGTACGAAGTGCTGCTGCCGATCAGCGGGGTGTTCGTCAAGAACCAGCTCGGCAACAAGGGTCTCCGGCCGGCGAAGTCGTCCGAACTGGAGATCGGGACCAACATCGAGCTGGCCCAGGGCCGGTTTACGTTCGAGTACAACTACTCGGACAAGAACACCAAGGACCAGATCATTCAGGCGCCGCTGCTGGCCACCACGGGCTTCATCAGCCAGTGGCAGAACGTCGGCGCGTTGAACTCGAAGACCCACGAGGTCGCGGTCGGCGCCCAGATCATCAACTCGCGCGACTTCGCACTGCAGATGACCCTGACCGGGGATCGGACCCGGGAAACCATCACCGACTGGCCGCTGCCGGATGCCGGGTATGGGCCGAGCGCGGGCTTCAGCCCGTTCCAGTTCGCCCCGGGGGTTCGTCTCGGTCAGATGCGGGGTCAGAAGTGGGTCCGGACCCTCGAGGATCTCTACCGCGATCCCGCCAAGCAAGCGGCCTCGGGCGCCGGGCAGACGTGGTCACCGGACAGTGTGGTCGTGAACTATGACGGCTACATGGTGCGCAAGGCGGTTCGCGGCGCCAACGGCGAGCGGCCGATTGCCTTGGTCACCTGCACCGCGACCAATGCCTCGGGCGCCTGCACGACCACCACCAACATCCACGACATCGGGATCGCCGCCCCCGACTTCCGGATGGGGATGAACACCACCTTCGCCTACAAGCGGTTCTCGGCGACCGGCTTGCTCGACTGGAGCCAGGGTGGCCAGATCTACAACGGCACCGCGCACTGGGGCAACCAGGACTGCGCCTCGGAGCTTTGCGATCAGTTCGACAAGCCGGCCGCCGAGCGAATCGCCGAAGGGTTCTATCAGGTCGGTCTCTACAATGGTGCCTCGGCCAACGAAGCTTTCGTCGAGGACGCCACCTTCCTGAAGCTGCGGGAGCTCTCCGTCAACTACACCTTCAGCAAGAACGACTTGAACCGGGTCGGGCTGGGCCGGTGGTTGGGCGAAGTCAGGGTCGGCGTGATCGGCCGGAACCTCTTCACCTGGACTCCGTACACCGGTCTCGATCCGGAAGTGGCTCCGCTCACCGAACTCAATGGTGGCCAGGCGGCGTTCCGGACCCGGATGGACTGGTTCCAGTATCCCCAGTTCCGAACCTTCACGGCGAGCATCGAGATCGCGTTCTGACGCGACTTCGACCGAAATGGAGCAGACATGAGGAATCGCAAGTACTGGCGGATCGCGCTCGCGGCAGTGGCCCTCACCGGGCCGCTGGCCGCCTGCGGCGACCTCGACGTCGCCAATCCGAACGCGCCCGAACGGGAGCGGGCCTTCTCCGACCCGGCGACGATCATCGCGTCGGCCGCTGGGACGATGAAGACCTGGATGAACGCGCGCTACGCCTATAGCCCGTCACTCACCCTGGCCACCATGGCCGACCACCTCAGCTACTCGTGGAACAACTTCAACGGGCGGTACTACTCGTCCTACGGGGTGGACTGCGCCAATCGGTGCGGTTGGGTCAACAGTACCTCGACCCAACTGGGCCAGCAGGTCGAGCCCTATTGGTACGGGATGTACTCGATGCTGTCATCGGCCAACGACGCGCTGTTCGCGCTGCGGGAGGCCGCCACCCCGCCGGATCTCGGCGCCCAGCGTGATGCGGTCGAGGCGATCGCCCAGATGGCTCAGGGCATGGCGCATGCCTTCATCGCGTTGAACTACGATCAGGGATTTGTCGTCAAGGAAGACACCGATCCGTTGACCTTGGCGCTGTCGACCCGGGCCCAGGTCCGGGACCAGGCGTTGGAGATGCTGGAGGCCGCCTACGCCATCGCCAACACCACCACCTTCAACACTGGGGCCACCTGGTTCGGCACGGTCAACAGCCCGGTCTACACCAGCAAGCAGTTGACCAAGATCATCCGGACGATGCAGGCCGAGCTGCTGGCGCACTATCCGCGGAACGCCGAGGAGAACGCCCAGGTCCCGTGGACCCAGGTCGCGACCTTTGCCTCACAAGGGGTCAGCTCGGCGGTCAACGGCGCGAGCTTCGACTTCACCGCGTATCAGGACGAGAATCTCGACTTCTTCACCGGTTACCACACCTGGGCGAACGACTTCACGACGACCCGGGTCGACACTCGAGTCGCGCGGCTCTTGGCGACCAACCAGATCGATCCGTGGCCGGGCGGCGCCGGCAATCCACGGCCGAACGCCGGCATTTACGGCCTCGATGCTCGGATGGGCGACGGCTGCTTCGGCGCCACCGACGACCTCAACGGCAACGGCGGCTGCCGGGCCACGGCGGCCTCGGGCACCGACTTCGCCTGGTCGCCCCTGGCGATCTTCATCCCGGGTCGCGGCTCGTTCCATCAGAGTAACATCGGGCTGACACGGGACTATTGTCTCACCGCCGTGTTCGCCGATTGTCCGACCGGGGCCGGTCCGGTCCCGATCTACGGCAAGTCGTTCAACGACCTCCTCTGGGCGGAGGGCCTGCTGCGCGCCAACGGATCGGCCACCCAGGCGGCGCAGTTGATCAACAACAGTCGAGTCGGTCGCGGCAACCTCCCCGCGTTGACCGGCGCCGAGGGCGCGCTGAACTTGCTCAAAGCGCTGGTGTACGAGCAGGAGGTGGAGTTGTTCAATACCGCGCCGGGACCGTATTTCAATCGGCGCCGGTATACCTCGTCGGCGCAGGTCGCGGTGCCCGAGGCCTACAACCGAATCTGGCCGGACACGCCCCGCCAGATGCCGGTGCCCGCCAAAGATCTCCAGCTGTTGCGGGCCGAGATCTATTCGTTCGGCGGACCGACCAATCCGGGTGGCGCCGCGCCCGGGCTGGAGTCGGTGGGTAAGGTGCGCTCGGTCCGGGAAATCTGGGCGGATATCGAGCGGGAAAATCGTGGGATGGGCAAGCTCCGTCGCCGGCAGTAGCGGCGGGGTCGAGAACGACAGAGGGGGCGCTCCGCACC
>JBJXGT010000025.1:0-34647 GCA_046160105.1 Gemmatimonadales bacterium | reverse complement strand
GCCGGCGGCGGGCCATCGCGGTATCGGCCGGCTCCTTGTCCCTCGCCTCGGCCGGCATATTGAGGAGGTATTGCCCCTCCATCGCGGCCAGCGCCTCGGCCAGCAGGGCGATGTCGTCGTCGATCGGTTCCTCGAGGGCGTCGCTCGACGCGATGAACTTGATCCCCTTCAGGATCAGCCGACCCTTGGCCAGATCCTTGATCATGCTCTCCTTGGTCTGGGCCTTCCCACCCAACAGACCGCCGACCGCCTTGATCGCGCTCGGCGCGGCGCTGACCGCCAGCCCGACCGGCGTCGCGGCCGCCATCCCCTTGGCGATCGAGCCGGCCGATGGCATCGCGCCGGCCGCGGCCTGCCCGAGGCCAGACGGCGACTGGGCGGCCGCGGCCGCCTGCGCCATTGCCGCGGGGTCGCCCGCGTTGGCGGCACTGGCCGCCGGAACGCAGGTCGGCTGCCGACTTGGACCGCCGGCGGGGGCGCTGTCTTTGGCGCCAAGCAGCTTCTTCTTGGCCGTGCTGACGATGGCACCGCCGGCGGTGGGCGCGGCCCCGCCCGTCCCGCCGACCATCACGAACCCGGGAGGACAGGTCGATTCCGCCCCCGCCTTGGTCCCGAGCAACGTGTCGACCACGCCTGCGGCGGCCTGGGTCAGGGTGGTGTCGACGATCTTGCCGACGATCTTCTTGAGTGACGGTTTCTTGGTCTGGGCCTGGGCCGACACCGCGACTCCCACCGCGACGACTCCCATCAGTAGCATCCCCGTTCGAATCGGCATCACCGGTCTCCTCGTTGCCAGCCGCCGACGCGGCGACTAGGTTCGAGACCAAGATGGCGTCGGGCCGTCATCCCAATCTTCGCGAGACTCACCCCGCTATCATCGTGGCTTAACATGTTGCGGCTACGGACTTTCGGCGGCCTTCAGCTGGAACGGACGGAGCCGGAGGGCGCCGTCGTCACGACCCGACCCCGCCGGCTGGCGCTCCTGGCGGTGGTGGCGGCCGCCGGCTTTCGTGGCGTGCGGCGTGAGCGAATCCTGGCCATCCTCTGGCCAGGTAGCGACGTCGACAAAGGCCGGCACTCCCTGTCGCAGACGCTCTATGGACTCCAGCGGGAGATCGGCGCGGAGGTCATCGTCGCCACCGGGAACGACCTCCGTCTCGACCCTGAACAACTGACGAGCGACGTCCAGACGTTCCTCGAGGCGATCGCGGGGCAGCGGCCGGAGGCCGCCGCCAAGCTCTACGCCGGCCCGTTTCTCGACGGGTTCTATTTGGGCGAGGCAGCCGAGTTCGAGCAGTGGGCCGAAGAAACCGGGGCCCGACTTCGGCGCGACGCGCTGACCGCCATGGAGACGGCGGCCCGGGCGGCAGAAGGGGTCGGATCGCCAGACGACGCGCTCCGGTGGCGCCGGCGGATTACCGAAGTCGACCCCCTGTCGGGCCGTCCGGCACTGTCTTATATGAACGCCCTCGTGGCCAGGGGCGATCGAGCGGCGGCGGTGGCCCACGGCTTGGAGCACGCGGCGCTGGTCCGTCGTGAGCTGGAAACCGAGCCGGACGCCGAAGTGCTCGAGCTGCTGGAACGCCTTCGAGCCCCTGCTCCGAAGGCGCCCCGTCCACCGGCGGTCGCGCAGGTCGTTCCACCCGTGGCAACCACTCATGCTGAGCCGACCATTCGACCGGACCGAACCCGTCGGGCGAGGTGGGCCGTGGTCGCGGTCATGCTCTTGGTGGCGGGCCTGGCCGCGGTCTGGTGGATCCGAGGGCGCCCCTCCGAGGCGGCCGGGCGACAGCCAGTGCTGGCCGTGGCTCATTTCGAGGATCTGACCACCGCGGATTCAGTCGATCTGAGTGGCGTGATCACCGACATGATGGCCACCAGCTTGGGGCGGCTGTCGCGGCTTCGGCTGATCGCCAATACCCGATTGCTCGAGTTGATGCCGCGCGGCGGCGACACGGTGCCCGGGGCGCGAGCGGCGGCCGCCCGACGCGCTGGGGCCGAGCAGATCCTCGAAGGTGAGTTGACGGCGGTGGCGAACGGCACTCTCCATCTCGAGCTTCGGCGAGTCGACCTCGAGAGCGGCGAGGTGCGCCGGGGCTATCGGATCGAGGCCGCCGATCGGTTCGCCTTGGTGGACAGCGCGACCGTGGCGGTGGCCCGCGACCTCGATCTGGCCGAGCCCGCCGGCTCGCTCGCTGATGTCAGCACTCGATCGCCGATCGCGTATCGGGTCTACGTGGAGGGGCTCCGCACCCTGGGCGACGGGGACGCCGACGCGGCGTATCGGCTGTTTCGGTCGGCGGCGGCGGAAGATTCGGGCTTCGCGATGGCGGCATACCAGGCATTCCGGACGGCGCTGGTGGCCGATCCGGGGGCGGCCGCCGACCTCGGCGATCGGGCCTTGGCGCTGGCCGGGCGCACCACCGAGCGGGATCGACTCTTGATCGTCACCCAGGTCCAAGCCGCTCGGCTGGACCCGGCGGCCCTGGTCGCGGCCGACTCTCTCGCCAGCCGCTATCCGAACGATCCCGAGGCCCTGGTGCGGGCCGCCTACGCCTACGGCGTCGCGACGTCCGATCTCTCTCGGGCGGAACCGCTCCTCCTCCGAGCGATCGCCCTCGATTCTGCGGCCGGGAATCCCGGAGCACCGCCCTGCCGAATGTGCGAGGCCCTCCACGAGCTGACCGAGCGATACCTGTGGGCCGATTCGTTCGCGCTGGCGGAAGGCGCCGCTCGCCGCGCGGTCCGGTTGCGACCGGCGGCCGCCGCGAGCTGGGACCAGCTGGCCCGGGTCCTCCGCCATCGAGGCCGTTTCGCCGAGGCCGACGCGGCCGGCCGAACCGCCGACTCCCTCGCGCCACTCGGTCCGGCGGTGGGTCGGCTCGATCGACGGCTCCGCCGCCTCCTCCTGGCCGACGATCATCCGACCCTGAACCGGGAATGCACCACGGCCTTGGCCGTGGTCGACCCGATCGTCCAGGCCACCGCGCGATGGCTCTGCACCATCGGGCTCCGATCTCAGGGCCGCTATCGCGAAGCCCTCGCGCTGACCTACGGTCAACGAAGCGCGATCGGGATGGTCCCGAACGACCGGATCGGCCGGGATCGGGCCCACGAGGCGATTCTCGATTTCGAGATGGAACGGTTCGCGCTGGCGGCCCGCTCGTGGGGAGATCAGGCCGCCGCGACCGTCCGTGAAGCGCCCTCCGGACGGACCGCGCGGCAGCTGGCGTGGTACCTAACGCTCCGCGCGGCGGCCCTCGCGAAGATCGGCGACACCGCCCAGATCCACCGCCTCGCCGACACCGTCGAACGGGTGGGCGCCCTGAGCCTCAACGGCCAGGACCCCAAGCTGCACCTCTACCTCCGCGGGTTGGTGACCCGGCAGGCCGGCGCGCTCGAAGAGGCCGCCGGGCTGATCCGCCGATCGATTCACTCGTGGACCTTCGGCAACACCCGGGCGAACTACGAGTTGGCCGGCACCCTGATCGCGCTCCGACGTCCGGCCGAGGCGCTCTACCCGATCCAGGCAGCGCTTCGGGGCGATGTCGACGGCGCGGCGCTCTACGTCACCCGAACCGAACTCCACCACCGGCTCGCCGAGGCACACGAGCAAATGGGCAACCGGGATAGCGCGACGGCCCACTATCGGATCGTGGCCCGAGCCTGGGTCAACGCCGATCCCTTCCTCGCGGCGCGTTTTCGGGCTACCCAGGCCCGCCTCGAGCCCTGACGTCGCCCCCCGGCGCGGCCGACTTGCGGTGAAGGGGGCTCGGCCGGTACCCTAGTAGACCTCCCGCTTGGATCGACGCTGGCCCCTTTTCATCTCCGCACGCTCGGGCGCCTCGCCCTCACCGGACCCTCCGGCCCGATCGAATTCGGCGAGACGCGAGCCGGGCCGTTGCTGGTGATGCTGGTCTTGAGCGACGATGGGGGCGTTCCCGCGGATGAAGTGCTGCTTCGGTTGACCCCCGATCTGACCCCGGCGGCCGGTCGGCAGGTCGTCGCTGGGCTAGTCGGGGAGCTCAACCGGCTCATCGGACCGGACGCCGTCGTCGCCCGGGGCGACCGGTGGCAACTCACCCCTGGTCGGGTCGGGTGCGACGTTCGCTTGGTCGGGGCGGGAAGCGGCGAGGGGGAGCGGGTGGGCCGGTTCCTGCCCGAGGCCGATCGGCTCGGATCGCCGGAGTGGGTGGAGTGGGTCGAGGCCACTCGCCCGCGAGTCGCCCCGGTCGGCCCCCCCGGGGCGGCGGGCCGGCCCCGAGCCAACGTTAGGCGGGTCGTCGTCGGGCTCGCGGCGGTGGCGGCGGCGGCGGCCGCGGCGATCGCCGCGATCACCCGGTCGCCGACCCCCTCGGGGTTTCGGGCTGGCGACCCCGTGCTGCTCGCCGATCTCGACAACCAGACCGGCGACACCCTCTTCGATCGGAGCTTGATCGCCGCCGCCGGCGTCGGCCTGGGCCGATCGGCGCAGCTATCGTTGCTGTCCCGCGCCCGAGTGGCCGCCGCGCTCAAGCGAATGGCCGTCGCGAACCCCGACACCGCGGTGACCGGGGCCTTGGCGCTCGAGGTCGCCGCCCGCGAGAACGTCCGGATGGTGCTCGCCTTCGGGATCGAGCGGGACGGCGACGGCTACCGGCTCCGAGCCCGCCTGACCGACGTGTTCCGGGGGACCACCGCCCTCGATGAGGTCGCCCAAGCCGAGACCAAGAACGGGACCCTCTCCGCCCTCGACCGGTTGCTCACCTCGGTTCGCCGCCGTCTTGGCGAAGTCAGGCCGATCGAATCCGGAGCCGCCCAGGGTCTGCCGGCGGTGACGACGCCGTCCCTGGAAGCGCTCCGCTCGTTCGCCGATGGTGGGCTGGCCTGGCGGAACGGGCAGTATCAAGTCGCCGCGGAACTCTGGGAGCGTGCCCTGGTCCTCGACACCGGCTTCGCGATGGCCCACAAGGCATTGGGGAGGTATTACACCTTGATTAGCCAGCGAGAGCTCGCCGAACGGAGTTTCCAAGCGGCCCTCGTGCGCACCAACCGACTGACGGCGCTGGAGCGACTCCAGACCCTCGAGGCCTACGCCGACTTTCGGGGTGACAGCGATTCGGCCCTGGTCATCTCCGGGCAGATCGCCACCCGGTATCCGAACCTGGTTTCCTGGTACAACTTCGGGATCGCGCTGGCTCGCGCCGGTCGACGGGACAGCGCGAGCACCGCCCTCCATCGCGCCCTCGAGTTCGACTCGACCCACGTCAACTCGAACCTCAACCTCGCCTCCGTGGTCGGCAACGGGCTGGGGCGCTGGCCGGAGGCCGTGCGTTACTATCAGGCCGGGGGGCGGGTCGACTCGCTGGTCCTCTATCGGGGCAATAGCAGCCTCGACTACGGGGCGGCCCTGGTCAATAGCGGCCGGGCCGCGGAGGCCCGGGCCGCATATCAGAAAACCCGGGAGAGCGCCGACATCTACTCTCGGACGCTGGGTAGCCGCGGGCTCGGCTACCTGGCGCTCTGGCAGGGACATCCCGACGAGGCGATCGGCCACTTCCGGGACGCTGCCGAGTCGTCGCGACAGCAACGTGGCGGACAGCTGAGCGAACTTCGCGGCCGCCTGATCGTGGCGGAAGCGCTGACCCTCGCGGGCGACACCGCCGCGGCGATGGTGGAGTTTGCCCGGACTCGGAAGCTCCTCGATGACACCCCCACCGGGATGCCGCCAACCGTCATGGCCATGCTCGGCCACGGGATGGTGCTGGCCGGGCACATCCGCCTCGCCGAGGAGGTGCTCGGCGTGCTCCGCTCTCGATTCGATTCCACCCGCAAAGACGACCGCGCCGCCGAACGCTACCTGACCGGCGACCTGGCCCTCGCAACCGGCGATGTCCGGGGGGCGCTCGCTGCCTTCGACCACGTCACGGGATACGTTGGGAACGCCGCTGAGGTCCGGATCGCGGAGGCGCTCCTCGCTCTCGGCGAGGTCGACTCCGCGGCGGCGGTCCTGGCACCGGCCCGAGTCGATGAATTCTGGCCCGGCGAACGGATGTTCGACGCATACCCCGCCCTCGCCGTTCGGGCCGCGATTCACCTGCGGCGAGGCGAACGGAAAGAAGCAGCCGCCCTGTGGCGGCAGGCGCTCGCGCGATGGGCCGGTGGCGACTCGACCGCGGTTCCGTACCTGCGCGCCAAGGCCGAGTTAGCGGCGCTCGAGCGCAATCGCTGAGCTCCTGCGCGGGCGGAGTCGACCCGCCCACGGTGGCGCACCCAGTTGCTGACGCCCTGCACCCCGATCTGGCCGGACGAACCCGTCATCAGTGAACTGCCCGGCACCGAGGGGCCCCCGCGCTTGCCGCCTGTTCATGGCGGCCAGCCGAGCCCCCGGGGGCTTGCCCGGGACGCCTCATTCGTGTTGCGTAGACGCATCAGCAGGCTTGGTATCGAACGCCCGAGGAGGCCCGGCGACAGGTTCTGGCCCAACCTGTGTCGAGGCCGGAAGTCGGTCGGGGGCATGGGTTTTGCTCCTCGTGGGCCGACCCAGTTGGACGAATCGGGCTACACGCCGTCGCGGAGCGCCGCCACGGCTTTCTAGCGCCGTGACGCGCGGATCGGTGCGTCGCGGCGTTGGGTATTCGTAACGGGGGGACCCGCATGGATTTTTCGTGGACGTCGGAGCAACTCGAGTTTCACCAGGCGGTCATCGACTTCGCCAAGCGGTCGTTGCAGGACGATCTCGCGGGTCGTGACAAGCGTGGTGAGTTCTCGCGCGACCTCTGGCGTCGCTGCGCCGAGTTCGGGATCCAAGGACTGCCGTTTCCAGAGTCGCTGGGAGGTGGCGGCCAAGACCCGCTGACGGCCGTCTTCGCGATGGAGGCGCTTGGCTATGGTTGCCGGGACAACGGCTTGCTGTTCGGCCTCGCCGCCCAGATGTGGAGCGTGCAGATGCCGATCCACCGGTTCGGCACCGAGGAACAGCAGCGCACGTTCCTGCCGCCGCTGTGCGCCGGCGACTGGATTGGTGCGCACGGCATGAGTGAGCCCGACTCCGGTTCCGACGCCTTCGCTCTGCGTACCCGGGCGGAGCTACGGGGCGATCACTACGTGCTCAACGGCGCCAAGACGTTCGTCAGCGAAGCCCCGGTCGCCGACCTCTTCGTCGTCTTCGCGACCACGGATCCCGCCCGCGGCGCGCTCGGGCTCACCTGCTTGTTGGTGCCGCGGGAGACACCCGGCCTGCGGATCGGCAAGCAGATCGAAAAGATGGGACTCAAGACCTCGCCGATGGGCGAGCTGGTTTTCGAGGATTGCGCCGTGCCAGTCGCCAACCGGCTGGGCCGGGAGGGGCGGGCCGCGGCCATCTTCAACGACTCGATGGAGTGGGAGCGGGGGTGCATTCTCGGGTTCAACCTCGGCGCCATGCGGCGGCTGCTCGAGTCGTCCGTGGTGTACGCTCGGGAACGTCGTCAGTTCGGTCGGCCGATCGGCCAGTTCCAGTCGGTGGCCAATCGCCTGGTCGATATGAAGGTCCGGCTGGAGGCGGCGCGGAGTCTGCTCTATCGAGCCGCCTGGGCCAAGCAGCACGGGCATCCGTCGGCCGGCGCGGATGCGGCGGTCGCCAAGCTGTTCGTGAGCGAGGCAATGGTGCAGACCGGTCTCGACGCGGTGCAGGTGCGCGGTGGCTACGGTTACGCCACCGAGTATGAGGTGGAGCGTGACCTGCGCGACGCGATCGGAGGAACGCTCTACTCGGGCACTTCCGAGATCCAGCGCAACCTGATCGCCCGGAGCCTCGGTCTCTGACGCGCCATTCCGTGACCGCTGGGCCGCGCGGCCCAGCGAGGAGGGCCGGCCCTGCCCGAAGCCTGCCGATCGCTGGCACGGCGATTGCGGGCGCCGACGTTGGGTTGAAGTGCTACGTTTCCGGGTGTCCAGTCCGCCACCTGCCACCGCGACCGGGGAGTTCTCGATCGTGGGGCGGGAACGTCCAACCGCCGGCCCAGCTGGCCCCCGGCCGGTGATAATCGTATGGAGAAATCGACCATGAGCCGCTCCGGTTGGCCCGCGGGCGCCATCCGCGGAGGCCTTGCGTTCGTCGGGTTCGGCGCGGTGGCGGTTGCGCTTGGCGTGGAGCTCGCCGGCATCGGCAATCCCGGACTCGGCCTGCAGCAGTTCGGGATGGCAGTCGTCGGGTTCGGCGCGCTGCTCCTGCGTGAGTGGTTGGCCTCGGACGCCGAGACGCGATCCGGCGACGCGGTTCGGTACCTGACCATCGCGCTCGAGCTGGGGGGGCTGACGCTGGCCCTTGCCGCCTGGCGCCTCGAGGGGCCTGGCCTGTACGAGCGGATCGCGCCGCTGGTGTTCTTCGGATTCCTGATCCACCACGCTCTGGCCCCGCGCTGGCGGCCAGGGTTCTTCCTGGCGCTGTCCTTGGCGGGGATCGGCGTCGTCTTCGGTGTCGCGAACGGACTCGCGATGATTGCCGTCGGCCTCGTGTTGATCGGCACGTGTCACCTGCCGGTGAAGTTCGGTACCCGGGTCGCGCTATTGCTCGCCGTCGGCGTGCTGCTCGCGGTACTGCGGGCGAACCTCCTGCCGTGGCAGCTTCCCGCCGTCATCTGGCCGGTGCTCGCGTCAATGTTCATGTTCCGGCTCATCGTGTATGTCTACGACCTCCGCCACGGCAATGCACCCACCGGGCTGGCCCAGCGACTGTCGTATTTCTTCATGCTGCCGAATGTGATCTTTCCCCTGTTCCCGGTGATCGATTCAGCTGCCTACCATCGGCGGTACTTCGACACGACGTCGTTCGTGCTCTACCAGCGTGGCGTGGAGTGGATGCTCCGCGGCGCCCTCCATCTGGTCGCCTATCGGTTCGTCTACCAACAGCTGACGCTGGCGCCGTCCGAGGTGGCGACCACGGCTGACCTGGCCCAGTACATGGGGGCGACGTTCGCGCTCTACCTCCGGGTGTCCGGGCAGTTCCATCTGATCATCGGCATGCTGCACCTCTTCGGCCACCGTCTGCCCGAGACGCACCGGGCGTACTTCCTCTCCTCGAGCTTCACCGACTTCTGGCGGCGGATCAACATCTACTGGAAGGACTTCATCCAGAAGCTGGTGTTCTTTCCCGTCTTTTTCCGCCTCCGCAAGCAGGGCGAGTTGACCGGGCTGGTGGTCGCGACCCTGGCGGCGTTCTTCGTCACCTGGCTGCTCCATTCGTATCAGTGGTTCTGGATCCTCGGCAAGCCGCTCCTGACCGCGCCCGACGCTCTGTTCTGGGGGGTGCTGGCGGTGCTGGTGTTGATCAACTCGCTCGTCGAGCGGAAGCGCGGCCGGATCCGGAAGCTGGACGATCGCGGGTTCTCGGCGCGGGAAGCGTTCGCGCTTGGCCTGCGCACCGCGGGTACCTTTCTCGTCCTGACCATTCTCTGGACGATCTGGACCAGCGCCTCGACCGAGGAGTGGGTTTCGCTCTTCTCGGTGGTCGACGTGCGTTCGCCGGACTTCTACTTGCTCCTTGCCGGGTTGTTCGTCGCGGCCGTGGTGGTGGCGAGCGCGGCGCGATTCCTCTCGTCCGCGATGGTTCGCCTTGGTGAGGCCGATCCCCGGCAGTTTCCGCGGCAGGCGACCCTGGCGACCATCGGCATCGGCGGGCTACTGCTGGTCGCGGCCCCGGTGTTCACTACCCGGGTTCCACTCGATACCCAGGTCGTGCTCCGCGACCTGCGCCGCGGGGACCTCAATCCCCGCGATGCGGAACGGCTCCAGCGCGGGTATTACGAGAGCCTGATCGGCGTCAACGCGCTGAACAGCCGGCTCTGGGAGGTCTATGCGCAGCGTCCCGACGACTGGCAGTTCATCGTCGAGACGCCGGCGGGCAGGGAGACCGGCGACTTCATCGACAAGGAACTCGTGCCTGGCGCGAAGATCGTGTTCCATGGAGCGCCGCTCCGGATCAATCGGTGGGGCATGCGCGACGCGGAGTACGACAAGGCGCCGCCGCCCGGCACCACCCGGATCGCCCTGTTCGGAGCGTCGTATCCGTTCGGCTCCGGCGTCGGTGACAGCGAGGACTTCGAGAGCCTCGTCGAAGATCGTCTGAATCGCGACCGGGCGCCGGGCGACTCGGCGATCGAGGTCCTGAACTTCGCGCGGCCGGGCTTCAATGCCGTGCAGTCTCTGCTGCTCCTCGACCGGCAGGCCCTGGAGTTCGCCCCCAACGTGTTGTGGCTCGTGTCGTACAACGATGAGTCCCTCGACGTCGCGCTCCACGTCGCCAAGATGGTGTTGGCCGGGGTCGAGCTGCCCTACGACTACCTTCGCGAGGTCGTGAGTCGCGCCGGCGTGACGAAGGACCTGAGCGAGCCGGAGGCGACGAAGCGCCTCCAGGCGCACCACCTCGAGATCATGGCGTGGACCCTGGGACAGATCGCCGACCGATGCCGGGAGCGCGGCATCCATCCGGTCTTCATCTATTTGCCAGCGACACGTACCGTTCGGCCGGAGGAGGCGTTCGCTCGCTCGGCGCCGCTTGCCCGCGAGGCCGGTTTCGCGACGGTGGACCTCTCCACCGTGTACGACGGCCCACCGCTCGAGGAGATCGTCGTCGCGCCGTACGACTTTCACCCGAACCAGCGGGGCCACCGGATCATCGCCGACCTTCTCTACGAGCAGCTGCGCGCCAGGCCCGATCTGGTTCGAGGACCGGGTCCGGTTCCGAACCGGTGACGCCGGAGGGGATTCCGGACCGCCCACATCTCATGGAGTGATGCCAGTGACCAATACCATTGCCACCGTCAAGGCGTTCATCCTCGATCGGTTCCTGCCAGGCGAAGACCCGGCGAACCTGACGAGCACGACGCCGCTCATCACCGGTGGGATTCTCGATTCGCTTGCGACGCTGGAGCTGGTCGCCTTCCTCGAAACCACGTTCAAGTTTCAGCTCGAGGCCCACGAGGTCGACACCGAGCGGCTCGACACGCTCGAGATGATCGCGTCGCTGGTGTCCGCCAAACAGGGCACGGCGTGAGTCGCGAGCGATCGCTTCACCTTCTATTCACGCAGGCCGCCGACCGCTGGCCAAATCGAGTGGCGGTGGAAGAGCCCGACGGAGCCGTCGTTCGCTACGCGGACCTCGTCCGACTCGCCCGCCGCACCCGCGACCTGCTCGTCCGCGCGGGCGTCCGACCCGGGGATCGGGTGGGTCTGTTTCTGCCGAAGAGCATCGACACGGTCGCGGCGATTTTCGGCGTCCTCGAGGCCGGCGCCGCGTACGTGCCCGTCGACCCTGGCTCTCCCCCCGCGCGCGCCGCCTACATCCTGAACGACTGCCAAGTACGGACGGCGCTGGTCGACCGCTCGCTCGCCGAGCCGCTCGGCGTGGAACTGGCCGCCGCGGGCGCGTCGTGGACCCCCATCGCGATCGACGGTCCCGGTGGTGGCGCCGGGCTCGTCGCAATGCTCGCCGCCGCCGGGATCCCGGAGGACCCGGCGCCCGGACCAACGGTGGATCTGCCGACCAGCGCGGTGGCCTACCTGCTCTACACCTCCGGCTCGACCGGCAAGCCGAAAGGCGTGACCATCTCGCACCGCGCCGCGCTGAGCTTCGTCGACTGGTGCGCCGACCTGCTGTCCCCGAACGAGTCAGACTGCTTCTCGAGCCACGCGCCTTTCCATTTCGATCTGTCGATTCTGGATCTGTACGTCTCGCTTCGGCATGGGGCGAGGCTGGTGCTGATCGGCGAGGAGCTGGGCAAGGACCCGATGGCGCTGGGGCGGCTCATCGCCGATCGCGGCATCACGATCTGGTACTCGACCCCGTCCATCCTGGCGCTGCTCGACCAGTATGGGCACCTCGACCAGGTAGATCTGTCGGCGCTCCGGGTGGTGCTGTTCGCCGGCGAGGTGTTCCCGGTTCCGCAGCTGCGGGCCCTCAAGGAGCGGCTGCCGAGTCCACGCTACCTGAACCTCTACGGGCCGACGGAGACCAACGTGTGCACCTGCTACGAACTCCCGCCTGGGCCCGTGCCGCCGGATCGTACCGTGCCGTACCCGATTGGGGCGACCTGCCCGCACTATCGTTCGCGGGTAGTCGACGAGCGAGGCCGCGACGTGTCACCCGGGGAGGAAGGGGAACTGCTGATGGCCGGCCCCGGCCTGATGGATGGGTACTGGAACCTGCCGGACCGCAATGCGCAGGCGTTCCTCGTCGACGAGAGAAACGAGCGATGGTACCGGACGGGCGACCTGGTCGTCGAGGACGCCGACGTCGGTTTTCTCTTCCACGGCCGCCGCGACCGGATGGTCAAGCGGCGCGGGTACCGCATCGAGCTGGGCGAGATCGAGGCCGGGCTTGCGGCGCACGGCGCGGTGCGCGAGGCGGCCGTCGTGGCGCTGTCCGACGACACATCGGGCGTCCGCATCACCGCGTTTCTCGTTGCCGCGGGCGATCGCCGGCCATCCATCATCGAGCTGAAACGGTACTGTGTCGAGGGCCTGCCGCGGTACATGGTGCCCGACGCCTTCCGGTTCCTCGACGCGCTGCCGCGAACGTCGACCGATAAGATCGACTACCAGCAGCTCAAGACCCTGGCGTAGATCTGGGGGGCCGCCAATGGTCCCCACCGTGCGCACTCGGGAGGGGGTCGCACGCCGAGTCTCGTCGGGATCGAGGGGATGACGGTGGCCAGGGCCGCGTTGGCGCCGGCCCTCGGGGCCTGCCCGAACGTCTGGTTGTCGGTAATGAGCGGCCCCACCTCTGACGACCGTCCGCCCCACAGCGTCCATAGCGTGCTCACCAACCGGCCGAGGGAGTCACTCGGCACGGCGGAGAGGGCGATTTCGCGAGCCCAGGGTAGGTCGTTCGACAGGCGGTAGAGCTCGGTCGAGCCGTCCGTGGAGGCGACGACCTGGAGCGAATCGCGCATGAGCGACGCCATGCTTCCCTTTCGAATCGGCACCCCCTGATTCCGACGTCGCCGTGAGTTCGGATCGATCACGCCAGAGATCATCGCCATCGGCGGGCTGGTTTGGGCGTCGGGCGCGGCCTCCCAGAGGGGGCGCAACGAATGCCCTTGGAAAACGTCTGGATTCGCCCCGGCGACGTCCGCGATCGTCCTGGCCAGATCCCGCACGCTGACCAGATCCGGAATCCTTACGCCGCTCGCCACCCCTGGGCCAACGATGAGCATCGGCACGTGGAGCGTGTTGACGTGCAAGTTCGCGCCATGCCCGATCTGGCCTCCCTCGCCGAACAGCTCGCCGTGATCGCTCACCAACACGATCACCGTTCGCTCCAGACGGTCGCGTTCCGCGAGACCGGCGACCAGCGATTCGATCTCATGATCGATCGTGGCGATTCCTTCGTCATAGCGAAGCTTTGATTCCGCGATACCGCTCGAGTCGCGGTACGCCCCGGGCCCGCGGCCGGAGAGGAATCGGCGGACTCGCGTCGTCAGCGGAAGCCGACTCACTGGGCCGAAGCGGCCCAGGAAGGCCGGGTCGGGGTCGTAGGGGGCGTGGGCATCGAACAGATTGACGAACCCGAGGAACGGCTGGTCGGCCGGGCCACGATCCACCCAGCTCAGAAAGTGATCTCGTAGCTCGGAGGCCGTGTTCCGCGCTTCCGGCCACCGAGCACCGAACAGCACGTGGAACCGGGGCGCGTCGAGGACGAATCGGCCGATGGCTAACGCCCTCAGGAACTCGGAGGGTCGGACCAGCCGATCGTCGTAGGTCTCGAAACCCTGGGCGAGGCCGACTTCCCGGGACGTGTAGGTGAGATTGCCCACGAAGCCGCCGGTGCGGTATCCCCTCGCCCGGAAGTACTCGGCGAGCGTCGTCCTCTCCGGAGACAACGGCGACTGCCAATCCGCCGAGAGCGCGTTCGGCCAGCGGCCGGTGAAGAGCGTGGCGTGGGTAGGAAGCGTCCACGAGCTCGCCGCGATCGCCTGCTCGAAGACCACGCCACGCCGGCCGAGTTGCTCGAGGAACGGGGTGGTGGGACGCCCGTATCCGTAGAGACTCAAGTCGACCGCCCTGACGGTGTCGAGCACCAGGAGAAGAATGTTCGGCAGCGACGACTCGGCCGGGGACCCCTCAGGCTCGGCCAGCCGCGCGCGCCGCTCCAGCACCGTGGTCGTCACCGCGGCCGTCAGGAGGGCTCCGCCGAGCACCGCGGCGGCCCGCGGCGCGAGTCGCAGAGCCACCGCCGTTCGCCGCGCCGCCCAGCGGCCAGCCTGCACCCCGATGCCGATGGCGAGCAGGGCGCCGGCCGCTGGGTGAAGTCGCGGGCTGAAAACCAGGAACGGCGATAGCAGGCCGACCGCGACCACGATGCCGACATAGGTTCCGGGCCCGCGCAACCGGGGCAATCGTCGGCCGGCGAGCCAAGTCACCGCCGCGAACGACAGCACCAAGAGCGTCAGGCCGACCGGAACCATCCAGACCGAGTGGTGACTCACGAACAGGAAACGATTCCCGCTCAATTTGCAAGCGGCGAGTCCGCCAAGCTCGAGCGCGCTCCCCGAGAGACCCGCCGCGATCGCCAACCAGGCGGCTGATGTGAACGGAATCGACGACTGCGGATCCTGGCGCCCCGTTGCGCCGTCGGATCCGGGCAGTTCGTCCATCACGGCGACCTCTCGAAACGGGTGTCGGACCGGGTATCCATCCAGGCCTAGTCTAATGCGCCTGGACTACTTCTGTCACCCCGTCCGCTCGCTGCGGCGGCCGGAAGAGTGCCAGGGTGCCGGAAATCCGGCCACCCCACCATTCGGCGGGCCCGGCCTCTCCCGGCGGGTCAACCCGGCCGGTTCAGCCGATACCGCGACCCGGCGCGGAAAGGTCCGGCGACCTGACTGCGGGAGCCGTCCGGCCATTCGATTTCGACCCGGGTCACGGCGTCGTGGGTCCCGATGCCGAAGTGGAGGACCGGGGCGTCGAATGATAGGTACCCGCCGCTGGCGAACAGTTCCTTCTTCTGGTGGAGAGTGCCACCCTCACCGTAATAGGCAGTGAGCCTGGCGCCGATGCTGAACGCATTCCCCCGGTCGCTGCGCAACTCGAACGTCACCGCATTGCCCGACTGGCTGTTGTTCACGAACACCCACACCGGGCCGTACGGCCCGACCGAGATCACGTCGAGGTCGCCGTCGTTGTCGAGGTCCACGTAGGTGTAGGCCAGGGTCGGAAAATAGCTGCCGAGGCCGGACGACTCGGTCTCTTCAGCGAAGCTGCGCCCCCCGTTGTTGCGGAAGAAGTAGTTCGACTCGAAGTGTTCCGACTTGTACCAGCCGTTGGCGGCGTACAGGTCGACAAACCCGTCATTGTCGACGTCGCCGAACCGGGCGTTCCACGTCCACCCGGCCCTCGCGAGGCCCCAGTCCTTCGCCCGGTCGGCCAACTTGCCGTCGCTGCCGCGGACGAGCAGTACGTTGTCGCCGTCGACTTGCGGGATCTCTTCCGGATAGTCGTCGGCCTTGTGCTTCGGTGTCGGCCTGCGGTAGGCCGTGCAGAGCGTCGACACCTGCTTCCATGTCTCCGGCAACACCGAGCAGACCTCACCCGCGCGGAACGCGTTGGGCTGGGCGAGGGCCGCGAACACCACACAGTCCCCGCGCGAATCGAGCGCCTTGATACTCTGGCAGCGGCCGATGGCCAATTTCTGCATGGCCCCTTGGAACACGGCGCGCAGGCGCATGTCGTTCTCGCACTCTTGTCGCCGGGCATCGATTTCGAGCTCGGTACAGATTGTCCTTGGGTCGACCCGCGGGTGCGCCTTGTCTCGGTCGGAGTAGCGGGCGATGCCGGCGATGTACAACTCGGGCGCGAGGTCGTTGTTCAGGTCGGCGCTGGCAAAGGTCATCGTGGCCAGCGTCGTGGCCGGAATGACGCCGTCGCTCCGTTTGACCGCAACGAAGCCTCCCTTGCCGTCGCCGCGGAGAAACTGATCCGAGGGCGACCAGTCGATTCCGACGATCACGTCGAGGTGTCCGTCGGTGTCGAAATCGGTCAGGAGCATGGCGCTGGGTTGGCCGCGTGGCGCCGGCAACTCTCTTACCTCGAAGCTGTCGGCTCGAGCGAGCAGGAGAATCGGCGTGGAGCGGTCCGTCGCTCGGATGCCCCGCCCGATGAATTCCCAGCGCCCAATGACGATGTCGAGCCGGTCGTCGCCATCCACGTCGCCGAAACCGGCGACCGCGGCCGACAGGGGATCGTCGCCCGTGGGAAGCTTCCGCATGGCCGCCTCGGTAAACCGGCCCGTCTGATCGTTCCGCACCACGTAGGCGCCATGGCCAAAGGTGCCGAAGTACAAGTCCAGCCACCCGTCGCCGTCGAGGTCGACGAGCGCGCCATTGAGCACCATGGTCGACTCCAGCCACCCGATCTCGATGGACCGAGCCTCGAAACGGCCAGCCCGGTTCAGGTACAGCACGGGCCGCGCGTTGTACACGACGAGCAGGTCGGCCAATCCGTCGTTATCGACATCACCGGAGGCGATCGACGCTCCCTGATGCAGGAACGGCTGCAACTGCTTCAGGAAATGGGGATCCATCGGGAGCTCGATCCCAAAAGTCGTCCCATCGTGGCGGGTAAACATCCGCTCGCCGGCCGCGGACCGAGGCTGAAACGGAAGCGTCGACGGGCCGATCCGGCCATCCCCGTCCGGGACGATTCCGGGTTCGACGCGGAGCCCAGCGGGCAACACAACGGGCACCGTGGCTGCCGAATACGTGGCCGATCGCAGCTGCGGCTCGACTCCGGCGCCCCGTTCCTTGATGGTCGTCAGAATCATCTGCCGTTCCGTCGTCCGGACCCAGCGGTCAGAGTCGGTTGGCCTGGGATCGGCGCCGCGACTCGGCGGATCCCGGTCTGACCAATCGCCAACGCAAACGCCATGCGCTTTGGAGCAATTCCGGCCAGGAGGCTCGACCGTCCCAGACGAAACGACCGAGGGGTCATCGAAAAGACTGCTGGGCACGCAAGCCCTTTAACGGGCATCACTTACGGGTTGGGACGACGACCTTCAGCAGGCGTTGCGGCGATGCCATGGCTGGTAGCTATCAGACGTGCTACCGTTGCTTTGTTGCACTCGCGCTACATTCCGACCTGAAGTGTTCGGAGTGCTCCGCGCTCGATGGGCCGGTGGCGACTCGACGGCGGTTCCGTCCCTGGGCGCCAAGGCCGAGTGAGGCGGCGGCCCGGCGGTGCCTCAGCGGTCGGTCTTTCGCCGGACCGAGGGTGACTTGGGCCAGAACACGAACTCGGGCTCGTAGCAGATGCCCTCGAGGTCCGCGAGCCGATCGCGGAGGTAGGCCTGGGCGTCGGCCACACCCCCGTTGTAGACCGTCGGCGCGATCTCCTTCAGGAAGAACTCCAGGATCGAAGCGACCTCCAATTCACCGATTTCGGGGGCGAAGTTCTCGGTGTAGAATCGCCGGATCGAGGCGAGGGCCTGGGTCCTCGCCTCGGTGGACAGCGCGACGGCCATGGGAGACTCCCGTTCCGACCCAGATTCAGGGCTTACGCCGCTGGGTGACGCCGGCGACGATGGCGCCGGGCAACCAACCATGCCCGGCCTCGAAGGTACCCGTCACGGCGGGTTCGCGAAGAATAGCCTGGAGCCGGGTTAGGCTCCCTTGGCGAGGTCGAGATGGGCCCGAGCGTCGACGAACCGGATGAACTCCTCCGGCGATACCGGCGGACCGATGAGATAGCCCTGGGCCCGATGACACCCGAGCTCGAGAAGAAACCGGGCCTGCTCCTCGTTCTCCACTCCCTCGGCGACGACCTCGAAGTCGAGGGCGCGCGCCAGGGCGACGATGGCCGTGGCGATGGCAACCGATTCCCGGTCGTGGGGGATCGGCCGAACGAAGGCCCGATCGATCTTGAGAGAGCCAACCGGGAAATGCTTGAGATAGGCGAGCGACGAGTAGCCGGTGCCGAAGTCGTCGATCGCGAATCGAACCCCGAGAGCGGACAGGGCGCGAATCGCCGCCGCGATTGGACCATCGGGACGCATCAGGGCGCTCTCGGTCAGCTCCAAGACGAGGGAGGTGGGATCGAGTCCGGTCTCCTCGAGAATGCCCCGCACCGACGAAACGATGTCCAGATCCTGGAGCTGGCGGGCCGAGAGGTTGATGCCGAGTCGCAACGGTTGGCGGCCGGTCGCCTCCCACGCTTTGGCTTGTTCGCACGCCTGGCGGAGGATCCACTCGCCCAGCCGGACGATCAGTCCCGACTCCTCCGTGAAGGCAATGAACTCGGCGGGCGAGACGACCCCGCGATCGGGGTGGTTCCACCGGACCAAGGCCTCGGCGCCGGTCACCTGTCCGGTCGCCAGATCGATGATCGGCTGGTAGACCAACGCGAACTCCCGGTCCTCGACCGCCCGCCGGAGCCGCTGCTCGAGCTGGTGTCGGGCGACGGCGTCGGCGTTCATCGCCGGTGAGTACATCCGGTAGCCGTTGCGACCGGCTTCCTTCGCCTGGTACATCGCGACGTCGGCGTTCTTGAGCAGGTCGTCGATGGTCCGCCCATCCTCCGGATAGATCGCGATCCCGATGCTGGTCGAGACGAACACCTCGTGGGTCCCCAACCGAAACGGCTCCCGAAGACAGTCGAGCAGTCGCCGGGCCACCCGGCCGGCGTCCTGCGGATCGGCCAGGTCGGGAAGCACGACCGTGAACTCGTCACCGCCGAGTCGGGCTACTTCGATGACGGCGAGGTCGGCCCCCAGCCGGGCCACAGTGTCGGTTTCCCGACAGACCGCCTGGAGCCGGGTGGCCACCTGGGCGATGAGCCGATCGCCGAGGTCGTGCCCGAGGCTGTCGTTGATGTTGGAGAACTGATCGAGGTCGAGGAAGCACACCGCGACATAGCCGCCGTGTCGCTCGGCCCGCGCCAGCGCCTCGCCGAGCCGCTCCTTGTAGAGCATTCGGTTCGGCAACCCGGTCAGGTAGTCGTAGAAGGCCAGGAACCGGACCCGTTCGACCAGACGGGCGTTGCCAAGGGCCACCGCGACCTGATCGGCCAACCGGGCGACTTGGAGGCTCTCGGAGCGTGTCCCGCCTTCCGAGGCGGTGTGCCTAACGGCAATCGCCCCGGCGATATCCTCGCCAAACCGGAACGGATGAATTTCGATCCGGCCGCGGCCAAGGTCGGTCAGCGGTCTCGCGAACGGTGGCAGGGCCGGATCGTCGGAGCGGAACTGCATCGTTCCGGTCCCGGCCCGGATCAGGGCCTCCTCGGCATCCAACAATGCCAGCGGCTCGGGGGTGCGATTGACCGGGCCGCCGCGCTCCACGCACCAGACCGTCGCCCCGCTCCGCTCCCCCGGCTCGAGCAAGGCCAGCGCGCCCGCGGCGATGTCGGCCAACTCGGGCAACCGGGTCAGGGCCGTCTCTACGATCTTGTTGCGGTCGACCAGCGACAGCACGGCCCGGTCGATGTCGGCGGCCCGCTGCAGCGACTCGAACTGGGTCCCGATCTGGGTCGCCATCTTGTTGAATGAATTGGCCAGGTCCTCGATCTCGTCGCCACTCGAGATGTCCACTCGGGCGGCAAAATCCTGTTCGGCGAGCCGCCGAGTCCCTTGATGGAGCGCCTCCAGCGGGATCAGTCGCCGCCGAACCTGGTTCAGGCCGAACCCGAGCACCCCCAGCAAGGTCACCAGCAGGAGGAGGGGGAACGTCTTGGTGAAGTCGGCCATCGGGGCGAGGAGGTCGGTCTCCGATTGGCTCAGGATCAATCGAGCTTCGGGAATCGCGAACCGCCGGCTGGTCGGAAACGTCCAATAGGCCGCCTGGTAGCTGCCCGACCTACCGAACCACCGAAAGGTGCCGGTCGCCGATCGCTCCATCCGCGCCTGCACCGGCGGTGGCACGACCAGGGTGTCGCTCCCGTTGTGAACCGCAAGAACCCCATCCGAGGCCCACAGGGTGAGGTGCACCGGATCCGGCAGCGACTCATCGTCGTAATCGGCCCACAGGTGAGAAGCCGTCACCGTTCCGATCAGGTAGCTCGCGGTGGAATCGACGCCCGGGAGGCGGGTCGCCAACCGGAACCGAATTCCCCCGGCGGGCTCGATGCCGACGATCGCGCTGCGCCCCGGACCCAGGGCCACTGTGGCGGCGATCCGGATGAGGTCGGCCGAATCCGGCTCGCCGAGGAGCCTGGTGATTCGGCCGTTCGCCACCACGGCGAGGTCGTCGAAGCCCTGGGCCGACGAGTCGGCGCAGCCGGCCAGCGGGCGATCCGACTGCTCGAGGCAGGGGCGTAGCTCGACCGCCGATCGGCGCAGATCGGACTCGAGGTCGCCGAGGCGTTCGTAGATCCTCCCTCCGGCAAACTGAGCCAGGGTTTGGAGGCGGTCCTCGGCCAAATTGGCGAGCTCGTCCCGGACACTGAGGTAGGAAACGAGGGCGATCGTCAGGGTCGGAAGGAGGGCGGAGGCAAGGAAGATCAGCAGCAGGCGGCGGCCGAACCGACTCCGGAGGAGGAGCCAGTCCGATTTAGCTGCCGGTTTGAGTGCCTTCCGGGCCGGTGCTTCCGCCAAACGCCCCTCGCGATCGTGGCGAGACGTCCCTTAACGGGCAAGCCACGTACCGGACCGATGTCGTTGACGCAAATCGTTTTACGGCAATCGTTTAGGCAACAGCTGACCGGTCGATTTGGCGGGCAGGCCGCGCCCGGGGTCGGGCATCAACCGAGAACTGCGGTCCCCCGACCCTGTTTGAGGCTAGCGGAGCCTCGGTCGGCCGTGGCCCTAGCCAGCCAGTTGGGCCAGAATGGGGATCAGCGCGGCGGGGTGTTCGACGTGGGCGTTGTGACCCAGGCCGGGGAGGATGACGGGCGTCGGCACCAGAGCGGCCAGCCCTTCGAGCGGGCACATCGGGTCGCGCTCCCCGGCGGCCAGGACGACCGCCGCCCGAGACGCGGCAATCAAGCCAGCCATGTCGGGGGCCCCCATCGCGAAGGCGGCTGGATCGAAGGCGAGGGCCCAACCACCGTCGCGCTGGATCAGCGCCTCGGGCGGGAAGTCGGCGGCGGCGACCAGCCCGCCAAGCCCCGCCACCTTGAGATGCCGCTCCGCCGCTTCGGCTCGGGTCGGGTACACGAGGTGCGGCCGGGTCGCCAGGGCTCGCGCGCGGGCCAGCTCGTCGGCGGTCCAGGCGACCTTGATGCCCAGTCCGCAGACCGCGGCGACTGGGACCCCGAACCAACCGCTGGCGAGGGTCAACGCGACGACGCCTCCCAGCGAGTGACCGAGGACCGCGAGCCGCCCGCTCGGTGGCAGGGCCGAGGCGATCACGGCCGCCATCTGGCCGAAAGAGTAACTGGATAATGGAGCTGATCCGCCGTGACCGGGCAGGTCGGGGGCCAGCCACCGACCCGGCCAGTGCGCGGCCAGGACGGGGCGGAGTCCGTCCCAGACGTCGCTGGTGGCGCCCATGCCGTGGAGCAGGACGAGAACGGGGTCGCCCTCGCCGCCGCGGAGGATCCGCAGTTGGTCACTCATCGGGTGTGCCCCGGTGGCGCGACCAGCGCACCGGCAAACGCTTGACCCCTCGTTGGAAATTCGACCGGAGGAACGCGGGTTGGCCCGCGTACTCCAGATGACCCATCCGGGCCACCACCGCGGCGAACAAGGCTCGCATCTGGACCCGCGCCAGTTGCGCCCCCAGGCAGAAATGCGGCCCGTACCCAAAAGCCAGGTGGGGGTTCGGATGCCGTCGGATGTCGACTTGATCCGGATCGGCGAACACCGACTCGTCCCGATTGGCGGAGGTGAACGAGACCACCACCTTCTGACCGGCCCCGATCTCGACATCGGCGAGGCGACAAGGCGCGGTGGCGGTGCGGCGGAACGTCATCACCGGGGTCCACCAGCGGAGCAGTTCCTCGATGGCGCCGGGCAGCAACGCCGGATCGGCGCGAAGGTCCGCGAGCGCGGCGGGATGGTCGAGCAAGCCGATGCAGGCACCGGGCAATCCGTTCCGGAGGGTCTCGTTGCCGGCGACGGCAAAGAGCCAGAACATGTTCTCGAACTCCTCAATCGACAGTCGGCCCCCGTCATCGTCGGTCTCGGCCAGGAGGATCGACATCACGTCGTCGGCGGGCCGAGCCCGCTTCTCCTCGGCGAGGAGATGGGCGTAGGCGTAGAGATCGGCCATGCCCTCGCGGGTTCGGGGGTCGGGCATCGAGCCGTCGGGGCCCCACGAAGGCCGATGCCGAAGGGCGGCGCGGGCCATCGCGGTTCCCGCTTCCGGCGCGAACTCGCCGGAGGTCGCGTAGTCCGGATCCTGATACCCGATGGCGCGGTTGGCCCAGTCGAAGAGGAGCATTCGGTCCTCGATGGGCACCCCGAGAATCTCGGCCAGGGTCAGCAGCGGCAGATCGGCGGCCAGGTCCTTGGCGAAGTCGCATTGGCCGGCATCGGCGTTGCCCACGACCCGATCGACGACGGCGTTGGCGTGGGTCTGGATCCGTTCTTCCAGCTGGGCGACGGCCCGGGGGGTGAACGACTTGGTGACCAGACGGCGGAGCCGAGTATGCTCGGGCGGATCCATGTTCAGCATCATCCGGCGGACGTAGCGGAGCGCGTCGGGGGTGGCCGGATCCCGTGTCTGGGTGCCACCTAACGCCGACGAGAACAGCTTGGGCTGGCTCAACACCCGCTCGACGTCGGCGTGACGCAACACCAGCCAGAAGCCAGGGCCGCCGGGCCAACCCAAGGTCGGAGGCTCATCGACCCAGACCACCGGGTGATCCCGGCGGAGCCGCGTGAGCGCGTCGAAGGGAACGCCGGTCACGTAGCTGGCCGGATCGAACACGGCGGCTGTGTCGATGGCCGCCGCGGTCACCGAGTGCCCGATCGGCTTGTCAGGGTCGATGGCGAGCCAGCGCATCCAGCCACGGCGACGACGAAACAACAACGGGGCATCGTGGGGTTCCGGGTCAAATCCTGGTAGCGTGCTCCGCCCAAAAGGGCGCCCGCATCTCCCGCTTCAAGGTCTTGCCCGCCGTGTTGCGAGGGAAATCCTCGCGGATCGATACCTCCCTGACCTGCTGATATTTGGCGGCGACCCTCCGGTTGATCCACGCCTGGAGTTCCTCGGCGGTCGCTCGGACCTCCGGGCGGAGGATCACCGCGCAGTGGGCGGCTTCGCCCCATTTCGGATCCGGAATCCCGAAGACGGCTACTTCCCGAACCGCCGGATGCTGGGCCACGATCTCCTCGATGTCTTTCGGATAGACGTTGACCCCGCCGGAGATGATCATGTCCTTCTTCCGATCGACCAGGTAGAGGAAACCCTCCTCGTCGAAGTAACCCATGTCACCGGTGTAGAGCCAGCCGCCCCGAATCGCCTTGGCCGTCAGGTCGGGGCGGTTGTAGTAGCCCGGCATCATTACCATCCCGGCCCCGATGATCTCGCCGATGGTGCGGGGCGGAACTTCCTTGCCTTCGTCGTCGACCACCTTCATCGCGCCGAACGGCATCGGGGTACCGACCGAGCCGGGCTTGCGGAGGAAGTCCTGGCGCTCGAGGACGGTGGCGCACCCTCCCTCGGTGAGCCCGTAAAGCTCACAGCACATGCCCGGCTTGAGCTGGGTGAGCCGTTCCTTGTGCTGGAGCAGGAGCGGGGCCCCGGCCGACAACAGGGTTTCGAACGACGCCAGCGTCTTGGTCGTGAAGTCCGGGTGGGCCAGCAGGGCAACGATCTGAGACGGCACCATCATCCCGTGGGTGGCCCGCTCGGCGACGATCGCCTCGATGTACGTGCCCGGGTCGAACTTGCGCTGCAGTACCAGTTTGGCGGCGTTGTACATCCAGGGGATGAACATCAGCATGGAACCGTTGAACACCAGGGAGCCCGACTGGAGCACTACCGACGCCCCATCGACCCGAAAGGGGGCCGAGAACAGCATGCCGTATTGGGCTCGAATCGCGTGGGTGTGGACGATCCCCTTCGGCTCTCCGGTGGTGCCGCTCGAGTACATGATGTTGTACGGGTCGTCGGCGGTGACCCCGCTCTTCGGCGGCTCGTCGGCGCTGGCGGCCGCGCACCCCGCGGCCCAATCGGCGAAGCCGGCGCGGCCGGGATCGTCGGTCACCAGCAGGCGGGCCGGGGTGATGGCGGTGACCCGTTCCCGGATCGACTCGATCTCCGCGGCGAGCGCCCGGCAGGTGACCAGCGCGAGGGCGTCGCTGTCGCGAATCAACGCGGCCAGGCCGGCACCGCGGAGGAGGGGGCTCAGCGGGACCGCGACCGCGCCGACCTTGGCGACGGCCCAATAGAGCTCCACTAACTCGAGGCAGTTGGGCAGGAAGAAGGCGACCTTGTCGCCCTTGCCGAGACCGAGTCCGCGGAGGGCGTTGGCGGCCTGGTTGATTCGACCGTTGAGCTCGCGCCAGGTGAAGCGGCGGCCATCGAAGACCAACGCTTCGCGATCGGGATGGTGAAGGGCGTTTCGGGTTGGGAGAGTGCCGATGTCCATGGGGCTCAATGGTGATGTGGGTGCGGACTCAAGATTACCCAAACAGGTGAGGGTCGGTTAGTGGCCCTCGTGGCGCGGGGCACCCTTGCCCGACGGCACCGGCGGCGGCAGGTTACCGCGATGAACCGAGCCATCCTGTTTGCCGTGGCGGCCCTCGCCGCCGCCTGCCGCGCCACCGCCCCCGCCGATCTGATCCTCAAGAATGGCACCGTCTACACGGTGGACGACCAGAATCCGAGGGCCGAGGCGGTGGCGATTCGAGGGGCCGAGATCGTGTTCGTGGGCTCGAACGTCGAGGTCGCTGGCTACGAAGGATCGAAAACCCGAGTGGTCGATCTCGCGGGCGCCACCGTGCTGCCGGGCTTGGCCGACGCCCATTACCATCTCGCGGGCGTCGGTCAACGAGAGATGACCCTCAACCTCGAAGGCACCACCACCAAGGACGCCTTCCTCGCCAAGGTGGCCGAGCGGGTGGCCGCCACCAAGCCGGGCGACTGGGTCACCGGAAGCGGATGGATCGAGACGTTCTGGGTACCACAAGCGTTTCCGAGCCGGCAGGACTTGGATCGGATCGCGCCAAGCCACCCGGTGGCGCTGGTTCGCGCCGACGGGCATTCGCTCGTCGCCAACACCAAGGCCTTGGAGCTGGCGGGGATCACCAAGGCGACGCCCGCCCCGCCAGGCGGCGCGCTCAACAAGGACCGGGCCGGCGAGTTGACCGGGATGTTGATCGACGCCGCGATGGGCCTGATGTACCGGGTCATCCCGCCAGCCACCAACGAGGCCCAGGACTCGGCCTACGTCATCGGCGCGCGTCGGAGCGTCGAATTGGGGTGGACCCAGGTCCAGGACGCCGGCGTGTCCTGGGCCGACGTGGCCCGGATCCGCCGGCTCTACGGCCAGGGGGCCATCAAGCTCCGGACCTACCAGGCGATCGCCGGACCGGGGCCGGACGCGGATTCGCTCCTGGCCCACGGCGCCAGCGTCGACGAGTTCGGGGGCCGTTACACCCTCCGGTCCATCAAGGTGGTGGCTGACGGAGCGTTAGGCTCCCGGGGGGCGCTCCTCCTGGCGCCCTACAGCGACGAGGCCCAGGCCGTCGGGTTGCTGACCACCGACACGACCGCGCTGAAGGCGATGCTGGTGCGCTCGCTCGAAAAGGGGATTCAGGTCGAGACCCACGCCATCGGGGATGCCGGCAACCGACTGGTCCTCGACCTGTACGCCGCCGCGCTCCAGGCGGTTCCGGCGGGCGCCCGTGGCGGGGTGCCCGAGCCCCGCTGGCGGATCGAACACGCCCAGATCGTCGACCCGGCCGACATTCCGCGGTTCAAGACCCTCGGGGTGATCCCTTCGATGCAACCGTCTCACGCCATCGGCGACCTCTACTTCGCCCCGGCTCGACTGGGCGCCGCACGGCTGGTGGGTGCCTACGCGTGGAAAGCGTTCCTCGATCTCGGCCTGCCGGTGGCCGGGGGGTCGGACGCGCCGGTGGAGCGGGGCGAGCCGTTGATCGAGTTCTACGCGGCGGTGGCCCGCCGAGACATTCGCGGGCAGGCAGGGCCCGATTCCCTCTGGCACCCCGAGCAGAAGGTGAGTCGAGACGAGGCGCTCAAGATGTTCACCCGTTATCCGGCGATGGCGGCGTTCGAGGAGGGGAAGCGGGGCTCGATCACCGTGGGGAAATGGGCCGACCTGACGGTCTTCGACCGCGACATCATGACGGTGCCCGAGGCCGAGATCCTCGGCGCCAAGGCGGTGATGACGGTGATCGCGGGTGAGGTGGTGCACTCGGCTCCGGGACGGTAGACGGGGCCCGGGCGGGCTTCCCGCAACCAAGGTGCCCGGCGACAATCTGGTGACCGCGAGGCCCACCTCGCCGCCCCTCGCGGGCACGGCTACCTTGTCTCGATGAACACCCCCCCGGCCCCGCCGACCCCTCGTTCCGCCGACCGCCTGCTCCCCTCCCTGCTGCTCGCCGCCATTCTCGGGGGCGCCTTATGGTACGCGGCGAAGGGACCACCTCGGCCGGTCCCCGCCACCGCGCCCGACACGGCGTTCTCGGCGGAACGGGCGATGGTCCACGTCCGCGCCATCGCGGCCCGGCCCCATCCGATGGGAACCGCCGAGCACGATCGAGTGCGTGATTATCTGATCGGACAGTTCGAGGCTCTCGGCCTGACGCCCGAGGTGCAGCGGACCACGGCGATCGGCACCCGGTTCGCGGAGGCGGGTCGGGTGGAGAACATCCTGGCCCGCCGCCCCGGCACCGCCAGCGGCGGCGCCGCGGTGCTGTTGGTCGCGCACTATGACGGGGTCGGCGCCAGCCCGGCCGCCGGCGACGACGCCTCGGGCACGGCGGTGGTCCTGGAAACGATGCGGGCCTTGTCGGCGGGGCCGCCGCTCACCCACGACGTGATCGCCCTCATCACCGACGGCGAGGAGGCCGGGCTGTTGGGCGCCGCGGCCTTCGTCCGGGAGCATCCCTGGGCGAAGGATGTCGAGATGATCCTGAACTTCGAGGCCCGCGGCACCGGCGGACCGGCGGTGATGTTCCAGACCGGGCCCGACAACCTCGATCAGATCCGGGTCCTTCGGACCATGCCGGACGTAGCGGCGACGTCCCTGGCCGTGACCGTCTATCAATTCCTCCCCAACGACACCGACCTGTCGGAGTTCTTCATCCTGGACAAGCCGGGGCTCAACTTCGCTTTCGCCGACGGGGTCGAGCGGTACCATACCTCACAAGACGACGTCGCTCATCTCGATTCGGGGTCGATCCAGCAGGAGGGGAGCCAGGCGCTCGGGCTGACCCGGGTGTTCGCCGCCGGACCCCTGCCCCGTCCAGCCACGGGCAACGCCGTCTTCTTCGACGTGCCGCTCCTCGGGTTGGTGTACTACCCCGAACGGTGGGCCCGTCCGATCGCGGTCGTGGCGCTGGCGCTGGTCGGCTGGGCAACGGTGGTGGTGATCCGCCGGGAGCGCCGCTGGGCGCTCGGATTGGTGCTCGGGGTGGTCGGATTGGTGCTCACGATGGCGGCTGGTGGCGGTCTGGCCTACTTGTTCGGCAGAGGCGCGGCGCCACCGTTAGGCGGTCGCGGACCCCGCGAGCTCTACGCGTTGGGGGTGACCGCGGCGAGCCTTGGCGTGACCGGCCTCTGGTGGGCCCTCGTCCGCCGCTGGGTGACGGCCTCCCCGCTCGGGCTCGCGGCCCTCCTCGTCTGGACGGCCCTCGCGGCGGTGGCGAGCTGGCAGTTGCCCGGGTTGTCGTTCGTCGCGGCCTGGCCGGTGATCGTCGTGGCGATCGCCACCGGGCTCGGCGGGGCGGCCCGCCCCGCCTGGCTCGGCCAGGTCGCCCACCGGGCGCCGGCGGCGATCACCCTCGTCCTCCTGGCGCCGGTTCTCTACGGGATGGGACTCGTGGCGTTAGGCGTGGCCGGCCCCGGCGGGATCGCCATCGGCGCCCTGGTCCCGCTGGTGGCCTGGCTCCTGGCCGCCGACTGGGACCTGGTGGCGGGGAACCGTCGGTGGTTGGCGGCGCTCACCGCGCTCGGGGTGGGGGTCGCCCTGGTGGGATGGGGACGCCGGGCCGCCCGCCACGATGCCGGCTATCCGATTCGTTCCCTGGTGGCCTACGCGGAAGATCCCGACCTCCCCGGCGGATGGCTGATGACCGCGGCGGCCTACGCGACCCCCGGTTCGTGGAACGCGACCGCGCTCGGCGCCGGCGCGACTCGGGTGGCCGCGGACTCGACCGCCGCCCCGAACGGTCCACCTCAGTGGCTCACCCAACTCACCGGCGGGCGGTCCCCAGTCATGGCGGCTCCGGTGGCCCAGATCGGGCTGGAGCCGCCCACCGCGACGGTGATCGCCGACAGCACGACGGCCGCGGGACGACAGGTCGAGTACCGGATCCTCGCGGGGGCCGGAGCGGTGTCGATCGGAATCCGGGTCCTCGGCGCCGAGGTCATCGCCGCGGCGCTGGATGACCGGATGGTCGACCCGAGCCGATATCGGTACCGGACCCCCGAGTGGGGTATCAGCTTCGGGGCGCCCCCGGATTCCGGCTTCCGGCTCCGGCTCACCGTGCCCGCCGGCGGCGCGGCGCCGACCCTCGACATGGTGACCCAACGGGCCGGCCTCCCCGCCGGCGCGGGCCTCGCGATCCCCGCCCGGCCGGCCAACGTCGTGCCCAGTCAGACCGGAGACATGAGCCTGGTTCATCGCGTCGTTAGGCATGCCGCCGGCCCGCCCCCGTGACCATCGCGCCGGTCGGACGCTCCCGACCGGTCAGTCGGCCCGCATCACCTCGGCCGGGCTGACCCGGCGAGCCGGCAGGTAGCTCGCGACCGCGCCGATGATCGCGACCCCGGCGGGGGTCCTGGCGCGTTAGCGGGAACCGGGCGATCCTTGGTGCCGGTCGAACCTTCACGAGGAACTCCATGCGACGTTGGCTGCCCCTGATCTTCCTGGTCGGCTGGCCCGCGATGGCCACGGCCCAAGCCTGGCAGGCCGTCCACACCGATGGGGCCAAGTGCGCCAAGGGCGGCCCGTGGCACTTCTGGGTGCATCGGGGCGCCGCCGACAAGCTGCTCTTCTATCTCCAGGGCGGCGGCGGCTGCTGGCTCAAGGCGAACTGCGACCTCAACGACCAACCCACCTTCGACTCGGCGGTCGAGGAGCGGGACCATCCGGCCAATGGGGATGGCATTCTCCAGCTGGACCGGCCCGCCAATCCGTTTCGAGGCTGGACGGTGGTGTTCGTCCCCTACTGCACCGCCGACGTCCACCTGGGAAGCCGACCGGTCGACTACGACGGCGTCGGGATGGATCATCGGGGCGCTGCCAACGTGGCGGCGGCGCTGAGATGGGTTCAGGCGGAGGTCCGCCAGCCCGCCGAGATCGTGGTCGCCGGGGGAAGTGCCGGGGCCATTCCGGTCCCGGTCTACGCGACCCGGCTAGCGGCCGCGTATCCGCGCGCTCGGGTCACCGGGATCGGCGATGGGGCGGGTGGGTATCGGTCGCCCAGGATTCCCGGCATCCTCCGGCTGTGGGGCGTCCCGGGCGCGATCGGGGACCGACCGGAGTTCGCCCGGATCGACTCGACCGGCCTGACCTTCGAATCCCTCTACATCGCGGCTGGCCGGGCCCGGCCCGGGCTCCGGCTCGCCCAGATCAACCAGGACCGCGACGATGTCCAGGTCCAGTTCCTGGCGCTTCTCGGGATCACCGGCACTCCGCTGGCCCCGCTCTTGACCGCGAACCTCGACGAGATCCAGGCGGCGGTGCCGACCTTTCGCCGCTACCTGATTCCGAGCCAGGACCACACCATTCTGACTCGGGCGGAGTTCTACTCGACCGTGGTCGATGGCGTCGGGCTGCCCGACTGGGTGGCCGCGACGATCAAGCAACCTCGTTAGGCGCCTCGGTCACCTGGTCCGGTCGAGCTCGCCCCGCGCTTCGATCCAGGCGCGCTCGACCACCGGGGTGTTGAAGAAGGCGTCGAACGCTCGCCCTTTGCCGTCGTGGTCGCCCGCGAACCGGCGCCGGAACGCCGACAGGTCGACCGCTTTGCGGGTGGCCTCGAGGTCCAACCCCTTCGCCACCGCCGCCTTCGCCTGCGCCACCGCCGATCCCAGGGCCTCGACCACCAGATCGAGATAGGCCCAGTCCCGCTGGATGTCGCCGTGGCCGGGCACCACCGCCGCCGCCGGCAGGCGTCGGAGCCCGCCTAACGTCTCGACCCACTCGCTCAGGTAGGAACCGAACGAATAGGGAACCGGGTTGACCAGCAGGTCGCCGGTGGCGAGAATCCGCTCCCGGGGCAGCCACACCGAGAGGTCGCCCCGGGTATTGCCCCGGCCGAGGTACCGAACCACGATGGTGCGCTCGCCGCGCCGCAGGACCAGGGAATCGGCGACCAGGAGGGTCGGGCGCACCGGCCGGATCTCGGCCATCGCCGCGGTCGCCCAGCCGAGCGCCCCGATCTGGGTGGCGACCTGAACGGAATCATCGCGGCTGAACGGCTTCCCATCGCGGCGGACCCCCTTCGCGTATCGACCCTCGAGGTCCTTGATCATCCCCGGGAGTGCGGTGATCCGGGTCGGCTCGAGGGAGGGGATCTCCTCCTTCTCCAGATCGAGGAGGGTATTGGGATGGGCGACGAACTCGACCCCCGAAAACGCCTCCCGGTACACCTGGTTGCCGAACCAGTGATCGCCGTGCCAGTGGGTGGTGATCACGTAGCGGACCGGCTTGGGGGTCAGCTTCCGGATTTCGGCGAGGACCATCCGGGCCGCCCGTGGGCTCCACTGCGCATCGACGACCACCACGTCGTCGTCGTTGATGACGACCAGTGAGGAGCCGTCGACGTTGGCTTTGTCGCCGAGCGGATTGTCGAAGACGAACGCCCAGACTCCGGGCGCCAACTCGTGACGGGCATAGCCGGGACCTGGATAGGGTATTCCTTGGGCCGCCACCGGGCGGCCCGGGGCCGAGCTCAGGGCGAGGATGACAAGACCGACCAAGATGGATCGCGGCAAACGGGCACCCCGGGTCGAGGGAACCGTAGCGTACCCGGTGCCGTCGAGCGCCACTAGAACGATGTTGACCGCCCGATCAGTCGGTTTTCCGGAAGGTGATCCGGGTTCCGTCGGGCTGTTCGACGACCAGGGTGACCACCCCGTCTCGCTCCTCGAAGAGATACTGGGTGGCCCCGAGCGCAAACCGCCCGCCGCCTAACGCCACGAGCGGCTCGCCCATGGCGCCGCCGCGGCGGGCATAGTGGAGCGCGCCGTTCTGAAGGGAGACAGTCCGGCCCTCGTAGCCACCGGTCCACCGCCCGAGCTCGGCCGGCGGCGGCGGGGGGCGTAGCCGCCCGTCGAGCCACGCCCCGAGCCGGCCGAGGACCGCCCGCCGGGCCGGGTCGGCGGTGGTCCCGATCGCCCGCACCGCGGCCGCATGGGCGGCCACTAACGCGTGCGCGGCCGGGGCCGCGAGATCCGGCTGGACACCGACCCCCTCCCACTCCTTGCCGGTCGCCGGATCGGACACCCGGGTGATCGAGGCGCCTAACAGGAACCCGTGGACGATCGGGGCGAAGGTGACCATGTGCCCCGCCCCGGCGGTCCGGGTCCCCACGATCGTCGCGCGCCTCTGGTTCTTCAGCACGAAGCTGAACTCCTCCGCGGCCGAGCCGGTGCCCTGACTGGTGAGCACGAACAGCGGCACCTCGGGCCGCCGGGGGCCGGGCACCTCCGCCAGGCTTTCCCGGACGATCGCCTCGGAGGGCGGCCGGCGTTTGACCCGGATGGTGGGCACCGGCGTGGCCCCGAGGAAGTGACTGAACACGAAGTGGCTCATCTCGCCGCTGCCGCCCGGATTGCGGCGCACGTCGATGATCATCGCGTCGGTTCGGGAGAGGAGCCGAAGCGCGTCGACGACCGCGTCTCGATACCCCGGGGCCCCCATGAAGCCGGTGATCTCGAGATACCCGACGTTGCCTTCGAGGATCTCGGCTCGGGCCACCCCGAAGTTCTGGTGCCGCGGATCGCCGCCCCCCGGCACGGTCGGATTGCCGGGATTGGGCTGATAGCTGAGGCTCAGGTGGAGGTCGCCGTTCAGGGCCCGGAGATCCTTGGTCACGGCCTCCGCGAACTGGGCGGGGTTCTCGAGCCGGTCGTAGCCGCCGGCCTTCAGCTTGGCTAGGACCCCCTCGCCGATCAGCCGGGCGGTGTCCGGCTCGACATAGAGGCGGTTGAGCCGCGCGACGGCCGAATCGATCACCGCGGCGCGCATCGGCGCCGTCAGCGACAGAGTGGTCGTTGTCTGCGCGGCGACCGACCCGCGCCATCCGGCGGCGAGGAGAAAGGCCGTGATGAGCGGGCGAGGAGCGAGCGGCATGAGCGCCATCCGGTGGCAGGGGGTCGAGAGTCGAACCGAACCGATCAGTCCGAGTGTCCGGTTGGAGATGATCGACGTCGCGGTAGGGTCGCGGTCCGTGCGGATACCCGCTTGAATGATATTGCTCCGGCGCCCGGCGCGCCTACGCACCGCAGCCAGCAGATCTGGAACCTCGTTGCGCAGGTCGGTGAACCCCACGGCCGGCCGCTCCGTATGACTTGGTAGCATGCCCGCTCTATCCAGCCCCATCCGCCGCGTCCATCCCGCCGACCGCGTCGCCGTCGACCGGGTTCGGGCCCTGGGCGGCCTCGATCTGGTCGAAGCCGAGTTTCTCGGCCGGTCGACCCATCCGCATGCCCACGAAGAGGTGGAGATCGGGGTGATCGTCTCCGGCGAGCGGCTGGTGAGCTGCCAGGGCGGCCGCTTCCGGGTTGGTGCGCCGTCGATCGTCGTGTTCCGGCCGGGCGAGTTCCACGCCGGAGAACCGGCGGGTGGCGCGGGGTCGACCTATCGCTCCTTCCTGGTCCGCCCGGAAACCCTCGAGGCCGGGTGCGGATGGACCGGCCCCGGTTGGCTCGCGACGCCGGTCGTCGGCGATGCGAAGCTGGCCGAGGAGTTGGTGGCGGTTCACCGCGCCCTCGGAGCGGGCCCCGACGCGCCCGCCGCGGAACGGCTCCGCGTGGCGCTCACCGATCTCGGACGACGGTACCGCCGAGCGGATGTCATCGAGCCGGATCAGAGCGAGGCCGTCCGACGGGTCCGGGCCTACCTGGAGACCCGTTATGCGACCCAGGTTCGCCTCGCGACGCTGGCCGAGCTGGCGGGGCTGAGCGTCTTCCACCTGATTCGCTCTTTCCGGGCCGCGACCGGCTTGCCCCCCTATGCCTATCTCGAACAGGTCCGCGTCAACCGGGCCATCCAGCTATTGCGGGACGGGTACCCGGTGTCTCGAGTGGCGTTCCTGACCGGGTTCGCGGACCAGAGTCACCTCACCCGGTTCTTCAAACGACTGACCGGGGTTCCGCCCGGTCAATACCAGCGCAGCGCGCGGGGAGCGGCATGACGAACGTCGATCGGCGGGAGTTCTTGGGAATCGCGGCGGGAGTCGGGGTGGCGGCGGCCAGGGCGCCGGGCGCAGGACGCAGGGCGCAGGGGCTCAAGATTCTCATCCTTGGAGGGACGGGGCTTACCGGGCCGCATCAAGTGCGTTATGCGCTGGCGCGGGGACACACCGTCACCGTGTTCAACCGGGGGCGTCGCAACGAGCGGCTGCCCAAGGGGGTGGAGGAACTCAAGGGTGACCGGGCCCTCCGTCAACTCGACGCGCTCAAGGGACGGGATTGGGATGTGGTGATCGACAACCCGACCACCCTGCCCTTCTGGGTCAAAGATGCGGCGTCGCTCCTCAAGGGCCACGTCGGCCAATACGTCTTCATCTCGACGATCTCGGTATACGACCCAGCGGGCCAGTCCTCGATCGTCGAGACATCGCCGCTGGTCGAGTATCGCGACGGCGACCCGCTGACCGTGACCCAGGAGCAGTTCAGCAAGAACTTCGAGACCCTGTACGGCCGGATGAAGACCGCCTCGGAGCGGGAGGCGAGCAAATGGTTCGGCGATCAGACCACGATCATTCGCCCCGGGCTGATCGTCGGCCCGGGGGACGGCACCTTTCGGTTCGGCTACTGGCCCTATCGGATCGACAAAGGCGGCGAGATCCTCGCCCCGGGCGACGGAAGCGACCCGGTCCAGATCATCGACACTCGCGATCTGGCGGAGTGGACGATTCGGATGGTCGAGAACCGCGCCATGGGGACCTTCAACGCCTGCGGCCCCCGCTCGCCGATGACGATGGCGGAGCAGCTGGCCGGCATTCGCGGCGCGCTGAGCGGCGACAAGGCGCTGCGGTTCACCTGGGTGCCAGCCGACTTTCTGGCGGCCCAGCAGGTGACCCCTTGGGGCGAGATGCCGACCTGGATTCCCGCCACCGACCCCGAACACGTGATCTCGAAGACCAGCAACGCCAAAGCCGTCGCCGCGGGCCTCACCTTTCGCCCGTTGGGAACGAGCGCGGTCGACGCCCTGGTCTGGTTCCAGGGTCTCCCGGAAACCACCCGGGCCCAAGTCGTCAAGAACGCCGGCCTCACCGAAGAGAAGGAGCGCACGGTGTTGGCGGCGTGGCACCAACGAAAGCGATCCTAAAATCGACGGCTGCTCGCGGCCGGCGGCCGCGCGAACCAGAATACCAGAGGGGGGGGG
>JBJXGT010000024.1:0-235812 GCA_046160105.1 Gemmatimonadales bacterium | reverse complement strand
GCGCGGCAGGTGATCGGCGCGTTTATCGAGCGGTACAACCAGGCATGGCTGCTCGCACGGCACGGCTATCGGACCCCGGTCGAGGTCCGTCGCGCATTCATGCCGCTGGCCGCCTAATTAGGCCGGCATCTTGTCCAGGAAACCGGATGCGGTACAGTTACAAGCAGCTGCGGCCTCACCGGGACCGCATTTCTTGGGGCGGCTGATATCCGACGACGGCCTCGAGTCGCTCGGCCGCCCGCTCCTCGAGGCCGGGGAGAACACGCGAATAGGTGTCGAGCGTCAGCGTGACCTTCGAGTGCCCAACCCGTTCCGCGGCGATCTTCGGATGCTCGCCGGCCGCCAGCCCTACCAGGCCCCTATCCTCGACACCGTCTTCGTCTAGGTGCCAACCCGCGACGCGGCCGTTACGGCGATGACTTGGCACCAGGCTCTGCCCGACTCAGCTGGGCGGCCGCGAACCCTCAAGGGCGCTAGCCTGAGCACAATGGTCCGCCGCGCCGGGGGCTGGCGAGTGAGCGCCAGCAAGGGCAGTCAGGTCGTGGTCCCAGAATAACTGGTGGCCCCCGCGCACTCGGCGCCGAGACTAAAAATCCACCCGCCGGCAAGGGCGTGCGAGTTCGACCATCGCCTCGGGCATTCTCGCCGTTACAAAGAGCACCGGCGTTGGTTGGCGGCTCACCGTGGGCAGTTGGTTCTTGTCACTTGCCGACCCTCGGTGCTCATTTTGGGGCCGTACTAAGCCGAAGGACGTCGGTTACACCGTTTGATCAGCGCCAACTACAGCAAGCCTGACGCTTCGTCGGCCGGTGCCATCCCGATTGCTACTGCTGCTTCTCCAGATAGTCGCCCTTGAAATGCTTAGCAAATGCCTCAGCCGCAGACTGGAAGTTGCCCTTTTTCACGTTGTATGCGTAAAGAACGGCGCTGCTCTCGATGTCGATGACCTGGATGGTCCCTTCGAAATGCGTGTTCCCGGAGTAATTTCCCATCGCCAACTTGAAAATCTTTGTGCCAGTCTTTTCCTCCCTCTGGGAGGAGGCACTCCTGATGATCCATTGGGCTTTGCTTGAGTCGGTGACCACGAGAACCGGGACCTTCTTCTTCATCAATGCTGCGGATAGAGCAACGCCGAAATCAATTTGCTTCGCCTTGTCTTTCGAGTTTGACGCATCCACGGTCTCCGCGGACGCGACGAAAACGCGAGGTTGGTCCTGGGCCAAGGCAGAGGAGGTCACCAGGGCGAGTGCCGCGAGGACGCGCTTCATCGTCGTTTCTCCGTTGGGGTCGCTTGGACTGGCGCTTACCAAGCTACCGGCCTGAGAGAGATTCGCCAAGAGTGGGTTATGTGGCAGGGTCTCGAAGAAGACAGACCACGCGGTAAGTGCGGTTGAGTCAGCTCGCCGGGACCCCGTCATGGGTTCTAGCGTTGAGATCGTACCGCATGATCGCCGCATGGCGTCCTCCTGACACACGCTCCGCCTCATACACATCGCCGACCGGCCCGGGGAGGCCCCCGAGGACCGAGGCCAACTCCGCCGCGTCCCCCGATTCGAACCGCCAACCGAACACCGACTCGATCTTCCGGAAGTGTTCGGCTTTGCGGCAGCCGACGATCGCCCGCCGCGACGCCACGTTGCTCCAGCACCCACCGGATCGCCACCGCTGCGGCCGACACTCCCCGGCGTCGCTCAGTCTAACTCGTTCCGCCATCTGCATGGGGATAAGAGATAGGGGGGCCCAAACTGACCGCGATTTGCCCCATTAAAGGCTGAACGATGTCAGTCAGGTTCCGTTGGGACCGCACCGGGCCAGCCAGGGCGGGTAGGGCGTCGAGCGGGAAGGTGCCCCCGTCGTCGTTCCTCGTGGCCGGCAAGCTAGCGAGGCCGATCGCCAGTGGCAGGATCAGTGACAATGGACGGGCGAAAGTGCCACTAACGCCCGGCACCAACGACGCCAAGCCTTCGTGCCACTCACCCCCCGAAACGGCCTAACCGACGCCCTGAGCAGCAGTTGAGGCCTCGCCCGGATAACTCGGAGCAACCCGAGTCACCAGAGGCTAGACGATTCCCAAGCTTGAGGTCGCGGGTTCGACCCCCGTCGCCCGCTCTTACCGAAACCGGCCACTCCAAACGGGGTGGCCGGTTTTCCGTTTTCCCCGTCCACGGCTCGAAATCAGATGAAGCCGAGTGGGTTAAGTCTTGAAAAAATAAGGCTATACGGCGATCTTACCGGCGGCTCAAAACCACCAGTCCCGTGTCCCGAAACCCTGGCTTTCCGTGATCCGCGTCGCCTCCGTTGTCCCTGGCTCCATTGCCGACGAGCTCGGTCTCGCTCCCGGCAGTGAGTTGGTCAGCGTCAACGATCAGGAGCTCGAGGATTTCCTCGACTGGGAGTTCCACACCGCCGACGAGGAGTTCACCCTCCACGTCCGCCAGCCGGACGGTCAGGAGCTCGAGATCGACGTCGAGAAAGACCTCGACGACCCGATCGGGCTCACCCTGGAGCCACCTCGGATTCGCCGTTGCGCCAACCGGTGCGACTTCTGCTTCGTGGATGGGAACCCGATCGGCCTCCGGGACGTGCTCTACATCCGGGACGATGACTACCGGCTGTCGTTCCGCTACGGCAACTTCGCGACCCTGACCAACCTCAAACCCAAGGACGTCGAGCGGATCATCGCCTATCGGCTGTCGCCGCTCTACGTCTCGGTCCACGCCACCGACCTGGTGACCCGGCGCTACCTCCTCCGCAACCCGACGGCGCCGGACGTGCTCGCCCAGCTGGAGCAGTTCGCCGGGCACGGGATCCAGTTCCATACCCAGATCGTGATGTCCCCGGCGGTCAACGATGGCCCGGTGCTCGAGCGGTCACTCGAGGACCTGTTCCGGTTCGGTCCGTCGGTGCTCAGCGTCTCGGTGGTGCCCGTGGGGCTCACCGAATACAGCAAACACCACCTCTGCCGCGAGCCGACCGCCGAGGAATGCGGCCGGGCGATCGACACGCTCGAGCGATGGGGGGATCGGGCCCGGCGCGAGCGAGGCACCACCTGGGTGTACGGCGCGGACGAACTGTACCTCCGGGCCGGCCGCGACCTCCCGCCGGCCAGCATCTATGGCAGCTTTGACCAGGTTGAAAACGGCGTCGGAGCCGTCCGCTTCCTCCAGGCCGCGATCGCCGACGCGGCCGAGGGCTTCCAGGCCTGGCGTGGCCAGCGGATCGGAGTCGTCACCGGTACCTCGATGGCTCCCCTGATGCCTCAGGTCCTCGCACCCCTCGCCCAAGCCAGTCAAGCCGACCTCGAGCTCATTCCGGTGACCAACTCGATCTTCGGCGCCCGGGTGACCACGGCCGGATTGCTCCCGGGCCGCGACATCGTCGAGGCGCTGCGCGACCGTCGCGATCTCCAGTTCGCCTTGATCCCCGGTGAATCGATCAACGACGATCGCCTCTTCATCGACAACCTCGAGGCCGACGCCCTGATCGCCCAGCTGCCGATGCCGGTCCGGTTTTCCAAGTCCTTCGCCGACGCCCTCGATGAGTAAGCCGACCGTTGCCATCGTCGGGCGGCCGAACGTCGGCAAGTCGACGCTCTTCAACCGGTTCGTGGGCGGCCGGGAGGCGATCGTGGCCGACCAGGCGGGGACCACGCGGGATCGGCATTTCGGCGAGACCGAGTGGAACGGCCGGTCGTTCTGGATCGTCGACACCGGCGGCCTGGTTCCCGACTCGAGCGAGCCGATGGACCGGGCGATTCGCCGCCAGGCGGAGTTGGCGGTGGAGGAGGCCGATCTCATCCTCTTCGTGGTCGACGCCAAGAGCGGGGTCCATCCGCTCGACGAGGCGATCGCTCCCTACCTGCGCCGCGCCAAGCGTCCGGTGCTCCTGGTGGCGAACAAGGTCGACGCGTTGCCGAGCTTCCCCAACCAGTACGAGTTCTATGCCCTCGGGTTGGGCGATCCGCTCCCGGTCTCGGCGGCGGTCGGGAAGGCCAGCGGCGATCTTCTGGACGAGATCGTCAAGAAACTCCCCCCGGCCGACGACAGCGGCGAAGGGACCGACATCCGGGTCGCGATCGTCGGCCGGCCTAACGTCGGCAAGTCGTCGCTCGCGAACAAGTTGCTCGGCGAGGATCGCTATGTGGTGTCGCCGGTGGCGGGCACCACCCGCGACGCGGTCGATTCGATGCTCCAATATCACGGCAAGTCGATCCGGTTCATCGATACCGCCGGGCTCCGGCGCAAGGCCCGGGTCGACGACGACGTCGAGTTCTATTCCACCGTCCGGACCCGGCGCGCCATGGAGCAGGCCGACGTCACCATCCTGGTGATCGACGCCACCGCCGGGGTCCACGCCCAGGATCTCCGGATCGCCACCGAAGCATGGGACCGGGGCTCGGGACTGATCCTCGCGGTCAACAAGTGGGATTTGATCGAGGAGAAGGACCCCAACACCGCCAAGCGGGGCTTCGACGTGGTCACCGAGAAGGCCCCGTTCCTGGCCGACGTGCCGTTCATCTACGTCTCGGCCGAGACCGGGCAACGGGCTCGGAAGATCCTCGACCTGATCCTCGAGGTGGCCGAGTCGCGCCAAAAGCGGATCACGACGTCCGAGGTCAACCAGGTGCTCGAGGCCCTGGTGGCCCGGAATCAGCCGCCCCAGAAGGAAGGCGACGAGGTGAAGCTCCTCTACGCCTCGCAGGTCTCCGTCGCGCCGCCATTGTTCATCATCATCAGCAATCGCCCCGACGACGTCGTCGAGCACTACCAGCGCTACCTGCTCCACGGGTTCCGGGCCGCCTGGGGATTCGCGGGCGTGCCCCTCCGACTGCGTTTTCGGGCGCGGAAGGGGCGATGACGTTCGGGCTGTGGGCCCTCGCCGCGTATCTCCTCGGGGCGATCCCGACGAGCTTCCTGGTGGCCCGTTTTGCCAAGGGGGTCGACCTCCGTCAGGTCGGCAGCAAGAACCTCGGGGCGACCAACCTTTATCGTTCGTTAGGCTGGCGGTACGCGATCCCGGTCGGTCTCTTCGACGCCGCCAAGGGGGCGATCCCGGTCTGGCTGTTCGGCCCGCGGGCGGGGGGCGGACCGTGGATCCCGATCCTGCTCGGCCTGGTCGCGGTGCTCGGGCACGTCTTCTCGGTGTTCGTCCGGTTCAAGGGAGGCAAGGGAGTCGCCACCGCGGCCGGAGTGGTGCTCGGCATCGCCCCGTGGGCCACGCTGGTATGTCTCGGGATCTGGGCGCTGGTGGTCCGGGCCACCGGCTACGTTTCGTTAGGCAGCATCGCCGCGTCCCTCGCCCTCCCGCTGGTGGCCCGCTGGCTCCACCCCGGACTCGGACCGGCCCACTGGGTCCTGGTCGGTCTCGGCCTCTTCGTCGTGGTGATGCATCGAGCGAACATCGCCCGGCTGATCGCCGGCACCGAGAACCGGTTCGGGCGTCCCGACGGAGCGGCCAAACCATGAGCCGCGTGGCGGTGATCGGGGCGGGCAGTTGGGGCACCACCCTCGCCGACCTGCTGGCCCGGAAAGGTCATCGGGTGACGCTGTGGGCCTACGAGGCCGAGGTGGTGACCTCGATCAACGAGCGCCACGAGAACACCCTGTTCCTTCCGGGCTGCTCGTTGGCTCCCAGCCTTGCGGCGACCGGCGATCTCGCGACGGCGGTGGCCGGGGTCGACGCCGTGGTGATCGGCTCGCCGAGTCACGCCACCCGCCGAGTGCTCGGACAGCTCGCGCCGGCGCTCGGCCCGAATCCACTGATCGTCAGTGCCACCAAGGGGATCGACCCCGAGACCCTCGATCTGATGTCCGACGTCGCGGCGCAGGTGCTGCCGCTCCATCGCTTCGTGGCGCTGTCGGGTCCCAGCTTCGCGATCGAGGTGTTTCAGGGCCAGCCAACCGCGGTGGTCGCCGCGTCGGCGGATCCCGCAGCCGCCCGGACGGTGCAGGAGCTGTTCGCCGCCCCGTATTTCCGGGTCTATACCAACGGGGACGTGATCGGCACCCAGCTCGCCGGTTCCCTCAAGAACGTGATCGCGATCGCGGCGGGCATCCTCGAGGGGCTCGGGCTGGGGCACAACCCCCGCGCCGCGTTGATCACCCGCGGCCTCGCGGAGATGACCCGACTCGGCGTGGCAATGGGGGCCGATCCGCGGACCTTCGCGGGCCTCGCCGGCCTCGGTGACCTGATCTTGACGACCGGTGGATCGCTGAGCCGGAACCGGACCCTCGGGGTGGCCCTGGCCCATGGCGAGACCCTGGACAGCTACCGGCGGGCTCACCGAACCGTGGCCGAGGGGGCCAACACGGTGCTTGCGGCGGTCCAACTCGGTGCTCGGCATGGCGTCGAGCTGCCGATCGCGACCGAAGTCGCCGAGGTTCTCTTCCGAGGAAAACCGGCGCGCCAGGCCATCGGCGAGTTGATCGAACGGGACCTGAAGGCGGAGCACTGACGTGAACCCACGCCCGACCCAGGAGTTCTTCTCGATCGGCGAAGTCTGTGCCCTCACCGATCTGAAACCGCACGTCCTCCGGTATTGGGAGAGCCAGTTTCGCTTTCTCAGCCCGGCCAAGAACCGCTCCGGCAACCGGGTCTACAAGAGCCGCGAAGTGGAGATGATCCTCCTCGTCAAGCATCTCCTCTACGCCGAGAAGTACACCATCGAGGGCGCCCGCCAACGGGTCGAGCAGTTCCGGCGCTCGGGCGAACTCAAGCGTGAGGCGGCCAAGGCCGCCTCGCGTCAGACCTTGCGAGAGATCCGCGACGCTCTCACCGCGGTCCTCGAAACCTTGGACGGCAAGACGCCGAAGCGACGGGCGCCGTCCACCAACGAACCAGCGGCCTAACGACATGAACATTCTGGTCTCCAACGACGACGGGATCTTCGCGCCCGGCATCGGCGTTCTCGCCAACGCCTGCCGGCAGGTCGGCCGGGTGACCGTGGTGGCGCCCGATCGGGAGCAGAGTGGCACCTCGCACTCGCTCACGCTCCACCGACCGCTCCGCCCGACCCGGACGCCCGACGGCGCCTTCCAGGTCGACGGGACCCCGACCGACTGCGTCCTGCTGGCGATCGGCGCTCTCCTGCCGGACCGGCCCGACTTCGTCTTCTCGGGGATCAACCACGGCCCCAACATGGGCGAAGACGTGCTCTACTCCGGGACCGTCAGCGTGGCGATGGAGGCGGTGACGCTCGGCGTGCCCGGGATCGCGTTCTCGTTCGCGGGCCGGGACCCGGAGCTGATCGCCAGTTACGAGGTGATTCTGATTCGGCTGATTCGCCAGATCACCGCGATCGAGAACTTCCCGACCGATACGCTGCTCAACATCAACCTGCCACGCCGTCATGCGTCGGAGGTCCAGGGCATCCGGGTTACCAAACTCGGCAGCCGCTTCTTTTCCAGCTCGATCACCCGGATGAACGATCCGTGGGGGCGGGAAGTGCTCTGGATCGGCGGGGGCGACGTGACCTGGACCGGCGACGCGGACACCGACCACCAGGCGGTGAAAGACGGGTTCATCTCGGTGACGCCGCTCCACATGGACCTGACCCACTATCCTCTCATCGACACCGTCCGGACATGGTCGCTCAGCCTCTAGGCGCTCCCGACAGCTACGGCGGGTACCGCCAGCACCTCGTCGAGACCCTCCAGGCCAAAGGGATCCGGGACCTGGCGGTCCTCAGGGCCATCGCGACGGTGCCGCGACACCGGTTCGTGCCCGATGCGGTCCGGCACCGGGCCTACGAGGACTCCGCCTTGCCGATCGGCGCGGGGCAGACGATCTCCCAACCCTGGGTGCAGGCCCGCTCGATCCAGGAGCTCCGACTGACCGGCAAGGAGAAAGTCCTCGAGGTGGGCACCGGGTCAGGCTACCAGACGGCGCTGCTGGCCCAGGTCGCCGGGAACGTCGTTGGCATCGAGCGGATCGCCAGCCTCGCCACCCAGGCGCGAGAGACGATCAAGGACCTCGGGATCCGCAACGTCACGGTCATCGTGGGGGACGGAACCCTCGGGTGGCGGTCCCTCGCCCCATTCGACGCCATCGTGGTCGCGGCGGCCTCGCCTGAGGTCCCGGCCCCGCTCATCGAGCAACTGGCGGTCGGCGGCCGGATGGTGGTCCCGATCGGCCCTCGGGGCGAACAAACCCTCGTCCGGGTCGACAAGACGGCCGAAGGCACCACCGTCACGACTCTCTCCGACGTCCGATTCGTTCCGCTCCTGGGCCAGTTCGGCTTCCCGGGATAAGGTCGGACCGGTCGGCACGACAATCGCAAGGAAAAGGGCCCATGATTGACTTGATCCGATGGTTCATGGACTTCGTCCTCCATCTCGACAAGCACCTTGGTGAGCTGATTCGGCAATTCGGGCCGGGGACCTACGGGATCCTGGCCGCGATCGTCTTCGCGGAAACCGGCTTGGTGGTGATGCCGCTTCTGCCGGGCGACTCGCTGCTCTTCGCGGCCGGAGCCTTCGCTGGGCTCGGCAGCCTGAATCCGTGGATCTTGTTCGGGCTCCTCAGCGCGATGGCGATCCTCGGCGACACCGTGAACTACTGGGTGGGGGCGTGGATCGGCCCCCGGGCGTTCACCGGGGAGATCCGTTGGCTCAAGAAGAGCTACCTCGACCGGACCCACGCCTTTTTCGAGAAGCACGGCGGGAAGACGATCATTCTGGCCCGTTTCGTCCCGATCGTTCGGACCTTCGCGCCGTTCGTGGCCGGGGTCGGGCGGATGACCTACTCGAGGTTCCTTCTCTACAACGTGGTGGGCGGAATCGTCTGGGTCGGCCTGTTCGTCTGGGCCGGGTACTTCTTCGGCAATCTCCCGGTGGTCAAGGAAAACTTCGGGATGGTGATCATCGCGATCATCATCCTCTCGGTCATGCCCATGGTGGTCGAGATCGTCAAAGCGAAGATGGCCCGCCCGACCGAGCCGTGAGCGCCTCGGGCAAGCGGTACCGGATCCTGGGCCTGGTCCAAGGCGTCGGCTTTCGAGCCTATACCTGTCGGGCCGGGTCGGGGCTCGGATTGTCGGGCTGGGTCATGAACCTCGATGACGGGACCGTCGTGGCATTCGCCTCAGGCCCGGAGGGCGCGCATCTGGCGTTCGAATCCGCCCTGCGACGCGGCCCGCACGGTGGTAGGGTCGACCGGGTCGATGTCGAGCCGGCCCCTTCGGAGGAGGACGCCCCGTCTCGATCCCATCGATTTGGTTGACCTTCCCGACGCTCGATTCACCGCGCGGACGACTTCGCCTGACCGGGTGGCGCCGGCTGAGCCGAGCTGCCCCCGGGGAAACGCTCCGACGGTTCCCGGGGGGCCGTCAGGCCAGTCTGGAAGTATCGCTTTAGGCGAACGATCCAACATCTGGTATACCAGATGGTTAACGGCAGCAGGTGATCCGAATTCTCCGCGACAATCGGCGTTGTTACCAATTGCGCTTGGAAGGGCATTCGGCGACGACCCCTGGAAGGTCCAGCCGCCTGACGCCAGATTTCCCGGCCTGGCCCCCGTAGCTCAGATGGATAGAGCAGCGGTTTCCTAAACCGTTGGCCGGAGGTTCGAATCCTCTCGGGGGCGTGTTATCTTAGAGTTCTGTCGCCGAGATCACCTCGCCACGTTGGGTGTATGGGAACTACTGCCGCTCCAGCCACCGAGACCAAGCCCAAGGCCGCTCCAGCGGTCATTGAGGCCGAATCTGACTTTCTCGCGTCCCTCCGGCGTCATCAGAAGGTCATCACGATCGGGGCCGGATCGGTCTTCGTGCTGGGCCTGATCGGCTGGTACGTCGTCGAGAGCGGACGCCGAAAGCAGACCCAGGCCATCGACGTGCTCGACCGGGCCCGGTCGGCCATGGAAGCCTCGAATTTCCCGGAGGCGTCGAGCCAGTTACAGAAGGTGGCTCAGACCTACGCCGGAACCGACGCGGCCTACGAGGCCACCTTGGCCCTGAACCAGGTTCGGCTGATGTCGGGCCAGGCCCAGTTGGCGGTGGACGAGCTCCGCAAGTTCCTGGCAACGAACCCGCCGGCGAAGTTTGCCTCGGCCGGGCATGCCCACCTCGGGATGGCCCTCGAGAACGCCGGGAAATCCGCCGAGGCGACCCCGGAGTACCTCAAGGCCGCCGAGTTGGCCACCGAGGGTTTCCGGAAGGTCGATGCGCTGCTAGCCGCGGCCCGCAGCTACCGCCTGCAGGGCAAGGCGCCGGAGGCCATCGCCGTACTCCAGGGCATCGTCAAGGACTATCCGAAGGAAGCCGCGGGGGTCGCGGAGGCCCAGGTCCGGCTCGCCGAGATGACGCTGGGGCGCAGCTAGCAGGGCGAAAGCGGCTCGATCCCGATCAGACGAGGGGCCCTGGAGCCATCCAGGGCCCTTTTTCAGTGCCCTAGGCTGAATGTCGTATAAGATGTATTATGTTAAGTACAAACGTGGATAACTGTGGGTAACTCGGTCAATCGAACTCCCCCGTGAAGACGAGCCGTCCCTCCCCGCAAAGCCAGACATCCGTCGCCCCGCTGGCCCCCAGCTGCCCGGTAACCGCGTAGACCGAGCCACCGCCCGACCGGATCCGGACCGGCAGCCCGCAGAGCCCCTGGCTGGCGAACGCTAGCGCGGCCGCCACCGTCCCCGTGCCGCAGGCCAGCGTCTCGGCCTCCACCCCACGCTCGTAGGTCCGCAGCGCCCAGCTGGCCTCCTCGCTTCGATCCGGCCCGACGAAGTTGATATTGCTCCCCGCGGGTGCGAAGGCCGGGTCGAACCGGAGCGCCCGCCCCCGTCCTTCGACATCCACCGACCGAACATCGTCCACCAGAACGATCGTGTGTGGGACCCCGACCGTCCCCTGAAAGACGGCCCGCTCTCCGGCGCCGAGGGCGATGTCCACTGGAAATGGGATGCTGGCCGTCGGGAATTGGAGTTCGGCGGCCCACCCCGGCCCCACGCATCGGCTTGACAGCCGGCCGGCATCGGTGGCCAACTCGATTCCGGCGGGGTCGGCGAGGCCAAGTCGGACCGCCAGGCGGGTGGTGCAGAGGGCCGCGTTGCCGCACATCTCGGCGTGGGAACCATCGGCGTTGAAATAGACCATCCGGATGGCCCCGTCCTCCTGCCGGTCGAGGTGGACGACGCCATCGCCGCCGATCCCCCGGCGCCGGTCGCATACCTCCCTGATCCGTTCGGGCGGCCAGTCCGCCAGCTGGTGCTCCTGGCCGTCGAGGCAGACGAAATCGTTGCCCGACCCCGTCATCTTGTAGAAGCGGCGGCTCATAGCCGGCCCAAACGATCGGAGATCCACAGCCACCAGACCATCCAGATCGCCTCCCGGACGATGGCCTTGTTCATCTTGCTGGTTCCCTCGACTCGATCGGTGAAGACGATCGGGATCTCGATCAGGCGGAACTTCTTGCGCCAGGCCCGGAAGCTCATCTCGATCTGGAAGGCATACCCGTTCGAGCGAATCCGGTCGAAGGGCAGCGCCTCCAGAACGGCCCGCCGGAAGCACTTGAAGCCACCGGTCGCGTCCGTCAACGGCAGCCCGGTGACCCACCGCACGTAGATGTTGGCGCAGTACGACAGGAGGAGCCGCGACATCGGCCAGTTGATGACGTTGACCCCGCTGTGGTAGCGGGATCCGAGGACGAGATCGGCTTGCGTCGAGGCCGCGATCAGGTGCTTGAGGAACTTGGGATCGTGGGAAAAATCGGCATCCATCTCGAACAACAGGGCGAAGTCGCGATCGAGGCCCCAGCGAAACCCCGCCAGGTAGGCGCGGCCAAGACCCTCCTTGGCCGTTCGATGGAGGACGTGGACCCGGGCGAAGGCCGCGGCCAACTGGTCGGCCAGGGCCCCCGTGCCGTCCGGCGAGTCGTCGTCGACGACCAGCACCTCGAGCCGTTCGTCCTGATCCAGAATCGCCGGGACGATCTGGGCGAGGTTCTCGGCCTCGTTGTAGGTCGGCAGGATGACGAGGAACCGCTCAGCCATGTCCTGGGCCCTTGCGGCGGATCAGCGGCACGGCGAACAGGAGCGCTACCCCCGCCAACGACGCGAGACTGATCAGCCTGCCCCGTCGGTAGGCGGCCGACTGGAATGCAAAAACCACGTTCTTGGCCCCCGGGGGTACCGCCACGGACAGCAGCGTGTTCTGAGCGCGATGCACCGTCACCGCGACGCCGTCGACGGTCGCGGTCCAGTCCGGATACCAGTTCTCCGCCACGATCAGATACTCGGGCTTCTCACTGGCGCCGGCAATGGTCACCGCGATCCGGCCGGGGCGCCAGTCGGCTATGCTTGCCACCAGCATGGACGGCTCGGGCAGCTGATTCGCGAGCGGTTCCGGGGTCAGCGACGAGGTGTCCGGAAGCACGGCCAACCGATCGACCGGGAATCGGGCGTCGGCGGCGGTGGAGGCCAGCTGCGCCTCCGGCAGCTTCGCCGCGCCCCGAACGACCCGCGCGTACGGTGGGACGGTGTCGGCCTCGTAGAGGAAACCCGTCCGCCCCTGCCCCACCTCGACCGGCCCGAGCACCTGGTGGAACCCGGGAAGGTCCTGGGCTTGATTGAGCACCGCGAAGCGGACGCCAAGTGCCTTCCAAAGGTTCAGATTGACCTGATTCGCCCAGCGGCCTTTGCCTCCCAAGAGCTCGTCGTAGTCCGTCAGCTCGTTGCCGTGGTAGCCGAATATGATCGGAACGCCGTCCGCCATCAGCCGGCCGCCGTTGTAAGGATTGAGTTGGCGTAAGGGGCCATCGGGGGTAAAGACCCGATATGGCATCGGAGCCTCCTTCATCCGCGCGATGATCGGATCGGTGGCGAAGCTGGTTCTGGCGCCTGGCGAGAAGACGAAATACGACCGAGTCACCAGCCACGAATCGGCGGCGCCCACCAAGAGGAGCGCCGCGATCCCTGCCCAACCCGCGAGCCTGCCTCGGAGGACCGCGAACAGCACCGCCAGGCCGATGCCGGTGATCGCCACGAGGCGAAGGCCATCGGATTCGAGGGTGGGCCGGTTGGCGATCGCCAGCTCGAGGAATCCTTCGTACCCGGGCGTGCGGGCGATGTCTTCCGAGAGGAACTGGAGAGCCCCCACCATCGCGAGCAGACCTAACGCCAGGATCGCGCCGCCGGCCACGAGCACCCGCTTCGTCGAGCCCAGTCCCCGGAGCAACCGTTCGGCGCCGAGACTGGCGTAGAAGGCCAGCGCCATCGCGACCAGGAAGAACGCCATCCCCGGGGCGCGCAGCCGCTTCGCCATCGGGACGATTTCGTACCACAGCCGGAAGAACGGGGTGGCGCCGCCAAGTGACACCAATAAGAAGACGACCCCGACCGTGGCGAGACCCCAGCGGGCCACTTTCCGGTCGCTCCCGCCCACCCCGGCGATCGCGAGGACCAAGGCGACGGGGCCCAAGTACTCCGTGTGGAGCTTGAGTCCGTTGGCCCCGAAGTAGCTGCCGATTCCGCCATCGATCTTCGGCAGGAGAACGCCGAGCAACTCGTTGGCCGGCAGCGCGTAGGAGGTGGCGTGCTCCCACCCCGTGTTGTAACCGCCGTCGCCCCGGGGACTGAACGGGACATACTCGAGCATCGGCAGCGCGTAGACCGCGTACAGGCCGATACCGATCGCCATCGCCACGGTCGCGAGGGCGATGACCTGGATTCGATCCCGCCCGCGGGGGCCTTCCGAACCGAAGGTCCAGAAAGCGCCCCAGAGGGCGGCCGCGACGAGGAGATACTGGCTCGCCTGCGGGTGGCCCTGCAGCGAGAGGCCCGTCGCCAACGCCATGATCCCGTACCCGGCGAAGTCGCGATCGCGCACCGCTCGGACAATGCCCATGAACAGCACCGGCGCCAGCATCGAGACGAACAGCTTGCCGTCGTGGCCCGGGTGCACCAGCGACAGCACGATCCCGGTCATCTGATACGTCAGGCCCCCCACCAACGCGCCGCCGAACGACAGTCGCAACGTTCGGAGGAGCCCGTACATCGCGAAACCCGCCAGGACGATGTGGAGGGCGAAACCGAGGTTCATCGCCACGTCGGTCGGGAGGATCCACCGCAGCATGGTCGTCGGGTAGAAGATGTCACCATGGGCGGCGCCGACGAACGGCAAACCACCGAAGAGAAACGGATTCCAAAGCGGAATCGACCCATAGGCGCGGAAGTACTCCGCCGCGAAATGGCGGAAGCTATACCCGGCGATGAATTGATCGGACGAGGGACCGGCGAGGAACTGGCCCGTGAACATCGGCCAGCACAGCGACAGCGCGGCCGCCAGGTAGACGGCCAAGGCCAACGCCCAGCCATGGCGGGGGGCGACCTCGGTCGGTTGGATTCCCTCAGTCCCCACGATGCCTCCTCAGCGTCAACACGAAAGGCGCCGCCGCCAGCAGATCGGCGCACGTCATGGTCAGGCGCGACACCGCCGCGAGCGCCAGGGCTTGAGTCGGCCCCAGCACCGATTGGGTGACCAGGACGAAGACCACCTCCCTGACCCCGAACCCGCCCGGGGCAAGGAGAAAAAGGAACCCCGCCAGGTACGACGTGGCAAATGCCCCGGTGGCCTCCAGGAGCCCCAGCCGCGGTCCCGGGAACACGCCGGCCGCGAGCAGATGAAGCGCCACTCCATAGAGTAGCCACGCGACGGCGTTGATCGCCACGCCGGCCAGGACCGCCGTGGGGGCCGGAGGCGTCAGGTTGGTCCCGGGTACCACTCGGCGAAGCACCGCGTTGACGCCGGCCGGCCAGAGGACGAGCCCGAGGCATGTCAGCGCTACCCCGACGATCGCGATGAGACCGACCCAAACCCCCGGCTGCGTCGCCTCGAGCTCGCGAGCCCCAGTCAGGGCCACCACCAGGGCCCCAGTGCCGATCGAGACGACCTGGAGCAACACCGCCGACCCGGTGGCGACCGTGGGGGCGATCCCGGCTTCCTTGCCGAGCACCGCCATCCCGGCGATGGCCCAGACTTTCCCGGGAAGGTATTTCCCCATCGACGACAGCACCCACACTCTCGCGGCCGGCCACCACCCGATCGAGACGCCCCATCCGGCCACCATTCGCCGCCAACCTTCGACCAGCATCGCGTACGTCGCGACCGTCAGGGCGATGCTCGCGGCGATCAGAGTCGGACGTAGCCGCCACTCGAGATCGGCGCTCCGGATGGCCTCCCAGTTCTGGACCAGGAACCGAGCGGCATACACCAAGATGGCGAGACCAAGAAGGGCGCGGATCAGCCGCACCCATCGGTTAGCCACTCCGAACCTCCCGATACCACCCCTCGAAGCGCTCGGCGACCCGGGCGGGATCGAGCCGGTCGGCCCAGACCCGCCCGGCGCCGGCGGCCTCCGTTCGCGCCTCGGGCCGTCGAAGCAGCGCGGCCACCGCCGCGGCCAAGGCGGGGGCCGTCGGGTCGGTGACCGTGCCAGCGCCCGGCTCCGCCAGGATGTCCAGCACCCCCCCGCCGTCGCGACAGGCCACTACCGGCACCCCGGCGTTGAGCGCCTCGACGGCGGTGAGTCCGAGTCCCTCGTCGCGGGCGGGAAACAGGGAGACGTCGGCGTCCCCGATCGCGCTTGCCACCTGGTCGGGCGGAAGTTGGCCGAGCCACCGAATTCGCGCCGCCACGCCCAGCTCGGCGGCACGCCGCTCGAGCGCGGGACGCTCGGCCCCGTCGCCGATGATGGTCAGCGTCAGCGAGGGCAACCGGCCGGTCAGCTCCCTCAGGGTCTCGATCGCGAGGTCGACCCGTTTCTGGGCGGTGAGCCGCGCCACCACCACGATTCCCCCACCGCCCCGGGACGGGCCTCCCGTTCGCTCGGTGGCAGGACGGATCGGCATCGGTTGGACCGGGATCGATTCGAGCGGGCGGCCCGTGGCGCGCCCCGCGGCCTCCGCCACGACCCGACTCACCGCCGTGATTCGTCGCGGCAGCCGCAGCGCCCGCCGGGCCAGCCATCGGGCCAGCGGTTGCCGGAGCAGCCGGCCATCGGTGCCGTGGAGGGTGACCACCGTGGGCAACTCCCTCGGGGCCGCCAGACCCGCGGGAAACCACCAGTGGGCATGGATCACGACGTCCGCTGCCCCAGCGGCCTCGGCTCGAGCCGCGCGGCGCAAGGCCCGGTGGAGTCGGATCAGCGCGAGCCAGCCGGCCGGCGACCGAGCCGCCTCCTCCATCCGCCCGGTGTACGCATATCGTTCCCGCTCCGCCCCGCCGTACCGCACCCGAACGACGGGGATTCCATCGACCTCGTCACGGCCGCCCCGGCCGGCGTCGCTGGGGGCCACCACGCGCACCCCGTGACCGCGGCCCTTCAAGGCGATCGCCAGTGGCGCGAGGAAGGCGCCCGCCACGTCGCCGGGATGTCGGGGATAGTTGTGGGTGAGGAACACCACCCGCATGCCGTTAGGCCGGTGGGGCCGAGTTGTAGCGGCGGGCTTCGCGCATCTCCTCCCGAAATCCCGCGATCAGCTCGGCCACGAAGCCGAACCCGAACAGGGCGATCCCGCTGATCACCATCGTCTCGACCAGGTTGAGAAGGGGCCGAAATCCGATCCCGTAGCCGAACCGGAGCACCAGCGCTACCACGCCCCCGAGGAATCCGATCGAGAACAGCACCGCCCCCGAGACGCCGAAGAAGAGCATCGGCTTCCGGCCGAAACGGAGGAGGAACCAGACCGAGAGCAGGTCGAAGAGCCCGATCGGGATCCGGGTCCAAGTGAACTTGGAAGCGCCGGCGTTTCGGGGATAGAGCGGGATTGGTCGCGACGTCAGCCGGTAGCCCTCCACCGCGGCGATCACCACCATGTAGCGGTGCCAGTCGGGCCGCATCGGGACCACCCGCATGATCTCGGCCCGATAGGCCTTGACCGAGTTGAGATCCTCGACCTGGACGCCGAAGAGCCACCGACAGAGCCGATTGTAGATCCCGCTCACGAACGCCTTCTCGTACTTCCCCTGCTTCGAACCGGTGACCATGTCGGCCTCGCCCGCGAGGATCGGTCCGACCAGGGTTGGGATGTCTTCGGGGCGGTACTGCAGATCGGCCGGATAGAACACCAGGATGTCGCCCTGGGCCGCGTCGCCACCGCTCCGGAGCGCGTCGGCGATGCCTCGCTGTCGTCGATGGGTAACCACCCTCAGGAACGGGTGGGTCGCCTCGAGTTGTTTGAGGACCTCGGGCGAGCCATCACGGGATCCATCGTCGATGATCACCACCTCGAAGGAGAACCCCGCCTTCCCAAGGGAGTCGGCGCACTGCCGCACGAACTCGGGCAGGTTCGCCACCTCGTCCTTCGCCGGAACCAGGACGCTGACGTCGAGGTGGTCGGCGGCGGTCATACCCGTTTCCGCATCCGGGCCGGGAGGATCCCGAGCTGATCGCGATACTTGGCCACGGTGCGGCGGGCGATCTGAATGCCCTGCTCCTTGAACAGATGGACGATCTGCTGGTCGGTCAGCGGCTTCGACGGATCTTCCTCGCCAACCATCTTCTGGAGCTTCGCTCGAATCGACCGGGCGCTGGCATCCTCGCCGGACGCGGTGGTGAGCGCGCTCGAGAAGAAGAACTTGAGCGGGAGCACTCCCCGAGGGGTCTGAACGTACTTCTCGTTGGTGACCCGCGACACGGTCGACTCGTGCATGCTGATGACCTCGGCCACCTCCCGGAGGGTCAGCGGCTTCAGGTACTCGACCCCCTTCTCGAAGAAGGCCCGCTGCCGGTCGACGATGAAGTTCATCACCTTGAGCATGGTCTGGCGGCGCTGCTCGATGGCCTGAATCATCCAGTTGGCGCTGTTCATCTTCTGGGCGATGAACTCGCGGTTCTCCGGGGTGAGCTGCTTCTTGTCCCGGGCGATGTCCTGATACGACCGGCTGAGGCGCAGCCGCGGCACCCCGGTGTCGTTGAGGGTGACCCGGTACTTGCCGTCGATCTTGTCGACCAGCAGATCGGGAATGATGTAGCCGTCGCTCCGATTGGAGTGCTTGAGCCCCGGTTTCGGATCGAATCGCGCCAGCGCGTCGGCGGCGGCCTGGACCTTGTGAGGCTCGACCCCGAACCGCTTGGCCAGATCGTTCCACCGATGGGCGATCAGGTCGGGAAACGCCTCCGCCACGAGGCGATAGCCGAGGCCCTCGGTCTCCTTCGCTTCGACCAGCTGGAGCACCAGGCACTCCCGGAGATCCCGGGCGGCGACGCCCGGCGGATCGAGGCGCTGCATCGTCGCCAGCATCTCCTCGACCTCGTCCATCGTGAAGAATGGAATCGGCGGCGTCATCGTTCGCGGCGCCGGGACCGATCGTTCCTCGAGGGGCAGATCGCCTTCGTCCTCGGGCTCCGGGCCGGCGGTGCCGTGAGACTCGAGGAGCGAGTTGACCGATCCGTGAATCTCTTCCAGTGACGCGCTCAGGTACCCCTCGTCGTTGATGTTCCCGAGAAACTCCTCGCTCAACAGCTGCTGGCGCGGGGTGAGGTGGAGCAGATGGAGCTGCTCCCGCAGGTGGTCGATCAGGTCCGCGACCTCGACGGTGACCGGCTCGAGGTATTCCTGATCCTCGTACTGGGGCTTCGAGCCGCCGACGTCGAAACCGTTGAGGAGGATCTCCTCCCAGTCGATCTCTTCCTCCTTCTCGGCCTTCTCCTTCTCCTGCTCCTGCTTGGTTTCCGGCTGATCCTGCTCTTCCTCCTCCGGTTCGAGCAGCTCGAGGAACGGATTGATGAGCAGCTCCTGCTTGAGGTGCTGCTGGAGGTCCATCATCGGCATGTAGAGCATGTCCATCGCCTGATAGAGCCGCGGATTGATCCGCAGCTCCTGGCGAAGACCGGTGTGCTGTGACAGACCGGTTTTCACGACACCCTCTCCTGTCGATCGAAACGATCGCGAAGTCGCGCCGTCATGTAGGGTCCAAGATAGAGTTGCGAGACGTTTTCGTCGAAGACCAGCTCCTTCACCGTGCCGGTGGCGCGAACTTCGCCCTCGTACATGATGTAGGCCCGGTCGACGACCTCGAACATGTGTTCGACGTTATGGTCCGTGATCAATACCCCGATGCCCCGATGCTTCAGGTTGCCGATGATCGTCTGGATGTCATGCACCGCGATCGGATCGACCCCGGCGAACGGCTCGTCGAGGAGGAGAAACTTCGGATCGGTGACGAGGGCCCGGGTGATCTCCAGCCGGCGGCGTTCGCCCCCGCTCAAGCTGTAGGCCCGGTTCTTCCGGAGGTGGGTCAGGCCGAGCTCCGACAGGAGCGTCTCGAGCCGAGCCCGCCGCTCGGCGCGGGGCAGGTCGCGAGTTTCCAGAATGGCGAGGATGTTCTCCTCGACCGTCATCCGCCGGAATACGGTGGGCTCCTGAGCGAGATACCCAATCCCGTTGCGGGCCCGCCGGTACATCGGCTGCGAGGTGATCTCGGCGGCGTCGAGGAGGATCTTGCCCTCATCGGGACGGATCAACCCGGTGATCAGGTAGAACGTGGTCGTCTTGCCGGCCCCGTTCGGGCCCAGCAGGCCGACGATCTCCCCCTGCTTCACCTCGAGGGTCACGTCGCGGACCACCCGCCGGCGCCGAAAAGCCTTGTTGAGTTTCTCCCCCGCGAGCACGCTGGTCATCGCCGCAGCCTCGCGGCCGTGGTATCCCGGCGCGCCGAGTCGGCCCGAGTCGTGTCCCGCCGGACCGCCGGCTGGAGGTGAACCCCGTCGACCGAGCCGAACGACTCGACCCGATCGACCGAGGTGGAGTCCGGCGTGATCCGCATCAGGACCACGATCCGGTCGGCCCGGGTGTAGTTGATCGAGCCGGCGGGCTGATTGCTCTGCGCCGCCATCTGATAGAACGACCGGGCCCTGGTCTCGGCCTCGAGCTTCTGGATCGTGGTCTTCTTCACTCCGGCCGAATCGCGTTCGACGAAGGTCGCGACGACCTTCTCGCCCGAGATCCAGTCCCGGCGCGGGGTGCCCCCCGCGGTCGAATCGGTCGAGACCAGGCCAGCCCACCCCGAGCCGTAGGCCCGAACGCTCGACAGCTTCTGGGCCGGGCTCTCGATCACGAGCGAATCGCCGATGATCTTGTAGTCGACCGAAACGGCGACGGGCCGGATCTCCTTGCCCCACGCCCGGGTCCACTCGACCTGACGGTTGGGGATATCGATGAGGATCGAATCGGCGTCGAGAGTGACATCCTTGCTCACCAGCCTAGCCTTGAGCTTGGACTTGAGTGACGACAGCTCCTTCTTCTTCAGACCGAGATCGATGTTCACCCCGTCGAGGCTGAAGCCGTCGTCCCTGATGCTCCTAAGCTTGGCGTTCTTGAGCATCTCCCCGCGCTCGAGGCGGCCGCTGTCGATCCAGATCGAGTCGGCCGACCCGTGGAGGTCGAATCGATCGATGGTCACGTTGCCGCCGGCGAACATCAAGGTGCCGCCGGCGGTCCGCACCTGATTGCCCACGATCGTGTACGGCTCCGTCGTCTTGCCGGTGGAATCGCGGACGACGTACTTGATGGTCGGACGATTGTAGCCGATCACCTCGGTCTCGGGCCGAACGTTCTTCATCGGGCGGTAGTAGTCGACCCGGGGTCCGGTAATCGACGAGCCCTCCTTGAGGTCCAGGTGGACGACGTCGCCCTGAGCCTCGATCCGCTCGTTGTCCTTGAAATAGGTGATCTGGTCGGCATCGAGATGGGTCACCGAATCGCGATACTTGACCCGATTCCTCTGGGAGAGAAACTGAATGACGTTGCCGCCGTACGAGGCCACGCTATCCGAATAGATGTGGATGTTGCGGCCGCGGCATCGGGCGTGGACGTTGCCGCCGGCGAAGAAGTTGACCACGCCGGGCGTCGGCTCGGTGCGGGTCCCTTCCCGGACCACCCGGACCAACTGCATCTGGCAGCGATCGGCTGGCTCGATCCGGGCCGGCCGGGCCTGACCCGAGACCACGGTGGCGGCGCCGAGGGCGGCCGCGGCCGCCAGGACAAGGACGCGGCTCATTGCCCGGGGATCGTCACGCCGGCGCCTCGTTGGAAGCCGGTCGGTTTGTCGACCTTCACGTTTCGAAACTCGAGGTCCGAGGTAAACCCGGTCCCCCGAAGCTGCTCGGTCCGCGAGTTGTACACGAACGCGGTGTCACTTCGCAACTGGAGCATCGACTTGTCGTAGATGAGATGCTCGGTGGTCAGCTTCCGCCCATCGGCGGATTCGACGAATACGCTCCCTCGGGCATCAAGGGAGCCGTTGGTCAGATTGTAGATCCCGGTCCGGGCCGTGAGCACCGAACTCTGCTTGCCGGCCTCGTCGAAGAACACCACACGGAGGTGGCGGAGGTCCATCTTCTGGGCCCCCTGAAACACGAAGGCGGTGTCGGCGGTGACATGGCTCTTCCTGTCGCCGTTCTCGTAACCGCGGGTGGTCATCTGGTAGATCACCTGATCGGCGCTGTCGGCGGTGACGACGCCGGCGCTGGGGCGGGTGCCCTGGTCGTTGCAGCCGAGCAGCGCGACGAATCCCACGCCAACGCCACCCTGCCACAGCAGAGTCGCCCAGCGTCGATGCCGCAGTTGGCTCGGAGCTTCGGTCATACCGCGCCCGCCCTCATCAGGTCGTGAAGGTGCACTACTCCCGCCAGCTGTCCCGCCTCGTCAATCACCGGCAACACCATGATGCCATGTCGTTCCATCAACCCCACCGCGGCCGCCGCCAACTCGTCGGCGGCGGTGGTCTTCGGGGCCCGCGTCATCACCCGCTCGACCGGCACCGCCAGATAGTTCGGCTCTCGCTCGGCCAGCCGCGACAGGTCGCCGGCGGTGATCACCCCGGCCAGCCGGCCCCGCTCGACCACCAAGGCGAGGCCCCGTTGGTGCGCCAGACACTCGACGGCGCCTTGCATCGGGTCCCCGAGCGTCAAGGCGCGACCGACCGGGACCATCACGTCGCGGACCCGAAGCAACAGCCGGCGTCCGAGGCGTCCACCGGGATGGAGGCTCGCGAACTGGTCGCGCGAGAACCCCTTCCGTTCGAGCACGGCGACCGCCAGGGCGTCGCCTAACGCCAGGGCCGTGGTGGTGCTGGCGGTCGGGGCGAGGTCGTGGGGACAGGCCTCTTCCGCCACCCCCGCGTCGATCACCGTCCGGGCGGCCCGCGCCAGCGTAGAGCCGCCCCCACCGGTCAGCGCGATGATCGGCACCCCGCGCCGCTCGAGCACCTCGATCAGCCCGAACAACTCCTCGGTCTCCCCGCTCTTGCTGAGCAGGATCGCCACGTCGCCGGCCGAGACGATGCCGAGATCGCCGTGGAGGCTGTCGACCGGGTGGAGGAAGGTCGCCGGCGTTCCCGTTGAGGTCAGCGTCGCGGCGATCTTGCGAGCCACCAGCCCCGACTTCCCGACTCCCGACACGATCACCCGCCCCACCGCCATCGCGACCAACTCCACCGCCGCGGCAAACGTCGGACCGAGCCGCTCGGCGGCCTGGCGAATCGCCTCGGCTTCGAGACCGAGGACCCGGCGACCCGAGGCGAGCGGATCGGTCATTGATCTCGCTCGGCGCGATAGCGCGCGATCGTCGCGTCCCATTCGCCCCGGGCCCGGAGCAGCATCTCGACCGCTTCCCGAACCGCGCCGTGCCCGCCAGGCCGCGTTGTCACGGCCTTGGCGATCCGCTTGATCTCGGCCACCGCGTTGCTCACCGCGATCGGCAGCCCGACCCGCTCCATCACCGACAAGTCGGCGAGATCATCGCCCACGAACGCCACTTGCTCCCACTGGAGGCCCCGGTCGGCCAACAACCCGGCCAAGGCGTTGAGCTTGCGGGCCGTCGAATCCTGAATCAGGGTCCCGATCCTGAGTTCGGTGGCTCGGAGGGTGGTCGCCGCGGAAACCCGTCCGCTGAGCCACACCACCTCGATCGGACCACCCCGCAAGAGGCCGAGCCCGAGTCCGTCCTGAATGTCGAACCGCTTGAACTCCACCCGCTCGCCGCCGACGACCCCAAGGAAGATCGCATTATCGGTCAGCACCCCATCGACATCGAGCACCAGCATCCGAATCCCGCCGGCCAGTCCGCCGTCGATCATGCGGACTCCCGCGCCGCCTGCCAGACTCGAACCACCCGGCGCAGCAGCGGCTCGAGCTGATCGAGCGGCCACTGCGTCTCCGCGTCGCTGGTGGCACGGGCCGGGTCCGGGTGGGTCTCGAGGAAAAACCCGTCGACCCCCGCCGCCGCCGCCGCGAGCATCAAGGCGGGGATCGCCTCGCGGTGCCCGCCGCTCCCGCCGTCGGGCCCTCGCCCCGGTCGCTGGACCGAGTGAGTGGCGTCGAACAGCACCGCTGCCCGGGTGGCGCGCCGCATCTGATCGAAACTCCGCATGTCGACCACCAGATCGCCGTACCCGAAGAACGTCCCCCGTTCGGTCACGGCCAGTTCGGTGGCTCCCCCCGCGCGGACCTTGTCGGCGGCGCCCGCCATCGACGCCGGGTCCATCCACTGCCCCTTCTTCACGTTGACCGGTTTGCCGCTGCGGCCGCAAGCCACCAGCAGGTCGGTCTGCCGAGACAAGAACGCCGGCACCTGCAACACGTCGACCACCCGGGCCGCTTCGGCCACCTGGCCGGATTCATGGACGTCGGTCAGGATCGGCAGGCCGGTGGCCCGTCGGACCCGCTCCAGCGCCGCCAGCCCGCCCTCCAGCCCGGGCCCCCGCGCCGCCTCGACCCGGGAGCGGTTGGCCTTGTCGAAGCTCGCCTTGAAGCAGATCGGAATGCCTAACGACGCCTCGATCTCCTTCAACCGCCCGGCCACCGCGTCCATCACCTCGTCGCCTTCGACCACGCAGGGTCCGGCGATCAAGGTCGGCCGGTCCGAGTGGCGGAACCGCCACGTCGTCACCGGGTCGCGGCGGCCAGTTCCTGCCGGACGCTCATCGGCGCCTCCCGCTCACCGAACGCGGTTTTTTTTGCGGCCCCGATGAACGACGCGAACAGCGGATGGGGCCGGGTCGGTCGCGACTTGAGCTCGGGGTGAAACTGGCAACCGAGGAACCAGGGATGATCGGGCAGCTCGATGATCTCGACCAGGCCGCCGTCCGGCGACTGCCCCGACAGCCGGAGGCCGTGCTCGGCAAGCACGTCGCGATAGGAGTTGCTCACCTCCCACCGGTGCCGGTGCCGCTCGCTGATCTCGGTCGCGCCGTACGCGGCGGCCGCGAGGCTTCCCTGACGCAACCGGGCCGGATAGGCGCCCAGCCGCATGGTCCCGCCGAGTTCGCTCACGTCCCGCTGCGAGGCCATCAGCGAGATGACCGGGTCCTCGCACTTGGGCTCGAACTCGGTGCTGTTGGCATTGAGATGGCAGACGTTGCGGGCGAACTCGATGATGGCGACTTGGAGCCCCAGGCAGATTCCGAAGAACGGCAGCCGATGCTCCCGCGCCCACCGAACCGCCTCGACCATCCCCTCCACTCCGCGAACCCCGAACCCGCCGGGCACCAGCAAGCCGTGAACCCCCTCGAGCGCCTCGGCGGTCGACTTCTCGTCGACGAACCGATCGCTCGACATCCACTGAATGTCGACCCCGACGTCGTTGGGGATTCCCCCGTGCAGGAGCGCCTCCTGAACCGACTTGTAGGCGTCGTGGAGGTCGGTGTACTTGCCCACCACCGCGATCTTGATCCGGGCGGGCGGTTCCTTGATCTTGGCGACCATGGCCCGCCATCCCGCCAGGTCGACGTCCTTCGTCTCGAGGTGGAGCCGCTCGCAGACCTGCCGATCGAGGCCCTGCTCGAGGAACCGGAGCGGGATCTCGTAGATCGATTCGACGTCGGGGCTCTCGACCACGCAGCCGAAGTCGACGTTGCAGAACAGGGCGATCTTCCGCTTGATGTCGGCGCTCAGGGGATGCTCGCTCCGGCAGATCAGCACGTCCGGCTGGATCCCGATCTGCATCAGGTCGCGGACCGAGTGCTGGGTCGGCTTGGTCTTGAGCTCGCCGGCCGCGGCGATCCATGGCACCAGGGTCAGATGGATGAAGAGGGCGTTCTCGCGCCCGACTTCCTGGCGGAACTGGCGGATCGCCTCGAGGAACGGCAGCGACTCGATGTCGCCGACGGTGCCGCCGATCTCGGTGATGACGACGTCGTGACCCGGGGCGCTCCGCCGAATCGCCGCCTTGATCTCGTTGGTGATGTGGGGCACCACCTGCACCGTCGAGCCGAGATACTCGCCGCGACGTTCCTTGGTGATGACCGATTGGTAGATCCGACCGGTGGTGATGTTGTTCTGCTGGGAGAGAGAGCGATCGATGAACCGTTCGTAGTGGCCGAGATCCAAGTCCGTTTCGGCCCCGTCGTCGGTGACGTAGACCTCGCCGTGCTGAAACGGCGACATGGTCCCTGGATCGACGTTGATGTACGGGTCGAACTTCTGGAGGGTCACCGACAGCCCTCGTTCCGTCAACAGCCGACCCAACGAGGCCGCGGCGATCCCCTTGCCCAGCGACGAGACGACCCCGCCGGACACGAAGATGAACTTGGTATTCCCCGTCACCGTCATCGAATCCCCTCCCCCATGGCCAAGGTGTGCCAGGCGGCCTCGGCCCGGGCCAGATCGGCCGGCGTGTCGATGCCTGGCAAAGCCGTTCGTTCCAACGTCGCGACCCCGATCTCGAGTCCGAGATGGAGGGCCCGGAGCTGCTCCAAGCGCTCGATTCGCTCCAGCGCGCAGGGCGGAGCCGCGACCCACCGCATCAGCGCCGGACGGGTGTAGGCGTAGATCCCGAGGTGCTGCCAGTACTCGGCCGCGACCTCGTCGGGTTCGCGCGGAAACGGGATCAGCGCCCGGGAGAAATAGAGGGCCCGCCCCCGTTCGTCGAGCACCACCTTCACCCGCGCCGGATCGCCCGCCGCGGCGGCCGGCAGCGGTACCGCCGCGGTACCAACGTCGTCGCCCCTGGTGATCCGGTCGAGGGCGCCTAACGCCGCTTCCCGGGGCAGAAACGGTTCGTCGCCCTGGAGGTTCACCAACACGTCGAACCGGGCGAATTCGCTTCGTCGAGCGACTTCGGCCACCCGTTCGGTCCCGGTATCGTGAGTAGAGGCTGTCATGATCGCCCGTCCCCCGGCGCGTTCGACCACGGCCTGAACCTCGGGGGCATCCGTCGCCACCACGACCGCATCAGCGACCGCGAGCGCGTGGGCTCGCGCCAGCACTCGGACGACCAGCGGCTCGCCACCTAACAGTTGGAGCGGCTTACGCGCCAGCCGGGTCGAGCCCAACCGGGCCGGAATCACTCCGAGGACGGGCATCATCCAAAGTAAGAGCGCGGCCGACTCTTGTCAAAAGTCGTGCCGCGCTCAGATTGGGGGCTTGACAGCCGAGTAAGATGTTGTACTACAAACGTTTAGCCATGACCTTCTCGAAGGATTCTCAGTTGTCAGGCGGGAGAGGCGCTTTCGGCGGCCTCGTCGAGTGCCGATCGACCTTCACCCGGACCCGTTCCACGGCAGCCTCCGCACGCGCCTCCGCGGCCTCTTGGATCGCGCTCTGGAGCTCCTCCATCTGGTCGCGGAGCTCGCTCATCTGCTCCTCGATGGCGTCCCGCGCCGAATCCGAGGCGGCCCGGCCAAGCTGACGCCCTAGGACGCCCAGGCTGTCGCCGATTTCCTTGAAGCGATCGGTCTCGACCGCCAGGAACGCCGACTCCGGCTTGGCCCCCCGGATCCGCTTGGCCACCTCGATCGGGAGCGCCAACGGCACGGTGGTCGCCTCCACCCAATCGCCGCTCGCATCCTTCGTCTGGATCACCATCGAGCCGAACCCTTCCATCGTCGAGTCCATTGCGACGCAGCGGAAGGAACTGTGCTCGTTCAACCGGGTGGGGTCGTCGACCGTGAGGTGACATCCCGCCAGCCGCTCGACCGCGGTCAGATCGGTGAGCCGAACGGTGACCTTCACCCCGCTGACCTCTTCAGGGCCGCTCCGATGAATCACCAGTTTGCGGAAAGTGCCCATCCTCGTTCCATCGAAGTTGAAGGGCACCAAGACGAGAGGGATCGTCACATCACCCGATCCCTCGACCACGTTGACGACTTGCCGCTTGGTCGCCCTGAACGCGCCGAGCACCGAGTAACCGACCAGGAAGATCGCGCCAGCCGTCAATCCGATTTTCGCCCAATACCATTTCATGTTCATTGGCCACCTCCACGCCACGGGGCATCCCGCGTTGATGTTACAAGATGTAACGTAACGACATCTGGCTGGGTTTCAAGGGCTTAGCCGCGAGGGTGGAATTGCCGGTGGACCGAGGTCAGGTACTCCCGGTCCACGTGGGTATAGATCTGGGTCGTGGCCAGATCGGCGTGGCCGAGCATCTCTTGAACGGCGCGGAGGTCGGCCCCGCCTTCGAGGAGGTGGGTGGCGAAGCTGTGGCGGAGCACATGGGGCGAGACCCGTTTCTTGATCCCGGCCTTGGCCGCCGCCTTCTTCACGATACCCCAGGCCCCCACCCGGCTCAGGGGCGCCCCCCGGGCATTGAGCAGGACCCGCCCTGCCGTCTTGCCTCGATCGAGCCCAGGCCGGATGGCGTTGATGTAGAGGCTCACCACCGCGATTGACTTCCGACCGATTGGGACCAGGCGCTGTTTGTCCCCTTTGCCCACCACCCGCAGCAGCGCGTCGGGAAAGAGCAAGTCGTCCAGGTTGAGGCCGCAGAGCTCCGACACCCGGAGGCCGCCGGCATAGCCCAATTCGAGGAGGGCGCGATCCCTCCAGGCGAGCGGGTCGGCGAGCGGTGGGGCCCCGAGCATTGCCTCGAGTTCACCGACCGAAAGAACGGTGGGCAGCTTCCGGCCCCGGCGCGGCACCTCGAGCCGATCGCTCGGATCGGCCTGAAGGGTCCCTTCGCCCAGGAGGAAACCGAAGTAGGTGTGGAGCGCGGACACCTGGCGACGGATGGTCGCCGGGCTCAACTCGAGGTCCTTGAGCGCGAAGACGAACTCCCGAAGCAACGGGCGGGTCACCGCGCCGGGCGTGGCCACTTGGTGATCGGCGGCGTAGTGAACGAACCGGCGCAGGTCGCGAAGGTAGTTGTCGACGGTGTGCGGGCTGTGCCCGGCCTCGAGCCGGAGGTAATCCCGAAATCCCTCGAGCGCGAACCGCCGCTCGGCCGCGGCTACCGCGGGATCCGGCGCCGTCGCCACCACCACACCCCGGCCACCCCCAACCCGACGGCGAGGACGATCGCGAGCACGCCGAGCGCCCCGTAGATGCCGTTGAGGATCCGGACGACCGTGTCCCATTGGTCGCCGAGGCGGGCACCCACGTAGGTGAGCATCGCGTACCAGAGCCCCGTCGCCGCGATCACCGGGAGGAGCAGGTGTCGCAAGGTGAGCTGGCTCAGCCCGGCGAACGGGGCGACCACCGAGCGGAACCCGGGGAGGATCCGGGTCAGAAACATCCCGAGGGCGCCGTAGCGGCCATATTCTTTGAGGAGGAACGCGGTGGCCTGCGGCGGCAGCAGCATCGCGCCGAGCCGCGAGCTGCGAAATCGCTCGGCGTGGGCGCGGGCCAGGTAATACACCCCAACCGCCCCTCCGACGCCGGCCACCCAGGCCGTGAAGAAGATGGCGACCGGATCGTAGTGCCCCTGGTGCGACAGGAAGGCCGCCATCGCCACGAAGGTGTCGGACGGCGAGGGCGGAAAAAAGTTTTCGATCACGCACGACACCGCGATCAGGGCGTAGACCAGCACCGGCGGCCAGCCACCTAACGATTGCAGAACCGACTCGATCAGGGACCCTCCACGGTCGCCACCGCGAGCACGGCGACCCCTTCGCCCCGCCCCACGAAGCCCATCCCTTCGTTGGTCTTTGCCTTGATCCCGACCGCCCCCGGCTCGAGGCCCAGCGCCGCCGCGAGCGCCGCCGCGATCGCCTCCTTGAACGGACCGAGCTTCGGTCGCTCGATGATCACGGTCACGTCGAGGTGGCGGACCGTGAACCCACGATCGCGGATCCTGGCGTGCGCGAATCGCAGCAACTCGATCGAGTCGGCGTCCTTCCAGCGGGGATCGGTATCGGGAAAAAGGGTCCCGATGTCTCCGGCCGCGGCCGCGCCGAGGATCGCATCGATGACCGCGTGGGCCACCGCGTCGGCGTCCGAGTGACCCGCCAACCCCTGGTCGAAGGGAATTCGCTGCCCACCCAGAATCAGCGGACGGCCGGCGACGAACCGGTGGGAGTCGTAGCCCAAACCGGAGCGGATCATCCGGTGGGGGTCACGCCGCGACGGGCGCGAGCGCCGGCGTGGCGATCAGCGAGTAGTCCTGGCGACGCCGACGGACCTGATAGCCGGCGTCGGTAATTGCCCGTTCCATTTCCCGGAGGGTGGCATGATGGGTGGTGCCCGCGGCCGAGACGACGTTCTCCTCCATCATCAGGCTGCCGAAGTCGTTGGCCCCGAAGCGGAGGGCGACCTGGCCGACCTTGAGCCCCATCGTGACCCAGGAGGACTGCAGATTGGGGATGTTGGCGAGCAGGATCCGACTCATGGCCAGGGTCCGCAGATAGGTCACGGCGTCGGTCTTCGGTTGGTCGGCCATCTCGGTGCCATCGGGCTGGAGCGGCCAGCAAATGAAGGCGGTGAACCCGCCGGTCCGGTCTTGGACCTCGCGGACCCGGAAGAGATGCTCGATCCGATCGGCGGCGGACTCGCCCAGCCCGTACATCATCGTCACCGACGTCTTCATCCCTTGGCGATGGGCCTCCTCCTGAACCCCGAGCCATTCGTCGGTCTGCGCCTTCTTCTTGGCGACTCGTTCCCGCACCGTGTCGACCAAGATCTCTCCGCCGCCGCCCGGAATGCTGTCGAGTCCAGCCGCCTTGAGTTCGCCAATCACCTCGGCGACGGTCATCCCGAAACGTTGCCCGAAGAACACGACTTCCGACGGCGAGAAACCGTGAATGTGAATCGGGTGGTGTTGCTTGATGTAGCGCATCAGCTCGAGGTACCACTCGAACGGAATGTAGGGATTGTGGCCGCCTTGCAGGAGGATCTGCACCCCGCCGATCGCCTTACACTCGTCGATCTTCTCGCCGATCTTCTCGAAGGGGAGGACATACCCTTCCTGGTGCTTGGGCCGCCGGTAGAACGCGCAGAACTTGCAGTCGGCGACGCACACGTTGGTGTAATTGATGTTGCGGTCGATGATGTAGGTCACCACCTCGTCGGGGTGGTGTCGGTACCGCTCCAGGTCGGCGAGCCGGCCCAGCTCGAGCAACGGCGCCCGCTGATAGAGATCGAGCATCTCGCGAAACTCGCCGGAGCTGCGGTCGATGGTGGTCATGGCGAGTGTCCGTTAGGCCGCGGTGATGAAGGACAGGGATCCGTCGGGCACCAACCCGTCCTGCGCCAGGCGCCGGAAGAAATCGGTGAGGCCGGCAAGATGCCGGTAGGACAAGGCGTAGTCGAGGTCGGCGAAATACTCCTCGATCACCGGGCGACCGATCCCGGTGGCGACGGCCGCGGCGCCGGCCAGATCGCTCAGGTGCTCGAGACCCCATTGCCGGGCGGCAAGCAAGGCGCGATGGATGGCTTGGACCCGGACCCGGTCGGCCTCCCGCCGGGCCGCCCACACGGCGAAGACGAACGGCAGGCCAGTCCACTCTTTCCACGCCAGGCCGAGGTCGGTCGTGTATGGGTAGCGAGCTTCGGCGGCGAGGACCAGCGCCGCGTCTCCAATCACCAGCACCGCGTCGTGAGGGAACCGACTCAGCGCCTCCAGATCGGTCGACTCCGCCCGGACCGTGGCGAACTTGGGCCGAACCCGCCAGCGATGGCGGCAGAGCAGCTCGAGCAGAAGCACCGAGGTCCGCGATGAGGCGGTGCGGAGTACCGTGGCGCCATCCAGCTCGTGGACCGGGCGGCGGCTGAACAGGGCGACGCTCCGCACCGGTCCGTCGCAGCTGATCGCGAGGTCGGGCAGCAGGTGATACGCCGCCTGGTTGCGGGCGTACTCCACCGCCGACACCACGCTCACATCCAGCTCCCCGGCAGCGAGCAGGTCGTTGAGGTCGGCCGCCGTTCCGGTGATGACGTCGGCCTCCACCGGGACGATCCCCCGGTCGATCGCGGTGTAGATCGGGTAGCAGTTGATCCAGGGAATCCGGCCCAAACGGAGCCGATCCCGCCCCTTGGCGCCGCTCATGCCGCGTGCACCGTGGGGACACCCGCCCCCGCCAGCGACGGCTCGGCCAGATCGTCGAACTGATCGCGAACCGGACGGTAGAAGCTGTCGCGCTCCACCGGGCGCTTGCCGGCCGCCCGAATCAGCTCGACCAGGCCGCGATAGGGGAGGTGCATGTCGGTCCGAGCCCCCGCCTCGTGATAGACCCGTTCGTAGACGACGGTGCCCTCGACGTCGTCGCACCCGAAATCGAGAACCACCTGCGACATGAACGGCGTCACCATCGGCCAGTGGGTCTTGACGTGGTCGATGTTGTCGAAGAAGAGTCGGGCGACCGCGACGTTCTTGAGGTCTTCGTATCCCGTCGTCGCCGAGCCGACCCGGCCCATTTCCTCGCCCAGCTCGTTGTGGTCGGGGTGGTAGGCGAGTGGGATGTAGGTCAGGAACCCGCCAGTCTCGTCCTGGAGGGTCCGGAGCGAGGTCAGGTGTTCGATCCGGTCGGCCGCGGTCTCCACATGGCCGTAGAGCATGGTGCAGTTGGTCCGAATCCCCAGGCGGTGGGCGACCCGGTGAACGTCGAGCCACTCCTGGCCGGTCAACTTCCGCTCGGCAATCGTGGCGCGCACCGCGGTGCTGAACACCTCGGCCCCTCCACCGGGCATCGTGTCGAGCCCGCTGTCGCGCAACTCGACGAGCACGGCTTCCACCGTGGTCTTCTCGATCCGGGCGAGGTGGGCGATCTCGACGGCGGTCAGCGCCTTGATGTGGACCTGGGGATGCCGCTCCTTGAGGCCCCGGAACATGTCGGTGTAGTAGCTCAACCGGAGCTTCGGATGGAGCCCGCCGACGATGTGAAACTCCCGGGTCGGCGAGCCGATCGCCTGCGCCGCCTCGTGATAGACTTCGTCCAGAGACCGGGTGTAGGCGCCGTCCTCTTTGGGAAGGCGGGCAAACGAGCAGAACACGCAGGTGTTCCGAAGGACGCAGACGTTGGTCGGGTTGAGGTGCTGATTGGCGGAGAAGTAGACCCGGTCGCCGTTCTTCCGGGCGTTGGCGAAGGCGGCCATTTCGCCCAGACTGAGGATATCGGCCGTGTCGTAGAGGGCGACGCCATCGGCGGCGTCGAGCCGCTGACCGGCAATGACCTTCTCCGCGATGGGACGGAGCGCCGGATCGCGGAACCGAGACGGATTGGGCGCCTGAGCCATGCTATCTCCGTTGGACAGAATTACTTAGACGATGCAGCCTCAAATCTACCTAGAGGCGGAACCCAGGGGGAGAGCACCGCTGGCGGGGGGCTCGGGGCTCGGTCGGTGAGACGCGAACGGGGCCCACCGTCTTACGGGGGCCCCGTCAGGGTCGGCGGGCCAGCGCGGCCCGCCCGGTCGCCTTGCCGAGAGGCTAGCTCACGAACCGGCGGACCGCGAGGGTGACGTTGTGCCCCCCGAACCCGAAGGAGTTGGAAAGGGCGACGTCGACCGACCGTTCGATCGCGGTGTTGGGCACCGAGTCGAGGTCGCAGTCGGGATCCGGGTCGGCCTGGTTGATGGTTGGGGGAACCTTGCCGGTGGTCGCGACCAGCAGCGACACCGCGAACTCGAGCGCCCCGGCGGCACCGAGGAGGTGGCCGGTCATCGACTTGGTCGAGGCGAAGATCAACTTCTTGGCCTGGTCGCCGAAGACGCGCTTCACGGCGACCGTCTCGGCGACGTCGCCGAGCGGCGTCGAGGTACCGTGGGCGTTCACGTAGCCTACCGAGTTCGGGTCGATTCGCCCGTCGGCCAGGCACTCGCGCATGGCGCGTTGGGCCCCTTCCCCATCGGGAGCGGGGGCCGTCATATGATGGGCGTCGCCACTCATCCCGTAGCCGACGACTTCTCCCAGGATCGTGGCGCCGCGCCGAGTCGCGTGCTCGAGACTCTCCAGCACCACCGCCGCGCTGCCGTCGCCGAGGACGAACCCGTCGCGCCCCTTGTCGAAGGGCCGGCTGGCCTCGGTCGGGACGTCGTTGCGGGTCGAGAGCGCCTTCATGTTCTGGAACCCGGCGATCGCGAGGCCGGTGATCGCGGCCTCCGAGCCGCCAGCGACGATGCAATCGGCCTTGCCGATCTTGATCAGCTCGTATCCCTCACCGATCGCGTGGGCCGAGGAGGCGCAGGCGGAGACGGTACAGAAGTTCGGCCCTTTGAGCCCGTAGCGGATCGAGACGATCCCGGCGGCGATGTCGGGGATGAACATCGGCACGAAGAACGGCGAGACCCGATCCGGTCCTTTCTCCAGATACACCAGGCACTGCTCTTCGAAGGTCATCATCCCGCCAATCCCGCTGCCGATGATGACCCCGGTCCGTTCCGGATTGGGGAACTTCCCTTCGAGCCCTGCTTGGGTGATCGCCTGGTGGCTCGTGGCCAGCGCCATCTGGAGGAAAAGGTCGTAGCGCCGGGCCTCCTTCCGGTCGATATACTGCAGCGGATCGAACCCCTTGACCTCACAGGCAAACCGAACCTGGAGGCGGCTGGGGTCGAACTTGGTGATCGGACCGGCGCCCGACTTGCCCGCCAGCAGATTCGCCCACGTTTCTTCGACGTTCAGGCCGAGCGGCGTCAACATGCCAAGCCCGGTTACGACTACCCGGGAACCGGTCACTTACTTGCTTCCCATCTTTGTCTGGAGGTACTTGAGCGCATCGCCGACGGTTTTGAGTTTCTCGGCTTCCTCGTCGGGAATATCGATGTCGAACTCCTTCTCGAACGCCATGACCAGCTCGACCGTATCGAGCGAATCGGCCCCGAGGTCCTCCATGAAGCTGGCCCCGTCGGTCAGCTTCTCCCGCTCGACGCCAAGTTCCTCGGCGATGATGTCCTTGACCTTCTCTACCATGTCACTCATGTCGTCCCCTGGGTTAAATGACCATGCCGCCGTCCACGACGAGCACTTGACCGGTGATGTAACGGGCCAGATCGGAAGCGAGGAAGAGCACCGCCCCGGCAACATCCGCGGGCTGGCCAAGTCGGCCCAGCGCGATCTGGGATAATAAGGTGTCCCGAGCGTCGGCCGGCAAGGCGGCCGTCATGTCGGTCTCGATGAAGCCGGGCGCCACGCAGTTGACCAAGACGCCGCGGCTGGCGTACTCCTTGGCCACCGACTTGGAGAACCCGATCAGCCCGGCCTTGCTGGCCGCGTAGTTGGCCTGACCTTTGTTGCCGGTGAGCCCCACCACGCTGGTGATGTTGATGATCCGCCCGGCACGGCGCTTCATCATGCCTTTGATCACGGCTCGGGTGGTGTGAAACGCCCCCTTCAGGTTGGCGTCGAGCACCGCGTCCCAATCGTCCTCGGCCAGCCGGATCAGCAGGTTGTCGCGGGTCAGGCCGGCGTTGTTGACCAAAATCGAGATCGGCCCGAGCGCCTTCTCGGCAGCCGTGATGGCGGCCTCGACTTGGGCCCCGTCGCTCACGTCACACCCTACCCCGACGGTGCGCTCCCCAAGCTCCGCGGCGATCGCCGCCGCCTGCTCGGCGTTGCGGCCGACCACGGCCACCGCCGCGCCCGCCCCGTGGAGGGTCGCGGCGAGCGCCCGGCCGATCCCGCGAGTGCTGCCGGTGACGAAGGCCACCTGGCCGGTGAGATCGATGGCGGTGCTCATCCGAGGAACCGCTCGACCTCGTCGGCCGTCCCGAGCGAGACGCATTGCGCCTGGGGGAGGATTCGCTTGACCAGGCCGGAGAGGACGCTCCCAGGACCGACCTCCACGAACCGGATCGGCTGCCCGCCGGCCTCCCGTTCGAGGGTGCGGACTGACTCGACCCAGCGGACCGGCGCGGTCAACTGGTCCTTGAGGAGCTGGCGAGCCTGGCTCGCGGTGCGAACCGCGGTGGCCGTGGCGTTGGCGACGACCGGAAAGGTCGGGTCGGTCATGGCCGTCTGGTCGAGCGCGGCGGCCAGGCCCGGCGCGGCCGGGGCCATCAGCGGCGAATGGAACGCCCCGCTCACCTTCAGCATCATCACCCGTTTGGCGCCGGCCGCCTTGCAGGCGTCGCCGGCCTTGGCGACGGCTTCGGGATCGCCGGACAGGACGGTCTGGTCAGGCGCGTTGAGGTTGGCCGCGACCACCACCGCCTGGGGCGTGGACGTCTCGTGGCACGCCTCCACGACCCGGGAGCCGTCGAGACCGAGCACCGCGGCCATCGCCCCGGGGCGCTGGGTTCCGGCCTGGTGCATCAACTCACCCCGCTGGCGAACCAGGGTGGCCGCGGCGACCGCGGTCAAGGTGCCGGCGGCAACGTAGGCGCTGTATTCCCCGAGACTGTGACCCGCGGCCCCCGCCACCGGCCCGAGGCGATCGCCGAGAACCGCCAGGACCGCGGTCGAGTGGGCGAGGATCGCGGGCTGGGTGTTCGAGGTTCGCTGGAGCTCGTCCTCGGGCCCCTCCCACATCACCCGTGTCATCGGGACGCCTAACGCCGCGTCGATCTCCTCCAGCCGGGCGCGGGCCGCCGGGAACCGCTCGGCGAGGTCCTTGGCCATCCCGACCTTCTGGGCGCCCTGGCCGGGAAACAGCAGAATGGTCACCATCGGAGCACCACCGCCCCCCAGGTGAACCCGGCCCCGAAACTGACCAGCAGCACGACCATCCCGGGCTTGAGGCGGCCCTCCCGCTCGGCCTGAACCAGCGCCAGCGGAATCGACCCAGCCGAGGTGTTGCCGTACTGGTCGACGTTGACCATCACCTTCTCGACCGGCACGCCGGCCTCGCCCGCGGTGGCCTGGATGATCCGAAGGTTGGCCTGGTGGGGGACGAGGAGATCGATGTCCTCGGCGCGAAGCGCCGCCTTGCCGAGCGCCAGGTGGCAGGCCTGGGCCATCCGGCGGACGGCCACCTTGAAGACCTCGCGCCCCGACATCTTCAGGTAGTGGCGCCCCTCGGCGACGACCGCCGGCGTCAGCGGCTCGTCGGAGCCACCGGCCGGGATATAGAGCAACCCGGAAAGCGAGCCGTCAGCGCCTAACGATGTCGCCAGTATCCCTCGGTCATCGGTGGCCGGCACCACCACGGCGGCCCCCGCGCCATCTCCGAACAAGACGGCGGTATTGCGGTCGGCTGCGTCGACGATGGACGAGACCCGGTCGCCCCCGAGGGCCAGGATCCGATGGCCCGCGCCGCTGGCGATCATCCCCTCCGCCACGGTGAGGCTGTAGAGCCAGCCTGGGCAGGCCGCCACGACGTCGAACGCCGCCGCGGTACCGCCGCCGAGCTTAGCCTGGATGTCACAAGCGGCCGAAGGAAGGCGTCGCGCCGGGGTGCAGGTCCCACAGATGATCGTGTCGATCGCGGACATGGCCAGGCCGGCCTGCCCGAGGGCATCGGTCGCGGCCTGAGCGAAGAGATCGGTCTGACTCTCGTCGGGTTGGAGGATCCGGCGCTGGCGGATCCCGGTCCGCTCGACGATCCACTGATCCGAGGTGGCGAGCGTCTTTTCGAGATCGGCGTTGGTGATGACCGTGGCCGGCGCTGCGGCCCCGATTCCGGCGATCCGCGCGACCGGTTTCCGGATCATCAGGCGGGCTCCGCCGGCGCGTGGCCAGCGAACTCGGCGCCGATGTGCGAGCTCAGCTGAATGTCGACGGCCTGCACCGCGACCCGAATCGCGTGCATGATCGCGTTGGCGTTCGAGCTGCCGTGGCAGATGATCGAATTGCCCTTGACTCCAAGGAGCGGGGCGCCGCCGTATTGGGAGTAATCGAGCATTCGGAAGGCCCGGCGGGTCTCCGGTCGGTCCCAAAGACCTTCCCGGCCGGCCAACAGCTTGACCAGGTCGAGGACCGACTCATAGAACTTGAGCACGACGTTGCCGACGAACCCGTCCGCCACCACCACGTCGACCCGACCGCGCTTCTGATGGCCCGAGAGGATGTCGCGACCCTCGATGTTCCCGAGATAGTTGAGACCCGGCGTCTGCTTGAGCAGCTGGTGGGCTTCCTTGACGATGGCGGTGCCCTTGCCTTCCTCCTCGCCGACGTTGAGGAGGCCCACCGTTGGGGCGGTGCGATCGAGGATGTCCTGCATGTAGATCGACCCGAGGTAGGCGAACCCGACCAGCTCACGAGCCGAGCAGTCGACGTTGGCGCCGGCATCGAGAAGAAGGACCGGCCCGTCGGCGGTCGGGAGCAGCGTCCCTACGGCGGCCCGGGCCACGCCGGGGTGGAGCCCGAGCAGGATGGTCGACGCCGCGAGTATCGCCCCGGTGTTGCCCGCCGAGACGAAGGCGTGTGCCTCGCCGGACTCCTGGAGCCGGAGGCCCACGACGAGACTGCTCTTCCGCTTCTTGCGGACCGCCTCCAGGGGCTTGTCGGCCATCCCGATCACTTCCGGGGCGACCACCACTCGAAGGCGATCCCGATCGAGGTCCGGGTATTTGGCGAGCTCCGCCTCGATCGGGGCGGGCTGGCCCACCAAGTCAACCGCGAAGGTGGGTGGTAGCTCGCGCAACGCTCGAGCCGCGCCATCCACTTCGGTTGCCGGGGCGTTGTCGCCGCCCATCGCGTCGAGGGCGACGCGCACCACGATCGTCAGTCCTCGATCTCGAGGCGCTTCTTGCCGCCGTAATAGCCGCACGAACCACAGATTCGATGCGGAAGTTTCGGCGAGCTGCACCGCGGACAGGACTGGAGCGCGACGCCCGCGGCCGAGTGATGGCTGCGGCGCATCCGCTTCCGGGACTTCGAGGTCTTTCTCTTCGGTACCGCCATGGTTTCCTCTACGGTTTGGCCGGGGGCGCGCTGCACCCGCACGGACCCTGATTCAAATCGGCGCCACAGCGAGGACACAGCCCGGCGCAGGCTTCCTGGCAAAGCGGATAGCGACTGGCCGCGAGGGCCAGCTCCTCCCGGACTGCCTCGCTGACATCGACGTGCGAAACCGGCTCGGTCAGCGGGTACACACTCGGATCGTCCTGCAACTCGGGGCTGGCTGAAAAAACCGCCTCGACCGACAGCGACAGCGGCCCCTCCAGATCGCGAAGGCACCGCCGGCAGTTCTCGTGAACTCGGCCGGCGATCTCGCCGCGCCAGAGGAAGTCCCCCCGCCCGGTCGCCTCGAGCACGCCCGACACTCGAAGCGGCTCGGTCAGGTCGAGGCCAAGGCCTTCCAAGAGGGGGCCGGTGGGTGGGATCACCCCGCTGGTCTCGACCGGACCCTTGCGAAGCTCCCGGACGTCAATCCGGAGCATAGCCTGTAAAGCTATTCTGGAAACGGGTTTAGGACAAGGTTTGGGGGCGCTGTCCGGCCCCTACCCCCAGAGGCCCGCCCGCTCGGCCTCGGCGAAGAAAAAGGCCACTTCACGGGCCGCGTTCTCGTCGCTATCCGATCCGTGGATCGCGTTCCTTCCCTTGGACTCGCCGTACAGCTTCCGGATCGTTCCCGGAGCGGCCTCGGCTGGATCGGTGGCGCCGATCAAGGTGCGAAACGCCTTGACCGCGTCATCCTTCTCGACCGCCATCGGGAAACACGGCCCGCTGGTCATGAAATCCACCAGCTCCCCGTAAAACCGCTGACCCCGGTGCACTTCATAGAAGGCCTCGGCCTCCGGCTTGGTCAACCGGGCGAGCCGGCCGGCCCGAACCTTCCAGCCGTCCCGCTCCAGGTGGGCGACGATGTTGCCGAGGTTGCCCTTGGCAACGGCATCCGGTTTGACGATGCCCAACGTGATTCGTCCAGCCATGATCTCCTCTATTTCTTTTTCCCAAGGCGTTCGACGACCAGGCGGACGACGTCCACCGGTCGTTCCATGACCGACACTCCGGCCGCTTTGAATGCCGCGATCTTTTCCGCGGCCGTGCCCGAGGACCCCGAGACAATAGCCCCGGCGTGACCCATTCGGCGGCCCGGCGGGGCGGTTTGGCCCGCGATGAAGCCGACGACGGGCTTGGTGACGTGCTTGGCGATGAAGGCGGCCGCCTTCTGCTCGTCGGTGCCCCCGATTTCCCCCATCATTACGATGGCATCGGTGTCGGGATCGGCCTGAAACGCCGCCAGCACGTCGATGAAGTTGGTTCCGATCACCGGGTCGCCGCCGATCCCGACACAGGTGCTCTGACCGATGCCGTTCTTGGTCAGCTGATTGACCACCTCGTAGGTGAGGGTACCGCTCCGCGATACCAGCCCCACCCGCCCGGGGGCGCAGATGGTGCCCGGGATGATGCCGACCTTCGCGGACCCGGGGGAGATCAAGCCGGGACAGTTCGGCCCGATCAGCCGAGCCCCTTTGTCGCGCACCAAGGGCATCACCTTGGTCATGTCGAGGACGGGAATCCCCTCGGTGATACAGACGATGAGGGTGATGCCCGCGTCGGCCGCCTCGGCGATGGCGCCGGCCGCCAGCGCGGGCGGCACGTAGATGACGGTCGTGTTGGCCGCCGTCTCGCGAACCGCATCGGCCACCGTGTGAAAGATCGGCACGTTGGCTTCGAATACTTGGCCGCCCTTGCCAGGGGTAACCCCGGCGACGACGTTGGTGCCGTAGCCGATCATCTGCTTGCTGTGAAAGGATCCGTCTCGGCCGGTGATGCCCTGCACCACGAGGCGGGTCGCCCCATTGACGAAGATGCTCACTTCGCCTCCTTCGCCAGCGCGACCGCCTGCTTGACCGCTTCGTCCATGTCGTTGAGCGCTTTCATCCCGACGCCTTGAAGGATCTTGACCGCTTCGGTTTCGTTGGTCCCGGTCAACCGAATCACGATCGGCACCTCGACCTTGAACTGGCGGGTGGCCGTCACGATGCCGTTGGCCACGTCATCGGTCCGGGTGATTCCGCCGAAAATATTGAACAGGATGACCTTCACCGCCGGATCGCTGGTGATGATCCGGAGCGCGCTCACCACCTTCTCCGGATTCGAGCTTCCGCCGATATCGAGGAAGTTGGCCGGTTCACCTCCGTAGTACTTCACCAAGTCCATCGTCGCCATGGCGAGGCCGGCCCCATTGACGACGCAACCCACGTTGCCCTCGAGCTTGATGAAGGTCAGGTTAGCCCGCCGGGCCTCGACTTCACTCGGCGCCTCCGCCGTGTCGTCCCGAAGCGCGGCCAGGTCCGCTCGGCGGTCGAGCTCGTTGTCGTCGACGATGAATTTGGCGTCGAGCGCGAGCACTCGCCCCTCGGGTGTGGTGGCCAGCGGATTGATCTCGGCGAGCGAGCCGCCGTTCTTCATGAACGCGGCGTAGAGCTGCTCCATGATCCGCGCCGCCGCCTTCACCTGATCGAAATTCTGATAGAGCTTGAGCGCGAGGCCGAGTGCCTGGTGCGGAAGCAAACCGTAGCGGGGATCGACGGCCAACCGGTGGATCTGTTCCGGCGTCTTGGCGGCGACCTCCTCGATATCGACGCCACCGGCCGGACTCACCATGAAAAGGGGCCGTTGGCTTTCCCGATCCATGATCAGGCCGACGTAGCACTCGGTCGCGATGTCGGCCGCGGGGACGACGAGCACCTTTTGGACGATGAGGCCCTTGATGCTCATTCCCAGAATGCGACCGGCGTGCTCGCGAGTTTCCGCCGGCGTCTTGGCGAGTTTCACCCCGCCGGCCTTGCCGCGCCCGCCGACGTGCACCTGCGCCTTGACGACGACCGTTTGGCCGAGCTTCTCGGCCAACGCGGCCGCCTCGTCAGGCGTGCTGGCGACACCCCCGTCGAACATCGGAATACCCGCGGCCTTGAGCAGTTCGCGGGCTTGGTACTCGTGAAGATTCACTGTCCCCTCGGCGGTTCCGAATTTCCGGCTGTTCGCGGTGGCCGAGACCGACGGTCCCGGCGGCGGCCAAAGGTAGCCGCATCAGGTAAGCTCCGACAATGCCTCAACTTACGGGGGGCCCTCCGGCCCCTGACCGGGGGTCGCCCCGGGCCCCAACAGGGCCCGCAGGTAGGAGAAAGCGCGCCCGAACTCGGCCAGGTCGCCGCGCTTGAGGGCGGCGTCGGCCCGATCGAGCCACTGCCGTGCCTCCTCCAGCCGTGCCGTCACGTCCGAGCCAACCGCCTTGGGAGCCACCTCGCCGCGGAGGTTCTGCCACGCCTCCTGATAGCTCCGCCCAGCCCCGAGCCGCTGGCCCATCGCGACGTTGACCATCACGACGCCGGTCTTGGCCCCCGGACCAACCGCGTATACCGGCTGGTAGGCGATCAGGGTGTCGCCCTCGATTCCGAACCGGATCGTACCGGCTGAATAGTCGGAACCGGCCGCCTTGATCGAGTCACGGAGCTGCTGGAAGAAGGGAAATCGCTCCCACCGCTGTTGGAGGTCCTTCGGCGTCGCCACGCCCTGTCCCGGCGCGCCCACCGCTAAACGGACTACGGTCGGGTCGCCATAGGGGGCCTGGAAGACGGCATCGACTTGCTCACCGGCCTCCGAGAGGAAGGGGACCGAGTGGGCGTCGAGGAGGGTGCCCCCAAGGGCGAGATCGCCGATCGGGTAGGCCCCCCGCCCCACCGGGGCCATCGAGCGGTTGAGCCAGCCGCCCCCTTGGAGCACCCTGGCTTGGACCGCGGCGAGCTCGGTCGGGACGCCAAGATCGATCGGCACCACGTCGGGAATCCGGCTCGGCGGCTCGACCAATGGCGCGGCGATCCGACTCCAGGCCGTCGAGAGGGAGTCGGCGTCGGGGCGGAGGAAGACGTGGGTCTCTCCGCCCCGGGCCCTGACCACCCCGACGAAGCCCGCCCGCACGAACGAGCGGTCGCTGCCCCGCCAAGGAATCACCTGGCTCGAGGGAAAACCGACCGCGGTCACGAAGCCGTCCGACACCCAGTAGGTGTCCCGATCGGCGACCACCACCCGGGGACGGCCCCAGTCGATGAACGGAGCGACCGCCGACAGCCGCTCGACCGGATCGAGATTCCAGGCGAGACGTTGATTGGGCGTCGCCCGGAGCACGGCGCCGATCTGGCGCGCCCAGGCGACGACGATCCGTCGCGCGGGGCTGCCTAACGAGATGCCGGGCGCCGCGGCGTTGAGATCGTAGCCCGGCGCGCCGGGTCGGGCGTGATGAATCGACAGGGTCAGGTACGGCAGGAGCCCCGGGGTGAAAGCCAGGTCACCCCACCGGAGCGACACCGCGCCGCCGCTGGGCCCGATCCGATCGTCGGCGACCGCCAGCAGGGCCGGCTCGCCGTTGCGGATCGATCGGAGGACAAACCAGGTCCGGACCCGGCTCGAACCGACGACGACCGTGCCCGGCAGCACGTCGATCACCCGGGCGCTGTCCGCTTCGGCGAGGCGAGCCAGCGGCTCCGCCTCCCAGAGCGAAGGGCCGAGCGGTTCGGTCGTGGCCGGCGATGCGGTGGTGGCGAGCCGGATGCCGTAAGCGACGGTATCGAGCCGGCGGAGGGCCCGGAGCGCGGCGAGCGCCGGTGGGGTTTCGGCGGCGCGGGATTGAATCAGGATGGTGCCGCCCAGCATCGCCAAGCCCAATCCGACCCAGCCACCTAACGCCACCACGAACCGGACCCGCGCCCCCCAGAGGAAGGTGAGCACCGCGGCCGTCGCGGCGAACAGCGCTACCACCTGGGCCACCGTGCTGCGAAGGAGGAACTCGGCCGGGCCGATCGACGCGGTGCGGGTGGCCGCGAGCCGATAGGGGGACAGGGCGCAGTTCCAGCCGATCAGCAGCGCCCCGATGATCATCAGAATCGCGACGTGCCACCGGGAACTCGGCGCCAGCCACAGCCGCTGGTCACGCACCGCCAGCGTCCCCGACATCATCGCCAGCACGACCACGCCCAACGCCGCCGGGACGAACATCGCGACGGCGCGCCGATAGAGCAGTTCCCACAGGGGCAGGTCCGCCAGATAGAGGCCCAGATCGACTTGGAGGAGCGGATCCGGGACCCCGACGGTGACGCCGTTGGCCGCGAGGAGCACCGGCTCGAGCCACCCGCCCGTCCCGCCGCCGATCCCGATCCCGACCACGATGCCCGCTCCGGCCACGATCCCGTACGCGGTGCGGTCTGACAGGGTACCGAGGGGATGGGGAAGCGACTCGAACTGGTGGAGCGCCGACCGGACAACGGCGAGGAAATTGGCCACGAACCAGCCGACCGCGGCGGCCAGCCCGACCACCTCGAGACCGGCCGCCAACAGGGCGAAGCGGGTACCGACCAGCGCGGCCGCTTCCGAGACTCGGCTCTCCCAGAGCCGAGTGGTCACGAAGCTGGCGGCCCACTCACCCAGCACCAAGACCAGCACCAGGACGACGATTCCCAAGGCGATCCGCCGCCGGCCCGTCCACGGGTCGGTCACACGGAGACGCCTTCCCCGCCAAGCCAGGCCTTGAATTCCGCCTGGTAGCCGTCCCGAGCCGCGACGCTGGTCGCCTCGAAGCGCATCACCAGCACCGGCTGGGTGTTCGAGGCCCGGAGCAGCGCCCAACCGTCCGGGTAGGCCACGCGAACCCCATCGATGGTGTTGACCTGATAGCGCTTGCCAAAATACTCGGCGGCTTTCTCGACCACGGCGAACTTGACCTCGTCCGGGCAATCGACCCGGATCTCGGGCGTCGCGAACGTCGTCGGGAGATCGGCGATGAGGCGGGCCAATCCGGCGGGACCACTCGCGACGATCTCGAGCACCCGGGCGGCGGCGAACATGGCATCGTCGAATCCGAAGTAGTCGCCACCGAAGAAGATGTGGCCGCTCATCTCACCGGCCAGCGGCGCTTTGAGCTCCTTCATCCGAGCCTTGATCAGGGAATGCCCGGTCTTCCACATCTCGGGCCGAGCACCGGCCTTGGTCAGTGCTTGCGGCAGCACCTCGGAGCACTTCACATCGAAGATGACGGGCACCCCCGGGCCGAAGCGGCGAACGGCATCTCGTCCCAAAATCACCAGGAGCTGGTCGCCGTAGAGAATCGATCCGTTCTCGTCGACGGCCCCGATTCGGTCGCCGTCGCCGTCGAAGGCGAGTCCCAGCTCGGCCCCGTGGCGGCGAACCTCCCGCTGGAGATCGACCAGGTTCTCCGGCACCGTCGGATCGGGGTGGTGGTTCGGGAAGGTGCCGTCCGACTCACAGAACAACGGCACAACCTCGCAGCCCAGGCCTCGGATGGTCCGCTCGGCGATCAGGCTGGCGACCCCGTTGCCGCAGTCCACCACCACCTTCACTGGTCGCTGGAGGTGATGGCGTTCGATGATGGCCGACCGGTACGCCTCGAGCACCGATCCGTCGCTCCGCTCCGCCCCGGTTCCGGTGTGCCAGGTCTCGGCGACGATGATGTCGTAGAGGTCGAGGATCTCCTCCCCGTGCACCGAGCTGCCCGCCAGGACCATCTTGAAGCCGTTGAATTCGGGCGGGTTGTGGGACCCGGTCACCTGGAGGCCGCCGTCGGTGTCGAGATGGTGCACCGCCAGGTAGAGCGCCGGGGTCGGCAGCATGCCGACGTCGATGGCCGTTCCGCCGGCCGCCACGATGCCCTTCCGCACCCCGGCCGCCAGCGCGGCCCCCGACGGCCGGTTGTCCCGACCGACCGCGAGCGTTGGGGCCCGGCCGAGCTTCTTCCATCCGGTCGTCGCGAAGGCCCTTCCGAGGGCCTCGGCGAGCGCAGGCGTCAGCTGCTGGTCGACGATCCCACGGACGTCGTACTGGCGAAAAATGGTCTTCGGTACGTTCACGTTGACGATCCCTCCTTCGAAGCACAGGCCCAGCGACACGCGAGGGTGCCACTGGGCCAGGAAGACGATTGGATCGAGCGACCCTCTTAGGGCGACCGGTCGGCCACCCGGTCGAGCTCTGAGCCCACGAAACTCCGGGCGGTCGCGGCGGTCTGGTTCACGAGGGGCTGGGGAGCCACCCCGAGGATCAGGACCAGGATGATGCTGATCCCAACCGCCAGGCGAGCGGCGAACGGCAACTGGACATTCGCGTGGGTCGCCTCGCCAGCCGGGTCCTTCATGTACATCGAGCGGACGATCGGCAGATAGTAGCCCGCCGAGACCAAGCTGGTCAGCACCACCACGACCGCAAGGAACCGGTGATGCTCCGCGGTGATCGAGCTCAGAATCGCCCACTTGCCGATGAACCCCAACGTTCCCGGGAAGCCCAGGAGCGAGAACAAGCACACGGCGAGGGCGAAGGCGATCCAGGGGCGACGCCGGGCGAGGCCCGCCACCGAATCGACCGTCACCTCCCGTTCCCCGCCGCGGCCCAGGGCGGCGAGAATGCCGAAAGCGGCGATGGTGGTCAGCACGTAGGCCGCCAGATACAACATCGTCGCGCTGGCGCCGGCTTGGCTGCCGGCCCACACGGCGGCAAGGAGATAGCCGGCGTGGGCGATCGAGCTGTAGGCGAGCATCCGCTTGATCGACCGTTGGGTCAGGGCAACGAGGTTGCCGACGATCATCGACGCGGCCGCGAGGGCGCCGAGCGCGGGCTGCCAGCTGTCGACCGCATTGGGGAATCCGATCATCAGCACCCGAACCAGGGCCAGGAATCCCGCCGCCTTCACTCCGGTGGCCATATAGGCCGTCACCGGCGTCGGCGCGCCGTCGTAGACGTCGGGGGCCCACATGTGGAACGGCACCGCGGCCACCTTGAACCCGAGCCCGATGATCAAGAGCATCAGACCGAGACTGGCCAGCGTCGTCATGCCGTGGGCCGTCGTGGACGCGCCGATCACGGTGAGGGCGGTCGATCCGGTGGCCCCGTAGACGAGGGCGATGCCGTAGAGCAGAAAAGCCGAAGCGAACGCGCCGATTAGGAAGTACTTGAGGCCCGCTTCGGCCGACAAGACATTGCGCCGGTTGAACGCGGCCAAGACGTAAACCGGGACCGACATCACCTCGAGCCCGAGGAACAGGACGATCAGGTCCTCGGCGCCGGCGAGATACATCATCCCGCAGGTCGCCATCAGGAGCAACGAGTAATACTCCGGCGCGATCAGGTCTTCCCGCTCGAGATAGTCGAGAGAAAGGAGGATCGCCCCGACGCTCGCGAGAAGGATCACCGCGAGCGAGGCGAAGCGATAGCCGTCGAGCGCCACCATGTGGGGCGCGCCGGCCGGGGTCGCCCCGCCCCACCATAACGCCGCCAACGCGAGCAGCGACGCCAGCAGGCCCACCAAGGAGATCTGACCGGCCAGCCGCGAATCCGCGGCGGTCTGGTGTCGCCAGGCGTTGACCAACAGGACGACCAACGCGGTGGCGACCACGATCAACTCGGGCAGCATCGCGACCGTTACGCCCATCGGGGTCTTCAGATCGAGCGGGTTCATCGGGCCACCTCCCGCGCGGGCTGCACCACGACGCCGGCCACCGGCTGCCCGGGACGCGCCATCTGAATGTACCGTTTCGCGGCCGGTTCCATCTTGTCGAGGACCGGCTTCGGATAGAGGCCCATCCAGACGATACCGATCAGGAGCGGCGCCAACACCACCAGTTCACGGAAGGTGAGGTCGGAAATGGTCTCGTTCTCGGGTTTGTCGAGCTGGTTGAAGATCATCCGCTGGAGGGCCCACAGCAGGTACGCCGCCGCGAAGATCACGCCCGTGGTCGCGATGCCGGTGGCGATCGGATAGACCTTGAAGCTCCCGATCAGGACCAGGAACTCTCCGACGAAGCCGTTGAGTCCAGGCAGCCCGATCGAGGCGAGGGCCACCACCGTGAGGATCAGGCTGAAGATCGGGACCACCCGGGCGATGCCGCCGTAGGCGTTGATCTCCCGGGTATGACGTCGTTCGTAGAGCATCCCGATCAGGAAGAACAGCGCGCCGGTCGAGAACCCGTGGCCGATCATCACCATCAAGGCGCCCTGGACCCCCTGGACCGTGGCGGCCCAGATCCCCAGCATCGCGAAGCCGAGGTGACTCACCGAGGAGTAAGCCACCAGCTTCTTGATGTCGGGCTGGACCATGGCGACGAGCGCGCCGTAGACGACCCCGATCACCGCCAGCGTCACCACGATCCCGGTGACCATCTCCGAGAAGGCCACCGATGGAAAGAACGGGATGGCGAATCGGAGGAAGCCGTAGGTCCCCATCTTGAGGAGCACGCTGGCCAGGATCACGCTACCCGCGGTCGGCGCTTCGACGTGGGCATCGGGGAGCCAGGTGTGGAACGGGAACATCGGCACTTTGATCGCGAAGGCGAGGAAGAACGCCAGGAACAGCCACGGCGCGATCGCCACCAGCGACGGCGCGTTGGCGTTGGCGAGCAGGTGGAAGTAGCTGAACGAGACCCGCCCCGTCACCACGGCCGCGCCCCGCACCATGACCAGAATCGCGACCAGCATCAGCAGCGACCCCGCCATCGTGTAGATGAAGAACTTGAGCGACGCGTAGAGCCGGTTCTTGCCGCCCCAGATCCCGATCAGGAAATACATCGGGATCAGCATCACTTCCCAGAACACGTAGAACAGGAACATGTCGACGGCGATGAATACCCCGATCATCCCCGTCGTCAGGACCAGCAGGAGGGCGTAGTACGCCGGCTCGCGCTGTTTGATGTAGTTGAAGCTGCCGAGCACGCAGAGCGGCATCAGCAGGGTGGTGAGCAACACCATCATCATGGAAATGCCGTCGATCCCGACCGCGTACGAGATGCCCCAGGGCCGAATCCACGAATAGGACGAGAGCAGCTCCATCGTGCCGGTGTCGGTGTTCACCGAGAACCACAAGCCGAGCGACAGAACCAGCTCCGCCACCGTCACGACCAAGGCGGTCTTCTTGGCGGCCTCGGCGCCCATCAGGGCCACGACGATCGCCCCGACCGTTGGGAGGGCGAGGAGAGCGTGGAGGATCCAGTCGTTGTACCCGAGCGAGGTCAGAAAGTCGGTCATCGGGATCTCACCGGAGCACGGAGTGGAGGAGCCAGACCGCGCCCACCATGAACACAATGACGTAGAAGCCGACCTGCCCCGACTGCAGCCTGGTCCCCAGCCATCCCAGTCCTTTCGCGAGCCCCGCGGACCCGTTGACCCCGGCCCCGTCGATCACCCCTTGGTCGACGAAGCGCCAGAGCACGAACCGGGAGATCCCGACCAGCGGGCGGACGATGAGCGAATGGTAGATCTCATCGACGTAGTACTTGTTGAAGAGCACCCTGGCGAAGCCGACCTCCTCGGGCGCGTCGTGCGCGGTCGGGATCGGTTTCGCCACCGTGGCGCGGTACCCGGCCACCAGCCCGGCGAAGGCGATCACCACCGCGAGGCCGATCAGCAGATATTCGGTCGACCCATGGGGCAGATGCACCGGCATCAGCCGCGCGGCGGGCGCGAGGACCGGCTCGAGCCAGGACTCGAGGCCATGATGCGGCGGCGTCGGCCAGAAGGTGGGGAAATTGATCGCGCCGCCGATCACGGTGAGGACGCCGAGAACGAGCAACGGCCCGGTCATCACCATCGGGGCTTCGTGGAGGTGCTCCCGCTCCTTCGCTCCGGTGCGGTTGTCGCCGAAGAAGGTCATCGCCATCAGCCGCATCATGTAGAACGCCGTGAGGAGTGCGGCCAACGCCCCAAGCGCCCAGAACAGGTAGTAGATCGGGTGTTCCGCCCCTCGGCCGAACGCCGAGGCGAGGATCTCGTCCTTCGAGAAGAAGCCCGAGAAGGGCGGCACCCCGGCGATCGCCAGGGTCGCCAGCAGCATCAGGACGAATGTGGTCGGGAGGTACTTCCTCAGGCCGCCCATGTTCCGCATGTCCTGAGCGTCGTCATGGCTATGGGTGGCGTGGTAGGCGTGGTGCATCGCGTGGATCACGCTGCCGGAGCCGAGGAACAGGAGCGCCTTGAAGAACGCGTGGGTCACCAGATGGAAGACGCCCGCCGAGTACGCCGCCGACCCCACCCCGAGGAACATGTACCCCAGCTGTGAGACGGTCGAATACGCCAGGACCTTCTTGATGTCGTACTGACGGAGGCCGATAGTCGCGGCGACGATCGCGGTGACCGCGCCGACCCCCGCGACCACCGCGCTCGACAGCGGCGCCATCGCGAACAGCACGCTGGTCCGCGCCACCAGGTAGACACCCGCCGTCACCATGGTGGCCGCGTGGATCAAGGCCGAGACCGGCGTCGGGCCGGCCATCGCGTCGGGGAGCCAGACGTAGAGCGGGATCTGGGCCGACTTGCCGGCGCACCCGAGGAAGAGAAACAACGTCGCCGCGGTGACGGTGGCCCCGCCGATCGCGAGCGTAGTGGGCGCCAACTTCGCGATCTCGGCGAACTCGAGGGTCCCAAGGCTCCAGAACAGGATGAACATCGCCACCATCGCGCCGAAGTCGCCGATTCGGTTGACGATGAACGCCTTTTTCCCGGCGTCGGCGTTGGCCTTCTCCTGATACCAGAACCCGATCAACAGATAGGAGCACAAGCCGACCCCTTCCCAGCCGACGAACAGGACCGGCAGGCTCGAACCCAGCACCAGCACCAGCATGAACACGATGAACAGATTGAGGTACGCGAAGAAGCGCGCGAACCCCGGATCGGCCATCATGTAGCCGACGCTGAAGATGTGAATCAGACTGCCGACCCCGGTGACCACCAGCAGCATGACCATGGACAGCTGGTCCACCTGGAGCGACAGGTTGATCTCCAGACCGCCAGCGCCGATCCAGGCCCACAGGGGGAAGATCAGCGGGTCCTCGGGAGGCTGTCCCCAGAGGCCGGCAAAGATCGCGGCCGCGATGCCGAAGGCCCCGAGCAGCACCCCAGGGCCGACGATCGCCACCGCCCGCTTCGCGTCGGGCTTGGCCAGCGCCAAGGCACCGTTCACCAGAAAGCCGATGAACGGGAGGGCGATGGTGAGCCAAATCCAGGAGGGGTTCATCAGCCTTGGAGGAGGTTCATGTTCTTGAGGTCGACCGACTTGGTGTGTCGGAAGATGGCCAGGATGATCGCGAGGCCGACGGCCGCCTCGGCCGCGGCGACGGTCATGACGAAGAACACCATGACTTGGCCGGTGAAGCCGTGGGCCGTCGACAGCGCCACGAACGACAGGTTCACCGCGTTGAGCATCAGCTCGACGCACATGAACAGGATGATGGCGTTCCGACGCAGCATCACCCCGGCGACCCCGATCGAGAACAGGATCGCCGACAGGACGAGGGAAGGTCCGAGGAGCATCTAGAGCTTCCGTTTCGCGAGGACGACCGCCCCGACGGCAGCCGCCAACAGGAGCACCGAAGTCAGCTCGAAGGGCACCAGGTAGGTCTCGAACATCGGCCTGGCGATGCTGGCGATCGGGCTTGCGAACGCCTCGGCCGACTGTACCTGACCCCCGCCGGGCAGCGCCACCAGCGGGCTACTGACGATGGTCGGGTCGCCCAGCGCGGCGGCCAGGCCGGCCACCGTGGTACCCCGTGTGGCATACAACGCCGCACCCATCCCGGCGGCCAGCAGCGCGGCAACCGCCACGACCGGCCCCCGCTTGCGATCGGTCGCCCCGTCCTTGCCAAGATTCAGGAGCATGATCACGAACAGGAACAGCACCATCACGGCTCCCGCGTAGACCAGGACCTGCATCGCCGCGATGAACTGAGCATTGAGCAGTACGTAGATGCCCGCCAGCGCGAACATCGTCGACACCAGCCACAAGGCGGACGGAACCGGGCTCTTCTGGGTAATGCACAAGAGCGCCGACACCACCGCCGCCGCGGCCAGCAGGTAGAAGACGATTTCGGTCATCATTCGCCTTTCGGGTCGGCCGGATCCCACAACGTCGAGACCGTATGGGTCTGCGAGGTGAGCCGCTCCAGGTCGTAGACGAACCGGTCGCGGCTGTATTCGGCGTTCTCGAAGTGGACCCCGACGTGAATCGCCTCCTCGGGACAGACCTCCTGGCAGTAGCCGCAGAACACGCAGCGAAACTCATCGATCTCGTAGATCAGCGGATAGCGATTGCCTTCCTCGTCCTCGCCCGGGACAAGTTTGATGCAATTGGCCGGGCAGATCTGGGGACACAGCCCGCAGGCGACGCACTTCGAGCGCCCCTGCTCATCGGCGAGCATCCGATGGGTGCCCCGCCACCGCGTCGCGATCGCATAGCTCCCCCGGTTGTCGGCGGTGCTCCGCTCCTCGGGGTACTGCATGGTCACCTTCGGCTGGAACATGTGCTTGAAGGTGAGCACCATCCCTTTGAGCGCGGCCCGGACGTAGCTCGTCTCCCGGTCGGGCCGCTTCATCACCTTTACCCCAATGGCCATGGCTCAGCTCCCCGCGTTGGCCTGGGCTTGGCGGCGGTACGACCCGCTGACCAGGTACCCGCGGTCGAGAATGAAGAAAACGAGGTAGCACATCACCGCGTTCAGACCGAACAGGATGAGGGCCTTGACCTTGGGATCGGCGATCCCGAGCGGGACATCGATCACCCAGACCGCGACGCTGATGACGATGATGTAGGCCAGCGCCACCGGGATCAGGAACTTCCAGCCCAGCGCCATCAGCTGGTCGTATCGAAACCGCGGCAGGGTCCACCGGATCCACATGAAGAAGAACAGGAAGAAGAACGTCTTCAGGAACATCATCGCCCCGGTGGCCACCGCGGCCGCACCCGAGCCGTTCTGGTCCCACGAGGTGAACGGGATGTCCCAGCCGCCGAAGAAGAGGGTCGCCATCATCGCCGACACGGTAACCATGTTGGCGTACTCGGCGATGAAGAACAGCGAGAACTTCATCGCGGAGTATTCGGTGTGGTAGCCGGCGATCAACTCCGACTCCGCCTCAGGCAAGTCGAAGGGGAGTCGGTTCGTCTCGGCGAATCCCGCCACCATGAAGACGAAGAAAGACAGGGTGAGCGGGAGGATGAACCAGAGACCCTGCTGCTGGGCCCGGACGACCTCGCTGAACGAGCTGTTCCCGGTCAACATCAGCAGCGGAATCAGGCTCATCCCCATGGCGACTTCGTAAGAGATCATCTGCGCGCTGGCCCGGAGCCCGCCGAGCAAGCTGTACTTGCTGTTCGACGACCACCCGGCCAACGCGATCCCGTAGACGCCGAGCGAGCTGATCGCGAGCACGAAGAGGAAACCGATCGGCAGGTCGGCGACCGACATCGCCAGCGACCCGTGATAGCTGACCGGGCCGAGTAGCGGGAGGTTCCAGTCCACGTTGACGGTGAGCGGCGCGGCCCACGGGATCACCGCCGACAAGCACATCGCCGGAATGAACGCCATCGCCGGCGCGAGAATGAACAGAAAGGTGTTCGCCTCGGCCGGGAAGGTCTCCTCCTTGACGATGTTCTTCACGCCGTCCGCGACCGGCTGGAGCAACCCGGCGAAACCGACCCGGTTGGGCCCCCGCCGGTTCTGCATCCAGGCCGAGACCTTTCGCTCCATCAGGGTCAGCAGAGCGACCCCGACGATCACGACGGTGAAGACCACCACCATCTTCAGCACCGAGAACAGAAGGAACCCTTTCAGCTCGGGCGTCATCGAGCCGCTCCCGCACCGGCGGACACCATCCGACCGGTGTGACCGAGTTCCTGGTAGCTGAGTCCGGCCAAGGCCGGAATCGCCGCGCCGAGCGCTCCGAACGCCTCGGCGGCCGTGCGGGGCGCCGCCAGGCCTCGAGTCGCCTCGGTGGCCAAGGCCGCGATCCACCAGGCCGGGCGGGCCATCCCGGGTGCCGCCTTCGCCTGGTAATACCGCTGGACCCGGCCATCGCGATTTACGTAGGCGCCGTTCTCCTCGGCCATGTTGGTGGTCGGGAGAATCAAGGCCGCGCCGTGATACCGGTCGTCATCGACCGTCCCGATCACCACCGTCTTGGCGCCGACCACCGCCGCCGCCTCCCCTTCGAGCTCGGCGTCGAGCACGATCGTCAGGTCGGCCCCCTTCGCCGCAGTCAGGGCGGCGGCCCAGTCGGTCGAATACCCCGCCAACCTGGCGCCGTCGAGGTTAGGCACCCGCTCGGCCCGCAGTGCGAGGTTCGGAATCCCTGGCAACGGGGCCTCGACCCCCGCCGGAACCCGAATAGCCGCGGTGACCTGGGCGCCGTCGACCAGCTGGCGAACGAACCCTAACGACTCCACCGAGGCCCGGCCCGACGCCAGCACCGCCACCGTTCGGGCACCCTTGACCAGCTCGGCGAGCCGCGCGATGGCATGGTCCCAATCCGTCGGCACCAACTTGGCCCCGTCGCGTTTGAGGGGCGCCTCGACCCGGTCGCCCCGGTTCATCCAGCGATAGTCGGCCCGACCCTCGTCGCAGATGAAGTGACGATTGACGTCGAGATTGGGACGCGGCCGGAGCCGTACCACCACGTCGTCACGGGTGTCGATCATGATGTTGCAGCCCTGGGTGCAGCCGGGGCAGACGCTGGCGGTCTTGTCGAGATCCCACGCTCGCGCCTTGTGGAGAAAGTCCTTCGAGATGAGCGAGCCGACCGGGCAGAGATCGACGACGTTGCCCGACCACGGGTGGGTCAAGGTGTGGTCCGGGTCGATCCCGATGTAGGCCCGGTCGCCGCGCTCGGAGACGTTGAGCACCGGCTCGTGGGCGACGTCCTCCATGAACCGGACGCAACGAGTGCAGAGAATGCACCGGTTGGCGACGTAGAGGACGTCCGGCCCAAAGTCCTCGACCGGGTTGAACCGCTTCGGATAGTCGTCGTACCGACTGCCGGCGCGCCCTTCCTGAAACACGTAGTCCTGGAGCTCGCACTCGCCGGCCTGATCGCAGATCGGGCAGTCGAGCGGATGGTTGATCAGGAGGAATTCGAGGACCGACTCGCGAGCCGCCTTGGCCCGCTCGGAGTTGACATGAATGACGTTGCCCTCGGCGACCGTGGTCACGCAGGCCGGCATCAGCTTGGGGGCCTTTTCGACGTCGACCAGGCACATTCGGCAGACCGCCGGCGACGGCAGCGACGGGTGGTAGCAGTAATGGGGGACCAGCACCCCCGCCTGCTTGGCGGCCTCGATGATCGCGGTGCCCTTGGGCACCGCGACCGAGACGCCATCAATCGTCACGTTGACAAGTTCTTGGGTCATATGCCTCGTTCGGCCGGCGTCGCGTTCGGGCCGGGCTTCAGGACACGGTCGCCAGCGCCGGTGCCTTGGCGCGACTCAGATACGCGTCGAACTCTTCCGGGAACTTCTGGATCCCGCTGACGATCGGCGCGGCGCACGAGTCGGACAGCACGCAGATCGTCTTCCCGGTCATCTGCTCCGAGAGATCGAGAAGCAGGTCGAGGTCCTCTCGCTTGCCCTGCCCCTTGAGGATTCGCTCGAGGATCTTGGTGGTCCAGGCGGTGCCCTCGCGGCATTGGGTGCACTGGGCGCAGGACTCGTGGGCGTAGAACTTGGCCAGCCGGTAGATCTCGTAGACGATGTCCGCCGAGTCGTCCATCACGATGAACCCGGCCGAACCGAGCATCGATCCCTTCTCGACGATCCCTTCGTAATCGCAAAGCGCTCCCTCCGCCTCGGCCGCGGTCATGATCGGCACCGACGATCCACCCGGAATCACCGCCTTGAGGCGCCGTCCCGGCCGCATCCCACCGGCCAGGTCGTGGATCAGGTCCTTCATCGAAAAGCCCATGGCGACTTCGTAGTTGCCCGGCTTCATCACGTGGCCGCAGACCGAGAAGAGCTTGGTGCCGGTGCTCTTCGGATTACCCAGGCAGTACGCCTTGTACCAGGCCGACCCGCGGTTGAGGACATGGATGACCGCCGCCAGGGTTTCGACGTTGTTGATCGTCGTCGGCATCCCGAAGAGGCCCGCCTGGGCCGGAAACGGCGGCTTGATCCGCGGATTGCCGCGCTTCCCCTCGATCGAGTTCATCATCGCGGTCTCTTCCCCGCAGATGTAGGCGCCGGCACCGCGGTGCAGCACCATGTCGATTCGCTTGCCCGAACCAAACACGTTCTCGCCGAGGGCGCCGTTCCGATACGCCTCCTCGACCGCCTGCGTCATCACCTTCCACGGCTCGGTGAACTCGCCGCGAATGTAGATGTAGCACCGCTCGGCCCCGATCGCGTAGGCGCCGATGGCGCAACCCTCGATCAACTGGTGGGGCGTCCACCGCATGATCTCCCGGTCTTTGAAGGTGCCGGGTTCCGACTCGTCGGCGTTGCAGACCAAGTAGTGAGGCTTCCCGTCGCCCTTCGGCATGAAGCTCCACTTGAGCCCGGTCGGGAACCCCGCCCCGCCCCGGCCGCGCAGTCCCGACGCCTTGATCTCCTCGATGATCGCCTCGGGCGTCATCGCCAGGGCCTTCTTGAGGGCGTCGTACCCGCCGCGCTTGACCCAACCGGCGTACGTCTTGGCCTCGGCGTCGCCGAAGTACTTCGACAGAACCACCGTCTCCTTCGGATGGGACGGATGCGGATAACCCATTACGGATACCTCGCCAGAATGCCCGGCACCCGCTCGGGGGTGACGCTGTCGTGAAAATCATCGTCGACGATCACCGGGGTCGCGAAACCGCAGGCGCCCAGACACTCGACTTCGACCACGGTGAACCGACCGTCCTCGCTGGTGGCGCCAAGATCGCCGCAGCCGGTTTCCTTGAGGATGGCCTTGAGGACGTCGTCGGAGCCGCAGAGGTGGCATGGCGAGGTGCCGCAGACCTGAATGAAGTGACGCCCGACCGGGTGGAGATGGTACATCGTGTAGAAGGTGGCTACCCCGCGGACGTAGGCCGGGGTCACCCCGAGGAGTCCGGCGACCTCCGCGATCGACCCCGCCGAGATCCAGCCGCGCTCCTCCTGCACCATCCACAGCGCGGGCAAGAGCAGCGCCTGTTTGGTCGGATACATGGGGTAGAGCGCCTCGAGCTTCGCCTTCACCGCGCCGACGAACACCGGATCGTGGGCCGCCTCGTCGTGTCCCGCGTGGACCGCGCCGCTCATCGATCGATCTCTCCCATCACGATGTCCACACTGGCGTTGATCGCGATCACGTCCGACAAGAGCGCCCCTTCGCAGAGTTTGGGCAGGCACGCCAGGTTGATGAACGAGGGTGGCCGGATCCGCCACCGGACCGGCTTGGCGGTACCGTCGGAGACGAAGTAGTAGCCCAGCTCGCCCTTCGGGTTCTCGACGCCGAAGTACGCCTCGCCGACGGGCGCGCGGACCCCTTCCATCACTTGTTTGAAATGGTGGATCATCGCCTCCATGTCGCTCATGGCCCGGCTCTTCGGCGGGAGGATGACGCGATGGTCCGCCGTATTGATCGGGGCGCCCTTCAGGCGGGCGAGGCGGGCGAGGGCCTGTTCGAGGATCCGGTTCGATTGGTACATCTCCTCGAGCCGAATCCGGTAGCGATCGTAGATGTCACCGTACTCGCCGATCGGAACGTCGAAATCGTAACTCTCGTACCCGAGGTAGGGACGATCCTTGCGGACGTCGTAGCTGACGCCGCTGGCCCGGAGCATCGGCCCGGAGAGCGAGTAGTTGATCGCCTCCTCGGCGGTCATCACCCCGACGCCCTGGGTTCGCCCGCACCAGATCGAGTTCCGGGTGAACATGGTGTCGACTTCGTTGAGCGTGTTCGGGAAGGTCTGACAGAACTCCCGAAGGCCCGCCTCCCAGCCCTCCGGCACGTCCGCCATCATCCCGCCGACTCGGGTCAGGCTGGTCGTCAGTCGGGCGCCGGTCCAGGCCTCCTGGAGGTTGTAGATCCGCTCCCGCTGGTAGAACGACCAGAGGAACGGGGTGAACGCCCCGAGATCGATCCCGGTGGTGCCTAACCACACCAGGTGGGAGATGATCCGACTCATCTCGCAGGCGATCACTCGGAGCACTTGGCACCGCTCGGTGATCTCGATCCCCATCAACTTCTCGGCGGCCAACGCGAGGCACACGTTGTTGGCCATCGGGGACAAATAGTCGGTCCGGTCGGTGAGCGGGATGATCTGGTTGTAGTGGCGGTATTCGCCGAGTTTCTCGAAGCCGGAGTGCAGGTAGCCGACGTGGGGAATGCAGCGCTTGACGGTCTCGCCCTCCAGCTCCAACACCAGCCGGAGCACCCCGTGGGTCGCCGGGTGCTGGGGGCCGATGTTGACCAACATGTGCTCGGCGCCGAACTCGTCGTCGCTCCCCTTCTTCCGCACCCCGAGCGGGTGCCGAGTCGGGCCGCCCGACGGATCGAGCCCCGGGGTGGCGAGCGACATCTCCAAGGTGCGGGTGCTCATCGGATCTCCCCCCGCTCCCCGTGTTCCAGCCGCCGCTTCATGTCTTCCGGCAACTCGTCGAACGCGTCGGCGATCGAGAGCTCCTCCATCGAGTAGTGCGCCTCCGGATTGGCGGCCAGCGCCTGCCGGGTCTGCTCGGCCCGGGTGAAGTTACCCCGGAGCGGAAAGTCCTTGCGAAGCGGGTGTCCCTCGGCGTAGGTGTCCCACATCAGGATCCGGCGCAGGTCCGGATGACCACGAAAGGCGACGCCGAACATGTCGAACACTTCGCGCTCGAGCCAATCGGCACCCTTCCAGAGATCCCAGACCGAATCGACCTCGAGCGCGCCGTCCTTGTCGAGCGGGATCTTGATCCGCAGATCGACCTTGCGCCCGAGCGAGCGAAGCTGGTAGACCACCTCGAGCGGGTGCTCCGGATCCCGATAGTCGACCGCGGTGATGTCGGTGAGGTAGTTGAACTCCTGCCCGGGCGTCGTCTTGAGCCAGGACAGGATCTCGTGGGCCCGGTCGCGGGCCACCGAAACGATCGTGTCGCCGCACGACACGCTCTGCCGGAGGATCGCCGAGCCGAAGGCCGCTTGGAGCGCGTCGACCCCCGGCACCATCGTCGCCGTCGCCGTCATGCGGACCGGGTCTGGTGCACGGAGTTCCCGAACGGTTCGGAGATCTCGTCGATCTGCTCGGGTGGGGCGAAGAAGCCCCGCTCGTCGACCATGAACTCCTGCCGCAGGGTCGGGTCGGAGATCGACTCTCCCTTGATCTTCTTCTGGAGCAGCATGATGCCGTACAGCAACCCCTCGGGCCGAGGCGGACAGCCGGGGACGTAGACGTCGACCGGGATGATCGTGTCGATGCCCTGCACCATCGCGTAGGTATCGAAGATGCCGCCGGTCGACGCGCAGGCGCCCATCGAGATCGCCCACTTGGGTTGGGGCATCTGGTCCCACACCCGGCGGATGATCGGGGCCAGCTTGAACGGCAGCCGCCCCGCGCAGATCAGCACGTCCGCCTGGCGCGGCGAGAAGCTCATCCGCTCCATCCCGAATCGGGAGATGTCGAATCGGCCCGCCGCGGTCGCCATGAACTCGATGGCGCAGCAGGCCGTCCCGAACGGCATCGGCCACAGCGAGTTGGCCCGGCCCCAGTTGACGAGCGCGTCGAGCCGGGTGGTCACCCAGTTCGGCGACACCGCCGGCACGTCGGCCAGTTCGGCCTCCGGTGGTAGGCTCAATCCCATTGGAACGCCCCCCGCTTCCAGACGTACAGGTACCCGACCCCAAGGATCCCGATGAAGACCAGCATCTCGATCAACAGCAACCCGCCGATGTCCTTGAACTGATTGAACGCCACCGCCCAGGGAATCATGAAGACGGTTTCGATATCGAAGATGATGAACAGCATGGCGACCAGATACCACTTGATCGAGAATCGCTCTCGGGCGTCGCCAAGAACCGGGACGCCCGATTCGTACGGCGCGATCTTCGTGGCGGTTCGCCGGTAGGTTGAAAAAACGTGCGAAACTCCAACCATCAGGATCGCGTTGGCGACCACGAAGGCGATCAAGACCAGGACAGGGACGTACGACCGGAGCATGGGCGGTAACCCGATGGCTGACGTGGTTCGTTTCAGTCGCTAACGGCCGGCAGGAACGACTCGTGAAATGTTTCACGAACCGGACGCCCGAATCTAACCCAGCCGGATCGGCGATTCAACCCAAGGGCCGCGCAAATGGCCGTCGGGGCACGAGTTAGCCGCGAAATCCCGGTCAAAACCACTCCCCTTTCATGGTCAGGCTGAGGTCGTCGAGCCGCCGAAGCGCCCCATGCAGCGGGGCCGCGCCCGCCACGATCCAGTCGAAGAAGTAGTCCGCCGCGTGCAGCTTCCCTCGGTAGAACGGTTGTCGAGCCGGATCGGCATCCTCGATCCCCCGAAACGCCGCCAGCGCCTGCTCGACCCAAAGCCACCCAACCACCGTGTGGCCAAAGGCGACGAGATAGGGGAACGCGTTGGCCAGCGCTCGCTCGGTGTCGGTGGCCGCCAGCAGCACTCGGGTGGTAGTGGCCAGGTCCTCCGCGGATCGCCCCAAGGACTCGCCCAGCCGGCGGATTCGCGGATCGGCCAGACTGATTGCCTCATCGGCCGCGCTTTGAATCCGATCGAGGAGGAGCGTCAAGGCGGCGCCGTCCTCCTGCCGGACCCGCCGACCCAAGAGGTCGAGAGCCTGGATCCCGTCGGTGCCCTCGTGAATCGGGTTGAGGCGGTTGTCGCGGTAGAGTTGTTCGACCGGATACTCCCGGCTGTACCCGTACCCGCCCAACACCTGGATCGCGAGGTGGTTCGCCTCGAGGCAGAACTCGGACGGCCACGCCTTGGCGATCGGGGTCAACAGATCGAGGAGCCGGCCGGCGTGCCGGCGAGCCTCTTCGGTGGCGCCGGTCCGCTGCTCATCGACCAGGCGGGCGCAGTACAAGCAGAGCGCGAGCCCTCCCTCGACGACGGCTTTTTGGTGCAGCAACATTCGCCGGACATCGGGATGGGCGATGATCGGCACTTGGGCGGAGTTCGGATCCTTGGCCCCGAGCGGCCGGCCCTGAAGCCGGGTCCGGGCGTATTCGAGGGACGCGAGGTACCCTCGATATCCCAGCACCACCGCGCCGAGGCCCACCCCGATCCGCGCCTCGTTCATCATGTGGAACATCGCCGCCAACCCTTGGTGCGGGGCGCCGACCAAGGCCCCGATCGCGCCGGGGCGCCCCCCCGGCTGGTGGCGGCCATCTCCTAGCTCGAAGACGGTGTTGACCGTGCCGCGATAGCCCATCTTGTGATTGATCCCGGTGATCGAGACGTCGTTCCGCTCCCCAAGCGACCCGTCATCGGCCACCAGCCATTTCGGCACCAGGAACAACGAGATTCCCTTCACCCCGGCGGCGGCGCCCTCGATCCTGGCGAGCACCAGGTGGACGATGTTTTCCGACAGCTCGTGATCACCGGCGGAGAGCCACATCTTCGAGCCAAACAGCCGATAGCCACCGTCCGGCTGCGGCACCGCTCGGGTGGTCAGGTCCGCGAGCGAGGAACCCGCCTGCGTCTCGGACAGCGCCATCGTGCCGAAGAACCGCCCGGCGAGCATCGGCCTGACGTAGCGATCGACCTGGTCGGCCGTGCCGTGAGCCAGAATCAGGTTGGCCGCGGCGCCAGTCAGGAGCGGGTAGCTCGCGGTCGCGACGTTGGCTGCCTTGAAGTGGGCGAAGCAGGCCTTCTCGACGACGCAGGGCAGCTGGAGCCCGCCCAGCTCGGCGTCGTGCCCTGCGCCGAGAAAGCCAGCCTCCGCGAACGCGGCGAGCGCGGGGCCCACCTCGGGGTGGAGATGGACCCGCTCGCCATCGAACCGGGGTTCCGCCTCGTCAGCGGCCTTCCAATGAGGAAGGAAGAACCGTTCGGCCACCTGGCGAGCGGTATCGAGCATCGCGTCGAACGTGGCCCGGCTGTGGTCGGCGTACCGGGGCCGCTGACAGAGGGTCTCGGTATCGAGCACCTCGTAGAGGAGGAACTCGAGGTCGGGTCGCGACAATAGGTCGGCCATTGGCTCCGAAACGAAATCGAGACGGGCCAATCTATCGCCCCGGCGGCGACCTCACGACCCCGGCTCCCCCGCGGCCTTGTGTCCGCGGCAAAGCCGGCGATAGGGTTCTGCCATGCGCCCCACCACACCGGTCGGCTACCACCTCCGCACCCTCGGTCGGATCGGCCTCGAGGGGCCTGCGGGCGACGTGGCGGTGACCGATCCGATGGCCCTCCTGGTTCTCTGCCGGGTGGCGCTGGCCGGGCAATCGGTGCCGGCGAGCGAACTGGAGTCATGGTTTTTTCCGGGAGAGAGTCCCGGGTTGGCGTCGACCTCCTTGGCGGCCGCGCTCGCCACCCTTCCCCAGCTCCCCACCGGACCGCTCATCGTTCGGCACGGCGACCAGTTGTCCATCGCCGCCGGCAAATTGACGATCGATGTCGCGCTCGACGACCACCTTCGGCCGTTGGGCTCCCGGGAGCGCGGCCAGTTTCTCGCCGGGGCGCCACCGGTGTCTCCCGCGTTCAGCGACTGGGTCGCCGCGGTCCGCCCGCGGATTCGCCGCCCGAGCGATGCCCCACCGCGCCGCCTCGACCAGACCACCTGGGGGGTGATCGCGGTCGGCGGGGTTGCCCTGATCGCCGCGATCTATGCCACGGGGGCGCGCCCGCCAGCGGGGTTCGCGGCGGGCGATCGGGTGGGGTTCGCCGCCATCGAGGCCGCCGCCGCCGACACGGCGTTGGCTGCCGCCCTCACGACCGCCGCCGTGGTCGGGCTGAGCCAATCGCCGATCTTCGCCCTTCACGGGGCCCGTCCCGCCATGGCGGCCACCACGCTGGATCCGCTACCGGCCGACGCCGCGACCGAAGTGGCCAGGCGGGACACGGTCCGGTTCGTCGTCCGGATCCGGTTGGACCGCCACCCGAACGGCTATCGGTTGGCGAGCACCGTGGAGGACGTTGCCGACGGTCGATCGATCACCCTCCCCACGGCCCACCCGCGGAGCGCCGCCGAGTCGATCCAGGCGCTGGACCGGGTGGTCCACTCGGTCCGGCGCGCGTTCGGCGAGCGCCGCACCGAGCGGGCGGCCCGTTCGATTCCCTTACCCGAAGCCACCACGGCCTCGGTCGAGGCCCTCCGCCAGTTCGCGGCGGGTGAGGCGGCCTGGGCCGCGGGCGACCTGACCACCGCCCTGACTCGCTGGCGGGCGGCCGTCGGGCTCGACCCCGACTTCGCGCTCGCCATGATCCGGCTCGGTCAGGCAGGGGCCGGCGCCGAACCCGATCAGGTCACCGCGCTGATCGACGCCGCGCTCCGCCACCCCGACCGCCTAACGTGGCGCGCTCGACTCGAGGCCGAAGCGACGCGGGGTCGGGCCGCCCCGGCGCGGTAGCCGGACCGTTCGCGTCGCGGCGGCGGCCCAGTATATTGGAGCCTGGCATTCGTCGTCTCCCAACCACACCCGGAACCCACCTCGATGTCGATCAAGTCGGACCGCTGGATTCGGCGGATGGCCCAAGAGCATGCGATGATCGACCCGTTCGTCGAGTCCCAGGTGCGCCAGCTCGACGCGCGGGGGCGGAAGGTCATCTCCTACGGGGTCTCCTCGTACGGCTACGACATGCGGGTCGCCCCCGAGTTCAAGATCTTCACCAACGTCCTCTCGGCGATCGTCGACCCCAAGGAGTTCGATTCGCGGAGCCTGGTCGAGTTCGAGGGCGATGTCTGCATCGTCCCGCCGAACAGCTTCGCCTTGGCCCGGTCGGTTGAATACTTTCGGATTCCCCGGAACGTGCTGACCATCTGCGTGGGCAAGTCGACCTACGCGCGGTGCGGCATCATCACCAACGTGACGCCCTTCGAGCCGGAGTGGGAAGGCCACGTCACCCTCGAGATCTCCAATACGACGCCGCTGCCGGCCCGGATCTACGCCAACGAGGGGATCTGCCAAGTGCTCTTCTTCGAGGCGGACGCCGACGATGTCTGCGAGACGAGCTACAAGGACAAGGCCGGCAAGTATCAGGGTCAGGTGGGCGTCACCCTTCCCCGCCTTTAGACCGAGGGCAGCGCAATGGACTACCAATACGTCGACCCCGCACTGCCCCGACGGCTCGACGGGTGGCGAAGCCCCATCCTCGGGTTAGACATGCCGGTGGTATGCTACGGCGACCGCGGCCACCCGCTCGTCTTGTTCCCGACCGCCGCCGCCGACTATCTCGAGTGCGAGCGATTCTTCCTGATCAAGTCGATCGAGCCCGCCATTCAAGAGGGCCGAGTCCGGGTCATCTCGATCGAGAGCATCAATCAACACGCCTGGATGGATCGCAAGCTCCCGGTCCCGGAGCAGGCGCGGCGTCAGGCCCTCTACGCTCGGTACGTGGAAGAGGAGTTGGTGCCTTGGATTCGAGGGCTCTGCGGCGACCAGGCCGCCCGGATCGCCACCTCGGGCGCGAGCTTCGGCGGGTTCCACGCCGCGAACGCCTTCTTCCGCCGGCCGGACCTGTTCGACACGACCATCGCGATGAGCGGGTTTTACGACCTTGCGCCGGATTACTTCAAGGGGTACTCCGACGACAATTGCTACTTCAACAACCCGATGTGGTACCTGGCCAACCTGAGCGGACCCCACCTCGAGACGCTCCGCTCCCGGTGCCGGATCGTGATCGTCACCGGTCAGGGTGCCTACGAGGCGCCCGAGTGCTCCCGGATTCTGTCGCGGCTGCTGACCGGGCGGGAGATTCCCCACACCCTCGATCTCTGGGGCGCCGACGTGAACCACGATTGGCCCTGGTGGCGGCGGATGCTCCCCCACTACGTCGATCGGCTCTGGCCTAGGGGGTGATGTCGTACACCTGGAGTTGGGGATCGGCCGCGTTCTTGGCCGCGAACACATAGTCACGGCCCCCGATTCTGGCGACGGTCCCGGTATGGAGGCCGGTCGTGACCGCGGTAAACCCCCGCAAGGTCGGCTTGGCGGGGATGGTGAGGTCGTACAGGTAGAGTCCTTGCCCGCTCAGGCGCTCGGTCGTCGCCACCAACCACCGGCCGTCGTCGGTGACCGCGAGATCGCTGATGGTGCGCACCGCGGGCACGATCACCGAATCGACCAGGGTGGGGCCGCCACCCGCCAGGCTCCAGACCTTGATCGCGTCGCCAAAACCGGTCCCGTTGCGGGCCGTCCCACCCCACGTTCCGGTGTACCCGAACCCGCCGTGGATCCAGAGGTCGGCGCCCCACCGCTCGGGAACGTTGCCGCCGCCGCCTAACGTCGCCAGGGTGGCCGGGTCGAGGCGCCAGAAGCCGCTCACGATGTCGGAGACCCAGAGGGACCCGCCCGCCAGGTGAACCCCCCAGACGAAGGTGTTGCCGGGGCCGCCCGGGGTGACTCGCGCCTTGATCCGGCTGGTCAGGTCGCCCGACAGCGTCCCCGACACGTCGAGCGCGACCACCCCGCCGTTGTAGTAGGCCGCGTACAGCGTCCGGGAAGCCTCGTCCATCCAGAAGTTGTGGGCCCCGGCCCCGGGAATCGTCAGCGACGCGACCTCACGCGGATTGGCGAGATCGGCCACGTCGACCACGTGGATGTCCCCGGAGGCGAAGTTGAACAGCGTAGCGGGCCCTTCCTGGCCGATGAAGAGGTACCGCTTCTCGCCGTTGGGGTTGTGGAACCACCAGGCGTTGTGCACCGCCGCGCCGCCGGGCACGCCGTTGTCGGCGGTCACCAAGCGGCTGATCTCTTTCGGCTTCGAGGGCGACCCACCCATCCGCCCGTCGCCGACGTCGTAGATGATGACCCCGCTGTTCCAGGCGCACACGAAGGCGATCCCGTCACGGACGTAGGTGTCGTGAATGCCGTAGAGCGGCGGAATGGCGACCTCGCCGACCAACACCGGATTGGCGCTGGCCGCCACCGATCGGAGCGAGAAGGTGGCGCTGGAGGCGTCGCCCGCGGCCCGCACCGTCACCGACGGCGTGCCGACCCCGCCGAGCCGAATCGTGGCCCGGGCCTCGCCGGCGGCATCCGTGGTGGTCGAGCCGACCACGGCCGCACCGCCGCTCGGCACCCACTCGAGCGGCCGGCCGGCCACCGGGGCCCCGTTGGCCGTGACCACGACGCGCAGCGCCACCGGGAGCTCGGTGCTGACCGGACCGGTCTGCTCGTTCCCGCCGGCCAGCCGGTAGTTGAACTGTGGTTGGGCAACCCCTGGCCCGTTAGGCGAGCCGTCACATCCCAGCGCGGCCAGCGCGGCGGCGATGAGCCGCCACCCACCGGGCAGGCGCCATTCGAGATCTCTCATAGTCCTTCGAGACACCGGCCGCGGGGGCTCGCCCCGACGACGGCTCTCTTCGCCGCTACCCGGCGTCACCGGCGGCGGCCCGGTCGCCCCGGTCAGCCACCGAGGCGCGGAGGTAGTCGGCGTTCATCCGCCCGATGGTCCACTGACCAATCTCCTTGGGACACGCCGCCGTGCACTCCCCGAAATTGGTGCACCCTCCGAATCCTTCCAGGTCCATCTGCCGAACCATCGCCAGGACCCGGCGAGCCCGTTCCGGCTGTCCCTGAGGCAGGAGCCCCAAGTGGCTCACCTTGGCGGCGGTGAACAGCATGGCGCTGGCGTTCGGGCAGGCGGCCACACAGGCGCCGCATCCGATGCATTGCGCCGCGTCCATCGCCTGGTCGGCGGCCGGTTTGGCGATCGGGCCGGCGTTCGCGTCCGGGGCATTGCCCGTCGCGACGCTGACATAACCGCCGGCCTGGATGATCCGATCCAGCGAGCTCCGGTCGACCACCAGGTCCTTGACCACCGGGAAGGCCCGGGCCCGAAACGGTTCGACGACGACCGTGGCGCCGTCGGCGAACGAGCGAAGGTGCAACTGACAGGTCGTGGTGGCTCGAGGGGGGCCGTGCGGCACCCCGTTGATCACCATGCTGCAGCTGCCGCAGATGCCCTCCCGACAATCGTGGTCGAACGCGATCGGGTCCTGGCCCCGCCCGATCAGGTCCTCGTTGACCACGTCGATCATCTCGAGGAACGACATGTCGGGATTGACCCGATCGGCTTGGTAGGTCTCGAATCGCCCGGGATCGTTCGGACCGTTCTGCCGCCAGACTCTCAGAGTGATTCGCATGGCGGCCTACTTGTAGCTCCGAGTCGCCAGCTTGACGTTCTCGAACACCAACGGCTCCCGATGGAGCCGAGGCGCCCGATCGGTACCTTGGTACTCCCACGCGGCCACATAGCAGAACCGATCGTCGTCGCGCCGCGCCTCTCCATCCGGGGTTTGGAATTCGGCGCGGAAATGTCCCCCGCACGACTCCTCCCGATGGAGGGCGTCGCGACACATCAACTCGCCGAACTCGAGGAAATCGGCGACCCGGCCGGCCCGCTCGAGCGACTGATTGAGCTCCTCACCGCGACCGGGCACCCGGACATCGCGCCAGAACTCCTCCCGCAACGCCGGGATCAACTCGAGGGCGCGCTCCAATCCCTTGGCGCTTCGGGTCATCCCGCAATGGTCCCACATGATCCGCCCCAGCTCGCGATGAAACGAGTCGACGGTGCGCGACCCAGTGGCCGCCAGCAACCGGGCCACCCGTTCGGTCACTTCCCGCTCCGTTGCCTTGGCCTCGGGGGCGGAAGCGGCCACCGCCCCTGGCTTGACCCCGGCGAGGTAGTTCCCCAGGGTATACGGGATGACGAAGTAGCCGTCGGCCAGCCCCTGCATCAGGGCGCTCGCCCCGAGGCGGTTGGCCCCGTGGTCGGAGAAATTGGCCTCGCCGAGCACGAAGAGACCCGGCACGGTGCTCATCAGGTTGTAGTCGACCCACAACCCGCCCATCGTATAATGCACCGCGGGAAAGATCCGCATCGGCAGCTGATAGGGATTCTCTCCCGTGATCCGCTGGTACATCTGGAACAGGTTACCGTAGCGCTCCCGGATCTTGGCTTCACCGACCCGGGCGATCGCGTCGGCGAAATCGAGATAGACTCCGAGGCCGGTCTCGCCCACGCCGCGGCCTTCGTCGCACACCTCTTTGGCCGCCCGGGACGCGATGTCTCGCGGAGAGAGATTGCCGAAGCTCGGATACTTGCGCTCGAGGTAGTAATCCCGCTCCGCCTCGGGAATTTCCCCGGGGGCCCGGCGATCGCCCGCGGCCTTGGGCACCCAGACGCGGCCATCGTTCCGGAGCGACTCGCTCATCAGGGTGAGCTTCGACTGGTAGTCGCCGCTCATCGGAATACAGGTGGGGTGAATCTGGGTGTAGCAGGGATTACCGAACGCCGCGCCCCGCTTGTAGGCGCGGTAGGTCGCGGTCACGTTCGACCCCTTGGCGTTGGTCGACAGGTAGAACACGTTGCCGTACCCGCCGGTGGCGAGAATCACCGCGTCGGCGAGATGGGTGGCGATCGCGCCGGTGACCAGATCGCGGACCACGATGCCCGCCGCCCGGCCGTCGACCACCACCAGATCGAGCATCTCGGTCCGGGGGAACATGGTCACGCTGCCGGCCGCGATCTGGCGCTCCAACGCGGCGTAGGCGCCGAGCAGCAGCTGTTGCCCGGTTTGACCCCTGGCGTAGAACGTCCGCGACACCTGGGCCCCGCCGAACGACCGGTTCGCCAGCAGGCCGCCGTACTCCCGCGCGAACGGCACCCCCTGGGCAACGCACTGATCGATGATGTCGACGCTGATCTGGGCGAGCCGGTAGACGTTCGCCTCGCGGGCGCGAAAATCGCCGCCCTTGATCGTATCGTAGAATAGCCGGAAGACGCTGTCACCGTCGTTCTGGTAGTTCTTGGCGGCGTTGATCCCGCCCTGCGCCGCGATACTATGGGCCCGGCGGGGCGAGTCCTGGAAACAGTAGCAGCGGACCTGGTAGCCGAGTTCGCCAAGCGACGCCGCCGCGGAAGCCCCCGCGAGACCGGAGCCGACCACGATCACCGAGTATTTCCGTTTGTTGGCGGGATTGACCAGCTTGAGCTCGAACTTGTGACGGTCCCATTTCTGCTCGAGTGGACCGGCGGGCACCCGCGATCTGAGATCCATTGCTAACCGACCCAACCCAAGAACACCGCGAGCGGCACCGAAACGAACCCGACCGTCAGGGCGAACGACAGGAACCATGCGACAACCCGCCGGGGCCGTGCCCAGTGCGGGTGATTGGCGCCGAGGGTCTGGAACATGCTCCATAGCCCGTGGTGGAGGTGGAGCCCGACCGCGGCCATCGCGACGAGATAGAACGCCACCACCCAGCCGCTCCGAAAGCTGCGGACCACGTTCTGGTACACCTCACCGCCGACGAACCGCGAGGGGAGCACCTGTCCGGTGGTGAAGTGGAGGAGGTGAAGCACGATGAAGACGACGAGTAGGATGCCGCCCCATCGCATCAGTCGCGCCGACCAGCTCGAAACCTGCCGGGTGAGGGACTGATAGCCCGCCGGCCGCGCCGCCCGCGCTCGGCGGGCCAAGGTCAGCGCGGCATGGGCATGGAGGACCACCGCCCCGAGCAGGGTGATCCGGGCGCCCCATAGCAATACCAAGTTGCTCTTCAGGAATTCGGCGTACCCGTTGATGGCCTCCGCCCCGCGGTACACCAGGAGGTTGCCGGCCATGTGCACCACGAGGAACCCCACCAGGATCAGGCCGGTCACGGCCATGACGATCTTTCGGCCGATCGTGGACTCGTAGAATCGGCCGAGCCACCCGGCCGATCGGCCGCCAGGCGTCGAGAGCGACGGCGCGGTCACCCCCTAGACGCCCACCGTCGCCTGGATCGACCGGACCGCTTCGGCCGAGGCATGCAGGTCGGTGCGCTCTTGGGCGGTCAGAGTGACCTCGAGAATCCGTTCCAGGCCGCCCTTGCCGAGCTTGCAGGGCACCCCGCAGAACACGTCGGTGAGGCCGTACTCGCCCCGGAGCCAGGCCGCGCACGGGAGAATGCGTTTCTTGTCGTGGACGATCGCCTCGACCATCTGGACCGCGGCGGCGCTCGGCGCGTAGTAGGCCGACCCGGTCTTGAGGTGGGCGACGATCTCGGCGCCACCGCTCCGGGTCCGCGCCACGATCTGGTCGAGCTTGTCCTGAGCCAGCAGCTGCGTCACCGGGATGCCCGACACCGTCGTGTAGGACACCAGCGGGACCATGGTATCGCCGTGGCCGCCCAAGACCATCGCCTGAATGTCTTCGACGGAGACGTCCATCGCCTCGGCAAGGAACATCCGATATCGCGCGGTGTCGAGGACCCCCGCCATCCCGATGACCCGTTCCCGCGGAAAGCCGCTCGCCTTCATCGCCACATAGCACATGACGTCGAGCGGATTCGAGACGACGATGATGATCGAGTTGGGGGCGACCCGTTTGATCTGCTCGGAGACCGTCTTGACGATCCCCGCGTTCGTCTTGACCAGGTCGTCGCGACTCATCCCCGGCTTGCGGGCGATCCCGGCGGTCACCACGAAGATCTCCGAGCCGGCGGCCATCTCGTAGTCATTTGTCCCGTAAACGCGAGTGTCGTAGCCTTCGACCGGCCCCGATTGCCACTGATCCAGGGCCTTCCCCTGGGGGACCCCCTCGACGACGTCCACCATGATGACGCTGCGGGCGAGGTTCTTCTCGGCCAGCCGCTGGGCCGCGGTGGCCCCGACGTTTCCGGCGCCAACTACCGTGATCTTGTTGAGCATGAGGGTTCAGTTTTCGGTCGAAGGAATCGAGAGGTGAACGGGGGCCACCGATCGCGGTCGCCCGCCGGAAAAGTATCGGCGCCAATCGGTTGGGCCAAGGGACCCGACCACGATCACGGGGCGGCGGCGGCCTCCTTCGCGGCGGCCACCAGCTCATCGAGCATCGCCCCCAGGGTGCGTCCCGCCTGCTGCTGCGTCACGGTCCCCGCCACGGCGAGGTCGAGCGACGGGAAGTAGAAGGAGAAGGTGCCCCAGAAGCCGGTGTGGCCGAACCCCTCCACCCCCGCCGCCACCCGCCGGTAGATCCCCATCCGGTAGTCGCGGTCGGCGACCGCCGTTGGCGGCGTCAGCATCAGTTGGAGCGTCTCGGTGCGGTCGAAGACCCGGTTCGTCATCACCGCGCGGGTGAACAGCGCCATGTCGCGGGTCGTCGCCGCCAACCCGCCGCCACCGAACAGATCGAACGAGGGGTCGTGTTCGTAGGTGTCGGTGGTGCCGAAGTACTGATGGGCCCGCTGGTCGGCGAACCAGGGATCCGGATCGATCGTCTCGACCCAGGTTCGGTCGAGGCCGAGCCGGTCGAAGGCGAGGAGGTCGCGAAAAGCGGCCGCCATGGAACGACCGGTGACCCGCTCGATGACCTCGCCAAGGAGGATGTACCCGGTGTCCGAATACCGGAACCGCTCGCCTGGCTTCCCGACCGGCCGCCCTCGGGTGGTGGCCCACTCCAGTTGATCACGACGCGTCCACCGGCGACTCGGATTGGCCAGCACCGCCGCCACGTACCCGGAATCCGAGCCGTGATCGTAGAGCCCGGCGACGTGCTGGAGGACCTGGCGGATGGTCATTGCGCCGGGATCGTAGCCGCCGCCGGTCAGCAGCGACCGCGATTCGTCGCTGAGGTGGCGACCGATGGGTTCGTCGATCGCAACTTTTCCACCTTCGACGAGACGCAGAATCGCCGCCGCGGTGTAGGTCTTTGTATTGCTGGCGATTCGGACCGGCTGGTCCGATCGGGCCTTGGTCGCGTTGAGCTCGCTCCAACCCGACGCCGTACCGAAATGGAGCCCCATTCGAGGCGACTCGAGATAGGCGATCGCGGCCGGCACGCCCGGCGTCGACGCCGCCTTGGCCGCCGCCGCGCTCAGCCGGCCCAGCAGCGCCGTCCGGCCGGGCTCCAGTCGCTCGAGCACCGCCCGGAGAACCTCTTGGGCGACATCATACCTGGCGTTCTGGAGCAGGGAGCCCGCGATCGAGAGGTCCAGGTCCGGCAGGTAGTAGGCGAAGGTGTTCCAGTACCCGGTGTGGCCATAGGCCCGGTAGCCGAGCAGGCTCGTCTCCACGATGCCCAGGCGATACCCAGTGAGGCGGCGGGCCGGAACCTTGGTGAGCATCGAATCGATCGTGGTCGGGTTTTGGTAGACCCCGCCGGTGAACAACGCCCGGTTGAACCGAGCGAGGTCTTTCATCGTCATCGCGAGCCCACCCCCGCCCCACAGATCGAGGGACGGGTCGAACTCGTAGGTATCGGTCGGTCCTTGGAACTGGTGGGCCCGATCGGAGACCGCCGCCGGCTTGGGCTCGAGGCTCTCGAGCCAGGTGGCGGTGAACCCGTTGGCTTGGTAGCGCAGCAACCGGCGCATCGCCGGACCGAGGGGCTGTCCGGCGCGCCGCTCGATGATCTCCCCCAGCAGGATGTAGCCGGTGTCGGAGTAGTGGTACACCTCGCCGGGGGCGCCGTACGGCGCCCCGTGGTCCATCGCGAACCGGACCTGCTCCATTCGAGACCATCGATGCTTCGGCTCGGCGGTGACCCTGGCGCCGTAGGCCGAATCGGTGCCCCAATCGTAGATCCCGCTGGTGTGGCTGAGGAGATGGCGTACCGTGATCTCATCGACCTGGTATCCATCGGCCTCGAGCAGGGCGAGGTATCGGGACGGAAGGTGGCGGCGGATCGGATCGTCGAGCCCGAGCCGACCTTGCTCCCAGAGCCGGAGAATCGCGGCCGCGACGTAGGTCTTGGTGTTGCTGGCGATCCGATGGCCGTGCCTGGCGGTGAGGGGCTGCTTCGAGCCAGCCGCCACCCCGGTGGTTCCGGTCCACGACAGCCGCCGCCGCGGCGCCTCGATGTGGATCGCGATTCCCGGGAGGTCGGCGTGCGCCGTGCGGATGCTGTCGAGCACCGCTTGGATCGCCGGCGTTGGCGCTTGCGCGGTGCCGGCGGTGGTCACGGCCACCGCGCCGCCGAGCGCGACGAACAGTCCGAAACGGGTCATCAGCGACTTCTCCTCGCGGGCGGGTGCTGGAGTTGGCGAATGGCCTCGTAGAGCACGATCCCCGCCGCGGTGGCCAAGTTCAGGCTCCGGACGGTGCCCGACGGCATTGGAATCTGGAAGCTCTCCTCGGGGTGCTTCTCGAGAATGCGGGTCGGCATCCCGGTGGTCTCGTTCCCGAAGACCAGGCAACTGTTCGGCCGAAAGCGGGCTTCCCAGAACGGCCGGGTGGCGTTCGCGGAGAAGTAGAGACAGCGGTCACGACTGATCGCGTCCCGAAAGGCGAACCAGTGCGGATGGACCCACAGATCGACGCTCGCCCAGTAGTCGAGACCGGCCCGCTTGAGATCGGCGTCGTCGATCGAGAAGCCAAGCGGCTCGATGAGGTGGAGACTGGTATCGGTGGCGGCGCAGAGCCGAGCGATGTTCCCGGTGTTCGGGGGAATCTCTGGTTGGATCAGGGCGACATGAAGCGACATGAGTCGGGCGATCAGCCTCCGCGGGTGTGCATCTCCCGCCGGGGGTCGGCTCGGAGTCGGTCGATGGGATGGAGGATGCTTCGGCCGGCGAGCGCGAGCCGCTCTTCGGCCCCGCGATCGAGTCGGGCCCGCCAGCCCTCGGTGATGATCCCGGCCAGTTCGTCGTCGGTGGCGCCGTCGCGAAGCGGAGTGCGCAGGTCGATGCCCCGATCCGCGTAGAGACAGAGGTACCACGTCCCATCGGCGGTGAGCCGGCTTCGATCGCAGGCGCCGCAGAACGGCGCCGTCGTCGAGGCGATGATGCCGAAGACGGTGCCGTCGGCCAGCCGGAACTGCTCCGCGGGGGCGACGCCACGCCCGTCGATCGGCTCGACCGCGCCGAATCGCCGCCGGATCAGCTCGAGCAGCTCGGCACGCCCGACCACGTCGGCCGCCGTCCACTCCGTCGCTCCGCCCACGTCCATGTATTCGATCAGCCGGAGCTCGAACCCGCGATCCCGGGCGAACTCCAGCAAATCGCCCACCTCGTCGTCGTTATAGCCGCGGATCACCACGCTGTTGAGCTTGACGGCGCGGAACCCGACCCGGCGGGCCGCTTCGAGCCCGCCGAGAATCTGATCGTGTTGACCGCTCTTGGCGAACTCGCGGAGCCGCTCGGGCCGCAGGGTGTCGAGGCTGACGGTGACCCGCGCCAGGCCGGCCCGGGCCAGGTCGACGGCGTGTCGCTCGAGGAGGATCCCGTTGGTGGTCAGCGCCAGGTCGGCCACCTCGGGCCGCCGCGCCAACATCGCCACCAGGATTCTCAATTCCTGGCGGAGGAGCGGCTCGCCCCCGGTCAGCCGGACCTTCCTCGCCCCGAGCCGCGCGAAGACGCCCGCCAACCGGTCGAACTCTTCGAACGAAAGGATCGCCTGCCGAGGCAGCCACCCGTAATCCTCGTTAGGCATGCAGTAGCGGCACCGCATGTTGCACCGGTCGGTCACCGACAACCGCAAGCTGCCCAGCGGCCGCCCGAAACCGTCGCGCGTCGTCATCGCGAAACCCCGGGAGCCGCGGCCGGATGGACCGCGTTCGGCGTAGTCGGGTCGACCCAGGCCTCGGCCCCGTCGGTGTAGCGTTCTCGCTTCCAGATCGGGACCCGTGCCTTGAGGGCTTCGATCACGAACCGGCACGCCTCGAAGCACTCACCCCGGTGTCCGCCGCCCACGGCGACCCCAACCGCCACGTCGCCGATCGACAACCGACCCAACCGGTGTTCCACCGCGACCGCCACCGGCCACCGGGCTTGCGCCTCGTCGATGATGGTCGCGATCACCACCTCGGCCATGGGCCGGTAGGCCGAGTACTCGAGCTCGACGACGCCCCGCCCGGCGTGGTGGTCACGGACGGTCCCGAGGAATACCGCGATCCCTCCCCGCGCTGCATTGGCCACTTGGCCAATCAGTCGATCGGCCAGGATCGGCGCTTCGGTGAGATGGGTCACCGTCACCCTCCGGCCATCGGCGGTAGGAGGGCGACTTCGTCACCTGGGTTCAATCGATGGGTGAGGTCGACCTGTTTCATGTTGACCGCAACCAACGGCCGCTCCGGCAGTTGCGCCCCACCCGGCAAGCCGCGCAGGTATCCCACCAAGGCGGCGACATCGGCGGCCGAGGCCCTCGGTACCTGGAGATTGGTGGCCCCGAGCAACTCGGCATATCGGGCGAACAGGAGCACGGAGATCGGGTCGCGGATCATGGGCGGATAATGGCGGTCCCGATGCCTGCCGGCAAGCAAAGAGCGGAGCCGATGATGCTCGGCCCCGCCCGATTGGTTCCGCAGCGGCGGTGGGCTATTCGTCGTCGTCGTGGCTCGGCGGGAGCGGGCCGCCGTCGTGCTCCTCGGCGACCAAAGCCCGTAACTCCTTACTGGGCTTGAATACCGGGACCGGTCGCGCGGCAACTTCGACGGGATCTCCGGTTCGCGGGTTCCTCGCCATCCTGGTCTTGCGTCGCCGGATCTTGAAGGTCCCAAACCCACGCACCTCGATGTTATGCTGATCGCGCAGCGCGAGTTTGATGGCGTCGAGAAATGAATCGACGACTCGGGCGCAGTCTTTCTTCGAGATGAGCGGACCCGCGGTGCGGGCCATCGCGGCGGTCACTTGTTCGACGAGATCAGCCTTCGTCATGCTCCCCCCTCAAGGGTCACACGGCGCCCATCCAGTGAGTTCGAAGGGGCGTAACTGGGGACCGATAGTAGGGCCTTAACCCTTGTGTGTCAAGGGGTTGCGTCCCCGCAACGGGACGGTCACCGTCCCATGAGGGCGAGGAACTCCCGGAAGTGCGGGAAGGCATCGTGGGGTCCGGGGGCGGCCTCCGGGTGGTACTGGACCGCGAAAACGGGCAATTCCCGGTGCCGAATCCCCTCGACGGTGCCGTCGTTCAGGTTGAGGTGGGTCACCCGGAGAGCCGGGGCGCCGGGGACCCCATCGGCATCGCCGGCCACCGCGAAACCGTGGTTCTGCGAGGTGATCAGCACCCGCCCGGTATCGAGCTCACGAACAGGGTGATTTCCGCCCCGATGCCCGTAGGGCATCTTCGTGGTTCGACCGCCGAAAGCCCATCCGAGCAGCTGATTGCCCAAACAGATGCCGAACGTCGGCATCCCACCGCCCGCGAGCTCCCGAATGTTGCGGATCGCGTAGTCGACCGCACCGGGGTCGCCTGGCCCGTTGGACAGGAAGAGGCCGTCAGGTTGGCGCTCGCGGATCGCCGCTGGCGGAGTATGGGCCGGCACCACGGTGACCCGGCACCCGGCCAGGCACAGCATCCGAACGATGTTCCGTTTCATCCCATAGTCGATCGCGACGACATGGGGCAGCTTGCCGTCGCCCCCGCCGGATTCGCCATAGGCCTCTTTGGTCCCGGCCAGCGACGCGAGATCGAGGCCCGCCATCGACGGTGAGGCGTTCAACTGCCGGGTCAATTCCTCGGTGGGTCCATCGCCGACGGCGATCACCCCGCGCATCGCCCCCCGTTCCCGGATGTGCCTCGTTAGGCGGCGGGTATCGACCCCTTCGAGCACCGGGACGCCGGCGTCGGCCAGCCAGGCGCCGAGGTCGCCGGTGGCTCGCCAGTTCGAATGGGCGCGTGCCAACTCCCGCACCACCACGCCGGCGATCTGGGGTCGTTCCGACTCCATGTCGGCGCCGTTGACCCCGTAGTTGCCGATCATCGGGGCGGTCATCACGACGATCTGCCCCATGTAGCTCGGGTCGGTGAAGGTCTCCTGATACCCGGTGAGGTTGGTGGTGAACACCACCTCCCCGAAGGCCGCGCCGGCCGGGGAGCGGGTCGTCCCGGCGTACCAGGTGCCGTCTTCGAGCAAAACAAAAGCGGGGCGCTCGGTCATCGAGCGCCCCGCGTCGTTCCCGCGAGTTCGTTCATTCGGATCAGTTGGTGGCGGGCGGGGTGGTTGCCCCGGTGGCTGGCGCCGGATTGACCGGCAGCGGGAACGCACCGGTGGTCGGGGCGGTGCTGGGCGCTTCGCCGATCGGGGCCGGGGCCGTCGTGGTCGGCGCCGCCCGGAGGCGCTGTTGAACAGCCGACGTTCCGACCGAGTTGCGGGATGCCAGCAGAGACAGGATCAGCGCGAGCGTCATGAAGATCCCGCCGGTCCACCACGACAGCGTGTGCAGCAATGTCACGGCTTGGCGGCCGCCCATCACCAGATCCGTCGTCCCGCCCCCCAGGGAGGCGAGGCCCCCGCCCTGCCCGGCCTGAAGCAGGACTACAGTGGCGAGCAGCGCCCCGTCGATCACCAGTAATGTCAGAATCAGTCCGTACAGCATGGTTCCTCCCGACTTAGCCGTCGAAGATAGCCCGGTCGATACCACAGGGTCAAATCGGCGCCCCTACGCGACTTCGACGATTCGCCGCCACCCGGCGGGGTCCAGGCTAGCGCCCCCGACCAAGACGCCATCGACTTCCGGTTCGGCGACCAGGGCCGCCACGTTGCCCTCGTTGACGCTCCCGCCGTAGAGAATCCGAGGTTCCGGGTGCCCGCGAGCCGACAGTTCGGCCCGGACGGCCCGATGAACGGCGGCCGCGTCGGCCGGGGTCGCGGTGCGCCCGGTGCCGATCGCCCAGACCGGCTCGTAGGCGATGACGACCCGGCTCAGTCGGGCGGCCTCGAGCCCATCGAGCCCCCCACGAAGCTGACGGAGGACGACGGCCTCGGTGGTGCCCGCTTCCCGCTCCTCCAGTTGCTCGCCGACGCAGAGGAGGGGGATCAGGTCACCCGCCAACACCGCCTGGACTTTGCGGCCGGTCTCGGGGTCGGTTTCGCCGAACACGTGGCGGCGTTCCGAGTGCCCGATCAACGCGACGGTGGCGCCGGCGCCCTTGGCCAGCGCCACCGAGGTGGCTCCGGTGAACGCCCCCTTGGGCTCCCAATGAACGTCCTGCGCGCCGACCCGAATCGCGGGGGCTTCGCGGACGCTCCCGGCCATCGCCTCGATACTGACCGCGCTCGGGAAGAACCAATACGACCGGTCGGTTCGCGGAGTGAAGCCCGCGAGAAACCGCTCGGCAAACCGCCGGGCATCATCGGGCGTGAGGTGCATCTTCCAGTTGGCGGCGAAGATCAACGGGCGCGACATCACAGGGCTCCGGGGTTCGTCAAACGTCGTCGAGGGCCGCGACCCCGGGCAGCGCTTTCCCTTCGAGGAACTCGAGCGCGGCCCCGCCTCCGGTGGAGACGTGGGTCACCTGCTGGCTCAGCCCCGCCTGGGCGATCGCGGCCGCCGAGTCGCCGCCGCCGACGATGGTCACGGCGCCTCGCGCCGTCGCCTCCACCATGGCGTTCGCGATCGCCCGAGTTCCCTGGTCGAACGGCGTGGTCTCGAACACGCCCATCGGGCCGTTCCAGATCACCGTGCCGGCGGCTCGGATCCGCGCCGAGAAGTCCTTCACCGTGTGGGGATCGATGTCGAGGATCGTAAACCCGATCGGCACCGACTCCCGCGGCACCGTGAGGGTGGTGATGCCCTCCTTGAGCTCCGGCGCAATCACCCCGCCCTTGGGCAGCACCAGCTTGTCGCCGGCCCGAGCGAGCAGTGCCTTCGCCATCTCGAGGCGGTCGGGTTCGATCAGCGAATTCCCGGTTTCGAAGCCCATCGCCTTGAAGAAGGTGCAGGCCATCGCGCCGCCGATCAGAATCGCATCGACCTTGGGGAGCAACGCTTCGATCAGATCGATCTTCCCGGAGATCTTCGCCCCCCCGAGCACCGCCAGGAACGGCCGCTTCGGATTCGCCAGCGCCTCGCCGAGATAACGGAGCTCGGTCTCCATCAGGAACCCCGAGACGGCCGGTTTGACGATCCGGGCCACGCCCTCGGTCGAGGCATGGGCCCGGTGGGCCGACCCGAAGGCGTCGTTGACGTAGAGATCGCCTAACGCCGCGAACCGCGCTGCCAAGGCGGGATCGTTGCTCTCCTCGCCGGGATAGAATCGGGTGTTCTCGGTCAGCGCCACCCCGCCGCGAGGGAGCCGCTTCGAGGCCGCCACCGCGGCGTCACCGGCGGGGTCGTCGATGAAGGTGACCGGGACGCCGAGGAGCTTCTCCAACGCCTTGACGCAGGGCTTGATCGAATACTTCGGGTCGGGTCCGCCCTTCGGGCGCCCGAAATGAGAGAAGAGGATGACCCGAGCCCCCTTCTCCCGCAGGTAGTTGATGGTCGGCAGCGAGGCTCGAATCCGGGTGTCGTCGGTGACCACGCCGTCCTTGACCGGGCAATTGAAATCCACCCGGACCAGAGTCCGCTGGCCGTCGAGCCGACTGGAGTCGAGACTCGCCAGGGTCCGCTTCATGCCGGGTGGGCCCCGAGGTATCGCATCAGATCCACGCAGCGGGCCGAATACCCCATTTCGTTGTCATACCAAGACGAGACGTGGATCATCGTCCCATCGATGACCTGGGTCGACAGAAGATCGACCGTGCTCGAGGCGAGGTTGCCGATGTAGTCGACCGAAACCAGCGGTTCATCGCTGGTCGCCAGCACGCCCTTGAGTGGCCCCGAGGCGGCCGCCGCCAGGAACGCCGTGTTGATCTGCTCGACCGTGACCGGCTTCTCGACGATGCAGGTGAGGTCGACGAGCGACACGTCCGCCGTGGGGACCCGAAGGGCCACGCCGTCGATCTTCCCCTTGACTTCGGGAATGACGAGCGACGTCGCCTTGGCGGCGCCGGTGGTGGTCGGAATGATCGACAGCGCCGCGGCCCTGGCCCGGCGGAGGTCCTTGTGGGGCAGATCGAGGATCGACTGATCGTTGGTGTAGGAGTGCACCGTCGTCATGTAGCCGCGAACGAAACCGAAATTGTCGCGGACGATTTTGACCACCGGGACCAGACAGTTGGTGGTGCAGCTCGCGTTCGAGATGACGAAGTGTTTGGCCGGATCGAACGCGGTGTGGTTGACCCCGTAGACGATGGTGATGTCCTCGTTCTTGGCCGGCGCCGAGATGACCACCCGCCGGGCCCCGGCGTCGAGGTGCTTCGCCGCGCCCTCCCGATCGGTGAACCGGCCGGTCGACTCGAGCACCACATCGACGCCGAGCGCCTTCCACGGCAGTTTGGCCGGGTCCTTCTCCGAGAGGACTTTGAGCGTCTTCCCGTCGACGTGGATCCCATCGCCGGCCGGCGCGACGGTGCCCGGGAACTTGCCGTGGACCGAGTCGTACTTGAGCAGGTGCGCCAGCGTCTTCGTGTCGGTCAGATCGTTGACCGCGACGAATTCGATCTCGCCGACCTTCGCCATCGCGGCCGCTCGGAGGACATTCCGACCAATCCGGCCAAACCCGTTAATCGCAACCCGAATCGCCATGTCGCATCCATCTCCGTCGGAGGGTGTTCGGTTAGACCAGACGCCCGAGCGCGGCCAGTGGTGGTTCGGCCCGGGCGAAGGTGACCGCCGTGACCTCCGCCGCGCCCGCCTCCAAGAGGGCCAGGGCGGCGGAAACCAAGGTGGCGCCTGTCGTGAAAACGTCGTCCACCAGCGCGATCCGTTCCGGGACCGGGGTCCGAGCCCGAAACGCCCGCCGCAAGTTAGCCTCGCGCTGATCGGGGGTCAGGGTAGTCTGGGAGGCCGTCTCGCGAACCCGGGACAGGATGCCCTCATCGACCACCAGACCGAGCCTAACCGCCACGGCCTGGGCGATTTTGGCGCTCTGATTATAACCACGGCTTCGCAATCGGGAGGCCCCCAACGGGATCGGGACGAGCGTCGGCCGACCTTGGAGTGGCGCCAGAGTCGCCATGGGGGCCGCCAACGCCGCCGCGACCCGGTGCCAGCCGTCATACTTGAGCAGGTGGACCGCCCGCCGGGCGCGGTCGTCGAGCCAAACCGCGCTGGCCACCGGCCCGAAGCCCCCCGGCCACTCGGGGCAGACCAGGCAGGCCCGCCCCCCGTCGGTCGGCTGGCCACAGCGAGGGCACTGCGGGGTCGGGACCGGAAGAAAGCGAACTCGACAGACCGCGCAGATGAGGGCGTCTTCCCGGCCGACTCGCTCGCGACAAAGCAGGCACTCGCCGGGCAAGAGCCACTGCTCGACCGCCCGCCACCGTTCAGCGAAGGCCGGCATCGACGGCGGCCCGCATCACCTCGAGCGGCGGCGCAACGGTCGGGAACCACTTCTGAAATGCTCCGCCGCCCTGGCCGACCAGCACCGCGCGGCCGTCGGCCGCCCGCCGTCCGGCGTCCCGCGCGGCGCGGACCCAGGCCGTCGCCCCGCGCCGATAGACCAGATCCAACACCGCCGCCTGAGCGGGCAGCGCCGCGATCGGCGCCGGGAGCGGGTCGCCGCCGGCCCATCCGAGCGGCGTCGCGTTGACCGCCAGACCGATTCGCTCGGGATCGGCCCGGCGAACGCCTAACGACTCGACCCGGGCCTCGAAGACCGCCGCCCGCTCGGGGGACCGGGACCGGACGGCCACGCCCACGCCGATCGACCCGGCGGCCCGGACGGCGGCCAGCGCGCTTCCCCCGGTTCCGAACACGAGCCAGTCGCCGCCGGGTCGATCAAGGGAGATCCACCCCGCCAGAATCCCCTCGGGGTCGGTGTTGGTACCCACGACCGCGCCGGCCTCGCCCCAGAACGTGTTGACCGCTCCGATCAACGGATCGGCCCCGGTGACCAGGCCGGCGACCAGCCGCTTGTGCGGAATGGTGACGTTGCCGCCTCCGCCGGCGGCGGCGAGGCCGCGGAGCAGACCGGGAACGTCCCCTGGCGCGGCCCGGAGCGCCAGGTATACGGCATCGAGGCCGAGCGCGAGGAAGGCCGCGTTGTACATCGCAGGCGACAGGGAATGGGCCACCGGATCGCCGAGCAGCGCGAAGACCCGCGTCGAGCCGCCAATCACTCGGCCGCCCGTTCCCGAATCCGCAGCGCGATCGCCGGCATCATCCCCGCCAGCTCCCGGTAGGTCGCCCGGTAGTCTTCCAGATCGCCGCCGAACGGGTCGCCGACCTCCGCCTCCCGCCCGACCTTTCCCGCGAACTCGCCGAGGAGGTGAGCCCGAGCGCCGCCACCGAGCTCCCGAACCCGGGCCAGGTGGGTTCGCGCCATGGTGAGAATGAGATCCGCCTCTTCGACCGCCGTGCGGGTCAGCAGCCGAGCCCGGTGGGCCGACAGGTCGAGACCGTGTTCGAGGGTGATCAGGTAGGACCCCTCCGACGCCGGCGCCCCCTCCCAGGCCCCGGTTCCCGCCGATTCGACCACCACCGAACCGCCGCCGAGGGTGGTCAGGGCGCGATCGAGGAGCGCGGCCGCCATCGGACTCCGACAGGTGTTGCCGGTGCAGACGATCAGCACCCGTTTCATGGCGCGAACCTCCCGACCGCCCGCCGCAGCTCGCCGCGCGGAATCGCGCCCTCACGGATCAGCGTCGGCGTCGAGGTGGTACAGTCGATCAGCGTCGAGGGAGGCACGTTGCCGAGGACGCCACCGTCGAGGATGAGCAGACTCCCGTCCGCCACGGCGGCCGGAAACAGCTCACCGATCATCGCGGCGCCGGGAGCCGGAGGCCCACCCGGGCGATTCGCCGAGGTGGAGGTCACCGGCTCGCCCAGGGCCTCGACCAGGCGAGCCATTCCCAGGTGCGACGTGTGGCGGACGGCCACCCCACCCTCGGCGCCCCGGAGCCGACTCGGCAACTTGCCCTCGCCGCCGGGGAGGACCAGGGTGAGCGGACCGGGCCAAAAGGCGTCGGCCATCGCCTTGGCCGCCGGACTGAAGTGGAGGTTGGCGCGTTCGGCCATCAACCGCGACGAGATGAGGAGGAGGAACGGCTTCCGCGGCGGACGGCCCTTGAGACGGGCCAAGGCATCGAGCCCCGCGTCGGTGGCCAACGAGCCCACCCCGTAGACGGTCTCGGTCGGATAGCCGATCAGGCGGCCGGCCCGGAGATGGGCGATGACCCGCGGGATCGCCGCCTCGACCTGCTCCCCGGTCTGGAACGGGAGGATCATCGTCGCCCCCGAGCCACGGCCTCGGCGATCGCGAAGTCCTCCGGCGTCGTCACCTTGAGATTGGTGGAGCGGTCCGGGACCAGCACGACGGTGCCGCCGGCGGCCTCGACCATCGCCGCGTCGTCGGTGGCCACCATGCCTAACGCGCGGGCCCGGGTCAACCCGGCGGCCAGGAGCTCGCGGGGAAAGGCCTGCGGGGTCTGGGCTCGCCAGAGTCCGTCGCGGGGAACGGTCGCCTCGATCCGGGTGCCGACCCCCCGTTTGAGGGTGTCGCTCACCGGGATCGCGGCCACCGCGCCCTGCCCGGCCCGAGCGGTCGCGATCACCGCGTCCACGGTGTCCCGCTCGACGAACGGCCGGGCTCCGTCGTGCACGACGACGACGGCGCAGGTCCCGCCGAGGGCCTCCACCCCCCGCTCCACCGAGTCGATCCGTTCCACGCCTCCCGCGACCAGCCGGAGCCGCTCGCCGAGCAGATCGCCAAGCCACCCCGGCGGCGCGGCGGCGACCGCGGCGGGAAGCACGACGACGACCGGCCCCACCGCCGGGTGCGACAGGAAGGTCCGCAACGACCAGAGCAACATCGGCACCCCGGCCAACTCGCGGAACTGCTTGGGCCCTTCGCCGCCGGCCCGGACGCCCTGGCCAGCCGCGACGATCACCACCCCGACGTCAGGCGGCGAGCGCACTGAGCAGTTGCTCCACATGGTCGAGGGCGACCGGCTGAATCCCCCCGGCGGGGCCCGCATGACGGCCCGATCCGAAGGCGCGCCGGAACCCGAGCCGGGACGCCTCGGCGAGCCGCCGCTCGACGCCGGCCACCGGCCGGACTTCGCCGGCCAGTCCGACTTCGCCGAGGAACAGCGCGTCGGCCGGCGTGGGGCGGTTGGTGAGGCTCGACACCAGGGCCGCGGCGACCGCGAGATCCGCCCCCGGCTCGGTCAGCCGGACCCCGGCGCTGACCTGGACGAAGACATCGAGGGACGCGAAGCTCTGATTGGCCCGCCGCTCCAACACGGCGAGCAGCACCGCGAGCCGGCGAGGATCGAGCCCGGTGGCGACCCGCTGCGGGGTGCCGTAGCCCGACGGTGCCGCCAGCGCCTGGACTTCGACCAAGACGGGCCGAGTGCCCTCCATCAGCGCGGTCACCGCGCTCCCGCTGGTCCCCGCGGACCGGGCGGCCAAAAAGACCGCCGACGGATTCGGCACCGCCTCGAGGCCCCGGTCGCTCATCGCGAAGACCCCGAGCTCGTCGACCGAGCCGAACCGGTTCTTGGTGGCCCGGAGCAGCCGATAGTTGAGCGACGGCTCTCCCTCGAAGTACAGCACCGTGTCGACGATGTGCTCGAGGGTCTTCGGTCCCGCCAGTCCTCCGCCCTTGGTGACGTGGCCGACCACGATCACGCTGGTCCCGGTGTCCTTGGCGAACCGCATCAAGAGCGCCGCCGACTCGCGGACCTGGCCGACGCTGCCAGGCGCGCTCTCCAGGGAATCGGTGTACACCGTCTGGATCGAATCGAGCACCAGCAGATCGGCGCGCACCTCGCGGGCCGCCGAGACGATCGTCTCCAGATGGGTTTCGCCGAGCACCAGCACCCCGCTGGCGTCCTCGTGGAGGCGATCCGCCCGGAGCCGGATCTGCTCGGCGGACTCCTCGCCGCTGGCGTAGAGCACTCGCCGGCCCCCGACGACCATCAGGGCCGCCGCCTGGAGCAGCAGGGTCGACTTGCCGATCCCCGGCTCGCCGCCGATCAGCGACATCGACCCGGGGACCAGTCCGCCGCCGAAGACGAAGTCGAGCTCGGGCATGCCTAACGACCATCGCTGGAGCCGTTCGCCGACCACCTCGCCGAGCCTGACGATCCGCCGCTCGGCGTGACGGTCGTGGGCCCGCACCCCGGGGCGCCGCCCGGGCGTGGTGGCCGCCAGCCGCTCCTCGGCGATCGCGTTCCAGGCCCCGCAGGCCTCGCAGCGGCCGACCCACTTCGGGTGGTCGTGCCCGCATTCGGCGCAGCGGAAAACGGACTTGGGGCGGGCCACCGTCAGTATCCCGGAGGCGGGGGCTGGTCGTCGCGGTTCGAGTAGTTGTCGAACCGGGTGTACTCCCGGGTGAACCGGAGGGTGATGTCGCCGGTCGGGCCGTTGCGGTGCTTGGCCAGGAGGATCTCCGCGATGCCCCGCTTGCTCTCGTCTTCCCGATCGTAGTACTCGGGCCGGTGGATGAAGATCACCACGTCGGCGTCCTGCTCGATCGCTCCGGAGTCGCGCAGATCGGAGAGCTGGGGCCGGCGGTCGCCCCCGCGTTGCTCCGAGGCGCGCGACAACTGGGACAGCGCCACCACCGGGATCTTGAGCTCGCGGGCCAACGCCTTGAGCGATCGGGAGATGTCGGAAACCTCCTGGACCCGGTTCTCGGCGTACTCCGGGCTGCGCATCAGCTGGAGGTAGTCGACGATGACCATCCCGAGCTCCGATTCGGATTTGAGGCGGCGCGCCTTGGAGCGCATTTCGAGCAAGGTGATCGAGGGGGTGTCGTCGATCCAGACCGGGCATTGCTGCAACACGCCCGCCGCGCGGGCGAGGTTGGTGAAGTCCCGATCCTTGAGCGTGCCCCGCCGCACCGCCTGACTGTCCACCCGAGCCTCCGCGCACAGCATCCGCTGCACCAGCGAGTCCTTCGACATTTCCAGGGAGAATACCGCGACGCCAAACCCGTCGACCGCCGCCTGGGTCCCGATGTTGAGGCAGAAGGCGGTCTTCCCCATCGACGGACGGGCCGCCACCACGATCAGCTCCGAATTCTGGAAGCCCGACGTCAGCTCGTCCAAATCTGCGAAGCCGCTGGGAACTCCGGTAACCTTTTTGCCACTCTTCTGGAGCGTTTCTATCCGCTCCATGGTCGGCCAGAGCATTTCCTTGATCCGGGTGAAGCCCTCCTGGCCTCGCTCCTGGGCGATCTTGAAGATTCGGGCCTCGGCCAGGTCGACCAACTCGCCGGCCGGCTGGGTGGCATCGTAGGCCTGGGTGATGGTCTGGTTGGAGGCTTCGATCAACCGACGGAGGATCGACTTGTCCTTGACGATCTTGGCGTGGTGATCGAGGTTGGCCGCGCTCGCCACCGAGTCGACCAACTCGGCCAGGTACTCGATCCCGCCGACCGCCTCGAGATCGTTCCGGCGCGCCAGCTCGTCGCGGAGGGTGACGTGATCGATCACCACCCGCTGTTCGGTGAGCCCGACCATCGCTCGGAACAGCCGACGGTGCCCTTCCTTGTAGAACATCGAGTGGTCGAGCAGTTCCGCGGCGCGCAGCGCGGCGTCCTGATCCAGGAGCATCGCCCCGAGGACTGCTTGCTCGGCCTCTTGGCTCCACGGCGCGCCGCGGAGCGCTGAATCAGAGTTCGACGAGCTGTCGGGCGATCCGGACGTCATCCCAGGTGGGTTTCTTCCAATTTGGGTTGCGAAGCAGCGCGGCCGGATGGTAGGTGACCACCAGCGGCGTGCCCCGATAAGAATGCACCTTCCCGCGCAGATCGGCCAGGCTTCGTTTCGCCTGCAGCAGCGCTTCCGCCGCGGTGGCACCGAGGGCGAGGATGACCTTGGGGCGAATCAGCGCGAGTTGCGCGCTCAAATAGGGTGAGCAGGCGGCCATCTCCTCCGGCAACGGCTTCCGATTCTGCGGCGGCCGACACTTGACCACGTTGCAAATGAAGACCTCGTCCCGGGTCAACCCGATGGCCCCCAGGATGCCGGTCAACAGCTCACCGGCCCGGCCGACGAACGGACGCCCGGTCTGGTCCTCGGTCTGGCCGGGGCCCTCGCCGATCAGGACGAGCTTCGCCTGGGGGTTGCCCTCGCCCGGGACCACTTTGGTGCGTCCTTGGCAGAGGAAGCAGGCGCGACACCCCGCCGCCGTGGTCGCCACCTCGGCCAAGCTCGACCACTGCGGCACGGCATCGAGGAGCAACTCGGCGCCAACCGTGAGCCCGGGACCAGGAATCGGGGGTGCCCCGACCCTCCAGTCTTTCGCCAGGGTCGGTGGCGCACCGCCCGCTTTGCGTGGTGGCCCGGCCGACCTCACCACCGGAGGCGGCTCTTGGGAGGGCATCGCCGCCGGCCCGCCGGATGGCGCCGCCGCCTCGGGCGGCATGGGCGCGCTTCGGGTTGGACGCCTTCCCGCGGTGGCTCGTGGCGCCGCCGCGGGTCCGCCCAGGACGACCTCCTTGCCGCCTATTTCCATCTGCTGGCGCAGGTACCCCGCGGTCAGCTCATCCAAGGCGCCCCTCCACCAGATCGAGAATGCGCTCGGCCACCATGGCTTTGTCGGCCAGGGGAATCTCCTGGCGGGTCCCCTGGGCGTCGAGCACGGTGACCCGGTTGGTGCTCACCTCGAAGCCGGCCCCGGGCTCGGTGGCGTCGTTGGCGACGATCAGGTCGAGCCCCTTGGCCGCCAGCTTCGCGGCGGCCTTCTCGATCGCGGCGCCCGTTTCCAACGCGAACCCCACGATGACCGCGCCGGGCCGACGCAGCTCGCGGGTCGCCGCCAGAATGTCGGCCGTCGGCTCCAGGGCCAGCGTCAGGGGTCCGTCTCGCCGCGGGCGCTTGCCCCTCGCCACCTCGGCGGGCCGGTAATCCGCCGGGGCGGCGGCCATGATCAGGACGTCGGCGTTAGGCAACGCCCGACGGACCGCGGCTTCCATCTCGAGGGTCGACTCGACTCGCTCGACCGCGACCCCGACCGGCGCGGCTTCCGCCGACGGGCCGCTGATCAGGGTGACCTCGGCGCCGCGACCCCAGGCCGCCTCCGCCAGCCGATACCCCATCTTGCCGCTCGATCGATTGGTGACGACCCGTACCGCGTCGAGCGATTCACGGGTCGGTCCCGCGGTCACCACGACCCGCTTGCCCCGCCACCGGGTGGCGCCTCGGATCAGCCGCCCGGCGTGCCGAAGGATCGTTTCCGGCTCGCTCATCCGGCCGGGCCGGTCCGAGGCGCCCTCGGCCAAGGCACCGACCTCCGGTCCGACCACGGCCATGCCGCGCGCGATCAAGGCGGCGAGGTTCTCCTGGGTCGCGGCCGCGGCGAACATTTCGTCGTTCATCGCCGGAGCCACCAGCACCGGGCAGGTGGCCGCCAACGCCATCGCGGTCAGAAAGTCATCGGCGAACCCGTGGCGGAGGCGGGCCAGCAGGTGCGCGGTGGCCGGGGCGATGATGACGAGATCCGCCGTTTGCCCGAGGCGGACATGGGCCAACGCCCGGCCCGGTTCCCACAGGGAACTGAGGACCGGGCGGCCGCTGAGGGCTTCGAACGTCAGAGGGGTGACGAACTCCGCGGCCCCGCGCGTGAGCACGACCTCGACTCGCGCGCCCGATTCGACCAGGCGGCGGACCAGGTGGCAACTCTTGTAGCAGGCAATGCCCCCCGTCACGCCGACAATGACGTGACGGTCCGCCCAAGTCATCAGACCTCGGAACGCCGTCGTCGCAGCTCGCGGAAGGTCAGCTCCCCTTGAGCCAATTTCCGCAGGGCCAGGGTGGTCAGCTTCTTGTAATTGTGGGTCTGCTCGAGCTGGACCTGCCGCTCTTTCGGCAGCTCGTTCACCATCCGGGCGAACCGGGCGGCGACCAGAATGCTCCGATACTTGGTCCCCGCGTGCTTGGCCGCTTCGGCCGGGGTCACGATTTCCATGATCTCTCCTTCGAAGTGTTACCGGTCGGCCGGGGCGCCGAGCTGCTGGCGCATCCGACCCACCACCGTTGCCAGATTATCGAGCCGCCGCGGACGAGCCCGCTCGGCGTCGATGATTTCGCCGACCCGGCGAACCGCCTCGTCGAGGTCGTCGTTCACCACCACGTAGTCGTACCGATCCACCATCGTCAACTCGTCGGCCGCGATCGTCAGCCGCCGGCGGACCGCTTCGGCGGGTTCCGTGCCCCGCCCCTTCAACCGCTCCGCCAGCACCGAGCCCGACGGTGGCAGCACGAAGATGTGGACCGCGTTCTGATACGCCCCCCGGAGCTTCTCGGCGCCCTGAACCTCGATATCGAGGATCACCTGCCGCCCCGACTGAATCCCCCGGTCGACCTCGGCCCGCAGGGTTCCGTAGAGGTTGGACCCGTACTCGGCCCACTCGAGAAACTCACCGGCCGCCACCCGTCGCTCGAACTCCGTTCGGGCCAGGAAGTGGTAGGCGATCCCGTCCACTTCCTCGGGACGGATCGGGCGCGTCGTCGCCGAGATGGAGTAGGCCACATCCGATCGCTCCGCGAGGAGCCGCCGGGCGATCGTGGTCTTGCCCCCACCCGATGGCGAGGACAGGACGACCAGAAACGGCACTACTCCAAGTTCTCGAGCTGTTCCCGAAATCGTTCCAGCTCCCCTTTCATGTCCACCACCAAATGCTGGATCGCGGCATCGTTGGCCTTCGATCCGATGGTGTTGATCTCGCGGCCGATCTCCTGGGCCAGAAACCCGAGGTGCTTGCCGACGGCACGATTCGCACCGAGCGCCTCGTCGACGGCCACGAGATGGGCGTCCAGCCGAACCAGTTCTTCCGCCACATCCAGCTTCTCGGCGAGAAACGCGATCTCCTGGTGGAGCCGTTGCTCGTCGATGGGCCGGCCATCCAGCAGCGTCGCCACCGCAGCGCGGAGCCGATCCCGCTCCCGCACCATCCGCTCCGGGGCCCGGGCCCTCACCGCGCTCGCGTTCGCCCGAATCCGGCCGACCTGGGCCTTGAGCTCCGTCGCCAAGGCGGCGCCTTCGACCGCCCGGGTCGCTCGGCATGCCTCGATCGCTCGCGCCAGGACCGCCTCGATCTCGGCCCAGGGATACTCGACGGCGCCTTCGCTGCTGGTCAGCACATCCGGCTGCCGAGCCACCAAGTCGAGCGTCACTTGTCCCGACAGGCCAACCGCCTCTTCGAGGGCCCGAAGCCGGGCGAAGGCCGCCTTCGCCTTCTCGACGTTGACCGCCGGGCCTTCTGCGCCGCGGGCCTGGTCCATCCACCGAACCGACGCCGTGAAGTGTCCCCGCTCGAACTGCCGCCGGAGTCGCTCCCGGAACTCGGGCTCGTAGTTCCCCAACTCGGAGGGGGCCTTGAGCGAGAGGGTCAAGTACCGGTGATTGACCGACTTGAGCTCGATTCTAAGGACGCCGCCGGCCACTGGCCCTTCGGCGGCCCCGAACCCCGTCATGCTTGAAGGCACCCGGCTCCCGATCTAGGAAAGCCAATAAAGATAAGCGCTTAGGCTCAGTTGGAGAACTCCCACTTCACTCCGAAGGTGCTGGCGAACCGGAAGATGGGCAGGCCGGGGAGATAGCCGAGGTCGGTGCCCTGGAGGTTGCCCCGATCGTAGTAGGCGATGAAATCCCCGATTTTGAGTTGCAGCAGGGCCCGGAAGATGGTCGCCCCCTTCAACGGAACCGGCTCGCCGCCGGCATCTCGCCCGATGACGCCGGCGCCCCAGGCCTCCATCGTCCCCTGGATCTTGAGGCCGAAGATCCCGCTCCGAAAGGTCGGTAGGAACCGACTCTGGATCGTCGCGCTCACGATCGAGTGGGTTGGAGGCAGGCCCTCGGGGCGGCTCCCAACCGGGTTGCTGTACCAGCCGTCGATGATGAACCACTGGGCGGGCGCAAGGCGGGCGGACACGGTGAGCCATTTGGTCACGTCGGACGGGCCGATGGCGTCGATGGTCCGGTAGAGCGGGAAGGTCTGCGGCTCGAAGCCTGCCGTTCGCCACAACCCACCCTCGATCGCGAGGCGGGGATGCTCGAACCCCGCCAGCGCGCCAAGGTCGGTGATGGACACGGCCGGAGCCGCGGTCAAGTTCGGATGGGCCACGATCCTGCCGCTCCGCCCGACCACCGAGGCGGTGAGCCGAAGCGGCAATCGCAGCGACCCTCGGGCGGTCACCCAGCGACTGGTTCGGGCGCCATCATGTCGCTGGTAGACCGCCTCGCCCGAGGCCGCGATCGCGGCAGCCGGCGTCAGGCCGAAGTGGGCCCGGGCCTCGAGCGGAGTCCATCGGGTTCGATGCCAGATTTCCCCGTCGAACGACGAAACCCGGGTCCGGTGTCCGAACCGACCGCCAATCTGCCAAACAGCCTGGTCGACGAACCGGACGTGGCGGCTCGGATCGCCGAGGGTGAGCAGCGTCGAGTCCTCGGTCCAGGCGCTGCGTGCGGCCACCAGACTGCCGGTGAGCCCCAGCCCATCCTCGCCAGGCCGGAGAAAGACGGTGGCTTGGAGATCCGAGCGCGATCCGTCGAGGCCCTGCGACAAGGTGTCGCCGCTCGTCGCCGCCGTGCGGATGTCTTCCCGGTCGGGGCCGGCTCGAATCCACTGGAGCGTGGTCCCAAAACGCTTGTTCGGCGGTACGTAGCTGGCCTGCAGCCACACCTGGGTGTTGCTGTACGACCCTGGCAGCGTGCTCCGCAACGGCACGGCGAGATGCTCAGCCGCGACGACGAATCCGAATCCACCCTTGCTGCGACGCTCGAGCGAAACGATGTAACGGGCAATGTCGAGATCGCCGCTGGCCACCCCCACACGAGTCCGTGGCGGGAGCCGATCGTGGCGCCGCGTGAAGAGGTGAACCCGCAGCAGGCCTGGGAGCCGCTCGACCTCGATCCGATCGAAGAACGACAGCGGGAACAGCGAGGGATCGACCGACACGCTGTCGGGCCCGAGTGGAAGGAACGGTACCCCGTCGATCAGGAACTCGGCCGATGCCGCGCCCCGGCCCTGGTAGTTGATCGGCTCGGGCCGGCCAATCCACCCGCCTCGCCACAGGTAGACGCCCGGCACTTTGCTCAGGATGTCGGAGATCGTCTCGGCGTTGTGCCAGCCCATCGTGTCGCGATCGAAGACGATCCGAGTGCGTGCCGGCAGCAGATCCCGGCGCCCGAGGTTGGGCGGCACCGGGACGCGGGTCCGGTTCGCCTCGTAGGTCTTGAGGAAGATCTCGGAAAAGTCGGTCGTGTCGGCGGCGAGGCTGTCCACTCCGACCGAATCCCGGCGTTGGGCCGGAGACGACGACGCGACGAGCGCCATCAGGCCGATCACCACCCCGAGCGTCCTCACGGCACGGCCCCGGGCTCGAGCCGATGGAAGCCCGTCGTTGGGCTGGTGTCGGCGATCGGCACTCGACCGCGGCCGGTGATGTTGACGCCGAGGCGGTAGAATCCGTCGCCGTCGCTTTCGGTGGCGAGCTCTTGTCGGGGTATGTTCACGGTGAAAGTGGCGCCGTCGAACTGAACGGGCACCCGCACGAAGCTCCGCTTGACGACGTTGACCAACGCCGCCTTGCCGAACCCGTCGTCGCGCAGGTCGAGATAGAAATCGACCCCGAGTCCGTGGACCGGATCGGCGAAACCGGTGGTGGTCGAGGTATCGGTGTCGAAGTGGAGGAAGCCGTCGAGGGCGGTGGCTTCACCCGCGGTCCACGGCGTGATCGCCTCGGCGAAAGTGAGGACCACGACCAGGTTCTTGGCATCGACCCGCCCTGACACCTGGAGGAGGTCGGGAGCTTTGACCGAGCCGGGATTGGCGGTCGCGATCGCGGTATCGCCGGCCGGATCCGCGAAGGCGAAGTCGTACTCGGCGTCGTCCACCGGGTTGGTGGTGCCCGAGGCGCAAGCCCCGAGGCCGAGCCCGAAGGCGATCAGCAGCGCGACCCGCCGACCCACCGTTAGGCGCCCGAGCGAGCCAGCACGAACTCGGCGAACAGGCGGACACCCATCGCGGTCGGGCCCCGGACCGCGGCGGCGTCCTCCCGGTCGGAGTAGGCGGTCGCGGCGATGTCGAGATGGGCCCAGGGGAATCCGTCGACGAACTCCTTGAGGAACCACCCCGCCGTGATGCTCCCGCCCAACCGTCCGCCCGAGTTCTTCATGTCCGCGATGTCCGATTTGATCAGCTCCCGATACTCGTCCCAGAGGGGCAACTCCCAGACCCGCTCGCCGGACCGCTGGCCGGCGGCGATTACCTCTTGGACGAGCGACGGGGTGTCCCCCATCACACCAGCGGCCACTTGACCGAGCGCGATCCCGATCGCCCCGGTCAGGGTGGCGATGTCGAGGACGCAGGCGGGCTTGAATCGGCGGGCGTACGACAGCGCGTCCGCCAGGATCAGCCGACCCTCGGCGTCAGTGTTGACCACCTCGATGGTCTTGCCAAGGTGGCTCTTGACCACGTCGGCGGGGCGATAGGCGGTGCCCGACGGCATGTTCTCCACCGTCGGGATCAGCCCGACCACGTTCACTTTGGGCCGGAGCCGGCCCAGCATCTCGAACGTTCCCAGCACCGCGGCCGCCCCGGACATGTCGTACTTCATGTCCTCCATCTTGTCGGCCGGCTTGATCGAGATGCCACCGGTATCGAAGGTGACGCCCTTGCCGATCAGCACCACCGGCGCGCCGGTACCGCCGCGGTACTCGAGCACCACGAACCGGGGATCCTCGGCCGAACCTTGGGCCACGGCCATCAGGGCGCCCATCCCTTCGGCCACGATCGCCGCCTTGTCGAGCACGGTCACCGTGTGGCCGTTGCGCCCCGCCAGCTCGGCGGCGAAGGTCCCCACGTAGCTCGGGGTACAAACGTTGGGCGGCAACATCTGAATCCCGCGGGTCACCAGCGAGCCGGCCCCGATGGCCGCGCCGATCGCGTGTCCAGCGCGGGCTTCGGTTTCATCGGCGGCGTCGGTGAGGAACTCCACGGACGCGAGCGGCGCCTTGGGGTCCTCCGGCGGCTTCTTCATCTCGGCGTAGTGCCAGGCCCCGATCGCGACGCCCTCGGCGATCACCTGGTAGAGATCCCGGACCGACACCGACCCGCGGGCGGCGGTGGCCGAGGCGAAGGTGGCGGTACCGCTGCCGAGCACCCGGGCGCGCTTTGCTGCCACCGCGGCGGCGCGCCGGAAGGAGGCCTGGGTGAGGGTCTTGGTCTTGCCCACGCCGACCACCAGCAGCCGGCCAAACGAACCCGCCGGATAGAGCACGGCGGTTTCGTCCTTCTTGCCCTTGAAGTCGCCGCTTGCGACCAAGCGGCCGAGCTGGCCGCCCACCGCCCCGTCGAGCTGGGCGACCAGACTTGGGAGCGACTCTTCCGACGCGATGGCAACCACGAGCGGGCTTGTCGAGGCCTCTGGCGAACCGATCCGAATCGAAGTCGAAAACGACATGTCTAGAGGATCCCGGCGGTGAAGAAGCTCAGGTGGAAGACGACCGTCTATCCAGGCCAGCCGGGGCAACCTAAGCGAAACGGGGGCAAAAGGAAACGAGCCTGACGACCAGGGGTATTTTGGAGGGCGGAGGGGCCACCGGCGGGCGTCAACACCTGGCCGGGACTGACAAATCGAAGGGGCAAAACCAATGGCAGCCAACGACGAGTTCAGCCTCTACGACCTCAAGGTCGAAATCGTGGCCAACCGGGGCCGGATGCTCTGTCACGAACGGATCGGCGACCACATCACCGTCTCCGGGGGCCGGCTCTTCCTGCCCGACGGCCAAGGTTTCCCGCTCTACGCGTTCGCGGCGCTCCTGCCGCTGTTGCCGGCGAAGCAGCGGGAGACCCATCCCAACGACTGGATGACCACCGACAGCGACATCGCCTGCCCAGACGTGCATTGTGGCGCGGTGTATCGGATCAGCCGGATGAACAAGCGCACCTTCCGGCACAGCGAGGAATCGGGCGAATCGCTTCCGGGCGGATCGGCATGATCCCGCTGGTCGAGCTGGCGCCCGGCTACTCGGTACCACGGGTCATTCTCGGTGGCTGGCAACTGTCGGCCGGCCACTCCGCGCAGGGGATCGAGCGGGAAGCGCTGTTTCGCCTCTGGGATGATTCGCTCGATCGGGGCCTCAACACCTTCGACTGCGCCGACATCTACACGGGCGTCGAGGCGTTGATCGGCGACTACGTCCGGCGCCGGCGGGCGGCGGGGGTGGCGCTGCCCCAGGTGCACACCAAGTTCGTGCCCGATCTGGCCGCCTTGCCCAGGCTCGGTCGCCGCTACCTGGAGCGCGTCATTGACCGATCGCTCCAGCGCCTCGGGATGGAGCGACTCGACCTGGTTCAGTTCCACTGGTGGGACTACGCGGTGCCGCGCTACCTCGACACACTCGGCTGGCTCGGCGACTTGGTGCGCGACGGGAAGATCCGCCTGGTGGGGCTCACCAACTTCGATACTGTTAGGTTACGGGAGTGTCTCACCACCGGCGTGCCGCTCGCCAGTGTTCAGCTCCAGTACTCGGTCCTCGATCAGCGGCCAGCCCGCGGTCTCGACCGGGTGGCGGACGCGAATCGGGTGGCCCTGCTCTGCTACGGCACGTTGGCCGGTGGCTTTCTGTCGGATCGGTGGTTGGGTGCGCCGGAGCCGGCGGAGGCGGAGAACCGATCCCTGGTGAAGTATCGGCTCGTCATCGACGACATCGGCGGTTGGCCAGCATTCCAGCGAGCGCTCGCCGCCCTCGCGGCGATCGGCCGGCGGCGCGGCGTGCCAACCGCGGCGGTGGCGATCCGGTGGGTTCTGGAGCAACGTGGCGTCGCGGCGGCGATCGTCGGCTGCCGCAAGGCGGAACACTTCCGGATGATCGAGTCGGTGTTCGGTTGGCGGTTCGAGACGACTGACGCGAAGGAGTTGGCCGACGCGGCAGGATCTCGGCCAGGTCCCCAAGGAGATGTATACGAGGCGGAACGGATTCCCGGGGGGCGTCATGCGGCGATCATGCGCTACGACCTCAACGCACAAGCCATGGACGGCGTCTCAACGACTGAACGCGGCGATCGCCGTCGGTCAGGGTGAAGGGACCCCCCGTTGACACGATCGCCGGATCGTAGCACGGGGAGCGAACTGAATCGCCGACGGGCGTTCCAGGCGTCACCTGACGCACCCGCCGCGAGCAAACCGATGGAGACTCGCACCCCTGGCCGAGGAACCGAATGACTCAGCGCACCAACCCAACTGCCACCGTCATCGGCGGAATCGGTGTGGCGATCGCGGCCGCCCTCCTGTTGCTGCACGGACCCGATCCATGGGTCGAGTCGACCTGGGCACTCATTGGGGAAACCGCCCCCGTTTCCCTTGAATCCCGATCAGGAGCTTTGTCGGCACCCGACCCGCAGGCCCCGCTGCCGCAACGTCCGTCCCCAGGAGCGACTCCGTTCCTCGAGCTGGACTACAACTACAGCTCGACCGCCGACCTCCTCTCGCCGGCCCACTCGACCTCGAGCGACGGACCATGGAGTTTCGCCAATGGCGAAACCAATGGCGTGAGTTTCATAACCCTGGTCGACGACGGACCGCCCGGGGCGCCGGTCGCCAGGTCGATGCAGTATGAGTGGCCCAACCGCGATCCGGCCTCGGGATGGCGGGGCGCACCGATCTGTCGCGATTTCACCATCAATCGGCGGGTGAAGTGGCCGAGACGGGTCGTCCGCGAGATGTGGTCCGAGGAATGGGTCAAGTTCAACCGGGCCTACAGCCTCAACAGGGTGTCGAAGTCTTTCGACTGCCGCAGCGGAGGCGGCTACAAGTTCCTTCTGGTCGGCGTGGATCGCGGCAGCCGGTTCACCCTGATGCTCGAACCATCGTCCGGTGGGAGAACACGAGGCTTTCTTGGCTGGCCGCCGGGTAGGAACGAGCAGCAACCGCACGCCACCTTCGCAGCGTCGATGTACGACGACACCTGGCATCGGGTGCGCATGCACCTGAGGGTCAACAGTCCCGGCAACGATATCGCGTCGGTCGAGATCACGACTGCCGACGGCGAGCTGGTCTACTCGAAACGGAACACCCGTCTGACGACCACGAAGACCCTGCTGACCAGCTACATCCTTGGGGCGAATCGAAACCAGGGACCAAGCGTGAGTGGGATGACGTTGCGGCACGGGTGGCTTCGGCTGTACGACGCGGAGCCTGGCTGGGGCTGGTAAGCGGGCGAGCCTTAACGGTCCTCGTCGCGGACCCGCCGCCCAGGGGAGCTGCCTACGAGGCCCTCGTTGCGCGTACCTGATGCCCGAGGCGAGAGTCGAACTCGCACGCCGTTGCCGGCGGTGGATTTTGAGTCCGTCGAGCGCGACTAGCAGCGGCTACCACGGAGGCCATCGAGCGTCGAGCATCGTCCACCAGCACACCGCCTTACCCACCCCGTGGTTGACCGTGCTTGTCGCGTCCGACCAACCGCCCCGCGACCTCGAGAATACCATGAACGGGCACCAAATGGGCACCGGACCGAGCGACGAAATCACTCCCGCGCTCAATGCCGCCGAGGTGTTGCGCCAAGCGCTTGCCAGGTCATCAGAGGGGGCGGTCCTTTTGACCGGACCAGCCGATAACCACTTCGTTGTCCAAGCGGGTCGCCAAAAAGGCCCCCGTTGAGAATCCGTTGACGATGGCTTCCGATCTTGGCCGGATGCGACCTTTCGAGGAAGGGCGCGCCGAGTGGCGGGAGATCGAGGCCCTCTGCCGCTTCACCGCGGCGGAACAGGCGGCCTGGTGGCGGTGGTATTTCTCCTGGCCGGGAGGTTCAGATCCCCTCGGGCAGCCATCGCTGCCGGCGACCAGTCCGGTTGCGGCCCGAACGAGTCGAGGGAGCCGCGACCCCCGGCCTGAGCCCTAGTAATTCCGCGAAGTGGCGATCCGGAGACTGCGCCAGCGGAGCTAATTTCAACGCTTGCGTTGATCCTGTCGTACTACCCCAGGGAGGCGGCGCAGACCCCTCGAATGAAGCCAATCAATTCAGCGGTAGGCGGCTGATCGACCCGGGGGTTGATTGACAGACGGCCATAGTAGGCCCCGGTCTCGTCAACGATCACGGGCGGGTCGACTGACCTCGGGTTGCAAGCGCTGTATTCCCCGTACCGGGATCCATACTCACCATGTCGATTCAACACGCTCGTACTGCTATGTCGGTTCCCGTACGGCCCATGCCGATTCAGCACAGACTCACTGTCACGTGGACTGCAATTGAGGCAGCCGAGGTAGACATCGTGTTGGGGCCCTCCGAAGACCATCAGTTTTGCGACCATGGCACTCACCAGCGATCGGCCTTGCGACGTCTTGTGAGCGGTGACGCTCACGCTCGCGCAGGTCGGCAACGGGCTGCCGAAACACTGGCCCTGGAGGCTGATTGGAGTTGCCGCTGTGGGCCGACAGGGACCGAGCAGTCCGATTAGGATGACAAAGCCAAAAGCGCGCATCGAAACCTCACAAGGCGGTAGCCATATGGAGTTATCGCCGGCAGCAGCGTCGCGCAATAGCAACCGAGTCCAGAGAGGCCCAGTCGAGGCTCTCGGCGATTCGTCCACCCGGCCCACCGTCGTCAACGTCTGGCGGCGTCGGGGACGGCCGTGTCGGCCAGCTTGTCCGCGGGGTCGCGAGTTCGCCGCGAATTCGTTGACGGGCTAGCTCAGCGATTCGTGCGAACCAGCCGCGACTGGTCGCGATACTCGGGGGAATATTCGGCGAAGGCGTCTCCAGCTTGCTGCGACGGACATCCTGGACACGCAGCCGGGTTCACCTCTTGACTGGGGCGACGTTCGGTCGATCTTCCCATCGTCCAGCGTCAACCGACTAGGCTGCGACGGACCTCGGTTGCAGCTGAAGACTAGTTAGCGAGCCCATGATGGCCCAAGACGGAGGGCCGCCTGAATGGCAACACGTAACGTCGCGATCATCGTCGCAGGCGTCCTACTCTTCGGCTACTTCATGTGGCCAGGCCAGTGGATCTACCATTCCGGCGGCGAGGTCCAAATGCGGACGCATCGGATCTCGGGTCGCTCGCAGCTCTTCATCGGTAGCTCGTGGACGACCGTCGACGACGGGGGTTCTGGCGAAGGTCCAGCCAAGGACACTACAAGGATGCTCGGCCTGTACGAGACGTTTGAGGTAGAGGGGCGAGGAGGAGTTGACGCCACCGGGTATTTCAAAGGCTCCATCTACAACGGAACAGACTGCACGCTAACACGCATCGTCTACAAGATCCGGACTCGGCGGGGTCGGGACACTACGGTACGGGTGTTTTTGGAGTCCGAGTGGATCCGGCCCCGTACCACAAGCGATGTCATCTTCAACGCCGACAATTACGATGCGGCGCGAGCCTTCATCTCGTGGGGGATCGACTCCGTGGAGGGCATGTGCCCAAAGCTGCCTCGCCAGCAATAGGGTTGTTTTCGCCAGGTATCCGCGAAGGTGGGGTCCCTAGCGCTTCCTTGTCCGAGTCCTTTTCCGATCGCTCGTGAGTTCGGCAATCGAAGTGCCGTTCAGACTGGTCCGCGAGGTTGGCGAGTTCGCCCGTGGCCTCGAGGAACGGGGCGATTCGATTCGTCGGGAATCCCGAGCGTTCGGGCAAAGTCGAAGACGGGGCGGGCCTCAACCTCGTTGCGGTCGACCCGGACTGCGAGCTGCCTGAGCTGGTAGGCAGTCACGACCGGCAAGATACCTTCCTTGTCGGCACCGTACACAAACCGAAGGCGCTATGTTATTCGGGCCCGGTTTGGCATGGCCACTTTATAACTCATACGGTATAATCATTGCAAGCTCTGGCCGCTCCGGTTGGCGGTGGTCCGGCACCTTGGGACATGTTCGAGATCGTCATCCCAGGTGCGGGTGGCGAGTCCCGGCCTTTTTCCGACGTCCTGCTTTCCGGCGTTGGAGACCGGCCGGTTAAGGCCATCAGGCAGATGGTCCTGCTGGCTCTTGCCGGGTTCCCGCCGGCGAACCGGATTGCCGCCTACGAACTGGCGGACGACGAGCAGCCAAGGATCTATCGATTGAAGGTGAAACCACATTGCTGGAGACTGTATTTCTGGGCGGACAGCACCAAGAAGCGGTTTGTCTTCCTCCACGCGGTCTGCAAGAAGAAGAGCAAGAGCGATGAGCAAGACGCCACAAAAGCCCGAGACCGGCTCACCCGCTACCAAGGTGGCAAAGCCACAATCGAGCACATGGGACTCCCGAATCGCTGAGCTCTTCGCCGATCCGGAGTTTCGACTTGAATGGGACAACGACGTCAGCTACCACGTTGCGCGTAATCTTCTTGAGCTGCGCCGCCTGCGAGGAATGACACAAGCGAAACTCGCAGCTCAAGCGGGTACAACGCAGCCGCGGGTTGCCCTTGTGGAGAGTGGCGACGCCAACGTCACGCTTAAGACCCTGGAGCATTTCATCTCGGCGCTTGACGGTCGGCTGCAACTCTCGATCGAGCCTCGCGAGTACAACCTTCCTCGCCTTCCGAATTGGTGGGATTGGCCGATTGGGTTGTACGGTCCGTTCGAGCCTACTTGGCAGAGGTTCGAGGTTGTGGCGTCGACTGCGGGCGGAGTGCAGCAGGCGTTCGCAGCTTGGGCGGGTGCAGAAGAGGGTGCGGAGCACGCGACAATCGCCCTGACCCATCATGACGCACTGGCCAATCAATCCCTATACCTCACGGCGGGCCCAGGTGGTCCGCCGGCCAACGAAGAGGCTTAGCATGGGGCAAAAGAAGGCCGTCCCGCCGACGGAGCAGCCAGCCGTCGCAAAAGGGGTACGGTTCGTTGGCTTGGCGACTCGCGCAGTCAACTTTCAGGAGAACGCTTCCGCCGTTGGTGTTCGCCCCGAACGTGGGCCTCTCGTTGTGATCCCAACGAATCTCGAGGTCGGCGTTGGGGTTGTGAGGCCCCCATCCGACCCCACACTTGCAGAGGTCACCCTGAGGGTCAGCGCAACACCTGATCAAAGCTTTCTACCCTATCAGGTCGTCGTTGCGATTACCGGCTCCTTCAAAGCGCCCAACGACACCAACGAGGACGCATTCGCGGAGTTCTGCAGGCAGGCTGCGCCGGCAATCCTGTGGCCGTATGCCCGAGCTTTAATAACCCAAGTGACCGCCGACGCACGGTTCGGACCCCTTCGACTTGACCCCGTGAACCTCACTGCACTGCTGAGAAAGGATGGCTGGCAGACAGCCCAGCCAGCCTCACCAGCAGAGCCCGCGACGAAGCGGTCCAAGCGCTAGCGAGTGGCCGAACGGTGGCCGTAACCCCTGAAAAGGTACGATCAAGCGGCGGCGTAGGTTGGTCGACAACCTGGCAACGGCGATCCGCGAAACCGTTCATCTGCCACGCCTGCAATCAACTCTCAACGACACTCGATCAGTGTCGTTGGGCGCCTTCTAGGCTGTGGGTCGCAGGTTCGATTCCTGCCGGGCGCGCTCAGTCTAACTCGTTCCGCCATCAGCATGGGGATAAGAGATAGAGGGGCGGATTCCGGAAACCCTTGGGAACTTGGCGAACCTTCAGACCCTAAACCTGCCGGTAAACCAGTTGACCGGCAGAATACCAACGAGCCTGGGGAGACTGGTGAACCTCCAGCAGCTGTCCCTCGGCAACAACCAGTTGAGCGGGCCGATTCCGACCTCCATCGGGAATCTCGGGAACCTGCAGTACTTCGTGCTTACTGGAAACCAGCTCACAGGACCCATCCCAGCAAGCGTCGGGAATCTCGAGAATCTCAATTACCTGAGGCTCGATTGGAACCAGCTCACTGGACTCGTTCCGCTGAAGGTCGCCTTTAGGGGTGGTCGCATTCAGGGTTCCTTGGGCCAGTGCAGCCTGTTTGGGAACTCTGGGCTCCTGATCCCTGACCAGCCGAAGAATCGGGCTGCGGACCTAGACGCGGACGGCGAGATCTGCCACTTGCCCTTTACGGCCATCGCCACGGCAAACCCTCAATAGCGGCGCTTCCGAGGAGTCGGAAAGCAAAACGGGCCGTCCAACGATTGGGTTGGCGGCCCCGATTTGTTTGCGTCAGGTCGAATGCCCGAGGCGAGAGTCGAACTCGCACGCCGTTGCCGGCGGTGGATTTTGAGTCCACTGCGTCTGCCATTCCGCCACTCGGGCCAGCGGCAGGAATATGGACGCCGACCCCGGCGGCCCGCAACCGACTACGGCCGCAGCCGTCGCCTCCCGGCCGGCAGCTGCCCCTGGCGCTGGTCGCGAATCTCCTGAACCCGCTGCATCAGCCGATCCCGGAGCAGGATGTACTGCCCCTTTTGGATCGGAGACAGGGTTCCCGTCAACGCGTTCAGCTCGTCCTTGAACGTCTGCACATAGGCCAGCCGCCCCTCCAGGATCTCGTCGGTCAGCCTGGTCACCACCCGCTCGTCCGCGGCCACCCCGGGGCGCATCGCCGACGCGAGCCGCTGGCGAACGGCCCGCTCGTCTCGCTCCAGGGCCCGACGCTTCTGGGCCCAGGTCGCCAGGACCGCGCGGACCTTCACCGATTGATCGTCGGTGAGCGCCAACTCGGTCGTCAGCCGGTCGGCGAAGCGCTCCTCGATCATCTGGCGCAGCCGCTCAGCCCGAGGGCCCTCGACTTCTGCGGAATCCTGCGCCCGCGCCGCACCACCACCGGCCGCCGTGGCGAGCCCAATCACCAGCACCCACTTCCGTATCGTCATCCTCAGCTCTCCCATTCCTGAAGCACCTGCTGCAGCTCGTCCGTCGAAAGATCCCCGGTCCCACCGTCAGTCACGCCGTCCGGCTCCTCGAGCTCGGCGAGAACCAATTCCAGCTCAGTGGTCGTCAATTCATCGAGCTCGGTCAACACCTCGCCCGCTGCCGCCGCGTCGGCCGACCACCCGGCACCCGATCGATTCAGGCTCACGGCCAAGACCAGCACGGCGGCCGCCGCCAAACCCCACAGCCAGGCTCGCTTCCGCCGAGCGATCGGGATGACCATGGCACCCTTCGGCTCGGCCGCCAAACGATCGCGCACCGCCGCGCTGACCCGGGCGGCGTCGATCGAAGGCCTGCCTAACCGACCCGTGACCTCGACCAGTCGCCACTCCGCGGCGCAGTCGGCGCACTCGGCCAGATGGGCCCGCTCGTCGGCGGTCCATGGCGCCAGCCCCGCCGCTACCGCCGGCATCCGGTCGGACAATCGCTCGCACATCGTCACTGAACGTACTCCTTGAGCCGCTTGACCGCGTTGTGATAGTGAACCCGGGCCGCTCCCGGCGTCGTGCCCAGCGCCGCGCTGATCGAGGTGTACTCGAGGCCTTGTTGCGCCCGGAGGAGAAAGACCTCTCGCTGCAGCCGCGGCAACCGAGCCAACTCGGCGATCAATCGCGCCTCGATTTCGCTGGCACCCACCTCCGACTCGGGATCCGCCGCATCGGCGACCTCAACGTCATCGATCGGGACGACCACCCGGCCACGCTGGCGTCGAAAGGCGTCCTTGTTGAGGTTGGCGCCAATCCGGAACAACCAGGCCCGGAACGAGGCCTCGCCTCGCCAGCTGTCGAGCGCCTTGAACGCCCGGAAGAACGCCTCCTGCACCAAGTCCTCGACATCGGCCGACGGCGCGCCTGACGCGTACAGATACCGACCGAGCGAGGTCGCGTGGCGCCGAACCAGCTCGTCAGCGGCGATCTCCTCCCCGGCCCGGTACGAGGCGACCAGTTCTTCATCGGTGCGCTGAGTCATCGGCTGCCTGAAAGACGCAAAGACCGGCCCTGAGTTAACCCCACGTGCCAACACATTGTGACCCAACAACTTAGTCGCCTCGGGGCGGGCCTGGTTAGATTCCCCGGCCACCTTCACCCCGCGACACCAATGCGTTTGTTGCTGGCTGCCATCCTCCTCGTGAGCCCGGTCACCTCCCCGGTCGAGGCACAGGTCCTCCCGAAGATCCAGTTGGAGACCTACTCGCTGGCCAACGGCCTTCGGGTGGTCCTCGCCCCCGACCGAAGCACCCAGGTCGTCACCGTCGATGTCTGGTACGACGTCGGCAGCCGGAACGAGGTCCGCGGCCGCACCGGCTTCGCCCATCTGTTCGAGCACATGATGTTCCAGGGCTCGGCCAATGTGAAGAAGGCCGAGTACTTCGCCTTGATCGAGCGGGCCGGGGGCGAGACGAACGCGAGCACGGCGGAGGATCGGACCAACTACTACGCGATGCTGCCTTCCAATCGCCTGAACCTGGGCCTCTGGCTCGAGGCCGATCGGATGCGGGCCCTCGCGATCACGGCGGAGAACCTCGACAACCAGCGGGAAGCGGTTAAAGAGGAGCGCCGTCTCCGGGTCGATAACCAGCCCTACGCCGGGGTGATCTACGAGGGCGTCTACGCGCTGGAAGACAGCACCCGGTGCTTCTCCTACTCGCACTCCGTGATCGGCTCGATGGCCGACCTGAACGCCGCCAAGGTCGACGACGTGAAGTCATTCTTCGATCTCTACTACGCCCCGAACAACGCGACGCTGGTGGTGGCCGGGGACTTCGAGCCGACCGAGACCAGGCGCCTGGTCGAGTCGTACTTCGGCGGCATTCCGCGCGGCCAGCCGACCCCCACGGTGACCTGCACGCCATCGTTCGATCGGGGCGAAATCCGGCGGCCGTGGCCCGATTCGAAGGCCACCCTGCCCGCCGCGATCCTGGCGTACCGCATTCCCAGCTTCGACGATCCCGACTACCCCGCCCTCGCGCTGCTCGCCACCATGCTCGGTCAAGGCGAGAGTTCCCGTCTCAACAAGACCGTGGTCCGGACCCAGCGCCTGGCCCAAGGCGTATTCGCCGGGGCGAACCTCGCCGGTCCTCGGCGCGGTCCTGGTTCCTTACTGGTCGCCGGCTTCGCCAATCAGGGCATCGCCGTCAACGCCGTCGAGAGCGCGATGGCCGACGAGATCGCCCGGATCGGACGGGAGGGCGTGAGCCGGGCCGAGCTCGACAAGGCGAAGAACGGCTACGTCGCCAATCGGATCCAGCAGCAACAGATCTCCTATTTCCTGGCCGAGACGATCCAGGAAGCCGCGATGTTCCTCGGTGACCCGGCCAAGGTGAACACCGAGCCGGCCCGCTTCCTCGCGGTCACGGTCGACGACATCCGGCGGGTGGCCGCCAAGTACCTCAAGCCGGCCAATAGCGCGGTGTTTCTGGTGACGCCGGCGGCGGCCCAATGAGCGCCTTCCGGAGGCACCCGGCGCGGCCCCTGAGCACCGAAACGCGCCGCGGCGCGATCCTGCTGCTCATTCTCGGCACCACGGTCGGGCCCGTGGTCGGCGGAGCCCAGGATTTTCCCACCACGCCGCCGGCCCCGGGGAACTTGACACCGGCCACGCTGCCACCCGCCCGCGAGACGGTCTTGCCTAACGGGCTCCGTCTGCTGATCGTCGAGAACCGACGGCTCCCGGTGCTCTCGTTGACCCTGGCGTTCCCCGCCGGCCGGTTCATCGACCCGGCGGGCAAGGAAGGGCTCGCCGCGATGGCGGCTGGCCTGCTCACCAAGGGCGCCGGTCTCCGATCAGCCGAGCAGGTATCCGAAGCGATCGAGAACGTGGGGGGCGCGATCGGCGCGGGAGCGGGTCAGGACTTTCTCTCGCTTCAGGCCACCGTGCTGTCGGCCCACGCGGCGCTGGCCTTCGACCTGGTAGGCGACGCGGTGGCCCGCCCCGCGTTCAAGCTGTCCGAGATCGACCTGCTCCGAACCCAAACGTTGTCCGGGATCGAGCTGGAGCGGTCCCAGCCCAACGCGATTGCCGCCCGCCACGTCGAGCGGATCCTCTACGGCGAGCATCCCTATGCCCGGCGGGCCACCAAGGCCTCGGTCGAACGGATCACCCGAACCGACCTGATCGGGTTCCATCGGGCCCGACTTCGCCCCCGGGGCGCCCTCCTCGTCGTGGCTGGGGATATCTCAGTTGCCGAGGCTCGCCGACATGCGCTCCGCGCCTTTCGGGGATGGCTGGGCGGGCCCCTCGCCCCGCCGGTGATGAAGGCGCCGCCGACCCGCACCGCAACCGAGATCACCCTGGTGCACCGGCCGGGCTCGGTGCAATCGAACGTCGTGGTCGCCAACCTCACCTATCCACCAGGCGATCCCCGCCATCATGCCGCCGTGGTGGCCAACAGACTGCTCGGCGAGGGGGCCGACTCGCGCCTGTTCAGTATCCTCCGCGAGCAGAAAGGCTGGACCTACGGCGCCTATTCGTCGTTCAGTCGCCGCCGTGGAACGGGGAAGTTCGAGGCGGCGACGGAAGTCCGCTCCGAGGTCACCGATTCCGCCTTGGCCGAGACGATGAAGCAGCTCCGGCGGCTCCGCGACGAACCGGTACCGCCCGACGAACTGGACCGCACCAAGGCGGCAATCGTGGGCAGCTATCCGCTCATGGTCCAGACCGCCCAACAGATCGCCGACGCGGTAGCGGACGTCCGCCTCTACGGCCTGCCGGGCGACTACCTGGAGACCTATCGGCTCAAGATCGGCGCCGTGACCGCGGAGGCCTTCTCAGAGGCGGCCAAGGTGGCGATCCGGCCCGACGCCGCGGTGATCGTGGTGGTGGGCGATGGCACCAAGATCCTCGCCGGCCTCAAGGCGGTCGCGCCGGTCACGCTCATCGACGCCGAGGGTGCCCCGCTCACCGAAGCCGAGTTGTCGCCCAAGGCCGAGCGGCTGCCGATCGATGTGGCGAGCCTCGTGGCGACACACGACTCGTTCTCGGTACGAGTTCAGGGCAATCCGTTGGGCCGGATCACCTCGGGCCTCGAGCCGCGGGCCGCTGGCTTCCGTTACACCGAGCACAGCAACATCGGCGGGTTCGTCGAGCAGACGACGACGGTGGACTTCGATCGCGACGGCGGGGTCACGGCGGTCAAACAGGACGGCAAGGTTCAAGGTCAACCGACCTCGATCGAGGTCAGTTATGCCGCCGGTCGGGTCCGCGGATCGGCCAACACCGTCTCGCCTGAGGGGGCCAAGTCCGTCACCGTCGACACGGTGGTGGCGGCCGGCACCATCGACGACAACGCGATCCAACCGCTACTGCCGGCGCTGCCCTGGACGCCGACGGCGAGCTGGTCCTTCGCGGTATTCAGCGCCGGACAAAACGAGTCACGGGTGACGACGCTCAGGGTGGTCGGTACCGAAGCTGTCAAGCTGGACAGCGGCACCGTCGACAGTTACAAGATAGAGTGGAGCGGCGGCTGGCAACCGGCCACTTTTTGGGTCTCGGTCGCCAAGCCCCATCGGTTAGTCAAGATCGGCATCACCAACACCCCGGTCGAGATCGTTCGCGCCAAGTGACACCTTTCGGAGACAGCATGATCACCTTCCCCACCCCCACCGCCTGGGCGCTCGCGGCGGCGATCGGCACGGCCATCGCCTCGGCGCCTCTGGTGGCGCAGACCCCGGGCACCGAGCCCTTCAAGGACACCTTGAGCTTCGACCGGCCGCAGTATCGGTCAACCTATCAACGACGGAGCAATCCGCCGGTGCTGATTCGCAACGCGACCATCATGACGGCCACTGGCCAGGAATCGCGTGGCTCGATCCTGCTCCAGGATGGCAAGATCATCTCGGTCGGCACCGACGTCGGGACCCCGCCAGCGGGGACCCAGGTGATCGACGGCGCCGGCAAGTTCGTGACGCCGGGCCTGATCGACACTCACAGCCACCTCGGCGTGTACCCGGCGCCGGGCACCCAGGCCGAGAGTGACGGCAACGAGGCGACCAATCCGGTCACCGCCGAGGTGTGGGCCGAGCACTCGCTCTGGCCCCAGGATCCCCAGATTCCGCTTGCCGTCGCGGGCGGGGTCACGGTGGCCCAACTGCTTCCTGGTTCGGCGAACCTGGTCGGCGGGCGATCGGCGACCGTGCGAATGGTGCCGGCGCGTACCGCGCAGGAGATGAAGTTCCCGGGCGCTCCCTACGGTGTGAAGATGGCCTGCGGTGAGAATCCGAAGCGGGTCTACGCCAACCGCGGTCCCTCGACCCGGATGGGCAACATGGCCGGGTATCGGGCCGCCTACATCCAGGCCGAGCAGTACCGGCTGCGTTGGGACAAGTGGAACCGGGAGCGGAAAGGCGAACCACCGGCACGTGATCTTCGGCTCGAGACCCTGGCCGGCGTGCTCCGCGGCGAGATCTCGGTGCAAAACCACTGCTACCGGGCCGACGAGATGGCCCAGATGCTCGACCTCGCCGAGGAGTTCGGCTTCAAGATCCGTTCGTTCCACCACGGGGTCGAGGCGTACAAGATTGCCGACCTGTTGGCGAAGGCCGGCACCGCCGCTTCGATCTGGTCCGACTGGGGTGGATTCAAAATGGAAGCGTTCGACCAGATCGTCGAGAATCTGGCGCTCGTCACCAAGGCCGGGGCGATCGCGGTGCTCCACACCGATAGCCCCGATGGCATCCAGCGGATGAATCAGGATGCCGCCAAAGCGATGTACGCCGGCAATCGGGCCGGGATCCCGGTGACCCGGGACCAGGCGATTCGATGGATCACCGCCAACCCAGCCTGGGTGTTAGGCATCGATCACCTGACCGGCACCCTGGAGCCGGGCAAGATGGCCGACGTGGTCCTCTGGTCGGGCGATCCGTTCTCGGTGTATTCCAAGGCCGAGAAGGTCTGGAACGAGGGCTGGCTGGTGTTCGATCGACTCGACAAGACCAAGCAGTACAAGACCGATTTCAATCTCGGCCAGACCGAGCCGGGGGTGGGACGATGAACGCCTTCATCCAGCGCACGGCCGTCGCCGGCTTCGCGGCGCTCGCGCTTCATGGCGTGGCCGCCGCCCAGACCGTGGCGATCACCGGAGGCACGGTCTTCCCCGTCTCGGGCCCCAAGATCGAGGGCGGGACGGTCATCATCACCAACGGGCGGATCACGGCGGTGGGTCGAGGCGTCGCGGTGCCCGCGGGCGCCAAGATCATCGACGCCACCGGCAAGTGGGTCACGCCGGGCCTGATTCACGCCAACGCCGGCGCGGGCACGGGCGTGGCTGGCCTCGGTGGGTTCGGGGAGAGCAACAAACAGGGGGACGTCAATCCCTCGTTCAATCTGACCGCCGGGATCGACCCCGAGTCGTTCACCCTCCCGTTGGCCCGCACCGGCGGGGTGACGACCGGCATCATCGCGCCCAATGGGTCGTTTCTGCCGGGCGCCGTCGTCGCCGTGGACTATGCGGGCGACCGAGCCGACCAGATGGTGATCCGGGGATCGGTGGGCCAGGCGCTCGATCTCGGCGCCGGGCTCCGGGGTGCCGGCGGCGGCAGTCGGGCCGGCGGCATCGCCCGCCTCAAGCGTCTCTTCGCCGAGGCCGCCGAGTACGACCGGCGCCGCCTCGAGTACCGGCGCGGAGCGACCCAGTCCTACTCGGCGCCGGTCGAAGAGTTGGAGGCGCTGTTGCCGGCGGTCCGAGGCCTGGTTCCGTTCTATGTCACCGCCAACCGGAAGATGGACATCCAGAACGCCCTTCGGCTCGCGGCGGACCATCGGCTCCGGATCGTGATTCAGGGTGGCGTCGAGGCGTGGAAGGTGGCGCCGGAGCTTGCCCGGGCTGGGGTGGCCGTGGCACTCGAGCCGAACAAGGACATCCCCGATTTCGAGGGACTCGGCGCCCGCCTGGACAACGTGACGCTGCTCCGGGAGGCCGGGGTGAAGACGATCATCGCCCAGAACGACCCCGGCGGCGAGCGCAGCCTCAGGTACGCGGCCGGCAACGCGGTCCGCAACGGGACCAGTTGGGACGACGCCCTCAAGTCGATGACCTTGTGGCCGGCCGAGGCGTTCGGACTCGCCGACTACGGATCGCTGGCCCCCGGAAAAGTCGGCAACGTCGTGATCTGGTCGGGCGACCCGTTCGAGTTTTCCGCCGCGGCCGAAACGGTGCTGATCCGCGGGGTCGAAACGTCGCTGCGGACCCGGGAGCACGAGCTTCGAGATCGCTACCGGACCCTTCCGCCGCCCCGTTAGGTGGGAATGAACGATACCGGTCCGGTCGGCCCACCGCCCGACCATGCGAACGTGGTGGTGCTCCCGCCGATCTTGGTCGGCGGGACCTTCGCCATCGGCCTGATCGCCCACGCGCTCTGGCCGTTCGCCCTTACCGGCCGATGGCTGCGTCCCACCGGAGGCGCGTTGGTCGCGGCGAGCCTGCTCCTGGCGGCGTGGAGCGCGATCACCCTGGTACGTTTCAAGACGGCGGTCATTCCCCACCACGTGACGACCCGCATCGTCAGCACGGGACCGTTCCGGCTCTCCCGCAACCCGATCTATCTCGGCATGCTGGCGGCATACGTGGGCGGCTCGCTGCTGGTGACATCGGCATGGCCCCTGCTCCTCTTCCCGGCCGTCGCCCTGGTGCTCCATCACGGCGTGGTGCGGCGAGAAGAGGCATACCTGGCTCGCAAGTTCGGCGACGAGTACCGGCGCTACACCGAGACGGTGCGGCGCTGGCTGTGAGGTTGGACGGGATGGTCATCCGTCAGGCCCGACCGGAAGACGCCGAGGCGATTGCCCGCATCATGATCGCCAATTGGCGGGCGACCTATGCCGAGCAGCTGTCCGACGATTTCCTCGCAAGCCTCGACCCCTCGCTCGAGGCGGGTCGGTGGCGGGAGCGAATGACTCGCCCGGCCATCGCGGTCCGGGTCGCGGCCACGGATCAGGTCGTCGGGTTCGTCGCGGCGGGGCCCACGTTCGACCGGGACCTCGACCCAGCAGCGAGCTACCAGATCTACAACCTCCACGTCGCCGAGACGAGCCGAGGGCGCGGGATCGGGAAACGGCTCCTCGAAGCCGCCGCCCGAGTGGGACGCGACCTTGGCGCGAGCGAGTTATGCCTTTGGGTGGTTCCCGAGAATCGGCGCGCCCGTCAGTTCTACGAGCGCGCCGGATTGGCCAACGACGGGACGATCCAACGCGAGCCGGTCGGGTCCGGCGCCACGCTTGAGGAGGTGCGCTACCGGGGACCGATCGGCCCGGTGGCTACGGGATGATCTCCGCCTCGGCGGTGTCGGCCGGGGGGGCGGGTTTCTCGTCGACCCGGACGTCCTCCGCGCCGAGGCCGTCGATCTCCTTGTCGATCTTGGCGATCTTCGCCGCGATGTCGTCCATCTGGGCGTAGATGGCGTCGATCTCGGCCGGGGTCACTTCGCCGCCGCGGTCGCGCCGATAGACCAGCATCCCGAGTTTGTACGCCACCTTGCTGCGAATCCCGATCAGACTGGACCGCTCGAGGTGGAGCTTGCTCGATTCCACGGCATCCTTGACCCGGTCGCCCAGGTCATCGAGCTCCGCGCGGACTCGATCGAAAATCGAGGACATGAAGCCACTCCTGATGGGAGATAGTCCGGTAGACGAGGGCTGTCGGCCCAAGGTTTCAGGACGAAAAAGGCCGCCCCGATCGGGACGGCCTCGGTGAACCCAGTTCGGGCGGGCTAGCTCGCCGACGGCTGGGGGTAGACGGACACCTTCTGGCGCCCCGCCGACTTCCATTCGAACTTGACGACCCCATCGGCCACGGCAAACAGGGTATCGTCGTTGGCCCGACGGACGTTGACCCCGGCGTGGAACTTGGTGCCCCGCTGCCGGAGAATGATGTTGCCCGAGATCACCCGCTCGCCGCCGTACCGCTTGACGCCGAGATATTGGGGATTGCTGCTCCGGCCGTTCTTGGACGAGCCGACACCCTTCTTGTGAGCCATATCAGCCTGCCCTCACGTCAGTGATCCGTACCTCGGTATAGCGCTGGCGGTGCCCGGTCTTCCGGCGATAGTTCTTCCGCCGCTTGAATTTGAAGATGTAGAGCTTCTCGCCCTTCTTCTCGCCCAAGACCTCCGCCTCAACGGCGGCATTGGCGACGAAGGGCGTACCGGCGTTGATGGTGGAGCCATCGGAGGTGAGCAAGACGTCACTGAACGTGATCTTGCTCCCCGGCTCGGCCTCCATCAGAGGCAGTTTCAGGGTATCGCCCTTGGCGACTTTGAACTGGTGGCCCAGGGCCTTGAAGATCGCGTACATCGCTACAATCCGGTCGATGGAAAGCCCGTAATTATAGGCAGGATATGGGGATACCGCAAGAACACAGGTCGCTTCCGTCCACCATGGCCCTGAAGCCCGGCGCTCGACCCTCGGTGCTCCTGGAGACTGCCCGCGCCATGACTCGGCAGTCAAGCGACCATTAAAACACTGCGCCCCAATTACTTACCGACATCGATCCAAAGCCTGGCCCGCGAGGACGTGGAAAAGTGGCGATCGCTCCGCCGCTCGAAGTCCGCTGGCGGGGGTCGGTGACACGCCCGAAGCGGGCTCCGACTCGGGTCCAAGTCAGGCGACCGCGTAGAGGTCGGTCACGTCCCGGCCGCCGGGCCGACTCATCAGCCGGAACTCGTCCGGATTGATGGTTGGGTCGTCTCGCAGTTCGATCTCGAGACCCGCCGCCTTCACGAGGCCCCCAATCAGCTTGGGCTCCTCCTCCCGAAGGTAGAGGACCACTTCCGGGTGGGTCCGGACGCAGACCAACTTCTCCCGTCGTTCCAGCGCGCACCGGCGGAGCGAACGCTCGATCCGGCGAACCACGACCTCCGGGGTGAAGACGCGGCCGGTGCCGTGGCACTGGGGGCACTCCATGGTCATCGACGCCCAAAGGGACGAGCGGACCCGCTGCCGAGTCATCTCGACCAGGCCCAAGTCCGAAACGGCAAGCGCCTTGGTGCGGGCCCGGTCGCGGCCGAGGTGGGTTCTGAGCTCCTGGAGCACCCGATCCCGGTTGCCCCGAGACTCCATGTCGATGAAATCGCAGACGATGATGCCGCCCAAGTCCCGAAGGCGCAGCTGGCGGGCGATCTCCTTGGCCGCGTCGAGATTGGTCTTGAGGATGGTCTTCTCGGGGTCCTTCTTGCCGGTGTATCGGCCGGTGTTCACGTCGATCGAGACCAGCGCCTCGGTGGGCTGAATCACCAGCGAGCCACCGCTGGCCAGGTCCACCCGAGGCTTGAACAGTTTCTTGATCTCCGCTTCGACCTCGAACTTGTCGAACAACGGAATCGGTTCATCGTACACATGAACTCGACCCATCAACTCCGGATCGACCTGTTCCAGATACTGCTCGACCTCGCGGTGGATTTCCTGGGAGTCGACCCAGAGACCGTCGACCTTGTCGGAGAAGACGTCCCGAATCAGTCCACGGGTCAGACTCGCCTCCCGTTGGAGCAGCGCGGGCGCGCGCCGGACGTAGAACTGCTTCTTCTTGATCCTCCGCCACTGCGCCAGGAGCGAGTCGACCTCCCGCTTGAAGTGCTCTTCGGTCACGCCCTCGGCGACGGTGCGGACAATCATCCCGCCGGCATCCTCAGGGAGCAGCTTGGTCACCATCTCCCGGAGGCGGGCACGCTGCTCGCGGCTCTCGATCTTCCGGCTCACGCCCACCCGAGAGGCGTACGGCATGTAGACGAGAAACCGCCCCGGCAACGAGATCTGTGCCGTGACTCGGCACCCTTTGGTGCTGATGGGCTCTTTGGTGACCTGGACCGGGAGGGTCTGGCCCTTCTTCAGGATCTCGCCGATGTCGGGGATGGCCCGCCGGCTGGAGACCTCACGCTGGCGGGGCTCGCCATTGCCACCCCGCCCCCGGCGCCCGTTGGCCGGCTCGTCGCCGTTGCCCTCGGCAACGGCCACCGCGGCGCCGGGCGGGTCGGGGATCTCTTCGGCGTCGTCCTGCTCGCTCGGGTCGTCGTCTTCGTCAGGCTCGAGCAGGTCGGAGGCGTGGAGGAAGGCGCTCTTCTCCAAGCCGATATCGACGAACGCCGCCTGGATGCCCGGCAGCACCGCGTCGACCCGGCCAAGATAGATGTCGCCCACGATCCGGCGTCGATCGGGACGATCGACCATCAACTCCGCCAGCTTGCCGTCTTCGAGAATGGCCACCCGTGACTCCCGGGGGCCACTGCTGATGAGAATCTCGCGTTTCACGCGAACTGTCCTTCGCCGAGGCTTCGACCGCGGATCCCCTGGGGACCTCGGCGGCGAGCCCGACGCTCGTACGGTGGGTGACCCTGGGCCAACCACGCCCGGATCGAGAAGGTCCTCCGGCCGGCCGCCTCTGCCGCAGCGGTCCCCGTTCACCCGGCGCTCGCACCTGGCGCCCGGCCGGATTCGAGGTCATCGCCTCGACTCCGGCCCGGTCAACCCGCGAGCCGCCTGTCAGTGGTGAGCGGACGAAACCGCCGACATTCGGGTCGGCGTGCCTGGTCCGGAAGGAGCGAAAACGAGTCCAACTCAACAGGGCGACCCGCCGGACGACCCCCCAAAGGGGCTCGAACCGGCGTACCAACCACGTTGCTGGTCTTGGTCGCATGGGCCTAAATATATGCCCAGGTACAGCTTAGGAGCAAACAAACCGGCCGGCAATCAGCCGTCGACCACCTTGCCGAGGATCTGGCGGGCGATGACGAGGCGCTGGATCTCGCTGGTCCCTTCGCCGATTTCACAGACCTTCGCGTCCCGCATCATCCGCTCGACCGGGTAATCCGCCGTGTAGCCATACCCGCCGAAGATCTGGACCGCCTGGGTGGTGGCCCGCATGGCCAGCTCGGAACAGAACAGCTTGGCCATCGCCGCCTCGGTCTTGAACGGCTTGCCGGCCTGTTTCAGGCGGGCGGCCGTGTAGAGGAGGTGGGTTCCGGCCTCGATCTCCATCGCCATGTCGGCCAGCTTGAAGCTGATCCCCTGGAAGCTCCCGATGAACCGACCGAACTGCTTTCGGGTCCCCGCGTACTCGAGGGCGGCGCGGTAAGCCCCTTCCGCGATTCCCAGGGACAGGGCCGCGATCCCGATCCGGCCGGCATCGAGCGTCTTGAGGAAATTCACGAACCCCTCGCCCCGCGCGCCGAGCATGTTCTCCTTGGGGACGATGGCGTTCTCGAAATGAAGCTCGCGGGTATCGCTGGCCCGCCATCCCATCTTGTCTTCCTTCTTGCCCGCCCGGATGCCTTCGATCCTGGGCAGGTCCGCCGCGTGGCCGACCCCGAGCTGCTGGCACTGCTGGAGGTCGACGGTGTCCTTGGTGACGATGAGACTGCTGATGCCGCGATGCCCTGACCCCGGATCGGTCCGCGCGGTCACCGAGAAGATCTCGCCGACGCCGGCGTGGGTGATGAAGACCTTGGAGCCGTTGAGGAGGAAATGATCACCCTTGTCGACGGCGGTGGTGGCGGTGCCCCCAGCGTCGCTGCCCGCCCCGGGCTCGGTGAGCCCGAACCCGCCGAGCACCTTGCCCGTGGCCAGCAACGGCACGTAGGTCCGCCGCTGCTTTTCCGTGCCGAACTCGACGATGGGCGAGGTGCCGAGGTTGGTGTGCGCGCTGATGGTGAGCGCGTGGGAGGCGTCAACCTTGGCCATCTCGTGGATCGTGATGTAATAGGAAATCTGATCCATGCCGGCGCCGCCCAACTCCTCGGACCACGGCACGCCGAGGAAGCCGAGCTCTCCCATCCTCTTGATGTTGTCCCAGGGAAACGTCGAGGTCCGGTCGAGTTCCCTTGCGACCGGCGCCACATGGGTCTTGGCGAACTCCCGCACGGTATCGCGGACCTGATGATGGTGTTCGCTGAAATACAAGGAGTCATCCATACCGGTGGTTCTCGCAGTTCGAAGGCGTGTGGTGATCGTCGGCCCGAAAGATAGCAAGCTCCGCGCCGAATCCGGGCTGCGCCACGTCGCGGTGGGCGCTAGGTAGCGGCGGGCGGCCGATCAGCGATCGATGGCGTCGGCGGCGGCCAACATGACCGCCGCCGAGGGCCACCGTTCCGCCCGATCCTTCGCCAACGCGCGCTGGACCAGCTCGGCCACGGGCGGGGGCAACTCGGGAGCCACCGCGGCCACGGCGGGGATCGGCTCCTCGAGTTGCCGGGCGATCAGCGCCATGACGTTAGGCGCTTGGTAGACCCTGCGACCGGTGAGGGCCTCGAACATCACGCAGCCGGTCGCGTAGACGTCGACGCGGTGATCGACCTCCTCGCCGAGCAGCTGTTCCGGCGCCATGTAGTCGGGCGAGCCCACCACCGACCCGGCCTGGGTCAGCCCGGTGCCCCCGACCGGCTGATCGGCCAGCCGAGCGATCCCGAAGTCCATCACTTTGACGAAACCGGCCGCGTCGACGACCAGGTTGGCGGGCTTGATGTCGCGGTGAATGACCCCCGCCTCGTGGGCGACGTCGAGGGCGCGCAACACCTGCTTCACCACCGTCAAGGTGACGTCCACGGGCAGCTTGCCGCGGCGAGCGATCAGCTGATCGAGGGTGGTCCCGTCGACGTACTCCATGGTGATGAAGTAGGTCCCGTTGTGCTCGCCGAGGTCGTGGGTGCGGACCACGTTGCGGTGGGTGATCCGGCGGGCCAGGCGGATTTCCTGCTTGAAACGCTCCAGGAAAGCGGGGTCGTTGAACTGGAGCGCGGGATGGAGGCTCTTGACCGCCACGGTTTCCGAGAGCTCCCGGTCGAAGGCGCGATACACCACGCCCATCCCTCCGGCACCGAGCAGTTCCCGCAGCTCGTATCGCCCCGACAACACGGTGCCGACCGCGAGAGCGGCGGGCGGAGCCGGAACCGGCCGCGGCGCGTCGAGCGCCACGGTTGGCGAGCTCCCGCTCAGGTAATCGACCAGCCGCTGCTTCTCCCGGAGCTCGTGGACCATGTGGCGGAAGGCCCGGTTCAGCTCGCCGATCTCATCGGGGGTTTCGGGCGGGACGTCGGCATCGTAGTCGCCCTGCTCGATTCGGCGGGTCGCCGCCACGAGGCCGCGGATTGGTCCAGTGATCCGGGTGGCCAACCAAACCGACGCCAGCAGCGCCAACCCAAGCGCGCCGACCAAGCTCACCGCCAAGGCTTGGCGGAGCCGCGCAAAGGGCGCGAGCTCGGCCGCGCGGGAGCGAAGGCCGACCACTCCGGCGATCGGCTCCCCGCCCGCGGTGCGAAGCGCGCCGATCGCCCCGACCCAGACGTCGCCGCCCCGCTCGAGGTTGACCCGTTCGGCGGTGGTGTCGGAGCCGAGGGCGCCCTCCAGGTCGAACGAGCCGTCGAGCGAGGTGACGTTCGGGAGCGGAATCCCGGTGGTATCGCGGGTGAAGAAGAGAATCTCCGAGTCGGTGTTCCGCTTGAGGGTCGCGGCCAGGGCCCGGTCGATCGGCAGCGCCGCCACCAGGACGCCGATCGGCACCCGGTCGGGCGCCAAGCGGAACGGAACCGCGACCGCCTGGTAGATCAGCTCGGTCGAGTCGCTCGGCTCGAGCCAGACGCCCTCGGTCGCCGCGCCCTGCATCGCGAGCCCGACCAGCGCGCCGCCCGAGAGGTCGATCCCGAGCCGATCGGGATGTCCCGACCAGGCTTGGAGGGTCCCGCCCCCGTCGGTGAGGAGGGCCCAGTCGGCTCCGAGCTGGGTCTTGAGCTCGTCGGCGAGGTCGAGGAGGGTGTTGCGGTCGCCGGCGGCGAGGGCCTGTTCCACCCCGGCCAGATAGGTGGGCACCGCGGCAAGTCGCTCGGCGGTGGCTCGGAGGGCCGCGCTTCGAGCCTCCAGTTTGTCCTGGATGGCGGCCTGGGTGGCCAGGAGACCGCGAGAGATCGACGCGCCGACCGCCTGACGGGCCACCGTCTGGACCACCACGAAGACGACACCGACCGCCGCGGCGATGGTCAGGCCGGAAAGAGCGAAGATCCGAAGGCCTAACGGAGAGAACCTGGCCACGCTAGTAACGTCGTCCTTCGCTCTGGTAGGGCTTCCCGAATTTGTTGAGGTGGGCCTTATGGGTGTGACCACTGGCGTCGAGCGCCAGCGCGAGATCGGCGACCCCGGCGGGACCGACCTCGATCGGCCGACTGGTCTGGCCGCCGCGATCGTGCCACGCCGTGAGGGTATATCGGCCCGGCGGCACTCCTTCGAGGACGAACCCGCCGTCGACCGAGGGCCGAGCGACGAATGGCGATTCGATCACCAGCACCGCGGCCCACATCTGGGCGTGCACGTTGCAGTAGACCCGGACGACCCCCGGCCTCTCGAACTTCGCCGTGCGGGAATCCCCCCGTCCGTAGAGCCCGAGATCGAACGGCGCTTCCGGCGACACCGAGAACACATTGTGATTGAAGGGATCGTAGTTGGGGAAGGCGACCGAGCTCCCCGGGGCGACGACGACGACGCTCGGGATGAGCTCCTTCTTGCGAGTGGCGATCTCGGTGGTGGTGGCCCGGGCGGTTTTCGGTCCCTCGAGCCAGACCACCGCGTCCGGCACATCGCTCGCCAACTTGCCGCCGCGATCCTTGAGAACCAGTTTTCCGCGCACGCTCCCGGGTTGGGCAGCGCCGGTTGCGGCCGAGATGATCATCGCGAGGCCGACCATCCCAGCGATCGAGGAACGATCCATGACCTGCAACTGTAGCGTTCCCCCTTGGGTCCGTCAACGGACCACGATGCTCGCGCTGCTACTCGGCGCCACCGGATCCCCGCTCGCGGCGCAGAGTGGATCGGGGCTCGACATCTCGGTGCACGCCACCCTGCTGATGTCCGGTTTTCGAAACAGCGGGCGGTTCAACAACGCCGATGTGCCGACAGTCGCACTCCTCGGGACCACGGGCTCCGCGTTCGGCGGCACCGTCCGGCAAACCCGGGTCGGCCTCACGGCGGCCCACGAGTCCGTCCTCGGTGGGCGACTGTTCGCCGAGTTGGACGCCGATTTCTTCGGGGGCCAGCAGCCCTCGGGCGGGGGCCGGACCCATCCCCTGCTCCGGATTCGCCGTGCCTACGCCGAGATCCGATGGCCGACCGCGACGCTGCTGGTCGGTCAGGAGTCGCCGGCGCTGTTCGGTGTCAGCCCCCGTTCGGTCGCGGCGAGCGGGTTTCCTCAACTCGCGTCCGCCGGCAACCTGTGGCTCTGGCTCCCGCAGATCCGGCTGACGAAATGGTTCGGCGAGGATCCTGCCCGGCTTCGGGTCGGCCTGGAAGGGGCCCTGGTCGCGCCTAACGGCGGCGAGCCGGTCGATCCGTTCCTGACCCAGCCTGACCTCGCCGAACAGAGCGGTCGGCCGAACCTGGAAGGCCGGATCCTGGCACGGTGGCGTCAGGGTGGCCGGGACGGCGAGATCGGGGTCGGGGGTCACCTCGGATGGGTCGGTCCGGAGGCCAGCCGAGTGACGAGTCATGCCGTCGGAGCATCGGTCGTCGCCCCGATGGGATCAGTCTTCGAGGTGCGGGGCGAGGTGTTCTCGGGCCAGGCTTTGGCCGGGCTCGGTGGGGGCGGCATCGGCCAGAACCTGCTCGTCGGCGAGCCGGTGGAGACCAAGGGCGGATGGATTCAGGCGGTGCTGCTGCCATCCAAGGAGGTCGAGGTGGGCCTCTCGGCCGGGGTCGACGACCCCGACGACGGCCCGCTGCCGACGACGGCCCGGTTTCGGAATCGAGCCGTCGCGGCCAACCTCACCTGGCGGCGGGCGCCGGTGGTGGCGGGCTTCGAGTTTCGGCGGATCACGACGGACTATCGGACCCCGGCGGTCGCCGTCGTCAAGGCCCGGGGTAGCCACCTTCATCTTGGCGTTGGGATCGAGTTCTAGCTGCCAGCTGGGCGGACGGCCGCGATTCCGATCGAGGCGTCGCTCACGTCTTTTTCGAGTCCGCCACTGACGACGAGAGGGCATCGAGCAGGCTCGCGCCGTATTTGGCCAGGAAGCGGGGGCCCACGCCAGGCACCCGGGCCAGCTCACCGAAGGTCCGCGGCGCTTGGGCAGCAACGCGACCGAGCAACGGCCCGGATGCAACCGCTATTTCCGACCGGCCGCCACGAGTGGCGAGCTGCCGACGCCAGATGACGAGCTCGGGGCGGACCGGCGCCGGGTCCGGCTCCGTCGCCCCGCTTCCTAACGCCGCCAGCAGGGTTTCCCCGAAACGGTGGGCCAGCTCCGGTCCCACGCCCGGCACGGCGGCCAGCGCCTCGAGGGTCGCGGGGGGATCGAGCGCGAGCCGGGCCAGCGTGGTGGGTTCGAGCAGCGGAGTTCCCCATGGCCGGCGCTCGTTGCCCACCGCGAGGCGGAGGTCGCGAAGCCGCCGGGTCGCGGCCGGGGGCCAGGCCGATCGGGGCGCCGGCTCGCCGCAGACGTCGCACCCGCTGCAGCGGACCAGCCGCTCGCCGAAGTAGCCGAGCAGCGCCGCCCGGCGGCAGCCCGTCCGCTCGGCGTAGCGCTCCATCGTCGTTAGGCGGTCCAGGGCAGCCGTTCGGCGCCGCAGCACCTGATCCCAGCGAACCGGCCCTCGCTCGGGCCGAAGCTCCCGACGGAGGCGTTCGGCGGCCTCGGCGGCGTGGCGGGGCAGCTTGGCGAGCGCCTCGGGATTGGCCCAGGCGGCCTCGACGACCTTCGGGTCGGGGAACGTCACGCCGAGCTCGCGGCGGGCGAGGCGGCCGTCGCCCGGACGATAGAGGAGGACGCAGCGTGCCAGCGCGCCATCGCGGCCGGCGCGGCCGGCTTCCTGGTAGTAGGCCTCCGGGGTCGCCGGGAGCATCCAGTGGACCACCAGGCGGACGTTGGGCTTGTCGATGCCCATTCCGAACGCGCAGGTCGCGACCACCACCTCGAGACGATCCGCCAGGAAATCGCCGAGCACCTGGGCCCGCTCCGCTTTGACGAGCCCGGCGTGGTAAGGCGCCACCCGGAAGCCGCGACGGGCCAGCTCCCGAGCCAGCCCCTCGACGATGTTGCGGGTCGGGGCGTAGACGATCGCGACTCGATCGTCCGCCGCGAGGAGGGCAGTCAGTCGCTCGAGTCGGGCGGGTTCGCTGCCAACTCGGGCCACCGAGAACGCGAGGTTACGCCGATCGAAGGAGGCGACCTGGAGACCGTAGCCTCCGCCTCGGCCAAGGCCGAGCACCCTGGCGATGGTACTCCGAACCTCGGGGGTGGCGCTGCCGGTGAAGGCCGCGGTGAGCGGCGAGCCGACGGCACGGCGAAACCGGCCGAGGCCGAGGTAGGCGGGGCGAAAGTCCGACCCCCACTCGGCGATGCAATGGGCCTCGTCGATGGCGAGGAACCGGACCGTGACGCCGAGTTCCTCGAGGTCGGTGACCAGCCGAGGACAGCGTTCCGGCGCGATGTAGAGGAGGTCGACTTCGCCCGCACCGAGTTCGCGGCGGACCGCGGCGGCCGCCGTCTTCGACAGCAGGCTGTTGAGCGCCCGGGCCCGAATGCCCCGCGCCCGCGCCGCCACCACCTGATCTTCCATCAGCGCGAGTAGCGGCGAGATCACCACGGTCAGGCCGCCCAACACGAGGGCCGGCACTTGGAAGCAGACCGACTTGCCGGCCCCGGTGGGAAGGACCGCGAGGGTATCGCGGCCGGCGAGAATCGACCGGACGACGCGTTCCTGGGAGGGTCGGAAGTCCGAATAGCCGAAATGGCGGGCGAGGAACTCGAGGGCCCGCGGGAAGGTGTCGTCCATGGGACCAAAGGTGGGTCCCCACCCGCCAACCGGCCTAACCCAAACAACGCAACGAGGATCGAAACGACGCCTTCAGGGACGTCGCGCGCGAGTGATGATCCTGATGGCGATGGAAACCGAGATGACTACGATCGCGGCCCATATCAAGATCCGGTTGTTGGCGATCACGCCGACTGCCGCGAGGCCCAGGCCGATCACCGACAGCGTCAGCCGGAGCCGGCTCATCGCATCACCGGCGGGGCGGCTGGCGGCAGCCGCACCTCTCGGCCCCAGAGCACCCCGCCCACGTCGACCACCAGATTGCCAAGCGGGAAGAAGCCGTCCTCGAGGGTCCACGGAAACCGGCCGAGCGGAAAGGTCACCCGGGTATTCTGGCGGGGGTCGACCGAGAACTCGGCGCCGCTCGGAATGTCGACGAGCACCGGCGTCTCGGCGTAGACCCGAATCGTGAGGTCGGCGTCCCAGAGCGTGGTCGGGGTCGGGTCGGCGAACGCGGGGGTGAGCACGACCTCCAGGTCACGGGCGATCGACGAGTCAGCCGGGAGCTCCAGGGTGGCCCGTCCGTAGGCGTAGTTGAGCGGCGCGGTCTCGAGGATCCGGCCGTTGGAGGCGACGATCGACAGCCCGAAATCGGTAAAGGCCGGCCACTGGGCGCGAGGCACCACCAGGTCGACGACAACCCGTCGGCCCCATGCCGGCACCCGAAAGGGAATCCGTCGTTCCCCGCTGCCGCGCTGCCCAAACGCCATCCCCCGCTCGGCCCCGATCATCCCGAACATCGCGGTGCCGAGCACCCTGGCGCCGGCGAGATTGGCCAGCTCGATCCGGACCGAGTCGCCGAGGATCCGTTCGCCTCGAAGGCGCACCGGACTGAGGTCGACTTGGACGTTGGCGGTGGCGGGGTCGGCCGGCGAGGCACTGGCGATGGCCTCGTAGACGCCCCCGATGACATCGCGCCCGTCCAGCTCGATCGCGGTCGCCTGGCCGGCGCCGGCCGGGATTCCGTTGTCACCCCGGGAGGGCTGGCCGCCGGGCTCGTGAAGGAAGGCGAGGACCCGTTCATTGCGGCCGGTCGTCGAGAATCGGACCCGGAATGGGCGGGCCGAGTCGACCGGGAAGAAGACGCGAAGCAGATCGGCGGCGCCTAACGTCTTTCGGACCACCAGGCCACTGTCGCTGACCCGGGCAGCTCGAACCAGGGTGACCGGAAGCCGGAACAGCGGGCCGATCGTGGTGTCGGTGGCCCACCCGGTGATCACCCCGCCAGCGATCGGCGCCGAGGTCAGGCTGCCCGCCCCGATCCGGGCCTGGAAGGTGGTCCGAGGCGGAGTCAACTGGACCGAGCCCGGCACCGTGATGAAACCGACGTTCGACACCAATCGGATCGGGCCCGCGAGGCCGCCTTCAACGGTCACGGTCACGGTCGTATCGGCGGGCGGCGCCTGGACGATCCGGAGCATGCCTCCGGCCGGCTCCCGGCCGATCCGGGCCCGGATCACCGCCATCGCCGGCAGACGCCGGAGCAGCCGGTCGGCCGCCACCACATCGAGCAGCCCGGCGCCTTGGTCAATCGCGAGTCTTCCGGGCATCGTTCGGGCGGTAGCAACCAGCGCCTGTTTGATCTGGCCAGCCGTGACCGTCCGCTTCTCCTGCTTGCCGCTGGAGAGGATCAATGCCACCGCGCCCGCGATGTGGGGCGACGCCATGCTGGTGCCGTTCTTGGTCTCGTCGCCGATGTTCCATCGCGGCACCGAGGAGTAGGCGATCCCGGGCGCCAACAGATCTGGCTTGGCGACCTCTCCACCCCGGGCGCTGAAGAAGGCGATGACGTCGCCCGCGGTGCCGCCGATGTATGACGGCGGCAAGGTGGCGCCGGCCGAGATGACCCGATCGGCGGAACCCGGGAACCCCATGGTGGACAGCCCTGGCCCGTCGTTGCCGGCGCTGGTGACGAATACCACCTCGGGATTGGCCGCGAGGACCGAGTCGATGATCGCATCGATCCGGGCGGCACCCTCGCGCTCGTTCCCCACCCCGAAGCTCATGTTGAGCACCAAGGGCAGTGAGCGGGAACGGGCGAAGGTGATCGCGTAGTCGATCGCCCGGATCATGCTCCCGGTCACCGAGATCCCGCCGTGGGCGTTGTTGGCGATTTTGAGACCGAGGAGCTGGGCGCCGGGGGCAACCCCGTCGAACCCGCGAATTCCGTAGAGGTCGGCACCCGCGGCGATCCCCGCGACGTGCGACCCGTGGCCGCTGGTATCGAAGAAGAGGTCGAGGGTCGGCGCCGCGTCGGTGCCAGCGAAGTTCGCGGCGATGGTCAGCGGGGTTGGCCGGCCCGGGATGGTCCAGCCGAAGGTTTCCTTGGTGGCCAGGAAGTCGTGAATCGGACGTTCGTCGGCGAGGGTCCCGTCGCCGTCGGTGTCGGCGAAGACGACCCACCCGTCGGGCGCCTTGGTGACGATCAGGATCATGGTATCGGCGTCGTCGCCGTCGCCGTTGAGATCGCTGGCGGGCGGCTCGCCTAACGGCCGTTCCCGGAAGGTGCCGGCGAAGAGCGCACCAGTGGCGTTGAGGGCTGCGATCCGGCCGAGCCCGGCGATCCGGCGGCCCCCGACGGTGGCGGTATCGGCCCGGGTGGTCAGTCGGGCGAGCGGCACCGCGCCTTCGCCGGAGAAGTCGCGGAGATCGACCAGCTTGCGGTCGCCGGTCGAGGTGAGCCAGAGGCCGGCGATGCCGGGGTCGATCCCGCTGTCGAGGATGCCGATCAGGACGCCGCGGCCGTCGTAGGTCGGGTGGTTCTGGCGGAAGGCCCAGGCGTTGGTCGAGGCCAGCGGCATCAGGCCGCGGCGGAACGCCTCGCTCGGCGCCAGCGACGGGGTCGCCAGGGGTGGCGGCGCGGTCGGCAGGTCGACGGCGGTCGGTGGGTCGCGGACGGGGTCCATCGTCGGGGGCGGCACGGTCACCGCCGCGGGGGCGCAGCCGGCCGCGAGGGCGAGGAGGCCCGCGACGCAGGCTCGCCGGCCGGAACCCGATCCCCTTGCGGCCCGGAGCCGATCCGCGACCGGCTCGAGGTTCGCGGCACCCGGTCGAAGCACGTTAGGCCCCGGCACGGTCGTCGATCGGCGGGAGGACGAAGGCGCCGACGTGGGGCCCGGCGTAGTTCGCCGTGGTTCGGAGCAAGAGGGCGAGCAGGTCACGGGTCTCCTCCGGGGTCACGATGGCGTCGACATGGCCACGGGCGGCGGCATGGCGGGCGTCGAGGTCGCGGTCGTAGTCGGCCCGCATCTGATCGATCGACGCGGTGACCTCCTCGGCGACCGGCTTCCCCTCGCGCTTGGCCGCTGCAATCGTCGGCCCGTGGACCGCCATGATCGCGGCCTCGCCCTCCATCACGCCCATCCGGCCCGTCGGCCAGGAGAGGAGGAAATCGGGATCGAACCCCTGCCCCGCCATCGCGTAGTAACCGGCGCCCGAGGCGTGATTGACGGTGAGGACGATCCGGGGAACGACCGCGGTGGCCATCGCCTCGACGAACCGGGCCCCGGCCCGGATGATCCCTGAATGCTCGGCATCGGAGCCGACCATGAACCCGCTGACGTCCTGGACGAAGAGGATCGGAATCCGCTCCCGACTGGCCGTCTCGATGAAATAGGCCACCTTCTCGGCGCTCTCGGTGTAGATGATCCCGCCGAAATGCGGTCGCTCCCCGGGCTTGGCCTTGATGACGCCCCGCTGGTTGGCGATCACCGCGACGGGCCGCCCCTCGATCCGAGCGTGGCCGCAGATCATCTCGCCGGCCACCGCCGGCTGGAACTCCTCGAGTTTCCCCTCGTCGAGCACCGCCGCGAGCACCTGATGCATGTCGTAGGACATCCGGTGGTCCTGCGGGAGGATCTCGTAGAGGTCGGCGACCGGACGGGCCGGTTCCGCCGGCGCCGACACCCGATGAGCCACGCCGGGGAGCCGTGGCAGCCGGGCCAAGTACTCGCGGAGCTTGGTCAGGCAGTCCTTGTCGTTGGCGGCCAAGTAGTGCGCCACCGCGCTGATTTCCGTGTGGGTCCGGGCCCCGCCCAGGGTCTCGCCATCCACGGTCTGGCCGGTGGCGCCCTTGACCAAGTTGGGGCCGCCGAGACCCATGAAGCTGGTCCCGTCGACCATGAAGATCACGTCCGAGAGCGCCGGCAAGTAGGCGCCGCCGGCCACGCAGCTTCCCATGACCGCCGCGATCTGGGGGACGTGGAGATACCGCCGCATGATCGAGTTGTAGTAGAAGATCCGGGCCGCGCCATACTGGCCGGGAAACACCCCGCCCTGGTACGGCAGGTTGACGCCCGCGCTGTCGACCAGGTACACGATCGGGATCCGCTGCCGCATCGCGATTTCCTGGGCCCGGAGAATCTTCCCGATCGTCTCCGGCCACCAGGACCCCGCCTTCACCGTCGCGTCGTTGGCGACGACCACCACCTCGCGGCCCGACACCACCCCGACCCCGGTGATGACCCCCGCGCCAGGCGCCTGCCCGTCATAACGATCGTACCCGACCAAGAGGCCCACCTCGAACCACGGGGTATTCGGATCGAGCAAGGCGGCGACCCGCTCTCGGGGCGAGAGCTTCCCTTGGGCATGCATCTTGGCGACGCGCTCGGGGCCGCCGCCGGCCCGGAGCTTGGCCGCCAACTCGAGGTACTCCTTGGTCAGCCCGCGGAGCCGACCGCCCGATTTGACGGTGTCGGCCGGCTTGGGGGCTGGGGACTTCTGCCTCATGGACGAGCTCCGAAGCGTTTCGCCGAGCGAAGCTTGGCCTTGGCGGCCTCGACCTCCCGGCTCTTGGGCGGCGCCGTGGTGACCAGCGAGTCCAGCAGTCGGCGCACCGTGTCGCTGACTTCGACGATCGCGCGATCGAAGACCGCGGTGTTCGCGGTCGAGGGTTTGGAGAAGCCGCTCACTTTGCGGACGAATTGAAGCGACGCCGCGTGGATCTCGGCGTCGGTGACCGGGGGCTCGAAGTGGTACAGGGTTCGGATGTTGCGACACATGGGGTCGGTCTCCCACGAACTTGGCGGTACGGTTCCAGGTCGGACGGCTCGGGGTCCGGGCGATCATCGTCGCGACGTCGCGGGTGAACCGGGCCAACGGCTCGGCCCCCTTGATGTCGACGACGCTCACGCTCGGGCGGCCGTTCGGCGCCCCGCGACTAGACCAGATGCTCGGTCGCCCAACCGATGATGTAGTCGACGAGGTCCGCGAGCGGGGTGCCCGGCCCGAACAGCTTCCCGATTCCGCCCGCTTCGAGCGCGGCGGCGTCGTCGGCCGGGATGATGCCGCCGCCGGTCAGGAGGATGTCGTTGCGACCTTGGGCATCGAGCAGCGCCCGGACCCGCGGAAACAGGGTCATGTGGGCCCCGCTCAGGATGGACAGGCCGACCACATCGACGTCCTCCTGAACGGCAGCGGTGGCGATCATCTCCGGGGTTTGATGGAGCCCGGTGTAGATCACTTCCATCCCGGCGTCCCGGAGCGCCGCGGCGACGACCTTGGCGCCGCGGTCGTGGCCATCTAGCCCCGGCTTGGCGACGAGGACACGAATCGGGCGGGGCAAGGCGGATTTGGCGGTCATTGGTTAGAAGAATACCGGTTCTTTGTAGGCCCCATACACCCGTTCGAGGGTGTGGCGGATCTCATACAGCGTGGCGTAGCCCCGGGCGCAATCGAGCATCGCCGGAATGACGTTGCGATCCTCTTCCGCCGCCCGACGCAGCTCGGCCAAGGCCGTCTCGACCCGGGCGTTGTCGCGGGTCGCCCGGAGCTGCCCGAGGCGGGCCCGCTGGGTCCGATCGGCTTCCTCGCCGATCTTGAGGATCTCCATCGGCCGAGCCGTCTCGGCCTCGTCGAAGGCGTTGACGCCGACGACGATCCGGCGACCACTGTCCACCTCGTCCTGAAACCGCGCGGCCGACGCGGCGATCTGGCGCTGGAACCACCCCTTCTCGATCGCGGGGACCACCCCACCCTGGGCGTCGATCTCGGCGAAGAGCCCCTCGGCCTCCCGCTCCATGGTGTCGGTCAGCGCCTCGACGTAGTAGGAGCCGCCGAGCGGATCGGCCACGTTGGCCACTCCGGTCTCGTAGGCAAGGATCTGCTGGGTCCGAAGCGCGACCCGGACCGATTCCTCGGTTGGCAACGCGAGGGTTTCGTCGAGGGCGTTGGTGTGGAGCGACTGGGCGCCACCGAGCACCGCGGCGAGCGCCTGGAACCCGACCCGAGCCACGTTGTTCATCGGCTGCTGCGCGGTCAGGCTCACCCCGGCGGTCTGGCAGTGGAAGCGCATCTTCCAACTGCGGTCGTCCTTGGCGCCGTATCGATCGCGGAGATGGCGGGCCCAGATCCGGCGGGCGGCCCGCATCTTGGCGATCTCCTCGAAGAAGTCGTTATGCACGTCCCAGAAGAACGACAACCTCGGCGCGAAGCTGTCCACCGGGAGACCGCGGGCGATGCCGTGCTCGATGTAGGAGAACCCATTGGCGAGGGTGAAGGCGAGTTCCTGGGTCGCGGTGGCGCCGGCCTCGCGAATGTGGTAGCCCGAGATCGAAATGGTATTCCACCGGGGCGTGTGCTGGGCTCCCCATTCGAACATGTCGACGATGATCTTCATGGCCCGCTCGACCGGATAGATCCAGGCGTGCTGGGCTTGATACTCCTTCAGCATGTCGTTCTGGACGGTCCCCTGGAGCTTGGCGATGTCGACGCCCTGGCGCTCCGCCGCGGCGACGTAGAAGCAGAACAACATCGCCGCGGGGCCGTTGATCGTCATCGAGGTGGAGACCTGATCGAGGGGAATCCCGTCGAACAGGGTCTCCATGTCGGCGAGACTCGAAATCGCGACGCCGCACTTGCCCACTTCGCCCTCGGACCGGGGATGATCTGAGTCGTACCCCATCAAGGTGGGAAAATCGAAGGCGACCGACAATCCGGTCTGGCCCCGTTCGAGCAGGAACTGGTACCGTTGATTGGTATCGACCGCGGTGCCGAACCCGGAGAACTGCCGCATCGTCCACAGTTTGCCCCGATACATCGTGGGATGGATGCCGCGGGTATAGGGGAACTGGCCGGGCAACATCCCGTCGCCACCCAGGGTATCGACCAGATCGACCGGGGTGAACACCGGCTCGACCGACCGCCCCGAGATCGAGGTGAAATCGCCGTCCGGCCTGAGCGGCAGTCGGGCGAACTCGGCGCGCCACGCCTCGACCTCTCGCTTGAGCTCGGCCAGTTCCCTCTCGCGTTCCGCGAGGCGGGTCGCCAGATCGGCCGCGCCCGGTTGCCGGTGACTCATATTCTCGCTCCTTCCCGGAGACTCGCGACCACGTCGGCCGCCACCTCATATGGACTGATCCGGCCCGCGACCATCTCATCGACCCGTTCGGCGATGAGGCTCTCGGCGTTCGACTCCGACCAGACCCATCGATCCAGCATCCGTCCGACCACTTCTTTGGTCCGCAGCGTCATGCGGCGGCGGCGGCGTTCGACCAATTCGCCCGTCGTGCCGAGGGCCGCCAAGTGGGCCGCCAGTCCTTCGATCACCCGGGTGGTGCCTTCGCCCACCGAGGCGGTCACCAAGAGGACCGGCGGCTCCCAGCCGGCCGGTTCCGGCGCGGGCGCCACCTCCGCGCCGGCCTTCCGAAGCCTCACCCCGTGATGCGCCTTGATCCGGCGAAAGGCATTGCCCTTCCGGATCCCCAGGGTCACCTCGATCTCTTGCTGCAACTTCTCTGCCCCCGGCCGGTCCGCCTTGTTCACCACGAACAGGTCGGCGATCTCCATGATCCCGGACTTGAGCGTCTGGATCCCGTCGCCCGATTCGGGGACCAGGACGAGGACGGTCGAGTCGGCCATCTTGGCGACGTCCAACTCGGACTGCCCCACCCCGACGGTCTCGATCAGAATCCGATCGAACCCGGCCGCGTCGAGCAGGTCGCAGACTTCCCGGGTGCTGGTCGCGAGACCGCCTAACGAGCCACGGGTCGCCATCGACCGGATGAACACCCCGGGGTCGAGCGACACCGCCTCCATCCGAATCCGGTCGCCGAGCAGGGCGCCCCCGGTGAACGGGCTGGTCGGGTCCACCGCGACGATCGCGACCGTCTGGCCCAAGCGTCGATACTCCGCCGCCAACTGATGGGTCAGGGTCGACTTCCCGGCCCCCGGCGGGCCGGTAATCCCGATCCGATGGGCCCGGCCGAGCCGGGGATGCACCGCCGCCAGCAGGCGCTCGAACCCCGGCCGCCCGTTCTCGATAATCGAAATCGCCCGGGCGAGGAGGGCCGGCCGGTCGACCGAGAGGTCGGCGAGAATCGCGTCGATCTGCATTCCGGGAGGAAAGTTGCCACCCTCGGGGGAGTCCGGCAAGTTGTGACGAGAATTGGGGTTACGGGCGGGCGGGTCTAGATCAGGATCCAGCTGGCCAACCCCAGAAGGAGAGCGAATCCGCACATATCGGTGAACGCGGTCACGAAGACCGAGGAGGCGATCGCCGGATCGATGCCGAACCGCTGTAGCAGGAGGGGGACGAACGATCCGAGGGTGCCGGCAACGAGGAGGTTGCCCGCCATCGCGATGAAGACCACCACCCCGAGCAGCAAGGTCTGGCCGGTTGCCCAGGCAATTCCCGTCGCGACCAGCCCGGCGACCGTCCCCACGACGAGCCCGTTCGCCAGCCCGACCAACATCTCCTTGCCGACGACCTGGCGGAACTCGCCCGGCGCGATCAACCCGAGCGACAACCGGCGCACGGTGACCGCGAGTGCCTGGGTTCCGGTGTTCCCACCCAGCCCCCCGACGATCGGCATGAAGATGGCCAGCGTCCAGAGCTTGCTGAGCGTGCCCTGCAGCGCACCGATCACGGCGGCGCCCCCGGCGGCGGTCGCCAGGTTGACCAGGAGCCATCGGAGGCGGCTCCGGGTCGCCTCCTTCCATTCGGCGCCGAGGTCTTCGTCGGCGGAGACGCCGCCGAACTTGAGGAGGTCCTCGGTGGCCTCGGCCTCGACCACGTCGGTGACGTCATCGAAGGTGATCCGGCCCAGGAGTCGTCGCTCGCGGTCGACCACGGGGACCGCCGAGAGGTTGTACCGGGCCATGATCCGGGCGACCTCTTCCTGATCCATCTCCGGCGGCACCGTGGCGTCAGGATCTTCCATCACCTCACCGACCGGCCGCTCCGGCGGGGCGAGCACCAACCGTTTGAAGCTCATGACCCCGGTCAGTCGGCCGTCCTGGTCCACCACGTAGGCTTCGGAGAAATCTTCCACCTCATCGGCTTGCCGGCGGACTTCGTCGAGGGCCTGCCCCACCGTGTCGGTCGCCAATACGGTGACGACGTGGGCCGTCATCAGGCCCCCGGCCGACTCCGGGTCGTATTGAAGGAGGTCCTCGACTTCCTCGCGCTGCTCGGGATCCCCGAGCTTGGAGAGGATCCGCTGCTGTTCCTCGGGTTCCAGCTCGCCGAGCAGGTCGGCCGCGTCGTCGTCGGGCAGCTCCTCGACGATCCCGGCCGCCGCTTCCGCCCCGAGGGCGGCGAGGGTGTCCTCGGGATGCTCGTCTTGGGGAAGCTCCCACAGCGCCTGACCGGACAAGGACGGCGGGAGCAGCCTGACGATCTCGACCCGTTCGTCCTCGTCCGCCTCGGCCAGCACGTCGGCCAGGTCCGCGGGCATCAGCTCCTCGGCGCGCGCCACGAACTCGGCGATCCGGCCTTCCCGAACCAGCCTGAGGAGATCGTGGGCTTCGCGGGCGGTCACTGGTCGCCTCGGTCGAGGTCGAGGGGGGCCGGGCCACCCCGCCGGACGACGAGTCGATCGAGTCGGGTCGGCGTCGCCGCCATCACGTCGATCTCGAGGCCCCGAACTTTTATTCGCTCGCCGACCCGCGGAAACCGACCGGCCAGCTCGGTCAGGCGACCGCCGATCGAGGTCGAGGTGCCGGGCAAGGCAACCCCGAATCGCTGCTCCAGCACCGCGACGTCCGCCCCGCCGTCGGTCTCGAACAGCACCATCGGGGCGAGGGCGACCCGTCGCTCGGTCGTTTCGTCGTGCTCGTCGAAGATCTCCCCGACCATCGCCGTGAGGAGGTCTTCGAGGGTGACGATCCCGAGGGTCCCACCGAACTCGTCGAGCACCACGGTGAGGTGCCGGCGCTCTCGCTGCATGTCGAGCAGCACGTCGCCAGAGCTGCGACTGGCGGGGGTGACCGCGACCGGTCGAACCGGCACTCGCTCCCCGGGGGTGACCTTGAGGAGATCGAGCACGTGGACCATGCCGACGATTTCGTCGACGGTGCCGCGGTACACCGGGAGCCGGCTGTAACCACTTTGGGTGAAGGCGGCCCGAATTTCGTCGGCGCCAGCGCCTTCGGGAATCGCCGCCAGCTCGGTCCGGGCAGTCATCAGCTCGCGAATCGGCCGCTGCGCGAAGGCGATCACGTTCCCCACCATCATCAGCTCATCGGTGGGAGCGAGCGCCCCGGCGGCGCTTTCCCGCCAGAGGGCCCGAACGTCGGCGGCCCCTCGGGGGACTGGTTCGGGCAGGAAGAGCGCGACCAGGCGAGCCCAGGCGCGGAGCAACGGCCGGATCCGGTCGGCGGCGCGGGAGGCACGACGCGCGGTGAGCCAGCGGGGGAGCAGGTAGCCGCTGAACAGCACGAAGGGCACCGCGACCATGATCAGGAGCACCAGCACGCCCCAGAGCGGAAGCGCCCCGGTCACCCCGTCGACGACCGCCGACAGACCCGCCGCCAGGAGGCAGATGCCCAGGCCGGTCGTCGCGGTGGCCGCGCTCAAGTCGCGTTCGGCGTCGTAGAGCCAATCGAGCGACTCGCCGGCGCCCTTGAGTCGCTTCGACACCGATTCCGCCAACGCGGTGCGGCTGACGGTGATGAGCGCCGCCGACGCCGAGGCACCGAACACGGTGACCACGAGTCCGAGCAACACCGCGACCCAGATCATGGCAACACCGATTCCGGTTGGCGAGGCATCAGCGGCGCGAGCGGCCGAACCGTGACCCGGCGAACCCGGCGCCGGGACACTTGATCGATGGTCAGCGAGTAGTCGCCGGCCCGGAGCGACTCGGCCACTTTGGGCACCCGCCCGGCCAGCGCGAGCACCAAGCCGCCTACCGTGCCGACATCCGCGCGATCGAAGCGGTAGTCGAGCTCGGCCTCGAGGTCGACCAGCGCGACGCTGCCCTGAACCACCAGACTCCCATCGGGCCGCCGCTCGATCGGTTTGACTTCTTCGGTGTCGTACTCGTCGTGAATCTCCCCGACGATCTGTTCGAGGACGTCCTCGAGGGTGACGATCCCCGAGGTGCCGCCAAACTCGTCGACCACTACCACGAGGTGGGCGCCGCCGCGTTGGAAATCCCGCAGCTGCCGATCGAGCCGCTTCGCCTCGGGAACGAACTCGACGGTCCGCACCAAGTGATGCCAATCCCCTTCCTCCAACTCGGACCCGGGGGTGAGCAGGTCCTTCGCGTAGAGCACCCCGGCGACGTTGTCGGGATCGCCGTCGACGACGACGAGCCGGGAGTGCTCGGCCGAACGGAGGATCTCCATGACCTGACTCCGACTAGCGGAGAGGTCGATCGAGATGACATCGAGCCGGGGTGTCATCACCTCGGCCACGGTCGTCTGGCGAAGGCTAAACACCCCCGAGAGTCGGTCCCGAACTTCGGCATCGGTCGAGCGCATGGCCGGGGGGCGGGTGGCCGAGCGGCCGCCCCGATCGGCCCAAGCCACCAGCTTGAGAATCGGGCGGAACACCGTCAGGGAGGCGGTCGCGATTCGACCGTCGAACCGAACGAAGCCGGGTTCGTTCGCGGCCCACAGCCGGGGGAGGAGATCGCCGGCCACCCAAACGAGCAACACCGCGAGGCTGAGCCGGAGCAGCGCTTGGGGGAGCGGCCAGGCCCACCAGGCGAGGGCCAGCCCCGCGAGAAACGCCGCGATGACCAGCAGGCTCAAGTGGACGATGTGGAGGCTGCGTTCGGGGGTCAGATCGTGGGGATCGTTCTCGGTCACCGGGGCGATCAGGCGCGGTAGCGTCGCGTCGGCTTCGGCGGCGAGTGCCACCAAGCCGGCCCACAGCGTGCAGATCCCCGCGAGGATCGGCGCCACGCCGAGTTGGAGGGCCGCGATCAGATCACGCACGCGAGATATCGCTCCTGTTTCCGCCACATGGCCGACCGGGTCCGACCGTCGCCGTCGGGATGGTCATACCCCAGGGCATGCAGGGTGGCATGGATCACGACGCGAAGCATCTCCTCCCGGACCGGCACCCGATGCTCCCGGGCATGTCCCCGCACCACCGCCGGACAGACGTAGAGGTCGCCAAGCAGCGGCCCCTCGGGTTGCCGGAGCGTGAACGTCAGAACGTCGGTCGGGCGATCGGCGCCCTTCCAAGTCCGGTGCAATCGGCGCATCCGGGTCGGCCCGACGAAACTGATCGACACCGCGGCCCCCCGTCGCTCACCGGCGAGCACCACCCGCACCGCGGCCATGACCGCCCGAGTGGACAACGGCGCCGTGCGGCCCGCCACGGTGACCGCGGCAGGCGAGCGCGGCGCCCGCCTAGCCGCTTTGGTCTTCCGCGTAGGCACGAATGATCTCGCGCACCAGGCGATGGCGCACGACGTCGGCCTCGGTCAGATAGCAGAACGCCAGGCCCTCGATGCCGGGCAGGATTCGCTCGATTTGAATCAGCCCCGAATCCTCGCGCTTCGGCAAGTCGACCTGGGTCTTGTCGCCGGTGACCACGACCTGGCTGTTCACGCCGAGCCGAGTCAGGAACATCTTCATCTGGGCGCCGGTCGCGTTCTGGGCCTCGTCGAGAATGATAAAGGCGTCCGAGAGCGTCCGGCCCCGCATGTAGGCGAGGGGGGCGATCTCGATCGTCCGGGTCTCGAGCGCCTTCTGGACTCGATCATTGGGCATCATGTCTTCGAGGGCGTCGTACAGCGGCCGGAGGTAGGGGTCGACCTTGGCCTGGATGTCGCCCGGCAGGAAGCCTAACGACTCGCCGGCCTCGACCGCCGGGCGGGCCAGGATGATCCGGCGGACCCGCTTGCGGGCCAGGGCCTCGATCGCCTTGGCCACCGCGAGGTAGGTCTTGCCGGTCCCGGCTGGCCCGATCCCGATCACGATGTCGTGCTGCGCGATCGCCTGGAGGTAGTCTTTCTGGCCTTGGGTCTTGGGCAGGATCGCCCGGCGCAGACCGGGCAGCACGATCCGGCCCTCGCCGGGGGCCGCCAACTCCAACGGCACCGCGCCGTCGGCCACCAATCGCTGGATCAGGTCCGGCGTGACCGTCTCGCCCATCCGGGCGAGATCGATCAGGGTTGGCACGACGGTGGCCGCCCGGTCGACCTGCTCACCGCCGCCGGAGACCGTCAGGGTGTCCCCTCGGAGGCTGATCCGAACCCCGAGCACCCGGCCGAGCTCGAGCAGGTTGGCGTCGTTGACCCCACCGAGCAGCAAGGGGTCGGCACCCTCGGTGGCGAACCGCTGGACGGCATCCTCGGGGATCGGTCGATCGCCCCCGTTTTTCCCGTTAGGCACGCTTCACCTGCACGTGGAGGGCGTCGAGGTCGGCCTGCTTGATGGGGGTCGGCGCCCCCTCGAACAGGGCCCGGGCAGTCGTCGTCTTCGGAAAGGCGATCACGTCCCGGAGCGATGGCGCGCCGGACAGGAGCATCGCGACCCGGTCGAAGCCGATCGCGAACCCGCCCATCGGCGGGGCGCCAGTGGCCAGGGCATCGAGCAGGAAGCCGAACCGGGTCCGCTGATCGTCCGGCCCGATCCCGAGCAGGCGGAACACCCGCTGCTGCAGGTCGGGGCTGGTGATCCTGATCGAGCCGCTTCCCAACTCGTTGCCATTGTAGACCGCGTCGTAGTGAATCGCCCGGCAGCGGCCCGGATCGGATTCGAGGAACGGCACGTCGTCCGGATGCGGCGAGGTGAACGGATGGTGCACGAAGATGTGCTCGCCGGTGGTGGGATCCGGCTCGAACAGGGGAAAGTCGACGACCCAGAGGAAGGCGTGCTTGGTGGCCGGTGCTGGCTTGAGCCGCTCGATCAACGCCGACCGGATCGCTCGGATCGCAGCCGAGGTGACCCCATCCTTGCCGACCGCGCCGAGAAACACGTCGCCCGGCTGGCCCGAGAGCGAGGCCGCGAACCCGGCGCCAACCGCTTTGAGTCCCTGCCCCTCCCACGCCCCGGTGTGCCGCATCCACACCATGCCGCCGGCACCGGCGTCCTTCGCCGCTTGGGCGAGGTGGTCGAAGTCCTTCCGGGCCAGGTCCGCGGCCCCGGCCGCCTGGATTCCTCGGAATCGGACCCCTGCCTTGCCGGCTGCCGCGAGAAAGGGAGCCGCGTCGGCGCCGAGCGCCGAGGAGTAGTCCTTCGCTTCGAAGCCGTACCGGAGGTCCGGCTTGTCGATCCCGTACCGCTCCATGGCCTCGGCGTAGGTCATCCGCGGAAACGGCATCGGGACCGGTTCGCCGGCCTCGTCCCAGAGGGCGACCAGGACGGCCTCGACGAACCCCATCACATCCTGATCGGACACGAACGAGGACTCGATGTCGATCTGGGTGAACTCGGGCTGGCGGTCGGCGCGGAGATCCTCATCGCGAAAGCACCGGGCGATCTGGAAGTACCGATCGAACCCCGCCACCATCAGCAGCTGCTTGTAAATCTGAGGTGACTGGGGCAAGGCGTAGAACTCGCCGGGGTGCACCCGGGACGGCACCAGGTAGTCACGGGCCCCCTCCGGCGTCGGCTTGGTGAGAATCGGGGTTTCGACCTCGAGGAAGCCGAGGTCCGACAGGGTCCGGCGAGCCCGCTGGGCCAGTCGATGGCGGAGGATCAGGTTCCGCTGCAGTTCGGGCCGCCGGAGGTCGAGGACCCGGTGCTTGAGGCGAAGCTCTTCGGCGGCGAGTTCTTCGTTTTCCTTTCGCGCCACCGGAATGGCCGGCGTGGTGGCCGGACCAACCACCACCAAGTCGGTGACGTGGACTTCCACCTCGCGAGAGGCCATCGTTTCATCGCGGGCCACGTTGGGGCGGAGGGCCACCGTCCCGGTCACCATCACGACCGCCTCGACACCGAGTGCTTGGGCCCGCGCCATGACGGCGGCCGGGGTCCAATCCGGAGAGAGGGACAGTTGCACCAGCCCGGCCCGATCGCGCAGATCGATGAAGACGAGCCCGCCCAAATCGCGCCGGCGATGGACCCATCCGCCCAGGCGAACCGCCTGGCCCAGATGGTTCCGATCCAGCTGGCCCGCGAGGTGGGAGCGCATGGCGGTCGAAACGGCACGGTCCTGAGTCATCTTCGAGCAAACGTAACCCGCCCGCTATTGCGGGGGCAAGCGATTGGGATACGATGAGTTACGCACCTTCGACGGGCCGGAGTTGGGCCCGGACCTCGCTCCTGGCGCTCGGGCTGCTCGGCTGCCCGGCGCCACCCGGCGCTGGTGACCCGGACCGACCCGCTCCTGGCGCCGTGGTCCCGACCGCCGCCGACCCGACAGCCGCCGCCTCCCACGCGGCAACTGCCTCCGCCGACTCGGCCCGCCCTCGCCCGCCGCTCACGTTCCGAGCCGTGCCGATCGACAGTGGCCGGCCCTACCGCCAGCTGGTTCGGGAGCTCGGCCCGGACCGCCTAACGTTGCTCCTCAAGCTCAACCGGGTCGACCTCGACCATCTCCGGGCCGGTGACACGTTGTTTCTTCCGGCTGACGAATCGCTCGGTCCCCTCGACATCGCCCCGTTCCCGGTCCGGGTCCCGGCCCTCGATTCGTTCCCCAAGTTCCTGGTCGTCGAGCAGCGGATCCAGGCGTTCGCGGCCTACGAGTTGGGGCACCTGGTGTTCTGGGGCCCGACCAGCACCGGAAAGCGCAGCACTCCGACGCCGAACGGGCTCTTTCACACCACCTGGAAGGCCAAGGAGACTCGCTCCACCGAGAACGCGGCCTGGCTTCTCAAGTGGTATTTCAACTTCGAGAATCATCGCGGCGTCTCGCTCCATCAGTACGACCTGCCGGGCTACCCGGCGAGCCATGCCTGCGTTCGCCTCCTCGCGGAGGACGCGGAGTGGATCTACCGCTGGGCCGACCAATGGGTGCTGACCGCCAACGGCGCTCGGGTGATCAAGCCAGGCACCCCGGTCTTGGTGTTCGGCGAGTATCGTTTCGGCGACCCGGCGCCGTGGCGCCAGCTCGGCACCGATCCGGCGGCCTCGACCACCACGGTCGCCGACATCGCCGAGGCCCTCGCTGGTTACCGGCCTGGCGGCGTGCCGGCAGCCGCCCGGGACTCGACCGGCTAATTTCAATCGATGCCGACCAGTCTCCTCGACCTTCGCCCAACCGACGCGGCCAGCCATCTGCGCGCCTGGGCGATTGCCGAAGCTCTGCCCAGCTATCGGGCCGATCAGATCCACCGACGTCTCTGGCAGACCCCGATCGCCTCGTGGGCGGATGCGACCGAGCTGCCCGCGGCGCTCCGGGCTCGGCTGGCCGAGGAGTTCCCGCTGACCCGGCTGGCCGCCGCCAAGCTGGAGACCTCGACCGACGGGACTCGGAAGTACCTCTGGCGACTGGCCGACGGCGAGGCCATCGAGTCGGTCCTGATCCCGAGCGGCGCCCGACGGACCCTGTGCATCTCCTCGCAGGCCGGGTGCGCGTTGGGCTGTACCTTCTGCGCCACCGGCCGGATGGGTTTTCGCCGCGACCTCTCCGCGGCCGAGATCACCGCGCAGGTCCGCGAGATCGTCTTGGCCGACCCGGCCGACAAACCGACCAACATCGTCTTCATGGGGATGGGCGAACCACTCCTCAACTGGCCCGCGGTCGACATCGCCCTCTCGATCCTCAACGACCCGGCCGGTTTCGGGATCGGGGCGCGCCACATCACCGTCTCGACCGTCGGCATCTTGCCCGGCCTCGAGCAGCTCAAGGCCCGCCCCGAACAGTTCCGCCTGGCCATTTCGCTCCATTCGGCGGACCCGGCCAAGCGCCGCACCCTGATGCCAATCGAGAAGAAGTACCCGCTCGACAAGGTCATGGCGGCGGCCAAGGCGTTCGGCCGCCGGATCACCTTCGAGTACGTGTTGATCGCGGGACAGAACGATACCGACCACGACGCCGAGCTTCTGGCGAAACTGGCTCGGCCCCTCGCGGCCCACGTCAACCTGCTGCCGCTGCATCCCGGCGGGGCTCCGGGATTGACGCCGAGTTCCGGCAATCGGATCCGCGCCTTTGCGGATCGGCTGAAGTGGCACGGGATCGACGCGGTGGTCCGAAAGAGCCGCGGCCTCGACATCAACGCCGCCTGTGGCCAGCTCTATGTCGAGATGGAGGCGAAGCGCCGCAGCGCGGCAGCCGTGGCCTGAACGCGCCATGATTCGCGCCCTCATCACCCGGGTGCTCCGCCTCGCGCTCCGGCTCTTCTTTCGCCGGGTGGACGTCGCCGGCAGTGAGCGGGTACCGCCCCGAGGCCCCACGATCTTCGCGATCAACCATCCCAACGGCTTGGTCGATCCCGTTCTGCTGCTCTGCTACTCACCGCGCCCGGTCTCGTTCCTCGGCAAAGCGCCGCTGTTTCGAATGCCGGTGATCGGGTGGTTCGTCCGAGCCCTGGACAGCATTCCGGTCTATCGCCGCCAAGACGCGGGCAACGAGGTGTCCCACAATCGTGACACCTTCGCCCGGGCCCGTGCCTTGCTCGACCGGGGCGGCACCATCGCCATCGCGCCGGAGGGGACCAGCCACGACGATCCCCGCCTCCGGCCCCTCAAGACCGGGGCGGCCCGGATCGCGCTGGGCGCCGGCACCGCTGAGCCGGTCGCGATCGTTCCGGTCGGCCTCTTCTACACCGAGAAAGCCGTCTTTCGCTCGGCGGCACTGGTGTACTTCGGCGCACCGCTGTTGGTCGCCGCGGCGCCGCTCGACGCCGCCGGTGAGCCCCCGGCCGAACGGGTGGCCGAGGTCACCGCGACCCTGGAGGCCGCCCTGGCCGCCACTCTGGTCCAGGCCGACGACCACGAATCCCAGGCCCTGGTCGCTCGCGCCGAGCGGCTCCTGTCCGCCGCGATACCTGGCGGACAGCGCCGCGGGCTGGACGAGGTGGTAGCCGTTCGCCAGGCGCTGATCGACGGGTATCGCCGCCTCCGGGAGTCCGACCCGACGCTTCTCGATCGCACCATCCGCCGGATCGATCGGTTGGAAGCCGCCTTTCACCGTGCCGGCCTCGATCCGGGAGCGGTCCGGCCGCGCTCGGTCGGCGCGGGCGCGGTGCTCCGGTCCGCCTGGTGGCTGGTGGCCCGGATCGGAGTGTTCCTTCCGCTCGCGATCCCCGGGGCGGTGCTCCACTACCCGGCCTACCGCCTGATCGGGGTGATCGCGAAGCGGGTGGCGGGCAGCCACGACGACGTGCTCGCCACCATCAAGATCATCGCGGCGGCCGTGTTCTACCCGCTCGGCTGGGTGGCGGTAGCCGTCGCGGTCGGCAAGGGGTTCGGGTGGGTGGCCGGGTGGCTCGCGCTGGTGGTGGCGCCACTCTCCGGCTATGCGGCGGTCAAGCTGGTGGAGCGGTTCGACCGGTTCCTCTCCCGGGCACGGGCCTTCGGATTCTATCTCGCCGAGCCGGAGCATTTCAGCCGACTGTCCGCCGAGCGGGACGAGCTTCGCGCCGATCTGCTGGCGCTGGGCGAGCGGCTCGGCGTCGCGGTACCGGCGGCCGGGGCCGGTCGTTAGGCTACCCGGTTCGGGGGCGCCCGGCCGGCGAAAAACGCCTCCAGGTTGTCGGTCGCCAGCATCCCCATCGCCTCCCGGGTTTCCACCGTGGCGCTCCCCAGATGGGGAAGCAGCACCACGTTGTCCAGTGCCCCGAGGCGCCGATCGACCGTCGGCTCGTCGCGGAACACGTCGAGGCCGGCGGCTCGGAGGCGGCCCTCCGTCAGCGCCTCGATCAGCGCGTCCTCGTCGACCAACGCCCCCCGGGCCGTGTTGATCAGCACCGCGTCCCGCCGGAGCAGCCCGAGTCGCCGCCGGTCGAGCAACCCGACCGTGTCGGCAGTCAGGGGACAGTGCAGCGAAATGACGTCGGCCTCGGACAACAGGTCGTCGAGCGGCACCCAGCGAGCGCCGAGGGCGGCCTCGTCGGCCGGCTCGAGCCGTCGGCGGCTGGCGTAGCGGATCGACATCTGGAACCCATGGCGGGCGCGGGCCGCCACCGCCCGGCCGATCCGTCCCATTCCGACGATGCCTAACGTGGTTCCAGTGACCCGGCGACCGAGCAACTGGGTCGGACGCCACCCGGTCCATCGGCCGGCGCGGACCAGCCGCTCCCCCTCCCCGGTCCGCCGGAGCGTCATCAGGATGAGACTCATGGTCAGATCGGCGGTGCAGTCGGTCAGCACGCCGGGCGTGTTGGTCACCACTACCCCCCGACGAGCGGCCGCCCCCAAGTCGATCAGGTCGACGCCCACCCCGAAGTTGGCGACGATCCGGATGCGACTCGTCGCCTCGTCGAAGACCCGGGCCGGGACCGGGTCGGTCACCGTGGTGATCAACCCGTCGTAGCGCCCGACCACCTCGACCAGCCGATCGACCGACACGTCGGTGTCCGCCTCGTTCCAGTCGACCGCGAAGAGCGACCCGAGCCGGGCCTCCACCGCGGCCGGCAACCGATGGAGCGAGTACAGTCGAGGTTGGTTGGGCACGATCCCCCCCTATTTTTCACCGATGACCGCCCAGTCCGAGCGACTTCGCCGCGATGCGCTGGCAATCTACGACGCTGCCGTCCTGGGGGTCGAGCCGCGCCACGCGCTCGCCAGGGCCCTCGCGACCACTCCGCCCCCGGTCCCGGTATTCGTGATCGCCGTCGGCAAGGCGGCGGCGGCGATGGCGACCGGGGCCGTGCTCCATCTGGCTGATCTCGAGGTGCCGCTCCTTGGCGGCGTGGTCGTGACACCCGAGGGGATCGACCCGCTCGCTCCGCGCCCGCCGGGAGACCCCCGCCTGATCCACGTCCTCGGCGACCATCCCCTCCCCGGGCCGCGGTCCGCGGCGGCCGCCGACCTGATCGGGACGACGGTCCGAATGATCGGGCCGCGCGACGAAGTGTGGGTGCTCCTCTCCGGCGGAACGAGCAGCTTGATCGGCGCCCCGGCCGATGGCTTGGGCCCCGAGGTCTATCGGCAAGTGTGCGAGGTGGCGTTTCGAGCTGGCCTCGACATCGGCGAACTCAACCGCATCCGGAAGCGATTCTCCCGGTGGGGCGCCGGCCGCTTGATGCGGGCGTTGGTCGCCGAGCGAGTCCGGGTCTTCGCCCTGTCCGACGTGGCCGGCGACGAGCCCGCCGATATCGGCTCGGGTCCGTGTGAGCCAGACCCCACGTCAGCCAGCGAGATTCGTCACCGGATGGACGAACGCAGCCTGCTCGGCTCGCTACCCCCTGAGGCGGCCCATTGGCTCGAGCGGGTCGAACGCGGCGACCTCGTCGAGACACCCAAGGCCGACGATCCGATCTTCGCCCGCCGAATCACCCGAATCATCGCCTCGAACCAACTCGCGGTGCGCCACGCGGCCGACCGCGCCGGGGCCCTCGGCTACCAGGTCGAGACGATCGCCGATTCGATCGTCGGCGCCGCTCGCGACGCGGGTGAACGTTTCGCCACCGACCTGTTGGCCGCGACCTCCGAGCGACCCCGGGCTCGAATCGGTGGCGGCGAGACCACCGTGCGCCTCGACCAGGGAGCCGGCCAAGGGGGCCGGTGCCAGGAGTTCGCCCTGGCCGCGGCGGGTGTCCTGGCAGGCGCCGGTCCGGTCGCGGCGGTGGTGCTGGCCGCGGGCACTGACGGGCGTGACGGGCCCACCGACGCGGCGGGGGCACTCGTCGATGCCCGCAGCTGGGACGCGATCGCCCGACTCGGCCGCGATCCGCTGGCGGCGCTGGTCCGCCACGACGCCTACCCGGCGCTGGATGCCGGACAGTGCTTGCTCCGCACCGGGCTCTCCGGCACCAACGTGATGGATCTGATGATCGGGCTGATCGCTAGAGCGGAAAGCGACCCTTCGGCAGCCGGTAGTCGCGGCCCAGCAGAATCGTGACATCGACCCGAAGGAGGGTGTCAGTGGCGACCATCACCTTGGCCCGACCAAGGAGCCGAGCCACCCGCTGACCGCGGTCCGCGTCGCCGCGGCGCACCAGCACCACCGTCGAGTCGAGCCCTTCGGTCGAGTCGAGGGAGCCGAAGTAGACCACGTCGACGCCCTCCTCGCGCAACAACCGGGTGACCAAACGAGCCAACCCCGGCCGCTGGGATCCATTACGTACTTCGGCCACGACGCTCGGGCCGGAGCCAGACACGACCGCCAGTGGCATCGCGGGATTCGGCCGTCCCGCGAACAGCGCGACGACGGCCACCGCCACGCCCAAGGCGAGGCCGACCGCTACTCGGCCGACGTGCCGGAACCGGCGATTAGGCTGTTCCAAAACCGGTACGTGGTCTCGGGCAGCCGCCAGCCCGAGTCGATGAGATGATGAATCCGCCATTGGGCCACATCATAGAGCACCTGCTCCGGCTCGGCCGGAAATCGGGCCGCCAAGGTCGCCCGTCGCTCGGCCTCGGCGGTTCGGCCCGGCTCGAGGAAATCGGCGCAGTACAGAACCTGGCCGACCCGGTCCCACTCCGCCGAGCCGAGGGAGTGAAATCGGACGGCCGTGAGGATGCCGACGTCCCGCTCGCCCTCGGCATAGGCGCGGTTCGCGGCCGCGGGCCCATGCAACAGCGCCCGCGACCCCTCGCTGGTGCCGGCCCACTCCGCGAGTTCCTCGCCTGACGCGTCGCGGAGGGCATCGTGGAGCCACACGGCCCGGAGCCACCGGGTCCGTTCCGGCGTCGAGATCCCCAAGGCGTCGGCCCACCGTTCCCCCAACGCCGCCACCCGGCCGACGTGGTTTCGACGCCGCTCGGACACCCGCGCCCACGGCGGGAGGCTCACCCCGCCGCCCCAAGGATCACGTTGTCGATCAGACGGGTCGGGCCGACTCGCGCCGCGATGGCGATGATCGTCCCGGCGGAGGCCGTCGCGACCGGTTCGAGCGTCTGGGGATCAGCGACCGCAATATAGTCCACCACCACGGTCGGTTCCTCGGCGAACACCGCGCGCGCCACCCGGTCGAGGGCCTCCGCGTCGGCGGCGCCCCCTCGCCACGCCGCTCCGACGGCGGCGAGCGCGCGGGAAAGCACGGTCGCGCGGCGGCGATCGTCCGGAGCGAGGTAGCCGTTGCGACTCGACAAGGCCAGGCCGTCGGGCTCGCGGACCGTGGGCACCGTGACGACCTCCACCGGCCAATCGAGGTCACCCACCATTCGGCGGATCAGGGTGACCTGCTGGATGTCCTTCTGGCCGAAACAGGCGAAATCCGGCTCGACCAAGTGCAGCAGCTTCGCGACGACGGTCAGGACGCCGGCGAAGTGTCCCGGCCGGACGGCACCCTCCCATCGACTGCCTAACGATCCCGGGTCGATGGTCACCAGGGGCCGCTCGCGATACATCTCGGCCGCCGACGGGGCGAACAACAGGTCGACGCCGCGGCCCGCGAGGAGGTCTCGGTCGCGGGCGAGATCCCGGGGATACTTGGCCAGATCCTCGGTCGGGCCGAACTGGAGCGGGTTGACGAACACGCTGGCGACGATCGCCGCGCCCCGAGCCCGGGCGGTATCGACCAGGGTGAGGTGGCCCTCGTGGAGCGCCCCCATCGTCGGCACGAACCCGAGCGGACGGCCGGGCTCGCGCAGCCGACCAATGGCCTCGCGGAGCTCGACGGCGGATTCGACCAGACGCATCGGACTCAGCTCTCGATGGCGAAATGCTTGGCGATGCTCTGGAGATCGCCGGCGACCCGCTGCAGCTCGACGATGGCCGCTTCCAGATCGGCCTGGCCGCGGCTCGCCTCGGCGGCCTGTGCCGCCAACGATTCGGTCTCGCCCCGCATCCGCACAGCGGACTCGGCCATCTGGCGGATCTGGTCGGCGAGGCGCCGGCTCCCCTGCTCCTGCTGGGACTCGGACTCGGCGATCGTCCGGGCGTGTTCGCCCGCCTCGTCGGTGGCCTGGACGATGGCGTCGAGGGCCCGGGCGGCCTCGGTACTCATCTGGCCCACGCCGGCCACCAGCTCCTCCCCGCGCCCCATCTGGTGGACGATCGCGGCGCCCTCGCCGGAAATGTCGGCGGCCAACCGAGCCGCTTCGACGCTCGCCTGGCCGCTTTGAATCGCCAACCGCTGAATCTCCTGGGCCACCACCGCGAACCCGCGACCGGCATCCCCGGCGCGAGTCGCTTCGATCGAGGCGTTCAGCGCGATCAGGTTGGTGAGCTCGGCGAGCTCCTGGATCGAATCGAGGAAGCCACGAATCCGGACCGTCGTCGTGCCCAACGCGGAGACCTGTCGGGAACTGTCGGCGACGAAGGCCCGGACCTGGAGGAGCCGCTCGATCGCCACGCCGATTCCTTGACGATGCTTCGCGGCGTCGGCGGCCGCCCGTTCGCTCACCCGGGCCGCGCGACCTCCCGCTGCCGCGGCGCGCTCTGCCCGAGTCGACAGCTGGGTCGTCGCGTCGAGGCCGGTCCGGGCGAAGGCCTCTTGGGTCGCGGCCTCCCGCCGCATGTTCTCGGAGGCCGCCGCGAGGACCTGCGCCGACGCCCGGAGGGAGTTAGTGGCTCGAGCCAGCGCCTGCGATTGCGAGCCGATCTTCGCGACCGTATCGAACAACGGCCGGCGGAGGTCGGCGATGTGCATGGCGGTCGCGAGCTGGGAGGCGATCGCGCTCAGCGCGGCCAGATCACGGTTCCGATAGTGGTAGCGCTTGTGGTGATCGATCTCCAAGGTCCCCAGCACTTGGTCCGCGAACCGAAGCGGATGAATCACTACCGTCCGCACGCCGCCCGACCGGTCGAGCCCCTGCCGCTGGGCGGTATCCTCTATCACCAGCGGATCGCCCCGGTCGAGCACTTGACGGCGAAGCGGCTCGAGCCCTGGATCGACCGGGCCGCGGTTGGGCCGTCCGCTGGCGGACCGATACGCCACCCCGCCACCATCGCTGGCGCGGTAGACCCGGAAGTCCCCCCAGTCGAGGAGCCGGTAGGCGAGCTCCTCGAGCTGCTCGAACGACAGCCGCAGGTTCACGTTGCTGGCGATCGTTGCCTGCATCAGGTGAACCTTATTGAGGTCCTCGGCGCCGATCGCTTCTTCGAGGAGCATTCGGGTCAGGAACCCGAGCACCAGCAAGGCGATCCCGACCGGGACCCAGCCCGCCGGGGAGAGCGACCCCAGGGCCCAGATGACGATGGCCGAGGCGAGCAGAGTGACGAGGTAGGCGACGATCTCCCACCGAAGCAGGAACGCCCGGTCGTCCGCCGTCAACTTCCCGCGGACCAGCAGCGAGAAGTAGAACAGCAACCGGCTGATGAAGAAGTAGCTGCCGGCGAGCACCGCGATGGCCGGGAGAAACTCCAGGTTGGCCGATCCGAACCCGACCCACTGCACCGCGGCCGCGTAGAACCCGTAAGCCGCCGCGAACCCGACCACCTCCCGACCCGCGTTGACCAGCGAGGCCCACGCGGTCTTCCGGAGGATCCCGAGGTCCGTCGCCAGCGCCCCGCCGAAGAGGCCGAGCACCGCCGCCGACGCCGGGGCGGCCACCGCGGCGACCAAAACCGCGACGCCGGTCTGATTGAGATAGGAAAACTTGCTGAGCCGCACCGGGGCGGCGCGAAGCAGCCCCACGGCCAGCAGCACCGCCACGACCGACAGTGGGTTGGTAACCCACCGGAGGTCCGCGAAGGCGGAGACGCCGACGATCACCGGCCCACTCAGGGCGAGGAGGCGGGCGTAGTGTTGGACCAGGACCGGCTGGTCGTTGCTCACCGCCATTGGGGGCTCAGACGAAGAAATCGCCCGGCACCAGGCCGTAGCGATCGGGACTGGTCACCTTGACGATCGAGCGGAGGAATCCGCCGGCCGGGGCCGGCTCCTGGAGATCGACGGCGATCCCGGGCGCGGGCGCCACGCCGCCGTTGGCGTCGATCGCGATCCGGACCAGCGGCCGATTGAGCGCATCGCGCTCGGTAACCGTCGAGGCGACGATGGCGACTTCGAAGGTGTCGAGAATGACGCAGGTACCGATCGGGTACACACCGATCAGGTTGATCAACGCTTTGACGATCACCGGATCGTAGCCGCGGCGGGGGTTGTTCCACATCTCCTTGAGCACCTGGTCCGGCTCGATCGGCACGGTCTGATAGCTTCGGCGGGTCGTGGCGGCATCGAACCCGTCGGCGACCGCGACGATCCGGGAAAAGAGCCCCAACACCCGAGGGCGCACGTGACGCGGGTAGCCGGTCAGGTCCGTCTTCATATGATGCTCGTGGGCAACGAGGATCGCCCGATAGGGGATCTCGTCGTAGCCGCGCATCCCGAACAAGGTCATCGCCCCGCGCCACGGGTGCGCCTGCATCATCCGCCACTCCTCTTCCTCCAGACTGCCGGCCTTGGTGGTGATCTCGATCGGAACCTTGGCCTTCCCGACGTCGTGGAGCAGCGCCGTCATCCCGAGGTCGTAGAGTTGCAGCTTCGAGAAACCGATCTTCCGGCCCAATGCCACGGCGAAGATGCAGACGTTCACCGAGTGCATGAAGGTATATTCGTCGTAGTCTCGGAGGGTGGTGAGCCCGATGATCGAGGTCTCGTTGGTGAGCACCTGGTCGACGATCATCTGGACGGCCCGCTTCACCTTCTTCAAGCTGCTGGTGCGCCCCATCCGCACCGAGTTGACGACTTCCTTGGTGACGGCGACCCCCTGGGCGTAGGTCCGCTTGGCGACCTCCTTCGCCTCCCGATCGCTGCCCACCTCCTCGTGCGTCCCGGTGCTCGGCTCGAGATCGATGTTGGGGATCGACGCCTGGCCCATCCGCTCGATCAGCGCGACGTAGCGATCCTCGAAGGGCTGATTGGCGAGGCTCAGCATCATGCTGAGGAAGGCGAGCCACTCCCGCCGCTCGACCCCGCCGTGAATCCGGAGGACGCCCACGTCGAACGCCCGGAGCATCGAGAGGACCCCGCTGAAGGCCGCGAAGTTGTCCAGCTCGAGCCGAAGGCGGACCCCGTTGAGGAAGAGAAAATCCCCCGCGAGCCGGAGCTCGATCTCGGGCTCCACCGTGAGGAGGTGGGTCGCGGTCGACTGGAGCTCGTCGAGCGACTTCTGGGTCGTGGCGTTCTCGACCGGGTAGAGCTTGAGGGCCCGCAGCGCGGAGTGCAGCGTGAGCAGCATGCCCCGGGCCGAGGTTCGGATGAAGGCCTCGTCGCCCGCCTCCCTGGCGCGGTGCCGTGATTCGTCGGTCATCCGTCCCATTCCCGGAGCGCCCGGGCCGCGGCGTTGCGGATCGAGAGTTCCTTGTCGTTGGCGGCCCGCTCGAGGTAACCCCGCGCCTCGGCGGTTCGGATCTTGGCGATCGCATACGCCGCGCAGGTTCTGGTTTCCGGCGACTCCTTCCGCTTGAAGAGCCCCTTGGGCTCGAGAATCTCACCGAGCAAGGCCAACCCGCCGGGGCCCGCGATGGTCGCGTACGCCTCGAAGAACTGCCGTCGTTCGGCCCGCTCGAGCTCGCGAGGCCCTTTGCCCTGCACCACCGCCTCGAGCCGCTTCAGCGCGCCCTTGTATCCCCGGCCGGCGGCGATGGTCACCGCCGCGAGTCGGACCGTCCGCTCGGCGTCGTCGATCCCCCGCTCCAGCAAGGTCAGCGCCCCGGGGGTCCCGATCCCGCCTAACGCCTCGACGGCGGCCAACCGCACGTCCGGCGACTCGTGGCCGACCAGCTCACCGACCGGGGCCACGGTGGGTTGGAGTTGGAGGCGCTGAGCGACCCGGACGGCCCCCACCAGCCCCGGAGAGGCCTTGTTCCGGAGCAGCTTGACCAGATCCTCGACGTGCCCGCGCGCGATCCGGTCGGCCGCTTCCTGGAGAATCCGTCGGGCCCGCTCGTTCTTGACCATCGGCAAGTGGGCCGCCAAGGGCTCCAGGGCCGGCACCCGCAACTCCTTGAGCAACTCGGCCATGTCGTCATCCTGGGCCTCGCCGACGGCCTCGTCGACGACCTGGAGCATCTGGGCCAGGAGCCCGGGCTCGGACAAGCGGGTCTCGAAGGAATCGAGCTTGGCCTTCACCCCGGAATCGATCGCCGCCGCCCGGCTCCCGATCAGCCGCATCTCCCGCAGCAACCACGCGACGGTGCGGAACTCGCCTCGGTTGAGCAGGTTGGGAAACACCGATTCGATCAGCCCGATGACCTCTTCGCGAATGGCGCTGTTGGGCTGCAGCTCGAAGGTGTCCAGAATCGCGGCCAGCGCGGCCGTCCGAATGTCGGCCTGGTACTCGTCATCGACTTGTTTCTTGAGCGAGTTGATCTCGGCTTCGTCGAGGAAGTAGAGGGTCGAGTCGAACTCGTCGAGATCGACGCCGCCCGGCATGATCGTGCCGAGCTCGTCACGCACTTTCTGCTGGGTCTGGGTCTGCTGATACGGATCCACGCCCGCGCCCATGTCGATCGCCTGCGGGTCGAGGACCGCGAGCGTGTCGGTGATGATCTCGGCGAACCGGTAGTCGATCAGGGTGAAGTCGTACTCCCACAACAGGGTCAGGAGGTCGTCGCCGGCGTCGGCCGAAAGCAACTTGGCCCGGACCACCGTCTGGAGGAACACCGGAAGTTCCTCCTCCTCGCACCCGGGTCGCAGGGTCAGGACCCGGAGCCCGTCCTTGTACAGGAGCCAGGCGAGGCTCTCGGACTTGGTCGGCTGGTGATAGACCACGTGGTCGTCCCACATCAGGTCGGTCTCGACGACCTTCACGATCAGCTCAGGCAGGTTGGACCAGATCGGGAGGAAGGCCGCCCGGAGGGCGTCGACGGAACGCTGGTAGATCGGATTGTTCGGCAGATACATCTGGAAGGCCCGCACCGCCTTCGCGATGGTGCGGAGCAACTCCTCGACCTGCTGCGGCGGCAATGGTGTGTCCGCCGGAGAACGGGTCACGCCGGTCAGTCGATCCCCCCGGGGCAGTGCGGAAAGCCGTTGGCCCAGCGCTGTTGGGCCCAGTCGCGGTTCGTGTCCCAAGATAACACGGCCAACTTCCGATCCGACAACGACCTGGCGCTTGCGCTTCGGTCGGTCTTCGGGTACGTTGGATGAGTTCGGGTCTTCTTCGGACTTCGGGATACTAGCGGAGGCGACATGGCATTGACGAAGCGGCAGCGGGAAATCCTGACCTATCTGGAAGGCCACATCCACTCCCATGGGTTTGCGCCGAGCTTCGAGGAGATCGCCGAGCACTTCTCCTTTCAGTCCTTGGCCACCGTCCACGAGCACCTGACCAATCTCGAGCGCAAGGGGTATATCCGGCGGACCTATAACGAGAGCCGCTCCATCGAGGTGCTTCCCCCCAAGGGGACGGCGGGCGCCACCGAGATCCCGGTCCTCGGCTTGGTGGCTGCCGGTGCCCCGATCGAGGCGGCCGTCCATGGGGAAACGGTCTCGGTCCCCGACCACATGCTGGTCCGGCGGGGCCCGAACTACGCCCTCCGGGTCCGGGGCGATTCGATGATCGACGATCACATCGTCGATGGCGACCTGGTGGTCGTCCACGGGCGCCAGGCCGCCGAGAACGGCGAGATGGTGATCGCCCTGGTCAACGGGAGCGAGGCGACCGTCAAGCGGTACTATCGCGAGGCCGGTGGGTGGGTGCGCCTCCAGCCCGCCAACGCCACCATGCAACCGATGCGATTCCCCGAATCCGACCTGATGATTCAGGGGGTGGTGGTGGGGGTCATCCGCCGGTTTTGACCGCGGCTGGCGGCTTCCAACCGTCGTCGATGGCGGCTAGATTTGGGGCCACATGCCGCGGACGTTTCTCGCGACGATCCACTTCGACGGCACTGGCTTCGTCGGATGGCAGCGCCAGCGGGTAGGTCGCACGGTACAACAAGAGGTTGAAGCCGTTCTCGAGCGGCTCGCGGGCCATGCGGTGCGCGTGCACGCGGCGGGACGGACCGATGCCGGGGTCCACGCTTTGGGAATGGGGGCGAGCTTCGCCCTACCCGACCGGTGGACCCCGTTTGCGTTACGGCGGGCGCTGAATGCCCTCCTCCCCCGCGACTGCTATGTCGCGGAGATTCGGGAAACCCGCGCCGGATTCCACGCCCGCCGCTGCGCCACCGAACGGCGCTACCGCTACCTGATCGGCACCGATCGGGATTGCCGGTCGCCGTTTCGCCGGCCCTTCGAGTGGGCGTTAGGCATCGAGCTCGACGCGGCCGCGTTGGCCGCGGCCGCGGCCCCGGTGGTCGGGGAGCACGACTTCAAGGCGTTCTCGGTGCGGCGATCTCGCCGCCCCCACACGCGATGCGAGGTTCGGGAGGCCCGGTGGAGCGCCCGGCGTGACGATCAGGGCGTCGTCCTCGAAATCCGGGCCAATCGGTTCCTCCATCACATGGTCCGGATGCTGGTGGGCACCATGGTGGACGTGGCGCTCGGCCGCCGAGCGGTCGAGGACATCGGCCGGCTCCTCGACCAGGACGCCGGAGTGGTCACCAGCCCGCCGGCGCCGGCGGCGGGCTTGTACTTCGTAACCGCGGTATACGACGACGAATGGTTCACACTTCCCGCTGCTTCGTGACCGCCCTGGTGGCAGCCGCCCTCGGGTCGACCGGCTGCCGCCCGGCAACCGACGGGACGCCCGCGCTGGTCGATCAGGCCAGCGCCCAGCGAACCGTCCAGAATCGGGCGCTGAACTCCACCCGGCGGACGGCCATCGTGGATGCCGCCACTCGGGTGGCCAAGTCGGTCGTTTCGATCAGCGTGCTGTCGCGGCGCCGGGTCGTGTCCCAGGACCCCTTCGACTTCTTCTCCTTCTTCGTCCCCCAGACCACCGAGCAGCTGGTCTCGGGGTACGGCACTGGCTTCGTGATCCGCCCCAACGGGGTGATCATCACCAACCAGCACGTCGTCGACAACGCCGATTCGATCACCGTCTCGCTGCCCGACGGTCGCGACCTGAAGGCCCGCCTGGTCGGCGAAGATCCGACCACCGACATCGCGGTGCTCCAAGTCGACGCCAACTTGCCGCCCGCGGCGATCGGGACCAGCACCGACATCCTGATCGGAGAATGGGTCGTTGCCCTCGGAAACCCGTACGCTTACCTGCTCGGCAACTCCGAGCCGACGGTCACCGCCGGTGTCGTCAGCGCGACCGGCCGCAACGTCTTGCCCAACAACAATCAGTCGGGACTCTACCTCGACATGATCCAGACGGACGCGTCGATCAACCCGGGCAACTCGGGTGGACCGCTCACCAACTCGATGGGTGAGGTGGTCGGCGTCAACTCGTTCATCTTCAGCCAATCGGGCGGGTCGATCGGCCTCGGGTTCGCGATCCCGATCGAGCGGGCCGTTCGGGTGGCCGACGAGCTCCTCAAGAACGGCTCGGTCCGGCGGGCCTGGACCGGGCTCACCGTCGGCGATGCTCGCACCATGCGAGCGTGGAAGACGGCGGGCGGGGTGGCGGTTGCCTCGGTGGCGCCCAACGGCCCCGCCGCGCGGGCCGGGCTCGAGGAAGGGATGGTGTTGCTGGAAGCCAACGGTCGCCGGCTGCGCAACTACCTCGACTGGGAGGCCGTCAAGCTCGACCTCCACGTCGGCGACACGGTCAGCCTCCGCGCCAAACGCGGGGCCACCGGCGCCACCGAGTCCCGCCGAATCGTCACCGGCGACTTGCCAAGCGTCACCGCGGCCCGGGTCAGCATCATCCGCGGGCTCGAGCTGATCACGGTGACCCCGGGCATTCAGGCGGAACGGTCGCTCCGGCGCGACCGCGGGGCGCTGATCTACCGGATCACCGACGAGGTCAGTCGGGCCACCGGTCTCCTCGAGGGCGACGTGATCTTCGCGATCGATCGGGGCGAAGTGCGCACCGCGGCGCAGGTCGCCTCGGCGCTCGAATCGATGGGATCCCAGCGGATGTTCCGGATCTGGTTCGACCGGGGCGGGGCCAGCTCCTACGTGGACCTTTCGTTCCGATGACCGATTCGTCGGCTCCCCGCTATCAGTCGCCGCTCTCGAGCCGCTATGCGTCGCCGGGGATGCAACACCTCTGGAGCGAGCGCCACAAGATCGGCCTCTGGCGGCGGATCTGGCTCGCGCTGATGGAGGCGGAACGCGACCTGGGGCTGGCGATTCCCAAAGCGGCGGTGGCCGAGCTCGCGGCCCACCTCGACGACTGCGATCTCGCCCGGGCGGCGGAGTTCGAGCGCCGGTTCCGGCACGACGTCATGGCCCACGTTCACGCGTTAGGCGAACAGGCGCCGACCGCCCGCCCCTACCTCCACCTCGGCGCCACCAGCGCGTTCGTCACCGACAACGCCGATCTGATGGTCATGCGGGACGGGCTCCGCCTCCTGCTCGGGCGGCTGGTGGCCTTGAGCCGGGCGCTGGGACAGTTCGCCGAGCGCTACGCCGCGCTCCCCTGCCTCGCGTACACCCATTTCCAGCCGGCGCAACTCACCACGGTCGGCAAACGCGCCACTCTGTGGGCCCAGGACTTCGCGCTCGACGTGGAAGCGATGATTCACCTCGTCGGCACGATGCGGGCCCGCGGCTGCAAGGGCACCACCGGGACTCAGGCGTCCTTCCTCGAGCTGTTCCACGGCGATCACGGCAAGGTCCGCGCGCTCGACGCGGCGGTCACCCAGCGACTCGGGTTCGCGGCGTCGTTCCCGGTCACCGGCCAGACCTACAGCCGCAAGGCCGACAGCGCGATCCTCGACGTCTTGAGCGGGATCGCCCAATCCGCCTCCAAGATGGCCGCCGACCTCCGGCTCCTCCAGCACGAGGGCGAGCTGTTGGAGCCGTTCGAGTCGGAGCAGATCGGCTCGAGCGCGATGGCCTACAAGCGCAATCCGATGCGGGCCGAACGGATCAACGCGCTGGGCCGCTTCGTCATCTCGCTCGCGGCCAACACCGCCCACACCGCGGCGAGTCAGTGGCTCGAGCGGACCCTGGACGACAGCGCCAATCGGCGGCTCACCCTGCCCGAAGCGTTCCTGGCCACCGACGCGATCCTGATCCTGGCAACCAACGTGGTGACCGGCCTCGAGGTCCGCGAGACCGTCATTGCCCGACATGTGGCCCTCCAGATGCCGTTCATGGCGACCGAACGGTGGATGATGCTCGGGGTCGAGGCAGGCGGCGATCGCCAGGCCCTGCACGAGGTCATTCGCCTGGCGAGTCACGCCGTCGCGAGCCAGGTCAGTGAGGGCGGCGCCAACGACCTGCTCGAGCGCCTCGCCGGCGCCCCCGAGTTCGCCGCGGTCGACCCGGCCCGGCTCCGAGCCGAGTTGACGCCGAGCCGGTACGTCGGTCGGGCCCCGGAGCAGACTCTCGAGTTCTTGACGGAGTTTCTCCACCCCCTCTTGGCGGGGGCGGCTCCGCTCGCCCACGAGGCCTCCGCCGCGGAGATCCGGGTATGACCGTGCTCACGGCAAGCCGACTGTCCCTTCCGCTGGTGCGGCGCGGCAAGGTCCGCGAAGTCTATCGGGTCGACGACGCGCGACTCCTTCTGGTGGCGAGCGATCGGGTCAGCGCGTTCGACGTGGTGATGACCGAGCCGATTCCTCGGAAAGGCGCGGTCCTCACCCAGCTGAGCGCGTTCTGGTTCCAGAAGATCGCCGGGCTCGGGCCGACTCACTTCATTTCGGCCGACGTCGATGAGATCATCCGCGAGGTGCCGGCCCTGGCCGGGGATCGGTCCCAGCTGGCGGGCCGCGCCACCCTGGTCCGGTTGACCGACCCGATCGCCTTCGAATGCGTCATTCGCGGCTATCTGTCGGGCTCGGCATGGAAGGAGTACCGCCAGAGCGGTACCCTCGCGGGGGAGCCGCTGCCCGCCGGCCTTCGCGAAAGCGACCCGTTCCCGACCCCGGTGTTCTCCCCGGCCACCAAGGCCGAGTCGGGCCACGACATCAACGTCACCGTGGCGGCCCTGGCGGCCGCGTTAGGAGCCGATCAGGCCGCCGAGCTGGAACGGCGGACCCGGGCCGTGTATCAGGCGGGTCGAGACCACGCCGCCACCCGGGGCATCATCATCGCCGACACCAAATTCGAGTTCGGGGTCGACCAGGACGGCCGGCTCCGGCTGATCGACGAGATCCTCACCCCGGACTCGTCCCGGTTCTGGCCCGCCGACCGCTACACGCCCGGCCAGTCCCAGCCAAGCTTCGACAAACAGCCGTTGCGCGACTATCTCCAGGACCTGACCAATCGGGGCCAGTGGAACATGGAGGCGCCTGGCCCCACGCTGCCGCCCGAAGTCATCGCGGCGACCAGCGCCCGGTATCTCGAGGCCTACCGCCTCCTGACCGGCACCCCGCTCCCGGATTTCGCCGAATGAGCCCGGCCAAGGAGCCTAGAGAAACGGTGGTGACTCGATGGATCCGGTGACCACACCACCCGCCCCGATCCGTCACGGCGTTCGCCGAGTCGTCGTCGTGGTACCCAGTTTCTTCACCCTGGCCAACCTGTTTTTCGGGTTCTGGTCGATCGTATCGGCCTTCAACCAAAACTACCGGTGGGCCGGGTTCTTCATCGTGTTCTCGGGCGTCCTCGACATGTTCGACGGTCGGATCGCCCGGCTGTCGAAGACCGGCAGCAAGTTCGGCGCGGAGCTCGACTCGCTGGTCGACATCGTGTCGTTCGGCGTCGCCCCGGCGCTGCTGATGTACTTCCTCGATTTCAGCGCGGCCGGCAAGTTCGGCTGGGTGGTGTGCTACCTCTACGTGGTGGCCACCGCGCTCCGGCTGGCCCGGTACAACGTCCTCGCGGCCAAGGGCCACCACGCTTGGTTTACCGGACTGCCGTCGCCGGCGGCCGGGATGACCTTGGCGACCTACTACGCGTTCAGCCAGACCCCGTGGTACCGCGCCTCGGTCGCCTATCTCGACCTCCAGCACGAAGGACTCACCGTCCTGATCCTCGTCGTGGCGGCCCTGATGGTGAGCAACGTCAAGTATCCGCGGTGGCCCCGGATCGGGTTCGATTCCGTCGCCGGCGTCGCTGGGCTGCTGATCCACGTCGGGATCCTGGCCGGGGCCCTGCTGGCACCGTCCTTCGTGCTCTTTCCCTTGGGGCTCGCCTACATCCTGATCGGCATCGTTCGGAGCACCGTGCTCAGCTTGATGGATCGAGGCAACTCGGCCACCGAGGTGACGCCGGACCAGGCCGACGTTCACTCACTGACGGATCACCGTCGCCGGGAGAATCGATGAGTTTCCGTGTCCACATTCGAGTGATGCCGCGCCGAGGGCTCCTCGATCCCCAGGGGCAAGCCGTCGAGCACGCCCTGAGCGCCCTCAAATTCGCCGACGCCTCCAACGTCCACGTCGGCAAGGCGATCGAGCTGGAGGTCGCGGCGGCCGACGAGGCCGGCGCGCTGGCGGCGGCCCGGGCGATGTGCGACAAGCTACTCGCGAACCCGGTGACGGAGGACTATCAGATCGCGGTGGAGCGCCGATGATCAGGGTCGCCGTGATTCGGTTCCCCGGCAGCAACTGCGAGCCGGACGCCTACCGAGCGGTGGCCCGCGAGGGGGGCTCGCCGTTCTACCTGTTCCACCGCGAGACCGACCTCCGCGATGCCGACGCGGTCATCCTCCCGGGCGGGTTCAGTTACGGCGATTACCTCCGCGCCGGCGCGATCGCCCGATTCAGCCCGATCATGGCGGCGGTCGAGCGCCATGCCGCCGACGGCAAGCCGGTGCTCGGCGTCTGCAACGGCTTCCAGATCCTCTGCGAGTCAGGGCTCCTGCCGGGCGCGTTGGTCCGTAACGCCGGCCTCAAGTACCTCTCTCGGCCGGTCGACGTTCGGATCGAGCGGAACGACACCCCGTTCACCTCGGCCTTTCGGCGGGGCGAAGTGATCCGGATCCCGATCGGCCACGGAGAGGGGCGCTTCACGAGCACGCCGGAGACCATGGCCGAGCTCGAAGCCAACGGACAGGTCGTCCTCCGGTACGTCGGCGGGCTGATGAGCGACGCCCCCGGCAATCCCAACGACGCCCAGAACGACATCGCCGCGATCGCCAACCGCGACGGCAACGTGGTCGGGATGATGCCCCACCCCGAGCGGCTCGCCGACCCGCTCCTCGGCAGCGATGCCGGCACCCGTGTGTTCACGTCGCTGGCCCAATGGAAACGGCCGGCGCTGGTCCCCAACGCCTAACCGAATATCACCGACATGTCGACCGATAAGCCGAGCCAGAACGAAGACGAGTATTTCGCCCGCCGCGACGCCGAGCTGGTGATGAAAAAGCAGGCCGAAATGGAAAAGGCGGCCCGCCTCGCCGAGCGGAAGAGCCACTACCTCAAGTGCCCGAAGTGTGGGGCCGACCTGGAGACGATCGACCGCCACGGGGTCCAGATCGACCAGTGCCCGGATTGCCAGGGCATCTGGCTCGACGCCGGTGAGTTCGACACCCTGAGCCAGAACCAGGATCCGGGCTTCGTCGGCCGGGTCTTCGGCGACCTCTTCGCGGGCCGAAAGAAGAAGTGACCACCGTCGCCGATCCGTCCCGCGCCACCGCGCTCCCGGGCGAGCCTCCGATCACCCCGGAGCTGGTCCGGGAGCACAAGCTCAACGACCGCGAGTACGCCGAGATCATCGGGATGCTCCGCCGGCCGCCGACCCTGACCGAGCTGGGGGTCTTCAGCGCGCTGTGGTCGGAGCACTGTTCCTACAAGCACACCCGGCCGGTACTCCGGACCTTCCCGACGACCGGACCCCAGGTGGTCCAGGGCCCGGGGGAGAACGCTGGCGTGCTGCGACTCCCGGACGGATGGGCGGTCGCTTTCAAGATCGAATCGCATAACCACCCCTCGGCCGTCGAGCCCTATCAGGGAGCGGCCACCGGGGTCGGCGGGATCCTCCGCGACGTGTTCACCATGGGGGCCCGCCCGGTCGCGGTGCTCAACAGTCTTCGGCTCGGCCCGCTCGACGATGCCCGAAACCGCTATTTGTTCGCGGGGGTGGTCAAGGGCGTCGGCGACTACGGCAACTGCGTCGGGGTACCGACGTTAGGCGGCGAAGTCACCTTCGCCCCCGGGTACAGCGGCAACCCCTTGGTCAACGCGATGTGCGTCGGGATCCTCCGGGAGGCCGACCTGATCACCGCCCGGGCGCACGGAGTCGGCAACATCTTGATGGCGGTGGGGGCCCGAACCGGTCGCGACGGCATCCACGGGGCCAGCTTCGCGTCGGAAGATCTCTCCGCGGCCAGCGAAGCTCGCCGGCCCCAGGTCCAGGTCGGCGATCCGTTCACCGAGAAGCTGCTCCTCGAAGCCAGTCTCGAGCTGATCACCTCGGGCACCATCGTCGCGATTCAGGACATGGGGGCGGCCGGCTTGACCAGTTCCTCGGCCGAGATGGCGGCCCGGGGCGGCGTCGGGGTCGAGCTCGACACCAGCAAGGTGCCGCTTCGCGAAGCCGGGATGACGCCCTACGAGATTCTCCTCTCGGAATCGCAGGAGCGAATGCTGGTGGTGGTCGAGCCCGCTCGGATCCCCGAGGTCCAGGCGATCTGCGCCAAATGGGAACTCGGCGCCACGTCGATCGGCCGGGTCACCGACGACGGGTACTTCCGGGTGGTGCACGACGGCGTCACCGTCGCCGCGATTCCCGGCGAGCCGCTCGTCAACGGGGTCCCGATGTACTACCCCGAGGCCGTCGAGTCGGCCGACGCGATCGCCCGACGGGCCGCCACCCCGACCACACCGCCCTCGGCCGACTTGGCCGGCGCTCTCCTTGCGTTGCTCGACGATCCGACCATCGCCAGCAAGCGGTGGGTCTTCGAGCAGTACGACTCCACCGTGCAAGCCAACACGATCCTCGGGCCCGGCGGCGACGCCGGTCTCTTCCTGGTCGAGGGCACCAAGTTCGCCCTGGCGGTGTCGGTCGACTGCCCGAACCGGTACGTGGCCCTCGAGCCGTACGAAGGCGGCAAGATGACGGTGGCCGAGGCGGCTCGAAATGTCGCCTGCACTGGGGCCGTGCCGCTCGGCATCACCAACTGTCTCAACTTCGGAAACCCCGATCGCCCCGAAGTCTTCTTCCAGTTCAAAGAGGCCGTCCGCGGCATGAGCGACGCCTGCCGGGCGTTCGACACACCGGTCACCGGCGGCAACGTCTCGCTCTACAACGAGAGCCCGACCAGCGCGGTCGATCCCACGCCGACCGTGGGCATGGTCGGCCTGCTCGACGACGCCACCCACCGGGTGCCCAGCGCGTTTCAGCGCCCCGGGGACCTGGTGGCCGTCCTCGGCAGTACGGCCGGCCATCTCGGCGGCTCGATGTACTGGTGGCGGATTCATGACTTCGTCGGCGGGGCGCCGCCCCGCTGCGACCTCGATGCCGAACGCCGGTTGCAACGGTTTCTCGCCGCGGCCGCCAAGGCCCAACTCCTCCAATCGGCCCACGACTGCGCCGACGGGGGATTGGCGGTGGCCGTCGCGGAAGCCTGCATCGGCGAGCCATACGCGGCGACCACCTTGGGGGCGGGGCTGCACCTCGAGCAGCCGTCAGGGGCCGCCCCCGAGGGGTTGCTCTACGGCGAGGATGGGGCCCGCGCGGTCGTCTCCTTCGACCCGAGCGCCGTCGAGGCGGTCCGGGCGCTCGCGGCCACCCATGGGGTGCCCTGCTCGGTGGTCGGCTCGGTCACCGGGCCCGGGGCCGAGCTCCGGATCACCATCGGCAGCCGGCCGCTCGCCTGGCCGACGCCGGAATTGCGTCGCACCTTCATGGAGGCCATCCCCCGGCGGATGTCCACCTAACGAGAGGACGCGATCATGTGCGGCATCATCGGGATCTCCAACCTGCCGGACGCGGCCCGAGCCACCTACCTCGGGCTCTACGCGCTCCAGCATCGCGGCCAGGAGAGCGCCGGGATCGTGACCGTCGACGAGCTGGGTCTGCCCCACGTGGCCCGGGGAATGGGGTTGGTTGGCGACGTGTTCTCCGAACCCGACTTCGCGGCCCTGACCGGCACGGTGGCCGTTGGGCACACCCGCTACTCCACCGCCGGGTCCTCGGTGCTCGCCAACGCCCAGCCCTGCGTCGCCAACTACCGCGGCGGCCCCCTCGCGCTGGCCCACAACGGCAACCTGACTAACGCGCCCACCATCAAGCACGAGCTGGTGGGTCAAGGCGCGATCTTCCAGAGCTCCTCCGACTCGGAAGTCATCGTCCACCTGATCGCCCGCTCGCGGGCGACCACGGCCGAGGGGCAGATTCGGGAAGCCCTGACCCGGATTCAGGGGGCCTTCACCCTGGTGATCACCGTCGGTCGCACCCTGTACTGCGCGGTCGACCCGCACGGCTTCCGACCGCTCGCCCTCGGTCGGCTGGGCCAAGGGGTCATTGCCGCCTCGGAGACCTGCGCGCTCGATCTGGTCGGGGCGACCCTGATCCGGGAGTTGGGTCCCGGCGAGTTCGTCGAGATCACCGACGGGATGATCCGCGATCTCCCTCCGCTCGTGGCCGCCAAGGTCGCCCAGCGGTGCATCTTCGAGCTGGTCTATTTCGCCCGCCCCGACAGCAGCGTCTTCGGCGAGTCGGTCGACCGGGTCCGTCGCGAACTCGGGCGCCAGCTCGCCCGAGAGCACCCGGCCCCCGGCGCCGACGTCGTCTTCAGCGTCCCGGACAGCGCCAACATGATGGCGTTAGGCTATGCCGACGCCTCCGGGCTCGAGCTGGAGCACGGCCTGATCCGCAACCACTACATCGGCCGGACCTTCATCAACCCGACCCAGGCCCTCCGGGTCGCCAAGGTGCGAATCAAGTTCAATCCGGTCCGCGACGTCATCGCGGGCCGCTCGGTGGTCGTGGTCGACGACAGCCTGGTCCGCGGGACTACCAGCAAGGGCCTGGTCCAGATGATCCGGGGCGCCGGCGCCCGCGAGGTCCACCTCCGGCTCGCCTCCCCGCCGATCACCGGTCCCTGCCATTACGGAATCGACACCCCCAACCGGTCGGAGCTGATCGCGGCCAACCACTCCCGCGAGGAGATCCGCAGCTACCTCGGAGTGGACTCCCTGGGCTACCTCTCCCTCGATGGAATGGTCCGCGCCGGCGGCGAGCGGAACAGCTTTTGCCATGCTTGCTTTTCGGGGCAGTACCCCATCGTGCCGGACGACGACCTCGTCGGATTGCGGCACGGCGCACCGCTCGCCGGGAGCACCGCATGACCGACACGCAAACCCAGCCGCTCGTCTACTTCTTCGGGCAGGGCCGCGCCGACGGCACGTCCGCCATGAAGGAGATCCTCGGCGGGAAGGGCGCCGGACTCGCCGAGATGACCAACCTCGGGATCCCGGTGCCCGCCGGGTTCACGATTTCGGCCTCCGTGTGCGTGACCTATCTCGAACTGCAACAGTTCCCGCCCCGGCTCCGCCCTCAGGTCGAAGCGGCGCTGCACCGGCTCGAGACCGCCACCGGTAAGCAGTTCGGCGGCGCCGACAATCCCCTGCTCGTCTCGGTTCGCTCCGGGGCCGCCCTCTCGATGCCCGGGATGATGGAGACCATCCTCAATTTGGGCCTCAACGACAAGACGGTCGTCGGGCTCGAGAAACTCAGCGAGAATCCGCGCTTCGCCTGGGATTCGTATCGACGGTTCGTCCAGATGTACGGCGCCGTCGTCTTCGACTTGCCCAAGAAGCGATTCGAGGAACTCCTCGAGGAGCGCAAGCACCGCCTCAAGGTCGCCCGGGACATCGACCTCCCCTTGGAGGAGCTCAAGAGTCTCGTCGTGGATTTCAAGGCGCTGATCGGTAAGGAGACCGGCAAGCCGTTTCCGGAGAACCCGCTCGACCAGCTCTGGGGAGCCATCGCGGCCGTGTTCGAAAGCTGGAACACCCGCCGCGCCATCGACTACCGCAAGCTCCACGACATTCCGGACAGCCTCGGCACCGCCGTCAACGTGGTCGAGATGGTGTTCGGCAACATGGGCGAGGACTCCGCCACCGGCGTCGCCTTCACCCGCGATCCGTCGACCGGGGAGCATCGCCTTTACGGCGAGTATCTCCTCAATGCCCAGGGCGAAGACGTCGTGTCGGGCGCGCGGACGCCCGCGCTGATCGAACATCTCAAGGACACCCACCCGCACGCCTATGGCGAACTCGACCGAGTGGCCCGGACCTTGGAGCGCCATTTTCGAGATGTTCAGGATCTCGAGTTCACCATCGAGCGCGGCCAGCTGTACATGCTCCAGACCCGCCGGGGCCAGCGAACGGGCCACGCCGCGGTCCGGATCGCCGTCGAAATGGTGGAGGAGGGTCTGATCAGCGAGGAGGAAGCGGTCGCCCGGGTTCCGCCGAACGACCTGAACCAACTGCTTCACCCGACCATCGACCCGACCGCGCACCTCGACCACCTGACCACCGGACTGCCCGCCTCGCCCGGGGCCGCCAGCGGCACGGTCATCTTCGAAGCCGACCACGCCGAGGATCTCGGCCGCAAGGGCGTGGCGGTGATTCTGGTGCGGCGGGAGACGAGCCCGGAAGACTTTCACGGCATGGTCGCCGCGAAGGCCATCCTCACCGCCCGCGGCGGAATGACCTCACATGCGGCGGTGGTCGCCCGCGGGATGGGCAAGCCGTGCGTGGCCGGCGCCCAGGAGATCGACGTCGACGGCGGCGGGAAACAGTTCCGGGTCGGCGACCGGGTGATCAACGAAGGTGAGTGGATCACCGTCGACGGCTCGACCGGCAAGGTGTTCGCGGGCCAGGCCAAGCTGGTGCCACCGAGCCTGAGCAGCTACTTCAATCGGCTGATGGTCTGGGCCGATCGGATGCGCCACCTCCGGGTCCGGGTCAACGCCGACACGCCGGCGGATGCCCACCGAGGCCGCGACTTCGGCGCCGAGGGCATCGGCCTGTGCCGGACCGAGCACATGTTCTTCGAGGGCGACCGGCTGATCGCGATGCGGGAGATGATCCTCGCCGACGACGAGGCCGGCCGCAAACGGGCCCTGGCCAAGCTGCTGCCAATGCAGCGCGGCGATTTCGAGGGCATCTTCCGGGCCATGGAGGGCTACCCGGTTACCATCCGACTGCTCGATCCGCCCCTCCACGAGTTCCTCCCGAAAGAGTCCGACGAGCTCGATGCCCTCGCCAAGCAGCTCGGCCGGTCGGTCAAGGAAGTCCACCGAAAGATCGCGACTCTGCACGAGGTCAACCCGATGCTCGGGCTCAGGGGCTGTCGGCTCGGAATCACCTACCCCGAGATCACCGCCATGCAGGCCCGGGCGATCTTCGAGGCGGCCTGCACCGTCGCCGAGCGAAAGGGGCGGGTCCAGCCGGAAGTGATGATCCCGCTGGTGGCCCACGTGATCGAGTTCCGGAAACAGGCGCTGCTCGTCCGCCAAGTGGCCGAGGAGGTCTTCCGGGAGCGCCAGATCACGGTTCCCTATCTCCTTGGGACCATGATCGAGCTCCCCCGGGCCGCGCTCACCGCCGACGAGATCGCTCGGGAGGCGCAGTTCTTCTCGTTCGGCACCAATGACCTGACCCAGACCACCTGGGGCCTTTCCCGCGACGACGCCGGGCTCTTCCTGCCTTCCTATCTCGAAAACAACATCATCGAGTTCGACCCGTTCCAGGAGCTCGACATCGTCGGCGTCGGCAAGCTGATCTCGATGGCGGTGGAACTGGGGCGACGGACCCGGCAGGATCTCAAAGTGGGCATCTGCGGCGAGCACGGCGGCGAACCACGGGCGATCCACTTCTGCGAGGATCAGAAGATGAACTACGTCTCCTGCTCGCCGTACCGGGTGCCGATCGCGCGCCTGGCCGCCGCGCAAGCTGCGCTGGCCGAACGGGGCACCATGGACCGCACCCGGGCGACCGTTTGATGCCGGCCCCCCTGGTAGGTGTCGTGATGGGATCGACGTCCGATTGGGAGGTCATCCAGCACGCCGCGCGGCGGCTGAGCGATTTCGCGATCCCTCACGAGACCCGGGTCGTCTCGGCGCACCGCACCCCAGATCTGCTGTTCGAATACGCCGCCTCCGCCGCTGGGCGGGGCCTCCGCTGCATCATCGCCGGGGCGGGCGGCGCCGCCCACCTGCCCGGCATGCTGGCGGCCAAGACGACGCTCCCGGTGTTAGGCGTTCCGGTCACCAGCCGCCAGTTGAACGGACTGGACTCCCTGCTGTCGATCGTCCAGATGCCGGCCGGCGTCCCGGTCGCCACCTTCGCCATCGGCGAAGCCGGCGCTCACAACGCGGGCCTGTTTGCCGTGGCCCTGCTAGCGGCCACCGATCCGGCCCTCGCCCGGCGGCTGGCCGAGTTCCGCGCCACCCAGACGGCAGACGTCCTGGCGGCGACCCTGCCGCCCCCCGCGCGATGATCCTGCCCGGCGCCACCCTCGGCCTGCTCGGCGGGGGACAACTCGGCCGGATGTTCACCCAACGGGCTCGGGCGATGGGGTACGAGGTGATCGTACTCGAGCCCGATCCGCTCAGTCCCGCCGGCGCGGTCGCGACGAAACACCTCGCTGCTCCTTACGACGACCCGGCGGCACTCGCCGAACTGGCCCGGACAACGACCGCCATCACCACGGAATTCGAGAATGTCCCCGCCCCGGCCCTCGAATGGCTCGAGGCCCGGGTGCCCTGTCGGCCGAGCGCGCGGGCGGTCGCGACGACCCAGGATCGAATCGCGGAGAAGACCTTCGTCCGGAACGCCGGCCTGGCCACTGCCGACTTCGAGCCGGTTGCCAACGCCGCCGACCTGGCCCGCGCCTGGCACCGACTCGGGGCGCCTGCCCTGCTCAAGACCAGCCGGTTGGGGTACGACGGGAAGGGCCAAGCCCTGGTCGATCGGTGGGAAGACGCCCAGTCGGCGTTCGCGCGTTTCGGCGGGGCACCGTGCGTCTACGAGCGAAGGCTCACCCTGGAACGGGAGCTCTCGGTGGTCTTGGCCCGCGATCGTACCGGCGCGGCGGCGACCTTCCCGGTCGGCGAGAACGTCCACCAACGCGGAATCCTCCATACGACGGTCGTGCCGGCCACGGTCGACGAGTCGACCCGGCGGAGCGCCGAGGCGGCGGCCATCCAGGTGGCCACCGCGCTTGACTACGTCGGCGTGCTCGGAGTCGAGCTATTCGTGGCGGACGGAGGCGCCATCTTCGTCAACGAGCTCGCGCCAAGGCCCCACAACTCCGGCCACTACACGATGGACGCCTGTGCCACCGATCAGTTCGAGCAGCAGGTCCGGGTTCTGGCCGGTCTCCCGCTAGGTGACCCTCGCCTTCTTTCGCCGGTGTGCATGGTCAACCTCCTCGGAGACGCCTGGGAGCGCGGCGAGCCCGACTGGGCGGCCGCGCTGGCGCTACCGGGGGTTCGGCTCCACCTCTACGGGAAGAAGGAAGTCCGGCCTGGCCGGAAGATGGGCCACCTCAACTGCCTCGGCGCCAGCGCGATCGACGCCCACCGGCTCGCTCTGGAGGCCTTCCGCCGCCTGACGCGAACGACCTAACCGAGAAGCCTTCCATCTCAGCGGCGCGAAAAGACCAAGGGGAGTGAGTGCCGGTAGCACCACTCCCCTTGGTCCATGGAGGCGCAGGGAATCGAACCCTGGTCCGAATCAGTGTCCAACACAGTCACTACGTGCGTAGGTCGGTCTCTCCGCCTTCGGTGCCCTGACGCCTACCGACCAGCCGCCTGGGCCCCTAGCCCTCCTGTTGTCTCGCCCACCGCGCGAGGACGTCGCGGCAGGCCAGCCCGGATTTCGATACCGGCTTGGGCGCCCCGGGCAGGGCTCCGTCTACCGGTGGTGCTTCAGCGAGCTAAGCTCAGCTTACGCAGCCAATGCCAAGTTAGAGTTGGCAGATAGTGCTTTCCAAGTGTTTTACCAGGTGGCTTGGGACCTGGGCACGCGCCTATGCCTTCTACTAACCCGTCGAAACCAGTCGCCCCCTTTTCAGGTACTGAATGGTAAGTAACATCCCAACTTTCGGCAATGCATCGTTTCCGGCAAGAACATCCTAACACCATACTGCATAACACTTTGACGAAATCTCGCCCGGGTCACCCGGGTTCCTTCCCCCACCACCCCCGCCGACGAAACCACCACCCGATCACCAGGCAAACTCCGACACACAGCGCCAACACCGCGGGGTAGCCCCACCGGGCCCGAAGTTCCGGCATGACGTCGAAGTTCATCCCGTAGACGCCCACGATGAAGGTCAGCGGCAGGAAAAAGGCCGAGAACACCGTGAGGACCCGCATAACCTCATTGGTCCGATGCGACGACAGGGCCACGTGGATGCCGAGGAGGTTATTGATCTCGTCGAGCAGTTGGTCGGCATAGTAGTAATAGCTCTCGGCGTTCTCCTTGACGTCATGAAAGACCGCCGTGGCCCGATCGCCGGGCATGACCAGTTTCTGGAGGACCGAGTTGGTCTGCCAGAAGAGCCGCTTGATGACGTTGACCCGTCGTTTGAGCAGGTGGATCGCCTGGAGGTCGGGAGAGCGCCGTGCCGGGCTGAGGAGGTCCTCCTCGAGGGTATCGACCATGTCCTCGGCCTGGTCGAGCGGGGCATCGAACGAGTCGAGGGCTCCGTTGAACAGGGTGCCCAGCAGGACCGTGTCCGAGAGCTGACCGCCGTTGCCCTGACGAAACCGATCCCGCGCCGAGGCAACCAGCGCCAGGTCGGCCCGGTGGATGGTCACCACCAGTCCGGGTCGGAAGAAGACCGCGATCTTTCGGGTGATCTCCTGAACATTGGCCGCCCGGCTCGAACTCTTGTCGTCGAAGACCCGGAGGATGACGAACGTCGTTTCGCCGAACCGCTCGAACTTGGGCAGGTGCCACGGGTCCAGGCAGTCCTCGACCGACATGGCGTGAAAGCCGAATTCGGCGGCGATCTCTCGGAGTTCCGCTGGTTCCGGCGCGAACACGTCGACCCACTCGAAGGCGGGGTCCTTGCTCACCACCACGTTGTCGCGCACGCTATCCCTCCCCGCCGCGGGATGCCAGGATCCGAACCGCCGCCGTGGCCGCCCCGAAACCGTTGTCGATGTTGACCACGGTCACCCCTTCGGCACACGAGTTGAGCATGGCCAGGAGCGCGGCAATGCCACCGAAGGACGCCCCGTACCCGACGCTGGTCGGCACCGCGATGACCGGCTGGGATACCAAACCGCCGATCACGCTCGGCAGCGCCCCCTCCATCCCGGCGACCACGATCAGCACGTCGGCCTTCTCGATCTCGGTGCGGGCCGCGAGGAGGCGGTGGAGTCCGGCGACGCCAACGTCGAACACTCGATCGACCACCGCTCCCAGCGCCTCGGCGACCGTGGCGGCTTCCTCGGCCACCGGCATGTCGCTGGTGCCGGCCGTCACCACCGCGACTCGCCCCAGTCGGGGCACGTCATTCGAAGGTAACCAGGCCGTCCGGGCCACCTCGTTGATTCGCGCCTCGGGAAAGCGGGTGGCGAGCGCGGCGGCCTGCTCCGACGTTACCCGGGTGCAGAGGAAGCCCCCGTGGGCCGCCGCCAAGCGCTCGGCGATCGCGACGACTTGGGCGGGGGTCTTGTGGCTCGCGAAGATGATCTCGGGATGGCCCTGTCGGATCACTCGATGATGGTCGATCCGCGCCGCGCCGATGTTCTCGAGCGGAAAGTGGCGAAGCCGCTCGAAGGCGGCACCCGGGTCCAACTCGCCCCGCGCGACGGCCTCGAGAATCTCGACGAGCGGCCGGCTCACACCGCGACCGCGCTACGCTCGAGATAGTCGCGGAAGGTGGCTTCTGCGGCCGCCATCGTCTCGACCTGGAAGAGACGCTCTCGCAGGGCGGCCGCCTGGGGGAGACCGCGGGTGTACCAACCGAGGTGCTTCCGGAATTCGATCACGGTGTGCCGGGTATCTCCCTGGAGTCGAATCGCCCTCAGCGCATGGTCGAGCGCCACCGCGAACCGTTCCGCCGCCCCGGGGCGGCCGATCGGCGGGCGACCTTCGAGCAAGGCGTGGGCATCCCGAAAGATCCATGGATTGCCGAACGACCCCCGCCCGATCATCACCGCGGCGCACCCGGTATGGGCTCGCATCGCGACCACGTCGTCGGGCGTCTCCACGTCGCCGTTGCCGATCACCGGGATGTCGAGCGCCTCGACCACTTGGGCGATCTCGTCCCAGTTCGCCTTCCCCGAAAACATCTGGGTCCGGGTCCGGGCATGGAGGGTGAACGCCTTGGCGCCCGCCTCCTGCATGCTGAGCGCGATCTCGACCGGGCGGCGCGTCGAGTCGTTCCAGCCGCTCCGGGTCTTGACCGTCACCGGCAGATGGGTCGCGCCGACCACGGCCCGGATGATCCGGGTGGTCAGGTCGAGGTCGCGAAGGCACCCCGATCCACCGTTGCGTTGGACCACTTTCTTGACCGGACAGCCGAAGTTGATGTCGATGAAGTCCGGCTGGTACGCCTCGGTGACGATCGCGGCCGCCCGCCCCATGGCTTCGGGCTCGGCCCCATAGATCTGGACCCCGATGGGACGCTCGCTTTCCTCGAACTCACAGCCCTCGAGGGTACGTCGAATGCCGCGCTTGATCGCCTCGGCTGCCAGGAACTCCGTCATCAGCACATCCGCGCCGAACCGGCGGCAGATCTGCCGGAACGGAGGCTCCGAGACCCCGGCCATGGGGGCCAGGATCAGCGGAAATCCGGGTTGGCGAAGGTACGGTAACTGCATGCGTGAAAGCTACTTGCGAGCCCCTGGTGTCGCTACTGCCACCGCCAGGAGGCAGCCGATCAGCAAAACGCTGTACTCCATCCCGTTGCGGCCGGCCCCGACGACGAACCACCCTTCCGGGAAATGGACCAGGGCGATCCCGAAGGCGAGCTGCCCGGCGAAGTAGCTGGCCAGAATCGGCACCAGTCGCCCGGCGGCGAGCAACGGTGTCCCCACCAGCTCGAGCACCGTCACCGTCCAGGCGATCGCGAGGCCAAACGGGAAGCCCTTCCCGTCGAGGAACTCACCGAACGGCGCGACCCCGCCGTTACGAACCCGAGCGACGCCGTGAAGGAACAGCAGCGCCGCGACGACGATGCGGATCGCCGCCAAACCGTGAGCCGGAGTGATCCGGTGAGCCAGACTGGTATCCAATGCGGCTTCGACTCCCAAGTGTTCACAGAAACGGCACGGCGGTCCTTCCGGAATGGCGCGCCGAGCCATAGACTTCCCGCGCCATGCGCCTGCGTGATTTCCTCGAGCCCGGGCGGGTCTCGCTCGCCCTCCAATCGACCAACCGGGACGACACGATCACCGAGATGATCGGCCTTCTTGGCGTGGACGAACGGACCCAAGGAGTGATCGCCCGCTTGATTCAGCGGCGCGAGCAGACCGGCTCCACCGGGATAGGAAGGGGGATCGCCATTCCCCACTGCCGGTCGCTGGCGGTCACTCGCCTTCGCTTGAGCTTTGGGCGGAGCGTCCACGGCATCGACTTCGCGGCCGACGATCAGCGTCTCGTCCACGGCGTCTTCCTCATCGTCGCGCCGCCGAACGAGATCTCCAATCAGTATCTCCCGGTCCTCGGCCGGATCGCCCAACTCGCCAAGGAACCGGACACCCTCGACCGGCTGCAGCGCCTCGAGGCGGTCGACGACTTTTTTGCCCTTCTCGACCAGAAAGGGGTCTAGCCTACTCCCACTCGATCGTCGCGGGCGGCTTCGAACTCACGTCGTAGACGACCCGATTCACCCCTCGAACCTCGTTGGCGATCCGGCTCGATGCCTGAGCCAGCACCTCGGGTGGAAACGGGAACCAGTCGGCGGTCATCCCGTCTCGACTCGTCACCGCCCGGAGCGCCACGACCTGCTCGTAGGTTCGATGGTCGCCCATCACCCCCACCGAACGGATCGGCAGCAACACCGCGAACGCCTGCCAGATGGCGTTGTAGAGTCCCGCGGCCCGGATCTCCTCGAGGTAGATCGCGTCGGCAAGACGGAGCACCTCGAGCGACTCCCGGGTCAACTCGCCGATGATCCGAATCGCCAGGCCCGGGCCCGGGAACGGGTGCCGACCGACGATCTCTTCCGGCAGGCCGAGGTCACGGCCGACCGCCCGCACCTCGTCCTTGAATAGTTCGCGGAGTGGCTCGATCAGCTTGAAAGGGAGCCGCTCGGGCAGCCCGCCGACGTTATGGTGTGTCTTGATCGTGACCGACGGCCCGCCCCGCGGCGAAAAGGACTCGATCACGTCGGGATAGAGGGTTCCCTGCACCAAGAAGCCCACCCCCTCCCCGACCGACTTCGAAGCCTGCTCGAACACTTCGATGAAGGTTCGACCGATGATCTTCCGCTTTTCCTCCGGGTCGCTCACCCCGGCGAGGAGCTCGAGAAACCGCTCGCTCGCGTCGACCGTCCGAAGATCGATTCCCAAGTGGCGGCGGAAGGTGTGCTCGACCTGTTCCCGCTCGTGCAGCCGGAGCAGACCGTGGTCGACGAATATGCAGGTGAGCCGATCGCCGACCGCGCGATGCACCAACGCCGCCGCGACCGCGGAATCGACCCCACCCGACAGACCGCAGATGACCCGGGCGGTCGGACCCACCTGAGCGCGGACCTTGGCCACCTCGGCTTCGATGAAGTGCGCCGACGTCCAGTCCGCCGTAGCGTCGCAGACGTCGAAGAGAAAGGCGTTGATGATCTCGCCGCCGCGGGCCGTGTGGGCCACCTCGGGATGGAACTGGACCGCCAAGAGCGGCAAAGTCTCGTGCTCCATCCCGGCGATCGGACTATTCTCGCTCGAGGCGGTGACTCGATACCCGGGCGGAGCGGTCTCGACGTGGTCGCCGTGGCTCATCCACACCGTGGTGGTTTCGTTCGGCCCGAAGCTCTCGAACAACCGACCGCCGAGCACGGTCACCTGCGCCCTCCCATACTCCCGTCGGCCAGCCGGAACCACCATGCCCCCGCTGGCCTGGGCCATCAGCTGCATCCCGTAGCACAATCCGAGAATCGGAACCCCTAGCTCGAAGAGCTGAGGATCGGCCGTCGGCGCCCCTTCGTCATACACCGAGTTCGGGCCACCAGAGAGGATGATTCCGATCGGGTTCCATTCCCGAATCCATTCGACCGAACGAGTCGGTGGGTGGATCTCGCAGTAGACGTGGGCTTCGCGCACCCGGCGAGCGATCAGCTGGGTGAATTGGGACCCGTAGTCGAGAATCAGGATGGCGTTGCGGCGCACGGGCTGGTTCGCTTTAGGCAAAGGGTTCGGCCTTCTCGGCGGCGAGAATCGACTCGATGGTCTCTCGGGGACGAGCCACCGCATAGCGCCCGCGATCGACCATCACCTCGGGGGGTCGCGGTCGGGTGTTGTAGTTCGACGCCATGGTGAAGCCGTAGGCGCCGGCGCACAACACGGCCAGCGTCTCCCCCGGTTCGACCGAGGGCAACGGCCGGTCCAGGGCCAGGAAGTCACCGGTTTCACACACCGGCCCCACCACGTCGACGATCCGGACCCCGCGCCGGTGGCGGGTCACCTCGACGATGGCGTGGTGGGCCTGGTAGTGGCTCGGCCGGACCAAGTCGTTCATGGCCGCGTCGACGATGACGAAATGTTTGCCTCCCGATTGCTTCCGGAACAACACCCGGGCCAGCAACACGCCCGCGCTGCCGATCAGATAGCGACCGGGCTCGAGGTGAAGCGCGACGCCGGCTCCCGCCAGGATCGGGCTGAGCCCGGCCGCCAGGGCGACCGGTGACAACGGGGTCTCGTCCTGATAGCGAATCCCCAGCCCGCCGCCGATGTCGAGCGCCTCAACCGTGCCTATCCCCGACCCGCGGATGGAGTCGAGCAGCCCCCGTAGTTTCTCGGCCCCGGCGACGATCGGCGCCGGATCGAGAATCTGACTGCCCAGATGCATCGCCAGGTTCACCAACTTGAACCGCGGATTCGTCGCGACCCTCGAGGCCAGCATCGGCACTTGGTCGGCCGGTACCCCGAACTTGATTCCGCTCGCTCCCGTGGTGATGTAGGGATGGGTGGCGGCCGCGACATCCGGATTGACCCGAATCCCGAGCCGCACCGGCTCGCGCAGGTCGCGGCCCGCCACCAACCGCTCGAGCGCGCTCAGCTCGTCAGCCGATTCCAGGTTGATGCTGCCGACCCCCGCCTCGACGGCCGCCGCCAACTCGTCGACGCCCTTGCCCACGCCACTGAACACGATCGACCGGGGCTCGAACCCCGCGGCGCGGGCGCGCGCCAACTCGCCCCCCGAGACGATGTCGGCCCCGGCCCCGAGTTCCCGGAGGAGGCGGAGCACGGCGAGGTTGCCGTTCGCCTTGACCGCGAAGTACACCTTCGCCGCCAGCGGGGCGAAGGCCGCCGTGAGTTCCCGGTAGCGGCGGCGAATCGACGGGGCATGATACAGATAGGCCGGCGTGCCGACGTCAGCCGCGATCGCGTCGAGGGAAAGCCCACCCATTCGGAGCACGCCGTCGGGACCCCGCTCCAGGCCGGCATCCTCGAACAGCCCACTGGGATCCTCCCAAACGGCCTCCGCAGCCACCGTCGGCGCGGTGCTCAGTAGGCCCTCGCCCACACCGCCTCGTGCTTGGCGGGCTGCCCGGTCCAAATGCACCGCTCGGGCACCGGTCCGGTTCGAAACTCCGGATCCGGCAGCACCCGAATCGTGGCCTTGGTCGTCTCCTTGATCTCGGCCTCGACCGCTGGGTCACCGCACCAGCCGGCGTGAATGAAGCCTCCACCGCCCTCGATGAAATCGATGAACTCTTGTTTGCTCTTCGGGTACCGCAGGGTCCCGGCCTCGCGGCGAGCCTGCGCCGCCACGAAGAGCGCTTTTTGCATCAGCTCGACTTCGGCCACCAGCATGGTCGCCAGGCCATCGATGCTCTGAATCGCTTTGGGTCCGCCGGTGCGTCGAGCCAGCATCACGGTGCGATTGGCCAGGTCGCGCGGACCGAGCTCGAGTCGGAACGGGACCCCTCGGGCTTCCCATTCGTAGTACTTGGCGCCGGGCTTGATCCCCTCCCGCCCGTCGACGTGGACCCGCAACCCGGCCGCCTTGAGATCCCGCGCGACCGCGGTGGCCGCCTCGAGCACTTGGGCCCGCTCGGCGTCCGTCTTGTAGATCGGGACGATCACCACCTGCCGCTGGGCGAGCCGGGGTGGGCACACCAGGCCGTTGTCGTCGCTGTGGACCATGATCATCCCGCCGATCATCCGCGTCGACGAGCCCCACGAGGTGCTCCAGACATGGTCCATCGACCCGTCGGCCGTCTGGAACGAGATGTCGAACGCCTTGGCGAAGTTCTGGCCAAGGTTGTGACTGGTGCCCATCTGCAGCGCCTTGTTGTCCTGCATCAGCGCTTCGAGGGCGTAGGTCCGTAGCGCACCCGCGAACCGTTCGCTGTCGGTCTTTCGGCCGGTGATCACCGGAATCGCCAGGTACTGCTCCTGGAAGGTTCGGTAGACGCCCAGCATCTTCAGCGTCTCCTCTTCGGCCTCGGCCTCGGTGACATGAGCGGTGTGCCCCTCTTGCCAGAGGAATTCCGTCGTCCGGAGGAACAGCCGAGTCCGCATCTCCCACCGGACCACGTTGCACCACTGGTTCATCAGCACCGGGAGGTCGCGATAACTCTGGATCCACTTGGAGAACATCGATCCGATGATCGTCTCCGACGTGGGTCGCACCACCAGGGGCTCCTCGAGCTCCTTGCCGCCGCCGATGGTGACGACCGCCGTTTCGGGCGCGAAGCCCTCGACGTGCTCGGCCTCCTTGGCGAGAAAACTCTGCGGGATGAACAGCGGGAAGTAGGCGTTCTCGTGCCCGGTCTCCTTGAACATCCCGTCGAGCGCGGCCTGCATCTGCTCCCAGATCGCGTAGCCGTTGGGTCGGATCACCATGCAGCCGCGAACCGGGCTGTAATCGGCCAGCTCGGCTCGGGCGATCAGTTCGTTGTACCAGGCGCTGAAGTCCTGCGCCCTCGTGGTTAGTGCTTTATCGGACATCTGGTACCACTTCCGCGGAATTGAGGAAAGGCGGCCCCGATCATCGGGTCAGCCTGCGACACCCTCTCGCCTCGAGCGCTCCAACCAGGTCGCCCGTCGGCACCGACTGCTGCGACCCGTCGGCGAGAAACTTGACGACCACTTCGCCGCGGGCTCGGTCGTCGGGCCCGGCCACCACGACGACGGTCGCCCGCCGGGCGTCGGCCAACTTGAACTGCTTGCCGAGCGACGGCTCGGAGAACGAATACTCGACCCGAAACCCCTCGTCCCGAAGGCGGTGCGCCAGCCCCAGCGCGAAGAGCCGATCGTCGATCGAGACCAGCGCCAGGAAGACATCGACGCTCGCCGGTGGCGCCGGGAGGAGGCCGCGGTCTCGGAGCAGCTCGGTGAGCACCACGTCGCCCATCCCGAAGCCTAACGCCGGGGCCGCCGCCCCGCCCAGCGCCTCCAGCAGCCCATCGTAGCGCCCGCCGCCGCAGATGGCCCGGAGCGACCGCCCGGCGTCGAACAGCTCGAAGACGGTGCCGGTGTAGTAGGCGAGCCCCCGGACGATGGTCAGGTCGAGGTCGAGGAAGTCCCCTAGCCCCATCGCGCCGAGGGCCGCGATCGTGGCGCTCAACGCCGCGCCGTGCCCCACGGCCGCCGGGAAGTCCCGTTCGAGGTCGGCCCAGACCCGGACCCCCCCGAGGGACTCGAGCCGGGCCACCTGCGACTCCGTCGCCCCCCCGGCCAGGAGCGCCTGACGCCGCGGGTCGTACTCGCCCCGGCCCAGCTTGTCGAGCGCCTGGAACGCCAGCGGCCCCTGCGCCTCGGTGAACCCGATCTCGGAGAGAATTCCCTTGAGGAGCCGCCGGTCGGAGATCCGCACCCGGACGTCGGCCGCCCCGAGCCCGAGCTCCCGCATCACGTCGATCGCCACCGCGATGATCTCCGCGTCGGCCAGCGGCCCCGCCTCCCCGATCAGATCGCAGTTGAGCTGGAAATGCTCCCGGAGGCGTCCCCGCTGCTGGCGCTCGTAGCGAAACAGTTGCGGGATCGAGAACCACCGGATCGGCTTCTTGAGCGCGGACACCTTGGGCGCGACCATTCGCGCCAAGGTCGGCGTCATCTCCGGCCGCAGCGCGACGTCCCGGTTGCCCTTGTCTCGAAAGCTGTAGAGCTGCCCGACGATCTCCTCGCCACTCTTCTGGGTGTACAGTTCGAGCGGCTCGAGCGGCGGCCCATCGTACTCCTCGAAGCCATACCGCTGCGCCACCCGGCGCATCGCCCCGAAAACGTGGGACCGAACCGAGAGTTCATCGGGATAGAAATCGCGAAAACCGGGGAGCCCCTGGATCGACATGCCCAAATATAAGCGGGCCCTGCAGTTGCCTCACGCCTCCGCGCGGTCAAAACGGGGTGAGCCCGACGGCGGCCATCACGTCCCCGACCGTGTGGAACGACCCGGTGACCAGGATCGTGCCCGCCTCGCGCTGTACCTCGGCCAGGGCCAGGTCGAAGTCCTCGATCAGCCGCCAGGAGGCCCGGGCAGGGGGCCGATCCCGGTTGTGGAGCCAGCGGGTCAGCCATTCCGAGTTCCATCGCCGCCCGGAGGCGGTCGGGGCCACGGTCAGGATCCCCCGGTCGACCCCCCGGTCCAGGGCAACCAGCATCTCCGGCCAATCCTTGTCGCTCAGGATCGAAACCAGCGCGTTGATCGGCCGCGGTAGCGCCAGGTCGTCGATGGCCGCGACCAGGGCCTGGACCCCGTCCGGGTTGTGGGCCACGTCGAACACCCACCGGCCCCGTCGGTCGAGGCGCCCCGGGATGAATGCCGAGGCGAACCCGGCGGCGACCGCCTCGGGCCCAGGGCGATAGCTGCCCGGCAGGGCCATCAGAATGCCCTGCGCGACCGCCGCGTTGCGACGCTGGTGTCGGCCGAGGAGGCCGAGCGGGCCGGTCCACTCGTACTCCGGCGGCACCACGCGGATGTCGGCGGTCGCGGCAGGGCTCCGGTTCCGGACCGCGGTTCGCGCCGCTTGGCGGAGGACCTCGACCAGCCGTGGATCGCGCTCGCCGATGATGAACGGGGCTCCCGGCTTGGCGATGCCGGCCTTCTCCGCGGCGATCGCCTCGAGGGTCTCCCCGAGGTACTTCTGATGGTCCATCGCGATCTTGGTGACCCCGCTCACCAGCGGGTCGACGACGTTGGTGCTGTCCAGCCGGCCCCCCAGTCCGACCTCGATCACCGCGATCTCGGCCCCCCGAGCCGCCAGGTCGGCGAACGCGATGGCCGTGCTCGCTTCGAAGAAAGTCGCCCCCAGGCGCTCGATGTCCGGTTTGAGCCGTGTCGTCCACATCGCGACGGCCGCCTCGGAGATCGGCTGACCCAGGACGGTGATCCGCTCCCGGAAACTCACCAGATGCGGCGAGGTGTAGACCCCCACTCGCCACCCCGCCTCCGCCAGGGCCGCGGCGACGAGCGTGGTGACGCTCCCCTTCCCGTTCGTTCCCCCGACGTGAATGGACGGTACCACCCGGTGGGGTGCCCCGACCACATCCAACAACTCGAGGGTGCGCTCGAGTCCAAAGCGAATCGTGGTGGTGCGGGGAAAAAGGAAGTCCACCGCCTCTTGGTAGGACAGCATCGAAACCGGCCGGGATCGTGAGGCGGAGGTGCTAGGCGGTTTCGCGGCCGGCGATCGGCCCGGGGTCGCCCTTGTGCCCCATCATGTGGCGAAGGAGGCGGGTAGTCGTCTCCCGCAAAGAACCGCGGGGCACCACGTCGTCGATCTGACCGTGCTCGAGGAGGAACTCGGCGGTCTGGAACCCGTCGGGGAGATCCTGCCCGATCGTCTGCTTGATGACCCGCTGGCCCGCGAAGCCGATCACCGCGCCCGGCTCGGCCAGGATGGTGTCGCCTTGCATCGCGTAGCTCGCGGACACCCCGCCGGTGGTCGGATTGGTCAGCACCGTGATGAACGGCACGGCCTGGCGCCGGACATCCGCGATCGCCGTGGACGCCTTTGCCATCTGCATCAGCGAGAGCACCCCCTCCTGCATCCGGGCGCCGCCTGAGGCACAGATCAGTACCAGCGGGACTCCCTTGTCAGCCGAGCGACGGGCGAGGCGGGCAATCTTTTCGCCGACCACCGACCCCATCGAGCCGCCCATGTACCCGAAGTTCATCACCCCGAGGTGGAGCGGAATGCCCTCCAGCTTGCCGAGACCGGTGTAAATCGCGTCCAGTTGGCCGGTCTTCTCCTGGGAGGCCTTGGTGCGATCGGCGTAGTGTTCGAAGTCGAGTGGGTCGAGCGAACGGAGGGTATGGTTGAGCTCTCGCCAGGATCCGGCGTCGGTCAACAGCTCGATGTACTCCTCGGCACTGAACCGGCGGTGATGGCTGCAGTTCGGACAGACGTTGAGCTCGCGCTCGAACCGTTCCCGGATGTCGACATGGTCGCAGGACTCGCACTTGTCCCACGCGTCGCGGGGGATCTCGAGGCGGGCGCGTTGCGAGACACGTTGCTTCCGTTCCTTCTTAAACCAAGCCGACACAGGCCTCTTTGGTCGCGGGACTGGCGGAGGAATCTGGCGGTCGGGGGAGATTCCCGCCAGGGCCTGACAGCTAAGTTGTTGTCGTTAATCAGCATAGCCGGCGAGTCGGCTGTCCCAGGCGACTCGCAACACCAGTCCCATGGCCAGCCCGCACGCCAGCACGAAGGATCCACCGTAGGAAAAGAACGGCAGCGGGATTCCTGTGATCGGCATCACATTGATGGTCATCCCGACGTTTTCGAACACGTGGGTGAACAACAGGCCGATCACGCCGAACACGAGCAGACTGCTGAAGGTGTTGGTGGACCGGCGGGCGATCCCGATCATCTTCACGAACAACACGAAGAAGAGGGCCAAGGCCACGACCACGCCGACGAACCCGAGCTCTTCGCCGACCACCGAGAAGATGAAGTCCGTGGGCTGCTCCGGCAGGAAGGCGAGCCGTTTCTGGGGACCGTCGAGATACCCGTTGCCGAACCAGCCGCCCGAGCCGATCGCGACCTTCGACTGGATCGCCTGATAGCCGGACTTCACCGGGTCGGCCTCTGGGTTGACGAACGAGATCAGCCGTTGCTGCTGGTAGGGTTTGAGCCGGTTCCACAGCACGATCGCCAGCACGCCCATCGCCGAGTTGACGACCCAGATGAACACCCCTTCGGTCAGATAGGTACGCCAGAGGAGCAGCAGGCCGGTGAGCACCAGGATCCACGCGCCCCACCAGCCGGTGTCGACCGCCAGGATCAGGCTGATCAGGGGAGACGCGAGCAGGAGGAGCAACGAAGGCCGAACCCCCGACCAGTACAGGATCGCGAAGAGGATTCCGACGAAGACGATCGCGCTGCCGAGATCCGGCTGCGCCATGACCAAGAGGAAGGGAACGCCGGCGATCAGTCCCGGTTTGACCAGCTCTCGGAGGGTCTGCGGCGGTTGCCGGAGGCCCGAGCAGTAGCGGGCCAGCAACAGGATGGTGGCGAGCTTCGCCAGTTCGACGGGTTGCCCGAGCCGAATCCCGCCGATCGCGAGCCAGCTCTTGGTCCCGGCCGCGGTCCCGGCCCCAGTACCGGTCAATAGCACCAAGACGAGCAGGCAGAGCCCGAAACCGTAGATCCACGGTGCCGCCCATTCCAGGATCCGGGATGAGGCCCGAAACGCCACCGCTCCCATCGCCGTGGCCAACACCATCCAGACGACCTGACGGATCCAGGCCCCGCTACCGGACGTCACGACATCGGTATGCCCCGCCGAATACACCATCGCCAAGCCATAGCCGACCAGGAGCAACAGGGTGGCGATGAGGCCGCGGTCGAGAGTGGTCCGCATTCAGCGAGGGGGGACGGGGAGCGACAGGCTGTCAGGGGGAAGATCTGAGGCGGTGGTCGCCGAGTCCCCCTGGATGATGACCACCTTCACTTGCGCCTTCGCCAGCTCCGGGTCGGTCCGTCCGAGGTACCGCCTGATCGCCCGGACCACGTACGGCGCCACGCCCGAGCCGTGCTTCGAGAACTCCATGATGCTGCCGACCACGATCGTCGGCTTGTCCGCTGGGGCGAAGGCGACGAACCACCCGTGGTCGTCGCCATGGGGGTTCTGGGCCGTCCCAGTCTTACCGGCGACCCTGAGGTCGCGCCCACCGCTCGCGGCCGCCGTGCCCCGATCCACCACTTGCTGCATCGCCGCTCGGAGCCCTTCCAGCTGGTCGGGCGAGAGCCCGAGCGACTTGACCTTCCCGGTCGGTGGGGTCACCACGTACGGAATCGGCAGCGTCCCGTCACCGGCAAGCGCCGCGTAGAAGCGGACCTGGCTGATCAGGGTCTGCTCGCTCTCCCCTTGCCCGATCGATAGATTGAGGGTCACCGCGTTGCTCCACCCGCGAGGGCCATAGAGGCGATCGTAGTAGGCCGTCGACGGCGGGAACAGCGAGCTGCGCTCGAACCCGAGATCGAACCCGGTGCGCTCACCCAAACCCATCGCGGTCACTTCACTGAGCAAGTTGGGGAGGCCGATCTTGAGGCCGAGCTGGTAGAAGTAGACGTTGCAGCTGTTGGCGATCGCGTTGGTCAAATCGAGCGAGCCGTGACCGGCCTTCTTCCAGCAATGAAAGACTCGGTTGCCGAACCGGAGCCCACCGCCGCAGGATTGCGGCATGCGGCTCGAGAAGTCCACCAACCCCCGTTTGAGCGCCACGGCTGCGGTCACCAGCTTGAACGGTGACCCCGGGGGAAACGCCCCTCGGGTGGCTCGGTTGAACAGCGGCTTGGCCTCGTCGGTGTTCAGCGCCGCCCAGCGCCGGCCGGTGATCCCCGAGATGAACTCGTTCGGATCGAAGGTCGGCGCCGAGTAGAGGGCGAGCACTTCCCCGTTCGGCTGCATCGCGACCATGGCCCCCCGCACCCCGGGACGGTCCGCCGTCCACATGCTGTCGATGAACGTTTGCAGGTCGAGATCGATCGTGGTTCGAATCGGTTCGCCGGCCACCGGTTTGAGCGACGGCGAGGCGCTCTCGTCACGAACCATCCGACCCCGCGCGTCGACCTCGATGAAGGACTCGCCCTCGATCCCCCGCACCACCGAGTCGTAGGTCGCCTCGAGGCCGTCCTTGCCGACCAGGGTGCCGGGACGGGCGCCGGGGTAGCTGCCCTTGTCGAGGTCCGCGTCCGACACCTCGGTGACATAGCCGACCAAATGGGCCACCGCCTTGCCCGTCGCGTAGAGCCGACGCGGCTCGGTCCGAATCACCAACCCGGGAAGGAGGTAGCGGTGCTCCTCCAACGCGGCGACCGCCCCGAGGCTGGCATTGGCGAACACCAGCGCGGGCTGGAATCGCGCCGCCTGGTATCGGCGGACCACTTCCTCTTCGACGTCGGCCGTCTCGGGAACGTACTTCGCCATCCGCCGCAACAGGGCCCGCAGTGAGTCCGCCGACGACGCGATCACCTTGACCGTGAAGCCCGGCGCGTTTTCCGCGATCGGCTCCCCGTAGCGATCGAGGATCGTCCCCCGCGGGGACTCCAACGTCAGTCGGCGGAGCCGGTTCTTTTCGGATTGACGGCGGTAGGAGTCGGACCCGAGGATCTGGGCCCGAAAGAAGGCACTGAGGAGAAACACGAACGCGAGCACCAGCACCACCGTGGCGGCACCGGCCCGTTCCCGGACCCGAAAGGTCGTAAAAGCGCTGCTCATTCGTCCAACCGAATCGCCAACCAGTCTCGGAACACGACGACCACGATGACCCCCACGATGGCGGTCACGACCGCCTGAATCGGCGACCAAATCAAAGCCACCCGGGTCAACTCGGCGAAGGTCGCCTGACTCGCCAACAACACCAGCAGCGTTCGCAACCAGACCCCACCCGCGAAGACCCCGGCGTTGACCAGCAGGTTGTCTGGAAAGAACAACCCTCGCCCCCAGGCCGCCAGGTAGCCCACCACCGTGTGGGCCAAGGCCCCCGCCCCGAACCGGGCCGGGGTAAGAATGTCAGTGACCAAGCCGACCACGAACCCGATGATTGCCGCCGTCCCCGGACGGGTCCGAATCGCGACCAGCAGCATCGCCAAGAGCAGCAAATCGGGGGCCGCTCCGCCCTCGCCGAACCAGGGTCGGAGATAGAAATGGAGGGTCACTAGTCCCGCGATCACCACGCCAACCCGCCACCGGCGCCCCTGTCGCGGCGCGCTCATGATGGCCCTCCGGAAGGGCCCGAACCGACCCGATACACCAGCACGTGGGTGACCCGCCCGGGATTGACCAGCGGACCGACCCGGTACACCCGCTCCCAGCCCAACTCCTCCCGCCTGACCCCCGCGACTCGGCCGATCGGGATGCCCTTCGGATACACCCCTGGTAGCCCGGAGGTGAGCACCAGCGTACCGACGGCCACGGTGTCGCGATACGGCACGCCCCGCAGCTCCAGGAACGCCTCGCTGGCCGACCCGCTCGGCGCCGGAGCCACCAGCCCCAGGACGCTGCCGTCCGCGGTGATGGCGCTGACCGCGAAGTCGGGGTGGGCCCAGGTCATCGCGATCGACGATTGGCCGTCGGCGCTGATGACGAGGCCCACCAGTCCCTCCGGCGACACCACCGGGCTCCCGGGCTGGACGCCGGCCCGGGTTCCGGCACCCAACAGCAAGGTCCGCCCGTCGGTGACCGCGGTTTGGTGGAGCACCTCGGCGGGGATGGTCGGGTATGAGGTCCTGGCCTTGAGAGCCAACAGGCCGCGGAGTTGCTCGTTTTCGGCTTGGAGGGCGGCAAGGGACTGGGCGGCGAGTGCCACCGAGTCACGGGCCGCGGTGATGGCGCGAAGTCGGAGGCGACTGGTCCGCTGTTCTTCGGCGTTCTTCTGGAGCCACACCAACGGGGCGAGTGCCGTTCCGCGGACGCCGTCGGCGAAGGCGAGAGCCCATCGGGACGGGAGGAGCAACGCGGTCACCGACAGCGCGAGGCAAACCCCCAGCAGGAGGGTGTCGCTTCGTGAGAGCGACCGTCCCCCGTTCGCCCTCATCTCATCTCGTCAGAACGTTGCGATACTTCTCGTACTCGTCGAGGATCCGACCGGTACCTCGCACCACGCAGGTCAGCGGATCTTCATCGACATGGATCGGCAATCCGGTCTCCTGCGAGAGCAACAGATCGAGCCCCCGAATCAGCGCGCCGCCCCCGGTCATCACGATCCCGCGATCCACGATGTCGCTGGCCAGTTCCGGCGGGGTGATCTCGAGCGCCCGCCGGACCGCGTCGACGATCTGCTGGATCGGCTCCTGGACCGCCTCGCGGACCTCGGTCGAGTGCACCCGGACGGTCTTCGGAATGCCCGACACCAAGTCGCGGCCTTTGACTTCCATCTCCCGCTCTTCGCCCGACGGATAGGCCGAGCCGATCTTGATCTTGATTGCCTCGGCGGTGGGCTCCCCGACGAGCAGGTTGTAGTTCTTCCGCATGAACTGGACGATTGCTTGATCGAGTTCGTCGCCCCCGGTGCGAATCGAGGTATCGCAGACGATGCCGGACAGCGCGATCACGGCGATCTCGGTGGTTCCGCCGCCAATGTCGATCACCATGTTGCCGGTCGGCGTCTCGACCGGGAGACCGACGCCGATCGCCGCGGCCATCGGCTCGGCGACCATCCACACCTCTTTCGCCCCAGCCGTCTCCGCCGAGTCACGGACCGCGCGACGCTCGACCTCGGTGATCCCCGACGGCACCGCCACGATCACCATCGGCTTGACCCGAAAAAAATGTTTGTTGATGATGGTGCCGAGAAAATGGCGAAGCATCTTCTCGGTCCGCTCGAAGTCGGCGATGACCCCATCCTTGAGCGGCCGGACCGCGATGATCCCTTCCGGGGTCCTGCCTAACATTCGCTTCGCGTCGAGACCGAACGCTCGCGGTTCGCCGGTGGCGCGATCGATCGCCACCACCGACGGCTCATTCAGCACGATCCCCTCGCCTTTTACGTAGACGAGGGTGTTGGCCGTGCCAAGGTCGACCGCGATCTCGTTCGCGGGCAGCAGCGAATCAAATTTGAACGGAAACTTCATCGATTTTGACCTGGCCCCCCGGACCCGCCCACCATCCCCAAGCGAAGCCTAAAGTAATGTCCTGCAAAGAGTTCCACAAGCGATCGGGGGCTAGACTCCAGTGCTGCCGAACCCGCCATGCCCCCGTTCGGTAGGTGGTAACGAGTCGACCTGCTCGAATTGCACAGGTTCCACCCTGGCCAGCACCAACTGGGCAATCCGCATGCCCCGGGTGACCTCGAAGGGCTCCCGGCCAAGGTTGACGAGACCGACCTTGAGCTCCCCCCGGTAGTCGCTGTCAATCGTGGCGGGGCTGTTAGGCAGGGTAACCCCGTGGCGGATCGCGAGGCCGGACCGCGGGCGGATCTGAATCTCGAACCCGGGGGGGATGGCCACGGCGAACCCGGTCGGGAACAGCCGGCGCTCCAGCGGTCCCAGCACCCCGCCCTCGGCGGCGGCAATGTCGGCGCCGGCCGACCCGATGGTTTGGGGCTCCGGGAGCGGCAGCCCGTCACCGTGGGGGAGCCGAACGATCTGGACCGTCGCCATCAGGGCAAGGTCAGAGGAGGCTGTCGACCGGGACCAGCGGGAGCCCGAAGGCCTCGGCCACTCCCGGGTAGACCACCTTCCCCTCGACCACGTTCAGGCCGAGCTTGAGGGCCCCGTCCTGGCGGCAGGCGGCCTTCCAGCCGAGTTTGGCTAACCGGAGGGCGTAGGGGAGGGTCGCGTTGGTGAGCGCCAGCGTCGAGGTACGCGGCACCCCGCCCGGCATGTTCGCGACCCCGTAGTGGAGGACGCCGTCGACGAAATAGATCGGGTTCTCGTGGGTGGTGGGTTTGATGGTCTCGACGCAGCCGCCCTGGTCCACCGCGACGTCGACGATCACCGCCCCGGGCTTCATCAACTTGAGATCCTCCCGCCGCACCAGCCGGGGCGCCTTGGCGCCGGCGATCAGAACCGCCCCGACCACCAGATCGGCCCGCTGTATCGCTCCGAGGATGTTGTACCGGTTCGAGTAGAGAGTGGTGACGTTCGACGGAAGAACGTCGTCGAGGTAGCGAAGCCGATCGAGCGACAGATCGAGGATGGTGACATTGGCCCCCATCCCAGCCGCCATCTTGGCAGCGTTGATTCCGACCACGCCGCCGCCGATGATGATCACGTCGGCGGGGGCTACCCCGGGAACGCCGCCCAGCAGGACGCCCCGACCGCCATAGACCTTCTCGAGGTACTTGGCCCCCTCCTGCACCGCCATCCGACCGGCCACCTCGGACATTGGCGTCAACAGCGGCAACTCGCCGGTGGGGAGCTGGACTGTCTCATACGCGACCGCCACCGCGCCCGAGTTGACGACCGCCGTGGTCAGCTCCTCGGCCGCCGCGAAATGGAAGTAGGTGTAGATCACCTGCCCCGACCGCATTCGGGGCCACTCGACCGCGATCGGTTCCTTCACCTTCATGATCATCTCGGCCTTGCCCCAGACCTCCTCGGCGGTGCCGGCGGTTTTTCCGCCCGCTCGCTGATAGTCCTCGTCGCTGAAGCCGCTCCCGAGCCCGGCCCCCTTCTCGACGACCACCGCGTGCCCGAGTTCCACCAGTACCTCGCACCCCGCGGGAACCAGGGCGACCCGGTTCTCATTGGTCTTGATCTCTTTGGGAACGCCGATAATCATGGATCTCTCCGTTAGGTCTGAGACTCGCCACCCAATTCGATGAGGGCGAGACGCTCCGGCGCGAAGTACTCCCCGGCCACCGCCATCACCTCGTCGCGACCGACCCGGTCGATCGCGGCCAGGACATCATCCAGCCGACGATAACGATCGTCGTTCAACACGAATCCCGCCAGCCGGTTCATCCGGCTGGTCGGGTTTTCCAGCGCCAGCATCAGCTGCCCCTTGAGCTGCTGCCGGCCACCCTCGAGTTCATCGTCGGTGAGCCCCTCGGCCGCCAACCGCCGATATTCGGCCACCACCGCCTCCTTGGCCTGCGCCGCGGACCGGGGCTGGGTCCCGACGTAGACCCCGGCCACGCCGGTGCCCCGGTAGTACTGCTGGAAGGCGTACACCGCGTAGGCAAGGCCCAGCTCTTCCCGGATCCGCTGGAACAGCCGGCTCGACATCCCCCCGCCGAAGACGTTGGTGACGATCGCCAATGGGTAGCGCCGGTCGTCCCGGGCGTCGAACGTGTCGGTACCCCATACCAGGTGAGACTGGGCGGTCTCCCGGGGCACCTGCCGGCTCACCCCCCGCGCTGCCGCCACCGGAGGGATCGGGGCGAGCGCCGGCCGGGCCACAGCCCCGGCGAACCAGCCACCCGGCTCGAGATCGGCCAGCAGCCGGTCGTGGTCGACGTTGCCGGCGGCGGTAACGACGCAGTTGCCGGGGAAATAGCCGCGGGCATGGAAGCCCTGGAGGTCGGTCGCGGTAATCGCCGAGACCGTCTCCGGCGTCCCGAGGATCGAGTACCCGTACGGATGGTCGGGCCACAGGGCCGTGGCGAACAGGTCGAAGACCAGATCGTCCGGCGTGTCGTCGACCGCCTTGATCTCCTCGAGCACGACGTTGCGTTCAAGCTCGAGATCGACCTCGCGGATCAGCGGTCGGCGGGTCAGATCGGTCAGGATGTCGACCGCCAGGGGCAGATCGGCATCCAACACGTGGGCCTGGTAACTGGTGTGATCGCGGCTGGTAAACGCGTCGAGCGACCCGCCCCGGACTTCCAAGGCGAGGGCGATCTCCTTGGCGGAGCGCCGCTCGGTTCCCTTGAACACCATGTGTTCGAGCAGATGAGCCGCGCCCATCAACGGGCGCGGCTCGTGAGCGCTCGCGGTCCTGACCCACACCCCAACCGCGGCCGACCGGAGCCCCGGGAGGTGCTCCGTGACGACCTGGAGGCCGTTAGGCGCGGTGGTCCGGTAGAGCCGCTCGTCGAGTTGCTCTCGAACCACCATCACTCCTTCGGCAGCAACGCCTTTCGGGACAACTTCATCCGGCCTCGATCGTCGACCTCGAGCAGCTGAACCCGGACGACGTCGCCTTTCTTGACCACGTCCTCGGTCTTCTCGGTCCGGCCGTGCTGCAGCTCGCTGATATGCAGCAGGCCCTCGACCCCCGGGATGATTTCGACGAAGGCGCCGAACGCCGTGGTGCTCTTGACCGGCCCCTCGTAAATTCGGCCGACTTCGGGCTCGGCAACCAGCGACATGACCATGTCGCGAGCCTTCTCACCCGCTTCGCCGCCGACCGCCGCAATGGTGACCAGACCCGAGTCTTCGATCGAGATCTTGGCGCCGGTCGCGTCCTGAATGCCCCGGATGGTCTTGCCCTTCGGACCGATGACGTCGCCGATCTTGTCGGGCTTGATCATCATCGTGAAGATCCGCGGCGCATACTTCGACAGCTCCGGCCGAGCCGCTCCGAGCACCTTATTCATCTCGGCGAGAATGTGGAGCCGGCCGCGACGAGCCTTCTCCATCGCATCCGCCATGATATCGAGCGTCAACCCGTCGATCTTGATGTCCATTTGGATCGAGGTGATACCCTTCGCCGTCCCGGCCACCTTGAAGTCCATGTCGCCGAGGTGATCCTCGCTGCCGAGGATGTCGGTGAGCACGGCGATCTTCTTGCCTTCCATGATCAGGCCCATCGCGACGCCGGCGCATGGGGCCTTCATCGGCACCCCGGCATCCATCAGCGCCAGCGAGCCACCGCACACCGTGGCCATCGACGAGGAGCCGTTCGACTCGAGAGTCTCGGACACCACCCGAAGTGTGTACGGGAAGGTGTCGAATGCCGGCAAGAGCGCCTGCAGCGCCCGCTCCGCCAAGGCCCCATGCCCGATCTCCCGCCGACTGGTGCCGCGAATCGGCCGAACCTCGCCGGTGGAGTAGGGCGGGAAGTTGTAGTGGAGCATGAACGACTTGGTCGCTTCGCCGGGCACGTCGATCGAGTCGATCCGCTGCTCGTCGTCGGAGGTGCCCAGGGTCACGGCCACCAGCGCCTGGGTCTGGCCGCGGGTGAACAACGCCGAACCGTGGACTCGGGGCAACCAGCCCGCCTCGATCGAAATCGGCCGGACGGTCTCCAGATCTCGGCCGTCGATCCGCTCGCCCTTCTCGAGCACCTGATGGCGCATCGTCCGGTACTCGATCTCCTCCATCTCCCGCTCGGCGTCCTTCACCTTGTCGGGAAACTCGGTGGCGATCGCGGCCAGCGTCGCGTCCCTGACCGCCCTGAGCTGGGCAGCCCGGCCGGCTTTGTCCTTGTGGTTGATGGCTTTCGTCATGTCCTTCTCGGCCAACTCGCGGACCCGCTTACCGACCGCCGCGTCGATCCCCAGTTTCGTCCAGGCCATCTTCTTGACCGTGGACTTGGACACCAACGTCTCGACGTGCCCGCGGAGCTCGCGAATGCCCTTCTGAGCCACCTTGAGGGCTTCGATCAGGTCCGCCTCGGAAACTTCGAGCGCCCCGCCCTCGACCATGTCCACGAACTCACCACTGCCGCTCACCGTCAGGTCGATATCGGAGTACTCGAGCTGATGGAACGTCGGGTTGAGAATCCAGTTGCCCTCGACCCGGCCGACTCGAACGGTCGCCAGCGGACCATTCCACGGCACCGGGGACAGCGACAAGGCCGCCGAGGCCGCGAAGGCGCCGAGGACGTCCGCGTCGTGTTCCTGATCGGCCGAAATCACCGTGACGAAGACTTGGACTTCGTTCTTGAAGCCTTCCGGAAACAGCGGCCGGATCGACCGGTCGATGATCCGGCAGGCCAAGATCTCCTTGTCCGACGGGCGGCCCTCCCGCTTGATGAACCCGCCCGGGATCTTGCCGGCGGCGTAGGCCTTCTCGCGGTACTCGACCGTCAGGGGAAAGAAGGGGAGCGATGACTGGTTGGGACTGACGGTGACGGCGGCGAGCACCACGGTGTCGCCGAACTGAATCAACACGGATCCTGCGGCCTGCTTGGCCAAGCGCCCGGTTTCCAGAATGAGCGGGCGGCCCGCGAACGTCGTTTCAATGCGATGCAAAGGAAGAACCCTCGTGTGTGGTGAGGGCGGACGCACGTCCGCCCCGACCCCCGCAAAACACGAAGGGCGTCCTCGAAGTGGGGACGCCCTCGTGGCGCGGGTGTCTAGTGACGGAGCCCGAGGTCGCTGATCAGCGCCCGGTACGTCGACAGATCGGTGTTGCGAAGATAGGTCAGCAGGCGTCTGCGCTGGCCGACCATCTTGAGGAGGCCTCGCCGACCGTGATGATCTTTCGCGTGGGTCCGAAAGTGATCGGTCAGTGAGTTGATCCGCTCGGTGAGCATGGCCACCTGCACCTTGGTCGACCCTGTGTCGGACGGATGCTGGCCGTGCTTCACCATGACTGCTTGCTTGTCGTACCCCATTGTCTTCGTCCTCACAACCCGCTGCGTCTTGGCCCGTAAGTGTTTGTAGCCTTTAAGTATAGAGTACCGGCCAGCGGGACGCAAGCCGGCCTTGGGGCCCGGGGCGGGTCCGGTCGGGTCGGGCCGGAACCGAACAGGCCGGTTACCCCGCCCGGGCGTGCCAGGCGGCCAGGACCTCGGCCTCGCGGGCGGCCGTGATCCCGGCCCGGAGCCGCTCTTGGCGCTCCGCGGACTGGGCGTGATAGTAATCCAGGGTGTCTTTGGCGGTTACCGCCAACGACCGGAAGGTGAGCCCAAGGGCCACCTCCTTGGTGATGTCGAACCGGCCGAACCCCTCGCGGCCGCCCCGGGAGGGCATCCACACCGGCATCTCCTGGTACGGCCGGACCTGGTTCTTGGCGAGGAAGTCGATATCCACCCAGGTGAACCGGGCATCTGAGGTTGTCACCGCCTTGATCCCGTGGAGCAGCTCGGCGAAGGTCCGGGGCTGCTTCGGTCCCAGGCCGTTGTAGGTCCCGGTCGTCCCCATCTCGGCCAGCCGGATCATCCACTCGCACAGGTCCCGCGCGTCGATCAACTGCACCCAGTCGCCGCCGTCCCCGGGGGCCAGGACCTCCCCGCCCCGCTCGATGCGAACCGGCCAATAGGTGAATCGATCGGTCAGGTCGCCCGGGCCGATGATCAACGAGGGCCGGACGATCAAGTGGTTGTCGGGGTAGTACTTGCGGACGATGGCCTCGGACAGCCCCTTGGCGAGGCAGTACGGCAGCGGCTTCCCGGCCTCGACCGGGGTGTTCTCGCGAGTGCAGACGGGGGCATCCACGGTCATCGGCACCCGGCTGGTGTCGAAGTACACCGAGCGGGTCGAGGTGAAGATGTAGCGCTTCACCGCCTTCTGAAGCAGGCTCGCTGACCGCTCGACCCAAGTGGGATCGGTCGCGGAGTTGTCGAGCACCACGTCCCAATCGCGCCCTTCGAGCGATTTGAGATCGCTGGTGCGGTCGCCGATCAGTTTCTCCACCCCGGGGAACAGCTGCGGGTTGGTCCGGCCCCGGTTGAACACGCTGACCTTGTGGCCGCGGTCGAGGGCGTACTGGACGTGGTACGGTCCGATGAAGCCCGATCCACCCAGGATCAGGATTCGGAGTGGAGCGCGCCGCGCCCGGCGGAGGATCTCGAATGGTTTGCCGGTAAGCCCGAGGCTCCCGCCAACTGCGGCCATCTTGACGAAGTCCCGTCGATTGGTCGTCATCGTTTGCCCTTCCTCGTTGTGGCCGGTCGCTCGACGGGCTATCGTAGCCCGGGATGCCCATCGATTGGTCGACTTGGCTTCCGGCGACGTGCCTTCCGACTGCCTGCTTCTGCGAGCGGATCGGGGCCGGCTTGATCCGGCAACCAGCCAACACCTGGTCGTCCCTGCTCTTCCTGGTCCCCGCCGCGATCGCCTTGGTGGCCGCCCGTCGTTCAAGCCTGGCCCGCGCCCTCGCCGTGCGGTATGCCGCCGCCCTGACGGTCATCGGCCTGGGCAGCGCGTTCTTTCACGCGTCGCTCAGCTTCGTCGGACAGACCATCGACGTGCTGGGGATGTACCTTCTCGTCACCTTGGTGGCGGTCACGGCGGCCGAACGCCTCCGCTTGGTGACCTCGACCGGCGCCAGCCGCCTCTACTGGACGACCAATCTCGTCCTGGCCGCGGTTCTCGTCACTCTGCCCACGGCCCGCCGCCTCATCTTCGCGGCACTCGCGCTTCTCGCGATCGGCCTGGAGTGGTCGGCGGCGAAACGAACACCGAACCAGGCTCGGCCCTACCTCATCGGCGCGATCGGAGCCCTCGGCCTCGGGTTCCTGTTCTGGACCCTCGATCTCACCGGCACGCTCTGTCGGCCGGACAGCATCCTTCAAGGTCATGCGATTTGGCACGGGCTCGGCGCGCTCGCAGCCGCACTTCATTGGCGTGGGGCGACGACCCGAGCTGCCTGACGGGAGCGGCCGTCATCATCGGTCGCTGGTCGTCGGTTTCCTATCGAGCTTGTCGATGGTGGCGGTCGACGGCGGCCGTTCCCGCTGCAGCCGCCGCGCAACGATCTCGTTCTGCCGCAGGACTCGAAGGATGTTCTGCCCGGCCAGCTTGGTCAGATCCGCATCGGTCCAGCCGCGCCGAATCAGTTCGGCGAACAGGTCGGGAAACTTCGACACGTCCTCCAGCCCGCGCGGCATATCGGGGCTCCCATAGTAGTCGCTGCCGATTCCCACGTGGTCGATCCCAGCCACGGTCCGGACGTGCTCGATGTGATCGGCCACGTCCTTCAGGGTCGCGACCGGCGGCGGGTTGGTCCGAGCGTACTCCGCCCGGATTCGCTCGGCATCGACCAGCGAGGGGTTGCCCTTGGTCAACGCGGCGACGTTGGTCGCCCAGTCGGCCACCGCTTGCGAGACGAAGGACGGAATGAAGGTCACCATGACCACGCCGCCGTTCGCCTTGAGCCGCCGGAGCACGTCGTCGGGCACGTTGCGAGGATGATTGGTCAACGCCTTGGCCGAGGAGTGGGAGAACATCACCGGCGACGCCCCGACGTCCAGCACGTCGTGCATCGCTTTGGGACTGACGTGGGAGATGTCGACGATCATCCCCAGCCGGTTCATCTCCCGAACCACTTCCTTGCCGAACGCCGTGAGCCCGTTGTGCTTGGGCGTATCCAGTGCCGCGTCGGCCCAATCCAGGGTGACGTTATGCGTCAGCGTCATGTAGCGAACGCCCAGCCGATGGAAGATCCGCAAGGCGCCCAGGGAATTCTCGATGGCGTGTCCGCCCTCCATTCCGAGGAGCGACCCCACCTTCCCCGCCCGAAAGGCGGCGTTCACCTCGGCCGCGGTCGTCGCGAGCTGGAGCTTCTCCGGATACCGCTCGATGATCCGGCGGGCGATGTCGATCTGCTCGAGTTGGACCCGGGCGTAACCCGAGTCTTTGATCTCGCCGGGGATGTAGACCGACCAGAACTGCGCCCCCACTTGCCCCTGCGCCAAGCGGCCGAGGTCAGTGTCGCCGGTCGACTTGCGGCGGAGATCGTACGCCTCGACGTCGCCCGGAGCCTTGCCGTCCTCGCGGATCACGAAGGGCAGGTCGTTGTGGCCGTCGACCAATGGGGTAGCACGGAGGAGGCGCCGCGCGCGGGCCAAGGCTGGATCGGTTTGCGACGGCAGCGGGCCGGCGGCCACGGCGGCCAACACGACGCCCATCAGGCAGGTTCGGACCACTCGAGTTCCCGGTTGAGGACGATTCAATTCTACGCGGAGTCCGCGCTGGTCGGCAGGCCGGCACGTTCTCGGGTTCAACAATGCGGCGCCAGCGACCCGTTCGCGGCCGTAACTCGACCGCCCCGCGCTAGCCGAGGATGCCGAGATTCTCGAGCACCCGGCGAATGTCGTTGGAGAACGCCAGCACCATCAGCATCACGATCGCCACGAATCCGGCCATGGTGAGCCACTCGCGGATCCGGCCGGTGACCGGCCGCCGAGTCACCCCCTCGACCATCAGGAACAGAAACTGGCCGCCGTCGAGGATCGGGATCGGCAGGAGGTTGAGAATCGCGAGGTTCACCGACAGCAAAGCCATCAGCGCAAAGAACTCCTCTGGCCCCCGCCTCGCGCTCTGACCCGCCGCCATCCCGATCGCGATCGGGCCGCCGATCTCCCGTGTCGAGACCGCGCCGCTGAACATCCCCCCCACCAAACCGACCACCTGCGTTCCCACGAACACCACTCGGCGCGCCCCTTCACCGATGGCGGGGACCAATCCGATCGGTTCCCGGACGTCGGGGATGTCCGGGCCCCGAATGCCGACCCGCCCAACGGTGCGAACCTCCCCAGTCGAGCTGGTATCCGGCTCGGCGGCTGGGGTGACTCGGATCGTGGTCCGGCCGCCGGCCCGCCCGACCTCGACGGCCACCTCCCGGCCAGCGCGGGTCTCGATCCGGCTGACCAGATCTTCCCACCGGCGAACCGACTCGCCGTCGAAGACCAGGATAGTGTCGCCTGCTTTGAGCCCGGCCACGGCCCCAGGCCGCCCGGCGACCACTTCCATCACGATCGGCGCCAGCAGTGGGCGGAGGGCCCGCACCGCGGCCAGCCGGTCCCGGCTCGACGCGGGGACCGCGATCACCACCGGGGATCGCCCCGCGATCCCGATGCGCACCGAGTCGCCTGGCGCGGAGACGACGGCCCGCTCCAGTCCCTGCCAGCTGGTCACCGGGGTCCCTTCGACCGACTCGATCCGGTCGCCGAGCACCAGGTCGCCCAACGCGGCCGCGCCGGCCGGAAGCCGGTCGCGATCGACCTGGGCGATCTCGGTGGTCGGAATGACCGGCACGCCGTTGACGTACAAGAGCCCGGTGAACACCAGCCAGGCAAAGAGCGCGTTCATCACCACGCCGGCGAGAATCACGATCATCCGGACCCAGACGGGTTTCGACTCGAAGAGACGGTCGGCGGGCACATCGGCCTCGCCGGCGCCGCCTTCGAGGGAATCGGCAGGACCCTCGGCGAGCCGGCTGGCCATCTTCACGTAGCCGCCTAGCGGCACCCAGGACACCGAATACTCGGTTTCCCCGCGCTGGAACGACAGCGCCTTGATCGGCGCGCCGAGCCCGAGCGAAAACCGATGGACGTAGATGCCCGCCCACTTGGCGGCGAGAAAGTGCCCCAGCTCGTGGACGAAGACCAATACGCCGATGACGACGATGGTCGAGACAATGGTCAGACCGGCTCCACCCATCAGATCAAGCTCTCCGCGGCCGATCGCGCCCACGCATCGGCGTGCTGTACGTCGTCGAGGTCCCGGATCGGGCCCCCCGGGTGCCGGGCCAGCACCGCTTCGATCAGCCCGGCGATTCGGCCGAAAGCAAGCTGGTTGGAGAGGAATCTGGCAACCGCGACTTCGTTGGCGGCGTTGAAGACCGCCGGCGCGGTCCCCCCTTGCCGGCCAGCCGCGACCCCAAGCGCGAAGGCGCGAAAGGCCTCGGTCCGGACCGGCTCGAAGGTCAGCGCACCCGCGGCCACCGGATCGAATCGTCGCACCCCGGCGTCGCCGACCCGGTCCGGGTGGGTCAGGGCGTAGAGGATCGGCAGCTCCATGGTCGGAAAGCCGAGCTGGGCGAGCACGCTCCCGTCGACGAACTCCACGAAGGCGTGAATGATGCTCTGGGGATGGACCACCACCTCGATCGCGTCGTACGACAGCCCGAACAGGTGATGGGCCTCGATCACCTCGAGGGCCTTATTGGCCAGGGTCGCCGAATCGACGGTAATCTTGCTCCCCATCCGCCAGGTGGGATGGGTCAACGCCTCGGCCACCGTGGCCTGCTCGATTCGGGCGGCGTCCCAGCTTCGGAACGGGCCTCCCGAAGCGGTCAGGATCAGCCGGGCGGGCGGCGAACACGACTCGGCGAGGCACTGGAGTACGGCGCTGTGCTCCGAGTCGACCGGGACCAACTCGCCGCCGCCCGTCCGGCGCGCCTCGGCGACCAGATCGCCGGCGGTCACCAGCGACTCTTTATTCGCCAGCGCCACCCGCTTGCCGGCCCGGAGCGCGGCCAACGTCGCTTCAAGGCCGGCGAAACCGACGACGGCGTTGACCACGATGTCAGCGTCGGCGTGGGTGGCCGCCGCGAGGAGGGCGTCGCGGCCATGGGGGAACCTGGCGTCCGTCGCGCCGTTGACCAAGCCGGCGAACGTCGGGCCCCACTCGCCCACTTGCTCGGCCAGCCGATCCGCGTTGGAGCCGGCGGTCAGCGCGACGACCCGGAAGCGATCCCGATGGCGCCGGAGGACCGCCAACGTCGAGACGCCGATCGACCCCGTCGAGCCCAGAATGGCTACGCCACGCATCCGCTAGATCAATCCGATCGCCCGATAGAGCATCGCGGCGATCGGCACCACGAAGTAGAGCGCGTCGAACCGATCGAGCACCCCGCCGTGGCCCGGAATGAGACCGCTCGAATCCTTGATCCCCACTTCTCGTTTGAAGACCGATTCGGCCAGATCCCCGATCTGCCCGGCCACCGAAAGGACTATCCCGATCACGATGGCCTGCCATAGCGAGACGGTGAAGCCCGCCGGACGCAACGCGATCTCGTTAAAGGCGATCGCCGTCGCGACCGAGCCGACCAGACCCGCGACCGACCCGCTCCGCGTCTTGCCCGGACTGATCGTCGGGGCGAGTTTCGGCCCTTTGATCGTCTTCCCGCCGTACATCGCCGCCGTATCGCCGACCCAAGTCACCGCGAGGGGCAGCAACACGGCCCAGGTCGCCGGCCAGTGCCGATCGCCTCCGGTGGCGTAGCGGATGCCTAACAGGAAGCTCGGAAGCACGCCGCAATAGAGCGGCGCGAGGAGGGTCACCGCGGCGACCTCGAGCGGCCGTTCCGTGGGTTTCCGCCAGAACAGCGTGGCCGTCAGCACGGCGATCACGAACCCGGCCAGGGCGAACCAGGTCGATGGCAGCGCGGCCTCCCAGTCGAATCCGGCGAACTGGACGATCGACCCGCCGTACGCCACCCAGGTTCCGAGCGGAATCGCCGCGGCGGCGCCGATGGCCAGGGGCCCGATCGGGTGGAGCCCCTGGCGGCGGGCAATCGCCACCAGCTCGTGCGCGCCCAAGCCACCGATCAGCGAGACCAGCAACGCGAGGGGCAGGCCTCCCCAATAGACCAGCCCGACCGCGATCGGAATCGCGACGACCGCGAAGAGCACCCGCTGGACGTTGTTGGACATGGGGCCCGTTGGCCTAGGTGGTGGAAACCCGCCCGAACCGCCGTTCGCGGCGTTGGTAGTCGGCGATCGCCTGAAAGAAATCCTCCCGGCCGAAGTCGGGCCAGAGGGTCGAGGTGACGTAGAGCTCGGCGTAGGCGAGCTGCCAGAGGAGAAAGTTGGAAATCCGAAGCTCGCCGGACGTCCGGATGAGGAGGTCGGGGTCGCCCCACGGCGCGGTATAGAGCCGCTCGGCGATCGCGGCCTCGGTGATTTCGTCCGGCTCGAGGCGGCCCGCCTTGACCTCGGCGGCCAGCTGCTGAGCGACGCCGGTGATCTCGGCTCGGGACCCGTACGAGATGCAGATGTTGAGGGCCAACTTGGCCCCGGTGCCGGTGGCGCCCTCCACGAAATCGACGGCCTTCCGGGCCGGGCCCGAAAGCCGGGACAGGTCGCCCAGCATCCGGACCCGAACGCCCTGCTGCTTGAGCTCGTCCGATTGCGTCGCGACGTATTCCTGGAGCAGGGCCATCAGGGCATCGATTTCTTCCGGGGGGCGTTGCCAGTTCTCTTGGCTGAAGGCGAAGATCGTTAGGGTGTCGATCCCGACTTCGAGCCCCGATTCGACGAGCCGGCGAACCGAGGCCATCCCGGCCTGGTGGCCGGCGGTCCGTGGGAGGTCGCGACGCTGGGCCCAGCGTCCGTTGCCGTCCATGATGACGGCGACGTGGCCGGGGACCGCTCCTTGCAGCTTGATTCGCTTCAGCAGGTCGTCGCTCAAACCTCCATGATCTCCGCTTCTTTGGCGTGGATCAGCTGGTCGATCTGCTTAATGTGCTCGTCGGTGAGCTTCTGGACGTCCTTCTCGGCGCGGGTCTTGTCGTCTTCGGAGACGTGCTCGACCTTCTTGATCCGATGAAGGGCGTCGGTCCGAGCATGGCGCACGGCGATCCGGCCCTCCTCGCCCAGCTTGTGAATCACCTTGACCAACTCCTTGCGGCGTTCTTCCGAGAGCGGCGGGATCGGAATCCGAATCAGGTTGCCCTGGCTCGCCGGATTGAGTCCCAGATTCGCGTCGCGAATCGCCTTCTCGATCGGAATGGCGAGGTTCTTGTCGAACGGCTGCACGGTCAACATCCGTGGCTCGGGCGCCGAAACCATCCCGACCTGGTTGAGCGGCACGCTGGATCCGTACGCCTCGACCCGAATCACGTCGAGCAAGTGGGTGCTCGCCTTCCCGCTCCGAATGGCGCTGAACTCCTTCTTGGTGTTTTCGATGGCCTTGTGCATGCCATCCTTGGCGTGCTTCACGGCTTCTGGAATCGTGTTCATCGGACGATGGTCCCCACCCGTTCGCCCGAGAGAACTCGAGCGATCGCTCCGGGTTTGTTGATGTTGAACACCACGATCGGCAATTTGTTGTCCTTGCACAACCCAAAGGCGTTGGCATCCATCACGGCGTAGCCGTTGACGATGGCTTCCTGAAAGGTCAGCTGCGGGATGAACGTGGCGGTCGGATCCTTCTTCGGATCGCCGGTGAAGATCCCGTCCACGCCGGTCGCCTTCATGAGCACTTCGGCTTCGATTTCCAGGGCTCGGAGCACGGCGGCGGTGTCGGTCGAGAAGAATGGATTGCCGGTGCCGCCCGCGAAGATCACCATCCGGCCCTTCTCCAGGTGTCGCACCGCGCGGCGCCGGATGTAGGGTTCGGCGAGCGATTCCATCCGGATCGCCGTCATCACCCGGGTCTGGACGCCCATCTTTTCGAGAATGTCCTGGAGCGCCAACGCGTTGATGACCGTCGCCAGCATCCCCATGTAATCGGCGTTGACCCGATCGAGCCCTTCCCGGCTGGCGTGGGTGCCTCGCACGATGTTGCCGCCCCCGACCACAAGGCCCAGGTGGATGCCCTGGGCGTGGACCCCTTTGAGCTCCGCCGCGAGGCCCTCGACGATGCCGTAGTCGAGAATCTGACCCCGATCACCGGCGAGGGCTTCGCCCGAAATCTTGAGCAGGGCCCGGCGGTAGGCCAGGCCCACTCAGCCCTCCCCGACCTTGAACCGGACGAACCGCTTCACGGTGACTGCCCCGCCAACGGTCTTGGCCGCGGCCTTGACCAGGTCGCCCACGGTCTGGCTCTCATCCTTGACGAAGGGCTGGCCCAACAAGGTCCGTTCGGCCACGAACTTCCGGATCTTCCCGTCGACGATCTTGCCCCGAATCGCCTCGGGTTTGCCCTCGGCCGCGACCTGTTCCTCGGCGATTCGGCGCTCCCGCTCGATCAGGTCGGCCGGGATGTCCGCGTCGGAGACCCCGATCGGATCCGCCGAGGCGACATGGAGTGCCACGTCCTTGGCCAGCGTGACGAGCGGCTCGCCCGCCGGGCCCTCGATGTCGACCAGGACACCGACTTGCCCGTTGTGGTGAAGGTACGACGCGACCACGCCGGCCCCTTCGGTGAACCGGGCATACCGATTCAACGTCATCGCCTCCCCGATCACGCCGGAGACCTCCTTGACGGCCTCGGCCACAGTCTTGCCCCGGAACGCCTGTTCGTCAATGGAGCCCGCCTTGACCCCGATCGGGGCGTGGGCCGCGACGTGCTTGGCGAGGTCCTTGGCCAGGGTAAGGAAGCCGTCGGTCTTGGCGACGAAGTCGGTCTCGCAGTTGAGCTCGATCATCCCACCGGACTTGCCGTCGGCCGCCAATTCGATGACGACCAGCCCCTGCGACGCGCTCCGGCCCGCCCGCTTCTCGGCCTTGGCGATCCCCTTCTTCCGCAGCAGTTCGGCCGCCTTCTCCAGGTCCCCGGCGGCCTCCTGCAGGGCGGATTTGCAGTCGCCGATCCCGGCGCCGGTGCGGGCCCGAAGCTCGCTGATCATGTGGGTCGTGATAGTCTGAGTCATGTTAGGCCACCCGGCCATCGCCTTCATCTAAAGTGTCATTATACAACGCCGCCGCGAACGACCGGAGGGCCATACGCGGCGGCGCAGAGTTCCGGACCCACGGACCGACGATCGGTTACGCTTCTCCCGCGGTCGGTTCGGCGTCCGTCTTGAGGCGAGCCGCGATCGCCTCGGGTTTGGGCCGCCGCTTGCGGGCGGCGCCCGGCCGCCGTCGACGGCGATCTGCCTCGGGATCGCCCTCGGTACCGGTGTCGGTGCTGTACGTCTCGGATTCCGAGTCCTCGCCGCCTTCGCGGCTCGGCGCGGCCATCCGTGCTTCCTTGATGGTGTCCGCCAGCGCGTTGGTGATCAGTGACACCGAGCGAATGGCGTCGTCGTTACCCGGAATCGGCACCGTGATCACGTCCGGGTCCGCGTTGGTGTCGACGATGGCGACGACCGGGATCCCCAGCTTGTTGGCCTCGAGAATGGCGATCCGCTCCTTCTTGGCGTCGACGATGAACAGCGCGCCCGGGAGCCGACTCATGTTCTTCACGCCCTCGAGATAGCGCGACAATTTCACCCGCTCGCGCTCGAAGAGCAGCTTTTCCTTCTTGGTGTAGTTGTCGAACTCGCCGTCGGTGGCGCCCTGTTCCAGCTCCCGGAGGCGACGGATCTGCCGCTTGATGGTCTGGAAATTAGTCAGGGTGCCGCCCAGCCACCGCTCGGTGACGTAGAGCGACCCGGAGGCATGCGCCTCCGCCTGAACGAGTGCCTTGAGCTGCTTCTTGGTGCAAACGAAGAGCACGTTCTCGCCCTTGGCGACGACACCCTTGAGAAGTTCCTGGGCCTTGGCGATTTGCGCCTGGGTCTTCTGCAGATCGATCAGGTAGATCCCCGAACGCTCGGCGAAGATGAACCGGCGCATCTTGGGATTCCAGCGCCGAGTCTGGTGACCGAAGTGAACGCCCGCTTCGAGGAGGTCCTGCACTTGTGGCTGCGCCATGCGTAAAACCGAAATCCCTTCCGAAAGTGGGGTTAGTCCGCCACCGCCTTCGCTTCGGGCCACGAACCCCGCAGGGCACCCCGTGGCCGATCCGGCGGTGTGTGGTGATCCTGCGTTTACCGCTTGCTGAACTGGAACCGCTTCCGAGCGCCCGGACGACCCGGCTTCTTCCGCTCCACCGCCCGAGGATCCCGGGTCAGCAACCCGTTGGCCCGGAGCTTGGTCCGATGGACCGGATCGACTTTAAGCAGGGCCCGCGCGATGCCCATCCGCAGCGCGCCGGCCTGGCCCGTGACCCCACCCCCGTCGCAATGGGCCTTCACGTCGAAGGCACCGAGCGTGTCGGTCGTGGAGAACGGCTGCTGGATGTGTTGCACCAACGAGGGCCGCGGGAAATAGTCACCCAAGGTCCGGCCGTCGACGTCCCACTTGCCGGTGCCAGGGGTCAGATAGACGCGGGCAACGCTGGTCTTCCGGCGACCGACGCCGTGCCAACGCAGTTCGGGACTCGGGGTCATGCGCTCACCTTCATCTTGATCGCAAAGGGCTTGGGACTCTGGGCCGCGTGACGGTTCGTTTCACCGGCGTACACCTTGAGCTTGGTCCGCAGCCGCTGCTTCGTCAGCGAATTCTTCGGCAACATCCCGAAGACGGCCTTCTCGATGACCCGCTCCGGGAACTTGTCGAGAACGGTCTTGACCGGCGTGAACCGCTCGTGACCCATGTAGCCGGTGTGCCGGAAGTACCGCTTGTTCTCCAACTTCCGCCCGGTCAACTTCACCTTGGCGGCGTTGACCACCACGACGAAATCGCCCCCGTCGATGTGGGGGGTGAACGTCGGTTTGTGTTTGCCCCGAATGAGTTGCGCCACGGCGCTCGCCAGCCGACCGAGCGGAACCCCGCTCGCGTCGACCACGTGCCAATCGTGACGAACGTCTTTGGGCTTGGCCGAAAAGGTCTTCATGCCCGCCTGAACCCTATCCGTGAACGTCGAGAAAACCACCCGCAAACGCTTTGCGGGAAGCCGTGGAAGATAGCCTCTGATTGAGACTTACGTCAAGCCGGCCCCCCCGATTGCCTGGATTGGCGCTCGGCTTCCAGGGCCGTGGCGATTCGCCTAACCAGAAGGTCGGGAGCGTTGATCCGACCCAGCTTCGCCTTCACCTCGGCGATGACCCGAGCCTCGAACCGATGCTCCTGCGCGCATTGGGCGCAGGTCTCAAGGTGGACCGTCACCCGCTCCATCTCCGCCTCGGTCAGCTCGCGATCGAGGTAGTCGTCGAGGCGTCGGAAGACCTCCTCACAGGTGAGCGGGGTGCCGCCAGCCGTCATTGGTCCTTCTCCGCGTGGGTGGCCACCATACCCCGATCCTTCCCGAGTTGCCAAAGAGCGGACTGCAACATCCGGCGAGCCCGATGGAGCCGAGACCGTACCGTGCCGAGGGGAATCTCCAAGGCACCGGCGATCTCGGTATACCGCATCTCGTTGACGAAGTAGAGCGTCGCCACCACCCGGAACTCCACCGGGAGCCGATCCAACGCGGCGGCGACATGCTCCCCGTCGAACCGGTCCATCAGATCGCCGGCCGGGTCATTCGAATCGGCATGCCAGCCCAGGGCCGCCGTCTGCGAAAACAGGTAGAGCTCGGGCGTGTCGGTCAACTCGACCTCGGTGCCCCGACGCTTGGCCTTCCGGTAGCGGCTGAAAAACCCATTCGTCAACACCCGGAAAAACCAGGCTTTGAAGTTGGAGCCTGTTTGGAAGGTGTCGAACCCGCGAAACGCGTTCAACACGGCGTCCTGGACGAGATCCTCGGCGTCGGCAGCGTTCCTGGTCAGCCGAAGGGCGGTGGAATAGGCCGCGCCCAAGAGCGGCATGACCAGGGCTTCGAAGCTCGGGGTGGCGGCGGCCGGGGGCGAATCCATGGGGGCGTAATAATAGGGCTCGGACGAGAGGACGGGCAACCGTGGGTACGCCCACCGCGGATATGCCTCCGGAGCAATCGGACGGCCCGCGGCGTTATCCCTTCGGTGGCGCTCTAGCCGAGGCCGGCGGGACCGCCGATCTTCCTCCAACCTCCTTCTGGGTCCCGATGCCGACTGCCCTGTTGATTGCCCGCGCCTTCGAGTCGTATCTGCTGGTGGGCTTTGGTTTTGGCGCCTGGTTCGCGGTCCGGGGTGCCGGTCGGCTCGATCCGATCGCGGCCGGCGGTAGTTGGGGGTTCCGCCTCCTGGTTTTCCCGGCCGCCGTGGCCTTGTGGCCCTACCTGGCGGTACGTCTCGCGCGGGGTGGCGCCGCCCCGCCAATCGAGGACACCGACCACCGGCGCCGCGCCCGCGCCCACCCGCCAAGCCAATGATCCGCCCGCTTCGCCGGCTCCACCTCGCGATGATCGCCGGACTCATGGCCGGCTCGGTTGTGGCGATCGCGACCGCGAGCAGGGAGGCGCCGCGCGGTTCCAACGAGGCGAACCTCGAGCTGGGCCCAGGCCCTGGCCCCGAGACGATGATCGCGACGCTCGGTCTCGCGCTCGCGGTCGGCGCGGATAGTTCCGGCACCGTCGTTTCGGTTCGGGCCACGAGACCACTCGGCGTGCCTGATCCTTTGCTCTACTATCTCGAGGGCCCACCTTCCGACCCGACCGCCCTCCCGGCCAACGCCCGGTTCCTAGGCGCGGTAGCCGCGCGCCACGGGTCGACGACGAGGCATCCCCCTGGGACACTGCGCCCGGGTGGGTTCCTCGTCCTCTGGAGCACCGGGCACGGCCGAGTGGTAGCCACCGGGTCGTTCCCGCGGGTGGCGGGAGGCGAGCCGTGAGCGTCCGGTACCTCGCCGTCAATTGGAACCGGCAAAAGCGGGTTTACGATGCCCTGATTGGCGTCGGGACGGTCGCTTCGGTTGGGACGTTCGCCGGGGCCACGTTGGTTGCCCACCCGGCGGCTACGATCGAGACCGCCCTCATTCGCGGACTCGGCCTGACTGCGTTTCTCATCCTGAACCTGATCCTCGCGATCGGTCCGGCCAGTCGGCTCGACCGGCGATGGCTCCCGCTCCTGTACAACCGGCGCCACCTCGGGGTCACGGTCGCGATCCTCGGCGTAGCGCACGCCGGGTTCGCCGTGTTCCAATACCATGCCCTTGGCAACCTCGACCCGATCGCGAGCGTGGCGGCGATCCCGGTCGCGCCGGGGGCGATCCCCTTCGAGTGGTTTGGCATCGCGGCGTTGGTGATCCTCTTTCTGATGGCGGCCACGAGTCACGACTACTGGCTCTCGGTGCTGACCCCGCCGGTGTGGAAACGACTCCACATGCTGGTGTACCCGGCGTACCTGGCCCTGCTCTTCCATCTCGGCCTGGGGTTTCTCCAAGAAGAACGCCATCCGGTCTATCTCTTGACCCTGGTCGCCTCAGCCCTGGGACTCGGGTTGCTCCACCTGGTGGCGGGATTCCAGGAGCGGAGGAACGACCGAATCGTCCCTGCCCCACCGCCGGACTGGGTCGACGTCGGCCCGGCCGACGGGATCGCCGAGGGTCGGGCGAGGATCGCGATGGTGGCAGGCGAGCGGGTGGCGGTCTTTCGTCACCACGATCAGTTGTCGGCCGTTTCCAACGTCTGCAAGCACCAGAACGGGCCGCTTGGCGAAGGCCGGATCATCGATGGTTGTATCACCTGTCCCTGGCACGGGTATCAGTACCGGCCCGAAGACGGAACTTCCCCCCCGCCGTTCACCGACAGCATCCCGACGTTCAACCTGGCGTTGGTCGATGGACGAGTGATGGTGGACCCGGTCCCCAATCCGGCCGGCACGCTGGTGACACCGGTCCCGGTGAAACCCGTACCGGGGGAGCGGCCGTCGGAGTTCTACGTGGGCTATCAGCCAGTCGCCCCGGCGGCGACGGCGCGATTCGTCCGGACAGTGACCGCGGCAACCTTGTTACTGGCCCTTGGCCTGATGGTCGCGTTCGCGGTTGCGCAACGGACCTATCAGAACGCAACTTTCGAGTTCGGGACCACCCGGAGCATCGAGGGGGTCGTTCGAACGGAGCCCTACCCCATGCTCGAAGTCGCTCGACCTGGGACCGACCGCGTCAGCCGGTACATTCTGGCCGCCGGTGGGAAGCACGGCGCCCAGGCGGCGACCGCCGGGCTCGACGGCCTCCATGCCCGGATCGAGGGGACCCTGGCCCACCGCGATAACCTAACGGTGCTCGAGATCACCTCGGCCACCTCCACCGGGCAGCCGGCCACGCTCGCCCCGCTGATCGGGCAACGTGGCGGCCGAGTCCGGCTGACCGGCGAAATCGTCGACAGCAAGTGCTACGCTGGAGTGATGAATCCCGGCCGAGGCACGACCCACCGGGCCTGCGCGGTGCGGTGCCTCGCCGGCGGCCTGATGCCGCTCTTCGTGGTGACCGATGGCGCAGGGGAGACCGTCGAGATGATCATCACCGATGCCGCGGGTCGGCCGCTGCCGGGGGTCGATCGCCTGGCGGGTCGGACGGTTCGCATCGAGGGGCAGGTCGAAAGGGTGGATGATCTCTGGTTCATCCGGACCGCCACCGGGGAGATCGGACCGACGCCATGACGATCCCGGACGGGTTCCCGCCCGCGAGCCCGGCAATCGTCGGGGTGCCGACCTACCCCGCCGAGCCGGCGGCGATCCCCGACGGGTGCATCGAGGCCGGCAACTACTCGGTCCGCTACGCCCGGACGGCCGAAGATCTCGACCGCGTCTTGACCCTCCGCTACCGCATCTTCAACCTCGAGTTAGGCGAGGGCCTCGACGCCTCCCATGGCACCGGCCGGGACGAAGATGAACTCGATGCCCGGATGCACCACTTGATGATCGTCTCCCGCCAATCCAACGAAGTGGTCGGCACCTATCGGATGCAGACCGCGGAGATGGCGGCCCGGCGCGGCGGATTCTACTCGGCGCAGGAGTTCGACCTCTCGTTGCTGCCCGCGGAGGTCGTGACGGACGCGGTGGAGATCGGGCGGGCGGGCGTGGCGAAGGAGCATCGGAACGGCCGGGTGCTGAGCCTGCTTTGGCGTGGTTTGGCCGAGTATCTGGTCTGGAACCGCAAGCACTACCTGTTCGGGTGCTGTTCCCTGACCAGTCAGGATCCGCGACTCGGCACCGCGACCCATGCCCACCTCCAGCGGCTCGGCGCGGTCCATCCGACCCTGCGCGTGACCCCGCTTCCCGGCGCCGGGTGCGACCCGGCGGCCCCGCTCGGGGAGGCGCCGGCCCACATCCCGGCGCTCTTCGAGAGCTACCTCCAGCTCGGCGCCAAGGTGATGGGCCCTCCGGCGATCGATCGCCTCTTCAAGACCATCGACTGGCTGGTGATCCTCGACGTCCGGGAGATCGATCCCACCACCCGTCGCCGTTTCTTCCGATGACCTCCGCCGCGAACGTTCGGCACGAGGTCTACGGCAACAACGTCGGGCGAGATCTCCTCAACCTGGTCCGCCATCGCGAATGGCGCCCGCTGTTCCGCCTCTCGGCGATCACCGTGTGGACCGGCGGGCTGTTTCTGGTCCTGGTGGCCGGGATGTGGGCCGCCACCCCGTGGCCCGATCGGCGTCGCGGTTGGCGCAATGCGATCGTCAAGCGGTGGGCGCGGGGCATGGCCCGGATCGTCAACATGCGGATGCGGATCCACGGTCCCCGACCGGCGGCCCCGTTCTTCCTGGTCTCCAACCACGTCAGCTATGTCGATATCGTGTTCATGCTGGCCCATCTCGACACCGTCTTCGTGGCCAAACACGAGCTCAACCACTGGCCGATCGTGGGATACCTGACCCGGCTGGTGGGTACCATCTTCGTCAATCGGCAGAATCGCCGAGATGCGCTGCGGGTCATGGAGGAGATCGACGCCCGGATCGCCGCGGGTGACGGAGTGGTGGTCTTTCCCGAAGGCACCAGCTCGGACGGGGCGGACGTCCACCCGATGAAGGCGGCCCTGTTCGAATGGGCGGCCCAATCCAATTTCCCGGTGCAGCACGCGGCTATCCACTACCGAACCGACCCGGGCGCGCGGGCCGCCCGCGAGGTGATCTGCTGGTGGGGCGAGATGTCGTTCGTGCCTCACGTGCTCGACCTGTGCCGGCTCGGCGGTTTCACCGCGACGGTGCGGTTCGGCGACCAGCCAGTCGTGGGAAACGATCGCACCTCGCTGGCCGTACGGGCCCGGGAAGCGATCGCCGCCAACTTCGTCGCCCACGAACCCACCGTGTCGGAGTCACGATGATCGACGCCAATCGCCGCTGCCTCGCGCAGGGGATCGCCCTGCTGACGACCTTGACCGACGATCAGTTTGCCTGCCCGCGGGGCGCCTGGTCGCCGGTGGGAGCGCAGTACCGGCACGTCCTCGAGCACTATCAGTGTCTGCTCGAAGGGGTTGCCGGCGGGCGGGTCGACTACGACGCTCGGCGGCGCGACGTCACCTTGGAACAATCCCGAACGAGAGCCCTGGAAGTCACCGCGGATCTCGAACAGGGCTTGGCCCAACTCATCGGGCGGCCCGCCTCCCTGGCCCTCGAGGTCCAGTTGCGGTGCGACGTCGATCGGGGCGACTGTTGGACCGCGTCGACCTTGGGCCGGGAACTGCAGTTCCTGGTCAGTCACTCGGTCCACCACTATGCCCTGATCAAACTCCTCCTCGCCAACGACACCATCGAGCTGGACCAGGAATTCGGGACCGCCCCCTCGACGCTGAGTCACCTCCGCGCCGCTCGCTGAGTGTGCACCCTCAGTTGGACCCGCTCCGCCCACGGGTACGTCCTCCTCTTCAACCGCGATGAGCGGCTGGCCCGGCCGAACGCCGACCCGCCGACCCGTCAGACCGTCGCCGGGGTGCGGATCCTGGCGCCGGTCGATCCGGCGGCGGGGGGCACCTGGATCGGCGTCAACCACCATGGGGTGACCGCCGCGCTGCTGAACCGCTACGACGATGCCCCGGTGGACCCCGCGGCCGGCTCGGTGAGCCGGGGCATCCTCCTGCGCTCGCTGCTCGCCGCTCGGTCCGCCCAGGCCACCGTCGCCGCCGCGGCCGATCGTTCGTTAGGCGCGTTTCAGCCGTTCACCGTGGCCGCCTTCGATCGCGGCGCCAGGGCCTGGCTCGCCGATTGGAACGGCCGGACCCTCACCCGGTCGGCCGTCGAGGACGCCGGCCTGGTGCGGACCAGCTCCCGCCGCGATCAAGCCGAAGCCGAGCGGAGCCGATCCGCCGTGCTCGCGGCAATGGCCAGCGGCATCCGACCCTCCCCGGCCCTCCTTCGCGCTTTTCACCAGAGCCACCAACCGGAGCGAGGTCCGTTCTCGGTCTGCATGCATCGCGACGAGGCGGCCACCCGCAGCCTCACGATGGTGCGGCTGGGGCGCCGCCATGCGACGATGTGGTACTGGCACGGGGCCCCGTGCACCAACCCGGTGGTGACTCGCCGCCGCCTTCGGCTGGCCGTGGGAGGCTGATGGCCCGCCGCCGATTCCTGCCCTGGGTCCTGGGCGGCTACGCCGTGTGCCTGGGGGCCTCGCACGCGATCCGGGCCTCGCGGCCGTCCAGCGAGCCACCCGCGGCGGACGAACGCGTCGTCGCCGTGACGGATCCGACGGGACGCCCGGTTCGAATCGCGTATCGCGATCACGGCACCGGTGATCCCCCGCTGATCCTGATCCACGGCAGCCCGGGTGACAACGGCGAAGTCTCCGAGCTGGCCGAGCGGATCGGGAGAACCCGACGGGCGATCGCCCCCGACCTCCCCGGATTCGGCGGCTCGACCTGGTCGGTGCCGGACTATTCGATCCGGGCTCACGCCGACTACCTCCGGCGGCTGATGGATTCTCTACGGATCGATCGGGCCCACCTCCTCGGGTTCAGCATGGGTGGCGGGGTGATCCTCGAGCTCGCGGCGATGGCGCCGAACCGGGTCGCCTCGATCACCCTCCTCTCGGCGATCGGCGCCCAGGAGTACGAGCTGCTCGGCGACTATCACCTCAATCACGCCATCCACTGGATTCAGTGGGCCGGCCTGCTGTTCCTCCGCGAGGCAACCCCGCATTTCGGCTGGCTCGACGGCGGCTTCCTGACGGTCGAGTACGCCAGGAACTTCCTCGACACCGACCAGCGGCCCCTCCGCGCGGCGTTAGGAAGTTTCCACGGTCCGGCCTTGATCATTCAGGGCGCCTCCGACCAGCTCGTCGACCCCGCGGTGGCCACCGAGAGCGCCCGGCTGATGCCGCAGAGCGAGTTGGTCATCTGGAGAGACCCGAAAGCCACCCACTTCATGGCCTTCCAGCGGGCCGACACCGTGAGCGCGGTCACCAGCGCGTTCCTGGCCCGAGTCGACCGGGGCGAAGCGACCACCCGGCCGCGGGCACCGCCCGATCGGATCGCCGCCGCCGGCCTCCCCTTCGACCCCGCCGGCATTCCGCCCGCCACCGGTATCGGACTCGCCGTCCTGCTGCTCCTGATCGCGGCTTCGACCCTGGTCAGCGAAGACCTCGCCTGCATCGCCACCGGGCTGCTGGTGAGTCGAGGGACGATCGGCTTCGGCCCGGGGGTGATCGCCTGCCTGGTGGGCATCTTCGTCGGGGACCTCTGGCTCTTCGCGATGGGACGTTGGCTGGGCCGACCCGCGCTTCGACGCGCCCCGCTCCGATGGTTCGTCAAGGAGGCGGATGTCGAGCGCAGCTCCCGGTGGTTCGAGCGGCGCGGAGCCTGGCTCATCCTGGCCACCCGGTTCGTTCCCGGCACCCGGCTGCCGACCTATTTCACCGCGGGAGTGCTCCACGCCAGGGTGGCGACATTTCTCGGCGCTTTCCTGTTGGCGGCCGCGCTATGGACTCCGTTGTTGGTCGGCGCGAGCGCGGTGTTCGGCGACCGGGTCCTGACCGCGTTCACCGCGTACCAGGCGCTCGCCTTGCCCGCGATCCTCCTCATCGCGTTCGTCCTGTACCTGCTCGTCAAACTGGTGATTCCGCTCTTCAGCTGGCGCGGACGCCGGCTCCTCCTGTCGCGGTGGCGGCGGCTGACCCGCTGGGAGTTCTGGCCGCGGTGGGCGTTCTACCCGCCGATCGTCGCCTACGTCGCGTGGCTGTCGCTCAAGCATCGGAGCTTGACCCTGTTCACCGCGGTGAATCCGGCGATTCCCGGTGGCGGATTCGTCGGCGAATCGAAGGCTCAGATTCTCGCGGGGCTCGCCCATCGCCCCGACCGGGTGGCCCGGTGGCGGCTGATCCCGGAGGGGTCGGTCGAGGAGCGGGCCAGCGCGGTCGCCCGGTTCGTCCAGGAGGAGCACCTCGCCTATCCCATCGTCCTCAAGCCCGACGTCGGTGAGCGGGGCGGCGGCGTCGGCATCCTCGACCGCGACGAAGCGGTCCGACGCTACCTCGCCCAAACCGCCGAGCCGTTGATCGCCCAGGAGTACGTCGACGGGGTGGAGTTCGGGATTTTCTACTATCGGATCCCCGGCACCGCGCGGGGCGAAATCTTCGCCATCACCGACAAACGCTTCCCGACCGTCGTCGGTGACGGCCAGCGGTCTTTGGAAACGCTGATCCTGGCCGATGACCGAGCCGTGTCGATGGCCCCGTTCTTCCTCGACCTTCACGCCGAGCGGCTCGACTGGGTACCGGAACCCGGCGAGCCGGTCCGTCTGGTCCAGTTGGGCACCCATTCGAGGGGATCGGCGTTCTACGATGGAGAGTGGATTCGGACCCCAGCACTCGAGGCCGCGGTCGACGAGTTGAGTCGCGGCTATCAGGGGTTCTGGTTCGGGCGGTACGATGTCCGGGCGCCGTCGGCCGAGGCCCTGATGGCCGGATCGCAGTTTACCGTCCTCGAGCTGAACGGGGCCACCGCCGAGGCGACCAGTATCTACGATCCGAAGAATCGACTCGGCACCGCGTACCGGATCCTCCGGAGGCAGTGGTCGCTCCTGTTCGAGATCGCGGCCCGGAACGTCGCGGCGGGCGCTCGGCCAGCCACGGTCCGCGAGCTGGTCGGGTTGATCGGCCGGCACCGCCGCGCCCTCCACGGCCACGTGGAAGCCACCTGACGATTCACCGAGTGGAACCCACGGACCCGCTCCTCCTCAGCAGGGCGGCCCGGATCGTGAGGTAGGCCGCCGGGGCGCGCGTGGCTTGGTCATCGGGCGGCAGTTACCTTGCAGCAGGTATATCCTTGGCCCCCAAACGGCTCGGTACCGCATGGCAGATCCGCAATGGCACGACCTCGGACCCGTCAGTGACCTGACCGACCGGCCCCTTCGGCAGATCACGGTCGGTCGGACCAGGATCGCCCTGTCGTACCGGGATGGCGAGTTCGCGGCGATCTCGGGCGCCTGCAATCACGTCGGCGGACCACTGGGCGACGGAACCCTCGAAGGCGACTACATCGTCTGTCCGTGGCACCACTGGAAGTACCACCGGGCCACCGGTGCCGGCGAACCGGGGTACGAGACGGAGGCGGTGCCGCGGTACTCGGTACGAATCACCGACGGCCACCTCTGGGTCGATCTCGAGGCCGCCACCAAGCGGACCCGGATTCCCCATCCCGCTCACCCGCTCGCGAGGGCCGTGGTTCGCGAAGCGGGAACCCTTCGGGTCGTCGGGATCTCCACTACGGTGATGGACCCGGCGTACCCCCGATACTCGACCTCCGAGGCGTTGCTCGCCAGTGCCCTGGCCCACGCGGCCGGCCAAGGCGCCGAGACTCGCCTCCTCCGCCTCGGCGATCTCGCCTTCCGGCACTGCGAGGGCTACTACTCGAAGAGCGCCCAGGCCTGCACCTGGCCGTGCTCGATCACCCAGATGGATCCGGCCGACCAGATGGATCAGGTGTACGACGCGCTGGTCCACTGGGCCGACGTCGTGATGGTGGCGACCCCGATCCGATGGGGCGCCGCCAGCTCACTGTACTTCAAGATGGCCGAACGACTCAACTGCGTGCAGAACCAGACCACCATCCGCAACCGGTGCCTGATTCGCAACAAGGTGGCGAGTTTCATCGTCACCGGCGGTCAGGACAACGTCCAGGGTGTGGTGGGGCAGCTGTTGACGTTTTTCGGAGAGCTCGGGTTCGTGTTCCCCCAATTTCCCTTCATCGCCCATTCGCGGGGCTGGTCCGCCGAGGACATGGAGAACAATGTCCGGGTGGTCCAGGACAGTCGCGAACTTCACGAGGGCGCCGAGCAGTTGATGGCGCGCTCAATGTCGGTGGCGCGCGACCTGCTGGCGGCGGCCTCGACTCCCGAGGCGATGTCGCGCGGCGGGCGCAAAGCGCACCATCTTTCCGGCGGCGCCCTGCCGAGCCAAAGCGGACCGAGTCCGGCCTAACGCTACTTCGGAACCACGAAGAGAGCCGCCCAGGTACGCCCCGTTTTCGCCATCGCTTTCAGGTGCAGGATCCCGGTCGCACTCTCGTAAAAGAACTTGTCCCCGACGCTGGCGTCGAGTTCGGCCAGCGAGGTGGCCGCGGCGATCGACACCGACGTGTTGTAATCCCGGTAGACGTTGATCTGGCCGGTCGGGTATGGATGCGACACCCGGACCCAATCGGTGGCGGCGAGGTCGTTGGCGAAGATCTGGGGTTTGGCGGGCGCTCCCCCTTGGAACGCCACCGTGTACCCCCGAGAGGGCACCACCGAGGCGGAGACGAACCAGGCCGCCCCCGGCACTCCGACGAAGTTGCCGGTGGCCCCGTCATCTCGGCCGATCGTCAGCGGGGCTACCGCCTGCTGATCGGCCCCCCGGACCTGCAGGTTGATGAAACGATGGGGGCAGACATAGGCGTTCCACGCCGAGCGCAGAGTGCAGGCGCTCGTGGCCATGAGGGGGTTGTTGGCCACCACGAAGGCACCCGGCGTCCCGGTCAGGCTTCCATCCACGTCGTAGGCTACCGCCGCCTTGTCGCCGTCCTTGTCGACCGCGGGATTTTCCAGGAACAGCTGGTTCGAGTTGAGGAAGGTCAGCTGCTTGGCATAGTTGCCGGTGCTGATCGGGAAACCGTTCTTTCGGTTGTACCCGAGTGCGCTCAGGTAGTTGCTGCCGGTCGGCTGAAAATTCACGAAAGTCACCCGCTCGGCGCCGACCCGCCCGTCGTAAAACTCGTAACCCCGAACCGGGAAGTTCCGAGCGAAGGGCGTGGCCGAGTTCGCGCTCGGCCCAACCACCAGCCCGTCGGTGATGAACGTCTCGTTGGACGCGAAGGTGCCGCCGATGTGGTTGTCGGCCAGAATCGGATTCTCGAGGCGCAGCTCGGACCCGCGGAGCCAGACCGCGCGGAAGGAGTGCTTGTACCCGGTGAAGTTCACGAACCGGGCGGTGACCAACGGTGAACTGGAGTTCCCGGGAGTCTGCCGAGGATTGTAGTGGACCGTTTCGATGGTCCCGTCCGGCCGGGGTCCGTGGTCGACGTTCAAGCCGGTGTTGTTGTTGGAGTGGGCGACGTTGTCGACGAATTCGCGAAGCGGGGTCTGCCGCGGCTTGGCGAGATGCCCGACCGACAATCCCGTCGGCGACGCCGGCAAGGCAAACCAGAATCCGAAGCCTCGGGATCCAGCCGCGGCGTTTTTCCGAAAGGCGTTATCGGGATTGGTGATCCAGAAGGTGGCGGGATCGACATCCGACGGAAGCACCGCCTCGCCGGTGGCCGGCCGGCGGGTGACCAGGCCGAGGTTTCGCTCCAGCACGTTGCCCGTTTCGGCGCCATCCTCGAGGAAATAGGCGTGCCCGATGTTGTCGTAGCAGACGTTGCCCGAAACTTGGAGGTTGTTGGTCCCGTGAATCGTCAGACACCGATTGAACGTCTTCCAGACCGCGTTGTTCCGGAAATACTGACCGTCCACGTTGCCCGACAGGTGCCAGTGCATCGGATAGCGGGCCAGCTGCTTCTTCTGCCCCATTCGGGTGAATTCGACCCCTTCGACCCGGGCCACCCCGCCCTGCATGACCATCAGGTGACCGCCGAATCCGGAAGTGAGCGAGGCGCTGTCGCCTCGAATCACGATGTTGCGCGACAACAGGCCGACTTCGGCCCGCTCGTCCACCACTTTGCCCGCGAAGGTCTGAGTCTGCCCCCAGTGCACATAGCGAAGGGCCGCCTGGAGGGTCACTTGGGCTCCTTGCACCGAGCTGATCACCAGCTCCTCGGCTTGCATCGGATCGAAGTCGGTCGATGCCACGACGATCCGCTCCCCCGCGGCCCAATCGATCGGTCCGGTCACCACCAGCTGATTGCTCCCGGCCGGCGCGGTCGAGGCGAGTTTGGTCCAGGTGGTCCGCGTTCTCCCGTGGAGATCGAGCGTTCCACCGATCACCGCGAAGACTTTGGCCCCGGCGCCCTGAATCGCGTCCGTGCTCGGCCCGGTCAGGGTGATCACTGCCTGCTTGGTGAATGGGGTGGCCTCCGATCCGATCCGGAAGGTCCCCTTCACCACGATCCAGTCGGCGGTCAGGCCGAGGTCGCGATCGTCGAACTCGAGGGTGCCCTCGACCGTGAGGCTGCGCAGCGCGGGGGGGGAGACGTCGAGCCGGATGGTGGTTCCGGCCGGAATGACAACTTCCGAGCCCCCTTGAGGAATGGTGCGATTGGGCCACGCTCCGGGGTCCGACCAGCGGAGAAACGCGGGCGGCGGAGGGGGCGGAGGGGGCGGGCCGGGCGGATCGGTGACGCTTTCAGTGGCGCACCCGGCCAGCAACGCCAGGGCAGCGACTGACGCCAGTCGGCGCAGGACCAGTGAACCCATCGTTGTTCCTCCGGTCGGAGGGGGAATGGCGGTACGCAAGGGACGCCGGGGACGCGATCTGCCCACACAACCGCCCTCCGAAATGCAGTTTCCACGCCGAATCCGCAAGTGCCCCGGGTTGCAGCTAGCCGGCGATGCTGCGCCCCAGATCAACGCCCGAGGTGCAGGCGATTTCACCAGATCGGGTGCTCGGAGTCGTTTCCTGGCCCCGCGACGCTTCGTCCTGGGTTGGCGGAAACCAGGCATAGAGCACGATGCGAGACCGCACGGCCGGCGGGGCCCACAGGGTGGCGGGAATCGTGGCGAGACGCATTTGCGAACACTCCTGCGGAAGTCTAGGTTCCTCGTAAGACAATCATGCCCAGGCGTTACCCCGCCGTGACTCTGGCCGTACTGTGCTCCATACCCGTCCGGCGACCCCTTCGTCACCGATGATCGAGCTGAGAACCCTCGGGACCGTCGACCTCCGCTCCTCCGAGCGGGGCGAACTCAAGTCTATTCTCCAGCAACCCAAGCGGCTGGCGCTGCTGGTGTATCTGGTGACCGCGAAGCCGGGCAAGCTCGCCCGCCGCGACTCGCTCCTGGCCCTGTTCTGGCCCGAGCTCGATCAGGAGCATGCCCGGGCCGCCCTCCGCCGGGCGCTCTACTTCCTTCGCCAGGCCGGCGGGGCAGACCTGGTCGTCGGCCGCGGCGATGAAGAGGTCGGCACCGACCCTCATCTGATCTGGTGCGACGCGGTGGCGTTCGACGACGCGGTCGATCGCAACGATCTCGACACCGCCCTGGAGCTCTACGCCGGTGATTTCCTCGAGGGTTTCTACGTCCAGGGCGCCCCGGAGGCGGAGGCCTGGCTCGACCGAGAGCGAACCCGACGTCGATACGACGCGGGCCTGTCCGCCTGGCAGCTAGCCCGGCGGGCGTTGCCCGACATCCCGACGGCCGGCCGGTTCGCCCAGCGTGCGGTCGGGTTGGCCCCCCAAGACCAGGACGCGACGCTGGCGTTCTTGCTCGAGTTGGAGAAGCTCGGCGACCGGACGCTCGCCGAACGACTCTACGGCCAGGTCGCCGAGCGGTTGGCGACCGACTTCGGGACGGCACCCCGAGACGACCTCACCGCCGCCGCGACCCGAATCCGAACGGTCCGGCGCGACCCGACCGTCCCCGCCCGGGCCGCCGAGGCGTGGCTCGTGGCGGTCTGCCCCTTCTCGGTTCGCGGTGACCCTGCCTATGGCTATTTGTCGGAAGGGTTGGTCGACCTGCTGAGCACCAAGCTCGACGGCACCGGGGCCCTCCGCACCTTGGCACCGAAGACCGTGGTCGACCTAACGACGCGCAATGGCGCCGGCGGGACCGATGCCGAGGCGGGCCGAGCCGTGGCCGAGCGCCTGGGGGCGGGGCTCTATCTGATCGGCACGGTACTCGAAGGCGGGGGCCGGCTGGAGATCGGGGTGGGCCTCTACCAGGCGGACGGACGGCTCCGGGCCCGAGCCGAAGGCAGATCGGATTCCGAGGCCGGGTTGTTCGAGTTGGTCGATGACCTGGTACGGCGGCTGGTCGTGGATCTCGACCAATCGGCTGCCGGTCGGCTCGGCCGCCTTGCGGTGCTGACCACCGGCTCGCTCTCGGCGATCAAGGCCTACCTCCACGGCGAGCACGAGTTCCGGCTCGGGCGGCACCTCCAGGCCCTCGATGCCTTCCGCCGGGCCACCACCGAGGATCATTCGTTCGGACTTGGCTACTATCGCCTGGCGTCGTCCCTGGCGGCGAACGCGCTGATTGGTCCGGCGCGCCAAGCGTCCAGCGAAGCGTTCCGGCACCGCGAGCGGCTCTCCGACCACGATCGACTGCTGCTCGAAGCCCAACATCACTGGCTCAACGGACGCACGATCGAGGCGGAACGCCGCTACGCCGCGCTGACGATGGCCTTCCCCGAGCAGGTAGAGCCCTGGTACCTGCTCGGCGACCTCTTGTTTCACAGTAATCCGTACCGGGGCCGATCGATCGTCGAGGCCCGCGGGCCGTTCGAACGCACCCTCGCGATCGCGGCGGACCACATGGGGGCCCTGACCCAATTGGCCCGCCTCGCGGCCCTCGAAAAGCGTTTCGGCGACCTCGAAGTGACGGTGGCCCGGGCCCTCCAGCAGAGCCCGAGCGCGGACCAGGCTATCGGGTTGCGGGTCCTGGTCGCGTTCGCGACCGGCGATCGAACTCAGCAGGATCTCGCCGCCGCCGAGTTGGCCCAGGCCCCGGGCCTGGCGATTGCCCGGGCGTTCGCGGATGTGGCGCTCTACGTCGGCGATCTGGCCGCCGCGGCGAGGCTGGCCGAGGCCGTCCTGCCGGCCGCCCGCTCAGCCGACTTCACCGCCCTCGGTAACCTCATGTTGGCCCACCTCGACCTCGCCGTGGGCCAGCCGGAGAGAGCCTTGGACCGGTTGCGCCTGGCGGCTCGCCACGAACCTGCGTGGGCGCTCGAGGTCGAGGGGTATTTCGCGGCGTTGCCGGTGGGTGGCCTTTCGCCGGCCGATCGAACTCGGATCGAGGCGACCCTGGATGGCTGGGATCCGGCGACCGCCCGTCCGGGTGTCGCCGTCCCTTTGGTGTTTCACGATGGACTGCATGCGCATGTGCGGCTCTTCCTCCTTGGCCTGCTGGCGGCCCGGCGGGGCGATGTCGCGCAAACGATGGAGCGAGCGGCGGCCTTGTCGGAATTGGCGGTACCACCCGGGGCCGAGGTCATGGTCGAACACCTGGGGCGCACCCTCGACGCCGAGGCGCTCCGGCTCGACCGCCGGCCGGCGGACGCGCTCGCCGTTCTCGAACGACTGCGAACCGAGATCTGGTTCCAGTTCGCGGTCGGCTCGCCGATCTTCGCGGGCACGTTGGGGCGCTATTTGCGGGCGGAATTGTTGCTCGAGGTGGGGCGGGGGGACGAGGCGCGGCAATGGTTTAGCACCATTGCGCAACGTTCGCCCTACGAGTTGATTTTGGCCGCCGCGGCGGCCAAGCGTGTCGCGGACCTTGGCCCGGGGATGTGAATGCGACGAATCGTGTCAGGTATCATGCTCGGGCTGATCGTCGCCAGCGCGACCGGCTGTATGAGCTGGCGGATCGACCCCACCCCGGCCACCGTGCTGCTGGCGGGGAAGCCGCTGCAGACACTCCGGGTCATGACCGTGGACTCGATCCCGGTCGTGCTCCATCAGCCCCGGATCGTGGGGGACTCGATCACTGGGCACCCCACCGCCAACGCCGTCGAGCGTCGGACCATCAACCTCAAGGATGTCGCGTCGGTGGCCACCAAGCACCTGAACTTCGGGAAGACCCTGGCGGCGGGAGCCGCGATCGTCGGCGGCGTGCTGGTGTACGGTTGGCTCCAGAGCCTCAACGGCACGACCCCGTAGCCGGCCCGGCGATACCGGGCCGGCGCAGTTTCACCAGTCGAGCAGATCCAATTCGTCGAGAAATCCCGCCACCGGCACCAGCGCACGGAGGCTAGGCTCAGCCTTGAACGCCCGGGCCGCCGTCCGAATCGCCGGCGAGATCGGGGCCCCGGTGCGCAACCGGTACTGCCGATAGCGCTTGCCGAGGTCGGTGAAGACCTCCCTCAAGACGAGAACGTCACGGTCGGGAGCCGCCGCGCCGGAGGCCGGAGCTTTGGCCCGCTTGGGCGATCGGGCCTTCGGACTCACCGCCCGGCTCCGTCGATCGAGGGCCCGGGTGGCGATGTTGACCCGCTGCTGGACACGGTCGGTCAGGGTCTGGCCCCCGCCGGCGAGGGGATCTCTTTTGGGACCGGGATTGGCCATGGGCAACCTGCTCTACGGGGTACACTGTCCCGCTTCTCGACACGGGGTCGAACCAAAGATAATCGCCCCACGACCCGACGGCCTCCCCTGGAAGCCGTTCGGGACCGATCGCGGACCCCTAACCAGCGTGGTGCGAATCAGTTACGGGCTGGCGAGTTTGCGGAGAATCTCCTCATAGTAGGGCTTTTCCCGAAGGCTGGCGCGGGAACCCGGGAAGAACACCAAGCTGAGGTTGCCCCCGGCATCGTTCATGTCGGTCAGGACAATGGCCACCCGCTGATCGTTCGACAGCCGGGTGTTGTCGATCATCGGGCTCGAGTAGAACCCGACGTCGAACTCGATGGCGTACCGCCCGGTGGCGGTTTCGGCCACGCCCGGCTGGGCCTTGGTATCGATCTCGAGGCCGATCTTCATCTCCCGCTGAGCCGTGTCGGCTCGGAGCACGGTGACCCGAAACCGCCGCTCGACGCCGTCGAGGGACAAGACCACATCCTCCAGTTGCGCCGACGTGCTCCCGTCGATGAGGCTGTCGGAGAGCAGCACCGTCCAGTCATGGCGCCGGCCGCCCGATTCCAGCACGATCATCTGCTTGCGGGTGACCTCCCGCGCCAACTCGCTGAGCCGGACTTCATGGGCCCGCCGCGCCTGCGAGGTCGCGGCCGTCGAGGCGATCTCTCGCCGCAGATGGAGGAACAGCGGCGTCATGTTGAGGGCTTCGTGAAAATTCTGGGCGAGCAACTCCATCTTGAGGATGCGAACGTCGAGCGAGCTGGCGGAGGGGTCGAAAAACGACCCGATGATCGACTGAAACATCTCCTTCCGGAGGGTCGCCTCCGACTCCTCCCGCCGGCTCATCAACTCGGAGTAGAGCCGCAGCTTTTCCTCGCTGCTCTGTTGCTGCTCGAGCGCGCGAGATCCAAAGAAACCCAGGCTGGCCACCGCCAGGGCGGTCAACAACCCGCCCAGCGGAGCCATCACGATCTGCAGTTTGTCCCAGAGATCCTTGTGGTCGGGGCGCTGAGACGCATCAGACACGCTTGAGCACCAGTTTGCCGTCGCGCTCCTCGATCACCAGTCGATAGCGGGTCGGACGCTCGAAGACGACCACGTCGACGGTCGGCTTCTCTCCCTTCCAGGTGACCGAGAATTGACACCGGCCGGTTGCCTTGGTTCGGACCCGAAACGAACCGGCTGAGTCCGTCTTTGCTGTGATGGAATCTTTTCCACACACGACGGTCAAATCGGCTGACGCCGCATAGCCATCACCGGCGCGAATCTCGCCGAAGATCTCGCCACCCGCGGCTGGAAAAGCCGCCAACCCCATCGCGAGGAGAAACACCAGCATGACCAACTCCGGGTCGAAGACACCGGCAATCTAAGCGGCTGGCCCGGTCGAGGGCATTTGTCGTCGAACTGAAAGGAAATCGGTCACCACGCGAAACGACCCCGCGGCCATCGCCGCGGGGCCGCCGAGCACACCAGACTCTTAGCGAGCGCGGCAATCCGCCGAACCAGTGGCGACCACCACGCCCGCCTGATCCACGATCTCGCCCACCACGTCAGCTCCCGCACCGGTTTGGATGAAGTTCGGCGCGATCGCCACCGCCCCAGCCGCGATGTCACCGGGGTCCGAATCGAAATCGAATTCGGCCTCGTCGCCGATGGCGGTGGCCAGCGGCGCCGAGGCGGAGTTGGCCCCGGATCTGACTCGCGCCGAGAATCGTCCGCCGAGCGGCCGGAGGTTGTTCCCATCGACCGAGATCTTGGAGCGATTGCTCCCGACCTCGCAGCGAACTCGGACCACCCCACTTACGGAGGTTCCCCCCGTTGGCGTCGTCAGGTTCGACTGGCGACTCGACTCCGCCGATGGGTCGGTGGGCAAGTCGGCGGCGCAGGCGGCGGCGAGAAGGAGCGTTGCGGCAACGGCGAGTCGGGTCGAGCTGGCGTAGAACATCGGTTCCCCCTGAGGTGTGTTTGGTCGTTCACTTCGGTGAACCGGTCTTAGGCAGGGGGCATGCCGACCGACCGCGGAACGACTAACGCTAAGACGAACAACCACCTGTGACGCGAGGGCCCAGGGCCGGCGCTGGAACGGTTCGGTATCGGGTGGAACGAAACGAAGCGAGCGGGACCCTCGATTGCGACCTGCTGAGGCCTTCGAATGCCGTCGCCCGCGTGCTAGCGCCGCCGGGCCGAGTCGGTGAAGAACGCCGTGAACTCCGGTTGGCTCGCCAGAAAGGCCGCCGGAGCGGCCCCGGCGAAATCACGGAAGTCGTGGACGAGGTGGGATTGGTCATAGTATCCGCACGCGACCGCGACCTGGGCCAGGGATCGGGGATCGCGCCGCCACGCCGAGAAGACCCGCTGAAACCGAGTGATCCGCGCCAGCAGTTTGGGCGAGATCCCCACCTCGGACGCGAACAGCCGTTGCAAGGTCCGGGTCGTCGTGCCGAGCTCCCGGGTCAGGCGGTGGAGAGTGACCGCGCCGTCGCCGTCACGGATGGCGCGCACCGCGCGGACCACCCGGGCGTCGGGACCGCGACGTTCGCGGACCAGTTGGGTCAAGTGCCGGTCGAGGAGGGCCGGTCGGTCGCTCGGGGCGGCGGAGCCGAGTGCCGCGCGGAGCGAGCCAAGCGCCGGATCGAGGTCCTCGCCACCTAACCATCGATCGGTGATCGTGGCCAGGTGATCGCAGAGGATCGCCGCGCCGAACGGCTCGAACCGGACCGCCACCATGTCGACTCGTCCGGTCGGTCCAACGACGAGCGGCGCGGTGATCTGGCCGACCAGCATCGTCATCGGCTGGGCGACGGGTGGTTCATCGCCCCGAAAGGCATGGAAGGGATCGGCCAGATTGAAGATGAGCTCCGGCGAGCCGTCGGGGAGGGCTGGATCGGCGGATCCGGCCCGATGGCCGCCGCGACCGGTGAGAAACCAGTAGCAGCGAATCAGTCCGCGAAGCGGCTCGGCCGGGGGGATTTCGCGATAGTCCACGAGGCGCCATCGATTCGGGTTGGAACGGCCAGGTCGACGTCAGCCGTCGGCGAGCCGCCGTGAAACTCGGATCATGATCGACCCGAAGTGACAGGAGTCTCCACCACGGTACCGCCATGGCCGTTTGCCGAAGTTACCCGATCGTCGCCGGAATCGTGGTCGCCGGTGCTGCCTGCACCGCCGACCGCCCCCTGCCCGAAACGGGGCCCCTCCCGGTGGTCGAGCACTTCGTGACCACCCCCGACAGCGTTCGCTTGTACTATCGGGTGGCCGGCACGGGTGACACCACCGTGATCGCGCCGTTCGCGCTGTTTCATGGCGCGTCCCTCGACCCGCTGGCGCGTCACTTCCGGGTCGTGACCTACGATCCACGCGGGCGAGGCAGATCCGCCCCGGTCCGCCCCGACCAAGTGTCGCTCGACCGACTCCTCGGCGACCTCGAGACCGTTCGGCAGGCGGTCGGCGCCGAGCGAGTGGCCCTGATCGGATGGTCCGGGGCCGGGATGGAGACGTTCGTCTACGCGTTGCGTCATCCGACCCGGGTTGACCGGTTGATCCAACTGGCGCCGGTCGCCCCGCGGTTTCTTCCCTACGGACCGATGATGATGGCTGATCGCGCCCGGCGCACCGACTCGGGACAGCTGGCCTTGCTCGAGCGACGGATCGCCGCTGGCGCCTTCGCAGCCGACAGCGCGGCCTGGTGTCGCGCCGCCGACTCCGTCACCGCGCCCGCCCTGTTCGCCGACCCGGTCAATCGCCCGGCAACCCCCGACGTCTGTGGGTCCGCCAACGAGTACCCGCCGAGGTTGGGCGGCTACTTCGGCGCGTTGTTCCAGTCGATCGACGGTTTCGATTGGCGCGATTCCTTGGCTCGCGTCACGATACCCCGCCTGGTGATTCACGGGGAACGGGACAATACGCCATTGGAAGGGAACGAGGAGTGGGTCACTGGGCAGGCCAACGCTCGGCTGTTGGTCATCGACGGTGCCGGTCATTGGCCCCACTACGAGCGGCCGGAAGCGACGCTGGCGGCCATCGAGAATTTTCTCCGGGGCCGATGGCCCCGGGATCCTCAGCGATAGTGCCGCTTGGCGGCGAAGGCCCGGGCCGCGGTGGCCTCGGCCGGGGTCACTCCGCCCCGACCACGCGACGGCGGCGGATCCAGCGCGGCGATCGGCGGGGTGGCCGAAGGATCGAACACGTTGTCCTCCAGCCACTGCACCAACTGGGTTTCGATATCGGTACCATCGGCGAGGGCCTGCGGCATCACGGCGAATCGCTTGCCCGCGCCCATCAGGAACCAGGTGGCCGGCACCGCCTCGACGGACCGGGCCTCGTTCGCGGCGACTCCCTCGTACGATACGAAATGAAAGGTGCGGCCGCGGTGGACGACGAACCGCTGATCGGTCTTATAGCTGCTCATTGGTCGCCTCCTCGCCAGCCTCGCCAGCCTCGGGCGTTTCCTCGTCGAGAGGCTCGCCGCCTTCGGACTGGGCCCGCTCCAACTTTCGCTGCGCTTTCTCTTCCCGCTTCTGCTTCTTGGCCAGTTCTTTCTGGCGCTTCTGGAACGAATAGTTTGGTCTACCCAGGGGCGACACTCCTTGGCTTCCGGCGCGGCGGCACGACGCCGAGACCCAGCCGACACCTCGGCGGTCTCGAGAGATGCCGGAATCTAGCCTCATTGGGGCCAAACCCCCTCATCGGCCACTCGCCTCAGCGTTCGATGGTGTAGCGCCGATAGGAGAACCCGAACCGCCGATCGCGCTCGTTCTGAATCGGTGCGACCACCGCGAGGCTCCCGTCGCGGAGGAAGGAGACCGCGAGGTATTCGCCGGCGGCATCGCGAGTCGGGGGATCTTCCGGCCGCGGACCCGAGGTCCACGCATCGACCAGAAACGGCGCGGCTCGGACGAAGCGGGGAGCCGCGTCGCCGACGCCCACCTCGATGGCGGCCAGATTCCCGCGGAGGCTGTCGGCTCGCCCAGAGAACCAGGTCGCCGCGAGTTGACCGGTGCCTCGGGCCACCAGATAGGGGTAGTAGCGAGGCTCGGTCCCGCGATCGAGCAGCCAACTCTGCCAGGTGCCGCCCTGGTCGGCCGAGCGAGCGAGCCAGAGCTCGCCACCGCTGGTCCACAGGGAGTAGAGCGCTCCGCCGGCATCCCAGGCCAACGGCTCGACCCACCGGGGCTCGGTCGGGGGAACCCATCGCGGCGGGGTCACCGTGGTATCGCGAAAGGCCTGCCAGGTCCGTTGCCCGGGAGCCGGTCCCTTTCGCCACGTTAGGCCGCCGTCGCTGCTGACCGCGATCAGCTCGATGCCCGGATTGAAGTGATTGCCCGAGGTCGACAGCGGGGTGATCCGGACCGCCACTTCGCCGCGGGGCCCCACCGCGAGGTGGCTCGATCCACCCTTGGGGTGAATTCGATCTCGCTCGGTCCAACTCCGGCCGCCGTCGGCGCTGGTGGCGTGGGCCACGCCGTCGGCGTCGTTCCAGATGACGTGGGCCGTACCGTCGGGCGCCACCTCCACCCAGGGGCGATCGTCGAACCGCGACTGGGACAGCTGGGCCCAGGTCCAGGTCGCGCCGACGTCCTTGCTCACCGCCATGTTCACGTTGACGCCCTCGAGGGCGGCCCGATCGAAGACCATGGTGAGGAAATACACGGTGCCGTCCGGCGCCACCGCGAGGTCCACGTCGGAGTTGCCGAGGGCGCCCCGCTCCGCCGTGCCGACATCGACCCGATTCCAGGTCCGCCCTTGATCGGCGCTTCGCCAGAGCGCGGGCGACGGTGCGCCGTACCCGCTCACGAACAGGGCACCGTCGCGGTGTTCCACGATCATCGGCTCGCGGGCGATCTGGTCCACTTGGTCGACCGAATCGGCGAGCAGCAGACTCTTCGCTGGAGCCTCCGGGGCCCCCGACCCGCGCTCGGCGCACCCCGCCCCGATCGCGGCGATCGCGATCAGCCCGGTGCCAATCATGACCGCCCGCGGTGCCGTTGCCTGATTCATGGTTCGTCCTGGATCGAGGGGTTGCCACCAAAATATCGCGCGATGGCGTCGGATCTAGGCCCGAGGGTCCGCGACGCGACGGCGATCACGATTCGAGGTGGGCCCGAACGAACTCGCCCGCCTCGCCTAACGACAGCCGAGCCTCCGGCAGCCACGGCATCAGGAGCTGCCAGGCGTGCGGGGCCCGGGGGTAGACCGTGAGCCGGCTCGCCCCGCCGGCGGCGACGATCCGGTCGTGAACCCGCCGGGCGTCGTCGAGAAGCAGCTCGGTCGAGCCGACCTGAATGAGCGTCGGCGGAAGCCGGCCCAGGTCGGCGTACAGCGGGGAAGCCCGGGGATCGTCGGGTGGGGCGCCCGCCAGGTAGGCGCCGGCGAACGCGGCGATGTTCTCCGGGTGGAACATCACGCAGTGGCCTTCATTGGCGCGGAGCGACTCGCCGGTGCCCGCGAGGTCGGTCCACGGGGAGAAGGCGACCAGGCACGCGGGCGGCGGCCAGCCCGCGTCGCGGATGTGCACGGCGAGGGCGAGCGTCAACCCGCCGCCCGCCGACTCGCCCGCGATCGCGATCGGCTCGCCAGGCGCGTGGTGGAGCACCCATCGGTACACGGCGAGGGCGTCGTCGAACGCGGCCGGGAACGGGAACTCGGGGGCGAGCCGGTAGTCCGCGCTGAACACTCGACGCCCGGTCGATCGGGCGAGCGCGGTCGTCACCGGGCGATGGGTTTCGGCGGAACAGGCGACGTACCCGCCGCCATGGAGGTAGAGCACCACCCCGCGACGCGGCATCGGTGGTTCGAGCCACTCCCCGCGCACCCCGTCTTGGGCGACGACCCGGTGGCGAAGGCCGCGGAGGCCGAGACCTCGCAACCCGGGAGGCAGCCCCCAGAGTCGGCGGGCGCGCCGGGCCAGCTGGTGGGCGGTCCCCCATTGCCGGCGACGAAGCGCCAGTCGGGCGTATCCGTCGAACAACCGTGCTTGCCAGGACATCGAACCTCGCGGTGAACCGCCGGCCCTAGCGACCGTCGCGGTACTTGGGGTGGAACTTCTTCACGGTTTTCATGGCCGACTTGTGCGCCGACCGAAGCGCCTCGCGCGCCAACGGGTCTGTCTTGCGTTGTTGGAACGCGGCTTCGGCGAGCAGCTTCCGAAAGCTATCCAGACGGGCCGGGTCGAGGGTGCCCCGCTCCGCCGCCGCCGTGACGGCGCAGCCCGGCTCGGTGTCGTGACGACAATCCCGGTAGCGGCAGTGCTGGGCTAGCTCCTCGATCTCCGGAAAGGCGTGATCGAGTCCCTCGTCGAGATCCCAGACCCGCAGCTCGCGGATTCCGGGAGTGTCGAGCAGCAGCGCGCCGCCGGTGATCTGAAAGAGTTCGCGTCTGGTGGTGGTGTGGCGGCCCTTGTGGTCGGCGACGCGAACCGGACCGGTGCCGGCCAGCTCGGTTTCGGCCAGGGCGTTGACCAGCGTCGACTTGCCGACGCCGGAGGGACCGAGCAGCGCGATCGTGCGTCCGGGCGCGAGGCTGGCACGCAACTCGTCGAGGCGGCGATCGTCCACCGTGCTCACCAGCCAGATCGACACCCCGAGGGCGATCTGCTGGACGGCCGCGACCGCCACCTCCGGGTCCGTCGTCAGGTCCGACTTAGTGAGGACGACCTCAGGAGCGGCCCCGCTTTCCCAGGCCACCGCGAGATAGCGCTCGAGCCGGCGCGGATTGACCGGCCGATCGAGTCCGTGGACGATCCAGACCCGGTCGACGTTGGCGGCCAGCACCTGTTCCGCGGTGCCGGTGCCCGCGGCGGCTCGGGAAAACCGCGACCGTCGCGGCAGCACGGCGAGGATCGACCAGGGGTCGGCCGGGAACGGACCGGGCTCCATTACGACCCAGTCGCCGACCACCGGGTAGCTCTCGAGCGGTGCGGCCTTCGGGAGCCGCGCGGAGAGGGGCCCCGCCTCACCCTGCACCACCCACCGGTCGCGATGCTGTTCGACCACCCGGCCGACTCGCTGCTCGGCTGGCAGGGTGGCCAGCTCGGAGGCCCAGGTATCATCCCAGCCCCACGCGGCGAGGTCCGGGTTCACTCGGTGACCATCGTCGGTCCTGGTTTCGAAGGTGACCGCGAGAATCTCGCTCGCGCCAGGACTCGACACCAGCCCCGTCGCCGGCCCCGTCGGTCAGGTCGTTCCGGGCTCGAGGGCGCCGCAGGCAACCACCGGATCCTCTGCCGTTAGGCCGGCGTGGATCCGCACCGAGTAGCGACCGCCCTCGCGGAACCGCACCGGAATCGTCGCCACCGTCTGGCCGATTCCCAGCTCGTCGAGTTTGACCGGCGGATACGCCGCCGCGCCGCCGACGATGCCGCCGGCGACCTCACAGGTTCCGTCGTAAATGAACCAGGTGATCCGCGAACGCGGCTTGGCGCCGGTGACTCGCACCGTGGCCGTCGCGGCGCTGGATCTGGCCAGGCTGTCCGCGGCGCTCGTGGACATCGGGCCAACCGTCAGCTCGACGGTCCCGGCCACCGAGGAGCCACCGGTGGCGGCCAACCGGGCACGCCAGGTGGGCGCGGAGGCGCCCGCCGCCATCCCCACGGCAGCGATGAGCGTCGCGAACAGATTCATCATTCAGTGCACCCCTTCGATTCGCCCAACACGCGAAGGAATACTCTCCGCGCTGCCGGTGCGTCACTTGACCAGGATTCGACCACTGTGCGACCCGATCCGACGCCCGTCGTCCATGAAGGACGTATCGGCAGGGGAACCACCACACTCCAGTTCGGAGGTCGTCATGCGTTGGATCATTCTCGCCGCCCTGTTCCTCCCCGCTGCAACGCCCCTCGCGGCCCAGGGCGAGTTGGGCGTGAAGCTCGGCCTGACCTTCGGTGACATCTCGAACAAGGGTCTCCTCCCCGGCAACCTCGACACCCGAAACGGGGTCGCGGGGGGATTGAGCCTTGGCCTCCGGAGCGGCGTGGTCGGCATGGGCGTCGACGCGCTCTACGCGCAGCGAGGGCTCCGATCCTCGCAAAGCCTGGCCAATTCCCAGACTCGGCTCGACTACCTCGACCTGCCGGTATATCTGAAGGTGACGATCCCGACGCCGGGCATTCGGCCGTTCGGGTACGCCGGTCCCCAGGTATCCTGGGAGCTCAAATGCCGCCGGGCAAACGGGACCGAATGCGGCGCCACGGTACCGGAACGACCAAGCGTCGTGTATGCCGGCGTGGTCGGCGCGGGAGTCCGTTTTGGGGGGAGAATGGGCCTCTCGGTGGAGGGACGGTACGTCTACGGGCTCACCGATCTCAAGCTCACCACCCTGACCAGCAACGAGAGCTTCAAGCATCGGACCTTCATGCTGCTGCTCGCCGTTGGGCTTTGATCGGCGGGGGCCTCGCCCGCGCGGTGGTGCTATCTTGTCCCCACGGAATGCCGGCATCTCGGCCCGGCGCCACCGCGACCGCAGGGGACTCGATGACGTTGCCGCCCAACGCACCGGCCGAAATCGTCCGGATGGGGACGTTCGGCACCTTCTACCACCGGTTCGACGAACTCCTCGCGGAATCGTCGACCCTAGCTGTGTACTTCATTCATTCGCGGCGGTGGCGGGAGAATCACGACGCCGCCATCAAGGCGTTCCTGAAACGGGGCGGGAACCTCGAGGTGTTCCTCCCCGACCTCGAGAACCACGAGCTGATGTTTTCCCTGGTACGGCACTTCGACGACGGCCCGCTGATCCTGAGCCTGGTCGCCGACGCCTATCGCTACTTCGCCCGGCTGGCCAGGGACTACCAGAAACCGGCCCATCTGTGGCTCTTCGGCAAGTACCCGACCTACTCGTTCTACCGTTTCGATCAGCGCGCCGTGATGGCGTTGTACAGCAACACCGCCGCCAAGAAGGAGCTGCCCGCGTTCGAGGTGGAGAACGGCTCCACGCTCGGGACGTTTCTCACCCACGACATCGCCGACCTCCGGAAGGAAAGCCGCCGGAAGATGCCGGTCGACCTCGAGACCGTCATCCGGAACGCGCCCGACGCGCCGGACCTGTACGGCCAGGACTTTTCCGACGAATAGCGGTCGCCGGGATGGTCGCCGCCGCGTAGCGCCGGAGCTGACCGAGCATTCGTTTGGTGGCAGCCTCGGGACGATCGGTCCCCGGCGGCTCGAGGATTTTGGGGATCCGGGCGAACCGTGGATCCGTCATGATCCGCCGAAACGGCTCGACGCCCAGGGTCCCCTTCCCGATCCAGGCGTGGCGATCGCGCCGAGAACCGAGCGGCGTCAGTGAATCGTTCAGGTGAAGGCAGCGGAGCAGGTCGAGGCCGATAATCCGGTCCCACGCCGCCCAGACGCCCTCGTAGTCCCCCTTCAGATCGTACCCCGCGCTGTAGAGATGACAGGTGTCGGCGCAGAAGGCGACCCGAGGCCGGACCTCGGGGTCGATCAGATCACGGAGCCGCCGGAGTTCTTCGAACGAGCTTCCCAGCACCGTGCCGGTCCCCGCGGTGCCCTCGATGAGCAACATCACCGGCCCGGGCACCGCCCGAAGGCAGCGGCTATACGCGGCGGCGTTTCGGGCCAGGCCTCGGTCTCGATCGTCGAGGAAGTTGCCCGGATGGGAGACCAGGCCATCCACGCCCAGCGCGGTGCACCGGGTCAGCTCCGCGATGAACGACTGCACCGAGCGGGTACGCATCGCCGAATCGGGCGAGGCGAGGTTGATGAGATAGGAGTCGTGCACCACCACCGCGCCGATCCCCGCCGCGTGCCGCGCCTGGCGAAAGGCGGCGGCCTGGTCGGCGCCGATCCGCGGTTCCTTCCATTGATTCGGTGACTTGGTGAACAGCTGAATCGCGGTGGCCCCGATGGCGCGAGCGCGTTCGGGTGTCAGCTGTGCCCCGCCGGCCGAGGACACGTGCGCGCCGAGCAAATCGGCCGCGGCGGGCGACGACGGTTTGGACGAGGCAGGCATGGCCTCAATGTCACCGCCCGGCGGGCACCTCGCAATGGACCCGTTCCAGCCCGAGGAACCGCCGATAGCGCTCGGCCGCGGCCTCGACCGCGTCGGTGGTGGCTCGGGACAACCGGCCGAACGGGCGGACCGCCACGGTCACCGCCTGAGCGCCTAACGACCGGGCCCAGGTGCCCACCACCCGGCCGTCGGCGACGACCACCGGGTTGAGCATCCCACCGCCCTGATTGACCGCCCGGGCGTGGGCCGGATCGAGTACCGCGGTCCGGTCGCGATAGGCCACCGTGTACTCGTCGAACGCGGGAAGCAGGTGAACCGCCGCCGAGCGAGACGGGCGGCCGGCGTCGCCCCCGCGCCAGTAGGGCTGGCCGTCGATCGTCTCGGCGCGAAGCCGATCCCCGGCCAACTCGAGCGCCGCGCGGGCGTCTCGCACCGGCAGCCCCGACCACCAGGCGAAGTCGGCCACGGTGGCCGGCCCCCGGGTGGCGAAGTAGCGCACCGCCAGCTCACCAAGGGCCTCGTCGCGAGGCCGTGTCGGTGTCGGCGGGATCCAGGCATCGAGGAGCACGAAGGTCGGCTGGCGGCCGGCCCGCGGGCCGAAGCAAATCATTCCCTCGTGGGCGAGCTGCCCGAGGATATGAAGGCCACGCGACTCGTCCGAGGCGATGCCGGCCGCGGCGAGTGCCGCGTAGAGGGTCGGGCGGCTCCGTGGCTGCCCGTCGCGAAGCACCCGAGCAAACACTTTGCGGCACCGGGCGAACACGGCGGCATCGAGCCCAAGCTGCCGATGGCGACCGGCGCTCCGGTTGATCATCCGCGGCGCCAACAACGCGAGCATCCAGCGGAGATCGTCGGCCGCCACGAAATGGAGGGTCCCGCGCAACGGCCAGGAGCGGACGATCGAGCCAGCCGCGATCGCCGCCTCGATGTCGGCCTCGACGGCGCCGCGGCGGCGGAGTCCCAGCGCCCAGAGCGATCCCAGGAAGTCTTGCGCCTGGACCGCGCCCAGCCGCCCGACGATGGCGGCGGGGTCGGCGGAGGACGGTGGGGCGATCAGTTGGCTGGCGACCCGCAGGCGCGGGATGTCGGACACCTTCATCGAACGAACGGCTCCGCTAGTCGGCTCGCATGGCGATGGTCGGATCGACCCGGGTGGCCCGCCTGGCCGGCGCCCAAAACGCCACGACCGCGGCGACCAGGAGGACCGCGGCCACCCCAACATAGGTCACCGGGTCCGTGGTGGCGACGCCGAAGAGGAGGGCGCCCATCACCCGGGTGAGCGCGAGCGCCCCCAGCGTCCCGACGACGAGGCCGATCACCGCCATGCCCGCGCCTCAGGTGACCGGGTCCCCCCAGACCGCCGCGAAGTACTCGGCGAGGTCGAGCTCGAAGGAGTCGAGGTCGGGCCGGGGCCGCCAGGTGGCCGTGGAGAGACAGACCTCGGGGCGGAGGTCGCCGGGCTGCCAGCGTTCCACCACTCGGCCGTCCGGATCGACGATCCAATACTCGCCTACCCCCGCGCGCTGATAGGCCGGGCGCTTGATCCGGCGATCGGCCCGGCCGGTCGACGGCGACAGCACTTCCGCGATGAAGATCGGGACGCCGTAGTGGCGCCAATCGAGCCGTTGGGCTGGGGTCAGCCCGGCGACCACGAACAGGTCGGGCTGGATGACATAGCGCCGTCCGAAGTCGAGGTCGGCGGGCGCCGGCATGACCTCGCCGAGCCGATGCCGATCGACGTACGGAGACAACCGCTTGAACAGATGGCTCACGGCCCATTGGTGGATCGGCCGAGGCGACGGACTCACCAGCAGCTCGCCGTCGATGAGCTCGTAGCGATTGCCGTCGTCGGGGAGGGCCAGCACCTCCTCCCGAGTCCACGGGTGGGCAACGTCAGGCAAACCCATAGGCTATCCTCCTCGGCGCGGACTCGGCAAGGCATCGGCCCAGGATCGTGATCCCTGGGCCAAGCGCGTTAACCAGAACGCGACAATAGGGGACCCGAACGACGCGGACGGCCCGCGAGAGCGCCCCACCCGCGCCCCGCCGGACATGGTTTCGGGGCCGTCTACCGGAGCCGATCGACGTAGGAATCGCCGGTGATCATCCGGGTCACTCGGCCGCCCTCCTCGACGAACCGGACCACCTCGCCGACCGGCCCACCGCCGCCCGGGGCGACGAAGCGGAACTGACCGTTGCCGATCGGCGCCAACTGAGTCGGGTTGATGCTGGCCGCGTTCGGGCTGAGGATGGCGAGCGCCTCGTGCATCAGGATGACCTGCGAGTCTCCGCCCAAACCTCGGTACAGCCCCGCGAACCGGGCCCACGACGGATCCCAGGCCACCACCTCCGGCTTCCGGGCGGTCGCCTTGGCCACCGCCTCGCCGACCGTGCTCATCAGCTTGTCGGCGATGTCGGAGGGGTTGGAGTCGCCGGTGTTGGTGAGGACGATGACGCCGACCCGGTCGTCGAGCTGGATCGTGGTCTGGGTCGTGTAGCCCGGATACCCGCCGCCGTGACCGACGTAGAGCTTGTCGCGAACCCGACTCACCGAGAACCCGATCCCCTGCCCCGAGGCCCAGTTGTTCTCCAGCATCCGAACCCGATGCATCTCGCGGAGCGACGCCGTGGAAAGGATGTTGCTCCCACCGCGCCGCCCGGCGCGGAACTGGGCCGAGACGAACTTCGCCATGTCCTCGACGGTCGAGGTGATCCCGGTGGCGGCGCCCATGGCGCGGGCGTCGACGAACGGGAGGGCCTGTCGGGTGCCGTCAGGCATCCGGCGGGTGTAGCCCACCGCGAGGCCCGGCACGTCGCGATCGACGCTGGACGCCGTCATCCCCAGCGGCTGGTAGATGTTCTTCTGGATGTAGTCGGCCCAACTCTCGCCGGACACCGCCTCGATGACCATCCCCGCCAACGTGTAGGCGAGGTTCGAGTACTTCCAGCGGACCTCCGGTGAGAAGGCCGCCTGCCGGTCCGGCATCAGCTTCTTGAACTCGTCGGCCGTCGGGAACTTATGGTCGCTCCAGTGCGAGCCGGCTTCGCGGGGCAGCCCGGAGCTGTGGGTCAGGAGGTGCTCGATGGTGATCGGCGGGTCGTCGGGATCGGCCGTCTTGACATTGAACCACGGCAGGTACTGGGAGACCGGATCGTCGAGCCGAAGCTTGCCCTGCTCGCGCAGCTGCATGATGGCGGTCGCGGTGAAGAGCTTGCTGTGCGACGCCATCCGGAACTTGGTAGCGGGGGTCATCGGCCGCTTCGCTTGGACGTCGGCGAAGCCGAACCCGGTCGACCAGATCAGCTCTTGATCGGACACGACGCCGACCGCGATGCCCGGGAGGCCGCGATAGGCGATCTGTCCCTCGAGCCAGGCCGAGAAGAGTCGCTCGGCGGCCAGGACCTCGGGATCGGATCCGGGGTTGCCCCGGGGCTGCCCGACGGCCAGGGACAGGGGAACGGCGACGATCAGCGCGCCGATGACGGCGGCGAGCGAAGAACGGCGCCGGGCGACGGAGAGGGGCATCACAGCCTCGGGTTCGGAAGGGTGGTATCGAACCTACCGAGCCCCGGCGGGGCGCGCCATCCCGGCCAATGGGAACGACGACCGGGTCTGGTGGCCGAGTTTTTCAACGCGTTGACATTATTGGTCCGCGGAGCGGTAAGTGACTGGTCGGCCGAACCAACCGTCGATTCGCAGTATGCCACGATACCCGTTGGATGTAGTACCCTCTCGCCCTAACGATCGATACCGCTGGCGGCGGCATCGACCATAGCTTTCCTCCGGGAGGCCATGGTTGTCGACCGATAGTCATAGTTGGGAGGCGGCGGCGCCGGCCTTACCGATCGCCGCCAAGCCGGAGCCGTTGACTCTGCCGCCTTCGCGCGGCCGTGCTCTCGGCAGTCGGCAGCACGGGGAGCGCCGGAGGCGCCTTCTGGTTGCCCTCGTCCTCGCCCCGCTCGGGCTCCTGCTCCTTCTGACCGCGACGATCGGCGTTCGCCTCTTTCTCGACCGGCGCAACCTGCCGGACCTGCAGCGACTGATCCGATTCGAGGTTCCGACCACCGGTCAGGTGTTCGACGCCCGCGGGACGTTGCTGATCGCGCTGGCGGTGGAGCACCGTTGGGTGGTGTCGTACGACGAGGTGCCGGTCATCCTCCGGCAGGCCATTCTTTCGGCCGAAGACAAGAACTTCTTTTCCCACTCGGGAGTCGATTTCGGGGCGTTGCCGCGGGTCCTTCAGAAGAACGCGGCTCGCTCGGTGAGCACCTGGTGGAATGGCGCCGAGACGTTCCGGCTCCGCCTCGCCCAAGGAGGGTCGACCCTGACCCAGCAACTGGTCCGTGGCTTCTTCCTCGCCGACCGAATCCGCCACGAGAACGACGACACTCTCTTCCGCCGCGGGGTCGCCCCGGAGTTGATCTCCCTGGCGCTCGGCGCTCCGGTCACCAACAAACTCCTTCGGAAGCTCGAGGAGGCACGGCTCGCCCTTTGGGTCGAGCGGGAGATGAAGCGGCGGTACGGATCCCGGGAGCGGGCGAAGCAGGAGATCTTCGGCCGGTACGCCAGCTTCATCTACCTGGGCAACGGGCGCTACGGCTTCGCGGCGGCCTCGCAGTACTACTTCGGCAAGCCGCTGGCCAGCTACGCCGCGAAAGACGCGGACCAAGCGGCGATGCTCGCCGGGATCAGCAAATCCCCGCGCGAATACGCGCCGGTCGCCGGCGATCCCCGCCCGCTCCGGCGCCGTAACGCGATTCTGGCCCTGATGGCGCGCAACGGCTACATCACCCCGGAGCTCGCCCAACGAAGCCAGGCCGAACCGATTCGGGTGGCCCCGGTGCGGCCGCTCATCACCGATGCCCCGGCCGTGATCGCGAGCGTCATCGATGAGCTGAAGCGATACGGGGGCGACCAGTTTCGGCTCGAGGACCTCTTTCGGGGGCGGATCTCGGTCCGGGCCACCGCCGACGGGCGAGTCCAGACCGTCGTCAATGAAGCCTTGGAGGCCGGCCTCGCCGACTACGAGCGACGCCACCCCGCCGCGACAGGGACGGTCCAGGGTTCGGTGGTGGTCCTCCGCAACTCGGACGGGGCGATCCTGGCCGAAGCCGGCGGCCGCCAGGTGTACCGGGGACTGCCCAGCGTCTACTCCGATTTCAATCGGGCCACCGACGCGAGCCGGCAACCGGGCTCCGCCTGGAAGCCCCTGGTCTATCTGGCGGCGTTCCGGGAGGACATCGATCTCGACACCTCGGTGCCCGACGAACCGATCGCGGTACGCGACGGGCCCGGGGGCGAGACGAAATGGATCGCCAACTACGATCATCGGTTCAAGGGCGCGATCCCGGTCCGCCAGGCCCTGGCCGAATCCCGCAACACGGTCGCGGTGTGGCTGACGCGGAAGATCGGACTCGAACGGGTCATCGCGACCGCCCGGGAGATGGGGATTCGCTCCCCCGTGCAGCCGTACATCAGCACGGCGCTCGGGGCCTCGGAGGTGCGGCTGATGGAATTGGCGGACGTTTATCGCGCCATGGCCTCGGGCATCCCGGCCGAGCCCCACGTCATCGCCCAGGTGACCGCCGCGTCCGGCAAGGAGCTCTACCGGGTGGCGGAGCCCAAGGGGGAGCTCAACTCGGCCGGGCTGTATCAGATCCAGGTGGGACTCCGGGGCGTGGTCCGGATTCCCGGGGGCACCGCGAACACCCTCAGCCGGCGGGACTTCCCGATCCCCGTCATGGGCAAGACCGGGACGACGAACGGATTCCGCGACGCGTTGTTCGTCGGGTCCACCTATGGAGCCGCGGGCATCACGGTGGCCGTGCGGATCGGGTTCGACGACAATCGCACGCTGGGCACGGGTGAGACCGGGGGCCGGGTGGCCCTGCCGATCTTCCGGGAGATCATGCTCCGGGTGTATCGGGACCACCTGGTGGGGCCGGTCCCGGCATTTCCGTGGGTCGTCGAAGAGGAGATCGACGGCTATCTGGCGGCCGCCGCGGCGCGGGCGGCGCGGCCCGCCCCAATACCAGTCGGCGACGCCCGCTAACCTGTCGAAGGGACGACCAAAGGCCGCCGGGCGCCCTGCAGGACTTGCGCGGCTGAGTTTGTCGACGCGTTGACATTCCGAGTGTCATCGTGGCGGCAGGCGAACGGACCGGCGGGCCAACGGGCAAACCGAGAGACTCATGAAACCAACCCATGAACCACGAGCCGAATCCGCCAAGATGGCTTCGCTTGAACGAGTGCCGCCAGCGGTGGCTCGCCACGAAGTCCCTTCTGCGCGACGAAGACATCGTCAGTCGCCGGGGAGGCGACGAGTTCCTCTGCCCGGGAGGGCGCGGTGCTTCGGCCCTGGTGGCGGCGATCGTTCCGCTGCGGCAGGCCTACGTCCCCCGCGCCGGCCGCCGTTGGTGGACCGCTCGTAGGCTGCGCCGAGCGCGAGGAGCCTTCCCTCGCTGAAGCGAGGACCGCAGATCATCAGGCCGACCGGCAAGCCTTCGGCGGTGAAGCCGCAGGGAACGGTGAGCGCGGGCAGCCCGAGGCGGTTGAACACCAGGGTATTGCCGATCGACACCAGCGGTGGAGCATCCGCGGCGGCGCTCGTCTCGTATCGGAGCGCCGCCTCGATCGTTGGCGGCGAGTCCTTCATCGTCGGCACCACGAGCACGTCGAAGTCGGTGAACGTCGCATCGATCGTGCGCCGCAGGCGCCCGAGCGCGGTGCGAGCCTCGACATAGCGGGCCAGCTTGGCCGCGGCCGTGCCCTGGGCGGGATCATCGAGATAGGCCGCGCACCACTGCAGCACCCGGCGGGTCCCCGGCGTGTACCGATCCGGATACCGCGCCAGCAGATCGCGATGGTAGCTCACCACCTCGGCCAGGTTGATGATGATGTCGTGGGAGCCGGTTTCCGGCGGCAGCGTCACGTCCCTGATGCCGCGAGTCAGCTTGGCGATGATGCCCAGGGCGTGCTCGACCGAGCGCGCGGTCTCTGGCTCGAGATCGTCGAAGAACCCCTTGCGAGGCACCCCGACGCGCAACTGGTCGACCGGCCGTCGGGTACTCGAGAGGTAGTCCTCGGCGGGACGCTCGACGCTGCGCACGTCGAGCGCGTCGTACCCGACCATCTGACCGAGCATCAGGGCGACATCCTCGACGGTCCGCGCGATCGGGCCGCAGGAATCGAGGGTGGCCACGGACGGGATGATCCCGCCGGTCGACACCAACCCGTCGGTCGGCTTCAGCCCGACGACGCCGCACCAGGCGGCCGGCAGACGGACCGAGCCGCCGGAATCGGTGCCCAGCGTGCCGAAGCACATCCGGGTCGCCACCGCCGCCGCGGAGCCGCTCGACGAGCCTCCCGAGACTCGATCGAGCGCCCACGGATTGCGGACCGGGCCAAAGTGCGACGAGACCCCGGTGGGACTCAGGCTGAACTCCGCGAGATTGGCCTTGGCGAGAATCACCGCGCCCGCCTGGCGGAGACGGCGCACCACGTGGGCATCTTCCGTGGGAACGCGGTCCTCGTACACGGCACTGCCCGCGGTGGTGCGGGTGCCGGCGGTATCGATCGCGTCCTTCAGGGCGATCGGAAGGCCGTGGAGTGGCGAGCGAAAGGCGCTCCGGCGTGCTTCCCCGTCGAGCACCGCCGCCTGCGCCAGGGCCTGCTCGCGGATGACGGTGATGAACGCGTTGATCCGCGGATTCTCCGCGGCGGTGCGCTCGAGGCACGCCAGGGTGAGATCCCGGCTGGTGATCGCGCCCGCACGGATCCGACGGGATGCTCCGGCCAGGGTCAGCTCGGCGAGATCAGCGAATGGGTCGCGCGGCATTGCCGCGTCGCTCGCCCGCCCCGGTCGGCGCGTTGGGAACGCCCCGGCCGCCGCGGCGAGGACGATCTCGCGTCGGTTCACGAGATCCGCCCTGACGGCATCCTCATGCGCCCCACGCCTTCTCGTACACCCGCAGCCAGTTCTCGCCGAGCACCTTGCGGACATCGGCCGCGTTCCAGCCCCGGTCGAGCAGGGCCTGGACCACGTTCGGCAGCTCGACGATCGTCTCGAAGCCCTTGACCATGTTCCAGGGATGATCGCTGTAGACATCCGCCGGCCACCGCTCGCGGTCCATCCCGATCGCATCGAGGTCGACTCGTCCGGTCATGAAGTCGGGCCCGAGGCCGATGTGGGCGGCGCCCACCAGCTTCTTCAGGTGGTCGCAATGGTCGATGAGCTTGTTCAGGGTCGCCTGGGGCGAGCGGCGCAGGTTCGCGTCCTTCCGGCTCCGCATGTGGAAGTCGCTGACCGAGGTCAGCCCGATGACGCCCCCGGTCTTCGCGATCGCCTCGATGAGCCGATCGGAGGCATTGCGGGGGTTGTCCACCAGGGCCCTGGCGTTGGTGTGCGAGCAGATCACCGGCACGCCCTTGGAGACCTGAATCGCGTCGAACGACGTCCGCTCGCCAGTGTGGCCGCCCACGTCGAGCAGAATGCGTTGGCCGTGGATGGCCTCGACGTACTTCTGGCCCAGCCGAGTGAGCGGCACGTCCGGATCGAGGCAGCCGCCCCCGAAGATGTTGGAGTTGTTGTACGCGATGCTGGCGATCCGCAGTCCCAACTGATGGTAGGCCCGCAGGTTCTGGAGCGGGCCCTGACCGTTGGCATCGGAGATCAAGGGATCGGCCATCTGCCACCCGGACACGTGCGACAGCTTGCGCTGCTCGCGGGCCTGCCTGATCTCCCGCACGGTGCCGGCCTGCACGATGGTCGCCGAGTGTTCGTCCAGGAACGCCAGCAGACTGGCGAAGGAGGCGAGCCCGCCGACGCTCTGGTGCCAGCAGTTCACCCCGCCGGACTTGAGCATCTCGAGGTAGCTCGCGGTTCGTGCCGCGCCGTCGAGGCCATTGACCACGATCGTCGAGCGGAGCACCTCGCGCGCCGCCTTGACCTTGCTCTCGTCGACGCCGGTGGCGCTCGGCTTGGCCACGGCTTGGGCCGCCGCCGCGTGCCACGCCCGCGCTGCCGCGGCCGCCGATACCGTCGCGATCAGGCAATCTCGTCGGTTCATCTCGTCTCCTTCGCGGAACGTCAGTCGGGTTGGATGTGTGGTGCAGAATCTAACGCTCGGCGCGAAACGAGGCCGCCGGCGCTGTTCGAGGACAGGCCGGCGGCCTAGCTATGGGTGCGCATGGCTCAGTTCAGGCGGCGCGATCGACACCCCCTTCCAGCGGCGGCGGACCTGCCTTGGCCTTTGGCGAACGGACCATCGTGCGGACGTTCTCCCACTGAGCCAGGCGGTCGGGATCGTTGCGGAACCGATACCGATAGATCCCGTCGAGCACCGCCACCGATTCGCTCAGTTCGACCGAGAGGCGGTCGAGGTCCCTGGTGGCCGCGACGTGAGACGCCCGGGCTTCGCTGGCCGCCGACGCGAGGCCTTCGAACTCGTCCAGCACCCGCTCGAGTTCGGCGAGCAGGGTGTCGCCCAAGCCGAGCGGCTTGAGCGCCTCCGCGGCCACCTTGGCCGGGTCGAGCATCGACCGCACCTTCGCCACGAACGCCAGGTTGCTCAGGTTCCCGCTGGGCCGGACGAACAGTCCGAACCGGTTGGGATCCTCCTTGGCGGCGAGGGCGGCGACGCTGACCAGGTGCCGGAGGTACTGCCGATCGATCGCCCGCCGGAGGGCTCGGCGCTTGGCGCGCGTCGCCTTCGCGGTGAGCTGGCCGTTCGCCTGCCGGTCGAGGAGGGTGTCGGCGAGCACGAGACGCTCCTCGAACCGTGTCGTTGCCGCCTGGTGCCCCGGCTCCGCCGGTGGGTTGGCTCGCGCGAACACCAGCACGCGCCCGGCCATGTCCAACTTCCTGCCAACATCTTCCCGCATATGAGGCTCCTTTCGCCTCGGAGGCGGTGGCCGAGTCACCGCCCCAGACTGCTGGGTTGAGTGAGGCTGACCGGCCACTCGGCGGTCCGGTCGCCGGTTAGGTG
>JBJXGT010000023.1:0-9762 GCA_046160105.1 Gemmatimonadales bacterium | reverse complement strand
GTTTTGCAGGCAGACGGCCGCCCAGGCGTCCGACTTGCCAAGTCGCGGCCGCGCCCCGATGTTGATCGGTGGACGGCGCGGCCGCTCGGCCCCGTGTGGCGGCCGCAGCTGAAAACCAATTCGTTAGACGGCGCCGCCGAGGTTCCCGATGACTGCGAAGCAGGCCCTCATCCGTGGCCATCTAGCGATTAGTCTGCCGATCCTCGCGGTCTTTGCGGCTGCCATCGCGACTCCTGCCCGCGGCAGGTGGCTCTCGTTGGTTGGGTTTCTGGGTTGCTACGCGTTTTGGTCCGTCGCGGCGCCTCGGTGGCGGCTCTGGGCCCTGGCCAACGTGACCGACACGGCGCCGGCTTCCCTGCTTGAACGCGGCGCCAAGGCCGGGCTCCTCTGGCGCGAAGGCTCGTGGTTCCAGCGAACGGAGTTCCGCCCCGGGGATTATCCGGCTCGACAAGCCCGGGCCGCTCTTCTCGGCGCGGCCCGCGGTTGCGCCACTGACCTGACGGCCGCGCTGCAGGACGACTGGGGGGCCAACGCCCTCGAGGAGATCCAGGTCTACCTGCGCCCCCTTATCGACGCTCTGGCGGCGGTACCGAGAAACGGTGAAGCAGAACGGGCTGCGGTTGGGGCGTTCGCCGCGCAGTTCCTAGTCGCCCAGCAGGCCGGAGTGCTGGGCCTGTCGAAACAGTTGGAGCGGCGTGGCTCTATTCTCGCCGCCGCCCTTGACGATTATTGGAGAGCCTACGCGCCAACCGCAGGCGCACCGGTCGCCGTCTAACATGAGCTTGAAGACCGACGAGGCCGCCCGGACCGATGGTGATCGGGTTGGCGCCGCCCGGCGGCCTCGCGGCTTAAGCTCTGATCGTTAGACGGCAATGCGAGCATCGCTTCTTCTTGGACTCTTCGGCGGCGCCATCGTGCCGATAGGCGCATGCCATACGCAACTGGCCCCGGAGCCCGAGCTCCAGCTGCTGACGACGGTCGCAGCTGCGCTAGGGGTTGCTCTCCCCCCGCCTCCGTGCGATGGGCCGGTCCCGATGGAAGAACCTCAAGCCCGAGGCCCGACGCCGCACCGGGTTTGCTCTTCAGGGCCACCAGGCCCTCGGCTTGTCACGATCGTGGATGCAACCGATCGGCCCATCTTCTTGACCTACAGTGGCGAAACTGTTCGGTACGACTCCGCTGGAAAGGCCGCAATCGACTCGCTCCGGTTCCGTCTTGAGGCTCGCCTTGGGGTTGGCCAACCCTGCGGCCTGTTTCGCTGGCGCTGGGCGCGGCAGAATGAAGTTGCGAGCCTGGAAACCGAGGCAACATCCGATGTCGTGCGCGGCCCCGACCGCGACTGGTTTCGGATCGTTGTCTCGGTTGGCTGGGACCCGAAGCCGCGACCGTGCTAGATTGCCGTCTAACACAGGGATGAAGGCTGACCGAGCGGCCCGACGGTCGCCTCGGAAGCGAGGTTCTGTGGGGCCGCTCGGCAGCTTATCCCTTGGCCGTTAGGCACCAACGCGCCGCCGCGGCGTAGTGCGGTCAACCAGACCGGCATTCGCATTGCGCCGGCCTCCCACTACCCACTCGACCGGCCGATCCGTAGCTTTCAGAAATACCAACGGTCCCAGGCTCTCAGGCCGGACGGCTAACTCGTTGTGGAGCATGGATATGGCGCCAACGTCAGTCATTCACTCGGATCCCGAGATCCTCGGCGGGACCCCAGTGTTCATCGGGACCCGGGTGCCCGCCCAAACCCTCCTTGACTACCTCGAGCACGGTCGGGACCTGGACGCCTTTCTCGATGATTTTCCGACCGTGACGCGCACCCAAGCCATCGCCGCGCTCGAGGAGGCCAAGCAGCTGCTGCTCACCGGTGCGCGTCCTTCTCGATGAGTGCCTGCCCCGGCAACTGAAGCGGGACTTGCCGGGGCACGAGGCGCGAACGGTCCCCGAGTGCGGCTGGGCCGGGGTCAAGAACGGCGAACTACTGAGCCGGGCCACTGAGCAGTTCGATGTCTTCCTCACGGTGGACCGGAACCTGGAGTATCAGCAGAACCTGGCGCTGTTTGAGATCGCCGTGGTCGCAATTCGCGCAGTAAGCAATGACATCGACGACCTCCGGCCTATGATGCCACAGGTCTTGGCCGTCCTTTCCGGGATCAAGCCGGGCACCATCACGATTGTGAACAGCCGGGTAGATAGGTAACACAGGTGTCCGGCAGCATGGGTAACACCTGGTCAAGGGGTGATGATTTAGTCCCGTTCGTCAAAGGTCGCCAGGAGCGTGGTGTAGAAGTAGATGGACCAGATCCCGTCCTCGGTCTCCTCGAGGCCGATGTGTTGATCGACCAGGGGACGGGCGAGATAGAGCAACCGGCCCCGGAACCGAAACGTCCCGCCGGTGGTGATCCGCTTCACCAGGAAGTGGCGCGGGTACTCGGGGGCCGGTAGTCGTGTCGGGAACGGCCGAGGCGACGGGCGATCGTGGGCCGCGGGCGTGTCCTGGTTCAGGCGCTCATGGGGCCGCTCTTCGTTGTACTCGTGGCGGAAGGCGTCGAAGTTGCGCTGCTGGGCGAGGCAGGTCGCCCGGACGGGTTTGATCGCCTGGCGCTTCAAGGTGCGATGCATCCGTTCGTGGGCGCCATTCTCTTGGGGGCAGCCCGGTCGAATCCGCTGATGCCCGATGCCGAGACGGATCCACCAGACCCCAAGGAAGGAGAGGCCGTGCAGGGCCTGGGTGGCAAACGGGACCCCGTTATCGGTCCGAATCGCCAGCGGGAGCCCGTACTCCCGAAAGGCCCGTTCGAACACCGGCCGGGCCGTCACCGTCTGGGTGGAGAGAAGGCCGCGGCAGGTGAGGAGGAAGCGGGTGTGCTGGTCGGCAATCGTCAGCGGGTAGCAGTAGGCGCCATCACCGGTCCGGAACTGGCCTTTGAAGTCGGCGGTCCAGAGGTCGTTGGGGGCGGTCGTGGTCGGACGGACCACCCCGGGATGCACCGCCGCGCGGCGGCGGCGACGGCGCTGGACGAGGCCCCGGCGGGCGAGCATGTCCGCCACCGTGCTAGGGGCCGGCCAGGCCCGGCGCTCGGGATGTCGAGTCGCCACCACTTTGAGCAGCTTGCGAGCGCCCCAGTGGGGATGGGCCGTCCGCTCGGCCACCAGCAGCTCGATGACACTCGCCGGCGTCTGGTGCGGGCAGTGGTGCGGCGCGCGACTCCGGTCGCCGAGCCCGCGGCGCCCGTCGGCCTCGTAGCGGGCGAGCCATTTGTAGCCAATCCGCCGACTGACGCCGAACCGGGCGCACAGTTCACTCATCGTGAAGCGATCCCGGAGGGCTTCGCGCACGAACTGCAGCCGCTCGTCCATGGCAACACTCTCTTTCCAGGGCATCGACGGACCTCGCGCAGAAGGGTCACGTCGTGCAGGTTAAGAGTGTTACCCATGTTCCCGGACTGTTCTGTTACCTATGTACCCGGACCGTACCAACGTGTTGCCTAACTACGACTTGCAGACGGACGGTTACCTTATCGCGGTGGCGAAGTCGCGGCCGCGCTCCTAATGTTCCTTTGGGGAGCGCGCGGCCGCTCAGAACGGTGAGACGCCCGCCGCTGAAGACTTGGCCGTTCGGCTGCGGAGTCGAAGGGGCTTTCGCCGGGAGGATTGATGGAGCGAGCCACCGAGATCTTCGCCGCCGTCCAGCTCCTGGTAATCGGGTTGTCGCACCTTGCTCAACCCCGCGCCTGGGTCGATTTCTTCGGGTGGCTCCGCGGTAAGGGCCATGCCGGCGTGTTCGCGAACGGGTTCCTCAGCCTTTGGTTCGGCTCCTTCATCGTCGCCTTCCACAACGTCTGGGAAGGACTCCCTACCGTCGTTACCGTCCTCGGCTGGGCTCAAGTGTTGAAGGGAACGGTGAGCTTTGTCCTCCCGCAGGTCGCCATGCGGGGGCTGGCGCGGGTGTCGCCGGAACGTGACTGGGAGTTCAGGGTGGCGGGGGTCGTCGCCCTCGCCCTGAGCGCGGTGTGCTGGTACAGCGCGTTCACGCGCTGACGATCACCTGGCCGGAACTGCGTGCGGCGGTGCGGCGGAACCAGTCGCTCAAGCGGACTGGGGCCGCGGTAGGTTTCTCGAGAGCCATAGCTCCCTCAGCGGCCCCGGCTGCTGAGCGTTGCCGTTAGACAGCAGCGACGACATCGCCTGAAACGCATGACCCTTCCCCGACTCCACCTCTTCGAGTTCGAAGACCAGGACTGGTTCTCACCTATACTGCTCAGCGCCCTGTTGGCGAAGTCCCCGGCTCCCACCAGCCTGGATCTTTGCTCCGGTTCGGGTGGACCGTGGCCCGAGTTACTCGCAGCCTTGCTCCCAACCCACCCCTCGCTCCAGCTCGAGCTTTCGGACGCCTTTCCCAACCCCGATGCGCTGCGACGGTTCCCGCCCGGCGCGCGCGTGAGGTATCGGCGTGCCCCCCTGCGGGCCACCAACCTGCCGCGAAGGAGCCTGCCGTCCCCTCCGCGGTACTGCTCCTCCCCCCTGTCATCCGGCCGTTCCATTGGTGGCGCCTTCTCTTTACCTACCTCATCCCCCTGCTCCCGCTTGCCCCCTGGTGGGACGGCGTCGTCTCCTGCCTGCGCACCTACCGCCCAGAGGAGCTCCGGTCGATGACAGCATCGCTGGCGGATTCGGCCATGGAGTGGCAGATTGGCGAACTACGCGCGCCTGACAATGCCGCTGCCCGTGACCTCTTTGATTGGGACGCCCAGGACCGCGCCGGTTGCGGTCTAAAGTAGGATCTGGAAACGCTCCCGCTGTGCGGAGTCGCTCGGGGGAGGGCGTCGCGCCCCGTGCCCGGGTGCGGTAAGGGAAGGGCTGCACCGTCACCTGCCCGGCTCAGCCTCGCGAGCTCCCTGCAGTCGCTGGCCTCCGCGGCCGCAGTTGCCTTGTAGTACGTTGGGCCGACAGAAGCAATCTTGATTCCCCAATGGTTACCCAGTCCTCAGCCACGATGTCTCGCGAAGAAGGACCCTATGGCCAAAGTGACGCCGTTTCTGATGTTCAACAATCAACTCGAGGCGGCAATAGAGTTCTACACCGCCACCTTCCCGGACTCTGAAGTTCGGAACGTCGCCCGCACCGGCAAGGATGGACCAGTCACTGCCGCCGAGTTCGTTGTTGGCGGTCAAGTCTTCATGGGCTACAACGGAGGTCCGTACTTTGCGTTCTCCGAGGGCTTCTCGCTTTACGTTGATTGCGAGGATCAGGCCGAAGTCGACGAGTATTGGGATAAGCTGGTCAAAGCCGGGGCGAGCCCGACCCAGTGTGGCTGGATCAAGGACCCGTTCGGCCTCTCGTGGCAGATTGTGCCGAAACGGTTCATGCAACTCATCCGCGACTCGGATCCCCGGAAGGTGAACGCGGTGATGGAGGCCATGATGACGATGGTCAAACTCGACGTGGCGGCCCTTGAGCGAGCCTATGATGAGGCGTAGCAGCGCCGACCGACATGGCCCGGAGTTGCAGGCAATTTCTTTGAAGAGGTGTTGGCGGCCGTCGCGCGTCGATCGGAGCTTCGCGTTGTTTGATCGTCGCGGACAACGAAGCGGCGGGACCTCGACCCACTCCCGCACCCCTTCCCAAACGACGGGGGCTCTTCGCCTTTGGAGGCACTCATGAAACCGCTCGACTTCGCAAAAGCACTTGGGGTCGCGTTAGCGGTCATGTTCGTTAACGTCCTGATCAGCTTCGTCGTGGTCGCCATCTACGGGTACGCGATCGCCCCCGGGCACGAAGATGCCTTCTACCAGGAGGCCGCGAAGCGCATTGCCCCCTGGTCGAGCGTGGTCTTCGGCGCCCCTTTGTTCTTCGGCGCCGCCTATTGGCTGGCTCGTCAACGACCCGATCGGAATGCCATTGCTTTCGCAGTATCCTGCGTCGCGATCTATGCCGTCATCGATCTCTCCGTCTTCTTTGCAGCAGGTGGCGTCGCCTCGATGATTGGCATCGTGCTCCTGTCGCTCGTCACGAAGCTGATTGGCGCGTACGCCGGTGCACACTTCGCTGCGAAGAAGGTGAAAGCTCGTGGGTGAGAGGTTGGTGGGGGAAGACAATACCACGCCGTCGCGCTCACCGACGAGCAGCGCGCGGAGGTCCGGCCGCAGGCGCTGGACGAGATTCGATCGGCCCGGCAGTGGTACCCCGCGGCCTATGACCCAGTGGTCTTGCGGTTGACGAGACCATGAACGGGGTAGGTCACGAACACGACGTTGACCTCCGGCTGCTTGATTTGGGGGCGGACCTTCCGTTGCTCGAGCGTTGGTTGCGGAAGCCGCACGTTGTCCGATGGTGGGGGCCACCGGAGCAGCACTTCGCGGCGGTCGGTCAGGGGTCGTGGGATACCCACGCCGTGATCACGGTCGGTGGCGAACCGGTGGGCTACCTATACTGGCAAAGACCGTCACGAGCGGAGCTGGACGCCGCGGGGCTCTCGGACCTTCCTGAGGACTTGGTGGATATCGACATTCTGATCGGCGAGCCTGAGTTCCTGGGCCGTGGGGTGGGTCCGAGAGCACTGGCTGTGCTGCTTGCGAGACTCCGCAGGGAGGGGGTGGGACTCGCCGGCCTCGGGACGTCGACCTCCAATCGTGCTGCCATCAGAGCGTTCGAGAAGGCCGGGTTTCGTGTTTTCAGGGACTTCGAGGATCCGGAGTCTGGACCGTGCCAGTACCTGGTGGCGCGACTCCGTGGCGCCGACGAGATCGCCGGGATCTCGGACGACTCGAGGGGTTGATCGCCGACCGGGCCCAGCCATCAGGCGCACGAGAGGAGGCAACCGCCAGCCAGCAGTGAGGCGACCAAGCGCCTCGGAAGGACCGATCGAGCCGATCGGGCCGACCGCGGCACCAGGATGGGTGCTGGTACCGGCGTCACACCGCGATCGGTGTGGAGACGCCGAGCTTGAACCCGTCCGGATCTTTGAACTGGAACATCCGAGCGCCCCACGGCTGATCCTGCGGCTCACTGAGGAGTGTCCATCCGGCCTTTTTCATTCGGGCGGCAGCCGCGTCGACATCGGCCCGGCCCGCCATGTTGATCTGGAGATAGAAGCCTTGTCCCTTGATCCGGTCCCAGCCCAGTTTGCCATCATCCTGGTTGAGGACGATGCGGCAATCTCCCGCGGCGATTACCGCGGCGGCGACCTTTCCTTCGTGCTCGTAGGTCTGATCCACGGAAAAACCGATGACGTCGCGGTACCAGCGAATCGAGGCCGCGAGATCCTTGCAGGTGAGCGAGCAGCTCAGGGTGGTCGCGTTGATCGCGGCGGTCGAATCGGCCATTGCTACCTCGGGTGGTGAGTTGAGCGTGGTCGTGCAAATCGATCAGGAGCGGAGAAGCTACGGTGCGGTTTCGGGCGCCGCAACTCGTTGTTTCGGGGAGGGGTTTGACAACCAGGGCTCTCCCCCGACAATGTTGGGATATGAGCTTGACGCCATGGGTGGCGGGCCCGGTGCTTGGGCTGGCCGTTGGGGTCTTTGGCACCGGCACCGGTTTGGATCGCGAGCGAGCCTACTATCCGCTCGTGGCGGTCGTCGTCGCGTCGTACTACGTGCTGTTCGCCGCGATGGGCGCCTCGACGGAGATGGTCGTCATCGAGTCGCTGATTGGCGTGGTCTTCGTTGCCGCCGCGGTGGTGGGCTTCAAGCGGTCGCTCTGGGTCGTGGCGGCGACCCTGGCGGCGCACGGGCTCTTCGACTTCGGCCACGGCGCGGTCCTCTCCAATCCCGGTAAGCCCGTTTGGTGGCCACCGTTCTGTGCCACCATCGATGTCACCATGGCGGGGTACCTGGCCTGGCTGCTCAAGAGCGGACGACTCCGGGCCGCACCCTGACCCCGGGGGGGCGATGCGGTACCGCCTGACCCGGTCAGCCGCCCATCCGAAGACAGTCGATGCTATCCAGCGCAAGGTGCACCAGCGCCCCCACCCCGACCAGCCTGCCAGGTGGCCAGAGCGAGAGCGCCGTCCAGCCAAGAAAGGCGATCCATCCGTGCAACGGATGGAAGCCAATGCTGCACCGGTCCGGGTCGTAGACGGGGGTGGCAAGGAGATGGTCCAGGTCGATCAGGTTCATCGCGACCAGGATCACGGCGGCCCGGCGCCAGCGGGCGGGCCAGCCGAGCCGCGCCACCAGGAGCGGAACGAACAGGTGCAGCAAACCATGGAGCACCCCGGTCGGGACGGGCATCATCGGACCTCGGCTGGATCTCGTTCGGTGTCGGGGCCGCGCGATTGTCGGCGGGGCCCTCCTCCATCATACCTCGGAAGGCGACACCGGCGCTCCCGGGATCGAGCGCCGATCACCTCCGCTGGCGCGGGAGCGGAATGGGTTCAGTTGTCACCCGGCAGCCGAGCTGGGTAGCGGCGGATGAGATCCGTCGGCAACTCCCCGCGCGGCGATTGACCCAATGAGCGTCCTGGTTGTTCCCCACGACCCAGCCTGGCGACGCCACTTCGAGGCGGAAGCGCGTCGCCTCGCCGAATCCCTCGGAGACGTCGTCGTCCGGTTGCATCACATCGGTAGCACGGCAGTTCCTGGGCTTCCCGCGAAGCCGGTCATCGACGTCTTGCTGGAAGTCGGCGAGCTCGAGGCACTCGACGCGGTGACTCCCGCTCTCGAAGCGCTTGGGTACGAGGCCAAGGGAGAATTCGGGATTCCAGGTCGACGTTATTTCCGCAAAGACGATGCGTCTGGACAGCGGACCCATCAGGTCCACTCGTTCGCGGTCGGAAGTGACAACGTTCGGCGACATCTGGCTTTCCGCGACTATTTGATCGCGTGCCCGGCGGTCGCTCAGGCCTATGGCCAATTGAAACAAGCCCTGGCGCGGCGACATCCAGACGACATGGAGAGGTATCGGAACGGGAAGGACGGGTTCGTCAAGGAGCAGGAAGCCAAAGCAGTCGCCTGGTGGCGAATCCACGACGGCATGAGCTGACGACCGGATGGTCTTCTTCATCTTGCCTTCACGGCCCCTTGGCGCCGGCGGCCCTACCCTGATAGCCTCATCAGGGTGCGCATCTGGACCAACCGCGGCACCGACTCTCTTGGCGGGCTCGATCTCCATGGATGCTGATACGGCAATCGGCGACGCGTATCCACCGCGCGAGATCGCTCGGAAGGTCGAGCAACTCGGCGTCGCCAAGGCACGCGGGGATGTGCTCACCACGCTCGTCCTGGCCATCCTCGCTGGCGCCTTCATTTCGCTTGGTGCCCTGCTCTTCATCGTGGTAACGACGGGGTCCAGCCTGGGCTTTGGCCCCACCCGCCTGCTTGGCGGCGTGAGTTTCTGCTTGGGGTTGGTTCTCGTCGTGGTGGCGGGGGCGGAGTTGTTCACCGGGAACAACCTCATCGCGATGGCGTGGGCAAGCCGACTGATCGGCACTCGGGAGGTCGTCCGGAACTGGCTGCTAGCCTACCTTGGAAACGTGATTGGGTGCCTGGGAACCGTTCTGCTGGTCGTCTGGGCCGACGTTGCCGCTCTCGGCGATGGCGCCGTGGCTGAGACGGCGGTACGCGTCGCCCGTGCCAAGGCCGGCCTTGCCGTCACTGATGCATTCATTCGCGGTGTACCGCATCCGGTTTCCTGGACAAGTGGCCGGCCTAATTAGGCGGCCAGCGGCATGAATGCGCGACGGACCTCGACCGGGGTCCGATAGCCGTGCCGTGCGAGCAGCCATGCCTGGTTGTACCGCTCGATAAACGCGCCGATCACCTGCCGCGC
>JBJXGT010000022.1:0-39952 GCA_046160105.1 Gemmatimonadales bacterium | reverse complement strand
ACGTCTACGTCCGGTTCCTCGCGACGGTGGCGCGAACCACCTCGGGGGCCAATCCCGAATTGGCTGCCGAGTTCCGGCTCCGGCGGACTCGGCTGGGGCTCCAGGCCTTTCGGACCACGGCCCAGGTATTTCTGGATCGGGCCAAGGAGCGGGAGGCGGCGTTCCAGGAGTATGGGTTGCCGGAAGGTGGGTTGGCGGCGTTCGAGGCGCTCCTCGGCGAGTACGACCAGGCCTTGGCAGCGGCCAACGCGGGCCGGCGGGCCCACACCGGAGCTCGGCGCGAGTTGGCGAAGGTCGCGTCGGAGTTGATGGGTCAGGTGAAGGTGCTGGACGTGTTGGTGCAGCGGCAGGTGGAGCGGGACCCGAAGCTGGCGGGGGCGTGGGCCAGCGCCCGAAACACGGCGTGGCCGGCCAAGGGCGAGGCGGCCCCGGCTGAGCCGAAGGCGGACGCCGCGTGACGGGGGGTGGAGGTGGCGCGATCGGGGGGCGGTAGGAGGCGTGAGCCTGCCGTCCCCTGTTCGTTTGCGGTGATCGGGGGGGCTTGAGACGAATCAGGTGTCCGCTGGAATGACGGCGGGGAGGGAGGGACGGGGCTGACGGGCCTGCGCCGGTGAAGGGCCGGGGCTCACCCCGACACACGGCCTAAACCGCGCACGTTGCGAGCGCTCCCGTGATCGTGGGGGTGGGCTGGGCTGGATGATCGGCCGGCTCTCATTTTCACCGCACGCCTCCGCGATGCGGCCGGGCACCTGGAACAGGCCTTGTCGCGATCGATCGAATCGAGGCCGGTCGGGTAGACGACCGCCTTGGGGCTCCGTTTGACAAGTCGCGACCGCGCCTCGATGTTGATCGGAGGAGGGCGCGGCCGCTCGGTTCCGTGCGGCGGCCGCAGTTGAAGACGATCCGTTAGGTGGCCAACTACCATCATTTCGTGCATGGACCGAACTGAGCAGGCTCTCGTTGCGAGGTGGCGGAACGCAATGCCGGTAATGCCGCCGGCCGAGGCGCGACGTGCAACCGACCCGGAGTACCGGCCTCATGAGTGACGCGGTCGAACTTGGCATGAACGCGGCCATCTCGCGTCGTGATTTCGTGGGTGGCATGGCTGGCGGCGACGGGGCTTGGAGGCGCGGCACGGCCCGCGGCCGGCCCGACACCGGCGGCCGGCACCCGCGGGCCCAGTCGGCCGCGTATCCACCCCTCCGAGACGGCTTACGGGGTCAGTACCCGGGTTCCTTCGAAGCGGCCCACCAGCTTCGCGATGGGTCGCCGTCCTGAACGGTCGCATCGTTCAGTATATTCGGGCGGAAGAGCAGCCGCCGTTGATCGTTCGGACGACGAACCGCGTGGCGATCGCCCGCGCGCAGAACGGCCTACAGAAGTACTGGAAAGGTGCCGACTCGTACAACAGTTCGTACGCACGGCAGCCCACGGTTCCACAGGATGTCTTCTCGCTGGTGGAGGCAGGCATCCGGGTAGTACAGGAATTCGTCGACCACACATGACCGGCTGCCTAACCAACAAATGCAGACTGACTGGCGGCCGTGCCCCTGTGCGGCCCGTCCGCAGTTGATTTGTAGGCCCTTGAGCCCGATGGACACCTTGCTTCGCGGCCGGGGGCGGCGAAGCGCGAATATATTGATATCTTGTTAGGGAGGCGGTGTTTCGGGTGCTGGATCGCCCCGGCCGCCACATACAAACACAGTTAGCCCGGCACCGATCGAAGTGAGGATTCAATGGCACTACCGGACAGCTACACCGTCAAGTTCAACGCGGTCCCCGCGTACTTTGACGCCATTCTTGACGCGCAGCCGCCGGAGAGATTCTCGCTGAAGTTCCTGGAGAATCTCGGCTTTACTTCTACGAACGACCGCCTGTTCATCGGCGTCTTGAAGGATCTAGGGTTCTTGAATCGGGACGGAGCGCCGGAGAAGCGGTACTTCGACTTCCTGGACCGGAGCCAAGCCAAGGTCGTGCTCGCCGAGGGCATCCGCGAAGCATTCAGTGACCTGTTTGCGATCAATACAAAGGCCCACGAGTTCGACGCTGAGACCGCCAAGAACAAGCTGCGAACGCTGTACGCTGGCAAGAAGACGGATCTCGTGATTGACCGAATTGCAAAGACCTACCGGGCACTCTGCGACTACGCGGACTTCTCCGGTGCAGCGCCTCGCCCAGCGACCCCCACGCAAGATGACGATCCAAGTGTCATACCGGAGGTCAGCGAAGCGAAACAGTTCAAAGACGAGCCGCAACCCTTGCATTCCAAGTTGCGGATCGCCGGGCTTCAATACCACATCAACGTTGTCTTACCAGAGACACGAGATCAGGCGGTATACGACGCGATCTTCCGCAGCCTTCGGGAGCACCTCGGATGAACGACGTTGATCTTTACTCGTTCGTCTATCGAGGCGTCCTCACCGAAGAGGCGCTTGACAGGGTCGGCCGCCGCCGGCGTAACCATTTCGGGCCGGAGGAAGCGAGACAGTCGCAGCGTTCCTTGTCATACGACTTCCTCGACCCCGATCTTTTGGGCGAAGCGCAACGCATGTCTGTGGTCTACGCTGCAATTCATGCTTTCGAGAACGCCGTAAGGGCACTCGTGTCTAAGGCGATGGCCGAAAAGCACACGGAGACGTGGTGGGAGAAGGTGCCCGAACGAATTCGCAAATCATCGAAACTCCGCATGGAGGAAGACGCGAAATTCAGGTGGCACGGCGCAAGGGGTGCCTCAGAGATCAACTACTGTGACTTTGGCGATTTATCGTCGATCATCGTGACGAACTGGGACGTGTTCGAGGCAGTGCTCGGAAACCTCGAATGGGCCAAGGCAACGTTAAGCACCTTGGAGAAGAGTCGCAACATCGTGATGCACGGCGGCAGCCTGGCCAAGGAAGACGTCGAGAGAATCGGCATGAACATCCGGGACTGGATTAGGCAAGCGGGCTAGCAACCGGTTCGCAGCCGGACGGCGGCCAGGCGATCGTGAAGGGAGCCGTGGCTTTAGCGTTCAAGGGAGTGCCCAAATGAACCCCAGCTATAGTGCCTCAGGAATCGACATCACAACAGGATACGGCCTCGATAGCTGGCTCTGCAGCTGGAAACGGCGGGACCCTTGGGCACGAGAATGCTTGGCGACTCTCGTCGACCTAGCCGTCAACGAACAGGATGTCTTCTATCCGCTGCCTCGCCCACCCATGGGATCGGCGGCGCTGCCCGAATCGGTGGATCAGTTCAAGCGCGCTGGCCTCCTCCACCCAGTCGTTGGGTCGGCCGCGTCTTCTATCGAGGTAACGTCGGCTGAGCTGGATGCGTCGTTCGCAACCTTTGACAGCTGGATCCGGCGGCCTGATAATCGCTCGCATATCCGAGATTGGATTCGTCTCCACGAGCTAAAGCGAATACGAGGTCCTGCAGCCGTAAGACTTGAGGACGACGCGCAGCCGTTCATCATGGACTACTTCGAGGGCAAACCTCTTACCCCGCTCGCCTCAGCGACTGGTATCACAGAGGGGAGCCTGCGCTTCACCTTCGACACGCTTTTCCGCACTACGCAGTACTACAGCCTTCTCTCGCAGGCCGGCATTCGGTATTTCCCCCATCCCCTACGCCGACTCTGGGGCTCTCAATCGCAGAGCGAGGCTTCGACAGTCCGCTGGTCCTGGGGCTGGTACTTCGTGGTTGCTATCGAAAGGGGGCTCCTCAGACACACCGGCCCAGACGCAATCGCGGACAAGGTAGCCCGACTCCGTCAGGCGGTCCAAGACTGCGAGTGCACGTGGCACAACTACAATCCCCGACAACCCTCCGATCGCTGGACTGAGAGATTGACAAAGGCAGCAACCCTCGCACAGCTGCCCGCCGAACTTACGCACACCTCACGGGCGGCTGCGGACACGTTATCTGGTATCGCTGCAAAGCTGGCTCCTTGGCCGGCCGTCAGTATCATGCTATACACCCTAGCCATCGGACTAGTAGCATCGCCGACGGTAGAGGGCCGCGTTCCCCTTCGAGCTCTGAAGGGTATCTTGGAGTGGCCCGGGCTGCTTGGTTCGAGCCCGCCCGAGTCCGACACATCTGCCCGGCTAACCAACCACGAACAGCGGGCTACCACACGCTTGCAGCCGCCAACGGCCCGCGGCGGGAAGGCGACCAAGCGCCGTTCCGGTTCGCGCCGTCCGGGCGCCCGCCGCTGAAGCACAAAGCGTTAGGCCGATAATCGGAGAGAAATAACATGGACGCGGTCAGCTACGAGAACCTGATCGAGGACATTTGCCACCAGCTGACCGATGCGACAAACGCGACGGTCCATCGAAGGAACTACCGCGGAGCCTCCGGGCAAGAGCACCAGATTGATATTGCGGTCGAGTACGAGCTCGGGCGCGTCGCAATCCTGTTCTTGATCGAATGCAAATCCTGGAACTCAAAGGTCACCCTCGAAGAGGTTCTGGTGCTTGAGGGTCGTCTGCGGGATATCGGTGCCCACAAGGGAGTGATCGTGACGACCGTCGGTTTCCAGGAGGGAGCTGTTCGGCTGGCACGAGCCAAGGGAATCGCGCTCGTCGTGTGCAGCCCCAAGAGAGAGATTGTCGTGATTCAGAAGCGGGACGACGGTCGAGTCAACTCCGGGGCCATGGACGAGGTTATCCAGAACATCTACGAAAAGAGGTAGTCGTTCTATGAGCAGGTTGGCGAATCACAGCGGACCTACACGGCGTTCCCTCTTCTGATCGACGAACACTCACGGACGGGGACGGCCTAGCACCCGGTTGCATGGACGGCGCTCCGCGCCGCCGCTGAACCGGAGCGTTAGCCAGCAATGGCTCGATTCATCGAATCGGGCTCACCCAAGAGGAGCCGTAGTGGCCCATTTGGTCCCCACGCCCTTATCTTTGCTAGGATTAGGAACAGGAGCGGGAGGTGCTGGACGCACGCCTGAAACAGATTGCGCTACTCTTTCACTTCACGGATCGCCGTAACATCGCGATGATTCGTCAGTTGGGTGGGCTTTACCCGTTCGCGGAGCTGAAAGAGATGCATATTACGATTCCGGCGCCCGGTGGCAACGAATGGAGCCAGGAAGCGGATGGCATGAAGGGAATGGACAGGTACGTTCACCTCTGCTTTCGAAGCAACCATCCCATGGAGTACGTTGCGCGCCAGGAAGGTCGCATTGGCGAATCCGTGTTCCTCAACGTTCATCCAGATGTGCTCGCTTGGGATGGCGTGAAGTTCACGCCGGATGTTTCGAACAAGAGCGGCGTCGCCGCTTGTCCGATCGCGGAAGCTGTCGACATGATCGACTTCGAGGTGCTATATACCCGCACGAATTGGCTCGACCCCGTTATCAACACGCGACTGCATCAAGCGGAGAAGTGTGAAATCCTAGTACCGCAGAAGATACCTCTTGAGATGATCCGCAACCTCCCTAATGGCTGAACGCCCTGTGTTCGTGCCGACGCCGAACAGAGACCCGCTGGTCAAGGAGGTCCTTGTTAGCCTCCATTGGCGCGGGGGCTTTTCGGTATCGCAAAAACAGAGGAATGTCGCTGCTTTGCATAAGAGCGCGGCGGAGGTCGGGTACTCACCGATTCTGGAGGTCTCGACGAAATCGTCGGCAAAGGTTGGCCGACACCTGAGCGCTTTCCATCTGAAGGTGCACAGGTGCGGTCAAGAGACACCCTTGGAGAGCGTTTTCCAAGCCAGTAAAGTCTTCGAGCATGGCGGGCCGTTTAGAGACCTCTACGATGCTCAGCCAAGGGTCGCCAAACGTGACCCCCGACTCCGGAATTCGGGCAAACTCGTGGGGTTCGAGTTTCTGGACTCGCATTTCCCGCTCGAGCCGGTGACCGGCTTCTATGATTGGTTGTACATAGGCGCGCTGTACCCACATCGCGAGTGGCTGACGCGCCTTTATCGATATGCCGGGTTTACCGACATTGAATTCAACCCTGCGCGCTCAGTCAACTGCCAGGCTCGCTCGTGCGCTCTATTCGTAGCTCTAATGTTGACCGGGCTCCTAGACGAAGTGGTCAAATCGCCTCAGGCATTTCTCGCCGCCCTCAGAACTCACGGTTATGGCACCGCACCCGTTGGTTCGGTTGATCAACAGCACCTTCTGATCGATGGGCCGCATACAGAAGCCCCACGCCGAGAGGCCGTCCAGGCTGCGAGGGTTCGGCAATCCGACCGCAGACACCCATCCCAACGGTCAAAGTGACAATTGCTGGCTACTATGGCTTGAAGCAGACGGCGCGGCCCGTCGTCGGAGGCATCGCACTGGCAGTAGGCGGCCGCGCCGCTGCTTAAGCCTATTCGTCAGCCGGCGTGACACGGAGGTCTCATTCCAGAAGCGGCCGCAGCATGGGTTCAGGCAGTCGCCGCATTGGCATCTGTCGGCGTCACCGCTTGGCTGGCGAAGCTCACGGCGGAGTATGTGCGAGTCACGCGGGACATCTCAAGGGCCACAAAGGAGTCCGTCGAGCAGGCCCTCGCCCTCGCCACAGCTGCGGATAAGGCAGCGGGCCAGGTGCTACTTGCCGAGGTCCGTCGCATTCAGACCGAGCTCGGCCCCGACCACGGAGACCTTCCCGATCTGCTTACCGGGCACGCGCTTGTGCCTTCGGTGCACCCGTGGGTGCACCGCACGATACCTGCCGCAGCCCGTCTTCACCCTGGCCTGGTCGGACTATTTCTCCTGCTGGATCGCTGTCTTGACAACCATCGGGCCCTTCGCCTCGATCTCGTCGGTGCAGAGGGCGAACTCGCTTCGGCCAAGCACTGGCTAGGAGCTGAATCGCCGGCGCCCCTGACGGCTGAGAGTCTGCCAGAGTCACTAGCGAGTGAGTTGCAGCGACGTGCCCACCACGACAAGGTAACCGCGGCGGCCGAGTCGCTGCGGAAGAAGACCTCGCTGTCCCACCGACAGTGCTCTGAAACGATTGACTCGATCGTCACCCTTCTCGGTGCCCAGGGTGTTGCCTTACAGGTCCCGCCGGCTAACAACGTCATGCTGCAGTCGGGCGCCGACGGTCGGTCGGTTTGACAAGTCGCGGCCGCGCCCCGATGTTGGTCTGTGGATGGCGCGGCCGCTCGGCTCAGTGACAATGCGCCCGCAGCACAAGACGGACACGTTAGGCGCACACTGAGGACTCCATGGCTGCACCGTTCTACGAGCGTCTACACCGCTACTACCAGCAAGCCGGGGCCGTCCTTCGGGGCGAGACCGCATCCGCCAGCATCTTCCCCAACCCGACGGATCGGGGCCTGCTGCGCGAGGACGCCTACGGCGAGTTCCTTCGGGCGCATGTGCCGTCGGAATGCAATCTCATTAACGGCGGCTTCCTTTTCGGACAAGACGGTACGGAATCCCGTCAGATTGGGTGCTGGTTAACTTGGCGATCGGAGCGGCACGCGCACCAGACGCCGCAAGGGACCTGCTGAGATTTGCCGCCAAGGTGCTCGGGTGGCTTACTGGCCTACGCCTGCCGGACACTTGACAAGATGTGCCTTGATAACCAGTGGAGGAAGAGGCGGCCCTCGATGGTGGGCCGCAGCTTATCCATCAATCGTCAGCCCCAACACGGAGTTCGAATGCCCCTTGAAGAGAGCCGCGACGAAAAGCCGCACGTTCGCATCACAGATGACTTTCGCGATAACCTCATCATCGATCGCTACGACCCTCTCTTCGTCGGCATGCGGGCCAGCAAACAGAAGCATCTGCGTAGCGAGAACAGCGAGGATGCCGTTACCTGGAACGTGTTCCGCACGCTACGGCAGATCGATGCTTCCGTTTGGCTGCCAGAACTGACGGCCCTCGCCCTTCCCGGGCACGGACCACTCCCCACGTCGGACGTCGCGATCTATTTATGGGCCAACGTACCGCCACCGACGAGCCTATTGCAGGGTGGCGATGAGGGCGTAAGCGAGATTGACGTTCTGATCGAGGCTCCAACCTGGGCTTGGTGCATCGAGGCAAAGTATCACAGCGACATTAGCACCGGCACGACCACCCGGCCAGGCCGCGACCAGGTTCTACGGAACATCGACGTCGGCAGCTTCCGAGCTGGCGTTCGGGACTTCTACTTCAGCCTCTTGGTACGGAGTTCGGACCGTTCGCCGCGCGGCGTCGAGACAATTGCGCGGTATCGCGATCTTGACTCTGTCCGCGCCTTGCTTGCGCCTCACCGCCCCGACCGCCTGGCGAACCTGCGTGCCGTCACTTCCACGACATGGACGGACCTAGGCAAGGTCCTGGCTACCGCGGCCGCCCGGGCAACTCGTCCCGGTGAGGCGGCCTACGCTCACCGTGCTCTGGAGTGGATGACCGCAAAGGGGCTTGCCGCGAGTACTGAGTAACCCGCGCATGAAGGCGGACGAGGCCATCCGGCCGTGGTGCGATTGGACTGTTCGTCTGTCGCGCGGGTTCGCCGCTCACGCTCAATCCGTTTTCCAGCCATGAACGATAGTCGTCAACTCCACGAGAGCTGGGATCGGACGCTCGGCAGCCTCGCCCGAGCGGCGCAGCTGCTTCCTGAAGGCGCCGTGGAATCCGATGATCGGGGGCGTCTCGATCGCTACCGCGACTGGGTCGAGCACAATGAACTCGAACTCGCGCTTCACGAGCTGGAAGGCCTGGGCAGGATCAATCACGTGCCGCACGAGTTCTGGCGTCACCTTTGCGAGGCTGCGGAAGAAATGGGCCTATCTTCCCATGCTTTCCGCTTTGCCCAGAAGCTGACACAGGCCTGACCAGGCAAGGAGCAGATCAGCGGCCAAACCCGCAGGCTGGCGGCTTTGCAGCTAGAACCGCAATCATTAGCCTGCGTCACGGCACTACTCAACATCATGACTATCCTCAGGTTGCGGGCTTTGTGGACCAGCGCTCTGCTCCTCGCCTGTTCGAGGCCCAGGGAACAAGCCCCCACCGGCCTCGTCGACTCGGCCGGCATTCTCATCGCGTCCGGGCCACGTGTTGATCGCCCGACGCCGTGGCGAGTCACGTTCCTCCATCGGCTCGCGCCCGACGACGCGGACAGCCCGCTCCACCTCGTCCGGTCGCCCGCTTTTGTTGGCCTCGACTCGGCCGGGCGGATTTTCGTCCTCAATGAGCTCACAGGACGCATCGAGGTGTACGATCCGGACGGCCGCTTGCTCGGCACCCGGGGGCGTAAGGGCGGCGGCCCCGGCGAGTATCAGTACGTCGGAACCTTGGACGTCCGGCCCGACGGGACGCTCTTCGTGGTCGACCACGGTAAGGATGCCATCGTGGGGTTCGGCCCGGACGGTGCCGTGTTGCTCGAGCGCTCCCTCGCAGCTCTGGGTTACGCGTATGGCGGAGCCTCATTCCTTGGCGACACGGGAGTGTTCCACGGCCACGAGCTCGACGACGAGAAAAATCCGGTACATGCCCTCCGCTGGATCGCCCCCGAACGAGATACGACGCTCGCCACGCTGCGACCGGCAACTCTTGGTCAGGCGACCTTCCAATGCCCTGGCTCCACGATCACCCTGACGGGTGCTGAGTTGCTGCTGACGCCGAATCTGGCCTGGGCTGTCGCGCCAGGCCTGGTCGCAGTGGCCGCCGGCGACGAGTACCAAGTCGCCGTCTTCATCGGCGGCCGCCTCCATCACTTGAGTCGACGCCCGATTGTTCCTATCCCGGCCACGGTCGAACACGTCCGCCGGCGGTATCCCGATGGCATTGCCCTGTTCCAGGGTCGCAGTTGCCGCCAGGGTCCCGATGTCCTCGCCGCGGCCCTGGGGATCGCGCCCACCCTCCCGGTGCTCGACCGCCTCCGCTACGCCCCGGACGGGGCCCTGTGGGTCCAGCGCTTCACCTTGCCGGGCGCCGCGCCGATCACTGATGTGTTTGGGCCCGACGGCACCTACCTTGGTTCCCAGACGGGACCGGGATTCCCCGTGGGCTTTGCCTCAGAGGGCCGCTTTCTTGGGCTTGTTCCTGATGTCGAGACCGGTGGGTATCAGTTGCATCTATACCGGTTGAGTCCGGCACCGTGGTAGTGTCAACCTAGTGAAAACGGTCATGAACCTTGAAAACGGTCTTCAACTCGAGAGGCCAGCCGTCTTCGTGCCTTGGTCCGCGACCCGGGATGCCCTGCGGCAGCTTTTTCCCGAGCCCGGAATCGGTCGCCAGGGCCTCAAGGAAGTCACTGGTCACTATTTCGTGCTAAGCGACGTTCTATCCCTTGGAGGGCTCTGTCACGAGCTCGGCTTTCATTTCGGTATTCGTGGACGACTTGCCGAACTTGAGTACTTCCGTCGCTCATACGAAGACGTTCTGGGCTCTTACACAGAGTTTCAGCGGCACCTTGAGTCAAGCTTCGGCCCCCCAACCCGCCGCGAGCCCGGCGATGAGGGCTGCGACCGCTGCGTTTGGCAGCTCACCGGGGCGGAGGTGTTCCATGAGCTTGTCGATCGCTTCGGCCCCGAGGAGCATCTGAGGATCGTGCGGCTGCCACGACGGCTGATGCTCGCCTAAGCTCCATGACCTAACAGGTGTTGCAGGCGAACGGGCGGGTCGGTTCGGCGTCGAGACCCCGATGCGCGCGGGTTCGCGGCCGGGTGGGCCGTGATCGACGACGCGGTCGGCCCCCGATCAGGGCACCGGGCGTTGCCGCGGGGTGAGCCGAGCCACCCAGAGGCCGCTGTTGATATCGCTCGCGAAGATGTACCCCTTGTGGGGCTGGGCGCCCCACGCCATTGGGAGGTTGGCGCGGAATCCGTCCGGCGAGCCGGTCCAGACGGCGCCGATCTCTCTCCCCTGCTCTCGGAGATCGCCTCGCAACTCGCCGCTGATGTCGACCGCTCGAAGCCCGGCCTCGAAGTTCCCGATGTAGAGCACGTCGTCTTCCGCCCAGAAGTTGTGGCTCCCCTGGTCCGGCACGAAATACTCGGCCACCTTCTTCGGCCGTTCGATATCGCTCACGTCGAGCACGTGGACCCGGCCCATGGTCCGAATCCGGTCTCGGCTGTTGAGGTCGAACACCTGGGGAAACACCTCGTCCGCGACGAAGAGATAGTTCTGGTACCGAAAGACGCTATGCGTCCCGGCCAGCATGTCGGCCGGATAGTAGTCCGCGACGTTGTAAATGAACTGGCTCACCAGCTTGGGCTGCTCCGGGCTGCCGCCCTTGATGCCGGCTCCCACATCGAGGATGATCAGGCCGTTGTTCCAGTAGGCCAGATACGCCAGCCCATCCTTGATCTGCATGTCGTGCAGGCTCCGGCCCACCGCGCGGCCGGTCGGCCCCCCCGGAAGGTCGCCCCCACCGGGTTGCCACCGGGCCACCTCGCGCGGCGCCATCGGATCGCGGAAGTCGATCACTCGGAACGACCCGGTGGCGCCGTCGGTGAGGTAGACGTAGTGGCCGTCGATATAGGCGCTGTGCACGCCGCCGCTCACCGTGGCCGTGTACTCGGACAGCACCTTGGGGCGGAGTGGATCGGCCAGGTCGAGGAAGATGATGCCATTCTTCCGCGACGACGCCCCTTCCCGGGTGATCACCCCGATCTTGCCATCCGGCGTGGTCGACACGTCATTCACCAGCCGGGCGTCGACCATGACCGAGTCGACCTTGATCGGGTTGGCGGGGTCCTTGATGTCGAAGGTGTAGACCCGATCGGCGACGGTGGTCACGTAGAGGACGTCGCCGATCGCCCAGTGCTCGCCGGCCTGGAGCGAGCCGAAGCCGCGATGGGCGACCTGCTCGAAGCGCCGGTCGTGGACCCGCCGGCTCACGGCAATCGAGGCGCTGGCCGAGAGGCTGCCGATCGCCGCCGTGACGAGATAGGAGCCGGGCTCCTCGGCGACGAACCCGCCGTCGGGGTAAACCGCCGCCCCGCGTCCCCCGATGCTCCAGCGCACCGGGGGATTCGCCACCGGTCGCCCCTGTCGATCGGTCGCGGCGACCGTGAATCGGACCACATCGCCGGTATGAGCGCTGGCGGCGCCCGTGGTGGCAATGCGGGTGACTGGGTTAGACACCACCGACACCTCGACGTCGCCTCGCTGGCCGGAGGGCGTCTCGGCGACGATCACGGCTCGACCCACCCCGGATGCCGGTCACGATGCCCGCCGACTCAGTTCCCTTTACGCGAGCTTCTTCATGACCGACCCCGATCTTGTCCGCGTGGTGGGCGTCATTCAACCGGCGCGAGCGCCGGCTCCGATACGGGCAGCCCCTGAAGCGGACTCTGTGGGGCAGGTCACCAACAATCAGTGATGCCTAGCGCAGCTTCCACTGGTACAACGGCGCCTCGCTGATGCCCAACTGCCGGCAGACGTCCCCGGCCGGGGTCCCCCCCTCGGGCCGCCGGACAGCGTGGGCGGTCTGCTCCTCCGAAAATTGTGAGCGCTTCATCGATCCCTCCCTCTCCTGGTCGGGGACCGGCGACGCTAACTTACTCCACATCTGGCCTGTCGTACTTCTCTGGGAACGGCTCAGAACCTGCGTAGGCCAAAGTCTTGACGGACCACAGTGAGATTGCCAGTTTGCAATAGGGCCGTTCCGGTCCGCTCTCGAAAGGGACTAATATGCGCCCTCGAGCAATGGTCGCGTTGGCTATGGCCGCCAGCCTGCTGATGAGCTGCTCTCCGACGGATTCTGTCAGCCCGGAGCCGGAGGACCAACCCAAACCAAGCTTTCTTTTCGACTTAAACCCCTGCTTCACGCAGGCATGGGCCAACTGCCATGGACAGCCAGTTTTCTCGGGCGGCTACCAGATCCCGTTCGACGGCGGCGGCGCATGGGTCTGCGACATGACAAGCCCAAACTGCGTGCCCCGCGCAATGTCGGCGAACGAAAGGGCCGCGTACGTTCGGGCGATGACAATGATTCAGCCGTGGTGTGCAAATTACAGCACGTATATCAGCGGCAGAAACGCCGCGGGCAAGATCACGGTGTACGACTGGGACGACGGAGACATGGGCGATGCTCACTATCCATTCGGGTCCTTCATGCACTTGAACGCCTACCGGGCGTTCGTTACCGACAAGGAGCTAGCCCGGACCCTCATACATGAGGCCTGGCACCTGATCAACGTTGCTGGTGACCCAGCCACCGGGAGTAACCCTGCCGAAATGGCGGCAATCTGGTGCGTGCCATAGGGCTGCGAAAGACGAGACGGCTGCCATGACTTGGCTACTACTGGTCATTTATTTCCTTGGTCAATCGGCGGAACGCGAGCTTGTGGAGCTTGCCGCCGCCCGTGAAGTCCGACGCTATGCAGACCTCACCGGGGACGTTCTCTTCGAGCCCCGCGTGCCGGACGGCGACGAGTGGGCAGTAAGACGTTCAGCAGAACAGGTCCGGTTGCTAGCCGAACTGACCCACGCTTCGCTCGCCGACTGGGACGTTCAGTTCGCCTGTAAGCCACCACCCCCCGAGGGCTGCTTCCTTCGAGACGGAATCCCGATTTTTCTCTTGACTGGGCCGACGATCGTCGGTGACTCGGCAAGTGTGACCGTCAAGACTCGCCGGCCGAGTCGAGGAGGCCGCGGCCGGACCTATGCCCTCGATGTTGAGATAATTCTCCGGAAGGTGGAAGGGCGCTGGGTAGTTGTCGGCCCTGGTCAGTACCGCGCGACGTGATCACGGCCATTGGAAATGACCACTTGCGACGGTAGCCTCAGAAGACCATGACCGAGTCGACCTTGATCGGGTTGGCGGGATCCTTGATGTCGAAGGTGTAGACCCGATCGGCGACGGTGGTCACGTAGAGGACGTCGCCGATCGCCCAGTGTTCGCCCGCCTGGAGCGAGCCGAAGCCGCGATGGGCGACCTGCTCGAAGCGCCGGTCGTGAACCCGCCGGCTCACGGCGATCGACGCGCTGACCGAGAGGCTGCCGAGCCCGCCGTGACGAAATAGGAGCGTGGGTCCTCTTTGTGGACCTTCCCCGCCACCCGGCTCAGCGGCCGCGCCAGCCGCGGTCGGCGTTGGCCGGTGCCCGCCGCGCGATGTGGTCGGCCATGATCCGAATCAGGTCGGCGTTGGTCCACGGCTGCCAGCCGTGGCCTTTCATCGGCCGGCCGTAGCCGAACTCCCCGGCGTAATACGGCGCCGTGGTGCTCTCGAGAAACTCCTCCAGCAAATACACCGACGGCGCCAGATAGAACTGATCCATGTCCCCGGTGTAGACATGAATCTTTCCCACCAGGCTCGGACCGATCCGGGCCCAGTTCTCCCGCAGGTAGTGGGTCAGGTCGAAGCCTCGGTCCCGCATCGCGATCGCCACCTCGCGATCGATCTCCCCGGTGAGCATGTCCCAGAGCCGGCGCGGGTACCCATCGGCGCCGACGGGGCCGTAGGCAGCGTTCCAAGCATCGATCTGGCCGGCGGAGCGGCCCCGGGTGCCCTGGGTCTGCTCCATCCGGGACAACTCCCTCACGTTGCCCACCGCCTGGCCGAGCGTCGTCATCTGGAAGGGCCGCTCGGGGGCGCCGAACACGGCGTTCGGCACCCGGAAGGCGCTGGTGTCCTCGTAGATGTTGATCAGCTGGTAGCGGCGGAAGTCGACCGGATCCGGGTAGAGGGTCCAGGTGCCGCCGTAGTAATCCGGATAGTGGACCTGCAGCGCGAGCGAGATCCAGCCCCCGGTGGATCCCCCGGTCATCACCCGGGCGTAGGGCTGCCCGATCATCCGAAACTCGCGCTCGAGATGGGGGATCAGCTCCTGGTGGATCGCGTCGCCGTAGGGCCCGTTGTTGGCCGAGTTGAGGCCATAGGAGTCGTCGAAGAACGGAGTGGGGTGCTGGAGCCTGACCGCGATGACCCGGGGAAAGCCCTCGGCCAGCCACGACTGGGCAAACTCGTAGCCGCTTTCGCGGAGGCCCCGGGCTTCGCGCGCCATCCCGGCGAACAGTTGGGGGCCCGCCGTGGGCGGCTCAGTGGTGAAGCCGAAAGCGGGTTCGAGCATGAAGTGATCCTCCTGGAACACGACCGGGTAGCGCACCCCGGGCTGCTCGTCGTAGCCCTTCGGCAACAGCACGGTGGCGCCGAGGAACATCGGGTGGCCCCACCATCGGGTCAGGATGTCGCTTTGGATCTTGATCCGCTTGACCCATGTGTCATCGGGTGGCACCTCGATCGGCGGGACCTTCTCCGTCAACGCCAGGGCGATCGTCGCGGGACGACTCGGGTCGAGGTGAATCCGTTGCGGCTTGCTGTAGACGTTGCCCGGCGAGAACGCCCAGCGCTGGCCTTCCCACTGGTCCATGTGGGCATAGATGGTGTGCCCGTCGGCGCGTTCGAACCGGGTGTACCCGTTCAGGATCGCCTGCACCCAGTAATCGCCAGCGGGGAGCTGGGTCATGCTCGGATATGGGTAGCCGATCGCTCCGGCGTCGACCGCGGCGGCCTTGCCGGGCTCGAGGCCTTCGACGTCGATCGCGAAGTACGGTACCCGGCCGTCGCGCTGGCGGGCCGAGTTGTAGGCGGCGATGCGCGGCTCGGGATCTTCGGCGGGGGCCAGGGCCAGGAAGATCCGGCCGGTGACCGCCTCTTGGCGCGCCTCCGCCGCGACCGAGATGTCGAATCGGATTCCGGATTCCCCGCCGCAGGCAACGGCCCCGGCCAAAAGGAAGAGGAGAGCGGTCCGGGAATGCATCGAACGGCGCATGGCGACCTCGCGAGGGGTGGAACGCGATCGTGAAGGTACTGCCAGACGAGGGAGCCTGCCGTCCCCTGTTGGTTTCGGTGAGCTGGGCGGTTGGGGGCGAATCAGCTGGCCGTCGGACGACAACGAGGGGGGCGGGCCGCCGGAACACTGGTTTGACAGGTCGCGGCCGCGCCCCAATGTTGGTTGGCGGATGGCGCGGCCGCTCAGAACGCCGAGGCGGCCGCCGCTGAACCACGATACGTTAGCCGGCGGACGTCGGCGATCGGTGCTCGAGTAGCCTGAGGGAGTGGCGTTGCCTTGCAGTTGATCGGCTGGCTAAGGCAATGGCCGCGCGGCTCTCCAGGTAGCTTCTACCCTGGGAGGGATGCACAATGCGAAGCGTAATCCGGACGGCGGGCGTTGTCGTGGCAGTCGTCGGCATCGGGCTGGCCGGTTGGGGGCCTATGGCATTTGAAGTGATCTCCGGCCGAGTGCTCCCGGTGCCGGACGGCGGCGACTCCGGGGCGATGCTTGTCTGGAGCGGAGTTGGCTTCCTTCGGGTGTTGGGGGCTGCCTTGGCGGTCCTCGGCAGCGTCACCGCCGCCTACGACCCGGCCGCCGCCACGCCCAGTCTGGTAGGACGGGTCTTGGCGGTCACCGCGGGGTTTGCCACGGTCGTGACGGCTGCCCAAGTCCAGGCAATCTGGGGGGTCGGCCCCGGCCTCTTGCTTGTCTTTGTATTTGGCGTGCTGACCGCTGCTGGGGCCCGGATCGGTTGGGCCGGGCATCCGTCCCGGTCCGCCGCGTAGCATAGCGTTGCAGACGGAGGGGCGCCGGGACTCCGTTTGACAGGTCCGATGCGGCGCCCGCCGCTGAACCGCGAACGTTAGACATCCCCACGAGCTTCCCTGTCACGGCGGAGCCGATGAAGATCGCAGCGATCGTTCTGGCTGCTGTTGGCCTAGTTGTGGTGTTCTTTTGGCTGACAGGCCCGTCCCCCGCGCAGCGCGCGAAAACCGCCGAAGCAGCAAAGTCGCTGCGAATGGCGGTCCTCAGTCGCGAACTCTTCAAGAGTCAGCCGGCGACCGCACCCACTGAGGTCCGCGCGGTAGTCCACGATTTGGGGATCGGGCAGGGCACGGCGACGCTGGTCGCCTTCGCGGATGGTTCGACGAGCCTGTACTTGATCCCTGGTGGTGGCTTCATTGGCGCTGGTGCGCACGAAGCCGTCAAGCAAGCGGCCGCGCGCTTTCGCGAGGAGGCTGGCAGGGTATCCAGGTCGTTCGCGCCACTGACCGATTTCCCGCTGCTCACGGGCAGTCAATCGGCCTTCTACGTGGTGACAGACTCGGCAACCTATGGGTCGGGCGTAGTCGATACTGGCGATTTGTTGAAAGGCGGGCAGGACCTGAGCGAGCTGGCCCGCTTGGCGCAAGCGGTTATCACGCAGATTCGACGCTCAAAATGAGGAGCGCGGGCTAGCCCGAGCTTGCAGACCGACGACGCCGCCAAACATCTCGGCGTATCATGGCCTGCCCCCGGCGGCCTCGCGGCTGCCCCTTAGCCGGACTCAACTCATGTCGCGACAGAGACACTTCTTTGCCACTGCTGCGGATCTTCGGCCAGGCTTGGACCGATTCGAGGACCGGTTGCCCGTGCGATACGCCCTCGTTGGCCTCTTTGACTCTCGGGCTCCGTCCGAATTCGCGGTAGGCACGAGTCTTCCGAACTTCGGCTTCGCTCCCTCTGGCGATGCCGTGCACGAGCCCGCCTTCCTCGTCCTGAATAGGAACACAGCGGTCGTTGTTAGGGAGGTCCCCCAGCGAAAGGGCGGTATCAAGTTCGCCGTCGACCCAGGCCACAATCCCGATTCGACGGTGTTCCAGCCGTGCGGCATCTACCTGAGCACGGTTCTAATAGCCGGGCGAATCGCTACGACTGGTGCTACCCCTGCGGCACTGGCGCTTCACCAACTGATGGTGCGGACAGTTACCAAGGGATTCCGCCGGGTCCAATCGTTCTGGCTCGGCCCGGAGGCGCTTGCCCTGTTCCAGGCCGGCGCCAGGTTGACGACGGCGATCCAGAGTCCGCCAACCTACGACCTCCGAGCGGAAGGTGCTGGATAGGAGACCCTTATGCGACTGACAGATGAGGAGTTGCGCGGCGTGCTCGCCCGCGCCGAGGAGATTGAGCGCGCCGCTCGGGAGGGGGCCGAATGGAACGCCGAGCTCGCGGCGGTGATCGGGGCCGCCGAAGAAGTCGGTTTCTCGCGGCAAGCGGTCGAACGCGCTTTGGCCGAGCGCCTCAATCTCCCCGCGGCGCCACCCGTTGTCGGCTCGCTGACCTGGGCCCGATCCGCCGACGGCAAGTTCTACGTCGCCGAGGTCTTGTCCACGTCGGAGGAAGGCACTCGGGTGCGGTTCCTCCGTGGAAGCGAACATCGCCTCGCCCTCGATGAGCTTCGACCCTGCGCCTTCATTCCGGGCGAGCGCGTGGCCTGCCATTGGCCGATGTGGGGGCCGTGGACCTGTACGGTGATCGGGTACGATTCGGCCAAGCAGCGTGTCAAGCTGAGCGACGGTTGGGGATACACGAAGACGTTCCCGCTGTCGGAGGTCTGGCTGGCCCGCACCGTTGCCGACCCAAGGGCCGGCCGTAAGCGCGTCTACGCGACTCTCCTGGGAGCCGGTGCCGCTGTGGGCGCGCTGATCGGCTCGATCATTACCGCGCTGCTGATGCGATGAAGGTCCCGGCAGACGTGGTTAGAGCGCAAGCGCCGCGTCGAACCGCAGCACCGGCCCCGCCTGGCCACCCAAATACTCGGTGAGGATCAGGGGCGCGGTGCCTCCGATCACCGGACCGACCAGCTCGATCGCCACCAGGGCGATGCACACCGCGAGCCGGGGGCATAGGTTGATGCGGAGCGAACCGCCGCCGATCGTGAAATCGTGGTCTACGATCGATCGCTCCATCAGGCCGTTCCGCCGCACATGCCGGGCGTAGGTGACCACGCCCCTGCCCTGCCCTGGTCCGGTCACGGTGTATTCGCGGAAGATGAGTCCGGCGCTCTGGAGCGAGCCGTCGTTGCCCTCTGGGACCGGCAGGAACGCCCCGTTCACCGTGGTCAGGCCCCAGCCGGGATGGACCGGTAGGTTCTCGAGCGAATCGGCCGGCTCGGCGCAGCCGACTGCCGCCAAGAGCGCCAACGCCAACAGTGAGCGTTTTGCCATGTTTGCCTCCCGTGGTGGGGCTCGACGGATGCCAGTTTGGGCCTCACCCGCACATCCCAGATACTCCCGCCGCCCACCGAACGTCACCGCTAGCCCGAGGCGGGCGGGTCCTGTCGCTTCTCGTTGGTCTGGTTCCGGATGGGTTGATCAGGTGTCCCGACTGCCGTGCCAGGATATTCCACTTCGTCCGCCGAAGCCGTTCCAATTCCCCGGGGAGTGCATGCGAGCACTGCGGGTTTGACCTGAGGGAGTCATGACGCTCGCACCTCTGCACCGACTCGACAGGGTGACGGTCACCCCCACCGACTGGCCAGGCGGTCTAGGTCCACACTACGACCAGGCCGCACCCGCCGGGTGCCTGGCGATAGACCTCCACCGCGGCGACTTCGTCGGCGCTGAAGGAGGCGACCGTTAGGCCCGGCCGAGGGGTCCCACCGTTCACCGAGACCGCGGGGCTGCAGGTATGCGGCCCCTGTGGAAGGTACCAACGCCAAGGCGTCGGCGTGGCATAGCCGTAGCTGTAACCGGCATGACCGGACGGCTCGGGCGTCGCACCAACCGAGTACGTTGCTGGCAATGGACTGGTCATGTCGATGAGGAACTGGCCGTCGATTGGGAGGTCCATGGGATAGCCAACACCCGCGAGTTCCGGCGGCCCACGGAGCCATGTTCCCGCTTCGCTCAAGCTGGTGATCGTGGCACCGGGGAGGTGGGGGAGTACCGCCACAGCCAAGCTGTTTCGCCCAAAGCGGGCCAGGTCGTCGCGAGTGAGAATTCGGCCGCGGTAGTGGTACGATCGGAGCCGGGTCCGGAGCGAATGGAGCCGGGCGTCTTCCGCGCTGACCTCAGCACTCACCTGGATTTCCGGCAGATGCACCGGCACTTGCTCGAGGGCCCAATCGATCCGCACTTCGCCCCGGGCCGGCAGAGTCATCATCCGGTACCCAAGCCGATACCCGATCGCCCGAGCCGCCAGCGCCTGAGGGCCGGTTTTCGTCACGACGAACCGGAACCGCCCCTCGGCATCGGCGGTCACGGCCTGCTTGTGCCGCACCAGCTCGACTCGAGCGTAGGGGAGAGGCGCACCAGATTCGTTCCGAACGGTCCCAACAAGGGTGACCTGGGCCATCACCGTCGCCGGCGCGCTCAGCCCGGCCACAACCCACCACCAGCGTCCCATACCCACCCCCGTCGTCCCTGCGACTCCGACGCTTCCAATATGGGGACCAGACCCTAATCTGGCCACGGGACCCGCCTCCCATCGTGGATCCCACCCGCCGGGCCGCGAGCCCGCGGCCGGCGTGCGCTTCATCGCGTGGCTACAGCGGTGACCAGCCGAAGCCGACGCCGCGGGCCATGGCCGAGGCGACGAACGGCATCGCGCAGGTGAGCGCGAGCTCGATGCGGCTGACGAGCTGCAGCTTCGGCGCGATGGAGAGATCGATCGGCAGCTTCTTCGCCTGAGCGCGGCGCCACTTGATGAGGGTGATCATCGGCCAGACCTCGAGCGCGACGACGAGCGCGAAGAGCGTCATCTTCAGCCAGAAGGCGCCGGAGTGGAGATAGAACGCCTCGCCCTTCTCGAATGGCCCGAAGGCGCGGGCGAGGCCGGTGACGAGCCAGAGCGCGGCGGCGATGCCCCAGGCGTTGTCGGCGCGGAAGACGCCGGCCAGGGCGGCGGGGTCTTTCTGCACGGCGCCGAGCCAGCGCGCCCTGAGGAAGATGCCAGGGAGCCCGATCGCGAGGGCGAAGAGGTGCATGGTCGAGAGGATGGAGGCAGTGAGCATGGCAGCAACTTATCGGCGACAAGGTTAATAGCGGTAATCTCCGGTCGTCGATCGCCGCGGCACGGAGGCGCTCGGCGCTGATGGCCTTTGCGGAAATCAGACGACGATGAGTAGCCGCTCCGCTACCACCTCCGGCTGTCAACTTGGAGCGGCGTGCCTGTTCCCCAATTCGACGAGTATGATCAAGCTGTTCTCGAGGTCGTGCACGGCGAGGCCGGGCTGCGCGACTTGGCGGTGGTCACCCAGATGGATTTCGGCCATACCGATCCGTTGTTCGTGCTGCCCTACGGGGTGCTCGCTCGGGTCGATCCCGCAGGATGGGCGTCATCCGCACGGGCGACCGCGCCTTCATCGCTGGGGCGATCGGTCGGGATCTTGCTTTTGGTCGTAGAGGCCTGCTCCGGGTCGAAATCCATGGCCGCCACTTGTTCGGCCGCCGGGGTTGGTCCGGTCTCGCGGACCATCGAGACCTGGGTCGCCAACCGGAACCGGACGGATCCGCCCTACTACAAGGCCCAGCAATTCTCGATCAGCTCGATGTAGCCGCGGCTGACGAGCCACCGCTTCGCGGCTCCGAGGTGTGTCGAACCAGAGCGCCCGGATTGCCAGCGAAGCGGTGGGCCGATGGTCCGTGTCCAGACAACAGAGTAAGTTGCGTGGTCAGGCCGCCACGACTTGGCCATCTCGATCGGATCTCGCCATGCCCACTCGTTATGACGCCATCGTCATCGGTACCGGCCAGGCCGGACCATCCCTCGCCGCGCGGCTCGCAGGGGCCGGCCGAAGGGTGGCCGTGCTCGAGCGAACCCGTTTCGGCGGAACCTGCGTCAACGTCGGCTGCATCCCAACCAAGACGTTGGTCGCCAGCGCGCGCGCCATCTACATGGCGGGCCGCGGAGACGAGTTCGGCTTCACGGCGGGCCCCGTTCGGGTCGACTTCCCCCGGGTCAAGGCCCGAATGGACGCCATCGTTCGGCAGTCGACCGAAGGGGTCGAGCGGTGGATGAAGAAGACCGCCAACATCACGGTCTATGAGGGGCACGGCCGATTGGAAGGCCCCCGAACCGTGCGAGTCGACGGCCAACTCCTCGAGGCAGACCAGATCTTCCTCAACGTCGGAGCGCGGGCACGGGTGCCAGACCTGGCCGGCCTCGGCGAGACCCCGTTTCTGACCAACTCAGGCATCTTGGCGCTCGCGGTGGTACCGGAACACCTGATCATCGTCGGCGGCAGCTACATCGGGCTCGAGTTCGCCCAGATCTTCCGGCGGTTCGGGAGCCAAGTCACCGTGGTCGAGCAGGGCGACCAACTGATCGGTCGAGAGGACGACGACGTCTCCGCCACGGTGCGCGAGGTGCTCGAGTCCGAGGGGGTCCAGTTTCGGCTCGGCGCGACCTGCGTCGCCGTGCGTCGCACCACCGGTGGGATCGCCGCTGGGGTCGATTGCACCGCCGTCGCGCCGGAGCTCGAGGGGACCCACCTGCTCCTCGCGACGGGGCGTCGTCCGAACACCGACGACCTCGGCCTCGAGGCGGCTGGCGTGGCCACGGACCGGGGTGGCTTCATCACCGTGGACGACGAGTGCCGCACCAACGTGCCGGGCATCTGGGCGTTAGGCGAGTGCAACGGGCGGGGGGCTTTCACCCACACGGCCTATCACGACTTCGAGGTGGTGGCGGCCCGGTTGCTCGATGCCGACCCGCGCCGGGTCAGCGAGCGGATTCCCTGCTATGCCCTTTACACGGACCCGCCTGTCGGCCGGGTGGGCATGACCTCGCGGGAGGCCCGCGCCTCCGGCAAGCGGGTGCTGGTCGGGTCCCGCCCGATGGCGAAGATCGGTCGGGCCCGGGAGATGAGTGAGACCAAAGGATTCATGCGGGTGCTGGTCGATGCCGACTCCAAACAGATCCTGGGAGCGGTGATTCTTGGGGTGGGCGGCGACGAGATCGTCCATTCGCTGCTTGACGTGATGTACACGAAGGCGCCCTTTACGACTGTGTCGCGCGCCGTTCATATCCATCCGACCATCAGCGAGCTGATCCCCACTGCCCTGCAGGAGCTCAAGCCCCTGGACTAGATCGACGTCCACGGCCATCAGCGCATCGCCGCTTCGATAGACGGTTTCCCGGCCGCCACGGGTCCACCGCGGAGTCTCTCCGCCGCTCGAGGAAACCTGGCGCGTCCCCCGCCGCCGTCGGTCGCTCGGAGGAAGACGTCGGACGGGCCGCTGCCTTCACCCGCTGACTTCACCGGTGTAAGCGATCCACCGCCCATCGGGCGAGAAAACGGGCTCCCAGGTCTGGATTAGCGAGTCGCCGAACAGCGGCGCCGATCCTCGAGGCGCCAGGCGAGAACGGGGGAAGGCGCTGCTAGATTTCATCAACCCGAGAGACCGTCGTGGCACGTAGGAGCGGGCGGAAGCCCGGCTGCATCTACCGAGGACGTGGCGACTGCCCTCGTGCAGAGGTTCCCGAAGGTAGTGCAAGCGGCGGCGTTCCCACGCGGCGGTCGTGGCGACGGCCTCGCAGGTCAACTGCCGCCCGTTAGCCCGCAACGTGTTCCGCAGGGGGTTCCATGCGCCTGCCTCGTTCAGTCCATCTGCTCACCGGCCTCGCAGTTGCAGCCACGCTCCGACCCACCCCGAGTGAGGCGCAAGAGCCAGCCGGTTTGGCCGCCAGTGCGTTAGCCAACCCGCGCTTTGGGTGGCAGAGGCGCGACACGGTTGGCTTCCGAGTCTACTTCGCCGCGGACAGTTATCCAGCGCGACATCAGGACAGCCTATTGACGCGCTTGCCGGCCGTTTTGAGCCATGCCCGCAGGCTCCTCGGCACGCAGGCACCGGACGGCCCCCTGGATGTGTTCTTCGTCGAGTCGCGCGACGACATGTCGGCGCTCATCGGCGGCCGGGCAACCGGCTTTGCGCATCGTGCCGCGCGCGCCGTGTTCCTGGTGACCAATTCGACGTGGCGTGCGTTTGAGCGGCACGAAGTGATGCACGTGGTCGCGTGGCATGCGTGGGGGCCGCCGGCCGCATCTACCGACTGGCTGGAGGAGGGGTTGGCACAAGCCGCCGACGGACGCTGCGACGACTACTCCAACGAAGCCGTCTTACGTGGTCTGGTCCGTCGCAACGGTTGGGTGGCGCTTGATTCGGTGCTCGGCGATTTCCGCCGGCAGCCAGATCTCAGTGCGTATCTCCAAGCGGCCACGTTCGCGGAGTATCTGCTTCGGACATATGGCGCTCCGGCGATAGCGACCCTTTGGCGGCATGGGAGCGGTGCGGACACGAGACTGGGGGGTCGCTCTCTGCAGGCCATCGAGGCCGACTGGCGATCCCGCGTCGCGGTCGAGGCACACCCCGACGACGGCGCGCTGAACAGGATTGAAGCTGATGGCTGCGGAGGTACCGCGCGCCTTGCTGGCTAACCGGGCGTTTGCAGCGGACGCCGGCCGTTCGACCTCACCCGAAGGAGTGCATGCGCAAGCAGTATCACTTCAGGCCCAGCGACGCAGGCTTACGAGCTTGGGACGTTGATCGTCTCGTCGCCCTGACAAAGCACCTCGAGCCGCAACTCGTTCCGGTCACGAGCATCCGCGAGCTCGACGAGCCATATTGGGGACAGCCGATGACCTGTCGGGATGTCGCCGACCACGTTCGCCTCATCAGTGAGGCCGACCTGAGCTATCCCGTCATCCTTTCGAGTGACGGCCGTATGATGGATGGAATGCACCGTGTCCTCAAGGCGCTGATCGAGGGTGAAAGCCACATCCGCGCCGTCCGATTCGTCACCGATCCGGAGCCCGACTTCGTCGGCATTGATCCAGACGATCTACCATACGATGAAGAGCCGAGCGGTTGATTCCTTCGAGGGTCTCGCCCATGAGGATACGAGCGCGATCGGTCATCGCCTTTTCGACGCTGTTGCTTTCGGTGGCTTCCTCCGTGCGAGCCAGGGCTCGGTGCCGGTCTTCGGCATTGCGGGGTACGGAGCCGCGCAACTGGGGCGGCACCGCTTCATCCAGTCGGTTGGGCAACCCGACGGAGACCAAGTTCATCCAGCTGCGGCAGCGGACGAGGGCGGGCTGGCACGCCACCAAAACGATCAGCGTAGATCACCGACTGCAGCCGCGCCCGTCGCGATGAGCTGATCGGTCTCGCCATCCCAGCCATGCACATTGCAGAGGCGTCGCCCTCGCACCTCGCCCGGTACGCTCAGGTACCGATCGGATTCGAAGTTCGCGAGCGGCTCACCGTGGTATCGGCGGATTCCCGCTTCCTCCTTGCCGCCGAGGCAGTGCCGACCCCGTACCTCAAGAACTACGACGCCATCCCCGGCAACCACCCGACCGACTGGCCAAGTCGGTTTGACGTGTCCCGGTGGGGCATCCTCGTCGCGGAGTCGAACGACGCCTGGGTCGGCGGAGCCGTCATCGCTCACGGCGGGCTCGGCCTAGAGATGCTCGAGGGGCGGACGGATCTCGCGGCCCTGTGGGACATCCGCGTTGCGCCCGCGCTCCGCGGACAAGATATCGGCGGCCAGCTCTTTCGGGCGGCCGAGACCTGGGCGGTTGCACGCGGAACCCTGTGGCTCAACATTGAGACCCAGGACATCAACGTTCCCGCGTGCCGTTTCTACCAGCGTCACGGGTGCACCCTCGAAACCGCGAACAGAAATGCCTATCCGGATTTGCCCGACGAAGTCCAGCTCATCTGGCGCAAGAGCCTTGGGTCGAGCGCTCGTGCCGCCGGGCCACTCCACGGATCTACCTAACGCGTGATCAAGGGACGACGACTTCGCGCCGGCGACACCGTCGCCGCGGTCTCGCTCTCATGGGGTGGACCCGGCGCGATCCCCCATCGCTATCAGGCGGGGAAACGCCAGTTGATGGAGGAGTTTGGAGTCGTCGTCGTCGAGACCCCGCATGCCCTCCGGGAACCGGATTGGCTTCGTCGCAACCCGCAAGCCCGCGCGGACGATCTCATGGGCGCGTTCGCGGATCCGGCCATCCGAGGAATCATCTCCACCATCGGTGGCGAGGAGTCGATTCGGCTCCTGCCATTCCTCGACCCGGCCGTGATTCGCGCCAACCCCAAAGTCTTTCTCGGCTACTCTGACACCACCGTCGCTCATCTCGCCTGCTTCTCGGCCGGCTTGTGCAGCTTCTACGGCCCGGCGATCATGACGGGCTTCGCTGAAAACATGGGAATGTTCCCGTATATGACCGACGCCGTGCGCCGGACGCTCTTTCCGCCGAACCGCCAGGTCTCATAGCACCGAACCGAGATGGGTGGACCGTCGAGCGGCTCGAATGGGCCGATCCCGCCAACCAGGCTCGCGCGAGGAGCCGCCAGCCCTCGACGCCTTGGCGCTTCATCAGCGGGCGTGGGCCGGCGACCGGCCGACTCGTCGGCGGGTGTCTGGAGGTGCTCTCGTGGTTGCGGGGCACGTCAGTCTGGCCCACGGAGGATGCCTTCCGGGGGGCGATCCTCTTTGTCGAGACGTCTGAGGAAGGCCCGCCACCGCAGCTCGTCGCCCGCGAGCTTCGGACCCTCGCCGCCATGGGGATTCTGCAGCTGCTCTCGGGTCTATTGGTTGGACGTCCCGGAGGCGGCGTGCCTGTTCCCCAATTCGACGAGTATGATCAGGCTGTTCTCGAGGTCGTACACGGCGAGGCCGGGCTGCGCGACTTGGCGGTGGTCACCCAGATGGATTTCGGCCATACCGATCCGATGTTCGTGCTGCCCTACGGCGTGCTCGCTCGGATCGATCCCGCAGCCCAAACGTTCGAGATCCTTGAATCCGGTGTGGTCGATTGAACTCTCGCCGGCCCAGGATTGCTGTGACGCCACGCACAGGTGATTTAGCTCCGAGGCCCTAGATTCACCCAATGCAGCGCCCCTACCACATCGGCTCCGTCGTATTGGCCGTCTTTGTCTGTCATGTCGGGCCAGGGCTCGCTGGGCAGCCAGCCCCGTTCCCTCGCCTTCATCTCGTCGGATCGCTGGGTCAGGCCTTCGGCGCCGGCAATCGATTCACCGACATCGCCGTCGCCGGCGGCATCCGGATCGGTCGCGTCGAGACCCGCCTCCGACTCGGCGGACTGGCGTATCTCGGGGGCTGCGATACCATCGTGCCCACGAAGTGCGCCGCGGGCGATGGTGGCTACTTTGACGCCACTGCCGCGCTCCGACTCGGTGGGTCGCCGGCTGCGGTTGCTGGGTGGACCGCATCAGCCGGGATGGGCGTCGTCCGCACGGGCGACCGCGCCTTCATCGCTGGGGCGATCGGTCGGGATCTTGCTTTTGGTCGTAGAGGCCTGCTCCGGGTCGAAATCCATGGCCGCCACTTGTTCGACCAGTACTACCGGGATACTTGGGGTACGCACCACCGACAGGTCGGGGTCCGGGTCGGGGTCGGTCTCTGGAGCGCCGTCGACCGCCTCTGATCACGGCGCCGCCGCCGTCTAGCCCATTGACAGCGCCTGACGAGGCCGCCCACCATCGTGCCATGCCCGTGGCGTCGCAGGCGCCACTGCTTCATATTCATGTTGGGCCGCCGCGGCGCCTGGACGTGGCGGCCTCGCCGCTCAGCAATAGATTGCTAAACGGCTCGCGTTTCGCGTGCATCAAGCGTTCAGACCGTACCAGCGAGCATCCGTGCAATCAGAATCAGGACGCCTAGCGCGCGCGGCAGGGCACTGGTGACTGAGTCAGCAATCACCGTAGTTGATCTGACGCGCCGATACGATGGCAAGACGGCCCTCGACTCGGTGAGCCTTGCCCTCGCTCGCGGCGCGGTCTATGGCCTGGTCGGCGCAAATGGCGCCGGCAAGACCACGCTCATCAAACACATCCTGGGCCTGCTGCGCGCCGAGCAAGGCACCGTGCGCGTCTTCGGGCTCGACCCCGTCGCTGATCCCGTGGGCGTGCTCTCCCGCATCGGCTACCTCTCCGAGGAGAACGACCTCCCGGGCTGGATGCGCGTGGACGAACTCATCCGGTACTCGCGCGCGTTCTATCCAGCGTGGGACGACGGATACGCGGAGGAGCTGCGGCAGACCTTCGCCCTCTCCAACGCGGCCAAGGTCAAGGAACTGTCCAAGGGGCAGAAGGCCCGGATGGGACTGCTGGTCGCGCTCGCGTTCCGCCCGGAACTCCTGATGCTCGACGAACCGTCGTCGGGACTCGACCCGATCGTGCGCCGCGACATACTGGGCGCGGTGATGCGCACGATCGCCGACGAGGGACGAACGGTACTCTTCTCCTCGCACCTGCTCGACGAGGTCGAAGAGGTGGCCGACCACGTGACGATGATCAGCGCGGGGCGCATCGCCCTCAGCGCGCCACTCGCGGCAATCAAGGCGTCACACGGCTCGCTCTCGAAGGCGTTCGTGGCGCACGTCGGGACCGCCGCGGCGCTCACGGCCGAGTCGTAAGAGATGCGGCCCGGCGCACTCGCGGTCGGCTGGGAGTTTCGGAGGCGGCATGCCTGGCCGCTGATCGCGATAGGTGTCTACATGCTTGGGCTGGTCGCGATCAAGCTCCTTGGACTCTGGCCGATTGGATCACCCAGCTTCGAGCCCCCCGATGGAAGGGCCGCCGCTCTGATCGCGCCGGTGTCGTGGATGTTCATGTACTACCTCGCCGTGTTCAGCTTTGGACTCTCCGGTGACCTGGCGGCGCGGCAGTCGATCTTTCCGGCGCGGATGTTCACGCTCCCCGTGCGGACCGAGACGCTCGTGCTTGGGCCGATGGCGCATGGGACAGTGGCCGTCGCCGCCCTGGCGCAGGCGGCGACGATGCTCGCGCGGTGGCCGTGGGGGATCGAAACACCATTCGTCTGGCCGGCACTGCTGGCCGCGGTCTTTCTCGCTTGGACGCAGGCGCTGACGTGGATGCCGTACGGCCTCCGAGGCGCGCGGGTCATCGTCACCGTGCTGTGGCTGATGGCGCTGGACACCGTCGTCCTGCTGGCGATGCATTTCAAGGTCAGTGAGCCACTGATGCTCGCGATCCTCTTGCCGCAGCTTCCGCTCGCATACTTCACCGCCTGCTACGCCGTTGCCCGGGCCCGCTGCGGCGAGGTGCCTGATTGGCGGCCGGGTGCGTTGCGCACCGCGGAAGTCGCCGAGACGGCACCGATCGTCCGCGCTGGCTTTGCATCGCCGGCACGCGCTCAGCTCTGGTTCGAATGGCGTCGCCACGGCCGCACGCTCCCCGCCTTGGTGGCGATCCTGCTGCCGTTCGAGCTGGCCTTGCTCTGGGTCGCCCAGGGCGCATTGGGGCTCGCGCTCGAGATCCTGCTCATTACGCTCTTCACGCCAGTGCTCGTCGCCGCTTTCGCAGCCAAGACCGCGAGCAAAGCCAACCCCCATGCGCGGGATTCTTACGCGATGTCGCCGTTCATTGCGACGCGACCGCTCCCGAGCGCCGACCTGATCGCCGCAAAACTGAAGATGGCGCTCCTCAGCACGCTGGCCACCTGGGTACTGGTCATCGTCGCGATCCCGGTCGCGCTGAAGTGGTCGGGCACCTGGCCGATGGTGATGGAGCGCATGGGTCGCCTGGCCGACCTTTTCGGGACACCGCGTACCATCGCGGTGGTGTCGTTGCTTGTCGTGGGGCTGATGGCGTCCACGTGGAAGCAGTACGTGCAGGGCCTGTACATCGGCTTGAGCGGTCGAGAGTGGATCACCAAGACCATGCTGATCGTCGTGCTCGGGTTCGTCATCGTCATCGGACCTGCGGTGCAGTATGTCGTCGACCACAACAGTGCCCGCGCGGTGCTCTGGAACTCATTGCCCGTGATCGTCGCGACGCTGGCCGCGGGCAAGTTGATCGCCGCGGCGCTGGTCGCCGCGCGCCTCACCCGAAGCGGACTGCTCCGTGACCGCACGCTGGTGGGCGGCGCCGCACTGTGGGCAGCCGCGGTGTTTGCGCTCTATGGCGTGCTGTCGTGGCTCGTGTCGGGGCCGCTCGTTCCGGAGTATTTCCTGGTGTTGCTCGCCATCGTGGCCGTTCCGCTGGCGCGGGTATCGGCGGCACCGCTGGCCCTGGCGTGGAACCGACATCGATGACCGCGGTAACCGCCAACGCTGAGCGCCATGGCCGGAAGGGAGTTCTCGCCACGGTCCTGGTGCTCATCAGCTTGCCGGCGCTGCTGGCGTTGACCCAGGCCGTGTCGTTCTACGCGACCAATCGCAGCAACGGAACGATCGTCTCGGCCGGGATCGAACGCGAGCATTTGCTCTACGTGCCCATGAGCTACGATCCTGCCAAGCCGACACCCCTGGTCATCAGCCTGCACGGAGGCGCCATGTGGCCAGCGGCACAGATGGAGATCGACCGGTGGAACCGGGTCGCCGAAGAGCACGGGTTCCTTCTCGTGTACCCGTCGGGCGTGAGCGGGCGAGGGCCCAGGTCGTGGCGTTCCGGCCCAGAACGAGGAACGATGCGCGACGTGCAGTACATCTCGGAGTTGATCGACACGCTGCGCGCCAGCCACAGCATCGATTCCACGCGGGTCTATGCCAACGGCCTGTCCAATGGCGGCGGGATGGCGTTCAAGCTCGCGTGTACCCTCTCCGGCAGGATCGCCGCCGTCGGGATGGTCGGAACCGCGATCTTCCTGCCGTGGAGCGGATGCACGGACCAACGCCCGGTACCCATGATCCTGTTTCACGGCACCGCCGATCGGGCCGCTCTCTACGAGGGCGGTACGTCGTGGGTGGCCCGTAACGTGTTTCCGAGCATCCCGGGCTGGACTGCTCGCTATGCGGCGCGAAACCGGTGCGCGCCAACACCTGTAGAACGAAGGATTGCCCCGGATGTCACGCGAATCGAGTACCCGAGGTGTGCGGAGAACGCCTCGGTGGTACTGTTCCGCGTCGAGGACGGCGGCCACACCTGGCCCGGGGGAAAGCCGATACCGGAGTGGTTTGTGGGGCGCACTAGCAGCAGTATTGACGCCACGGCTGAGATGTGGGACTTCTTTCAGGAACATCCGCTTGGACAAGCGCTGACCACGTCGCGGGATCAATGAGATGGCGGACGGGGATGTGTATTGTGCTGATTCCTGGGGTCCGCGTTGAGAAACAGTCGTGCCTGCATCGGCATGGAACCTGTTCATAGGAGAAAACAAGTGGCACCCGACGATCGTCCCAGCGCAGCCTTCGCCTCATCCCGAACGGCTGAGATCGTGGATGCTCTGGTAGCTCGAGGCTTCCGGAGGCTTCGTAGCGGCGATGCGGCAAAGGCGTTGGGGCCTGACTTCGACTGCTGGGTCGGGCTCAATATTGGACTTCACTCCGATCGTGTTACGGTGAATCCCTTTGTTGGCGTACACGCCATTCGAATAGAGCAGTTGGTTAGTAGCCTCGGGGGGCAGAGATACCCAGGGAGGTACGGCCCAGTTGCGACTCATTCGATGCCCCTAGGGCAACTGCCTGGAATGGTGGGTGCCCAGTCGTTCGCCTTTGCCCCGTCGCAGGGTAAGGCCTCGGTTGAGGCGGAATGCGGGCGCTTGGCCGATCTGATTGCGACTCGTGGGCTGGAGTACGCTCGTTCCATAGGGAGTTACGAAGCAATCCTGCCGTTGCTGGCAGTGCGAGTTGAGAGTCTCGGAGGCGCGCCTAAGCGTCTGGCCGCATGTCTACATTTCCTGGGGCGGGACCACGAGGCGCGAGCGTTTGTTGCCGAGTTTGCTCGCCGAGAGCCGAAGTACTTTCAGGCGTTCTCGGCGTTGTTTCTCAAATGGCTAGACCGGCAGCAAGTTAACGACGCTCCGCTCGACGGATAACGCGCTGGTGCGGTGAGCAACCGGTTACGGAGGAGAGCGCATGTCTTCATCGGCCGATTCGTCTACGCCGCGCTATTTCCGGTTCTTCGTGCGCTTCCTCCGACCCCTGCCCGACTTCGACTTCGGATTCATCAAGCCGGTGCGGGCCGAAGCGGTCCGGCGGATGGGAGTGCGGCCAGGCGATCGCGTACTGGACGTCGGCTGTGGTCCTGGGGGGAGTCTCCCGGTGCTGCGTGCCGCCGTTGGCGACCGCGGAGAGGTGATCGGAGTCGAGATCATTCCCACCGTGGCCGCGCTCGCGGAGCGGCGCATCGCTCGGCACGGATGGAGGTGGCCAACACCGCCATGGTTGGTTCCTGGTCGACCGCGCTGATCCAGTGGCTGATCCTCTTCAGCCTCTTTGCCGCGCTGTTGGGGGTGCACAACTTCGGCATGGGTTACTTCTTCGCCCTCGGCCGCGACGGAGTCCTTCCCCGGTTGCTGGCAAAGACGAGTCCCAGGACGCATGCCCCCTACCATGCCGGCGAGCTGCAGATCGGCTGCCTGGTCGTCCTCCTTGGCGCCTTCATGGCGGCCGGCGCCGATCCCATGACCGACATCGTCACCGGCTTCGGGGGCGTCATCGTGCTCATCAACACCTTCCTCTGGGCCTGGGTCTCGGCGGCCGCATTGGCCTATTTCTGGAAGCGGCGCGACGTCTCCGTTTGGGAGACCAAGGTGGCACCGGCCCTCTCGGTCCTGATCATGCTCACCCTGTGTGCGGTCATTCTCATTTGGTACACGGACATCACCGGTGCCGGTGGCGTCTACACCCAGTTGCCTTGGATGATCCCGGCGGTCATCGTGATGGGGGTCGTCTATGCCCTCTGGCGGCGCCACAACCGGCCGCAGACGTATGCCATCCTCGGCCAACTGTCAGTCAGTGAAGGTCTCGACAGCAACGCCCGGATTCCGTCGGCAACTCGAGCGCCGGAGGCCAGTTGATGCGCGCGGCATTGATCTCCCTCCTGATCGCTGCCCTTACCGCCCCGCCCCTGCTCGGCCAGGGTATCTCTCCGGGCCGACGGCTGCGCTTCAGCGCGAACGCCGATTCGGTGCCGCGAGTCGGGATTGTCGATTCGATCAGCCACGGTCGAATCTGGCTGCGCCCAGCGCTCGGCGCGCCCCACGTCGTGGAGCTGGCCGGGCTGCGGACGGTCGAGATCAGTCAGGGACGCCGGCCGGCGCTTGGGAAGGGGCTCGCTTTCGGTGCCCTCGGCGGTGTGGCCGTCGGTGGCGCGCTCTGGCTCGCGCTCGTCAGCGGCGATCCCTACGAGGAGTACAAGAACCTGTTGGCCGCCGTCTACCTTGGCTCGGGTGCCGTGGGCGGCGCCCTTGCCGGGGCTGGGGTCAGCCTGATCCTCGCCCGAGACCGCTGGCAGTCGATCCCGCGAGGTCAGTGGCCCGCGGTGTCCGCCTGGTGGAAGGTGGGATTGAGCGTCGCCGCCTTTTAGGCCTGCTACCGGCTCAAACGTCACCCCGACCGCCCCGCGCCGCGAGCGCTCCGCTCGACGGGATGCTTTTCCTGATCGATTGGCTTCGGTCGCTTCGGGAGCGTCACTCCAGGAGCCACGCACGGCGGGTTTGCTAGCCATCGGATTGGGGTAGTATGGTTGGTGTCGTTGTCGATCCACGTGAGACCGATGACAGCCACCCGATACCCCCGGGGGGGTTCGCGCAGCCGCACCTGCGCGGCTGTCGAATCACGCCAAGCCCACGCCTGGGAGCCCTGATGAAAGCACGATGGATCCTGCTCGCCGTCCTCGGTCCGGCCTGCTCGCCCGAGCCCGCGGTCACCCAAGACAAGCCCGCGGTGGCGATTATCGGTACCGGCACGCTTGCGGGAACGCTTGGTCCGGTCATGGGCGCGCATGGATATCGGGTCTTCTACGGGAGTCGGGATCCGGCTCGCGAATCCGTTCGCGCGTTGGTCGAGCGGACCGGCGCCAAGGCCTCCGCCGCTGGTCCACGGGAGGCGGCCGGGCAGGCGCAGATCATCCTCCTCGCGGTCCCCGGTGAGGTGGTGGAGGAGGTCGCCGGTAGCCTTGGCGCACTCGATGGGAGGATCATCATCGACGTCAGCGGCGGCGAGAAACGGGTCGCCCCGGATGGCTACCTGGAGCTCGTGTCCGACAGCACCCGTGCCGAGCGGATTCAGTCCAGACACCCACGGCAGCGGGTCGTGAGGATCAACCTTCCCAACATGTTCCTGTTTCTCGACCCGCTCCTCCTGGGTGCCCGGGTCACCGTGCCCATCGCCGGCAATGATCCACGGGCCCGAGAAGCCGTCGCCGAGATCATGTTCGACCTGGGAGTCGACCCATGGGACGCGGGTCCGCTTCGCTTCTCTCGAGTATTCGACGCCTGGAATGTGATGGGTCTGATCCCGGCGCAGCAGGGCCGCCCGGAAGGGCACGATCTGAGCCTGCTGCCGAGCGTTCCGCTGTCGTGCTTCGTGGACGTGGCCGCGCTCTTCGGGTTCGGCAAGCCCTATGACATGAATGGACTGCCCAAGTTTCCGCGACGCCAACCGTTGCTCACCTGTGACGAATGGCGCCGGCGCGTCGGAATGGAGCAGAAGCAATGACGGGCGTGGTGGCGGGACGGGCGCTAATTTCCCCCTCGGTCCGTTCGGCCAACCGCGGGGTATCTTTCCTGGTATCGCACCAGGACTCGTCGGTGACCGTTCGCCGTCCCGAGACGACCTCGTGCCGCGGTGGACGCAGTGGAGCCCAACCGGCATCGGACCGTGACCACCCCACGGTGGTGACGAGCCGCCCGGCCAGGTGAGATGGGGGATCCGGTGAAACGAATCGCGCAGGCCATCGGAAGCGCCGGACTGCTGGTGGTCGCGAGCGGGTGCGGCGACGATTTCGGGCCCGCCGCGAGTTTGACGATCGGTCCCCACCCGGACACCCTGGCGGCGCTCGGCGCAACGGTCAGCCTCACCGCCGTCGCGATGGACGGGAAGGGTCGGGTCGTTCGTGATCGGGTCCGCTGGTCGTCGACCGCCCCTGGGGTGATGTCGGTCGACTCGACCGGGCTCGTCACCGCGGTCGGCTTGGGGGCGGGGACGATTCGCGCCCAAGTGGGCGTGGCCACCGCGACCACCCTCATCACGGTGGCTCAGCGCCCCGCCCGAATCACCATCACCGAGCTCCCCGACACCCTGCGTTCGCTTGGCGAAACGGTTCGGCTCGCCGCGACGGTCACGGACGCGGGTGGTCACCCGATCGAAGACCCTAACATCCAGTGGGAGTCGGCGGCCCCGACCATCGCGTCGATCGACGTCGATGGCACGGTCACGGCCCTCGCCAACGGCCAGGCCGCGATCCGCGCCTCGAGCCCGCCAGCCGGGGCCGGGGCGATCGTCACGGTTCGGCAGCGGGCCGTCGGGGGAAGCTTGGAGCCCGCGGACACGACCGTCACCGCGATCGCCGATACCGTCAGCTATCGGTTGGACGCCCGAGATGCCCGGGGCAACGCGGTCAGTACCTCCGCGGTGGTCTTCAGCTCGGACTCGATGGGCATCGCCACCACCACCCCAACTGGCAGCGCCATCGCCGGCCAGGCCGGAGAGACTCGGATCCGGGCGACGATGGACGGACTGGTCTTGTCCGCCCGGCTCGTGGTCCGCCAAGTCGTCGGGGGCCTGGCCTTCTCCAAGCACCCCCCTCCCGCCCTCCTCACCGACGAGTCGTTCGATGTCATCGTCCGGGTGCTGGACCGACGCGGCTTCCCCGCCGCCGGTTCCCACCGGGTCACCGCCCAGCTGGTGGTGTCGGCAGGCGACTCCGCCGTTCTGCGAGGTCCGAACGAGGCGGTCTCGGCCGGCGGACTGGCTCAGATCAGCGGGCTTTCCATCGACCGGGCCGGTCGCGGGTTCTCGCTCAGAGCAACGAGCGGAAGCGCTGCTCCGGCCACCAGCGCCGCCGCCGACGTAGCGATCCGGTTCACCAGCTTGGTGGGTCACGGGACGTTCTGCGGCACCGACACCCGCGGGGTGCTTTGGTGTTGGGGACGCAACGAAGGCGGCCAGCTGGGCGCGCCGGACACGCTGTTGTCGCCCCAGCCGCGCCGGGCCATTGCGGCGCAGCCGTACCGGACCGCCTTCTTCGCGGGGTTCGCGAACGGATGCGGCAGAACGGTGGGCGGTGCCGCCATCTGCTGGGGTTACCCGTACGGGTTTCCGGGGCAGTCGATCACCGGCCCGGAGCCATTCGGGTCCCTGGCCGGCGGACCGACGTTCAATTTCTGCGGCCTTGGCGGCGCCGGCCGGGCCTATTGCGTTGGACCGAACAACTTCGGTCAGCTGGGCAACGGCACCACCAACTCGTCGTTCTCGTGGACGGATCCGACGGCCGTCGGCGGAAATCACGCTTTTCGCCAGATCGCTCCTGGCACCGACCACATGTGTGCATTGACGGTCGCCGGCGCCACCTACTGCTGGGGTCGCGGGGACGAGGGACAAATCGGCAACGGGTCGGTGGTCAGCCAAAATCTGCCAACGCGGATCAATCCGGATCCCGGCCTGGCGGTGATCGCCTCCGGCTACGAGTTCACCTGCGGGCTCAACCCGGCGGGAACCGGGTACTGTTGGGGACGCGATCGAGGCGGCGAAGGCAGTCTCACCTCGCCGATCAGCAACCTCACCTCACCGGCCGCGCTGGCGGGCGGACACCGCTTCACCCAGTTGTCGGTTGGATCGCAGTCGGCCTGCGCGCTGACGGCTGTCGGGGAGGGGTATTGCTGGGGCACCAATCTCTCCGGCGAGCTCGGCGCCGGAACCACTGTCCAGACCTGGAGCAATACCCCACTCAAGGTGCTGCTCCCGGGGCCGGCAACCCGAATTGCCGCCGGTACCCTCTCTGCATGCGCCTTGCTCACGACAGGCCGGGTGTACTGCTGGGGCTATCACTTCGCCGACGACGGGACATTCCGATCCATCGGCAGCGGACCCAACTCCGTGCCCAGGCCTTTGGCCGCCTTCACCCAGTGACCCCCGAGCACCGGTCGGTGGGCCGCGAGAGCCCCCCTGCTTCGCGCTCAGGACGACTCGCTCCCGATCCTCCGAGCCCGTGCCAGTGACTGGAGCCTATCCGACTACCGCGGCGCGGCGTGCTGCTGTTGTGCTCAAGGCGCGGCGCCCGGTCTCGATTCCGGCCGCGTCGTGAACCACGGATCCATCGGCGCTACCTGAAGAGGCGGTTCGTCGGGATCGCGAAGCCGACTCCACCCTGCCCCACCGCCAAGTTGCCCCACGCCACCGGAACCCAGTCGTCCCCGCCATACGTGGCCAGACCAAGAAGACCTCCCAAGGCCGCGATGACCGGCGCCAGCACACCGACCCCCCCGGCTTCGCTACAATCCTCGATCGCGCAGGACACTTTGATGATGACCAATCCAATCCCGAAGCCGCCCGCCGCGCCGATCAACGCGGCGGTTCCCGCGCCTATTCCGGCATTGGGGCTGAACCGCTCGATCCGGAGGATCTCCTCTCGATGAACGGATTGGGTACCGATCGACCCGGCCGGCCGGACTACCAGCCAACTGCTATCGCGTCGGACCAAGCTGCCGTCGAGCCGGCCGGCGTCCCGGCGCCAGATACGAAGCGCTACCGTCCCCGCCCCCTCCGCTGGTTGGGCCTCCGCTCGGACGGCGAAGGACACGAGGGCAAGAATGATGGCGATCGACCGTTTCATACCCGATCCGTCCGTAGTTGATCGACGGCAGAACGCTACCAAACGGCCGTGACCCAGTGGTGACTTCACCGCAACTGCTTCGCGACCGGTGGCGCCGACGGGCGGCAAGGACTATCGTAACACACCCTCGAACCACCCGGTCCCCTGATGCCGTTCTCCGCCGCCGCACTTCGCCTCGCCCTGGTCACGGCCGTCGGCCTTTTTGCCGCCTCGGGCGAAGGCCTGGCCCAGACCCGAGTTCGTTTCGGCGTCGAGACCCCGATGCGCGACGGCGTCAAGCTCGTCTCCGACCTGTGGCTCCCGGCGAACGAAGGGGGGCGGTTCCCCGTCATCCTGGTCCGCACGCCCTACGAGCGGACCATGGAGCTCGTCCCCGAGAACCGGCCGCCGGCCATCGGCCAGTATTTCGCCCGCCACGGCTACGCCTGGATGATCCAGGACACCCGAGGCCGGGGCGACTCCGAGGGCACCTTCGCCTTCTTCCGCGACGACGGCCGGGACGGCTACGACACCATCGAGTGGATCGCCCAGCAACCCTGGTCCAACGGCCGGGTCTGCACGATGGGCGTCTCCTATCTGGGCACCGTCCAATGGCTCGCCGCCCGGGAACGGCCACCCCACCTCGTCTGCATCGCGCCCACCGCCGCGGCCGGGCGCTGGCTCGACGAGCTGCCCTACCTCGGCGGGGCGCTCCAGGTCCAGTTCATGTTGGGATGGTCGTACCGGACCGCGGGGCGGAGCTACGCCGGCGGCAACGCCACGCTGCTCGACTGGGAAGCGATCTATCGCCATCGCCCCCTCGCCACCATGGATCAGGCCGTGGGCCGAACGATCCCGTTCTGGCAGGAGATCGTCGCCCATCCCACGTTCGACGACTATTGGCGGCGGATCACCTTCGGCGAGCGGGACTTCGCGCTCGACCTTCCGGCCCTCCACATCACCGGCTGGTTCGATTGGGACCAGCCTGGCGCCCTCTTCTATTGGCGGGGAATGCAGCGCCACTCCCCCGCGGCGAGCCGTCAGTATCTCGTGGTCGGCCCCTGGACCCATCCCCAGACCTGGACTGGAGGCCAGTTGTCGCTCGGCGAGTGGCGGTTCTCGGGGGAGTCGGTGTTCGACCTGAAACCGATCCATCTCGCCTTCTTCGATCGCTACCTCAAAGGGAACGCCGGCGCCGCGACGCTGCCCAAGGCCCGGATCTACCTGACCGGCGCCAACGTCTGGCGCGAGGGCGACACTTATCCGCCCGCCGCCGTCCGAACCGAACGGTTCTACCTCCACAGCGGCGGCCGGGCCAACTCACTCGCCGGCGATGGCACCCTGAGCCGCCGCGAACCCGCCGCCGAGCCGCCCGATCGGTTCGACTACGACCCGACTCGGCCGGTGCCGTCCTCGATCGGCGGCGCCGACCCGCGCGGCATCGACCACCGCGCCATCGAGCGCCGCGACGACGTCTTGGTCTACACCAGCGAGCCCCTGACCGATACCCTGGTGATCGCCGGCCCGACCACGGTCTCCTTGGTGGCCGCCACCGACGGCCGCGACACCGACTTCACGGTCAAGCTGCTCGACGTCCAGCCCGACGGCCGGGCCCTGAAGCTTGGCCCCACCGAGGTTGGGGTGATTCGGGCCCGCTACCGCCACGGCCGCGACCGCACGGTGCTCCTCGAGCCCGGATCGGTCGAGGGTTACCGGATCGAGCTGTTCGACATCGGGCACGCCTTCCTGCCCGGTCACCGGATCCGGCTCGAGATCACGTCGAGCGCGTTCCCGTTCATCGACGCCAACACCAACACCGGCGACCCGCCGGCCACCGACACCCGAACCCGGATCGCCCGACAGACCGTCTACCACGAGGCGGGCCGAGCCTCGTTCCTGGAGCTCCCGGTCTGGCCGCGTTAGGTCCGCCGCGGGTCAACCGCCATCGGGGATTCTCGGCCAGCGGGTTGCTCGGTTCAGAAGGTGATGGAGTAGGTCGCTCTGATCAGCAGCTCGCTCTTCGGAGCGGCCGCGGTTCCCACCGCATCGTAGAAGACGTACTGGAAGTTTGGAATGAAGTGGACCCGCCGGTCGAGGGTGACATCCACGCCCGCCATCAGGAGGTTCGACTTGGCGGTCGGGTCGAAGGTCAGATAGGGGATCTTCGCCGCATCGGGATTCAGGTCGGCCATGCGGTCGAACCGGCCGAGCAGGGAAACCTTCTTGCTCGCCTTGATGACCAAATAGCCATGGTAGATGCGAAGGTCCAGGTCCGGGGCGTTGGCGAGCGCCCGTCGCTGGTGCGCCACCAGGCCGCCGACCCGTCCCCACGAGCTGGAATAGCCCGCGAATCCCTGCAGGGTGTTCCGGTCGGTGTCGCCCGGGCGGGCCTCGTAATCCGCATAGAGCTCCAGGACGAGACCCTTGGCGGGGTAGAAGCTCAGCGCGCCCATCGCCTTCTTGCCTTCGTTGGTCTCGTTGTTGACGTCGTCTCCATGGCCGAGCGCGACGTGGTAGCGCACCTTCCCGACCTTGCTGAAACGACCCTTGGCGCTGATGCCGAAGTCCCTGGAACCAGCCAGCCGCTGCAAATCCAACGGTGCCTTCTCGACATCGCGGTATCCCCAATGGCTTTCGGAGAGCTCCATGGTGGGCGGACTGAATATCCCCAGGTAGAGCTGCTGGTCGCCGGTGGTATACCGGATGTAGAGGTCCTTGACGAAAGGAGTGATCCTGCTCGCCGTCTTGAAATCACCGGCGGTGTTTCCCTCCAGCCTGATCCTGAACTGGAAGGCCT
>JBJXGT010000021.1:0-17641 GCA_046160105.1 Gemmatimonadales bacterium | reverse complement strand
GCTCAGCCCCCCGGGCGCGGGCCGCCCGCAGCGACCAGGCGACCGGCTCGACGACGGGGCTGGCCGCCGCGGGCCCGGCGGCGGCGCGCCCCTGCTGCCGTCGCGCGCCCCGGGTCCGGCTGGCGTACCAGCCGTAGTAGCGCTGCATCACGTGGCAAGGAGGCGGCTCACGTCGGCCCGCTCGAGCGGCACGACCGTCTTGCCGTCCAGCGACCGGGCCACGGTCACCGGCGCCAGGTTCGGGAGGCTCATCCGGTCGACCACCCAGCCGCCCCCCGCGCTCAGCGTGATCTGGTGGGTGAGCGGTTCCGGGGTGAGCGCCGCCAGTCCGGTCCCGTCGAAGCCGATCGAATAGAGATGCACCAGATACGGATCGCCCGGTTCCCGGCCGGAAGCCGTGAACCACACTCGGCGGGCCGCTTCGTCGACCTTCACGATGTCGCGAACCACCCATTCGCCCCGGGTGATTTGATTCTTGATCCGGCCTGTTTCGGCGTCTAGCAAATAGAGGTGCGACCACCCGTCGCGCTGGGAATACCAGATCACCTCTTGGCCGCTTGGGGTCACCCGGACCAGGGGGCGATTGCCGACCGACGCCGCCGGCTCGATCATCATCGGGCCCCGTTCCTCACCCACCACTCGGGTCCGGCCGCTGGCGGCATCGATCGCTTTGAGCCACCAAGCGCGGGCACCGCGCTCCCGTTCGACGTAGTAGGCCGTCGTCCCCGCGTCGTTCCACCACGCCTCTCGGAACTCGAGCGAGGGGACCATCGGCACTTCCAACGCGGGCGCGTCGGCGGCAATGGCCCGGCCGGTCGCGGCGTCGAAGATCCACCAATGCCCCCGGGCCAGCGAGTCGCCCGGCATGGGGAAGGGGAACGACCAGAGCTTCGGCCGCTGGCCCCCGTCGTGGATCGACTGCTGGAGTTGGATTTCGGGAACCGGCCGCTGGTCGATTCGCTGGGCCAGCACCCGCTTCGAATCCGGCGACCACAGCGCGACCGGCGGGGCCGCTCGTCCGGTCCGGACGGCGGTGACCCATTCGGTGCTCGAGCCGAGGTATCCCGCGTACTCGTTCCGGTCGGTCCCATCGGTGGTTAGGGCGCGTCGGTCTCCCGTGGTCAGGTCGCGGATCCAGAGGTTGTGGTCCCGAAGAAAAAGTGCCCACCGTCCGTCCGGCGAGGGCAGCTCGTCCCGACCGATCGTGGGAGCAGCTGCTTTGGGGTCGCATTGATAAGAGGACAAGTCGCATTGCCAGGCGCGATCGCCAGTTTCGACCTGAACCCGGACCGCCTTCCCGGATTCGACCCACTCCAGCGTCTGGAACGGCAGCGAATCGCCGACCATCCGGATTCCGGCGGCTCGGCCCAAGGCCGCGGCGATCCGATCGTGGTCGAAGGCGGGCCGGCGGATTCGGCTCGCTGGGTCGACGTACATGAAGGCGCTGCCCCGTTCGGTGGTCACCCGATACCAGAACCGGTCCGAGCCCCCGATCCAGCGGGGCGTGATCGGATCGTGGAGGACGAGGGTGGCGATGCCGCCGGTGGGGAGGAACCGCTCGGCACGGGCGTAGGTCGATGCGGGCATCGGCGCCTGGAGCGCCGCCAGCATGATGAAGTACGGAGTCGGCGGTAGCATGGGCGGTAAACTAGCCCCGCGAGTCGCCACGCGGGTATCTTCTCGCGTTCCCGACTCGCCCCTTTTCTGCCGCCATGGTAATGATGCGCCTCCTTTCCATCCTTCGCTTCTTCGCCGCGCCGCTACAGGGCCGGTACTGACCTCGATGATGAAGGAATGGCAAGTGCCTGGCCCCTCGATCGACCGCGTTGCCGAGCCAATCGATCGCGGCGTCGGCGTCGTTGAGCAGGGGGAACAGCTGGGCGAGGTGCCAGGAGCAGTGAAGGTCGCCTCGAAGTCATGTCGTGAGAGCCGGGATGAGGGTGGCCCGGAACGACGGCGCGTCGCCCGCTAGAGCCAACCGTAGCAGGGTGCCCAACGCCTCGAACCCAGGCCGGTCCGAGGATCGCCCGTGACCTGTGCCATCGCCTCAGCCCGGCGACCGGCGGATCTCACCGCCAGCGCATCCTCGAATCGGGTGCTCAACCACGCAGCCATGCTTCGGCGGACCCAGCTCATCGGGCTCAACGGGTCGATCGCGACGACCCGCTCCATTACCTCTTGCGCGCCCTCCTTGCCGAAGAAGAGGAAGCCATAGCCCAAGATGGAAAGCACCTCGGCGTCGTTCGGCTCGAGGTCGGCCGCACGGCGGGCGGGTGGCAAAGTTTCCCGAATCCGCTCCTGACTCCCCTTGATCCATGCGAATACGGGGTGCGCCTGGGCCAGGCCGCAGTCTGATGTCCCGATGGATCACGCCTTGCTCGTGGGCGTACTGGAGCGCGTCGGCGATCTCCTTGAGGAGCCGGATCGTCTCGGCCACGGGCAGCTGCCGCTCGCGGGCGAGCCGGCCCCGGAGGGTTTCCCCCTCGACCAGCGGCATGACGTAGTAGACCTGGCCGGCGGCCTCGCCCGAATCGAGGAGCGGGAGGATGTTGGGATGCTGGAGGCCGGCGGTGGTGCGGATCTCCTGGAGGAAACGATCGGCGCCGAGCACGACCCCGAGCTCCGGCCGAAGGGCCTTGATCGCGACCGCGCGACCATGGCGGAGGTCGTCCGCGCGGTAGACCGTGGCCATCCCGCCGGCGCCGAGGGGGCCGGTGACGCGGTACCGCTCGGCGAGCACAGTCGTGAGGTCGGGGATCGCCATGAGAGCGGGAAGGCTATCGCTCGGGGGGAGGCGACGCAGTGCCGGCGGGGACGGTCGAACCGCTTGCCGCTATGCGACTTACCGGGGCCTGTCTGGACACTTCGCGCCCCCGGAGCTAGGTTCGCGCGACCGAGCCAGGCCAGTCGGGAGCAGCCATTTCCAAGGGGGCACTCTGACCGTCCAATCGTCATCCGGTCTGGCAGGCAAAATCGTGATCGTCACCGGCGCGGGGCGGGGCATCGGTGAGGCCATCGCCAAGCTGTTCGCCGCTGAAGGAGCGCTCGTCACCGTGAACGCTCGCACCGAGGACCACGCCCACCGGGTGGTCGCCGAGATCGCGGCCGCCGGCGGGACGGCCCACGCGGTCGTGGCGGACATCGGCAGCCTGGCCGGCGTGACGACCGTGGTGGAGAGAACGGTGGAGCGGTTCGGGGCCATCGACGTCCTGATCCACAACGCCGGGATTTACCCGTTCCAGACGCTGGAGGAGATGGCCGACAGCGAGTGGAATCGGGTCTTGGAGGTGAACCTGACGAGCGCGTTCCGGCTCACGAAGGCCTGTCTGCCGCACCTGAAGCGACGGGGCGGCGGACGGGTGCTGTTCACGTCGTCGGTGACCGGGAATCGGACTGGCCTGGTGGGGGTGGGTCACTACTGCGCTTCGAAGGCCGGGATGAACGGCTTCATGCGGGCGATGGCGGTGGAGCTGGCACCCTACCACATCATGGTCAACGGAGTGGAACCGGGGCTGGTGCTGACACCTGGAGTCGAGGGGGTCACCACCGCCGAGGAGCGGGAAGCGATGACCAAATTCGTTCCCCTGAAGCGGTGGGGCACCCCAGCGGACATGGCCCACGCGATGCTCTATCTCGCGAGCGCGGGAGCGAGCTACGTCACCGGCCAGACCATCATCGTCGACGGCGGCGCGCTGCTGCCCGAAAACGGCGCGCTGATGCCTTGAGCGGGCGTTCGCCGAGGGATGGCGGGGCAGTCATTCGGCGGTCTCGGCCAGCACCGCCTCCCACGCGACCCGGGTGCGCTCCATCAACGCCTGGAATCGGGGGTCCGATCGGAGGGGAGCCAGGAGCGGATCCACCGTGGCGAGCAGCGGGTAGTTGAGTAAGCCTCGATCGACCGCGTTGCCGAGCCAAACGATCGCCGCGTCGGCGTCGCCGAGCAGGGCGAACATCTGGGCGAGGTGCCAGGACCTCTCGAAGTCCCCCCGAAGCCATGCCGTGAGCCCGTTAAGTCTGTGCCTTGCATATTGAGCGCCTACCGCTCAATATACATAGCATGATTTCGCGGTCGACCGTCACCTCTTTGATCCGCTCCTGGCTCCGGGCCAACCCGGCCGTCGCCTTGGTGGGCCCCCGCCAGTGCGGCAAGAGCACGGTCGCTCGCAGCCTCGCCAAGGAGACGCCGGCCACCTACCTCGATCTCGAGGACCCCGCCGACCTGGCGAGCCTCGACCAGCCGATGACCACGCTCGAGCCCTTGAGGGGGCTCGTGGTCATCGATGAGGTCCAGCGCCGCCCCGACCTCTTCCCGGTCCTCCGAGTGTTGCTGGACCGACGACCCACCCGGGCGAAGTTTCTCCTCTTGGGCTGCGCCTCGCCCGATCTCCTCCGACAGGGATCGGAGTCGTTGGCCGGCCGGGTGGCCTTCGTCGAAATGGGCGGATTCACCCTCGATGAGGTCGGCCCCGGTGAGCAGAATCGGCTTTGGCTCAGAGGCGGCTTCCCCCGCGCCTACCTCGCTCGCTCAGTACCGGACAGCGTCGCGTGGCGGGAGGACTTCATCCGCACCTTCCTCGAGCGGGACCTGGCCCAGCTTGGCGTCCGAGTACCGGCCGCGACGATGCGGCGGTTCTGGAGCATGGTTGCCCACTACTCGGGCGGCATCTGGAACGGGTCGGAGATCGGGCGGTCCCTCGGCGAGGCCCATACCACCGTGCGGCGCCACCTCGATACCCTGGCGGGGGCGTTGGTCGTTCGAGTCCTCGAGCCTTGGTTCGAGAACCTCTCCAAGCGCCAGGTCAAGGCGCCCAAGGTGTACGTCCGCGACACCGGCCTCCTCCATTCGCTCCTGGGGATCGGCGATTCGCGTCAGCTCGAGCGACATCCCAAGATGGGAGGCTCGTGGGAGGGCTTCGTGCTCGAGCAGATCCTGAGCCGCCTTCCGCAGGTGAGACCGTATTATTGGCGAACCCAATCCGGCGTCGAGCTTGACCTCTTACTCAACCTCGAGGGGCGACGGGTCGGCATCGAGATCAAGCGGGCGGACGCGCCGGCAAAGACGCCGGCGATGGCGGCCGCCCTGGCGGACCTCAAGCTGCACCGATTGCTAGTGGTGTATCCCGGCCAGAAGCGGTACCGGCTCGACAAGCGCATCGAGGTGCTGCCGCTGGTCGATTGCATCGACGAGGTTACCGCCTGAAGGCCGGAAGCAGACTGACCGAAGCGCTTGCGAACCGGAAGCCCTGACGGATGCCCGATCCGATCGATCGCCTGACAGCCGCGCTTGCCGATCGCTACCGCCTCGAACGTGCAAGTGGCGGTCAAGGTCCTCCGCCCGGATCTCGCCGCTACCCTCGGCCCTGATCGGTTCGTTCGCGAGATTGCGTCGCCGCCAATCTCCAGCACCCCCATATCCTGCCTGTACGACTCGGGCCAGGCTGATGGGTTTCTCTTCTACGTGATGCCCGACGTCGAGGGGCAATCGCTGCGGCCAGCGCCGTGGCCAATCCGGTGCGCTTGTTGCCGTCGCGAAACCCGGCACCCTGGCCCGATCCGCTTCCGGCGGCCGGCGCCGTCCGGACCGCCTCGATGAACTTTGCCATACAAAGTACTTGACAGGACACGAAGCTGGTCGGATATTCATCCCATGAGCGATCTATCCGCCGAGCTGAGCCGGTCCTCGGGGGCCGCCAACGGCGAACCGAGGCTGCGCTGGGCCTCGGCGGCAGCGGTGGCGGCCCTTGGAAGCTGGATCCTGTTCGATGCCCTGCCCGGCATCAACTGGGTCCTCTGGACCGGCGCGGCCGTGGCCGGCCTGCTGATGTTTTCCCGCCCGCGAGGCCGCCATCCGCGGTCCGTCCTGCTCATCGGCGGCGCGGCGATCGTGATTGCCGGAGCGGCGGCGGTGACCGCCAGCGAGGAGCGCTCGGCGCTGATCGCGCTGGCCGTCGTCTTCTTCCTGGCAATGCTGATGTTGTTGACCGGCAAACCTTCGTTCCGATCGATCACCGCTCTCTTCGCCGCGACCGCGCCGCTCGTGGCGATCAGGATTGCGGCGATTGAGGCCATGCGCAGCGGCGTCGCAGCGACCCAACTCATCCGGTCGACCCGGGCTCGGGCCTGGGTCAGGGGCCTCGCCATCACCCTGCCGGTCCTGGTCGTTTTCGCGCTGCTGCTCGCGGGCGCCGATCCCGTCTTCGCGGGGTGGCGGGACGCGGTCGGAGACCTCATCGGGGAATTCGTCCCGCGCCTGGTGTTCTTCGTCGCCCTCCTGGTCATCGTGCTTGGTGCCTATGGATACGCGTCGATCGAGTCGGGAACCTCCCCCGCGATCGACGACCAGTCACCCCACCGGTGGCTGGGATCGACCGAGCGCTTGATCCTGCTTAACGGGATCGCCGCGCTGTTCTGGCTGTTCCTGGCGGTGCAGCTGGGCTATCTCTTTGGCAACCTTCCCCAGAACGCCGCCTCCGGGATGACCTTCGCCGAGTACGCCCGGCGCGGCTTCGGCGAGCTTACTGTCGTCGCCTCCGCGAGCGCGCTGCTCATTGTCGTCTCAGAGCGATTTGGGGATGACGGGGGGCGCGGGCGGACCCTCAGCGCCTTGACCTTCGCGGTCATCGCGGCGGTGATGCTGCTGCTCGGGTCAGCCTTCCGCCGGGTGTTGCTGTATGAGGCGGCCTACGGATTTACCACGGCGAGGCTGTATGCTCAGGTCTATATGGGAGGCGTCGCGGTGGGCCTGATCATGCTCTCACTGGAACTCGCCACCGACTTCAATGCGGGCCGTCTCTTCCGCCGCGCGGCCGCGGCGGGCACCATCCTCTTCATCGGGCTCCTCTACTGGAACCACGAGGGGTGGATCGCCAGCCGGAACATGGACCGCTTCGCGACTACCGGAAAGCTCGATGTTGCCTATTTGACGGCCGGTCTGACGGCTGACGCCATTCCGGCGATCGGGGAGCGGCTCCCTTCGCTCCCCGAGCCGATCCGTTCCGAAATCCTTCGCGCATTGCGGAAGCGGGATGCCGGGGGTGACAAAGGTCGTCCACGAACCTGGTACGAGTGGAATCTGGCCAGCGGCCGAGCCCGGCGGGCCCTGGACGCGAGCGCCGCCTCTCCGTGACCTTTCGCCTCGCCAATAGCACCGACCCCACCGCCCCGACGCCGGACGCCAGGCCGACGTTGTCGGCGTTCATCACCGTCGATCAATTCCGCCCGGACTATCTGGACCGGTTCTAAGGCTGAGCTGCGCGGCGGCCTCGCTTGACCCGCTCGGGAACCTGGTTCGCCGATGCCCATCAAGATTGCGCCATCACCGAGCCCCGGGCCATGCCAGCACCATGTTGGGGCGTCGCCTCATCGGTTTCGCGGCACTACCCTCACCGATTGGCTCACGGCCGCTGAACCCGCCACCCGGGCCCTGTCCGTCTCGGCCAAGGATCGGGGCGTGAGCCTTTCGATCGGTCGGGCAAACAACAGGTCTACGGGGTTCGGGTCCTCGCGCTCGATGAGTTCGCGATTCAGCGGGGGCACCGCTACGCCCCGGTCGTCGCGGATCCGACGACCACTCGCGTACTGTGGGTGGGACGGGGACGAGGGCGGGAGGAGATCCGGGCCTTTTTCGACCTCTCAGGCCCCACGGGGTGTGCCCGGATTGAGGCGGTGGCGATGGATATGAGCGTGCCGTATGCGGAAGAAGCGCGGCGCCAGTGTCCCCAGGCCGCGATCGTCTTCGACTTGTTTCACGTCGTGGCGAAATATGGGCGGGAGGTCATAGACCGGGTCCGGGTGGATGAAACCAATCGGCTCGCGCGGGCGGCCCGCCGGCCCGAACGGGTGCGGCGCGCCCGACGACGGGTCATCAAGGGGGCCTGCTGGCTCCTGCTCCGCAACCGAGCCAATGTCGCCCGCCCGGCCGACCGGGTCCGGCTTCGTGAGTTGCTGCGCGCCAATCACGCGTTATTCGTGGTGTACGTGCTCAAGGACGATCTCAAGCAGCTGTGGCGCTTTCGGTATCCCGGCGCCGCGCGCCGGTTTTGACGGGACTGGTACCGTCGGGCCCGCGCCAGTCGACTGACCCCGGTGCGCTTTGCCCAGCAATTGGCCCATCGGATCGACGGCGTGATCAATCACTGCCGCAACCCCCTGCACACGGGGACGCTGGAGGGCATCAACAACAAGATCAAGGTGATCAAGCGGATGGCCTACGGCTTTCGGGATGACGCCTATTTCTTCCTCAAGATTCGGGCGGCGTTCCCCGGTATTCCGTGAAGGACCTTTTTTTGCGAAGGCGTTCTCCTGACGGAGGACGTCGTTCTCCGGCTGCAACCGGCGGACCTCGGCCTCGAGATCGGCCCTCGCCCGGACCGCCGCCGGGGTCTTACCCCCCAACCGCCGCTCCCACCGCCCGAGAATATCCGACCGGACGCCCGCTCGCGACCCACCTGCGCCAAGGTCACGCCCTGGAGCCGTCGTTCCCCCAGCCGTCGGACCGCTTCGCTCTTGAACTCCAAACCAAATGCACGTCGCTTCTTGCCCATGTCCCACGTCCGGTCCCGAACGATAGTCGGGACCGCTGAGGTGTCCACCGAAGCGGGGCAGGTTCAGTTCGTCTCGTATCCAAGGCGGCGAGCAGGTCCAGCCCCGTTGAATCCTGCTCCGTAGTGCCCATGCCCCTTGCTCTGGCAAATCGGCCACGCCCGGCAGTACGTGACCGAAAACCGTACCATCATTCTCAGGTATTGCGCGTGCTCCCGATCGTCTCGACCTTCATGCAACCTCAGCGCGTTCGGATCAGTCAGGCGTTCGGCGTTCTATCACGAAGTACACAGCATTTCGGAGGCATCAATGAGACCTCGTATCAAGGTGATTGTCTTGGCCGTGCTGTCAGCGTTCACTCTAGGTGCCGCCTCTGTTGCGTTCGCGCCTCTTGCGAGCGCGACGGACGCGGACAGCAGCCTTTGCGGGAACTTCGCTTGTGGAGGCTATTGGATCTGGTCCTGCGAAGTCCAGCAGGGCTGGAACTGCCAGGGGGGCCAATCGGGGGGTTCCTGCACGCAGACCCTTTGCTAAGGGTTCGGTCACACCGGTCAGAGTAAGGCTTGGGCCGAACCGCTGGGGGTACGAGCCCGTTGCCGCCTCGGTGATTTCGCAGGATCATTTCGGGGCGGCGCCTTCAACCCAGACGATGGGAGGGCTAGAGGTGCGACTGGTGCGCGGAGTCCCATTTCTTTCGCTCGTGGTGTGCCTCTCACTGCCCGCTCACGTTGCGAACGCCCCGCCCCGGCATCGGGCAACGCGCGACAGCGTCCAGCTCGTTCTCCGGCCGTTGGCTCGCCTTTCGCTCCCACGCCTCACGCCGGAACCGCGAGTAGGTGACATGGCACTCAGCGCATTGGGAGTGGCTTTCGCTATTGTCCGTGACTCGCAACTCCTGATTGCCGTGGACGCCAACGGGCGACGGATCGGTATGGCACCGCTCGCCGCGATATTCCACGTCAAGGCTCTCGCTCCCAGTGGAACCGGTTTGGGCGTACTCATCCTCGACCCGATCGGTGGAACTGTGTCCGAAGTCCAATTCTCCAAGGGAGTCGGTCAGCGAACCCGCCAGTGGCAGGTCCCCGATGCGGCCGTGTCGACCTGCGCCATAAAGGACCAGCTTTTCGTGTTTGCTCCAGGCGAAAGGGCGCCCGTTATCCGCTTCAATGCCCAAGCGACCGTGCCTGTGAGAATGGGCCTCCCGCTCGGTTCCTTCGACCCCCGCACGCAAGCAGTCCTCGCACGAGGGTGGATACTGTGCGACCCAAAGAGCGACCTTGTCCTGACGGTGTCGGCGATCCTTGGCACCGTGATGGCATACCGATCCGCAGGGCCTTCGGCCTGGCTGGTTCAGGTACCAGGCTTCAGGGCTGCCGAGGTCACCGCCTCTGGAGGCAGTGTTCGGATCGCGGCTCGGCCGCCTGGGGTGGTTGATCGGGTGGTCGGTGCGACCCTGTTGGGTCCGTCGGTCGTTGCAGTGCAGGTCGTGACGGCTGGATCCGGGATCCTGGATGTCCGGCCGGTGACGCATTTCTTCAAGGCATCCAATGGCGATGCGTTGGGATCTCAGAAGGGGCTTCCCTATCTCGTCGCCGCCGGCGGTCGGGCGGTAATTGGACTGCCCGTCGGCGGAAGCCCGACTGGTTATGAATACTCCATCCGGCATTTGCCATGAGGGAGTCGGTTCCGACCCTGACCCGTGTTCTCCTTGCCGTTGTCGGATTGACGATTGCTGGAGTCTCTGGTCGCGCTGCCTACCGCTGGGTCCAGCCGGATCAGGCTGCCGTCGCAGCGGCCTATCGACCTAGAGGCATCCAATCGGGTGATGAAATTGCGTTTGTGTTTATCGGGGCAAGTTTCTGCGGGGCAGCAACAGAGGCTGGCTTCGGGGACGTGGTGAAGGAGGCTATTGAAATGATGGCTGCAAGGGTTGGGGGCAAGTATCGCCTGCGCACGATTGGCGTCTCGGTGGATTGGTCACCGCGAAAGGGGATGGATTTCCTGCGGCGGATGGCCGATTTCGACGAGTTGATCGTCGGCCAGAATTGGCTCAACACCGGCGTACAGCACTTCGCCCGACGCAATGGAGCCCCGCTGGCCGTGCCGAGCCTGCTCATAGTCAGACGCGAGGTAGTCGTCGGAGACAATGACGTACTCGTGCTCCACGAACGGCTACTGCTCGCTGAAGTCGGCACAAAGCCGATCCGGGACTGGCTTGCGCGGGGCGCCCCGGTTGAGTTCGGGGAGCTTGGAGATGCTCCGTCCAGGTAGGCCCGGAGGTACAAAAGCGGAGGCCGGATGAAGACAGCGGATTTCGTTCTTAATGGGGCAACTGCTATTCTCGCGTTGGCCGCGGTTTCCGTCTCGGTCCTTGCAGTTGATCGGTATCTCGGCGGTCGGCGGAACGCCACCTTCGGGGTCGTGCGCGACTTCCATCGCTACGCCGAGGCTGGTCACTGGATGGGTCGGCCAGGCGCGCCAGTGACCATTGTAGAGTTCTCAGACTTTCACTGTCCCTATTGCAAGAACGCAGCCGAGACACTCAGGGAGATGGTCGATTCGTACCCTCATAAAGTCGCGGTTCTGTTTAGACACTTCCCCATTGACGAGCTACACCCACGCGCGCGCAAGACCGCGAACGCGGCCGAGTGTGCCGCTGAGCAGGGCCGGTTTCGGGAGTTCCACGATTTCGTCTTTCTGCGCCAAGCCCTCATGGATACGCTATCGTTCACGGTCGTTGCGGAGGCGATTGGCGGCCTTGACACGGCTGCCTTTGCGGAATGCACGAGATCTGACAAATACGCCACCCGAGTCTCAGAGGACTTCGCAATGGCCCGGGAGCTCGGGGTCGTTGGGACACCAACTCTCCTGGTGAATTCACGGATTGTTCGGGGTGCGCCGCGCCCCAGGTATCTTGACAGCCTCGTCCGCGCCGAGCTACGATCCGTTCGGTAGCAACTACGGGCTGAGAGTGTGGTGGTGTTCCCAACTCGGGAGGCTGACAACAACGCGATGGCTACTCGAACGCCAGGCGGAGCCAAGCTGATTGGGTTGGCGGCGGTCTGGGCCGGGGTGATGGTAAGCCCGCGGCTCGGCGCTGGGCAGCCCGTGCTCGTCCGCGTCGTGGATTCATCAAGCGGGCGACCGATTGCCGGGGCGCTGGTGACCCAACGATATGCGGGAGCGCCGCCCGGTCGGCGACTGACCAACGATCGGGGCGTTGCCCATCTAACCATGATCTCGGGAGGGGCTTACGTAGTCCGCGTTGACGCAATTGGGTATCGTGGCGACTCGGCCATGATCGACGGCGTCACTGTCGGTCTTCGGCAACTGGAATTTGCCCTCACGCCGGCGCCGCTCCGTCTGCCCGATGTTGATGTCATGTCGATCGGACCGGCGGACTGCCCGAGGCGCGGCGACGAGGACGAGGTAGCCGCATTGTGGGAAGAGCTGCGCAAGGCGTTCTGGGGCGTCACTCTGTCCAATCAGCGCCCGGTCCCGAAGTTTGAGATGGTTACCTTCGACCACGTACTAGATGTCAGGAGTCGACTTCGACGGGCAGATACACAAGTGTCACGCATGTCAACGTACAGGCCGTTCACTTCGCTTTCGCCGCAGGCATTGCACCGCGACGGGTACCTTCAGCGCAACGGCGATGAGAGCTGGTATGCTGGTCCTGATGCCTACTTGATGCTGTCGGACGAGTTTGTCCTCGACCACTGCCTTGGCCTCGTCCGGGGGCCGGGAGGGTCGCTGGGTGTAGCTTTCGAGCCATCTCCAACACGTAAGGTGGCCGAGATCGGCGGGACTCTATGGGTTGACGGTGCCCGAAGGCTCCGGAGGATCGACTTCACGATCCGGAACCTGCGGTTTCCGGCTGGTGTGCCCCCGCCGGAGGGCTTCATCTCGTACGCAGAGGATGAGCCAGGCTACTGGATCATCGACAGCTGGCGCCTGCGAATGCCGCGAGTATCCCGGATCAACAAGGTGGTTGATGCCGGGGTACCGTGGCTGGGCAGGGTGATCTCCGTCGCCGACAGCGTGGTTGGATTTCGGGAGACGGGGGGGTACTCGCGTCGGCTTCGCTGACCTTTGTCGCTCGGGGGCGTTGCGAGCACTCCGGTGGTTGTCGATAAGCGTGCTCGGCTCGTCCCGGGGCCGCAGAATGTCCACTCTCATGGCCCTTGTAGCATGCACACCGCCGGGCCGCTTCAAGGTCGGTGAAGCCGATAGCTCCGGGGTACGGATCATTGTGAATGCGTACAGCGAGCGGACATCGACACCGATACATCTGGAGCGGTGCGTCGGGACTTCGGAAGCAACGCCTAAGACGTTTGATCGAGTTGTCGACCTTAAGCTGACCCCCGCTGGAACCATCGCGCTCGCTGAGGGGAACACAGGCAAGGTGGCGCTGCTCGATGCCTCTGGACGCCAGATTGGTGGATTTGGCCGGTGGGGTACTGGACCAGGCGAGTTCAGGTCAATATCCTCGCTGAGCCTGCGCGGGCGAGACGAGCTGCTTGTCTTCGATGGACTTCTTCGGAGGGTAGTTGTCTTTGGTCCGGGCGGTCATCGGTCTACGAGCCAGATTCTCCCGCCGCGGTCAGATCTTGGCAGCCCGGTTGACGTGGTTGGCTTTGACGATCAGCTGCTGTTGATCTCGTTCGCGCCGAAGCGCCCACCAAAGCCGTCCTCTGCCTCGCATTTCGGCATGAAGTATCTGTTCATGTGTACCCTTAGCATGCAGTGTAGCCCGGTCATGCAAACCCGAGACAGGGAGTTGTTCGTACAACGGATTGATGGTACCGGCAACGTCGCGTTCTGGGACCTGGCTTTTGGTCGGCGGAACAATGTGCGCGTCGGCCAGGGGTTAGTCTGGATGAGTGACGGCACTGAGTTTGCTGTAGACGCGTACCGTCCGGACGGAACACTCGTTCGACGGGTGCGACTCATCCGGGCCCGCCGGCAGGTATCTCCCGTCGACATTGATCGGTATAAAGCGCGCGAAGCTGCGGAAACCAGAGGTCTCGCGCCGCGAACTGTTCAGGCCGCCCTCGCAGCGATGCCGTTTCCTTCCCAACTACCCGCCATTCGAATCTTCGAGCTGGCCTCGAACAGTGCGGTTTGGGTCGAGGAGTATCCTCGCGCAGGGATGGCGCCTACGTGGTTTCGATTCTCGGTAGAGGGTCGCCTGTCTGGGGCATTCCAGTTCCCTCTTGGCTTCACGCCAAGGCACTTCCTTGAGAGTGGCGTCTTGGGCACCCATGAGGAATCCGATGGCGGAGTCGCCATCTGTTTCGCCCTTACCCCGCCCCTCACGTAGCTCCAGCCTCAGCGGCTCGGGCCCGTTGGTAGTGTCCGAGAACCGGACACTACCGGGCCCGTTCATGCAGCTTGAGCTGCCAAGGGGCACCGATTATGCTGCGCCTTCGTCTGCGGCCGGCCGCTGTGTTGAAGTCGGGTGTTGTATCGTGGGACGATGCCGACAACGCGCTCGGCCGTGCCTGAAGGAGTCGAGCGCCCAGAGAATGAACCGGTACCGAGCCTGTAGCTGCCCTTCGCGGTCCGGACCCATCTGGCGGGTGTTGTTCAGCGAAGTTCTATCCGCTCCGGTCGATGGCCAGAGCCGGGTAGAAATGCCGGGGGTGCGTGGCTGGGCCGTAGAGCTAACCTCGCCCGCTCTGGACTCACTTGTGGGAGGTGCGGTTGCACGTCCTGATCCTTGACGACCACGAAATGGTCGCAGAGGCGATCGCTGACACGTTGCGTACTCGCGGGCATGATGTCAGCCTGGCAGCGAGCCAAACCGCGCTATGCGAGTGGCTTGAGTTGGGGTCGATCCAAGCTCTCGTCCTTGACGTCCGCCTTGGTCAGCTTGATGGCCTCGCCATGCTGTCGACTGTTCGCGGAAACTACCCGAACCTTCCAGTAGTTGTCGTGACTGGGTTCGATTGTCAGGAAGTGCGTGAGCGCTCCACGAGCCTCGGAGTGCTTGCTGTCCTCGACAAAGGCTTATCCCTGGATTACCTATGCGCGGCCCTCGACGGTATCGGGGTCCCCGATGACGGCCGCCGCCACTCCATACTGGTTCCGAGGCTGAGACTATCGGCTCGCAAGGTCGAGCTACTGCAACTCCTCGCTGACGGGCTGCGAGCGAAGGAAATCGCCGCCAGGCTCGGGTTACAGCGCAGCACCGTGGCCGAGTACATCGGGTGGCTCGAGCGGCGCCTCGGGGCGGCCACTCCCGGCCAACTCATCGCTCAGGCGTTTCGGCATGGGTTTATTGTTCCTCTCAAGCGGTCAAACCGGGCCGCGGAGCGGTCGAGACTCGGGGACGACGCGCCCTAGTTCGGGGAGGGGCCTCACTCAATCGGGCGACAGTGGCGATCAGGTCGCGGATAGTCACGGGCCCCTGTCCAGCGCGTCCGATGTAGCGTTCAGGCCTAGGCGGTCCGACCGTTCGTCCGAGACGAAGAAGCGCCCGGCGTCCGCCGCGTGAAAAACATGGGCGGGCCGGCCGACGTACCCAGACTCCGATTCCTGCAGGACGATGCTGTGGACGGCGCTCGTCGGCCCTCCAGGGGCGGCGAAGATCGACGTCCCCGCCTGTTGCCTCGAGCCGCCCCGGCGTTCCTGTGGGCACCGGGTTCATTGGTGTGCGACCAAGGCAGGCGCCGAGGCCATCTTGCCGGAAGCCCGGCGCCCTCGTCGTCTTTCCGCGGAGGAGGAAGCCGATGACCCCGTGGGGAGGCGACCGCCGGCCTGCTAGTGGCGCACCAGAAGACCTGAGCGGTGCCGTGTAAGAAGGGCAGGTCATCGTCAGCAGGATCAGGACGGGCGGCGCCTGCAAGGGTGTGCTCCGGGACTCCAAGAGCGCCAGCTAGGTGGCGGATCGTGTTCCCTGATGGAACAGCAACCCGCCCACTCAAGGTCTCGGACTATCTAGTTCGGCGCGTGCCCGCCGTGCCCGCCGTGCCCGCGGTAGCTGCGGTCCGGCCCGATCACCGGGGCGGTGAACCGTGGCTCGCTACACCCTCAGGACTCCCACGTCCCGATCATTTTGTCGGGGCCCGGTTCAAACAGGGTCGTTAGCGGCGACCCTGGCCCGGGCGTTGGGGGTTTCTCCGACCGAGCCCCTGGACGGTCGGCCGCTGCTCGAGGCGTTCTGCTAACCGATGGGTCGCCGCGGGGTGGCGCCTCCCGTCCGCTGGGACGTGGTGCCTACGCCACCCCATCCCGGCACCGAAAGACCAACGCCGCGTTGATCCCCCCAAACCCAAACGAATTGCTCAAGATGAACTCTGGGTCCGCCGCCCGCCCGTTCCCCACCGTGTAGTCCAGGTCACAGGCCGGATCCGCCTCGCCCAAGTTCACCGTCGGCGGGATCCACCGCCGCTGGGTCGCCAACGCGCTGATGGCCGCCTCGATCGCCCCGCTCGCGCCTAACGCATGCCCATAGTACCCCTTGGTCCCGCTGATCGGGACCCGTCGCGCCGCCTCGCCGAACACGGTTTTGATCGCCACCGTCTCGGTCGGATCGTTGAGACTGGTCGACGACCCATGGGCGTTGATGTAGCCAACCTCCGCCGGCCCGATCCGGGCCATCTTCAGCGCGTTGGCCATCGCCCGGGCGGCCTGCCGGCCGCCCGGCAACGGCGCCGCCATGTGATGGGCGTCGTTGGTCAGGCCATACCCCACCACCTCGGCGTAGATCTTGGCCCCCCGCGCCACCGCGCGGCTTCGCTCCTCCAAGATCAGCACCGCCGAGCCCTCGGCCATCACGAAACCGTCGCGGTCCTTGTCGAACGGGCGGCTGGCGGAGGCGGGATCGGCATTGCGGGTCGACATCGCCCGGATGATGGCGAAGGCGCCAAAGGTCAGCGGCGCCAAGGGGGCCTCGGAGCCGCCCGCGAACATCAGGTCCGCCTCGCCGAGGATGATGGTCTTGGCGGCCTCGCCGATGGCGATGGCGCCCGAGGCGCAGCTCATTCCGTTTGTTAGGTTGGGCCCTGTGACCCCGAAATCGATCGCCAGGTTGGCGCTCGAGGCTCCGGCGAAGACGGTCAGCGCCACCCCGGGATCGACCGCCCGGACCCCGCCCTGGAGGAACCGGGTGTGCTGCTCCTCGGCGAGCTGGACGCCGCCTAACGCGGTGCCCATCATCACTCCGATCCGATCCTTGTCCTCGGCCTCGAGCTTGAGGTCGGCGTCCTCGAGGGCCATCTTGCCGGCCGCCAACGCCAACTGAGAACAGCGGTCCATCCGCTTGGAGCGGCGGGCGCCGAGGTAGTCGACCGGATCGAAGTCGTTGATCTCGGCGGCGATATGGGTGCGGAACGGGGTCGGATCGAACCGAGAGACGGTCCCCACCGCCGACCGTTGACGGCGCAATCCAGTCCACAAACCGTCGACCCCGACGCCGATCGGGGTTACCGCTCCAATCCCGGTCACCACCACCCGCCTTAGACCGGTCATTCTCCCAGCTCCGCGTAACGCCTGACGCCCGCCAGGGTCCGAGTGGCGATGCCGTGGACAAAGACTGGCCCGATCACCCACTCCGCCGCGGGTCGCCCGATCAGCGGCCACGAGGGGCCCTCCCATTCGTGGATTAGCTCGATCTTGGTGCCGGTCGCGGTGGGAAGGATTCGCCAGACCACGTCAGGAATAGGAATTTCCTTCGCCCCGTCCAACCTACCCCACCAATGGCAAGCGGTCCACTCGGCGCCCCGGGCCGGTCGCCGAGCGCGCGGGTGCCGTCCCCGGGCGCGGATGCCGTCCATCCACGGGCTTCCGTGGCCATTCGGCGAAGGCCTCGGCGCCGGCGTGGGGGCCGTGAGCACGCCACGCGTCCCCCCGCTCGAACCTACGGGTGGGGACGACCGGCGGTGGTCGGAGGTGGGGAGCGACGGCGGCGCCGCCGCGGGCCCCGCGGCCGGGAGGTCGGATCCCGAGCTCGCACCCGGTGGGCGAGGATCCGGGCGATGACCCCGGGCGCGGTGATCACCGCGACGACCCGCATCACCCCCTGGCAGTGCGGACAGGTGAGCGGGTCGACCTCGAACAGCCGGCGGAGCAGCTCAGCCCACCGGGCGCGGGCCGC
>JBJXGT010000020.1:0-101930 GCA_046160105.1 Gemmatimonadales bacterium | reverse complement strand
GCGGCCCGCGCCCGGTGGGCTGAGCTGCTCCGCCGGCTGTTCGAGGTCGACCCGCTCACCTGTCCGCACTGCCAGGGGGTGATGCGGGTCGTCGCGGTGATCACCGCGCCCGGGGTCATCGCCCGGAGCCTCGCCCACCGGGTGCGAGCCCGGGATCCGACCTCCCGGCCGCGGGGCCCTCTGCGGCGCCGCCGTCGCTCCCCACCTCCGACCACCGCCGGTCGTCCCCACCAGTAGGTTCGAGCGGGGGGACGCGTGGCGTGCTCACGGCCCCCACGCCGGCGCCGAGGCCTTCGCCGAATGGCCACGGCGGCCGGTGGATGGACGGCGTCCGCTCCCCGGGACGGCACCCGCACGCTCGGCGACCGGCCCAGGGCGCCGAGTGGACCGCTTGCCATTGGTGGGGTAGGTTGGACGGGGCGAAGGAAATTCCAATTCCAATTCCAATTCCTGGATTTCGGCGCTGGCCACCTTGCCGCCCACACGGGCCAGGAGCTGCGCGGTACCGTGCCGGAGGGCTTTGACCACGCCGGCCTGGGTGACTGAGGCCACGTCGAACGGCCCGACCATCCAAATGACCTGCGGCGGGGCGACCTCGCGGCCCGAAGCGTCGGTCGCCGGGAGCCGGGGGCGAAGTTCCTGGCCCGCGACGACGGTCGCTTTGTTCGGGATGATCTCGAGGGTGGCGACTTGAGCGACGGCCGCCGAGGGGAGCACGCCGAGCAGGACGAACAAGCGGAGGAGCGACATCTTCAGCTCCGAGCGGGGAAGTCTAGTGATGTTAGCGGTGGGAAGGGTGTTCGTCCAGCAAATAGGGTCGGGGTCGGGGTGCGACGGGTCATGCGGTGCCTCGGTCGATCCGGTTGGCGGAGGCCGGTCATGGAGGTGGTAGACCGGGTCAAGTCGCCCGGCTGAATGGGCAAGGCAGGTGGATCGTCCGTTCTGGCGGTAACACCGTCGCTCCATCGCCTCCGGCCGCCCACTGATTCGACGACGCCCTTTGCCCTGTGCGCGAGCTTGGTCTGAACACGGGGTGGCCATTCTCCAGCGTCCCCGGCCGGACCTCGTCTGGACGTCGCTCATCCCATCCCGTAGCTTGGGAGGCAACCGGCTACCGGGCGCTCTGGAAGACGGATCGCGAGGATACGATGGAATACGAAAGCTGGATCGGTTTCTCGTTCCAGTTGCCAGATGGCTGGCGCCACGACGACGATCCCAACAGAACCCTCTCCTTTTACGGCCCGAATGGGCGCGCCGGCCTCACGACGGAGGTCATTCAGTTGGAGCTCGGCGGAATCTCGCCTCGGTTCGTGGACCCTGCGAATCGTGAGGCATTTCTCGCAGAACCAGGGTCGGCCGTGGAGCGCAGCACGCTCGGAGAAGAGACCAACGTCGTGACACTCAGGAGACAACAATATTCCGAAATCTCAGCCGTTCGCGATGGTTTTCAGTATGTCGTGAAGCACGGCCACGATGTCGCAACGTTCGGAGCCGTGGCAACGCTTCGACGAACCTTCGTGTTTCCGACCAGGGACGAAGCCCGGGAAGCAATCGCCCGTTTGTCCGCTCCCGATCAGCAGGCCATCAGTCGCGTGCTCAACGCGAAGTCGCCCGAGGAGGCCCGGGCGATCCTCGCCCAAGTCGGGGCCACGACTGTGCGCACAGCCGACGGGACGCTTCACCGTCTGCCCGACCGTCAGGCCACTCACCGGCTGTCGGAACGGAAGTGGTGGCAATTTTGGAAGTAGCACAGGGCTAGCATCCCATCGCACCACTCGCGACCCACGACCCGATGGCCCGCCCTGTAGTCCGCGCATTCGTCTCATCGACGTTTCTCGACATGGACGCCGAACGCGACATGCTCGTGACGGCCGTCTTTCCGGAGCTGCACGAGCGACTGGACCTTCTTGGCATCGACTTCTTCGACGTTGACCTGCGCTGGGGCGTCCCGACCGAGGGGCTCGACGGCGAACAAATCAATTCCTGGGAATACTGTCGCCGACAGCTCGACGACGTGGACCCCTTCTTCATCTGCATGCTCGGAGAGCGCTATGGGTCGCCGTCACCGCCCCCCGCGGCTGAGGCGACATCCGCAGGCGTGGGCGACAACCGGTCAGTCACCGAGCTTGAGATCCGCCACGCTGCCCTGGCCGATGGTGCCAGGCATCGTAGCTTCTTCTACTTCCGCGAGGCCACCGTGCCCCGCGATCACGAGCTCGTCAGCCGCTATGTGCAGCCGGGTCCGGACGATGCCCTTGGCGCCCTCAAGGCGGCGATCCGTAGGAAATCCAATCGCGTCCGAACCTACCCGTGTGTCTGGGCCACCGACCGTTTCGTGGAACTCGACAAGTTCGGCGAGGTGGTTCTCGAGGATCTCTGGTCAAGTGTTCTGCGCGATCCGCGCTATGTGCCAGCGGCGGTATGGCAAGATGTGCTCGGCCACACTCTGGCTGACGACCCGATCTATGCGGACGAGGCCGTCGCGATCCCGGCAGACCTCTGGAGCCAGATCATCGACCGGGCCAGGCCGGCCCCGCCAGACCCGTTCGACCAGCAGAACCAACAAATGGAAGACTTCGCATCGTCCCAACGACGGTGGTTTCATGGCCGGTCAGATGAACTCGGGGCGCTCCGAGCCTTCGTCGCCTCGGGGAAGGGGCCCTCACTGGCTGCAGTGCTGGGCGAGTCTGGGGCCGGCAAAACGTCCTTGTTGGCTGCGCTTGCGGTGGAGCTCGCGCAGACGACCACCATCACAATAACCCACTTTGTCGGCGCCACGGACGGTCCTTCGACCCTGCGCGGACTACTCGAGCGACTGCTCCGCGAGCTCGACCGCCACGGCGTGCACGATGCGGAACGGGCGCCGCTGGCCGCTCGGCCAGAACTGACGAGCCGGGTTGTCACGCACGACCATACGTTCGAAGTCCGGCGCCGCGGTGAATTTGGCACTATCGAACCGCTCAATCTCGCGGGCACCGACGTCGACACACTCAAGGTTCGCCTTGCCTCCCGGTTGATCGGGTACGGCGGTCCGCCGCGAATAGTGCTCGTCATTGATGGGATCGGTTCGCTCGACGACGGGCACGATCTCGCCTGGATTCCGATGAGTACTTCGAGCGAGGTGCGGATCATCGTGAGCGCCGCCGTTACATCGGCTGCGGACGAAGCCACGAGCCCAACAGCGAAACTTGCAGCCGCCCTCGACCGCCGGGTGGGCGAAGCGAGTCGAATTGCCATCGGGCCGCTCGATGAGGGATCGGTCGGGCTGATCATCAAGAGCTTTCTTCGGGAGTTCTGCAAAGAGTTGGCGCCGTCCGACGTAGCGTGGCTTTCGGAGGTGGGTCGCGAAAAAGGTCCTCTCTATCTGGCGATTTTGCTCGACGAGGCTAGGACACTAGGTGGAGACCAGGCGTATCTCCGAATTAGCGGCGCCATCCGGGAGTTGCCCGGCCGGTACCACGACGCAACGGAGCTCTTTGGGTGGATGCTCAAACGCCTCGAAGTCTTCGGCGCCCAGGTCGTCCGGTCATGGTGCACCTTTCTCGCCCATGGCCGCGCGGGAATGTCAGGGCGTGAACTGCGTGATCTGGTGACGAGGGCGCTAGGACCACAAGCCACCCGCATCGCTCCGCGGATAGAGCGAGGCTTGCGGCGCCATCTCCTTCGGCGCGGGAGCCAATGGGATTTCGCCCATGCCCAGCTACGCGAAGCTGTCCAGCGTTACTACCCTCCTGAGGACCCCGCAGAGCAGCACATGGCAATCGCAGGCTACATGGCGGAGCGTTGGGCGCAGCCCGACGCGCATGCGGTCGCCGAGCTCCCATATCATCAGAGGTCTGGCGGCAAGGTCGAGGTTGCGAAGGCGACGCTGACGGATCTGAAGTTCGTCGAGACGAAGTGTGGGCTCGGCATGACGTACGACCTGCTATCAGATTATGACGCAGCCGCCGGCCTGGTCGGCGAGGACGATGCCGTCCTTGACTTTCGCCGTTTCGTGGCGACACGGGCACATGTCCTAGCCCGCGATCCAAAGCAAGTCGTGCAGGAAGCGGTAAACCAGCCAGCCACGTCGGCGGTCGCTCGAGCCGCGGCTCGGGAGCTGGCTGGTCGCTCTCGGCCACACCCCTGGATCGAGTGGATCAACAAGCCAACAGGGCTGGAGCACTGCGAGTTCACGCTCGAAGGCCACGGCTCCGACGTTACCGACTGCTGCTTCTCCGCGGACGGGCGACGAATCGTGTCCGCGTCATTGGACGGAACGCTTCGCATATGGGAAGGGGACACGGGCAGATGCATCGCTCGACTCGACGGTCACACTAAAGGGGTTCGCGCGTGCGCCGCGTCGCCTGACGGCAGGTGGTTGGCCTCGGCGTCGTTCGACTCGACCGTCCGGGTCTGGTACGCGGAAACCGGCGAGCTTGCGCGGGTTTTCACTGGCCACAACGGAGCTGTCAAAGCGTGTGCCTTTTTGGACGCAGGCCGAACGCTCGTATCCGCGGGCAACGATGGAACGATTCTCGTGTGGGATGCCGAAACAGGTGGTGTCCTTGCAAGGTTGGTGTCCGAGGGACGCTCGATTACCAGGCTCCTTGTCGGAGCCGACAACAGGCTGATCGTTGCGGCGTTCGTGAACCGGCTTGTCGAGGTCTGGGACCTGAAGACGCGCGAGCGGGTCTTGACCTTCGCCGGTCCGGCGTCAACGCTCGGGGGCCGAGATGCGGTCTTTGTCGACGGCTTAGAGTTCTCGGGTCACTCGATCTCTGATTGTGCCTGCTCGCCGGACGGCGCCAGGCTCGTGACGGCCTCATCGCTGGATCGCGCGCTTCTCGTGCACGATCTTGCCACTGGCAACCAGTTGCAACGGATCGCAGGCCACGCCGGTGGCGTCGTTACCTGCGCGTTCTCCCCTGACGGGCGCTTGATAGGGTCCGGATCGGACGACACGACCGTGAGGATTTGGAGTGCGGAAAGGGGCCAAGCCCTAGGGGTGTTGCGAGGGCATTCGTTTGGCGTCAAGTGCTGCGCGTTCTCGACCGACGGCCTCCGGATCGTGTCCGGCGGTGGTGACGCGGTCCTGAAGGTTTGGAAAGTACCCACCGTCTCATCAGAGTCCGATGTGGGGGGGGTGCGCGGAGAGAGAGTCAGAGGCCTTGCGTTCTCTCCGGATGGACGGTTGCTCGCGTCGGTTGCCGATGACGGGAGTGTGACCGTTGCCGACGCAGCGACAGGCGTCAGGGTGGTCGACGGCACCCGCCTGCCAGGTGTCACAGATTGTGCCTACTCGCCGGATAGCGACGTCCTGCTGACGTCATCCTACGATGGAAGACTGAGGCTTCTTGACCAATACGCCCGCGGCGGCACATCGTACGGAGGGGCCGCCCAATTGGCCGGTTGTGCCTTCTCCCCCGACGGGCGATTCGTCGCCAGCGTTGGCGAGGACTGGCTGACAGTCGTCGATCAGGAGACTGGCGCGCCAGCCATTAAGTTTAAGTTCCCCGCGCGTGTTGCCTCCTGCTCGTACTCACCGGGTGGCGGGTACTTGGCGATGGCGTGCGGGGACGGACAGGTTCACCTGCTCAACATCTCGAAGACGGCGGTGGACCGCCGCTACCGAACCTCGAATGCCAGCGCCGAACGATGCGCCTTTTCGCCAGATGGCAGGCTGCTCGCCGCAACGTCGGGATCGGAGGTGGACGCCTGGGATCTCAGGACTGGTCAACGGATCCTGACGCTCTCTGAACATGAGGCCTTGGTCTCGGACTGCTTCTTCACGGCCGATGCAGGCCGGCTCGTCACCGCATCGTACGACAAGAGCGTCCGAATCTGGCAGCTGCCGGACTGCCGCCTATTGATGACGCTCTATGGCACGGGATTCACGACGCTTGCCGCTGGAGCGCGGGACACGTTTGCGGCGGGGGACACCGTGGGACGTGTCTCGTTGTTGCGCATGCACGGCGTCGACCTTGGTGCGGCCTACGTTACGGCCGCACGTTTCTATCGAAAGCGTTTTCTGGCGGACGACTCGCTAGCGGTCAGGTGTCCTCGTTGCTGCGCGCGTTTCCCGGTGCCAGTGGCGGTTCAGCATGCACTACGGAAGTGGCGAACCGCCTCTTGGACCGAATTGCCTCCGGACGATGCATGGAAGGATCCGGTGCTTCGATCGCGGTGTCAGCACTGCCAACACGGCCTGCACTTCAATCCTTTCATCGCCGACGGACGCCAGATGCTCGGCTGGCGCGCACGGCTGGCGCAGGCGTGGCGGTCACTAGCCGGGAAGTGAAGTGGTGAGGTTAGCGGAGAGATGCGGCTGCGTCCATCAATTGGGCTCGGAACGGGAACGCAGGGGCCGCTCGCCGTTTGGGGAAACGAGTGTGGTCCCGCTGGCGTATTGACTCGGGGGACGTTCGGCGACAAGACGATTCGATTCTGCGCGAGGATACTGAATGATGCTGCCCTGGCTTCTGACCGCGGCCATCGGCGGCGGCGGGATTCCCGTTAGGTGGACGATGCCGGCGGACACCACTCGCCCTCCCCGTCGGGCTCACCACGCCATGGTCTATGACGCCGCGAATCGGCGGGTGTTGCTGACTGGCGGAAGCACGCCAATCGACAGCGGGCGGCAGTTCGGGTTCTTCGACGATTTGTGGGGTTTCGACGGGATCGGTTGGCGGAAGCTCGGCTCGTCCGGTTCGGCGTCGTCGGGGCGCCGACTGGCGTTCGACAGCGATCGCGGTTTCGTAGTCTCCTACGGCGGGTATCCAGCCGCCGTTGCCGGCGAGGTCCGGGTGCTGGAACAGGATCGGTGGAGGACGTTCGGGCAACACCCTACGGCAGGCCTTGCTCAAGCCGGGCTTCGTCTACGATCGGGCCCGGCGCGCGGACGTACCGGTCGGTGTAGACCGAGCGCGGATTCGACCCGTCGGCGTCCATCACCCAGAGATTGTTCTGTCCTTTCCGGTCGGAGATGAACGCGATCGACTTCCCGTCGGGCGAGTAGCGGGGATGGAAGTTGACGGCGACGCCCGAATTCTGGGTCAGGCACTCCGCGGTCCCACCTTCGATCGGCACCCGGTAGACATGGGCGAGGAGGTCGAACACGACCCACTTGCCGTCGGGCGACACGTCGGCCGACATCCAGGTGCCTTCGGTGGTGGTGAAATCGATCTCGCGGGTCCTGCCGCGGGCTTGGGTCACGTCCCAACTGCTGTCGGGCTGCTGGGCGGAGAGGGGCAGGGAAAGGAAGGCCAGGAACCAGGCGGCGAGGCGCGGTGTCGGTCTCATGGGTGGGTCCGTTTTCTTCGCGCGCGGCAGCGGGCCCCCGGGGAATCGGGACGGGACGGCGGCCGGCGTTGGTGAGTCGATCAGCTATGGTATCGGAAGCCGGAGCGGGTCGCAAGGCAGCCGGTCGGGGCTCGACAGCGGGCGTGCCTGGTGACCGACAATGCCGCGGTGCCGAGGTTGACACATCCTGCTCCCGGTGGTGCCGCGGCTGGCGTCGCGAGACCGTTGACCGACACGGTTTCGGCCGCCGGCTCGGTCCCGGGGGCGAGATTCCGCCAGCGGATGGCCACGAAGGGGCCGGACCGATAGCATTCAGGGGCAGGGCAGGGGGTGGTAGTGATGCGGCCGGCGGGAGGCTGGGGACTGTTATCGGCGAGGAGACGCGTATGGCCAGGGTGAGTATCCGTTACTGCGCCTATTGAATCTCGGGGTTGCATGCCGTCCGGGTGGCGGCAAAGCTGCGTCGCGAGCTTGGGATCGAGGTCGAGCTGATCCGTGGGCGGTACGCCGAATACAAGGTCTTGGTTGACGGAGAGATCGTGGCTGATGGCGGGGCCCTGACCGCGCTGGGGGTGGTCCCGGCGGGCCGGAAAGTCGTTGCCGCCGTGCGCGCTCGTCTCGAGTCGTGACCACGTAGACCGCACGGCTCGCGAAGTCGCAGTCATCATAGGTGCGCGAAACGGCGCGCGAGGAAAGGGAATGACGTGGCCAAGCTCGTGTTCGGAATGAACCAGTCCCTGGACGGCTACGTCGACCATACGGCGTTTTCGCCAAGCCTCACGCTCTTCCGGCACTTCATCGAGGAGGCTCGAGGGCAGGCGGGCAGTGTCTACGGTCGCCAGATGTATGAGATCATGCGGTACTGGGACGAAGATCAGCCTGAATGGACCGCAGCGGAACATGCCTTCGCGGCGGCGTGGCGGACCCAGCCGAAATGGGTCGTCTCGCGCTCGTTGAAGTCGGTCGGCCCCAACGCCAGGCTCGTTGAGAATGATCTCGAGGGCGCGATCCGCAAGGTGAAGGCCGAGCACGACGGGGAGATCGAAGTTGCCGGCCCGGGCTTAGCGCAGAGCCTCGGGGACCTTGGCCTGATCGATGAGTATCGGATCTACCTTCACCCCGTCGTGCTTGGGCACGGCAAACCGTATTTCGCCGGACCCCGGCCGCCGCTCCGCCTCATGGCGCAAGATCGAATTGACGAGGATGTGATCCGGTTGAGCTACGTGTCTAGTCTCGCGACCCGCCAGACGGGAACCGCGGCTGGTGTCCAAGGTACCGCTCAGGCTAACGAATGAGTTTCACTGCACACCAGGTGCTTGGCGCCGCCGCCATCGGGGTGGGCGCCAGTCTCTTCATGGACGGCTGGAATCTCTTCCTGAAACGAGCCTTCGGCATTCCGTCGCTCAACTACTGTCTGCTCGGTCGATGGTTTCTTCACATGCCAGCGGGCACCTTCTCCCATGCGAGCATCGCGGCCGCGGCGCCAAGGCGGTTCGAGTGTGCCGCGGGCTGGGTCGCTCATTACACGATCGGCGGCGCGCTCGCCCTCGGGTTCCTCGCTCTTGCGCCCGCCGACTGGCTGGCCCGGCCAACCCTTGGGCTTGCCCTCCTGTATGGCGTCGGCACGGTGGTGTTTCCGCTCTTCGTCCTGCAGCCGTCGCTCGGTCTCGGGATCGCTTCGTCCAAGACGCCCAAGCCCACGCAGGCCCGGCTCAAGAGCCTGGTGACGCATTTCGTGTTCGGCGTCGGGCTGTATCTATGCGCGGTGGCCCTGAGCCATCTGCCGGTCGCCTGAGCCCGTTCCTTGATCGTTGGAGGGCCGACCCGAGACCGCGGCGGCCCGTCGAACCCGAGACCCCGAGCCTTGTCGTTCTCGGTCCGCGGTTAATCCACCGCTGCTGGCCCGCCTTGTCAGGGCTCCAGGATCGGTGGATTATCTGGCGTCTCTCCGACAGGTGAATCCAGTGGTCCGCCGTCTTTCAATGCTGCACCTGCTCTTCGCGGTGCTCGCTCCAGCGGGGCTCGTCGCCCAGACCTATGACCTGGTGCTCGCCCGGGGCCGGGTGATCGATCCCGAATCCGGACTCGACGCGATCCGCTGGGTCGGCATCAACGGTGGCAAGGTCGCGGCGATCTCGAGCACGCCGCTCACCGGGCGGCGGACGGTCGAGGTCGCCGGCCTGGTGGTGGCCCCGGGGTTCATCGACCTCCACGCTCACGGCCAGGATTCCGTCAGCAGCCGGCTCCAGGCGCGTGACGGGGTGACCACCGCGCTCGAGCTGGAAGGCGGGACCGGCGAGGTCGAGCCCTGGTATGCATCCCGGATGGGCCGTGCGGTGATCAACTTCGGCGCCACGGTGAGTCATGGGGACGCGCGGGCCGCGGTCATGACCGACACCGTCGCGGGCCGCCCCGCGTTCCTCTATCGCAACGCGCGGCCCGAGGAGATCGACCGGATCGCCGCCCGGGTTCGTCAGGGGCTCGACCAGGGCGGGCTCGGCATCGGTTACGGGATCCAGTACACGCCGGGGGCAACCCGGGGCGAGATCGTCCGGCTCTTCGGCGTGGGCGCCGAGCGGGGGGTCACCAACTTCGTGCACCACCGGTTCGCGAGCGTCAAGGAGCCGGGCAGCAGCGTCGAAGCCACCCAGGAGCTGATCGCGGCGGCGGCGGTCACCGGGGCCTCGGTCCACATGGTCCACGTCGGGAGCACCGGCCTGGGTCAGGTGCCCGAGATCCTTGGGATGATCGAGGGCGCCCAGCGGCACGGCGTCGACATCAGCACCGAAGTCTATCCCTACAACGCCGCGTCGACCGACATTCGAGCCGCGATCTTCGATGACGGCTGGCAGGCCCGGCTCGGGGTCAGCTACGGCGACATCGAATGGGTCGCCACCGGCGAGCGGCTCACCGAGGCCAACTGGGCCGCCCATCGGAAACAGGGTGGGATGATCATCGCCCACGTGATTCCCGACGCGTCGGTCGACTACGCGGTGGGCCATCCGCTGGTTATGATCGCGAGCGACGGGGTGCCGTACGAGAATGGTCGGGCCCATCCCCGCGGCGCGGGATCGTTCGCTCGGGTGCTGGGGCGGTACGTCCGGGAGAAGCAGACCCTGACGCTCATCGAAGCGATCCGGAAGATGACGCTGATGCCGGCCCGGCGGCTGGAGGCGGCGGTGCCCCAGATGCGCGACAAGGGGCGGCTCCGACCCGGCGCCGATGCGGATCTAACGATCTTCGACGCGGCGCGGGTGATCGATCGAGCGACGTTCGCGGAGCCGGCGCAGCCGTCGGCCGGGATCGTCCACGTGGTGGTGAACGGGACCTTTGTGGTCAAAGACGAGAAACTGGTGGACGGGGCGACACCGGGGCAACCGATCCGCCGAGCCGCGCCCCGGCTGTGATCCTCAAACAACGGGGGTTCAGCATGGGTGAAACGAGAACGCGGTCATCGCCGCCGTGGCTTCTGCCGACGATCTGCGCCAGTGTCGTGGTCGCCTGCGCCGCACCGTCGGTCTCGCCGCGGTCGAGCGAAGTAACGGTGCAAGCGTTGGATTATGCCTTCCAGCTACCGGACACGCTTCCGTCGGGCCCCAGCGCCTTTCGGCTGCACAACGCCGGGAAGGTGCCGCATGAAATGATCATGGTGCTCCTGAATCCGGGCGTTTCCGTCTCGCAGGTGATGGCCGAGGTCGGCGCGGGACGCGATCCGGAGCCCCTCGCCGCCGGGATCGTGGGCATCCTCATCGCGGGGCCTGGCGAGACGGCCGTGGGGGCGCTGGCTGTCGACCTGCTGCCGGGTCGCACCTATGCCTTGATCTGCAATTTCCAGGATGCGCCGGACAAGCCCGAGCACGTCGGGCTCGGCATGATCAGCGGGCGGACGGTGACGGCGGCACCTCAATGAGGTGGTGAAGCGCTCATGGTACCTGCATCAGGAGCGTGCCGGCCAGCGCGCGGAAGGCCGGCGGGTAGATCAGGGTGACAACGAGTTGGTAATTGCCGGACGGGACGCCCGGGATGGTGAAGGTGAAGGTGCCCGGCTCATCCAGCGGGGCCGCGTTGTTGACCCAGGTCTGACGGCTCGAGTAGGTAAAAGGGAACGACGTGCCGGTGATGGCGTACTCGACCCACGTGGGGTCGCACCGCTGGTTCGGGGGTACGCAGTAGGAGACCGGCGTCGTGACGGTGACGTCGTGCCCCGCGACCGTGAAGGACGCCGCTTTTCGAAACGAGGCAATGGGTGCGTCGTAGTCGATGGTCACGAAGCCGGCGGCGCGATCGAACTGGATCGCGGTAATCCGGTATCGGTACCGCATGCCCAGCACGATGCCCGGGGCGTCGTCGTTCAGCCGCAGGACCGACCGCATCGTACCGTCCTCCCAGGGGACCTGGAACGAGGTCACCGGGGCGCCGCCACCACAAGTCGATGTCAGCAGCGTCCAGGCGTTCGGATCGAGGAGATTGGCTCGCTCGACGACGTACTGGGTGTTCGGCTCGGAGAACCAGTCGACCGCGGCACCCCCGATCCGGGGGTTCGCGCCGTACCAAAACGGCGGCTGCCCCGTAAACGAGACCGGACGGCACATGTCGGCGTTGCGGAGGGTGGCTCCCGGGGTCAAGACCGGGTCCCGCAGTGGCTGCCTGGGAGGTCGTTGCGCGGTGGCCGAGGTGGCGGCCCCGAGCGTGAGTGCCAGCACGAAAAGCCAGCGGGTCGATCGGATCAGGGAATTGGAAACGCGGTGGCGCGGGTTCATGGATCCCCCCAAGGGTGAGCCGACAAGCTCGCAGGCGGGCGTCAGCCAATCCTCGGGGCCCATCAGTGAAACGTCATCGCCCTTCGCAACTGCCTTCCGGCCAATGACTTGCTTAAAACCCTCCGCCGCCGCCGCCCCCCCCGTCGCGATGGCTCCCAGATTTCGGCCGGCCGATCTCGGGCGCCGTGATCGGCGTCGTTGGCGATGTCCGCCAGTTCGGTCCCGAGAGCGTCCCTCCGGACGAGGTGTACTTGCCGTACAGTTGGACGCCGTGGGAGTGGACCAGGATGGTGGTTCGAGTGGCTCGCGATCCGGCCCAACTCGTCGATCTGGTGTGGCGCGCCGTGGCCGCGGTGGATCCCGACCTCCCGATCGGGACCGGCGCCGGCCGAAACATTGGTCCGTACGCTGAGAGTCTGTTCGATCGCGCCGGCCCCGGCTGCAGATTACCAGCGTGGCGATCGGGCTCGGCGGCGCGACCCTTTTGCTGGCGGTGGTCGGTCTCTACGGGCTAATGGCCTTCTTAGTTGGGGTTCGACGCCGGGAAATCGCCGTTCGGTGTGCACTCGGCGCCGATCGGGCCGCCATTCTGGGCTGGCCGCATCATCGCTCGAAAGTCTCGTGTTCGGGGTGTCGGTTCGAGATCACGCCGCCTTCATTGTTGCCCCGGTCATCCTGGTCGCGATCGCCGCCGTGGCGGTGTTCGTTCCCGCTCGCCGAGCCTGTGCGGTCGAGCCGAGCCTGGCGTTGAAAGAGGATTGATCGTTCCGACCGTACCCGTTTGGGCCTAGCGAAGCGGGAACGGGATCCGAATGAAGTCTCGGCCCGAAGCGTGGCACCCCGAACAGAGGGTCAGGCCGACCCCCGCGAAATCCGGATTGTTTTCCCGGGACGGATCTCGGCTCAGAACCTCATACCAGTACCAAGCACTCCCGTCCTGACGGTCGTCACGGATCTTCACCATTACGGCCCATCCTCGTAGCGCTCCGGCAGTCGAGAAGAGTTCCTTCACCGCCGCCGCGCCGATCGGATGACGCGGAGTCCCCGCTTCGAGGGATTGGTGAAGAGTGCCGTTGAGATAGGCGATCACGTTGACGGGGTGTGGTCCGGCCGAGGGATGCGCGGCCGACTCGCGGGCGAATCCCCGGTATTGGCCGGCCTCGAGCCACCGAAACAGCTCTGGGGCGGTCGTGGGGACGCCTCCAACTATTGGTGGCGGGGGGGGCTCGGTCGTCGAACCGCTGCACCCCGCGGTTGCGAGTGTGGCCAGGATGAAGGTCTTCCGCACGGCTTGCCTCAGAGGTGTCGATGGATACTAACGCCGGTCGGGGCCGGCCGGATCTCCGGTTCCGAGCGTGGTACGCCTTGTTCTGCAATTTCCAGGATGCGCCGGACAAGCCCGAGCACGTCGCGCTCGGCATGTGCAGCGGGCGGACGGTGACGGCGACACCTCAATGAGGTGGTGAAGCGCTCATGGTACCTGCATCAGGAGCGTGCCGGCCAGCGCGCGAAAGGTCGGCGGATAGATCAGGGTCACAACGAGTTGGTGATTGCCGGACGGGACCCCCGAGATGGTGAAGGTGAAAGTGCCTGGCTCATCCCGCGGGGCCGCGTTGTCGACCCAGGTCTGACGGCTCGCGTAGGAATAAGCGACCGTCGTGCCGGTGATGGTGTACTCGACCCAAGTGGGGTCGCACCGCTCGTTCGGTGGCACGCAATAGGACACCGGGGTCGTGACGGTGACGTTCTGCCCCGCGACCGTGAAGGACGCCGCTTTTCAAAACGAGGCATACGGCACGTCGTAGTCCACGGTAACCGAGCCGGCGGCGCGATCGAACTGGATCGCGGTCAGCCGGTATCGGTACCGCGCGCCCAGCACGATGCCCGGGGCGTCGTCCTTCAGCAGCAGGACCGACCGCATACCGTCCTCCCAGAGGATCTGGCTCGGGGTCGGCGGGGTGCCGCCACCACAAGTCGATGACAGCAGGGTCCAGGTGTTCGGATAGAGGAGATTGGGTCGCTCGACGACGTACTGGGTGTTCGGCTCCGAGAACCAGGCGAGCCCGGCACCTCCGATCCGGGGGTTCGCGCCGAACCAGGACGGACGCGCCCAACACAGGTTGCCCTCCTAGAACCCGCCGCCCCCCCCGCCGCCCCCGCCGCCGCCGGAGGATCCCCCGCTGAACCCGGAGCCGCTCGAACTCCGCGGGGACGACGCCAGCGACGAGCTGGCCTGCGTCGACATCTCGGCCATCCGGCCCGAAAACGCATTCACGTTGAACGCCGTCATGTTGCTGCCGCGGTACCAGTTGGGCGGGGTGGTGAAGATCCCGTCGAAGGCTTTCGCCCACTGCTTCTCGACGCCGAACGCCATGGCGTAGGGGAGGAACCGCTCGAACATCTCGGGGGTCTTGACGAAATCGCGTAGCCGATCGCCCTCGACGCGCTGGAGGAATTCCAGGAAGCCCTGGACGTGCTCCTGGGTCCGGGCGCCGGCGATGGTGCGCGCCGGCATGTGGAAGCCGAAGATCCCGACGATCAGCGCTACCAGGACGGCCGCCACCACGAACGGAGCCGGGGAGAGAAGAAGATTGCCGCTCACGACGATGCCGAGCCCGCCTAACACCGCGCCCGACACGACGGCGGCCAACATCCAGCGTCCCCGGACCGCGTCGGGCCGAGAGGCGTAGAATCCGTGGGTGATCAGGGCGTCGAAGACGGCAGTCTTGATGCCGGGGATCTGGCGGTAGAACTGATTCTCCAAGTCGGACAGGGGGACCGCGGCGTCCCCATTGCGGAAGACACCTTCCAGGAGCCGCTGCTCGTGGGCGCCGAGGGTGCGCCATTCGCCCCGGGGCTTGGTCGGAACGAAGACGAACTCCTTCTTCTTGATCAAACCGAACAGCTGGGACTCCTCCTGCTCCTCGATTCGGAGAAAGCCCTTGACCGCGAGGTCGACCAGGGTCGCGGTGATGTCCCTCATATCGGCCGAGTTGTCGAGAAGGGTGCCGGCCTCGGCGGGGGTGAGCTTGGCGGGCGGCTCGTACTGGACGGCGACCGGACGGGCGTCGGGATCGCGGCCCCGCCGCCGCCAGAGCGACCACATCAGGAAGAACACCGGGATCGGGAGGAGCAGCGGCCAGTTGGCGAACAGGAAGCCCGCCGCCTTGGTGACATCGGACGGGGGCGTGACCACACCCTTGTTCCAGCCGACGACGGCGGTGAGCCCTTCGCGAAACCCGAGCGGCGTCGCCATGGTGACCCGGACCGAGGTGCCGGAGGTCTCGACCTGCGACCGTTGCGAGGTCGAGCCGTAGGAACCGTCGAACGCCGTCGCCCGGATCCCGGCGGCGCCGGGGGGCAGGGTGATGGTGGCCGAGGCCGCCTCGATCGGCACGTCCCATTCGTCGCCGGTGACGTTCCAGTACAGCTCGTCGTGCTCGTCGAAGAAGCGGAGTCCGTTGGTCGCCCGGTAGCGGAGGGTGATCGTCTTCACCGCGTCGGTCGCGCCGGGGACCCAGATCTTGATCTTGAGGTAGTGCCGCTCGCGGCTGGTCTCGACCTTGAGCGCGTTGCCTTGGTCATCGACGATCGCTTGCGGCGCGATCTTGATGGTCCAGTTGAACCCTTGGGGCGTTCGGTAGACGATCGGTATGGTCCGGTAGATCCCGTTCCACGACCCGGTGAACCGGGCGGTGATCGTCTCGGCCACGTCGATGGTCGCGTCCGGGTTGACTTTGATGGCGGCATCGAACGCCTGAATCGCGAGGGTTCGCTCCTGAGCCATCGCTGGGGCGGCCCAAGCCAGGATCGCGAGCGAGGCGAGAACGGCGGTGCGCCTCATTAGCGGTCTCCGAGGCGAATGGCCGGCACCGCGCGCTCGGCGGGGTCGTCGAGACCGAAGAACTCCCGCGGTTTGACGCCGAACGGACCGGCCAGGAGGTTGGTGGGAAACTGGGCGACCTTGGTGTTGAGGTCGCGGACCACCGCGTTGTAGTAGCGGCGGGCCTGCTGAACGTGGTCTTCGATCTCGCTCAGGTTCTTCTGGAGGGTCAGGAAACTCTCGGCGGCCTTGAGATCGGGATACGCCTCGGCGAGGGCGAGGATCTGGCTGACGGCACCGGCCAGGAGGCCCTCGGCGGCGCCCGCCTCTCTGGGCCCGTGGGCGCCGATCGCTTTGTTCCGGGCGGTGACCACGGCTTCGAGGGTCCCCCGTTCGTACCCGGCGTGACCCTGAACGGCCGCCACCAGGTTGGGCACCAGATCGTGGCGCCGCTTGAGCTGGACGTCGATGTCCGACCAGGCGTTGTCCGCCAGGAGCCGGAGCCGGGCCAGGCTGTTGTAGATGAGCACCACGCCGACGATCAAGGTCGCGATGACTGCAGCCGCGCCGAGTCCCATGAGTTCCCTCCCGAGGACGCCAACCAGCCCGCTGTTCGGAAAGTTAATGGCGGAGTGACCGCCACGTGCCGGTCCGCCGGCGCCCCGGTTAACTTGGGGGCCGCCATGACCGACACCTCGACCAGGCCGGAAACCGCCGCGGGGCCTGACGCCTATCGCCTGGTCGTCGACCACGCGCCGAAGCAGCAGTTGACGCTCGATCTCGTCGTGGCGCTCGATCCGCCGGCGCCCCTCTCCACCCTGGCGCCCGGCGACCGGTTCATCCTGGATGGCGTCGGCCTGGAGGGTAAGTTGGTGGGGTGGAGCACCGGCTCGGCGCAGGTGGTGGTCCGCCGGGAGTCGGAAGGGTGGGCCAAGACGACCTGGTCGCTGGCTACGGTGGTCCGGCGGATGCGGGCCTAACGGGCCCGGCCCGGACCGTTCTCCGGGTCGCGGCCGCATCGGCGGATGTCTGCCGCTGAACGAGGATGACCATGAGCGCAATGGGACGGTTGGCAGCCGGCGCGATCTGGGCCGCCAACATCGCGGCGGTGCCCGCCCAGGAGACGGCCCGCCCCGGGCCCGAGCGGATCCCCCTCACCATCGAGAACATTCAGACCCGGAACCGAGGGGCGTTCGGCGCCGCCATCTCCCCGGACGGCCGCCACGTGGCGGTGACCGCGTCGGCCGAGGCCGGTCGTGGGGTGTTCCTGGTCGAGCCCCAGACCGGCGTCTCCAGGCTGTGGGTCGAGGGTGGCGGCGCTCCAGCGTGGTATCCCGACAATCGGACGATCGTGGTCGTTCGTGGCGGCGATCTCTGGCGGGTCGACCTCGACGGGGTGACGACCCGCCTAACGTCGGACTCGCTCGACGAACGGGCCCCCGCCGTGTCGCCCGATGGACGGTGGGTCGCGTTCTACTCCGAGCGGAGCGGATTCCAGGATCTCTGGGTGGTGCCCGGGCAGGGCGGTCCGGTCCGCCAGCTGACCCGCGGGGCGATGCCGGCCGACGATCCCAGGTTCGCCCCGGCCTGGTCGCCTGACAGCCGGACGATCGCGTTCGTGAGCAATCGAGGGGACCTTTGGGGGGACAACCTCTGGCGGGTCGACGTGGCGACCGGCCGGTCTCGCCAGCTGTCTCGGAAACTGATGGCGTCGACCACGCCCTCGTGGTCGACGGACGGAACCCGGCTGGCCCTGATGGCGACCCAGAAGAGCGGGTACTGGTACGAGGACCTCGCCGACCTGGTCGTGGTCGATGGCACGACCGGCGCCGAGCGGATCGTGTCGATGCAGGTGCACGCCTCGGACTGGCTCCACAGTCAGCGAGTGTTCTGGGCCGACCAGAACCGTCAGTTGCTGTTTCCCTATCTCGAGCGAGGCGATTTTCATCTCTGGACGGTGCCGGCGCGGGGCGGCGTCGCGACCCGGCTGACCCATCACGGCGGTCGCCTTCAGCCGATCGACGCGACCCCCGACGGCGCCAAGCTGGTGTACGTGGGGTCGACCGAGCTGTCCGGCACCGAGGTGTACCTGCTCGAGCCCGGGGCGGGGTCGCCGCGCCAGCTCACCCATTTCGCCGATCGATGGGCCGACCTCGTTCAGCCGGAGGAGATCGCGTTTCGCAGCTTCGATGGGCTCGCGATCCAGGGGTTTCTCTTCCGGCCCAAAGGGTTCGACCCCGCTCGCCGCTATCCCGCCTTGGTCCAGGTCCACGGCGGTGGCACCAACTCGTACCTCCGGACCCTCAACCTGACCGAGCAGTACCTCGCCTCGCGCGGCTATCTCGTCTTGGCGGTGAACTACCGGGGCGGCTCCGGATTCGGGCGGGCGTTTCAAGAGCTGGCCATCAACGACTGGGCCAACGGTCAGGCCCGCGACGCGGCCGCCGCCGCTCGGTTTCTCCGCCGGCTGCCATACGTCGACGGCAAGGTGGGGATCTACGGCTACAGCTACGGCGGGATCACCACGATGGCCGCGATCGCGCGCGAACCGGGGGTCTTCGACGCGGCGGTGCCGATGGCGGGCATCTACGACTTCGGCGACGCCTACACCAACGCCGATCGTCTTGGGCGGATCTTCATTCGGACCGGCCACGGGGGCGCCCCAGCCGTGAGGAAGGTGACCTACGCGGTGAGCAACACCCTGGCGCGGGTTCGGGACATCACCACGCCGCTCTTGATCATGCACGGCGAGGCCGACGTTCGCGCCCCGTACCGCCAGTACCTGCTGGCGGTCGACTCGCTTCGACAACTCGGCAAGGTGTTCGAGTCGAGGAGCTATCCGGGTGAGCCGCACGGCTTTCGGAACCCGGCGAATCGAATCGACATGTATCAGCGGCTCGAGTCGTTCTTCGACCGCCACCTCCGGCGTCCCGCCGGCGCGACGGATCAGGGTAGCGAGCGCTAGCCCGCGATGCGAGCGATTCGGCGTCGGTTCATGGCGGCCCTGGTGGCGTTGGCGGGCGGCTGTGGCGGGGAGACGACCGCTCCGCCGCCTCCGGTCGCCGTGGCGTCGATCTCCGTCAAGCCGTTGCAGGCGATCGTGACCTCTGGGGAACGGGTCACGGCCACGGCCGCGCCGCTCACGGCCCAGGGCACGGCGGCGACCGCCACGATCGAGTGGCGGACCAGCGATCCGACCGTGGCCGGTGTCACGGCCGCGGGGGTGATTACCGCGGTCGGGAACGGGACCGCTGAGATTACCGCCGCGGTCGGGACGGTCAGTGCCTCGCTCGAGGTGCGGGTGGCGCCGCCGGGCCTGGCCCGGATCGTCGATTCGGTGCGCCGGGCCTTCGATCTGCCCGCGATGGGTGGTGCGATCGTCACCACCGCCGGGACCACGGCACTGGCGGTCGCCGGTACCCGTCGGGCGACCGGCGGGCCCTCCGTGACGGTCGACGACAACTGGCACATCGGCTCCAACCTGAAAGCGATCACCGCCGCCCTCGCGGCCATCGCGATCGACGAAGGCCGGCTGACCTGGTCCACCACGCTCGGCGCGGCATTCCCCGATCTGGCCGCGACGATGCGGGCCGAGTATCGCGATGTGACGCTGGCCGATCTCTTGTCCCATCAAGGGGGGATTCGCAACGATCCGCCGGCCACCGCCTTCACCGGTACCACGGCCAAGGGGCAGCGGGATGGACTGGTGGCCTGGACCCTGGCGGCGACGCCGTTCGGGCCGGTCGGGAACTACTACTACAGCAACCCTGGCTACGTCCTCGCGGGCGCGATGATCGAGCGGGCCTGGAACGGGGTCTACGAGGACCTGCTCCAGAGCCGCCTGCTCGGACCGTTAGGCGCCCTCGGGCTCGGGTGGGGACCCCAGGCGACGGCCGGCACCAGCGATCAGCCGGTGGCTCACTCCCTCCAAAATGGTCGCTGGGTCGCCTGCGAAGGCTGCGACAATCCGCCGGGACTCTCCGCGGCCGGCCGAGCCCATCTCCCGTTGGCCAGTTGGGCCAGGGTGATCGGCGAATTTCTCCGGGCCGACGCCGGGACCTCGACTCTGATCCAGCCGGCCACCGGACGCGACCTGTTCACGGCGCGAGTCCCGTTGCCCGGCACCGACGGGTACGGCCTCGGCTGGGTGCTGGTGACGCGAGGATGGGCCGGTGGCCGGGCCGCGGCGCACGAGGGTTCCAACACGGTCAATCACTCGGTGGCCTGGCTCGGCTTGGGGCGGGGTATTGGGCTCATCGCGGTGACCAACGCCGCCGATCTCGCCACCGGCCGGACCGGCCAGGCGCTCGATGCGCTGGTCAGTCGGATGCTCGGGTTTCACGACACTGGCCGGTAGCGGTCGCCAACGGTATCCTCCCGGGACCCGAGAGCCCATCACGAAGGACCCTCCCATGACGGTTGACGGTTCGAAGACTCCGCCCACGCCGAGCGGTACGCCCGCGGGACGCGGGCTCGATCGACGGCAGTTCGCGTTCGCGATGGCGGGTGTCGCCACCAGTCGGTGGCCGCGGTGGCCCCGCCTGGCGGAGGCGGACCTGATCCTTCACGATGGCGACATCCACGTAGTCGATCGGGCGTTTCGGCGGGTCGAGGCGATCGCGATCGGCGGCGGACGGGTCCTCGGGATCGGGACCACGGCCGAGATCCGCCGGCTGGGTGGGTCGCGGACCGCCTCCTTCGACCTGCGGGGGAGAACCGTGCTCCCAGGGGTCAACGATTCCCACCTCCACGCCCTGTCGTGGGGGCTCAGCGCGCCGCCGTTCCAGGTGGACGTGTCGTACCCCACGGTGAAGTCGATCGCCGAGGCGACCGAGCAGATCCGCCAAGCCGTGGCCGCTCGACCGGCGGGGGGGTGGGTGCTGGGACGCGGCTGGGATCAGCCGTACTTCGCGGAAGGCCGCGCCCCGACCCGCCAAGACCTGGATCGGGTGGCGCCCGAGCATCCGGTCCTGTTGACGGAGTTTTCCGGGCACGCCATCTGGGTCAACTCGAAGGCGCTGGCGGCGGCCGGGATCACCCGGGAAACGGTGCCGCCGCCCGGCGGCGTCATCGTCAAAGACGCCCAAGGCGAGCCGACCGGGGTCCTGTTCGAGGGGGCGGCCGGCCTGGTCCGCCGGGTCGTGCCACCCTACACGCCGGCCGAGCGCCGCCGAGCCTTCGAGGTGGCGAGCCAGCTGATGGTCTCCAACGGGATCACCAGCTTCACCGACCCGGGAATCGACCCCGGAACGCTGGCGCTCTACGCCGAGATGGCCGCCGGAGGCCGACTCGGCGCCCGCCTAACGGTGCTCCTGGCGACCGGCCGCTCGGTGGCGGCGGTGCGCGACGCGCTGGCGGGGTACCGGGCGCCGCCAGGTATCGATCCGCGGTGGATGCGGGTGGCCGGCGTCAAGCTGTTCGCCGACGGGATCCCGACCAACAACAAGACGGCGTGGCTCCACGAGCCGTACCAGGACGGCGGCCATGGTGTTCTGGTGGTCGGCGACGGTGGCGACGCCGAGCGAGTGACGGAACTCGAGGCGATGGTGGGCTTGGCCCACGAGGCGGGATGGCAGATCGGCACCCACGCGACCGGCGATCGCGCCCTCGACGCCGTGGTCGAGGCGTACGCCAAGGCGCTCGCGGCGAAGCCGGACCGGGACCGGCGTCACTACCTGATCCACGCCGACCTGGTGACCCCGGCGGCCCTCGGTCGGATGGCGACCCTTGGGATCGGCGCCAATTTCAACTCGACGATCAAGTTCCTGATCGCGGACGGACAGGTGGCCAGCATCGGGCCCCGGCGCGCCGCCTACGAATGGCCCTACCGCACCGCGATCGGGGCGGGGGTGGTGGTGGCCACCGGATCGGATGCTCCGGTGACCGACGGCAACTGGCGCCAGGGAATCGCCAGCTGTGTGACCCGCCGGGGGAAGCAGTCCAACACCGTGTCCGGCCCCGAAGAACGAATCAGCTTGAATCAGGCGATCTGGTCGCACACGGCGGCCGGAGCGTGGCAGGATCACGCCGAGTCGTGGAAGGGCACCCTCGAGGTCGGGATGGCCGCCGATTGTTGCGTCCTCGATGGACCGATCACCCGGATCGAGCCGGAGGCCATCGGCGCGATGCGAGTCGATGCCACCATCGTCGCCGGCCGGGTCGTGTTCCAACGGTAGCGGGACGGCGCGCGCTGGCCCGCGGCCTCCCACCCAACGCCATACCACGGACCCCCTAACGATGCTCATCGCTCGCTCGCTGGCCGCCGCCTTCCTGTTCGGTCTGACCACGGTCGGAACGCTCGCGGCCCAAGGCCGCGCCCCGACCCCGCTCCGCCAGAGCGGCCCGACCGCGGCGGGATCGACGCCGCTGTCGATCGAAGCGGCCTCCCGAAACGACCGTTACCTGGGACTCGGCGTCCGCGAGGTGCGGTGGGCCCCGGATGGGTCGGCCGTGTTCTTCCGCTGGCACCTCGCTCCCCGGAGTGACGACGTGCCCGAGGCAGACCCCTGGTTCCGGGCGGACTCCACCGGGCAGTGGGCCGAGCCGGTCGCGGCCGGGGAGGTCGAGCGGATTCCGGCCGAGGGCCTGGTCTGGAGCCGTGACGCCAGCCGAGCGGCGTGGGCCAGCGGGGGATCGCTCTATCTGTTCGAACGGGGCGCGGCGCCGGCCACTCGCCGGGCGGTCACCATGGCGGGGCCGCTGGTCGAGGTTCGCTTCGCGGATCGCGACGCGGTCGTCGAGTTCGAGATGGGTGAAGCGCTCTACGCCTATCACTGGGCTTCCGGCGCGCTCTCGCTCCTCGCCGCCCGGGTGACGACCACCCCGGGCACTCCGACCGACGCGGCCAGCCGGCTGCGAGCCCAGCAGGCCGAGCTGTTTCCCAGCCTCGCCGAAGCGGATCGGCGGCGGGCGGTGCGAGCTGGCGCTGCCCAGGCCGCGGCGGGCCACCCCAGGTTCATCCCGATCCCGAAGGGTACCACGATCGACCAGATCCAGCGCTCGCCGGACGGTCGGTTCATCACCTTCCGGGCCACGACGCCCGACCCCCGCCGACCACCGACCAAGTACCTCGCCTTCGTGACCGCGTCCGGCTACAGCGAGGTGCGCGACGCCCGGCCCAAGGTGGGCGAGCCGCGCGACGTGGCTCGGTTGGGCATGATCGACGCGGATCCGCGGACCCCCGACGATAGCGTCAAGATCCGCTGGCTCGACCTCGCGGCGGCCGGCAAGCAGCAGACGGTCCCTCACGGGCCGAGCTGGAATCCCGCCGGCACCCGGGCCCTGGTCCAATTCGTCGGGGAGCATGGCCGGGACTGGTGGCTGGCGGAGGTCGACCTCGCGGCGGGGCAGACCCAGGTCGTCACCAGCGACCACGAGCCGAACGGGTGGCTGGGCGGGCCGCCGATTCAGTCGAACTACCGGGGCGCCGCCCTCCTCGAGTGGTTGCCCGACGGCCGGTTCGTCTTCGCCTCGGAGCGAAGCGGGTGGAGTCACCTGTACCTCGGTGAGCTCGGCGGCTCGGCCCGGCCGCTCACCGAAGGACCGTGGGAGGTGCGCGGCGCGGAGCTATCTCCGGACCGCTCGCGTTGGCTGCTCCAGACCAGTCGCTCCCACCCGGCCGACGACCACCTCGAGGTGATGCCTGCCGGCGGCGGATCGGTGACTCAGATGACCACCGGGGTGGGGCGGTTCGCTGGTTCGTGGTCCCCCGCCGGCTCCCGCCTGGCGATCGTTCACTCCACCACCTCGCGGCTGCCCGATCTCTACCTTCGCGCCGTCGCCGACAGCGGGGCGGGGCGTCGAGTCACCGAGAGCGGGACCGAGGCGTTTCGGCGGACGCGGTTGGTCGATCCAGAGATCGTCTCCTTTCCACATCCGGATGGGAAGCCGGTGTGGGCGGCACTCTATAAACCGGCCCGGATGAACGCCGAGAGGGCCGCGGTCATCCACGTGCATGGGGGTGGCTATCGGCAGTTCGCGCACCGCGGGTGGTCGGTCTACGGGTGGGGGTTGCACGTGGGGTTCCTTCACTACCTACTCGAAGCCGGCTACCCGGTGCTCGACTTCGACTATCGGGGCGGGGCCGGGTTCGGGAAGGCGTACCGGGCCGACGTGACCGGGGCGATGGGATGGCAGGACGTCGACGGGGCGGTCGCCGCGGCCCGCTACCTGGTCTCGGCGTTAGGGGCCGACTCGACCCGGATCGGGATCTATGGGGTGTCGTACGGTGGGTTCATGACCCTGATGAGCCAGTTTCGCTATCCCGGGGTCTTCGCCGCGGGCATCTCCCGGGCCCCGGTCACCGATTGGGCCCACTACAGCGACGAATGGACCAGCCGGATCCTCGGCCTACCCCAGGCGGACACCGCCGCGTATCGGCGATCGAGCCCGATCTACTTCGCCGAGGGCCTCAAGGACCGCCTCTTGATCGAGCACGGCGTGGTCGACGACAACGTCCACTTCCAGGATGCCGCCCGGTTGGTGCAGCGGCTGATCGAGCTGGGCAAGGATTTCGACGTGATGTACTACCCGGCCGAGCCCCACACCGTGGAGACCGAGGCGAGCCGCCTCGACCAGTCGAAGCGAGCGATCCGGTTCTTCGATCGGTATCTCCGCGGACGGGGCCGACCGGAGGCGCGGTGATCGCGCCCGATTGAACCGCCGCCGCTGTCGGTTAGAGCGGGGCGGGCGAGCGTGCCGATCGGGTCCAGGGGGCGAAAAACGGCAGCAGCAACAAGCCGGGGACCGCCACCAGGAGGGTGACGAGGAAGAACACCGGCCACCCGGTGCTTTCGGCGATGGCGCCGGCCGGCGCGACCAGGACGTCGCGGCTCGCGCCCATCAGGCCGGAGAGGAGCGCGTATTGCGCGGCGGAGAACCGGGCGTCGCAAAGGCTCATCAGAAAGGCGATGAACACGGTGCCGGTGGCGCCGGCGCAGACGTTCTCGGCCACGATCGCGCCGACCAGCAGGCCCCGATCGGCGGCGGCAAGCGAGAGACCGTAGTACGCCAGATTGCTGATCGCCTGGAGTCCGCCCGCCACCCAGAGAGATCGCGCCAGTCCGATCCGCGCCACCAGCCACCCGCCGATCACGGCCCCGACGATGGTCGCCAGGATGCCGACGCCCCCCTGAATGGCGCCGATGTCGGTCTGGGAGAAGCGGAGATCGAGCAGAAACGGGGTGGCGACGCTGGCGGCGAGGTAATCCGGGTACTTGTAGAGGACCACGAACAGCAGGATCCCCACCGCCCGTCCCGCGCCCCAGCGGGCGAAGAAGTCGCGGAACGGGAGGGTCACCGCGTCCCGGAACCGGGCCGGCCGTGCCCCGGTCGGCTCGGGCTCCTTCGCCACGATGGTCGCCACCATGCTGAGCCCGAGGAGTCCGGCCATCGCCAGGTACGCGGCCGGCCACGACCAGCGATCGGCGAGCACGAAAGCGAGCGCGCCGGCGGCGAGTAACCCGATCCGATACCCGAGCACCCACCCGGCGGCTCCGAAACCGCGTTCGGAATCCGTGAGGATGTCGGTTCGGTAGGCGTCGATGACGATGTCCTGCGACGCGCTGAAGAACGCGACCGCCATCGCGCTGATCGCCACCAGCTTGAGGCCGCGATGGGGGTCCTGGAGGGCCAGGACGCCGATCGCCACGACCAGGGCCAGTTGGAGGATCAGGAGCCAACCCCGGCGCCGGCCGAGGAATGGGGGGACGTAGTGGTCGACGATCGGTGCCCAGATCCATTTGAGGGAGTAGGGCAGGGCGACCAGGCTGAAGAGACCGATGGTGGTGAGATCGACCTGGGCGGTGCGGAGCCAGGCCTGGAGGGCGCGACTCGTCAGGTAGAGCGGCAATCCCGACGCCACGCCCATGAGCACCAGCACCGCCATCTTCGGCTGAGCCCAGATCGGCCCGGTCGAAGGAGGGAGGATCGGTGGTCGACCAGACTCACTCAACGCGAGCCATCTCCGTCGGGAGAGGGGCCCACCGCGGCGGCCCGTGGCCGGCCTGCCGCCGCCAGCCGAGCACCGAGTCGCCGCGCAGGACGAAGGGGCCGGGGGTCACTAGATTCCGAGGCATGCGGGCTGTTCTCCAAATACTCGTCGGTCTCACGGTCGGCGCCCAGGTGGCGGCCGGGCAGTCGGATTCGATTCCCAGGACCAACTTTTGGACGTCGGCCGACTGGACGATTTTCGTTGCCAAAGTGCGTTGGGGTGTCGACCAAGGCCTGGCCCGGGTGCCGGTCGGGACGGCCATCGCCCGTCTCGGAGAGACCTTCGTCGGCACCAAGTATACTCCCGGGACCCTCGAGGCGCCCGGGCCCGAGCGGCTGGTCATCAACCTCCGGGAGCTCGACTGCGTGACGTTCGTCGAGAACGTCCTGGCGCTGGTCCGCTTCATCCGGCACGACGGGGTGAAGGGCCTCGCCGACCCGGCGGCGGCCCGGACCCGGTACGAGGGGTATCTCCGCGAACTGCGCTATCGGGGCGGACGGTTGGCGGGATATCCGAGCCGCCTCCACTACTTCTCCGAGTGGCTCGCCGACAACGAGCGGCGCGGCGCCCTCCGGGTGATGACCAAGGAGCTGGGCGGCCGCCTCGATCCCGAGCCGATCTCGTACATGTCGACCCACCCGGGTTCCTATCGCCAGTTGGCCGACCGCGCTGCGCTCGCCGCGGTGCGAGAGGCGGAGCGACGGCTCAACGGGAGCGACGGCCGGTGGTTCATTCCCGAGGACCGGATCGCCGAGGCGGCCGGTCGGATCCAGGATGGCGACGTGATCGCGGCCACCAGCACGGTCGCCGGGCTCGACATCGCGCATACCGGCTTCGCGCTCTGGCGGGACGGGCGGCTCCATTTGCTGCACGCCCCGCTGGTCGGCACGAGCGTGGAGATCTCGGAGCGGCCCTTGGCGGAGCGGATTCAGGGCATCGCCAGCCAGGACGGCATCATGGTGGCCCGACCGATTCGGTAGCCGGCGCCGACCTAACGTCCCCGGTTCCGCCGGACCGGCCCAGCCAGCAGCTCCTCGATGGTGAACACCTCGCCGTTCTTGACCACCACTCGGACCCGCCGCGCGTCGGTGATCGTCTCGAGCGGGTTGCCATCGACGATCGCCAAGTCGGCGAGACGGCCCGCGGCGATCGCGCCCAGCTGACCGGACAAGCCCATCGCGGCGGCGAAGCCGGAGGTCGCCGTCATCAGCGCCTCCACCGGGGTGAGGCCGCCGGCGACGTAGTGCTGCAGCTCGGTGTGGAGCGAGAGACCGTAGGGAATGATCGGCGCATCGGTGCCGGCGATGATCCGCCCGCCACCCGCCACCACTCGGCGCACGGTCTCGCCCTGCGCGGCCACTCCGGCGGGATTGGGGCCGAAGGGTCCGCTCCCGGTCATCGACCGCCGCAGGTTGGCGACGTACTCGGCGCCATAGGCCACCTCGAGCCGTGGATCGTCGAGCGTCGCCGGCTGCTCGGCCACCAGGGAGGCGAAGCCGCCCTGGATCCCGATCGTCGGCGTGAGGCTCATCCCGGACGCGGTCAACAGCGCGATCACGTCCTGATAGGAGCGGAACCGGGCCGAGACTTTGGGGGAATAGCCTCGCCGGCTGGTGCCCCGGATGTGCTCCACGTGATCGGCGCCGAACGCGACCGCCGGATAGAGCTCGTGCGACGAGACCGGGATCCCGTGCTGGTGGGCGACGTCGATGATCCGGTGCTGGATCACGTCGGGCAGTCGAACGTAGGTCTTGATCAGATCGAACTCGAGGGCCGCCGCCCGGGTCAGTTCCGCGTCCAGCTGGGCCCCGGGGGTGATCGCGTTGTTGAACCCGTAGTAGATCCGATCCCCATCGAAGATCCGGCCGGTGGCCAGCTCCCGCGGGCCGACCCGGGCCCCGGACTCCACCGCCTCGCGGCGCTCCCGGATCGAAAAGGGGTCGGAGGCCGGATCGCGCACCGTGGTGACCCCGTAGGCGAGCCAGACCCTGCCTAACGCCTCGCCGGTGCCGAACCCGAGATGGGCGTGGGCGTCCGCCAGGCCCGGGATCACGGTCCGGGCCGACGCGTCGATCACGCTGTCCCGGTGGAGCGCCGCCGCGTGCGGTACCACCCGGGCGATCCGGTGCCCGACGATCACCACGTCCATGTTGGCCCGAGTGGTGCCCGCGATTCCGTCCCAAAGCCGGCCGGCGTGGACCACCACTCGGCGGGTCGGCACCGATCGCCGCCAGGTCAGCGGCACGGCGATCCGTCGGGTCATCCCATCGCTCAGCCGCGCGATCCGGAGCCCGTCGGTCCCCTGATAGGCTACCGACTTCGAGTCGCCCGTCCAAGAAAGGGAGTTGGCCAACTCGTCGCTGAGGCGCACCGGGGGCCCGTTCGGCTCGCCGGTCGGCGTCACCGGCTGGCGCCAGAGCCCGCCGTCGAGAACGAACGCCATCTGGGTGCCGTCGGGCGACCACACCGGCCCGTCGATACCCCGCGAGCCGATCCCCCGGGCCGCAGGGGGCACCACCCAGCGATCGCCGGCGCCGTCGGCGCTGAACAGCAGGATGTCGTTGCGCCCCTCCCGGAACCGGGCGGAGTTGGCCCGTAGCGCCGTGACCGCGATGATCCGGCCGTCCGGCGAGAACGTCGCTCGAGACGGCTGGAACAGGTTGGCCCGGAGGGTGGACACCGCGCCGGTGGCGACCACCACTCGCTGCATTTCGGTGCCGAGCCCGCGCTGGACCTGAAAGACCACGCTCTGCCCGTCTGGCGACCACGCCGGCAGGGCGGCGCCCCCGGTGTTTCGGGTCAGCTGGCGGGTGGCGCCCGAGGTCATCTCGCGGAGCCAGAGGTCCATGGTGCCGAGCTGGTCGCTCGCGTACACCAACCAACGGCCGTCGGGCGACCACTGGGCGTCGATCTCGATGGCGGGGCCCTCGGTGAGCCGGGTGGCCTTCCCCTCGGTGAGCGCCCAGAGATCGCCTAACGCCGTGAAGACGAAGGTCTGGCCGTCGGGCGAGATGGCCGGAGACACGATCCCGCGGACCGGCAACCGGCTAGCGGCGTCGACACCCCGAACCGCGCGGCGATACGGCGACCGGGTAAAGCTCACCCGACCCTCGAAGGGAATCGCGGTCGCCGGTCGGCCGTCGAGCCCGGCGATCAGGAGCTTGCCGTCGCCGGTGTAGAGCAGCTCGGTGGCCGAGATCCAGGTGGCTCGAAACGGAAAGGCGTCGCCGGACGCGGGGGTGATCGGCCGGGGCGTCTCGCCGCGACCCGCCACCATCACCTGGCTCTCGTTGCGAGCGAAGAGGTTGAAAGCGATGGTGGACCCGTCAGGACTGAACGACGGCGCCGCCGCCTGGCCCGCGGCGGTGGCCCAGAGCGCGGTCGCCCCGCTGGCGGATCGGACCCAGATGCCGGGCCCGTCCCGCCGGGTCGAGGCGAAGGCGATGGCGCCGTCCGGTCCGATCGCCGGACCGAATTCGTCGCCGGGGTCATCGGTGAGGCGATCGAACGTGCTGGTCGCGAGCGTCAAGCGCCAGATGTCGTAGTGACCGGCACGGTCGGACGAGAAGACCAACGCCGAGCCATCGGGTGTCCAGTCGGGCTCGCGGTGGTCGAAGCCGCCGGTGGTGTGCTGGCGAAGGTCGGTGCCGTTGGCGGCGACGCTCCAGATGTGCCAGGTCCCGTCGCGATAGCTCTGAAACGCGATCCGCCGGCCGTCGGGCGACCAGGCCGGTTGGCGGGCGTCGCCGTACTCGTCGGTCAGGACGGTCGCCGCGCCACCGGCCCGGGGGAGGGTCCAGATTCGCCCCAACAGATCGAAGGCGATCGTCCGGCCGTCCGGCGAGAGGTCGGCCGCGATGTTGGTGCCTTCGGTGATGACGACGGTGGTCGGCGTGGCTTGTGCGGCCAGCGCCGCCGCCCCGCCGAGCAAGGCGAGAAGGGTCCCGATGAATGGTCGAAGCATTCCGAAATCTGGCGCCCGACTCCCCGGGCGCAAGCCGGGGTCGCTCAGAAGGACCCGAGCGTCGAGCCGAGGACCAGGACCACCAGCAACGCCACCAACGGGACCGCCACCGATACCACGAAGATGTCGAGGTACGATTCCCGATGGCTCAGCCGGCAGATGCCGAGGAGGGTGATCACCGCGCCGTTATGGGGAAGTGAGTCGAGGCCGCCCGAGGCGATGGCCGCGACCCGATGGAGCAGCTCCGGCGAGATCCCGGCCGCCGTGCCGAGCTCGAGATACTTGGCGCCCAGCATGTTGAGCGCGATGCTCATCCCTCCGGACGCCGAGCCGGTGATCCCCGCCATCAGGTTGACCGCGATCGCCTCGGAGATGAGCGGGTTGCCCGGCGCGATGCCCACCACGAACGCCTGAATCGCCCCGAACGCGGTGAGCGACGCGATCACGCTGCCATAGCCCACTTCTGACGAGGTATTGAAGATGGGCAATAGGGAGCTCATGGTGCCATGGTTGATCGAACCCTTGAGGTCACCCCAGTGCCGCCACTGGAGCAGGATCAACCCGACGATGGCCACCACCAGTGCCACCACCAGCGACCAGATGCCCCGAACGGTGTCCAGCGTGGTGGCGCCGTACTTCTTCTCCGCCAGGTAGCTGGTGTCCATCGCCGGTATGCCCCATTTGGTCACCACCAGATTGACCCCGATCACCAGCACGATCGGCAGCAAGGCGACCACCAGCGAGGGGCGGTTGGGCGTCAGGGGAACGTCGGCGGCGTCGAGTGGATGGTCGCCGTACCCTTCGCCCGCCGCGGCGGCGGCCCGGCCCCGCCGCGTCAGCCAGAGTGCGCCGAGGACGAACATCACGATCCCGGCGATGGTGCCGAGCCCGGGGGCCGCGAAGGTGTCGGTCCCGAAGAACGGCATCGGGATCGCGTTCTGGATCGCCGGGGTTCCGGGGAAGGCGCTCATCGTGAAGGTGGCCGCCCCGAGCACCAGCGCTCCGGGAATCAGTCGCTTCGGCACGTCGGCACGCCGGAACAGGGCCACGCCGAGGGGATAGACCGCGAACGCGACCACGAACACCGAGACGCCGCCATACGTGAGGATCGCGCAGGACAGCACCATCGCCAGGATGGCCCGCTGCGCTCCGATCTTCTCGACGATCCACTCGGCGATGGTGGCGGCCGCGCCGGAATCGCTCATCAGCTTGCCGAAGATCGCCCCGAGCAGGAACAAGGGGAAATACTTCACCAGAAACCCACCGAGGCTCACCATGAACACCTGGGTGTAGGTGGCCAGGAGGCGGGGTTCGCCCCCAAATACGGCCGCCAGCAGCGCGAGGATCGGGGCCAGGACCAGCACGTTGATGCCGCGGTAGGCCAACCACATCAGCAGGGCGAGCGACAGCAGGATTCCCAGCACGCCGATCATCGAGATTCCGGAGAGAAATGGTCAGCGATGATGCAGCCCACGCCAGGAAACGGCAAGGGGGGGCTCGAAACGACGAGGCGCCACCCGGCGGTGGTACCCGCCCGGTGGCGCCTCGTCCCTAACGCCCGGTCAGTCTTGGGAACCGTCGCGATTGGTGTCGCGGAACGCTCGGAACGAGTTGCGGATGTTCTGCTCGATCCGAGAGCGCAGCTGTTGAGTCAGGGCCGATGGATCGACCCAACCAGTCCCGGCTTGATCGGCGAACCACCCCTTGACGTCGAGCAACACGGTCAACTCGACAGGGGCGCCGTCGACCACCACCACCGGGGCGGCCAGCTGAATCTCCTGGACCGTCGTGAGCGCGGTGGTGAAGGTGAACGGCTGGAGGTGGTAGGTGCCTTCGACCTTGATGCTCACCCCTTCGAAGCCTGGGTTGGCTTGAAGGAAGGCTTGGTCGTTACTGCCGGTCGGCTTGTGAATCTGGAAGCGGATCCGATTGTAGGTGCCGGCCGGCAGGTCGGCGGTGAACGCCTCGACCGCACCGTCGGTCACTGGCGGGTCGAGCAGCAGCGGACCGGCTTTGATCGCCGGGCATTCTCCCGCGCCCTCGGTGTTGGAATCATCTTCGGCCTGCGGGCAAGCGTCCGAGGCCTGGGCCATTCGGAGCTTCCGCGCAACGAGTTGCACCCGGGTGATCACGAGGTCGGCGGCGGCGCTGGACGACGCGGCCGCAGCGCCCTTGGGGACGGTAGCAAGTTGCAAAACGACTCGACCGGTTCCCTCGGGGCCGCTCCCCGATTCCGAGCAGGCGGTCAGGCCGAACAGGCTCAGGACGGCAATGGCGGTGCTGTGGCGCATGTTGAGGCACTCCAACCCTGAATGGTGTAGCCGGGGGACGATCGAGACCCCCCCGGCAACCACAGATCAGGCAAAGTTCATGCGCCATCCCACCATCAGCCACCCGCGATGAAACGCTCTGCAGCGACCGGCAGCCCAAGCGCTCCGCTTCTCAGTGGCTCGACCCCGCCATCTTCGTTTGGCGCCGTCCCAGCCACACACCGATCACGAGCCAGAGGGCCGCCAACGGCGCCGCCACCATCGCGACCCCGGCCATCCCGAGCCCCGCCGCGGCTAGCGCCTTGTCGCCCCAGGCACCGAGCTGGTCGCCGAGCCGGTAGACGAAGGTGTCGATGAAGGACTTCGCCTTGTACTTGTCCTCGCGGCTGACCACGGTATAGAGCACCTCGCGGGACGGTCGGGCCACGGCGAAGTTGCCGGCCCGCCGGAGCACCAGGAAGCCGACCAGCATTGCCACCGTCGGCATCAAGGCGACGCCGAGGAACCCGAGGACCGAGATGGCCGGTACGATGGCGAGCATCGTCGGGACGCCGAGCCGCTGCATCAGACGACCGGTGATGAACGCCTGGACCACGACCGTGAGGACGTTGACCGCCAGGTCGATCTGGGCGAACAGCGCCGTTCGCGCCGCCCGATCCTGATAGGCCGCCTCGACGATGTAGGCTTGCTGGAAGTAGAGGAACGTCGAACCGATGGTGTAGAGCAGCATGTACCCGCAGATCCCCAGCAGGTAGGGCGACCCGACAACGTGGCGGATCCCCGCCAGCACATCGCCCCCGATGGGCGTCTCGCCACTCTTGTCCGTCGCGCCGGGCTGATGTTTGAAGAGGGTGGAGAGTCGGCCGACGAACTGGACCGCCGCCTCCAGCAGCGCGGCCGAGATCAGCAGCAGGGAGGCGCTCCCGAGGGCGCCCACCAATCCGGCGGTCACCGCGGATCCCACGATGCTCCCGAGCGTCCCGCCCACGCCGATGAACCCGAACAGCCGTTTGCCCTGGTCGGAGTTGAAGGCGTCGGCCATGAAGCCCCAGAACACCGAAACCACGAAGAGATTGAAGACGCTGGTCCAGATGTAGAAGGCCCGGCCGACCCAGACCTGCTGGGCCTCCGGCAGGCCTTTGAACAGGAAATAGAAGATCACCAGGTTGACGAGGAAGAACCGGTACGCGGTGGAGACGAAACCGCGCCGGGACATCCGGGCCACCAGCGCCGCGAAGGGCGGATTGACAACCAGCATCGCGATCAAGGTGCCGGTGAACAGCCAGGGCAGGTTGCGAATGCCGCCGGCAACCCCGGCCTCGTCGCGAATCGGCCGGAGGATGAAGTACGAGGCCAGAATGCAGAAGAAGTAACCAGCCGCCCACAGCGCGGGGCCCACTTCGCCCGCCTTGGCGTTGATCAGTCGGGCGAACCCGGTCGGTTCCGTCTCGGTGGGGGCCGTCATCGATTCTTCCAGGCCGCGAGGATCTTTGCTTCTTGCTCCGGTTGGAGCCCCCCGGTGAGTTTGGCCTGCCGCTCCGCGGGCAGGGTCTTGAACCATGTCAGGGTGTCGCGCGCGGTGTCGGCGAAGGGCCGGAACTTGAGCCCCGCGGCGAAGGCGCGATCCCGGCGGAAGTGCGACCCGCCAAAGAGCGGGCCCTTGGGGTCGAGCCAGGGAATCAGACCCATCGGGTTCGGCATCTGCTTGGTGACGAACTCGCCGTCGACCCAGGTGAAGCTCACCGGGGTGCTGGTCACCGCGCGGCAGCCGTAGAGCAACTCGCCGATCGAGAAATGCTTGAGGGGGCCCAGGGCGTTGAACGGCCCGGTGATCTTCTGTTCGACCAGATGGATGCACCAGTCGCCGAGATCCCGCGCGTCGATGTACAAGGCAGGGTCGTTCGGGGTGCCAGGCGCGAGGACTTCGCCACCGCGATCGACCCGGACCGGATAGTAGGTGAACCGATCGGTCGGATCGCGAGGCCCGACGATCAGGCCCGGCCGCACCAGGGTCGCCGCGTTCGGGAAGGCCTTGGTGACTTCCTGCTCGCAGAGGACCTTGAGCGGTCCATAGAACTTGCCACTGTCCTCGGAGCCCGGTTCGGCCAAGGGCATCGGCGGTGCGCTCTCGTCCACACCCTCTTTCGGCCAACTCCCGTCATAGAAAGCTTTGTAGGTGCCCACCGTCGAGATGAACAGGTACTGGCCGACCTTGCCCTTGAGGAGCTGAGCGGAATCGCGGACGTGGCGGGGGACGTAGCCCGAGTTGTCGATCACCGCGTCCCAGGTCTTGCCGCGCAAGGCGTCGAGCTTTCCGTCGCGATCCCCTTCGAGCTTTTCCGCTTGAGGGAACATCTTGGGATCGCTCTTGCCCCGATTGAACAGGGTGACCTTGTGGCCCCGTGCGAGGGCGGCTTCGACTTGAAACGGACCGATGAAGCCGGTGCCGCCGAGAAAGAGAATCTTCATTGGCTCATCTCGCCTTCCAGGCGGCCAGCACCGCCGCCTCTTTCTCCGCCGCGATCCCGGCCTTGAGCGTCGCCCGCCGCTCGGCCGGAAGGGTCTTGAACCAATCGAGGGTCGCCTTGGCCGTGTCGGCCAGGGGCCGGAAGGTGAGGCCCTTCGCGATGGCCTTTTCTCGGCTGAAGTAACCAAAGCCGGCCATCGCCCCGGTCGGCGGGAACCAGGCCGGCATGTCGGCCCAGGGGCGGACGCTCTGCTTGGCGAGGAAGTCGGCCGGCACGAAGGTGAGCTGCGCTTCGCTGGTGGTGACGGACTTGATGCCGTACAGCATCTCGGCGATCGACAGTTGACTGACCGGACCCACCGCGTTGAAGGTGCCGCCCACATTGTCCTCGCCGAGCCGGACGCACCACTCCGACAGGTCGCGGACGTCGATGATCAGGACCGGATCGGTCGGATCGCCGGGGGCGAGCACTTCACCCCCCTTGTCGATTCGGACCGGCCAGTAGGTGAACCGGTCGGTGGTATCCCCGGGACCGACGATCAGCCCCGGCCGGACGATGGTGGCTCGCTCGCCGAACGCGGCGATGACTTCCTGCTCGCAGAGGGCCTTGAGCGGGCCGTAGTGTTTGCGGCTGTCTTCGGATCCGGGCTCGGTGAGCGGCGCGGTGGCGGCGTTCTCGTCGATGTTCCGTTTGGAGAAATCAGCGAACACCGAGAGGGTCGAGACGAAGAGGTAACGGCCCGCATTGCCCTTGAGGAGTTGCGCGGAGTCCTTGACGTGGCGGGGGACGTAGCCGGAGTTGTCGATCACCAGGTCCCAGCTCTTCCCCCTCAGGGCATCGAGGCGGCCGTCGCGGTCGCCCTCGAGCTTCTCGGCCTTGGGGAACAACTTGGGATTGGTTTTACCGCGATTGAACAGGGTGAGCTTATGGCCGCGGGCCATCGCATACTCGACCTGATGGGGCCCGATGAAGCCGGTGCCGCCAAGAATCAGGATCCGCATCGGCTTCGGTGCCGAGAACCAGCGCTCCGCGGCGAGAAGCCGAGGGGCGAGGCCGAGGGCTCCGCCGACGGCCGCGGTGGATTGGAGGAAATCGCGTCGCGTCGCTGCCATGAAACGGGAACCTCGATCGGAGAACGGAGGACAGGAGTGGATACAATCCCAAGATACGCCCGCGTCGGGCCCGGCGCCACGCTCGCCGCACCCCTCGGAACGCGCCGCCCCGAGCGGTTGCTGCCGTCGACGCGATCGGTGTTCTAGATTTGCGCTCATGAGCCAGCTCAATCCGGAATACCTCGCCGCCCTCTATACCACCGTCAACACCAGCCCGTTCCCGAGCCACCTTCCGATGCGGCTGGTCGAGGTCGGCGCGACCCATTCGGTGGTCGAGCTCGTGGTGGCGAACTGCCATCTCCAACCGTTCGGCATCGTGCACGGCGGTGTCATTGCCACCTTGGTCGATACGGCCACGTTCTGGGCGGGGTTCGGCGGTCTCGCGGCGGATGCCGGGCTGGTCAACATCGATCTCAAGCTCAACTACCTGGAATCGGTGCGCTCCGGCCGACTGCGCGCCGAAGGGCGGCTCCTGCGGGCGGGGCGATCGATCGTCTACACCGAGGCGGCGATTCGGTCCGAGGCGGGCGCGCTGATCGCCCACGGGACCTCGACCCTGATGGTGCTTCCGGGTAAGGGGCTCGCCGTGGCGGGCCGGAAGTTCCTCGCCGAGGCGGCACCCGCGCCCACTTCCGGATGACGGTGAGAAACACCACGATCGAGGCGGTCGTAGGTCGAGGTACCTCGCCCCAGTGGCGAAAGCGTGGTCCAGGTCGCTTTCTTCCAACCTCTCGACGTTTCGGAGCAACCCATGTCGTACACCCGTCTAGCCACTCTGCTCGTGACCGTCACACCGCTAGTGGCTACGGCGCAGACCTTTCGAACCGATCGCACCTCGGCGAGCCAGCTGGCGGGATTCGGAACTTCGATCGCGATCGTCGGCACCGAGATCGCGGTCGGGCGATCGGAGAGCGGCATCTTCGGGAACGTGGTGTCGCTGCCCCGTGGCGGTGGGGTCCACCTGTTTCGCCGCGGTGGCGACGGGAACTGGGCCGAATTCGCCTTGCTCGAGCCGACCGACGCCGCGCCCGGCAACGCTTTCGGGACGAGCCTGGCCGCGGCGGGTGATTGGCTCGCGGTCGGCGACCCGGCGGGCGGCCAAGGCGCGGTCTACCTCTTTCAGCGGGTCGGCGGGGCGTGGCGCCAGGCCGCTCGATTCAGTCTCCCCGACGGCGCGACCCGGGACGGATTCGGCACCCGGTTGGCCCTTCGCGCCGATCTCCTTCTGATCGGCGCGCCCGGTCGCGACTCGGCCCGCGGCGCGGTGTACGCGGTACGGCGCACCGGCGCGGGATGGTCGTCCCCGGCGGCGGTGGCGAACGGCCGTGATCCGAACGATCGGCTCGGCGCGGCTCTCGCTCTCGATGGCGACCGGGTGCTCATCAGCGCGCCCGGGCCGAACCCGCTCGGCGGCGGCGGCCCGGGGGGTCGACCCAAGCCGGGCACCGCCACCGTCTACCAGATCGGTGCGGGCGGGCTGACCGCGGCGGGGACGTTGGCGCTGCCGCCCTCCGACAGTGTGGTGGCTCTCGGCACCGCGGTCCATCTGGCGGGCAACGAAGCGTTCGCCTCGGCGCCGGTGGCCAATCGCGGGTTGGGAGCGGTCTACCGGTTCGAACGGCAGTCGGACGGGTCCTGGAGCGCGGCCGGCAAGCTCACCGGGACGCCGCCGAGCGCCGGCGCGACGGGGCAGGGCGGTCCCCCGCCCGGCTTCCAGGTGCTGGGGATGTCGATCGCCGGGGCCGGCGATCAGCTCCTGGTCGGCGCGCCGTTCGCGAGTCAGATGGTCGGGGCGGTCTACGCCTTCGGCAAGACCGCCGGTGCCTGGGCCGAACGACAGCGGCTGACGGTCGAAGCGACCAGTCAGAACGTGTTTGGGATGGCGCTCGCCGCCACGGCGACAATGGCGGTGATCGGGGCCCCGGCCGCCGATTTCGGCGAGGGGCTGGCCCACGTGTTCGGCCGGGATCCCAGTGGCGCCTGGACCCCGTTAGGCAAGCTCGTCGACAAGCCCTTCGCGCTCCCGGCGATCACCGGGGGGAGCGAGAAGAAGTGCCAGGAGGGGGCCATCCAGGGCTACGGCTGCCAGGAGGTCGATCTCCAGGCGTTCCTGCCGATCAGCGCGATCGGCGGCCAACGGGGGGTGAAGCTGAACGACATCTGGGGTTGGACCGACCCCGAGACGGGCAAGGAGTGGGCTCTGGTGGGGCGAGTCGACGGGACGTCGTTCGTCGACGTGACCGACCCGGTCAACCCCCGGTACGCGGGCGACCTGCCGCTCACCCCGGGTGCCCGGCCCAACAGTTGGCGCGACATCAAGGTCTACAAGAACCACGCCTACGTGGTGGCCGACGGCGCCGGGCAGCACGGGATGCAGGTGTTCGATTTGACCCGGCTCCGCCGGACCGGGGCGACCCCGACCACGTTCGCCGCTGACACCGTCTACGACAAGATCGCCAGCGCCCACAACATCGCGATCAACGAAGAGACCGGGTACGCCTACCCGATCGGCAACAGCGGGGGTGGCGAGACCTGCGGGGGCGGCCTGCACATGATCGACATTCGGGAGCCGAAGGTGCCGAAGTTCGCCGGTTGCTGGGCCGACAAGTCGACCGGCAACGCGAAGACGGGCTATACCCACGACGCGATGTGCGTCAGCTACCGAGGGCCGGATGCTCGGTTCGCGGGGCGGGAGATCTGCTTCAACGCGTCGGAGACCGCGGTGGGGATCGCCGACGTCACCGAGAAGGCCGCGCCCAAGCGGATCGGGGTGGCCGAGTATCCCAACACCGCCTACGCCCACCAGGGTTGGTTGAGCGAGGACCACAAGTACTTCTTCCTCGACGACGAGGGCGACGAGATCTCCGGCCGAGTCCCCAAGACCCGGACCCTGGTATGGGACGTGTCCAAGCTCGACGAACCGGTCCTGGTGAAGGAGTTCCTCGGGACCACCGCCGCATCGGATCACAATCTCTACATCCGGGGCCGGTACATGTATCAGTCGAACTACCTCGCCGGCCTCCGGGTCGTCGACGTGGCTGATCCGACCAACCCGGTGGAAGTCGGGTATCTCGACACCGTGCCGTGGGGCGAGAACAATCCCGGCTTCGAGGGGTCGTGGAGCAACTATCCGTACTTCAAGAGCGGCACCATCGTGGTGTCGAGCATCGGCCAGGGGCTCTTCATCGTGAAGCACCGCAAGATGTCGCCGGTGCCATGAGGGCCGTCGTCGCCTTGGTGGCCGGGGTGGTCGCCGTCGTTCCGGCGGCGGCGCAGCCCCGGCTCTACGTCGCCAATCAGGACGACGCGACCGTGTCGATCATCGACCTCGCGACCCACCGGGTGATCGAGACGCTCGACCTCGCCCCGCTCGGTTTCGGGCCGAACGCGAAACCGCATCACGCCCAGGTCGACCCGGACGGGGCCCATTGGTATCTCACGATGATCGGGGCCGGCAAGGTGGTGAAGTTCGATCGCGCCAACCGGATCGTCGGCTCGGTGGCGCTCGAGGTGCCGGGGCTGTTGAGCCTCGATGCCGTTCACGACCGGCTGGTGGTGGGACGCTCGATGAGCGCGGTGAACCCGCCCAAACGGATCGCCATCCTGCGGCCGTCCGACATGACCTTGCTCGACGAGATCGAGGTCTTCTTCCCGCGGCCCCATGCCTTGGTGGCCCACCCCGGCGGCACCCACGTCTTCGTCGCGAGTCTCGGCGTCAACCAGTTCGCCAGCGTGCGGCTCGAAGACGGACAGTCGACCTTGGTCGACTTCACCGGGCCGCCGCAGACCTTCACCCAGTTCGCGGTGTCGCCGGATGGGCGATGGCTGGTGGCCACGGCGCAGTCGGCCAATCAGATCCTCGTCTACGACGTCTCCGATCCGGCCAAACCCGGGTTCGTCAAGGCGGTCCCGATGGCCAAGGGCCCGTTCGAGCCGGTGTTCACCTATGACGGCGGCACCGTGTTCGTGACCAACCTCGACGCCAACGTCGTCAGCGCGGTCGATGTGGCGACGTGGACGGTGGTGGGCACGATCGCGTCGCCCGGCTTCGGGCAGCCGCACGGCGTGGCCCTGTCGCCGGACGGGCGCTACCTCTACGTCAGCAATCGGCACCAGGCTGGCGGGGCGCACGACCACGAGGGCCACAAGGCCACCGCCCGGGGGACTCTCGTTCCGATCTGCATTCCCACCCGCACCGCCGAAGCCGCGGTGCCGGTCGGCAACTACGCGGCCGGTCTCGGCGTGGCCGTCCCGAGCCAGCCGCCGGCGATCCCGCGAGGGTGTCGTTAGGTTGCCGCCGAGCGGTCGACCGTCGGCGGGTAACGGGTTGCTCATGACCATCGGGCTTCGGGTGGCCGGGGCGATTGCGATCGCCGGCTGTGCCGTCGCGCCGTCGAGTCAACCGGTGCCGTCGCGGGACGCCACGGCCAGCTGGCGGCTCGAGGTGGCGCCGTTCCCCGTGGCCGACTCTCTCGGGCGTTCGCTCGACCTGCCGTTCATCGGGGGGCTCAACATCCCCCGCCCCCAGTTGCTCGACCTCGACGGCGACGGCGACGACGACTTGATCCTCCAGGAGTATGGCGGGCGGATGCTCGCCCTCCATCGCGACGGGCCCCGACCGGACGGACTGCCGAGGTACCGGTTCGTGACCGACTTCTACCAGGGGATCGACGTCGGCGAGTGGTCGAGGTTCGTCGACTTCGATGGGGACGGCGATCCCGACCTCTTCGCCGAATGGCCCAACAGCTACATCCGGACGTTCCGCAACCTCGGTTCGACGCGGGTTCCCCGGTTCGAGGCGCTGCCGGACACCCTCCGCGACGCGGCTGGGACGGTCATCTTCGCCGATCGGCAGAACATCGCCCAGTTCGTCGACATCGACTGCAACCAGAAACTCGACCTCTTCATCGGGCGGATTCAGGGTACCATCCTCCACTACGAGATCGTCGACCCGGCCGCGGCCACGCCCTCGTTTCGCCTGGTGAGCGAGCGGTTCCAGGACCTCGAGATCATCACCGGGCAGGGAAGCCGGCACGGCGCCAACACCATGGCGTTCGTCGACTTCGACGCCGATGGGGATCTCGACCTCTTCTGGGGAGACTTCTTCGAGGCTGGCCTCCTTCTCTTCGAGAATACCGGGACCTGCCAGGAGCCCCGCCTCCGGCGCGATCCGGTCCGGTTTCCGGTCGACGCGCCCTTGTTGACGAGCGGGTACAACGCCCCGGCGTTCGCCGACCTCGATGGCGACGGCCGACTCGATCTGCTGGTGGGCGTGCTGGGCGGGTCGTACGATCCGATCAAGACCACCATCGCGAACCTGCACTACTTCGCCCGGTCCCCGGAGGGAGGCTGGGTCCACCGAGCCGTTCAGCTGGTGCCAATGATCGACGTCGGCAGCGAGGCCATCCCGAGCATCGTCGACCTCGATGGCGACGGCGACCTGGACCTCGTCGTAGCCAACAAGATCGAGCCGGTCGAGCGGCAGACCGCCAGGATCTACTGGTTCGAGAACACCGGGAGCCGGGCCGCGCCGTCGTTCCGAATGCGGAGCGCCCTGCCGATCCGGGGGCGGTACCATTGGGCCCCGGCGTGGGGCGATCTCGATGGCGACGGCGATCTCGATGCCCTGGTGGGATCCTACAGCGCCAAGGTCGGCTGGTGGCGGAACGACGGCACCCGGACCGCCCCGGGCCTTGTCGAGGTCGACTCGGCCGCGATCACCATCAGTCGGGGCAGCAACACCACCCCGGCGTTAGGCGATCTCGACGGCGACGGTGACCTCGACGTCCTGATCGGCGAGGCGTCCGGGGCGGTCAACTACTACCGCAACGACGGAACCGCCCAGGCGCCCCGGTTCGTGCTGGTGAGCGACGAGTTCGAGACGATCGACGTGGGGCGGCGAAGCACGCCGGCGCTGGCCGACCTGGACGGCGACGGCGACCTCGATCTGCTGATCGGCTCCGACGACCAGGGCCTGACGCTCTTCCGGAACCATGGCTCTCGGACGGTGCCGCGGTTCGCGGTCGATTCGAGTTTTCGAGTCGAGGTGCCGGTCATTTCGGCGCCGGCCGTCGGGGATCTCGATGGGAACGGCCGGCTGGACCTGGTGGTCGGGACGTCCGCCGGCGGGGTGCTCTTCTTTCGGGCTGGTGGCCGGGAGAGCCGGCCGACTCCGGCGTCCCGCCGGTGACCCCCGCGGCCCCGCCGCGCCGAGGTCCGTGGCTGACCCTCGGGAAGGTCGTGTTCGCGGCGTTCTGGGTCTACCTCGGCATTCGATTGCTGCCCCATCTGGCCACCATCGCCGGCGTACCTAACGCCGACGGGACACCGCGCTACCGGTTCGAATCCCTGGCCGGTGGCGCGATCGACAGCGACAGTCTCCGGGGCAAAGTCGTCCTGGTCAACGTCTGGGCGACGTGGTGCGCCCCTTGTCGGGTCGAGATGCCGGCGCTGCAGGCGATGGCCGACCGCCATCGCGACCGGGGCCTGGTCGTCGTCGGACTCTCCCGCGACGTGGGCGGCATCGAACCGGTCCGCGCCTTCCTCGCCGAACGGGGCATCCGCTATCCGGTCGCGGTGGTGGGGAGCTCTGCCGAGCGGCTGTTCGGCGGCGTTCACGGCTATCCGACCTCGTTCCTGCTCGATCGCTCGGGGCGGATTCGCCAGCGGGCAATGGGGCCCCTGGCGATGGTGTCGTTCGAGCCCGCCGTCCGCCGGCTGCTAAAGGAACCGGCCGATTCGGCGTATCGAGGTCAGTGATTCACCCTTCCAAGCGAGGTTGCTCCATGAAAGTCGAGTTGACCAGCGACCATCCGGTCACCGACGCGGCCGTCAAGGCGGCGACGGGCAAGACCTTCGCCCAATGGTTCGCGGCGATCGACCAGGCCGTCGGTCCGGATCAGGGCCGGGCCGCGGTCAACAAGTTTCTGTTCAACGAGTCGAAAGTCGACCCATGGTGGACGGCCACGCTGGCCGTCGAGTACGAAGGCCAGCACCGAAAGCTACAGTCCGACGGACTCCCCAAGGGCTACAACATCTGCGTGACCAAGACGATCGCGACGTCGGTGGCGGAAGCCTACGCCGCCTGGACCACTCCAGCGGCCCTCTCGACCTGGTTCGGGAAAACGTCAGAAGCCACGGTGCAAGACGGCGGGACGTTTCGGACCGCCGACGGCAGCCGAGGCACCTTCAAACGGGTCCGCGCCGGGAAGGACCTCCGGTTCACCTGGGACGAGCCCAGTCAGGGCGGGCCGTCGATCGTCGACGTGGTCTTTCAGGACAAGGGGAAGGGCAAGGCTGGCGTGATGGTCACCCACGACCGGATCCAGGGCCGTCCCGCCGCCGACGGACTTCGGGCGGCGTGGGGCGCGGCTCTTGATGCTCTCAAGGCCACGCTCGAGAAGGCATGACGCGTCAGTTGCTCCGGAGCGCCACCAGTGGGTCGACTCGGGCGGCGCGTCACGATGGCCCTCGAAACGCCTTCCCTCCACGAGTCAGCGGCATGCCGGCTAGCACGCCGGTCGGCCGCCCTTCCCGCACGGCGAACCGCCCGTTCACCAGCACGTGTACCATCCCTTCCGACAACTGGTGTGGCGCCTCGTACGTCGCCCTGTCGCGCACCTTCGACACGTCGAACACCACCAGGTCGGCGGCGAAGCCTGGTTTCACCAGGCCCCGGTCGCTCAGGCCCACGAAGGTCGCGGCAAGGGACGTCATTCCGCGAATCGCGAACGGGAGGGTGATCACCGAATCGTCAAGGGCGAGCCAGCGGAGCTTGCGAGTAAACGCTCCATATGACCTCGGATGGGTGATGGCCACGTCGGGGTTTGGCGTGCCGCCGTCCGTGCAGGTCATCATCCAGTCCCTCGTGGCCAGGAACCGGATGTTCGCCAGGTCGTAGAGATCGCGATTCATCACCGAGGCATTCCCGCCCTCGAGGAGGCGCCGCACCGCCGCCGGCACGGGGACGTCGAGATCGGCGGCTACCTGCGCGAGCGTCCGCCCGTTGAGGGTGGACCGGGCATCGGAGAACACGATCTTCTCCGCGCCCCCGCGGATGTGCATCATCTCCATCGTCTCGCGATCGAGGCGCGCGGCCATCGCGGGGTCCTTGAATCGTGCCAGCATCCGGGCCTGCCCGCCTTCGGCGGCCCAATCGGGAATGGCATACGAGCGAAGGTTGCTCGCCGTCGAGGTATACGGATGCTGGGCCGCCATCACGTTCACGCCACGGGCCCTCGCGCTCTCGACGAGCCGAGCGGCCTCACCAGCCTTCCCGTAGTTGGCCCACCCCTGCGGCCCGATGTGCGAAAAGATGACCGGCGTGCCGGCCTGCTCGCCGATCGCGATGGCTTCCTTCATCGACTCGAGGAACCCGATGCCAGGGTAGGAGCCGCCCAAGTCGCGGTCGTGGGTGTCGTAGATCCCGCCGTACTCGGCGGCCACCCGGTTGAGGGCGACCACCTCGTCGGTGGTTGCGTAGGTCCCGGGCGAGTAGAACAGGCCGGTCGACAACCCGATCGCCCCCTCTTCCATTCCCTGGCGTACGTAATCCCGCATGGCGCGCAGTTCCTCCGCGCTCGGCGCCCGGGCGACCGGGCCCATCACCGCACTCCTCGCGGCCCCATGCCCCACGTACTGCAGCGCGTTCACGGCGATCCCGGAGGTGGCGTATCGCCCGAACTCCTCCCGCACCCGGTTGGTCCCGGCGCCGTCGATCCCGAGGACCACGGTGGTGATCCCCTGCGCCAGGAGCGGGCGCGCCGCGCGCCCGTAGTCGACGCTGAAATCGGCGTGGCTGTGCATGTCGATGAAGCCCGGGGCCAGGTACAGTCCCCGGATGTCCACGGTATCGCGGGCAACCGGGCGCTCGTGCGACGCGAGCCCGAGCCACGCGATGCGGTCCCCGCGGGTGCCGACGTCCTGCCGCACCCAGGGATTCCCGGCACCGTCGAGGACGCGGCCGTTGAGGAAGAGCACGTCGAGCAAGGCCGGCTGCTGACGATTGCCCGTCGGGACGGCCGCGTCCGTGATGGCGTCGTACACCATCCCGACGATTCGCTGCGACGTCCGCGCCCCGCGCGACTGAGTGAGGTACACGATGATGAGTTGCTTCGACGGGTCGACCCAGCCAATCGTCCCGTCGGATCCGGAGTGCTGGAAGGTGCCAGGGGAGAAGGGCGCGCGGACGGGCCGATACCTGTCGGTGAACACCGTCCAGGTGAAGCCGTAGAAGCTGTCGCGCTCCTTCCGTTCCTCCGGGGTGAGCACGGCGGCTTGGTGCGGTTGGAGCGCGACCGCCACGGACCCGGAATCGAGCAGCCGCTCGGTCCCGAAGCGGCCGTGGTTCAGCATCATGGTGAGGAAGCGGGCGTAATCGAGCCCACTCGCGTAGAGTCCCCCCGACGCCCGGAAGAAGGGGACGGCGGGGGCCATCGTCGGATCCCAGTAGCGCACCCACTTCCCGTCCACCTTGCGGTACGTCGCCGAGAGGCGCGCCCGCCTGGGGTCCGACGGGCTCGGCGGCATCAGGAAGGAGTCACGCATGCCGAGCGGATCGAGGATCCGGCGCTGGATGAAGTCCTCGCACGGCATCCCGGCCGCGACCGCGATCACCGCGCCGAGCGTGCTGGTGCCAGGGTCGCTGTACCAGTACATGGTGCCGGGAGGCGTCTCCGGACCGAGTTTCCCGACGGAGTCGGCGGCCTCACGGAGGTTACGAAACGGCGTGCCGAAGCCAACCTGATCGTTGTAGATCTCGCCGCGGAGGCCCGAGGTGTGGGAAAGCAGCTGGGAGATCGTGATGTCGCGCGACTTCGGGTTGTCGAACGACGGCAGGTATTTCGCCACCCGATCGTCGAGGCTGAGCTTGCCCTCCTGCAGGAGTATCAACGCCGCCGCCCCAACCAAAGGTTTGGTCATCGAGCGCATGGTAACGACTTGGTCGGGCCGCATGGGCAAGCCGCGCTCCATGTCGTTCCAACCGGCGGTGTCGTGAAAGACGAGCTTGCCATCGCGGATCACGATGAGAATGCCGCCGCGGATCGCCTCCTGCCTCACGAAGCTCCGGACGGTATCCATCGCCTCGCGTAGCCGGGCTGAGGACATGCCGACGTCCTCGGGCCTGGAGCGGGGGAAGGGGTGGTCGGTGCCCTGCCCACGCGCCGGCGTGGTGGGAGCGACGAGGACGGCGGCTATCGCGAGACGACCGATGGCTGAATGCGCGTTCATCGGGGCCTTCGGGCTGGGGGACGCGATCGGACCGCGAAAACGTACCCGCGACCTCGCGGGGTGGCTAGCGCAACCCCGAGGTCAAGTCGTCCGAAGCGCCACCAGCGGGTCGACCCGAGCCGCTCGGCGGGCCGGCCACCAGCTGGCCAGCACGGAGACCGCCACGACGCCCGCCGCGACGCCGATCAACACCGCGGGATCGGTGGGAGGGGTGCCGTGGAGGATCGGCGCCATCCCTCGCACGGCCAGCCCAGCGAGGGGGAGCCCGATCCCGACCCCGATCGCGGCCAGCCGAATCCCGTCGAGGACCACCAACCGCGAAATCTCCGATCGGCTGGCGCCGAGGGCGCCCCGGATCCCGATCTCTTGGGTGCGTTGCCCCACCGCGTAGGACAGAACCCCGTACACCCCGAGCAAGGCCAGAGCGAGGCCGACCACCGCGAAGGCGAGGATCTGATAGCCGTTGGTCCGGACGCCCGCAAGCTGGGCGTCGATCCGATCGGCGAACGGCGTCGCGAAGAGCGGGCGATCGGGTACCAGCCGCGCCAGCGTCTCCTTGGTCGGTCGGAGCAGCGGGGCAACCGGCCCCCGGGAGCGGATCAGGAAGGTCGGGTAGGGTGAGGGCGCCTGCTCGAGTGGCCGATAGACCTCGGGCCCATCTTGGGCGAGCAGCAAATTGGGCTGCGCGGCCCGATTGTTCCGAAGCATCCCGACGATTTCGAGTCGGATCGGCAACGACGGCGCGGTGTCGACCCGGATCACCTTGCCGATCGGGTCTTGACCAGGCCACCAGTGCTGAGCGGCCCACTCGTTGACCATCGCGACCGGCGGGCCGTGCTCGACGTCGCCCGGCCCGAAGGCGCGACCCTTGGCGACCGAGAGACCTAACGCCGCCACGTACCCGGTATCGATGGCGACCCCGCTCCGCGGTGCCAGGTTGGCGGGCAGCGGGTTGGCCTGACCGTCGAGGGTGATCGTCACCGGGGCGCCCCGCGCGCCGAGTGGCGCGTCGGCTCGAACCGCCACCCGGGCCACGCCAGAGAGGAGGCTGAGTTCGGTGACGATCTGGCGGGTGACCGGGAGGTACTTCCCCTTGACGCGCCACGGGTGGGGGAAGCTGGGGCTGCCTTCGACCACGGTCTCCGCGTCGAACCCGACGTCGACCCGGGAGAGGCGGAAGATCGTCTTGGCCATCAACGCCGCTCCGCTCAGGAGCACCACCGCCGTCGCGAGCTGGGCCACGACGAATACTCGCTGCGCCCCCCGCCAGGTGGCGCCGCCGGATTGCGGCGCCCCCTGTCTGAGCACCGCCTGCACGTCGGTGCCGCGCATCAGCCGGGCGGGAACCAGGCTCAAGACCGCCGCGAGCAGGAGAGCCAGCCCGATCGCGAAGCCGACCGCCCGGGCGTCGAGCTGGTAGTCCATCCCGACCGGCCGCAGCGATTGGAGCGCCGCCACGTTGCTCAACAGCCCGAGCATCAGCTTCGAGAAGAGCAACCCGAGCCCGGCGGCGATTCCCACCAACATCAGGTGTTCGGCCCACATGCGGCGGACGATGCGGCCCCGCCCCGCGCCCAACGCCGATTGAATCGCGAAGGTCCGCCGCTGATTGAGCGTCCGCACCAACACCAGGTTGGCCAGGTTGGTGGCGGCGATCAGGATGATTCCGGCCACCACCGCCGCGAAGATCAGGTCGTGGGATTGGGTCGAGGCGACGTAGCGGTCCCGCAGGGGCAGGGCGTCGAGCGCGGTGGTGACGGTGCCGCTCGCCGAGGTCTTGGTGAGCAGGGAGGGGTCGATCGAGGCGAGCTCGGCGTCGAACTGCGCGATCGTGGTGCCTGGACGAAGCCGCGCGACCACCACCAGACTTCGAATCGAGGGCCGGGTACTCGGATCGAGGGTGGGGACCGACGCCAGCCAGAATTGGCTGTTGACCTCATGCTCGAAGCCCGGCGGCATCACCCCGACGATGGTATACCGGGTATCGCTCAGCTTGACCGTCTGCCCAACGATGTCGGGCCGGCCGCCGAGCTGATTGCGCCACAGGTCGGCGCTGATCACCGTCACCGGTGGCGCGCCGAGCCGATCGTCGTCGGCCACGATTCGGCGGCCCAGCATCGGGTCGGCGCCGAGCAGGTCGAACAGGTTGGCGCTCACCACGCCGCCGGAGATCAGGATCGGCTCGCCTCCCAAGTTGAGCGCCTTGGCGCCCGAGGTATAGCCGGCGACCTGATCGACGGAGCGGAACGGGTGGGTCTTGAGCAGGTTGGCGAATAGCTCGTAAGAAACGTCGCACCCGCCCGGACAGGGTACCGCGAGCTGGCCCGCCGGACCCGTGGGGGCCTCGCTGATCAAGACCAGGCGATCGCCATCCTTGAACGGCAAGGCCCGGAACCGAACCGCGTCGATCACGCTGAACGCCGCTGCCCCCGAACCGATCCCGAGGGCCAACGAGAGGATCGCGGCGACGGCGAAGCCCGGCGAGCGGAGCAGGCTTCGGGCGATCGATCGAAGCGCGGCCATCGGTCAGACGCCCATGCCCGACGGCAAGCCCTGGGCGCGTCGCAGGGTGGAGACCTGGCCGAGGTGGTAGCCGGTGTGGAGGGCGGTGAAGGGCACGATCGCCCCCTGGCTCGCGATCATCTTGGCGAACGGGTGCTCCGGCGATAGCGGCTTGAGGAGATCGGCGTCCGACCGGCTCGCCACGTGGGCCCGGAGCCGGTCGATGGCCCCGTAGAGATCCGCCACCGACTCCTCCCAGGCCGGAAAACCGGCGTTGGTCCCGTCGGGTTTCGTCGACCAGCCGAACAGGGCTTGGTGGGCGTCCGGCAGGGCGGCGGGGCCCTCGAGGGCCGACAGTGAGATCCGGTCGATGGTGAACGCCGCATGACCGATCAGCCAATGAATGGTGGCGGTACCGGGGTGCACCTGAAATCGCCGGGCGGCCTCTGGAATGTCACCCTTGAGGGCCCGGTCGGCGAAGAACTTGATCTGCGCGATGGTCGTCAAGTAGCTGTCGAGAAGAACGCTCACGGCTCCTCCAATCATTCGCGGGGGGAACGGGTCGCCGCGCGCCAATCGCGCAACGATCGAACGTAGTCGTGGAGGACGAGGAACTTCTCGTAGACCGCGACGCCTTTGTGTTTGGTGCCCAACTCGGCGAACAGCTCCCGGAGCCGGCCACGGCGGGTCAGGTAGTACCGGAACGTCTCGGCGAAGTCTTCTTGCGGGTGACGAGCCGCGTAGCCGCTGACGTGATGGACGGGGCGATTGGCCACCCGCCGCCGCTGGAAGTCGACCCAGGCGTCGTCGTTGATCCGGTACGCCTTGCGGACCTCGCCGAAAGCGCGTTGGAACCGACGGGACTGGGCCCAATGCCAGTGATGGTAAAGGAAGCTGTGGCCGAGCTCGTGGCTGACCAAGCCGATCAGCATCGGCCAGGGAATCTCATCGCGGCGACGAGCCCGGGTCACGTAGCGCTGCTCGATCTCCACCACCTTGGGGTACTTGGGGTCGACCCCGGATACGCCGGGCCGCAGGAGGATGCGATAGCCCCATTCTTGAATCCCGCTCACCCGGAGCAACTGGCGGACCTGCCGGAGCGCCCGGGGAATCAAGTCCTGCCCCGTGGCGTCCTCGCCGCACCAGGGGCAGTAGTCCATCCAATCGTCGACCCCTCGGGCGCAGTGGGGGCAATCGCCCTCGAAGCGGTCGTCCTCGTTCCAGCGCTGGACCCGGCCGCACCAGGGGCAGTTGGGCATCGGGTACTGGACCCCGCCTCCGCACCCCCAATCGCACTTGGCATCCATCCGAAACCCCTTGGGTGCCTTGAGCGGTTTCTTGGCGGAGAGCCGCTCGTCGTACACCATCGAGGCGCACCACGGACAGTAGGTGAACTTGGGTGAGATCGCCCAGCCGCATTGATGGCAGCGGTCGCCCGCGACCCCGGCCGTGTCGTGCCAGGACTGCGGCCGGCTGCAGTCGGGGCAGTAGGGCCAGTAGCGGGTGAGCGGGTACCCGCACTGGCAGCGCGGGTCGTCGCCCGGGCCGTGGTCGCGGCGGCTACGCGCGGTCATGGCGGCGGACCGCTTCGTCCACGATTCGCTGGATGAACTTTGGGTAGCTCATGCCTGCCTTGTCGGCCGCGTTGGCCACTTCGTGGCCCTTCGCGATGAACGGGTTCGCGTTGGCCTCGAGGACCCAGATATCCCCCGACTCCGCGAGCCGGAGATCGATTCGGGCGTAATCGTGGAGCCAGAGCGCCTGACAGGCGGTTCGGCAGATTTCCTCGATCCGCTCCTTGGCGGCGGCCGCCACCGGCCGGGCGAACTGGTAGCGGATCCCCTTGCGCCGCCGATAGGGTGCGTCCCACTTGGTGGACTGGGTCGCGATCCGTTCCTCCGGCGCGTTCTTCTCCTTGTCGAAGACCAGCTCGGTCAGGGGCAGCACTTCGAGGGTGTCGTGATTGCCGATGACGCTGGCGTACAGCTCGCGACCTTCGATGAACTCCTCGGCGATCGCCGGCTGCTCGAACCGCTGGTGCACGAACGCGACTCGCTCGGCCAGCTCGCCGAGATCGCCGACGACCGAGGCGATCGCGATTCCCTCGGACGCGTCCGCGGCGAGCGGCTTGACGATCAGGGGGAACTTGAGCGGCGGGGCCTCGGTGACGGCTTCGTTCGCCCGCCAGGTGGCGAAGCCGGGCACCTGAATGCCGTGATAGGCGAGGATCTTCTTGCTCATCGCCTTGTCGCGGGAGGTCAGCAAGCCGAGCGGCGACGTGCCGGTATAGCGGATCCCGCTGGTCTCGAGGAGCGCGGGGATCAGGTAGTCGTGGCGGGCGTCGCCGAACGCCTCGACGCAGTTGACCACCAGCTCGGGTTTCCATTCCACGCAGCGGTCCATGACCTGGCGGAGGTCGTCGCGAATCCCGATGAACAGGACTTCGTGACCCAGCTCGAGCAGGGTATGCCCGACCTGGTACTCGAGGTCGACTTCGGCGATCTCGGGAACCTTGCCGGCCATCTCGAGGTCCATCTGTTCGCGATGGCGGTCCGGCTCCCACCCTTTGTATGGCGTGTCGAAGACGACGGCAATCCGCACGACGAAGGCTCCCCGAAAGAATGTTGCTTGACCCCGGCGATCGCGGCCAGGGTACCGACTCAGCGCGCCGCGGCCCGCTGGCCCGCGGCCATGCCGTGCGACAGCACTCGTTGCTTCCGTCCCAGCCAGATCGCGATCGCCAGCCAGGCCGCCGCCACCGGCACGGCCACCCAGGCGGTGGCGGCGAGCCCGAGTCCGAGCGCGCCGAGTCCCCGCATGCTCCAGGCGCCGACCTGGTCGCCGACCCGATACACGAAGGTATCAATGAAGTGCTTCGCCTTGTACTTGTCCTCCCGGGGCAGGACCGTGTACAGCACCTCGCGAGCCGGACGGGAGTAAGCATACTCCCCGGATCGGCGGAGGACCTGGAACACGACGAACACCCCGAAGACCGCGCTCGCGGGGGCCCCGCCCATGATGGCGAACCCGAGGACCGAGAGGGCTGGCAAGAGGGCCAGCGTGAAGGAAACCCCGAACGCTTTCATCAGCCGGCCCGTGACCAGGGCCTGGGTGGTCGCGGTCAGGAGGTTGACGGCGAGGTCGATGTTGGCAAAGAACGCCGTTTGGGCCGCACGATCGGTATAGTGCGTCTCGACCAGCCGGGCCTGTTGGAAATACAGGAAGGTCGAGCCGATCGTGAACAGCAACATGTAGGCACAGATGGCGATCAGGTAGGGCGACCGGAGGACATGACTGATCCCGGCGAGCGTGGCGCCGCCGATGATCGGCTCGGCGACCGGCGCGCTCGATGGGGTCGGCGGTTTCAGGTCGGTGGCCTGGCCCAGCCGGCGGACGCACTGGACCGCCAGCTCGAGGAGGAAGGCCGAGATCAGGAGCAACTGGGTCGGGCCGATCGGCACCGCCAGCTGGGAAGTCAGGACCGAACCCGCGATGCTGCCGAGGGTGCCGCCGACCCCGATGAAACCGAAGAGCCGCTTGGCTTGCTCGGTGCGAAAGACGTCCACCATGAACGCCCAGAACACCGAGGTGACGAACAGGTTGAACACGCTGGTCCAGACGAAGAACACCCGTCCTACCCAGACCACCTGCTCTTGGGGGACGGCCCGGAAGATGGCGAAGAAGATCAGGATGTTGACGACGAAAAACCGGTAGGCCAGGGTGATGAACACCCGTCGCGGCAGGCGGGCCACCAGGGCCGCGAACGGCGGGTGGACGGCCAGCGTCGCGAGGAGGGTGCCGGTGTAGAGCCAGGGCAGGTTTCGGGTGCCTCCGGCCACGCCCATCTGCTCCCGGAGGGGGCGCATGATGAACCAGCTGGCAAGCAGGCAGAAGAAGTAGCCGCAGGCCAACAACATCGCCCGGACTTCGTCGCCCCGGACCTCGACGAACCGCTGGAGCAGCCAGGTGACGGCCCTGCTAATCGGCCCGCTCGGGTCGGAGGGACGTTCGGGAACGATGGCGGTCAGGTGGGGACCATGGCGATGTTCCGACTGAGGTTCGGGGCGCGGGATGAATCATACCAGACGATACCGGCGGCGACCACGCCCCCGGGGAAACTGCCAGGCCCCCGGCGATGGTGGCCGGGGGCCTGGAGTGAGCGAGCGACGCCGTCGGCGGGCGCTACCCTACGGCCGAATCAGGACGCGCCCCGGGCGAATTGGATTGATGGGTGCGGCGGTGAGCGGGGCCCCGGGCTCGGTGTCGAGCACCACTCGTTCGGCGTCCCAGATCCGAATCCGAATCCGGTCGGGAACCTCGGAACCCCGGGTTTTGAGGTCGAGGGCCGAAATCGAGAAGGCGTACTGGCCACGGCGGCCGTGGAGCCGGCCGGTGCCGTGGACCTCGGCGGCCTGTCCGGACACCTTGACCGAGGTCAGCGTGGAGGCCTCGAAGCGCAGATTCGACCGCGGGACCCGAATGGTCGCGGCCCCGCGGGGGCCCTTGCTCTCGCTGCTGTTCCGGGCCGTCAGGGTGAACCAGACGTCGGTGGGGCGGCCGCGGCGGCCCGATGCCGTTGGGGTCCCGTCGACCCGTCCGGACCCCTTGACCGAGCCGGCGGTCGGCCCGCTCGGCGGGGGGGGCGGGGGCGGGGGCGGCGTCGCGGCGACCGTTAGGTTCACCGAGTCGACGGCGGTGTCGCCCTTGGAATCGATGATGCTGACGGCGACGGTGAACTGCCCGACGGCGCCGTAGGCGAAACCCGCGGTGCAGGTGCCGGTGCCATTGCTCTCGGTGACGGTGCCGGGGCCGGCGGCCAGCTGCCAATCGACGTAGCAGGTGTGGGTGTCGCCGGGGTCGGCGTCGGCGAAATCGGCGGTCAGCTGGATGGTGGTGCCCACGGTGACGGTCGCGCCCGCCGCCGGGGCCGAGATCTGCACCGTCGGCGGGTTGTTGCTCGAGACCGGCGGGGGGCCGGCTTGGACGATGGGCCCCCCGGTCGCGGTCGGGTCGGGAGCGACGGGCGACTCGACGGTCGAGCATGCGGCCAGCGCGGCGAGGAACGCGAGGGTGCTGTGAGAGCGATGGATCATTGACGCCTCCTGGGGGACTGCCTAACAACATGGCAAATCCGCCCGGGGCCGCAATTCTCAGGTTTCAGCCGCCCTGTGCGAGATCCGGTCGCGCCCGGCGCGCTGGCTCGTTCTCGAACAGACCGGACGCACCGGGTTGCAGCGAGTGCAACCGCCGGAACCGGCGCTGAAAGCCCTTGCAGCGCGGCCGGCCCCGCGTCGGGCTCAGCGGGGCATCACGGGGAGGACGACGTGGCTCGGATACTTGGCCGAGTGGTGGATCGCCATCCGCCCGATGACGGTCTCGGTCGTTCGGCCCTCGTGTCCGCCGGTGTTGGAGTTGGGGAACGAGTAGTTGTCCACCGCGTTCATCACCGCGATCCGAACCCGGTGCCCCTTCCGGAAGGTGTTGGCGATCGAGCGGATCCCGAACTCGTAACGGACCACCTCGTTCGGGTCGCCCGACAAGAGCACCTCCTTCTCGAAGTTCGATCCGAAGATGTGATGCTGGGGGTCGTCGTTGCCCCTGAACCGAGCCCGGATCACGCCTTGGGTGATCCGGTGCGACGCGCCCCGCGGGTCGAGGTCGGAGACGTGGACCCACCAGTCGGTGTCCTTGACGTCGGTGGACGCGAACAGCACCGCGGTCAGCTCCCCGGCGATGGTGAGGTCCTCGGCCAGCGGCTCGGAAGTGAAGACCACCACGTCCGGTCGGGCCTCGATGTCCTTCATGTCGTAGGGGAAGCTCTGGACGTCTTCCCAGCGGAGCATCTGATCGAAGCTCATCCAGTTGGGCGGGGGATTAGCCGGGTCGTACTGGTAACGGTCGGCCGGTTGGTCGCCCTCGGGCGGGCGGGGCAGGAGGCGCCCGACGCTGGGCAGTCGCGCGGCCTGGCCGTCGCTGTGGAGGTACCACTTGGTAGCGGTCGCCTCGGCCGGTGGCCACGCGGAGGCGGTGCGCCACTCGTTGCTGCCCAGCACGAAGTAGGTGGCCCGGGGCTGATCGGCGCCGTTGGCCATGCCCTTGAGGATATGGTCGTACCACATCTGCTTCTGGAGCCCGATGTCATCCCGCACGGCGGTGGGGCCGAACCGGTAGCCGTTGAGCATCCGATCGGCGTTGTAGCCGTGCTTCCAGGGGCCGATCAAGAGCCGTTGGGCGCCGCGGCCGTAGCGGTCCATCAGGGCCCAGTTGCTCTCGGTGCCGGGGAAATCGTCATCCCACCAGCCGCTGATCTGGAGGGTCGAGAACTCCCGGGGGTGGGTGCCCCGATACCAGTCCTGCCGCTTCCAGTAGTCGTTGTTGGTGAGGTTGTCCAGCATGATGTTCCACTGGGGGATTTCCTTGCCTAACGCAAAACGGTCGATGTCGATCAGCGGGCGGTGGTGGAGGACCTCGTTCCAGGTCCGGCCCGGCTGGAGCTTCTCGTCGAGCATGAAGAACATGTAGAACGCCATGCCCTCGACGAAGGTGCCCCCCATGTAGGGCTGGTCCGAGAAGACGGTGCCCATCGAGCTCTCGGGGATCAGGCACTTGAGCGCCGGGTTCCTGGCCATCGCGGCCGCCCATTGGGTGTAGCCCACGAACGAGCCACCCTGCATGCAGATGGTCCCGTTCGACCACGACTGCTTGACCAGCCAATCGACCGCGTCGGCACCGTCGTTGGGCTCGTTGATGACGTCGTGCCATTCGCCCTCGGAGCGGAACTCCGGGTCGGTATACGCGGTGCCGCGAGTGGCCTGGAGGACGAGGGCGTAACCGCGGGCGGGATACTGGAATCCCCGGGCGATGTCGGAGCTGATCCCGTAGGGGGTCCGGACGAAGACGACCGGGAAGGGACCGGTCGCGCCAGGTCCGTCCGGCAGGTAGACGAGGGTCGCCAACCGGACCCCGTCCCGCATCGGCACCATCAGCTTGCCAAGCGATCGGTAGCCGTGCTTCGGCTGCGACACCTTGGCGGTGTCCTGCCACCGCGAGACGACCGTAAAGGCCTCGTATCCGCGCCGTACCATGACGTAGTCGCCGCTCGGGTCGAGGGCCGCGATCAGCTGGTTACCGGCGCCGACCAGCAGGTCGAGGGGGCGGGTCGCGTCACGTTCCACCCACAAGGTCGCCGCCGTCGATCGTCCGGCGACCGCCGCCCGGACGATCTGCTGCCGCTCGTAGACGCGGGCCTTGGTCGGCCAGCCAACCAACTCGAGCGAGGCCCAATCGACCCGCTCGAAGCCGGGGAGCCGCGCGACCAGATCACGGCCGCTTCCCCACAGCGCGAAGGCGGTGTCGGCGGCCGCCGCGGACGCGGAGGCGAGCGACGGTCGGGTCCACTGCCGGGTTCGGACATCGAGCTTCCGAATCGAGTACACCGGGCCGGTCACCAGCTCGGCGATCTTGATCCCAGTCGAGTAGACGTCGTAACGGGCCGAGCGCTGGGCGGCCGCCGCAGTCCCGGCCAGGACCAAGACGGACAGGCAAAGAGTGGATCGCATGGGCTCTTGGTCAAAAGGTCAAGCTGAAGCCGACACCGCCAGGGACGGCGATCGGGGTCGCCACCCCGCGACCGACCCGAAGCTGCCGACCCACGAAGTATCCTAGTGCCGCGCCGGCGACCACGTCAGTGGCCCAATGGCGGTCGTGGTTGATCCGGCTCAACCCGGTCAGCGTCGCCGCGGCGTAGAGACCGACGTCGGACCAGCCGTCCGGGGTGGAATGGGCCAGGCTGGAGGCGACCGCGAAGGCGAACGAGGTGTGCCCGGAGGGGAACGATGTGTCTCCGCCGAACGGGTCGAACGCGGCCGCGTTGCCCCCAGGTGGTCGTTGACGGCCGATCGCCGCCTTCAGAACCGCGGTGATCCCGCCGGTCACCGCCCCGGAGGCGGCCGCCAAGAGCGCCGCGTCGGCCACCTTCTGCTTCCGCGCGAGGGTGCCAACCAACCAGGTGCCGACCAGGGCCGGGCCCCAGGTGTAGGCGGTTCCCAGCGCGTTGCCCACGCCGGCGACCCCGTTGGAAGTCGCGCTTCGTTTGGTCTGGCTGAAGTCGCGGATGGTCGCATCGAGGACGGCCGCGACCGCGAGCCCGCCGCCCCAGGCCAGGGCATCCTGCGTGGTGACGAGGGCGGGCCGGCGAACCGCCGCGGCGCCCGGATCGGGTTGTCGTGGCGGCGCCCCCGAATCGGTGGCTGGCTGGGCACTAGCCGCCGCCGCAAAGATGATCGCGGCCAGCGTCTGGGCCAGGACCAGGCGCCTCACCTCATCGCCCCGCGACGTCCAAGCGGGTGGTCCGCCGCTGCAACGTCCGCAGCATGGCGCACGCTGCGGTGATCAGGCCGAAGGTCACCAGCCAGGAGACGCTCAGGCCAGGCCGACCGCTGTCCCGAAACCGGGCGACTACCTCGAGCACCGTGAAGAACAACGTCACCGTGAACCATCCGTAGTACTCCTGCCGGAGGACGATTCTCACCGAGAACGGCAGCCGGGCCGGGATCCAGCCGGTCACCCGAGGCACCAGCCGTGGGGTCTGGCCCACCCAGCGGAGGTATTCTTCGCCGAACCGCCGACCCAAGAAGGCTTCCTCGGCGACGATGATGCTCCCATAGAACACCCCGAACCCGAGAAATGTGACAACCGGGGCCCACCAGGCCGAGGTGGCCAGGGCGAGGCCGACCCACGTGAAGAGATTTCCAAGGTACAAAGGGTGGCGAACGATTGAATAGACCCCGGTCGTGTTCAGGTGGTCGGCGACTTGCTCCAAGGTGTTCCGTCCCGATGTCCCCGGCGCGGCGGTGCCCACCACCACGGCACGGATCAGCAGACCGATCACCACGGTGACGACGCCGGATCCCAGGTCCACCGGGTCGAGCCCCGGCGGCTCAGCCGGCTCCCGCCACAGCGCGCCGACCAGCACCGCGAGTAGGAGCGGCGGAATCCAGCTTCTGAATCGGAACAGCCAGTTGCCGAACCGCTCGACCCGGTCGGTCATTCGCGGCGGGGTTGCACCACGTAGGCCTCCATCGCGAAGTACTCGGCCAACCCGAGGCGGTCGAGCGTCGCCGCGGTCTCCTTGTTGCGCGCCTCGACCCGCTGCCAGAATTCCCGCTCGTCGAGTCCCGGAAACGGTGCCGAGTCCTTCTGGGACTGATGCTTGAAGATCGCTTGAATCTTGAGTGCCAACTCCTCCTGCGCCAATGGCACCAACCATGTGGCCTCGGTGACGGACCACTCCTGCCAGGCCCCGCGGTAGAGCCACACCTCGGGGGCCGGCGCCACCCCGACGAGGGCTCTCTCGATGGCCTCCTGGCACATCCGGTGGGTCCCATGCGGGTCGGAGAGGTCGCCCGCGACGAAGACCAGGTGGGGGCGGATCTCCTCGAGGAGGTGCCGAACGATCGCGACGTCGGCCGGGCCGATGGGGTCCTTCCTCACCTTGCCGGTTTGGTAGAAGGGCAGGTTGAGGAACCGGGCGGCGGAACGGGGCAGCCCCAGAGTCTCGATCCCGCTCACGGCCTCGCTCTCCCGTATCATCCGTTTGAGATCCAGCACTTCGGGAAGATCGACCTGTCCGGGCGCCTTGCCGCGAAGGAACGTCCCGATCCGATTCCGCAGCGCGTCGACCTGGTCGCGGGCCAGGTTCCACTCGGCGGCGAGTCGCTCGAGAAAGTCGAGGTAGCGGCTCACGTCGTGGTCGAACACAGCGATGTTGCCGCTGGTCAGGTAGGCGACGGTGACCTGGTTCTCGTTGAGCACCAGCTTTCGGAGCATTCCGCCCATCGAGATGACGTCGTCGTCCGGATGAGGCGAGAAACAGATGATTCGCTGACCCTTGGGGAGCTTGGAGCGGCCCCGGATCTTGGCGCCGAGGGTGTTGAACACCATCCCATTCAGGGCGCCAGGCGATCCGTAGGCCGCCACCAGGGACGAAAGGTGGTGCTCGCTGTAGTCCCGTTGGGTGAGCTTGAGAATGGCCCGGCCGGTCGCTTGGGAGAGACGGACCACGGCCGCGATCGCGAGCGGGGTGGTCCAGGTCACCTCGTCGACGAGCCACGGGGTCGCGATCCGGGTCAGGCCAGCGGCGGCGGCCTCGTCCAGATAGAACGTCGTGTTGGGGTGTCGCTGGAGGAACGTGGCGGCGACATCGCCGTCGACCTCGCCCTCGACCGCCCGCCGGACGATCGCCGCCTTGTGCTCGCCCGTCGCCAGGATGGCGATCTCACGGGCGGCGAGGATGGTGGCGATGCCCATCGTGATCGCCTCGCGGGGCACGTTCGCCTCGCCGAAGAAGTCAGCGGCGGCGTCTCGGCGGGTGATCGTGTCGAGGGTGACGACCCGAGTTCGGCTGGATTGGCCCGACCCGGGCTCGTTGAACCCGATGTGCCCGGTCTTGCCGATCCCGAGCAGCTGGAAGTCGATGCCCCCCGCTCGCTCGATGGCGGCTTCGTACTCCTGCCCGACCCGAGCCGCCTCGGCGCGAGGAAACTCGCCGGGAGGCAGGTGGAGGTTGGCCGGATCGATGTCGATATGGTCGAACAGGTGCACGGCCATGAAGCGATGGTAGGAGTGGAGCGCCTCCGGGGCCATCGGGTAGTACTCGTCGAGGTTGAACGTCACCACCCGGGCGAAGCTGAGGCCCTCGGCGCGATGGAGCCGAACCAGCTCGCGATAGACGCCGACTGGGGTGGACCCGGTCGCCAGGCCCACCACGGTCCCGAGTCCCTTCGCGGCCCGCGCCCTGATCAAGGACGCGATTCGGCGGGCGACCGCGATGGCGAGCGCCTCGTGATCCGCGAACACCAAGGTCGGGATCTTCTCCATCGGGGGGGCGCCTCCTGGTAGCAAGTCGGCACGGTTCCGGATATCGTATTGTTGCTTCCCGGGTATGACATTGCAAGGAGCGTCCCGTGACCGGCATGATCCGAGTCGTAACCGTGCTGCTGGCCGTGGTCGCGGTCCCTCGTGGGGCGTTGGGCCAGCAACCCAGAACGTTCGCCAACTTCACCGGCTTCGATCGCTGGGTCACCGCGACCATGGCCGAATGGCACGTCCCCGGATTGGCGGTGGCCGCGATCAAGGACGGCCAGATCGTGCTGGCGAAGGGCTACGGCTACCGCGACGTCGAGACCCGGGAGCCGGTCACTCCTCGGACGGTCATGGCGATCGGATCCAACAGCAAGTCGTTCACCGTCGTGCTGATGGGGATGCTGGTGGACGAGAAGAAGCTGGCCTGGGACACCCCGGTCCGGTCCTACCTCCCGGAGTTCGAGATGTGGGACGAGGTCGCGACTCGGGAGATGACCCCCCGCGACCTGGTGACCCACCGCTCCGGGCTGCCCCGTCACGACAATCTCTGGTACGGGCGAGCCTTCTCGCGGCCGGAGATGTTCCGGCGGCTCCGCTATCTCGAGCCGAGTGCCGCGTTCCGGAGCCGGTATCAGTACCAGAACCTGATGTTCATGACGGCCGGGTACCTGACGGAGCGAATCGCCGGCCGCTCGTGGGATGAGTTGATTCGTGATCGCATCTTCGCGCCGCTCGAGATGGCCCGATCGAACACCACGGTGCGCGAGTCGCCTGGCACCGGCGACTTCGCTTATCCCTACACCTGGCGCCACGATTCGCTCGAGCGGCTGCCGTTCCGGAACATCGACGCGATCGGGCCCGCCGGCTCGATCAACTCCACCGTCCTCGACATGATGAAGTACCTCGAGTTCCGGATCAACCTCGGCGAGGCCGGCCGCCGTCGGTTGCTCTCGGTCGCGAACGAGCGGGAGATGCAGTCGCCCCAGATGGCGATCAGCGCGACGCCCGAGTTCCTCGAGATCGGCCACTCCGCCTACGGACTCGGGCTGAACGTGGGTAGTTACCGCGGGCGCAAAGTGGTCGGCCACGGAGGCGGCATCGACGGCTTCGTTTCCGCGATGGCGTGGCTCCCCAACGATCGGATCGGGGTGATGGTGCTGACCAATCTCTCCGGGAACAACCCGGTACCTGGCTTGGTGCAACGCCAGGTCTTCGATCGGCTGCTCGGCGTGGCCCCGATCGATTGGGTGTCGCGACAGCGGCGGCTCGATCGCGAAGCCCTCGCCAGGGTGACGGAGACGCGGGCGGCCCGCTCCCGGGACCGGAAACTGGGAACCTCGCCGACTCACCCTCTCTCGGACTATGTCGGTCGCTATGAGCACCCCGGTTATGGGACGGTCACGGTCTCCCACGACGGAGACGGCCTGCGCCTCGGCCTGGAGCGGACCACCGTGCGGTTGCGGCACTATCACTATGATGTCTGGGAGCTCGATGATCCGGGCGGGGTGGTACCTTTCGGCGGCCTGGTCGAGTTCCTGGCGACCGATGGCGTCGTCGATCGGGTGGCGGTACCGCTCGAGCCCAATTTGGGAGCCGTGACCCCGGTGACCGGGCGGCCGCGTCACTCGGGCATCATCTTCGGGCGCGAGCCCCAATAGAACGTCCTGTTCGTCAAGGGAGCCACCTCGATGAAGCGATCCTCCTGGCTGGTACTCCTGGCCGCCTGCGGTACCCAACCAAGCAATCGCCCGGAGGTCGCCGATTGGGAGCGCCGGGCCGGGAACGTCACGATCACCCGGGACGACTGGGGCATCCCCCACATCCGGGGTAAGACCGACGCCGACGCTGTCTTCGGGTTGATGTACGCCCAGGCCGAAGACGACTTCAACCGGGTCGAGACGAACTATCTGAACGCGATGGGCCGACTGGCCGAGGCGGAAGGCGAGTCGGCGATCTACCAGGATCTTCGGATGAAGCTGTTCGTCGACACGGTGGACCTCAAAGCGAAGTATCAGGCCAGCCCGGCGTGGCTCCAGTCCCTGATGGATGCCTTCGCGGCTGGTCTCAACTTCTATCTCCACGAGAATCCCGGGGTCCGGCCCCGGGTCATTACCCGATTCGAGCCGTGGATGGCGTTGAGCTTCACGGAAGGAAGCATCGGGGGAGATATCGAGCGGATCTCGCTCGATGGCTTGGAGGCGTTCTACGGGAAGCGGCCGTCCGCCGCGGTGGCGATCGACCCGGGCCTGGCGCCGCGGGAGCCCACCGGGTCGAACGGGATCGCGATCGCGCCGGGCAACACCACCGCGGGTCGGGCGCTCCTGCTGATCAACCCGCATACCTCCTTTTTCTTCCGGGCCGAGGTCCAAGTCACCAGCGACGAGGGCCTCAACGCCTACGGCGCGGTGACCTGGGGGCAGTTTTTCGTCTATCAGGGGTTCAACGAGCACGCGGGGTGGATGCACACCTCGAGCGGCGCCGACAACATCGACGAGTATCTCGAGACGGTCATCGAGAAGCCGGACGGGGTTTACTACCAGTATGGTGACGAGGAGCGCAAGCTAGTCGCGAAAACCGTGGTGGTGCCGTTTCGCGCTGACAGTGGTCGCGCGAGTCGGACCTTCACGGTGTACCGGAGTCATCGCGGCCCGATCGTGCGTGAGGCAGACGGCAAATGGGTGAGCGTCCGGCTGATGGAGGAGCCGATCAAGGCGCTGACCCAGTCGTACTCGCGGACTAAGGCCACCAACTATCGGACCTTCCTCGAGACGATGCAGCTCCACACCAATTCGTCGAACAACACGGTGTTCGCCGATCGGGAAGGGAACATCGCCTACCTCCACGCCAACTTCGTCCCGAAGCGGGATCCCAAGTTCGACTGGAACCGTCCGGTGGATGGCACCGATCCGGCCACGGACTGGCAAGGGGTCCACTCGGTGGACGAAAGCCCGAACCTGCTCAATCCGCCGAATGGCTGGGTGCAGAACACCAACAACTGGCCCTACTCGGCGGCGGGGCCCAACAGTCCCAAGCGGAAGGACTTCCTAGGCTACTTCGACATCGGCACCGAGAATCCGCGGGGGATCCACGCGATGGCCGTGCTGTCCAACCGAAAGGACTTCACCCTCGACGGGTTGGTCGCCGCGGCCTATGACAGCCACCTTCCGGCCTTCGACGACCTGATCCCGGCGCTGGTCGAGGCCTACGATCGGACCCCCGCGAACCCGCTCAAGGCCAAGGTCGCCGAGGCGGTGGAGCAACTGCGCGGCTGGGACCGGCGATGGTCGGTCAACTCGGTGCCGACCTCGCTCGCCGTCTATTGGGGAGACGAGTTGTGGCGCAGGGTCAGGGCCGTCGATTGGTCCGAGGAAATGTCGATCTACCATTACCTGGCCACGCGGACGAGCCCCGCTCAGCGATTGGAGGCGCTCGATGCCGCCATGGCCAAGCTCGCCGCCGATTTCGGCACTTGGAAGACACCCTGGGGAGAAATCAACCGGTTCCAACGCCTGACCGACGATCTGGTGCACCCTTTCGACGACGCCAAGCCGAGCATCCCGGTGGGCTTCACCTCGGCGCGGTGGGGCTCGCTGGCTTCGTACGGGGCCGGGTCTTTTCGGGGCAGCAAGAAGATCTACGGGACCAGCGGCAACAGCTTCGTCGCCGTGGTGGAGTTTGGGGACAGTGTCCGAGCCCGAGCGATCACCGCGGGCGGCCAGAGCGGGAACCCGGCCTCCAAGCACTTCAACGACCAGGCGGGGCGCTACGCCGCTGGTGATCTTCGGCCGGTCTACTTCTATCCGTCACAGCTGAAAGGGCATGTCGAGCGGGAGTACCGGCCGGGGCAATGACCCGCTGACCCACCCAGCGGCGGAAGTGGTCGTCGCGTTCAGCCGGGTCGTTGCACCAAGACTGGCTTTCCGGCTCCTCGGGCGCTGTGGCTCGGCCGCCGCGGTCGTTGGCTTGTGGGCTGCGGAGACCCGTGCCGACCGAAACCGATCAACATAGCGGAAAGGCGCTGAATCACTCCTGAGGCCGAAGTGAGACTCTCCCCACACGGCAGACCTGAACGATTCCGGCCGCATTCACGCACCGTTCACCTCCCTCCGGGTACCATCAACGCGTGTCACCCTCACCTGGAGGTCATATGGGTGGACGTACCGGTGTTCTGGCGCTCGCGATCGGGTTATTCGCGGGCAGCCCAGGTGGCGGCCCAGAGTCGGCCAGTGGAGCTGGGGCTCGATGCTGGATTTTCGACCCAGTTGAAAGACCCGAAGTTCTCGACGATCGGCATTCCCCTGCAGCGGCTTCGCATCGGCTTCTTCGCGTCAGACCAGGTCGAGGTCGAGCCGGCCATCGCGTTGAACTGGCTCAAGCCAAGCGGTGACGACGCGCTCACCACGCTGAACGGCGGTGTCGGCGTACTGGTGCACTTCAACGCCGACGCCGCCAAGGCGCGGCCCTACGTTCGGCCGTTCGCGGGGTTGTCCTACGCCTCGCTCGGAGGGGAAAGTGAGAGCCGGTTCAACGCGGGGGCGGGTTTGGGTGTGAAGTTGCCGGTCGGCACGGTGGAGCGGTTCGCGATTCGAATCGAGGGCGGCTTCACCCACAACTTCAAGAAGGACCTCTTTCCAGCGAGGGATGAAATCCACCTGACGTTCGGTTTCTCCTTCCTCACCAAGTAGTTCACGTGGAGGCCGCTCGGTGGCGAGCGCTGGCGCCCGCCGCCACTCGGGCGGGTCCAGGAGCCCCCTAGCCAACCGCCGACGCGCTCACCATCACGGCGCATTCCCCCCCGTGCTGGGCGACGTTGACCACCCGCTGCTGAGAAGCCCGGGCTACCAGGCCGACCCCGTACCGGCTCGGGACGAAGCCCATCACCACGTAGTAGGGCTCCAGGTGCACCTGGCCATGGTCGTCGAGTACCGCGAACTCCTGAACCGGCAGGCTCACCAACGCCTGGGCCACCCACCTCGACTCATCGAGCAGGGCGCCTTGGATCGCGAGGTGCCAGTCGCCCGGCGTGGTCGCCATGCCCACCGTCACACCCTCACCGCCGTAGGCACGGTTCGGCTTGAGCACCAGCGTCTCCCGGTTCTCGCGGACATACTCCAGCAACGAGACCGGCCGACCGGTCGGGTCGGCCGTCCGCCGATCGGACAGAATCCGGGTCCACGGAATGTGACGCCGGAAGACCAGTCGCTCCTCGGGACTGAAGTAGCGGTTCACCAGTTCCGAGTCGGTGAGCACCTCCCAACAACTCTTCTGATCGAGCTCGGCGGCGATCGACGAGATCATCCGGTTCTGGGCGAAGAGCTTCGCCATCGGTGCAACGTCGATCCCCTCGGCGGCGATTTCGACCAGATCGAGGACCCCGTAGTCGCGGTAGCCGAGGTCCACTCGGGCGTCCTGGTAGCGGACCTCTCCATCGACCAGCCGCAACTCGGCCGGGTCGGCATGGAGGACTCGGATCCCATGGCGATCGTGAAAGTATCGGGCCAACGCTTCCGGCTCGTCGGGGCCGTCCGTCTCGTACTTGGGGTCGATCAGCACGATCTGCCCGTCGGGCGAGCCGACGGTCTCGAGGTGCTCGAGCATTTCCTGGAGCAGCAGCTCGCGAATATCGGCGCCGAGCTGGAGCCGGATCCGGGGATCCTGGGTCCGGAGGATCGGTACCACTAGATCGGCCAGGACCCGATCCGAAGTAGGGGCGAGATGCACTCCGCCGATCCCAGTGAGGTTCGGCTCGAGGAAGCTGAAGGTGTTCTTCCAATGAGGAGTGCCGAAGTCGACCACCGCGTCGAGCCGGGCGAAGATCGGGTTCGATTCCCGGTGTGCCGGCGTCCAGCAGTCGAGGAGCCAGCGCTCTTCCTCGGCGGTGATCCGGAGGATCTGCCGAACGGTGGGGTCCGCGAAGTAGATGTCGGGGAACCGCTTGATCGCGTTGAGCACCGTCTGCGAGACGTAATGGAGATAGCCAAGCTGGTCCTGCCGGAGGGTGATCGGCGAGGGGAACAGCCGGATCGTCTCGGTCGCCCCGTCGCGCTGATAGGAGAGGTGACGCTCGGTGGCCAGCTGGTGAATATCGCGGAGGAGCTGGCGCATCGCGTCCGGCGCGATCGCGTCGAGCGCCCGATGGACCCGTTGGGTGAGGCGATGGCCGGCCAGGCCAACTTCTTCCGCGGGCGTCAGCATCAGTCGTCCCTGGGGCAGAGGTGAAGGAATTGCCGGACGGCCCTATTCTTGTCGGGCGCGAACCTACCGGTGCCGATGCGACCCGACCAGGCGTATGCCGAGCTGATCCGACTCGCTCGAGAGGAAACTGTCCTCTCTTCATGCTCGGATCTGTTGGAATGGGATGAAGAGACCTTCATGCCCCGAGGCGGCGTCGATAACCGGGCGGAGCAGCGGGTGATGCTGGCCGGTCTGGTCCACGACCGGGGTGTCGACCCTCGTTTCGGCGAACTCCTGGACATCGTCGAGCACTCCGACCTGGTCGGCGATCCGGAGGGGGCACCGGCCGTGAACATCCGCGAGCTGCGCCGGGAGTACGAGCGGGAGCGCCGGCTGCCGCGCGCCCTGGTCGAGGAGTCCACCCGGGTGGCGACCCACGCGTCGCAGGCTTGGTACGCGGCCCGGGAAGCGAACGACTTCGCGGGTTTCGCGCCCTGGCTCGAGCGGATCGTCGCCTTGGCCCGCGACGAGGCTGACGCCGTGGGCTACCCCGAAACCCGGTACGATGCCCTGCTCGAGGATTACGAACCCGGCACGAGCACTCATCAGGTCGCCGCGGTGCTCGACGGCCTCACCCGGGAGCTGGTGCCCCTGGTCGCCGAATGGGCCGAACCGGCTCGGGTCCCGGCCCATGTGCTGCGCCGGGAGTTCCCGCTCGACCGGCAACGGCTCTTCGGCGAGGCCGTGGCCTCGTCGTTAGGCTTCGACCTGGAACGGGGCCGGATCGATACCGCCCACCATCCGTTCTGCACTTCGATCGGTCCGGGCGACGTCCGGATCGCCGTCCGTCATCACCGGCGCAACTTCGCGCTCGGATTCTTCGTGCTGCTCCACGAGGTCGGACACGGGCTCTACGATCAGGGGCTCGACCCGGAGCACTACGGCACCCCGATGGGCTCGGCGCCGTCGCTCGGTCTCCACGAGTCGCAATCCCGGCTCTGGGAGAACCAGGTGGGCCGGAGCTTGGGCTTCTGGCGGCAGTTCTACCCCCGGCTCAAGAGCGTGTTCCACGAAGCGCTTCACGACATCTCGCTGGAGGACTTCCGCCAGGTCGTCAATCGGGTGACCCCAGGTCCCAACCGAGGCCGTGCCGACGAGGTCAGCTACAGCCTCCACATCGCGATTCGGTTCGAACTCGAGGTGGCGCTCCTCGCCGGTGACCTCAAGGCCGGCGACCTGCCGGGGGCGTGGAACGACGGGTACCGTCGCTACCTCGGCGTCACCCCGCGATCGGACGCGGAGGGCTGCCTCCAAGATGGTCATTGGGCGGAGGGGATGCTCGGCTATTTCCCGACCTATGCCCTCGGCAACCTCTACGCGGCTCAGCTCTACGACCAAGCGACGAAGGACCTTGGTGACCTCGACGCCGCCTTCGCGGCGGGTGATTTCAGGGGGCTACTCGGCTGGCTCCGCGACCGGGTGCATCGGCACGGCCACCGCTATTCCGCGCCGGACCTGGTGGCGCGGGTCACCGGGGCGCCGGTCGGGCCCGGTCCGTTCCTGGCGTCGCTCCGCCGGCGATACGCCAATGAGCTCGGCCGAGGCTCGGGTCGGGGATAGCGGGTCCCGTTTCGGGGCTCGCGACTACGATGGCGCCCCTCTCGCTGCCGGCGAGGGCCGCCACCTACAGGATCATCACAAGGAGGCGAGATGGTGCCCATGTTGGTGGCCGGGTGGGTCGCCGCGGCGGTGGCGGTTCCCCGCCTGGCCGATTCGACCATCGCAATCGAGGTCTTTCCGAGTCGGCCTCTGCTGCAACGCGGCGGCGGCACCCTTCATCTCAATTTCGATTTCGGGCTGGTCAATCGCGGTGACCGCCCCCGGGAGATTCGCCGGCTCGAGGTATCCGCCTTCGATCCGAACGGTCGGCTGATCTTCCGTCAGTATCTCGTCGAGCGGCGCCGCGAGTCCCGGCCTGCTGACGATTCCCGACCGCATCATCCCGGCTGGCGGTTCGCTCAGTCTGTTCAACCCATTCCATACCCTGCCGGGCGACCTGACGATCGATCGGTTGCGCTACCAGTTCACCTTCGAGGTTCGGGGCATCGAACCGGTGGCCAGCGCCACCATCGACGTGCAGCCGCGCGACGCCAAGCCGGCGACTCGGCTCACCCTCCCGGTCGACGGGCCAGCGATCGTCTACGATGGGCATGATTTCTATTCGCATCACCGCCGGATCCCCTTGGGGGGCGAGCTGGCCCGGCGATTCAACTTGACCACGAACCCGGTCCGCTTCGCCAATGACTGGTCGCCGGTGGGTCCCGACGGCGAACTCGCCCGGGGCTCGCTCTCGGTGCCCACGAACTGGTACGCCTATGGCGCGGTGGTTCGGGCGCCGGGCCCCGGCTTGGTCATCTCGGTCGCGAACGACGTTCCCGACAACCGTATCGAGGGTGGCGACTCGCTGGTCGTCCCCCCGGAGGTCGCCGCCAACCCGGAACGCGCCTGGCTCGGCAATCATCTGATCATCGCCCACGGCGAGGGCGAGTACAGCGTGCTGGCCCACCTCGAGATGGGATCGGTGCCGGTTCGGGTGGGCGACTCGGTGCGGGCCGGGGCTCCGGTTGGCCGGATCGGCTTCAGCGGCGATACCGGGTTCCACGTCCACCTCCACCACGTGCTGGTGACCGACCCGGGAATGAGCGGGGAGGGACTGCCGACTTATTTCGACCAGGTCAGGCGGGTGGCGATGGGTGGTGGCGCGAAGCCGTTCGGCCCGGTGCTCTCGGCCGCCCGGCTCGACACCGGCGACCTCGTGGTTCGGGTTCCCTGACCCGGGCTCGCCCGCAGCCGCTCAAGACCGGCGCCGCGGGGGAGGGCCAACCTACCGGACCGCCCAATGCCTCGGTATTTATAAGAGACCCACCTGAAGTCGGACCTGCGACGAGGCACCAAGGAGCAACGATGCGACTGACGATCAACGGAACCGAGCACGACATCGAGGCCGCGCCCGAGATGCCACTGCTGTGGGCCATTCGCGACCTCGCCGGGCTGACCGGCACCAAGTTCGGGTGCGGCATCGGACAGTGCGGCGCTTGCACCGTCCATCTCGACGGCGCGCCGGTCCGCTCGTGCAGCATCACCGCGGGCGCGGTCGGGACCAAGCGGATCACCACGATCGAGGGGCTCGCCGTCGGGGGCCAGGATCATCCGGTGCAGCAGGCTTGGGAACAGCTCAACGTTCCCCAATGCGGTTACTGCCAAGCCGGCCAGTTGATGACGGCCGCCGCCCTTCTCGCCAGGAAGCCCAACCCCACCGACGCCGACATCGATCAGGCCATGGTGGGCAACCTCTGCCGCTGCGGTACCTATGTCCGGATCCGGCATGCCGTGAAACTCGCGGCCGAAATTCAGGCGGGAGGTGCCAAATGACCCAGTTCACCCGACGCGACTTCCTCAAGGTTACCACCGCCGCCGGCGCCCTTCTCGCGACGATCAGTCTCCCGGGCTGTCGGCCCAAAGCCTCGGCCGCCGGGAGCGCGCTCGATCCCAGCGTCTTCGTGCGGATCAATCCCGACAACACGATCACGGTGACGATCGCCAAGTCGGAGATGGGGCAGGGGGTTCGGACCTCGCTGGCCATGTTGGTGGCGGAGGAACTCGACGCCGACTGGAGCCAGGTGCGAGTCGAGCAGGCTTCCTTCGATCCGAAATACGGAGACATGGGCACAGGGGGCTCGGGGAGCGTTCGTGACAACTGGAAACAGCTGCGCGAGTCGGGCGCCGCGCTTCGGATGATGCTGGTCGCCGCGGCCGCGAAGGAGTGGGGGGTCGACTCGAAGGAGTGTCGCACCGAGAACTCCTTCGTGGTTCACGACGGGAAGAGCCGCCGGGCCCACTACGGATCGCTCGCGGCGGCGGCCGCGACGATATCGATTCCGACCACGATCGCGCTCCGCCCCAAGTCCGAGTGGAAGATTCTCGGCAAAGACCGGGTCGGGATCGACGTGAGCGACATCACCCACGGGCGGGCGACCTACGGCCTCGACGTGAAGGTGCCCGGGATGCTCTACGCGTCGATCGAACGCACCTCGGTGTTCGGCGGGTCGGTCAAGTCGGTCGACAAGACCGCTGCTCTGGCGGTCCCTGGAGTCAAAGCCGTGGTCGAGATTCCGGCCATTGGCAACGGCGTCAACGTCCACGCCGGGGTGGCGGTGGTCGCGACCAGCACCTGGGCCGCGCTCCAGGGTCGGCGCGCGTTGAAGGTCGAGTGGGACGGTGGAACCCGAGCGGCCGAGTCGACCGACGGCTACCGATCGTTCATGCAGGCAGCCGTCGAGAAGGCCGGGGCCGAGATGGTCAACAAGGCCGGCGATCCCGATGGCGTCCTCGCCAAGGCGAGCACCGTTCACACCGCGACCTACGAGACCCCGTTTCTGTCCCATGCCACCATGGAGCCGATGAACTGCACCGCGAGCGTCGTCGGCGACAAGGTGGAGGTCTGGTCGCCGACCCAGTTCCCCGGTTGGGCGGCCGAGGCCCTGGCCCAGGCGCTCAAGACCGACATCAAGAACGTCCAGGTGCACGTGACCCTGATGGGCGGGGGGTTCGGCCGCCGGATCAACCCCGACTTCACCGTCGAGGCGGCCCTGGTTTCCCAGCGGGTCAACCAGCCGGTCAAGGTGGTGTGGACCCGGGAGGACGACCTTCGCCACGACTTCTACCGGCCCTGCGCCCTCCATCGCGTCGACGCTTCGTTAGGCGCCGACGGGATGCCCGAGGCCTGGCGCCACCGGCTGTCGACACCGTCGATCGACGTCACCTACGGGCCCAAGCCGGGGCCCGGCTGGGGGCCCAACGAGGCGGACGGCTCCGGCAACATGTCGTACCGGATCGCCAATCGGTCGTCGGAGTACACCCTGCTCGAGTCCGGGGTGCCCCGGGGATGGTGGCGGGCGGTGAGCACCACCCACGGCGTCTTCGCGACCGAGAGCATGATCGACGAGCTGGCAACCGCGGCCGGTAAGGACCCGGTCGAGTACCGGCTCGCCTTGATCGACAAGTACACCCTGCCCCAGCCGGCCGATTCGAAACAGTTCCCGTTCGATCCCGAGCGGCTCAAAGGCGTTCTCCGGACGGCCGCCGAGAAGGCGGGCTGGGGCCGGACCTTGCCGGCGGGCCACGGGATGGGCGTCGCCTGCAGCTTCGATCACCTCGGCTACGCGGCGGAGGTATTCGAGGTCTCGGTGATCAACGACCGGCTTCGGATTCACCGGGTGGTCTGCGCGGCGGACAGTGGCCCGATCGTCAATCCGAGCGGCGCCCGGGCCCAGATCGAGGGCGGGATCATCCAGGGTCTGTCGGCCGCGCTCAAGGAGCGGATCACCATCGCCGGCGGGGCGGTCGCCCAGCGGAACTTCGATGGCTACTCGTTGCTCCGCATCAACGAGGCGCCCGCGGTGATCGAGGCCTACTTCGTCGAGACCGACACCGAGCCGACCGGCCTCGGCGAACCGTCGGTGCCGCCGGTGGCGCCGGCCCTCGCCAACGCGATCTTCAAGGCGACTGGGAAGCGGCTCCGGACCCTGCCGCTCGCGATCACGATTGCCTAACGGGCGATGACGACCGGCGCGCCGATCGGCATCGAGCTTCTGGTCAACGGGGCTCGCCGCTCCGCGTCCATCGATCCGCGCGCCACCGTGCTCGAGGTGCTCCGCGACCGCTTCGGGCTCACCGGCACCAAGCAGGGGTGCGATCGGGGCGAATGCGGCGCCTGCACCGTGCTGATCGACGGACGCCCGGTGCCGAGTTGCCTGGTCGTGGCCGCCAGTGCCGCCGGAACGGCCATCACGACCATCGAAGGCCTGGCCGCCGACGGGACTTTGCATCCGGTTCAGCAAGCCTTCGTGGATCACGACGCGCTCCAGTGCGGATTCTGCACCCCGGGACAGATTCTCACGGCGGTCGCCTGCCTTGCGGCGGGCCGAGCCGGTTCCGACGACGAGGTCCGCGAGTGGATGAGCGGCAACCTCTGTCGGTGCGCGGCGTATCCCCAGATCGTCGCCGCCGTTCGGTCGCTGGCCCCGCCGCGTTGATGGAGCCGTTTCGCTATCACCGCCCGGCGAGCGCCGACGAGGCTTTGCGCGAAGCCGGCCCCGGCGCGGCCTTTCTGGCGGGCGGAACGGAGCTGGTGCCGTGGCTCAAGGACGGCATCGCCCGGCCGGCTGACCTGATCGACATCGGCGGCCTTGGCCTGAGCGGGGTGCGTCGCGATGGCGACGTCCTTCGAATCGGCGCGGCGACCCGATTGGCGGAGGTGGCGACCCACCCGGCGGTCAGGGCCGAGTTGCCGGCCCTCGTGACCGCCATCGACGAGGCCGCGAGCGTCGCGGTTCGCCACCAGGGGAGCCTCGCCGGCAATCTCCTCCAAGCGCCTCGTTGCCCCTACTTCCGAGCGGCTGGGGCTCCCGCGGGTTATGGCTGCGAGCTGCGGGCCCCGGGTTCCGGGTGCGCGGCAAGGTCCGGCGACGCGCGGTCGGCGGCAATCTTTCCGGGGTCGCATCCCTGCATCGCCGTCCAGCCGTCCGATCCAGCGGTCGTGCTCGCGCTGCTCGGGGCCGAGCTGACGGTGAGGTCGGCCGCGGGGTCGCGGGTCCAGGCGATCGAATCGCTCTATCACGCCGGCCCCCGGGTCGGGGTAATCGAGCCGGACGAGTTGATCACCGAGATCGTCGTGACGCTCGGTGCCCGTGCTCGGTCGGCGAGGTTCGGAAAAGTCCGGGACCGGGCGTCGTTCGATTTCGCGTTGGTGAGCGCGGCCGTTACCCGGTCGGCGGACGGGCCCGAGATCGTCGTGGGCGGGGTGGCATGGGGCCCCCGTCGCTGTCGGACCGCCGAGGCGGCCCTGACGGGCCAGCCGTTAGGTGCCGCCGCCATCCGCGCCGCCCTCGACGCCGAGTTTGCCGGGGCGGAGCCGCGCTCGGACAACGCCTTCAAGCGGGAGCTGGCGATCCGGCTCGTCGCCGATCTGCTGGCGGAGACTGGGCGGTGACCGCCGGCCCCCGTCTCATCCGGACCGACGCCGTCGCCAAGGTCACCGGGGCCGCCAAGTACCTCGCCGACCTGCCCGCGGAGTCCGCGCTCGAGGGCGTGTTCGTCCTCGCCGCGATTCCGGCCGGCCGGGTCCGCTCGTTCGAGACGACCGCCGCCAGCGCGGTCGAAGGCGTGGTCCGGGTGGTCATCCCGGGAGACCTCGTCGTGGTTCCGCCCATCGACCATTGGGCCGCGGGGCAGGCCACCGTGCCGTTGATGGACCGCGAGGTCCGCCACGAGGGGCAGCCCGTCGCGCTCGTCCTGGCGACGAATCGACGCGCGGCCGAAGCGGCGGCCGCCAGGGTCGTGGTCGAATACGAGCCGGCGCCCGCGCGGACCGACTTCGCGACCTTGGCCGGTGACGCGATCGAGATCAAGGACTGGGCGCCGTCGGCGACCTCGGTCGGTTCGCTCGAAGCCGGCATCGCGGCCGGTGCGGTCGTCGTCGAGGGCGAGTACACCACCGCCGATCGTCATCATGCCGCGCTGGAGCCCGCCGGAGTGCTGGCCCGGTTCGATGGTGGCGACCTGGTGGTCGACACCGCGACCCAATGGGTCTTCGGGGTGCGGGCTGCGCTGGCCACCGCGATGGGCCTGGCTCCCGAGCGGGTTCGAGTCCGCTCGCCGTTCGTTGGCGGCGGGTTCGGCGCGAAGGGCTCGACATGGGGTCATGAGATTCTGGCGGCGCTCTTGGCCCGCGAGACCGGGCGCCCCGTGAGAATCGTCCTGCCCCGACGGCACTCCTTCACCCTCCATGGCTATCAGCCCGCCACGCGCCACCGGGTCCTCCTCGCGGCGACGGCCGCCGGGCAACTCACGGCCATTCGCCATCACAGCATCGCCGCGGCGGCAATGGCGGAGGACTACGTCGAGCACGGGTCCCTCGGCACCCGGACCATGTATGCCTGCCCCAACATCGAGACCAGCGACCGAATCGTTAGGCTCCATCGCCCCCAACCGACCTTCATGCGAGCACCCCATGAAGGACCCGGGATGGTGGCCCTCGAGATCGCCATGGATGAGCTGGCCGGGTCGCTCGGTATCGACCCAGTGGAGCTGCGGCTCCGCAACGACGCCGCCGCCGATCCGACCAGCGGCAAGCCGTTTTCGAGCAAGGAACTTCGTCGGGCGTTCGAGATCGGCGTCGAGCGGTTCGGGTGGGCCGCTCGCCGGCCGGAACCCGGCTCGATGCGCGATGGCGCGGTCCGGATCGGGTGGGGTGTCGCCGGTGCCCTGATGTCGACGTTCCGCTTCGGCGCGACCGCCCGCGTCACCCTCCGGCGCGACGGTCGGGTCACGATCGAGAGCGCGGCGCACGAGATCGGCACCGGGGTGGCGACCACGCTCGCGCTCGTGGCCAGTGACGTTCTTGGTGTCGAGCCCGGACGAATCGACGTGCGGCTCGGCGATACCGACTTGCCCGAGGCGGGAGGGACCTTCGGATCGGCGACGACGTTGTCGGTCGGGTCGGCCGTGCAGATCGCTGCCACCCGGCTCAAGGAGCGCCTCGAACAGCTGGCGGGCGAGCCGGGCCTCGAACCGCGGGAATACCCCGAGGTCCTCGCGCTCCGTCAGCTCGAAGCGCTCACCGAACTGGGCCATTGGGCGCCGAAGCGGGAGGACGGCGCCTTCGCCATGAACGCCTACGGCGCGGTGTTCGCCGAGGTACGCGTCGACCCGGCTCGACCGGTGCCGCGTGTGTCGCGATGCCTTGGGGTCTTTTCCGTCGGCCGGATCATCAATCCGATCGGGGCCCGGAGTCAGGCGATTGGCGGGATGCTCTGGGGCATCGGCCAGGCGCTGCTGGAGGATTCCCGGTTCGATCCGTCGAGCGGGCGCTTCCTGGCCCGGAGCCTGGCGACTTACCACCTGCCCGCGAACGCGGACGTGGGTTCGGTCGAGGCGCTCTTCGTCGACGAGCGGGATCCGGTCGCCAGTACGCTGGGCTCCCGCGGCGTCGGCGAGATCGGCACCATCGGGGTGGGGGCCGCGATCGCGAACGCGGTGTACCACGCGACCGGCGTTCGGGTCCGCGACCTCCCGATTCGAGTCGAGCGCCTGCTCTGACCGACTCCTGTTAGGCGGTCGGCTTGGCCGCCTTCCCGACGTTCGCTTTGCCGATGGTGTTCTTGTCGGTGCCGAACCAGATCAACCCGGTCTTTGGATCGAACACCATGTGCCGGACCGTTCCGCCGCCTCCAGGAACGGCCACGTTCTCGACGAACCGCTCCGTTTTCGGATCGAACGCGACCAGCTTGTTTGGCTGAACCCCCGTCTCGACCATCCAGACTCTATCCTGATCGTCCGAGGCCATCGCGTACGGCATCGAGGCCGCGCCGCTCGGGGCGGGCCACTCCTTGATCGCGCCCGACTTGGGATCGAGCCGGCCGAGGACCCCACCGACGTAGTCCCCGTACCAGACTCCTCCGTCCGAGGTGAGGGCGATCCGCCGGGGCCGACTCCGGGCATTCGGTAGCGCGTACTCCGTCAGCTTCATCGTGGCGGGGTCGATGGTGCCGATCTTGTTGGTGCCGAACAGGTCGAACCACGGCCGGCCTTGGCGGTCGAGCAGGATCCCGTAGGGTCGAGCGCTCGGGGTATCCATCTTCACCAGGGTGACCCGACCGGTCCGGGTCGCCAGCTTCCCGACGTAGTTGCTCATCTGGACGGTGAACCAGATGTCGCCGGCTTGGTCGAACACCATGGTATGGGGGTCTCGGGCCGTGCTGTCGGGCATCGGGTAGCGGGTGATCGCCCCGGTGCGTCCGTCGATCTTGCCGATCATCCCGTTCCGATTGCCCGCGTACCACCCGTTCCCGGCCGGATCGACGATGACGGTGTGCGGATGGGTGCCGGAGTCGATCGCGAACTGCTCGAACTTCGCCGTCTTCGGGTCGAAGCGGGCGACGTAGTTGCCGCGCTGCCCCACGAACCAGATCCGGCCGTCCGGTGCCACCGAGGGATCCCGGGGTCCCGATCTTTCCCACGGCACGGTCCATTCTTCGATAGCCACCGGCGGCGCCTGTCCCAGCGCCGATGCGTTCGCCAACCCGGACACCGCAACCACCACCGCGACGATTCGCATTCGGACCTCCTCAGGGGCTACGGTAGATTACCACCGGCCTCTCCGGACGGGTAGCAGCATGGGAAAATGGCTCGGGACCCTGGCGTTCCTGGCGGCGGCGGCGGGCTCGGCGCGGGCGCAGGCCCCGGTGGAGCGGATCGAGCAAGTCTACGATTCGATGCGGTATCTCCGCGATCAACTCGATGTGACCCGGGCGCGAGGGGTGGCGGCGAACCTGGCCGGCGTCCCGGTTCCGACCCTCGAAGCGGCCTACGCCGAGCGGTGGCGTGCCCTCAAGGCTGCCTTGGAGGCCGTTCGGTCCTCGGCCCTGGCCCCGGTCGATCGACGGGCGATCGCGGCGGTTCGCCAGGCCTACGACCGCTCCCCCAACCCGGATCGGGCTGAACCGGAAGAGTCCGACGCGGCGGGTTGTCAACGCAATCCGACGGCCTGGACTCCGTCGGCGGTCGCCAGCGACACCATCGATCGGCTCGGCGCTCTCCAGAGGGCCATCTATGCCTGCTACGCCGCGGCCGCCTCCGCGATCGTCGTCGAGGGGGATACCCTCGACCGTCTCACCATTCTGTCTCTACTGGGCACCACCGACGATCCGGCCCGCCGGGAGCGGCTCTGGCGAGCCCTCGATACGGTCTGGACCACAGTGAACGGCCACGGGGAGACCGACAGCCCGTACGCCCGGCTGTTACCGATCCGCCGGCGCGCCTGGGCCAACGGGTCGTCCCCGATGGAGGAGCTGGCCCGCACCGTGGGTCTGACGGGAGCCGAGGTGGAGCGCTGGTTGCTGCGGGGGCTGGAGGCCTGGCGGGCAACCTTGCCCGACACCCTGTTCGAGCCGTGGGACGTCTACCATTACAACGGCGCCGCGAGCCGCGCCCTGCTATCCAGGCTGCCTCGCGATTCGCTCTTCGCGGTCAACGATCGGTACTACCGCTCCCTGGGCGCCGATCCGCCGAGCCTGAACATCCACTACGCCAACCTGCCCGGCCGGGTCCCGGTCGCCTATAGCACTTTCGGGGCGGCGGGGCGAATCCAGCAAGGGCGTTGGGCCCGGGTCGAGCCGTGGATCTTCACGGGCTATCGGGTCGGGGGCCTCGACAACCTCAACGAGCTCCTCCATGAAACCGGCCACGCCGTCCACATCGCGGCGATTCGTGCCCGGCCGGCCTACAACGACTGGCCCGACAGCGACGTCTTCACCGAGGCGATCGCCGATCTGGCGATGCTGGAGATGTTCGAGCCGGCCTGGCAAAACACCTTCCTTGGCGATTCGGTTACCCTGGCGGAATCGCTCCGGGCCAAGTATTCCGGGATCGTCTTCGACATGGCGTGGGCGCTGTTCGAATATCGGGTCCACCGGGCCGGGGCGCCGCCACCGAACCAGGTTTGGACCGAGATCACCAGCCGGTACCTCAAGATCCGGCCCCACCCCGAGCTCTCCTGGTGGGCCGCGCGGGGGCAGTTGATCAACTCGCCGGGGTACCTCTCGACTTACGCCTTAGGGGCCTTTTTGATCGCCGATATCCGCCGCCGGGCCGGAACCAGATTCGGGCCGGCCACGATCGGCAATCCGGGGTGGTACCGAGGGGTGTCGGCGTCGTTGTATCGGTTCGGGTTGACCCGCCCGTCTCGCCGCGTGATCGAAGACTTCCTCGGCCGGCCGCCCTCCCCGGGTGCCCTGCTCGACGACCTTGCCAGGATCAGAACGCCCGCACGTCGGTAAACAGACCGAGGATGGCGGTCACGCTGGCGTACTGGTCGAACTCGGCCCCCTGGATCGCCGGCCGCTCGGTGGTCAGGAACTCCCGGAAGGCGGTCTCTTCGGTGTCGTCGGTGATCGGCGACAGCCCGCTCCGAAACGTGAAGGAGTAGATGTACTCCTTCGCGTTGACCGACTCGCTCCCGCGGGCAACGCGGAGGGTGTAGCTCCCGGTCGTCAGCTCGAGGTTGGTGTCCGAGGTCAGCTCCTGCCACGCCTCGTACTCGGCACCGGCATCCGGATCCGAGTCCGCGACGACCTGTCCCGAGGGGGACAGCAGTTGATAGCGCACTGTCTCGTCGGGCGCCACCTCGTTGCCCGAGCCGTTCTTGCCCACCAGCTCGCCGGTCCGAAGCCGGACCAGCTGATCCGCGGTGACTCTGAAGCGATAGTGATCCCACCGATCGCCGACCGACAGAGTGCTGTTGACCGAGACCTTCGAGCGGCCCTCTTCGAGGTTGCCCACGTAACGGGCCAGGCCCCGGATGTCGAAGCTGATGTCCTGGGTGTACCGGGACAGGAGGACGGGGTCGGTGGCCATTGCCCCGAGTATCGGCAGGTTGGCGGGGCCGCTCAAGCGACCGGCTGGATCCCATCCCGTTCACGCCGCATCTCGCCCGGGAAGTTGGAGATGATGCCGCTGACCCCCAGGTCCCACAGACGGCGGGCCACGGTCCGGTCGTTGACGGTCCATACGTGGACCGGGCGGTGGTAGTGATGCGCCGCCGCGACAAACCGGGGAGTCGGTACCTCGATCCGGTCCTTGTATCGGTAGGGCACCGCGAAACACACCGGGGCGGGCGGTCGCCATGGGCCCCCGACCAGCGAGGCGAGGTAGTGCCGGAGGATATCGGGCCGGGCGGCTCCGATGTGGACCCCGGTGCCCCGCAGCGGCGTCAGGGCCGCCCGGCGGAACGAGGCTACCACCGCCCGGTCGATCGCGCCCGCTCGGCTCAGTGCCTCCCGGACCGCCGAGGTGGCCGTCGCGACCTTGATCTCGATCAGCATCGCCAACGTCGGGTAGCGGTCGAGGACTTCGCTCAGGGCGGGTACCCGAATTCCCCGCGATCGGAACGGGAAGTCCACCCCGTTCGGGCTGAAGGTCGCTCCGGCGTCTGCTTCCCGAATCTGGGCAACGGTGAGGGCTTCGATGGCCCCGGGCCGGCCGCAGGTCCGGTCGAGGGTCGGGTCGTGGTGGACCATCGCCACCCCGTCCGCCGAGATCCGGACGTCGAACTCGATGGCCTCGGCACCCTGCTCGACGGCGAGGTCGAAGGAGGGGAGGGTGTTCTCGGGAGCGAGTCCGCTGGCGCCGCGATGGCCGATGATCGGCCGGGCGTTAGGGTCGCGGAGGATCGCCGCGATCATCGTGACGGCGAGAGGCGAATCCCGTCGGGAAGCTTGGCCTGGCTGGCGTCGAGGTCGAGGCCCCGAATCGGGACCCGAAACTGGATCCGGCGTTCGGTGGCCGGTGCGACCAGCCGGACCTCGAGGGCCAGGCCGGCGGAATCCGCGGGGCCGACCAACACCAGGGAGTCGGTGGAGACCCGGCCGCGAATCACGAAGGCGAGGCCCTCCAGGGCAAAATGGTCCCGTTCCGTCGAGTGCACCGCCCATCGCCCGAGCGACGCTTCCTCGTCGGCCCAGAAAAGCACCCCAATGACCGTCGAGTCGATCTCGGCTTCAGGCGGGTTACCGGCCGAATAGGTGTCGTGGAAACCCGCCAGCCGGGACTGGCGGCCCTCCGGCGCCTCGAGCCGTCGGACCGGACCGCTCGACCACAACAGGGCCCGCCCGGTGATCAGGCTGAAGTAGGTCGAGAGGTTCTGGCTGCCGCAACACCCCTGGGCCGTCATCCGATAGAGGGGTCCATCCGGCTCCCCCGTCACCCCTCGGCCGGTGATCCGGAACACCGGCCGGGCGGTGCTGCTGTCGGGCGTCCAGGCGGTCACCACCGCCTCCGAGCTGCTGCTCTCGGACCGGAGGCAATGCCGAATATCGTAGGATTCTTCCAACACCAGTCGCCGCGGGATGCGCCCGCCGGGCGGTCGCACCGAGACCAGTCGGAACCGGCGGTTGACGGTCTGCACCGACTCGCACCCCGCCGCGTCGCGGTAGAGCCGAAGCTGGGAGCGGGCCTCGTGGGTCACCGTCCCCCGGGTGGCGACGGGCCCGCCGTCGGCGCGGCTACCAGCCGGCGGCAGGGAGGTGATCGTGCAGCCCATGGCCCCGAGGGCGAAGGTCAAGGCGAAACATCGGAGCGGAGTGCGCACGGTGGCCAGGGGTGAGAACGCGATCAATCTAAGGTGGGGTGCCGCGGTCTGCACATGACGATTCGTCGCAACCAGCATGACGGATCGACACACGGCCGCGAGGCCTGTGGCGTTATGCCGACGACCGCCGAGTCGATGAGGCTGGGGGAATACCTGGCTCTTACCCGGTCGTCTTCTCGTGGTGACACAGCTAAGCGATTGTGGTTGCGGTCGGCCGCAGGTCGTGGTTAGGCGGGCCTCGGGCCGCGAAGATTCGTGGCACGAATCTGGAACTAATGGAGCCCTGAGGCGTTCAAGACGAAGGCGCCGCTTCCGATAATCGGGCGTCGGCTGGCTGGGGGGCCGGACTGACGGAGAGAAAGAGGGTAGCACCATGCTCGACCCTGTCATGCTGCACCTGCACCAGGCGAAACAGTCGGCCCAGTGGTTCGCCCAGATCATGCAGCTCGATCCGGAGTTGATGATTCCGGCCGCCTTGCCCCTGATCGCCGCGCGATTGATGGACGCCGGCGGTGCCGAAGAGGACGGCGACGAGGAGCCCGGCCCGGCCGAGATGGCTGTGATCTAGATCACCAAGCAGGAGGCCGTCATCACCTGACTCGACGGCGATGACGGCCGGTCTGCAGCAAGTTGCACTACCGAAACGCCGCGTCGACGTCCACCCGGTAGCCCACCGCCAGCGCGTTCGTCTCGTTCGCCATCCCGACCACCGCCAACAGTTCACCCAGCATCGCGTCCGACATCCCCTTCTTCCGGGCCGCCGCGGTATGGGAGGCGGTGCAGTACTCGCACCCGTTGGTCGTGCTGACCGCGATGTAGATCAACTCCTTGGTGAGCGGATCCAGGGCTCCGGCGGCCATGACCTGCTTGATGCTGTGCCAGGTCCGCTCGAGGGTCTCGGGATCGTTGGCGATCGCCTTCCAGAAGTTGTTGATCCAGTCGACCTTCCGGGTGGCCATGATGTCGTCGTAGACGGCCCGGACCCGGGCCGAGGCCTGGTCGTATTCGAGGTACGGAAGGGCCGGCATTGGCTCACTCCCCCAGCAGACCGTTGAAGAGGAACCGGTAGGTCCCGTGGGGCTGGGACCGGAAGGTGATCTCGGGACCAAAGAGGTAGAGGGTGCCGCGGCCCACCTTGGCCTCGACCGCCGCCACTCCGCCCTCGAGGTACGTCTGGCCCCACGCCCACCCGCTCTTGAGGGGCGACGCGGTGGCGAACCAGGCCACCGGCCGGATCCCCCGGGTCGGGGCGTCGGGAAGGAGCCGGAACACCGGGCTCTCGTCGAACAACACGACCGCCTTCGAGCCCATCCCGAAGGCGCTCGGGGCCGTACTGTCGACCGTCACCTCGAGCAGGGAGGCCGGGACGAAGAATCGTTCCCGCGGGATCGGGCGGACCTGACCGGCTGGGGTGCGCTCCACCAGGTGATTGTCGATCGGCAGATCGAGATGCCGGGCCAGGGAGGTGGAATTGCCGATGGTGACGACCCGCCCACCCGCTTCGAGGAAGGCCCGGAGCGCCGGGATCGTGGTGTCCGCGCTGATCCGACCGACCCGATCGCGGTACTCAGCAGGCAAGTCCGCCGCCGGCGCCGGCGGATTACGGAAAAAGGCATTGACCTGGTTCCCACTCTCCGCCCCGCCGGCGCGGGCCGGGATGGCACCATCCGGGAAGACCAGGACATCGAACAGCCGGTTCAAGTCGCCGGCGTCGAGCCGCTTGACGAACACCACCTCGAACGGAAACTCGAACTGCTCGAGGATGAACCGGATCCAGCCCGACGGCATCGACCCGCCATACTGGTCCCACAGCCCCACCCGGACCGGCCGGAGGGCTCGACCAGTCGCGCTGGCCGCCTTGATCGGGATCCCCCGCTCATCGACCAGGGCCCGGAGAATTCTGGCGGCTTCGCCCGAGGCCGGCACGATGAAGTCGGTCCGGGTGGCCTCGACCCGTTGCTTGGCCGCCAACAGACGATTGACCGCGAGGTAGCTGTCGTTCACCCCTCGAGACAGGGCGAAGCCGCGCCCGCCGGAGGGAAGGGTCGCGACGGTCGGAGGCTTCCGGAGGACGTCGGCGATCTTGACGCAGGGGCAGTCGAACCCCTCGAGCATCCGGTCGTACCGAACCCCCATCTGCATCGCCAAGGTGTAGCCGGCGTTGTCATAGGGCGCCTTCGGGGGGCCCCCGGGATAGGGGATGTCGTTCGGGTAGTCCTGCGGCTCCATCAGGTCGAGAACGTGGGCCCGAAATGCCTGAGCCGTCTTGATCACGTACGAGCCGGCGGGATAGGACGCGCCGCCCGCGGTGAACGGGGCGGTGGCGTGAAGGATATTGATGCCGGACTCGATCAGCGCGTTGACGAACTTGGTGGCGGTGAGAAAGTCAGCCTGGTCCGACGGAATGATGTACCCGCGCGGGTCCCGGTCCTCGGGCTTCCGGAGTAGGGCGAAGTACTTCGGGTCGAGCATCCGCCCGCCGAGCGGGTCGGTGGTCGTGCTCCGGCTGTCCTTGGCGGCTTCCTCCCGCATGACGGCGATCCGCTTCGGGAAGAGCGTCCAGGTATCCTGGTTTCCCTTCTGGATCGCGGTGCTGCCCATCCGATAGACGTTGAGAAGCAGGTGCTCCCGGTACCGGGAGGCGAAGTCGAGGATCGCGCGGTTGGCGGTGATCGAATAGTCGATCGACTGGCGGAACTTCCAGGGGCCTGGCATGATCGGGAAGGGCCCGTTGCCATCGGCCACCAGCCGATCCGGAACCACCGGGATGGTGATCGGCGTCGGGCTGCCGATCGTCTCGGTCAGGATCCCGATCATGTTGTGGAAGTAGGCGGTGGTCCGGAGGCCGCCGTTCCACCAGGTCTGGTAGCTGGCGGCCTCGCGCTGCACCACCCCGGGTTTGTTCTCCTGGGCAAATCGGGCGTGCATCGCGTTGCCGATCATGTTGAGCGAGTTGATCAGAATCGGGTCGATGTGGTAGTTGTGCGGATCACGAAATGGCGGGGCGAACATCACCGCCCCAGCCGGACCGGTTTGGTGGTGGTTGTACATGATCTGAGGGTTCCACTGCCGGTACATCACCCGGCTCATGTTCTTCGATTCGGGCATCGCGTTCATGTACAGGTCGCGATTGTTGTCGTGCCCGATGTACTTCTGGTAGAGTCGCGGCAGCTCACCGGCGCTGCGTTTGGTCGGATCAGCGCGGCGCATGTACCAGTTGGAGACCAGCTCCATCCCGTCCGGATTGGCATGGGTGATCAACTGGACCACGTCGTCGAGGAGGCGGACCGTTTCCTCGTCGTCGAGCGACGCCATCTGGTAGACGTGCTCCATGAGCTGATGCGCCCCGAGGACTTCGGTCGCGTGGAGGCCGCCGTCGATCCAGACCACGGCCCTGCCTTCCTTCGCGAGCGCCCGCGCCTGGGCATCGCTGACTCCCTCCGCCCGGGCCAGCCGGCTGGAGATGTCCCGAAGCCGGTCCAGTCTGGTAAAGTTGGCTGGCGACGTGACGATGGCCATCCACTGGTCCCGGCCCTCGGCGGTCTTGCCGATCGAGACCACTTGGATCCGATCCGATTCCGCGTCGAGCTTCTTCCAGTAGTCGGTCAGTTGGGAGTAGGTGGCCAGCTGATAGTCGTCGCCGATCGCAAAACCAAACTGCTCTTTCGGCGAGGTGATCCGGCCTTGAGCCGGGAGGGAAGTGGAGGCCGCGACGAGGAGAACGGCGGAAAGCCGCCAGGCAGGACAGGGGCGCATCGAACCGACTCCGAGGAACTGGGGGTGAGAAGCGGGGGGCCGCGTTTCAATGTCGCCCTGCAAAGGTTCGCCGGTCAATGGCCCGATTCTCGGTCAAAACAGAGTTGGCCCGCCGATTGCTGTGCAAGTCTTGGCAGTAGCGGTCGTCTCCTTGCGGGCTGGGGCTAAACTCACTCGTCGAGCCCACTTAGCCAGGCGATCGCCTCGTCATCGGGGGAGGGCACATGAAGGCCAATACCTGGCCGAAGGCTGGCCTGCTTGCCATGGGGCTCCTCTCGGCATGTAACGACACCACCCCCCCGGACGGCGAGCCGACCCGTCGGACCACCCAGCAGACCGACATCACGCCCCTGGTACCCTCGAGCCGCGGGGTGTCGTTTGCCACCTATCTCGGCGGAGCAGGGGTCGACATGCTTCGCGACATCGCCGAAGGACCGGGCGGACGGCTCTACGTGGCTGGAAGCAACACCTCGGGGAGCTTTCCCGTGTTCGGCGGGTTCGACCAGTCGTTCGCGGGGGGCGGCGATGGGGTGGTGGCGGCACTCACCACCGGAGGCCAGCGGGTCTGGTCGACCTACTTCGGTGCTCGTGGGGTCGACGAGGTGTTGGCGATCGAGGTCGCCCCGGACGGGGGCCTGATCGTCGCGGGCAGAGCCGGACCGGACCTGCCTGGCGTGTCGTCCGGGTTCCAGACGACCTATGGCGGGGGTTTTCAGGACGGCTTCGTCTGTCGGCTCTCGGCCGATGGCCGCCTCCTCTACTGGTGCTCGTATCTCGGCACCGGCGACGATCACGGCATCAGCGACGTCGCCGTCGATCCGGCCGGGTACATCTACGTCGTGGCCGGGACCGAACGCGGCGACCTTCCCCAGGCCTGGTTCAAGCGCGGGATGTCTTCGGTCCGGAAGGGCGGCAAGGACGCGGTGCTCCTCAAGGTCGCTCCCAACGGCTCCACCGTGGTCTGGGCCACTTACCTCGGGGGGCGGGGACAGGAAATTGGCTCGCCAACGGTTCGAGCCACCCCCGCCGGTGAGGTCATCGTGGCTCTGACCACCAACTCGAGCGACCTGCCGACGACGCCCGATGCGGTCCAGCGATCGCTCCGAGGGATGACGGACGTCTGGGTGGCCCGATTCAATCGTGACGGCGCCCTGGTGTTTGGCACCTACCTGGGCGGGTCCGGATCCGAGAGGGTCGGCGCCCACGGCCTGGCGATCGATCGGTTTGGGCGGGTGTTGGTGGCTGGTTCGACGACCTCGGCCACGTTGGCCGGCGCGGCGAACGGCTTCCAATCCGCGTTCGGTGGGCTCGGCGTGTCGCCGCTTGGGCGAGACCTCGAGATCCGCGGTGACGGCTTCGTGACCATGCTCTCCCAGACCGGGCGGTCGATCGTGGCCTCCACCTATGTTGGCGGCAAGGGGGCCGACGGGATCGAGGCCGTCAGTGTCGACGTCAATGGGGTGGTTTGGCTGAGCGGCGCCACCTATAGCGCCAACTTCGCCACCACCGCCGGCGCCCATCAACCGGGCCACAGCGGCGACCGGGATGGTTTCGTGGTCGCTTTGTCGCGCGAACTCAAGGACTTGGTGTACTCAACCTTCCTCGGGACCGCCTCTGAGGATGCGGCTCGCGCCATCGTCGGCCGCTCGGTCGGAGGGGCGTTGGTGGCGGGCAGCGTGAGCGGGGCGGCCTTTCCGACCATGGGGGCGCTCCAGCCGTCCTACGGAGGGACGCTGGACGGGTTGGTCGTCGGGATTCGTTAAGGGACGCCGCCGGTGTGATCTGCCCCGTTCCACTCGGGGCAGGGGAATGGACGACAAAGACTGGAAAGCGAGGAGGCCGGATCGACGGATCCGGCCTCCTCTTTTGCTTCGGTCAGGCGGACCCAGCCGGCGGCGACTATGCCACGCGATCGGTGCAGGTCGACTGCTGCTGGTTCCCGGGCGCGCTCGGGTTGTTGAGCTCGTCGAACGAGATCGGGAAGTTCACGTCGGTTCCGTAGGTCGGGCCTTTGAAGTGGGTGCCGGTCGGGAACACCGTGTTCTGGGCCCGGCCGTACTGTCGGATCAGCCGACGGAGGTCGCCGAGGCGGTGGCCAGTCGAGAACATCCAGAAGGCCCGTTCCCGGAACGTCAGGTCGACCCGGCCGTTGGCGTCACCCGGGTCGGCCAGGGCGGCGAGATCGGTGCGAGTGGCCCGCGCCTCGTTGAGCTTCGCGAGCCAAGTCGTGACGTCGTTGTTCTTGAGGGCGGCTTCGGCGGTGATCAGGAGCCCCTCGATGCCGGTCGCGATCGGTACCGACGACAATCGGGCGTAGATATCCTGCTGGACGAAGTCCGTCGACGAGTCGAAGGCCTTCGGCTTGGGCTTCGAGGTGGGCAGTCGGGGGTCAGCGGCCGAGATGAAGTTGAGGCCGTTGCCGCCCTCCCGATCGGCCACGACGTAGCGGTTGGCGCTGTTGTTCAGCGACCAGATCTGGTTGATGCCGGAGTTCTCCGAGTGGGTCACCTCCCACCGGAAGGTGGCCGGAACGCCGGCGACGGCCTGCGCGGCCGCGGCGTACTGCCCTCGGTTGAGGAGGGCCCGTCCTTTGACGATCTTCGCGAAGTTGGTCACCCGCGGTCCGTCGGTGCCGCCGACGTAGAGCAAGGCGGAGTCCGCGGACGCCGCAGCTCGAGCCAAGGCGGAGTCATAGGGAAGCGGGGTACCGAAGATGAGGTTAGGGCCTTCGTAGTCGCTGAACGGGATGCCGTTGCAGTACACTTCGCCGATGAGGTTCTCGGCGAAGGCCTTGGTGGCGAACATCATTCCGATGTTGCCCGTCGGCGCTGGGGTCCACCGGCGGAGGGATTCGATCGCGTCGTCGCTCAGGTTCCGAACCCGGTTGAGCGCGCGGAACCCGTCGTCGAGGAAGCTGTTCGAGACCGCGAAATTCCGCTGATCGGCAGAGTTGCGCTGCTCGAAGGTGTCGCCGGAGATCCATTCATCGGCCAGCAGGCCGGTATACAACACGAGTCCGCCGACGTCGTCGCCGCCGCCGCTGGTGGCCTGCGCCAACCGAAGCAGGGCGCCGTTCTTCAGGGCGATTGCCCCGGCCGGCGAGTTGGCGTCGAGGATGATGTCGGGGTCGGTTACCTCGACCAGGCTGTCGCAGGCCGCGAGCAGGCCGACGATGGTCGCGACGGCGGTGATCCGGCGCATCGAATGGCTGAGAGTACGTAACATGTCGTCGGTTCCTTTAGAACGCCACGTTCAGCTTGAACGTGAAGTAGGTCGGAGGCGGCTGCGTCTGGAAGTCGCTGACGAACCCCGAGTTGGAGCCGAAGTAGCCGCCCTCGGGGTCGATCCCGGTGTACCCGGTAAGCACCGCGATGTTCCGAGCGGATGCCGTCAAGGTCATCCGATTGGCCCGGAACAGCTGGCTGACCGACGGGGGCAGCGTGTAGGTCGCCGACAACTCGCGGAACCGCAGGAACGTGTTGTTTTCGACGAAGCCGAATTGGGTTCGGCTCGGGTGAACCCGAACGGCGAGGGCCCGCGCCTGGATGTCGAGGGGCGCGGTCGGGTCGGCGGCTCCGCGGCAATTGAGGCGGTTGTCGCACCGGATCCGCTCGGTGCCGTTGAGCTGATAGCCGCCGGCCTTCACATCGACCAAGCCCTGGATCCGGAGTTTGCGCCCGAACAACTCGAGACCGGTGAACAGCGAGGCCTCGAGGGGGTGATTCGGGGCGCCCACGTACTCGGCGGTGTCCCCCACCGTCAACTCCGACAGCGCGAGCACCCCATCCCCGTTCGCGTCGGCGTACGTGTAGGGTCGGAGGAAGTACCCGTTGATCGGGAAGCCCTCTTTGGTCGAGTTCACGGTGCCGATCTGCGGCGGAGTGCCACCGAGATCGGTGACCTTGTTGCTGTTGTAGGACACGCTGACCGTCGCATCCCAGCCCGTCGACTTCTGATTCAGGAGCTGCATGTTCAGCGCGGCCTCGATGCCCTTGTTGCGAACCGACCCGAGGTTGTCGAACCGGGTCGTCGCGGCGCCGACCGAGGGCGGCACGATCGTAGCGATCAGCGCGTCTTTCGACTTCTTGTGGTACGCGGTCACTTCGAGGTTGACGGCGTTATCGAAGAGTCCCAGATCGAAACCGACCTCGATCTCCTGCGACCGCTCCGGCCTGAGGGCGGTGTTCCCGAGCGCGGAGAAGATCAACGAAGGGATGTCGGTCTGGTCGAAGTTGGTGGTCGACGGACCAAAGAACGGGATCGCGTCGGTGTTCCCGGGCTGGCGTCCGCTGGATCCGAACGCGCCGCGAAGCCGGACGCTCGAAAGGACGCTCGACTTCGGGAAGAAGGGTTCGTCGGAGAGCACGTACGACACGGCCGCCTTGGGGTAGTAGACCCGCTTGAAGTTGTTGCCGAACGCGCTGTTGCGATCGGACCGGACGGCGCCGGTCAGGTAGAGTCGCTCTTTGAAACTCACCGACTGCTCGGCGAAGAACCCGAGGGTGATGCTCTCGGCCGTCGACTCGTCGGCCGAAATGATGGCGCCGGCCGTGACCGTGGTGGCGCCAGGCGGCAGCTCGGAGCCGCTCGCCCCATTCCGGGCGAACTTCTCCTTGACGTACTGCAAACCCACGATCGACTTGAGGCCGATCTGGTCGCTGAGCTGGTAGGTCGCCGCCGCGTTGGCGTCTCCAGTATAGACGTAGTTGCTGGTCCGGTTGTTCGACTTGAAGCCCAGCTTCGAGGTGCCGAAGTAGGTACACTCGTCGCGGCGGCAGATATCCGAGTCCTCCCGGGCCGCGAAGTCGAATCCCATCGTCGCCTTGGTCGCTAACCAGGAGAACGGGCGATAGTTGGCCGTCGCGCTAGTGATCGAACGGTTGATGTCCTGCCGCACGGTTTCCGAGAAGAACTCGTCCGGCGTGTACAGCCGATAGCCGAAGTTGGTCCGCGTCACCCCCGAGGCCGGGCTGACCCTGTTGTTCTTGAAGCCCGGGCCGCCGTAGGCGTTCGAGAGGAGGCCGGTGGTGTTGTTGTCCGTCTGGGGCAGCCGTTGGTTGCTGCTGACGATCCCCGCCGAAACCGCGAGGTCTGCCTTGTCACCGAAGCTGGTGTTGATGTTGGCCCGCAGGTTCACTTTCCGGAGACCGTTTGGCCGCACCTGGTCGCCCATCAGGTCGATGATCCCTCGCTGAGATCGCAGCCGGTTCTGGAACTCCTCCGGCATCTGGAGCACGCCCACCTCGTTTTCCCATTCGCCGGAGACGAAATACCGGATCGCGTCGGTGCCGCCGCTCACCTGGAGCCCATACTGGTTGCGGTACCCCGTGCCGTTCGGGGACGCCTCCGGGTCCGCGAACAGGTTGTAATTGCTGACGCTGTCGATCCGACAGGCCCCGGTCGCGAAGCGGTCGAGTAGGCATTGAGCCGAGTTGGAGACGCTCGATGTCGTGCCCGAGGTCGCCCCAGTGGTCCAGGCGCGATACGCGTCCGGGTACTCGTTCCGGTCCCGGACGAAGCCTTGCTCACCATAGACGTTCCAAAGGGTCTTGCCGGCCTTGCCGCGTTTGGTCTTGATGACGATCACCCCATTGGCGGCGTCGGTGCCGTAGAGAGTGGCCGCCGAGGGCCCCCGGACCACTTCCACCGCCTCGATGTCCTCGGGGTTGAGGTCGTTGATTCGGCTGGGGTTGGTTCCGCCGATCCCGATCGACGACGAGTTGACGTCGCTCCAGACCCGGACCCCGTCGACGACGTAAATCGGATTGTTCGACAGTGACAACGACGAGTTGCCCCGGATCCGAATTCGCTGGCCGCCGCCGGTAATGTTGTTCCCGAACACCGCCACGCCGGGAATCTTCGCCGAGATAAGGTCGGCGAGATTGGTGACCGCGCTGTTCGCCACCACAGGCGCCGCGTCGAAGGTGGCCACCGAGTTACCGATCGACCGGCGCGATTCCTCGCCGGTGGCGGTGACCACGAACTCGTCGAGCGAGAACGGTCGCAGGGTCAGCTCGATGTCGACCGTGACGGTGCCGCCCGCGGGTACCTCAGCGGGGCCAGTGGCCGCGGCGTAGCCGATCTGAAAGACCCGCACCGTTTGGGTTCCCGAGGGGACCCCGGTGAGACGATAGCGGCCATCCGCGTTGGTGGCCACAGTTAGCGCGGTGCCCACCACGGTGACCCGGGCCCCGACCAACGGCGACTTGTTGGCGGCGTCTACGACCCGACCGGTCACCGTCCCGGCCTGCTGAGCCTCGAGACCGGTGGCGAGCCCAACGAGCGCCACGATCGTGCCGAGCGTGCGCGCGAAGAAGTTCTTCATCCTGCACCCTCCCAGTTGTGTTTCCGATTGGCGAACCGTGCGGCGGGCGACCATCTCCCGCTCGTCGACCCCAAATCGGTTCATTAGAAGGCACGGCCTGTGCCGCCGGGCCAACAAATCCAAACGCATGTCCTGTATGAGTTTACGCGCCGCAAACAGGATCGGTTGCCGTGTGTTTTTGACACAGGTCCAGGGGGCCGCCGTGTCACCGAGACGCGGAGTCGTATGGACCGGAACTTACCCGAGGCGTTCGCTGCGGCAACCCTCTACCAGCCAGTTGGGAATTCGGTGGGAACGGTCCCGGCCAGGCGGAGCAGTTCTTTCGCCGCGGCCGTGTAGGGGAGGAGCGTGGCCAGCTCGCCGCGCATGATCTGAATCCGGCCCGTCAGGAGGGCCATGACCGGCGCCAGGCGACCCTCGAACAAGTCCCGCCAGGCGGAGGGGGCGGCTTGGAGCAGGTAGGTCGCCGACGCCAGGTCGGCCTCGGTGGCGGCGCGGGCCGTCCGACAATCGCCATGCCAGAGATCGAGGAACACCGCGGGCGCGTTCGGCTCGTCGCCCGCCACGGCGGCAACGCTCCCCTCCCAGGTCACGGCCACTTGGCGGTATTCGGGGCTGGCGGCCAGAGTCGTCCCCCAAGCGCGGGCCCAGTCGTCGGAGAAAGCGATGGCCATGTCGGTCGCCGAAGATAACGGCCGAAGTCGCTCGCGGGCGAGGCGGCCGATGGCATCGAGGCGCTCGACCTCCTTGCCCGCACCCCGGGGGTGGCGTGTATCGTGTCGGATGTGGTGATGCCTCGGCTGGGCGGCGGGGAGTTTGCTCGTCGGCTCCAGGAACGGTATCCGTCGATGTCGGTAGTTTTCACCTCCGGGTACACCGGCGATTTCGAGCGCCCGGCCACCGGCACCACCGCGTTTCTGCAGGAACCCTACACGCCCGACGATCTGGCGGCGACGGTGCGCCGGCCGATCGACCGGGCCCGAAGCCCGTGAAAGCGATCGATGACCACGACCGCCTCTGACCTCCGACGCCCTGGTACCGCCATCCGAGCGCCCCGCGGCACCACCCTGTCGTGTCGTGGATGGCACCAGGAAGCCGCGCTCCGGATGTTGATGAACAACCTCGATCCGGAGGTCGCCGAGCGACCCGACGAGTTGATCGTCTACGGCGGCGGGGGCAAGGCGGCCCGCAACTGGGCCTGCTACGACGCCATCGTCGCGACTCTGCGCCGGCTGGGGAACGACGAAACTCTCCTGGTCCAAAGCGGCAAGCCGGTCGGCGTGTTTCGGACCCACGACGAAGCGCCTCGGGTTCTGATCGCCAACGCCCATCTGGTGCCCCGGTGGGCCACCATCGACGAGTTTCGCCGACTCGATCACCTCGGGCTCACGATGTATGGCCAGATGACCGCGGGCTCGTGGATCTACATCGGGACCCAGGGCATCCTCCAGGGCACCTACGAGACCTTCGCCGAGTGCGCCCGCCAGCATTTCGGGGGCACCCTCGCCGGGCGGCTGGTCGTCACTGGCGGACTGGGCGGCATGGGCGGCGCCCAGCCCCTCTCCGCGACGATGAACGGGGCCGCGTTCCTTGGCGTCGACGTCGACCCGAGCCGAATCGAGCGGCGAGTGGCGACTGGGTACTGCGATCGCCTCGAAACCGACCTCGACCGGGCCGTGACCCTGGTGCTCGAGGCGCGAGCGAAACGCCAGCCGCTCTCGGTGGGGCTGGTCGGCAACATCGCCACCGTGCTGCCCGAACTGGTTCGTCGCGGGGTGACGGTCGACGTGGTCACCGATCAAACCTCCGCCCACGACTTGCGGCTCGGCTATCTCCCGATCGGCGAAACCGTCGCCAGCGCCGCCATCGCCCGCGAGGTCGATCCGGCCGGCTATGAGGCCCGGGTGCTCGACGCGATGGAGGTCCACGTTCGGGCGATCCTCGACCTCAAGCGATCGGGCGCGGTGGCCTTCGACTACGGCAACAACCTCCGCGGCCAAGTAGCCGACCGGCGGGGGATGAAGGAGGCCTTCGACTTCCCTGGGTTCGTGCCCGCATTCATCCGGCCGCTGTTCTGCCGAGGGGCAGGGCCGTTTCGGTGGGCGGCGCTGTCGGGCAATCCCAACGACATCGCGGTGACCGACCAGGCGATCCTGGAGACCTTCCCCGAAAACGAAGGCCTTCGCCGGTGGATCGAGCAGGCCCGAGCCAAGGTGCATTTCCAGGGACTGCCGGCCCGGATCTGCTGGCTCGAATACGGCGAGCGCGCCCTGATGGGTGCCAAGTTCAACTGGTTGGTGAAGACGGGTCGGGTCGAGGCGCCGATCGTGATCGGTCGCGATCACCTCGACACCGGATCGGTCGCCTCGCCGAACCGGGAGACCGAGGCGATGAAGGACGGCTCCGACGCGATCGCCGATTGGCCCCTGTTGAACGCGTTGCTCAACACCGCCTGCGGGGCGAGCTGGGTGTCGCTCCACCATGGTGGCGGAGTTGGGATCGGCTATTCGATTCACGCCGGGATGGTCGCGGTGGCCGACGGCACCGACTCGGCCGGCCGGCGTCTCGAACGGGTCCTGACCGCCGACCCGGGCACCGGGGTGATGCGCCACGCCGACGCGGGCTATCCCGAGGCGATCGCGGTGGCCCGCGAGCGAGGGGTCGACCTTCCGATGCTCGATACCAAAGCCGCGCCGTGACCGAGGCTCGGGTCCTCGGCGACATCGGCCGGCTCTACCAGTGCCGGGCCGAGGGTCCTCAGGGGGCGGTCCATCCGATCGACCGGGCGGCCCTGGTCTGGAGTGGCGACCAGATCCGTTGGGTCGGCGCCGAGGCGGACCTTCCCGATGAGTTCCGCGCGGCGCCCCGCGAGAGCGCCTGGGGCCGGATTGTGGTGCCGGGGTTGGTCGACTGCCACACCCACCTGGCGTTCGCCGGCTGGCGAGCGGACGAGTTCGGCCAGAAGCTCGGTGGCGCCAGCTACCTCGACATCGCCCGGGCGGGCGGCGGGATTCTCTCGACCGTGGCGAAGACCCGGGCGGCGGAACCCGCGGCCTTGGTGGAACGGTGCCTCGGATTCCTCGGCGAGATGCGGTCGTTAGGTGTCACCACGGTCGAGGCCAAGAGCGGCTACGGGCTCAGCCTCGACGCGGAGCGGCGGATCCTCGAAGTGTATCGGGAGGTCGCGACCCGCTACGACGGCACCTTGGTGCCGACCCTGCTCGCGGCTCACACCTTCCCGCCGGAGTACCGGGACGATCATCGGGGCTATGTCGATCTGGTCGTCGACCGGATCATCCCGGAGGTCGCCGGGGCTGGGCTGGCGCGGTTCTGCGACGCGTTCGTCGAGGAGACGGCGTTCTCGTTCGAGGAAGGCCGCCGGATCCTCGAGGCGGGGAAGCGGCATGGCCTCCGGCCGAAGCTCCACGCCGATCAGATCACCAACGGCAGGGGGGCGGAGTTGGCGGCGGAGGTCGGGGCGGCGTCGGCCGACCATCTCGAGCAGGTCAGCCCGGCCGGCATCGACGCGATGGCCCGGGCTGGCGTCGTGGCGGTGAGTCTGCCGATCGCCTCGCTCTACCTCAACGTCGCGCCGTTGCGGGCTCGCCCGTTGATCGAGGCGGGCGTGCCGGTAGCGGTCGCCACCGACTTCAATCCCGGCTCGGCCCCCAGCTATCACCTCCCGCTGGCGATGATGTTGGCCTGCACGCTCCAACGGATGACACCGGCCGAAGTGCTGAAAGGGGTCACCCAAGTCGCGGCGAGGGCGATCGGGCTGGCCGACCGGCTCGGCTCGCTGGAGGCGGGGCGGCGAGCGGATTTCGTCATCGTCGATGCGGAGTCGGTCGACCACTGGATGTACTATTTTCGGCCCAACGCGGCCGTTCGCACGGTATGCGGTGGGCGCTGACGGGTTCCCGGTGGTGCGTGTCCGTTCGACGACATCGGAGACGTGGCCCGTGTCGTTCTGACGCATGTCTGGGCGTGTTGCCTGAGGTAAGTCGTTGTCTTGTAATTAGATAAGTGCCAGGTGGGGCCGGCGTATGAGTTGCATTCGTCCGCAATGATGCTGCATCCGAGTCTTGCGGGGTCGGATGTCGAAGGGGCATCTTGGGGCCCTTACTTGGCGAAAACTGAATGATGGACGGGTGGCCCTCGTGAACCGGGGTCACCCGGGTGGGTCGTGTGGCAGGCGTTGGATCCGTTCCGAATCATCACAACACAACTCGGGGGTTCGATGGCAATGCATCGTAGAATCCTGAGACTGGCGTTGGTGGGCTTGATCGCCCTGCCTGGGTTGGCATCTGCCCAGGGCCGCCAGATCTCCGGCACCGTTACTCGGACCGGCACGGGGGCGCCGATCGCGGAGGCGACCGTCTCGGTGGTCACCACCGGCGTTTCGGTGCGGACCAACCCGCAGGGTCAGTATTCGATTACCGCTCCGAGTGGCGATGTCCGGCTGCAAGTGCGGGCGATCGGGTTTTCCCGCAAGGATGCCATCGTCCCGGCGGCGCAGAACACGGTGAACTTCGTCCTCGACCAGGACGTGTTCAAACTCGATGAGGTCGTCGTCTCGGGGCAGACGACGGTGGTCGAGCGGCGGAACGCGTCCACCTCGATCGGTTACGTCGCCGGCGACGACATCACCAAGGTTGCCTCGGCCACGATCGAAAACGCCCTCTACGGCAAGCTGGCCGGCGTCAACATTCAGGGCAACGGCGGCGCGCCGGGTGGTGGTCTCCAGCTCCAGATTCGGGGCTCGAACACGATTCTCGGCGCCTTTGATCCGCTCTTCGTGGTCGACGGCGTCATCTATTCGAACGCCCGAGTGCTCGGCGGGCGATCGACGATCGACAACGGCGCCAGCGTGCTGGAAGACGATCCGGCCAACCGTCTCGCGGACTTGAATCCCGCGGACATCGCCAGCATCGAGGTCCTCAAGGGGGCCTCGGCGGCGGCGATCTACGGGGCCAAGGCGGCCAACGGCGTGGTCGTGGTCAAGACGATCCGAGGTGTTGCCGGGAGCACCCGGGTCAACATGTCGCAGCGGCTGGGGACCTTTGACCTGCTCCGCGATTACAAGCCGCGGATCTACGCGAGCGTGGCCGAAGCGGCCAGCCCGGCCACGGGTCACGGCGCCTCGGCCGGCACCTTCCTGCAGGGTCGGAGCCTCGAAGCGTTCAACCACTACGACCAGGTGTGGGGCAAGAACCGCCTCTCGTACGAGACGGTGGCCGACGTCAGCGGCGGCACTGAGTCCACCAAGTACTTCATGTCGGCGACTTGGAAGCGGGATAACGCGATCGAGCCCGGGACCGGGTTCAGCCGCCAGGCACTCCGGATCAACGTCGATCAGAAGGTCGGCAAGAAGATCGACATCTCGGTCTCGAGCGTCTTCAACCGCGCCTTGCACGCCCGCGGCTGGGGCAACAACTGCAACAACTACGCCTGCTTCGGCTACGCGCTGGCGTACATCCCGAGCTTCATCGACCTGCGGAAGCAGTCCGACGGGAGCTACCTCAATCCGGCGGCGGGCGGTGGGGTCTCGTCCAATCCGCTCCAGACCGCGGAATTCGCCCGCAACGAGGCCGAGACGTATCGCTTCACCGGCGGCATCACCGCGACCTACAACGCCTTTACCTCGGAGAAGTCGAGCTTCCGGGTGGTGATGTCGGGCGGCGCGGACCTCTTCAATCAGAATGACGAGCTCTGGTCGCCCAACGAGTTGTACTATGAGGTGAATCAGGCCCGCCCGGGGACGGCGATTCAGAACAACGGTAAGAACCGGCAGATGAACTGGAACGTCGGCGGGGTGCACACCTTGCGGACCGGCGGGATCCAGTTCACCACCTCGGGTGGTATGCAGTACGAGGACCGCCGGCTCCTCACCAGCCGGATCACCACCGACAACCTGGTCCCCGGGCAGCAGAACGTCAACCAGGGCACCAATGTCGTGGTGGGGCAGAATCTCACCCCGGAACGGACCTTCGCGTTCTACGGGCAGGAAGACATCTCGCTCATCGACGACCGGCTGTTGATCTCGGGTGGCGTTCGCGCCGAGCGATCGAGCGCGAATGGTGACATCGGGAAGTACTACGCCTATCCGCGCGTCTCGGCCAAGTTCAGCTTCCGGGATCTGGTCGGCGCCGGGAGCGAGTTCAAGATTCGGGGTGGCTACGGTCAACTCGGCAACCAGCCGAACTTCGGGAACAAGTTCACTCTGCTGGCCACCCCGCAGCTGGGCGGTCAGAATGGGTTCGCGGTGGCCACCACGGCCGGGGATCCCAGCATCGCCCCCGAGCGGGTCAAGGAGATCGAGGGCGGCTTCGACCTCAACTTCTGGAACGGTCGGGCCAACATCGACGTGACCGCGTATCGGCGCCAGACCACCAACTTGCTCCTCAGCCGGACGCCAGCGCCGTCGACCGGTTTCGCCAGTGAGATCTTCAACGGCGGGCAGATCTCCAACAAGGGGTTTGAGGTCGTCTTCGGCATCACCCCGATCCAGAAGAACGAGTTCAACTGGGTATCGTCAACATCGTTCAACTTGGTCCGGTCCAACGTCGACTCCCTCCCGGTGCCCGCGTTCCGTCCGCCGGGCTCCGGGTTCGGCGGCCTGGGCGTGCTGTTCATCGCGCAGGGCAAGCCGCTCACCCGCATCTTCGGCACCCGTGACTCGGCCGGCGCGGTCGTTCAGGGTGACGTTGGCGACACCAATCCGGACTTCCGGCTCGGCTTCCAGAACAGCTTCACTTACAAGAGCCTGAATTTCAGCGTCACGGTCGACTGGCAGAAAGGGGGCACCGTCACCAATCTGACCCAGTTGCTCTATGACGATGGCAAGACGGCGTCCGACTTCGGTACCACGGCGTATGGCGAGCGTTGGGATGTGACCGGCTTCGCCGCTCGGGGTATCATCACGCCGTACATCGAATCGGCCACCTTCCTCAAGCTGCGTGAAGTCGCGATCAACTGGTCGCTGCCGCGCAGTGTGTCGGAGGCGTTCGGGCTCGGGATCCGCGACATGCGCCTCGGCCTCACCGGCCGTGATCTGCTCTGGTCGACCAAGTACACCGGCCTCGATCCGGAGGTGGCGAACTTCGGTGCCGCGGCGATTCGATCCAACGTCGACGTGACGCCGTATCCGCCCAGTCGGAGCGTCTTCTTCAACGTCTCCGTGAGCTTCTAGGAGCCTATCAAATGACGACGACTCAATTCAGGACCATGGCGGGCGCGGCGGCCCTGCTGTTTGCGGCCGGTTGCTCCGACAGCCATTACAACATTCTCAACACCAACGCGCCGACCGTCGAGCAGTTGACCGGGGCGCCCAACAAGGCGATCCTCGGGCGGGCGGCCCTCGGCGTCGCCGCCGGCGCCGCGGCCGATGTCGGCGGCGAGATTTCCTTCTACGCGATCTTCGGGCGAGAGGGATACAATCTGCTCGGCAACGATCCCCGGTTGACCCAGGAGATGCTGCGGGGTCCGCTCGAAGCCGGCGGGTTCGGTGGGGCCAATTTCGCTGGGAAGTACCAGACCATCCGGACCATCAACGAGTATCTCAAGGCCATCGACGCCGCCGCGGACCTCACCGCCGCCGAAAAGTCGGCGTCGAAGGGCTATGCCCAGACGATCAAGGCGGTCTTGTTCCTCCGCACGATCATCCGAAACGGCGCCTTGGGGGCCCCCCTCGCGGTGGAAGTGGGACTCGACGCTCCCCCGGCTCCGTTCGTGAACCAGGTCGGGGTCTACACCTACATTATCGCCCAGCTCGATGAGGCGAAGGCCGCCCTGCAGGCCGGGGGTGCCGCCTTCCCATTCGGAACCCCCGCGGGATTCGAGAGCGCGGCGACGCCGGCGGATTTCCTCAAGTTCAACCGGGCCGTCTCCGCCAAGGCACAGGTCCTTCGGGCCACCCTGGCTGGTGGCGGCAACGCTGCCTACACCGCTGCTCTGACGGCGCTCAACGAGTCCTTCATCAGTCGCACGGGGAGCCTCCAGGCCGGTGTGACCTACGCGTATTCGACCGCGTCGGGCGAGCCCAACAACCCGATCTCCGAGAACCTCTCGGCCCAGCGGTTCTACGTTCACAACTCGATCGTCAGCGGCGCCCGACTCAAGGGCAATGGACAGCCTGACGACCGTTTCACGGCCAAGGTGAAGCTGGCGACCGGTGATGCGGTCAACCGGACCCAGGGCAGCCTGCCGCTCCACAACCACAAGCCGGCCACGTTCAACAACGTCGACGGTACCGCGGATCTTGGCGCTGATATCGCCATCATTCGTAACGAGGAGCTGATCCTCTTGGCGGCGGAGGCCAATTGGTTCGCCGGGTCGAAGCAGGCCGCGATCGACGACATCAACATCATTCGGACCCGGTCGGGCGGCCTGGCGCCGACCACCTTGACCACCGCGTCCCCCAACGCGGACTTCGTCACCGAGCTGGTGTACAACCGCCTCTACTCGCTGCTGTGGGAGCAGGGGACTCGCTGGGTCGACGCGCGACGGTTCGGCCTCAAGGCCACGTTGCCGAACGACCGCGCCGGCGATCTCATCCACGACACCATGTTGGTGCCGGCCGCCGAGTGCGACGCACGCGGGTTGTCCGTTCCCTGCGCGCCGTAAACGCATTGATTCGCGGGAGGCCCTAGGCGTCACGCCTGGGGCGGCAGAAGGGCCGGGACGATCAAGTCCCGGCCCTTCTGTGTTTCACGGGCTGGCGGGGCGATCCCGCCGGATTGTGGCTAGCCGATCTTCCCTTCCACGACCGCCTCGATCGCGGCGGCGTGGGTCGCCGCTGCCGCCGCCAGCGTCGCACCCTCAGCCAACAGTCCCCCAACGGCCGCTCGGTTCTTCAACGATGCGACGTTGGTGCGGACATTGAGCCACGCCCCCAGGACGGCCGCCCGGGCGCAGAGCGCCCCGACCCCGGCGTCCGACGCGGACGCGGGGTTGCCGTGCACCGCCATGGCTTCGAGGAGCGGGAAGGTCGCGTGGGCCGCCTTCATCACCTGAAAAGGAACCTCCATCGCCCCCCGATTGGCTTCCTCGATCGCCGCGGCCCGGGTGGCTTTCTCGGCGTCCGTCGCTTTCGGAAGCGCCATGGCGGCCAGTACCCGATTGAATGCCGCCGTGTCCTCGTCGACCAGCCGAAGCAGCTCGTCCTTGAGCGCTTGGCCTTTGACGGCCCACTCGGAGAACTCCTCCCACCGCGCGTCCCAGCCCCGCTTGTGGGAGGACAGATTGGCCACCATGGTGCCGAGCGCGGCCGCGAGCGCGCCGAGCAGCGCCGCCACCGAGCCGCCCCCGGGTGCCGGCGATTCGCTGGCGGTCTCGTTCACGAATCCGGTGACGGTTCGGTCGACCAGACGGTTGAGTCCGGTGTCTCGGAGCCGGTACTCGATGATCCGCTCCTCGGGCTTGAACCCGCCGAGTTCGTCGAGCCCGAGGGACTTGACCGCGATGTGGATCAGCTCGCGTTCCGATACGCCGAGCGAGCGCTGCTGCTTCCGGAGGAAATAGCGGCCGGCCTCGAGCATCGTGGCCAGGGGCACCAGGCCCACCAACTCGGACCCGGTCACCCGGATCCCCCGTTCGGCGGCCTTCTGGCAGACCTCGTCAAAGGCGACGTGAAGCGGAGTGACGGCGAGATCGGTGAGGTTCATCGACACCTGGGCGATGCCGTACTCCTCGATGAACCAGCCGATCGCCTTGACCGCTTTGAGGGATCCCGGAACGGTGACGGGCTGACCGTTCGGATCGGTGACCAACTTGCCGGTGAGCGGGTCGCCCTCCCGTTTCGGGCGGCCGGCCTCCCGCACGTCGAAGGCGATCGCGTTGGCCCGGCGGGTGGAGGTGGTATTCAGATTGACGTTGTACGCGACCAGGAAGTCGCGGGCGCCGATCACGGTGGCCCCCGCGACGGGATTGAACACGGCCGGGCCGAAATCCGGGGCCCAGCCGGGCTCGGTGATCTTCTTGCCGAAGCCTTCGTACTCCCCGGCTCGAATCACCGCGAGGTTTCGGCGGGCTTCGTTAGGCTGGGCATGCTCGTAGAGGTAAACCGGGATCCCGAGCTCGGTGGCCACCCGGCGGGCCAGTTCGGTGGCGTAGCGGACGGTCTCCTCCATCGAGATCCCCGAGATCGGCACCAGCGGGCAGACGTCGGTGGCGCCCATCCGCGGGTGCTCGCCTTGGTGCCGGCGCATATCGATCAGGGTGGCCGCCCGTCGGATCGCCCGGAAGGCGGCCTCCACCACGGGCTCGGGCTCGCCCGCGAAGGTCACCACGGTGCGGTTGGTCGAGCGGCCCGGGTCGACATGGAGCAACTTCACCCCTAGAACCCGCTCGATCTCGTCGGTAATTTGCCGAATGATCCCGGGGTCGCGGCCTTCGCTGAAATTGGGCACGCACTCGATCAATCTGGTCATGATGGGTCGGGTCGAAGGTGGCGTCGGGCGAACGGCCGCACGTCCCACAATCTAGCGCTGAGTGGACCGATGACGAACCAGCCCGGCGACGGCCTCGACCGCCGCGCGTTCTTTGCCCTCTGCTCGCTGGCCGGGGTTGGCCATCCCGTCTTCGCCGAGGCGCTGTGGCGGAAGGCCGAGCGAGTCCGACCCGAGGGTGGCTCGCCGCCCCAGGCCCCGGCCCAAGGCCCGACGGTCACCAAAGAGATGGTCACCCAGGCGGCCGCGTTGATCGGACTCGAGTTCACCGAACCCGAGATCGACGAGTTGGTGCAAACCCTCGGCGGGACGCTCGGGCTCCTCGCCAACGTCCGCAAAGTGACCCTGCCTAACTCGGTGCCGCCCGCCTTTCGCTTCGATCCCGAGTTGCCGGGTAAGGCGGTCAAGGCCGGCCCCAGGATCCGCCTCGGCGAAGGCCGGCCCAAACGCCGCGGCCTTGCCAAGCCCGCCGACCCCGCCGCCCTCGCGTTCCTCCCCGTGGCGGACCTGGCCGAGCTGATCCGGACCCGTCAGGTGTCGTCGATGGAGTTGACCCGTCTGTACCTCGACCGCCTCAAGCGGCACGACCCGACCCTGCAGTGCGTCGTCACCCTCACCGAGGCGCGGGGGCTCAACCAGGCTCGCCAGGCCGACGAGGAAATCCTCGCCGGCAAGTATCGCGGCCCGCTCCATGGGATTCCCTGGGGGGCCAAGGACCTGTTCGCGGTCCCCGGCTACCCGACCACCTGGGGCACCGGGCCCTTCCGGGAGCAGCGCTTCGACGAGCCGGCCACCGTGGTCGAGCGGCTCGACAAGGCCGGCGCCGTGCTGGTGGCCAAGCTGACCCTCGGCGAACTGGCGATGGGGGACGTCTGGTTCGGCGGGACCACCAAGAATCCGTGGAAAGTGGACCAGGGCTCGAGCGGCTCGTCGGCCGGGCCGGGTTCGGCGACCGCCGCGGGGCTGGTCGGCTTCGCGATTGGAACGGAGACGTTGGGGTCGATCGTCTCGCCCTCGGACCGCAACGGGGTCACCGGGCTTCGTCCCACCTTCGGCCGGGTCAGTCGGCATGGGGCGATGGCGCTCTCTTGGTCGATGGACAAAGCCGGCCCGATGTGTCGCTCCGCGGAGGATTGTGGACTCGTCCTCGACGCGATTCAGGGCGCCGACGGCCGCGATCCGTCAGCCGTTGACCGACCGTACGGCTGGCATCAGGGCAAGGGGATCACCGGAATCCGGGTCGGCTACCTCAAGTCGGCCTTCGACCTGGAGCATCCGACCAAGGCCTTCGACGATGCCGCGCTCGCGGTCCTCCGTTCGCTCGGAATCACCCTGATCCCGATCGAGCTGCCGACCGAGCTGCCGATCGCGGCCACCCGGATCATCCTTCAGGCCGAGTCCGCCGCGGCATTCGACGAGTTGACTCGGACCAACCTGGACGACCAGATGACTCGGCAAGGGCGGGGGACTTGGCCCAGCAACTTCCGGACGTCGCGCTTCATTCCCGCGGTGGAGTACATCAACGCCAGCCGGATTCGGACCCTCCTGATGCGGGAGATGGACCAGGCCATGCAGCGGGTCGACGTCTTCGTGACCCCCACCTTCGGCGGCACCGTCCTGCTGGCGACCAACCTGACCGGGCATCCTTCGCTGACCATGCCTAACGGCTTCCGGGACGACGGCACCCCGGTCAGCGTCAGCTTCGTCGGGCGCCTGTTCGAGGAGGCCGCGCTCCTGGCGGTCGGCAAGGCCTATCAGGA
>JBJXGT010000019.1:0-220972 GCA_046160105.1 Gemmatimonadales bacterium | reverse complement strand
TTTTGGGCCCCCGCCCCAGTCGCAGGCCCGTCCGGGCGACCTACTCTTCCGTGTCGGTGATCGGCGGCAGCGGCGCTTGGATCGGCGGCGCGCCGGTCTCGTCCTCCGGGTACCCCCGGACCGCCACCACGATCCGATGGTGGATCGGATCGACCTCCAGCACCTCGACGTCGGCCACCTGGTTCTCCTTCACCACGTCCATCGGATTCTGAACGTTGTCGAAGCCCAACTGCGACATCGGGGCGAAGCCCTCGAGATCGCTCCCCAAGTCGACCACGACACCCTTGTCCATCATCCGGAGAATCCGGCCCTTGATCATGGTCCCGACCGGCAGCGCCTCGCCGATCTTGAGCCAGGGATCCTCCTCGGCCTGCTTGAGGCCCAGCGAGATTCGCTTGTTCTCGGCGTCGATGTTGAGCACCACCACGTTGACCGCATCGCCCTTCTTGACGACTTCGGACGGGTGCTGCACCCGTTTGGTCCACGACATGTCCGAGATGTGGATCAGGCCGTCGATGCCCGGCTCGATCTCCACGAACGCGCCGAAGCTGGTCAGGTTCCGCACCTTGCCCGAGATCGGGGTGCCGATCGGATAGCGCTGCGGCAGAATCATCCACGGATCCTGCTCGGTCTGCTTCATACCGAGCGAGATCTTCTCCTCGGTCTCGTCGACCTTGAGCACGACCGCTTCGATGGTCTCGCCGATCGAGACGATCTTCGAGGGATGGCGGACGTTGCGGGTCCAGCTCATCTCGGAGATGTGGACCAAGCCTTCGATGCCCGGCTCCAGCTCGATGAACGCACCGTAGTTGGTGATCGAGACGACCTTGCCCTGGACCCGGGTACCGACCGGGTACTTCTCGGCGATGTCCTTCCACGGGTACGGCATCAGCTGCTTCATGCCGAGCGAGATCCGCTCCCGCTGCCAGTCGATGTCGAGAATCTTGACCTCGACCTCGCCGCCGATCTGGACCAGCTCGGTGGGGTGCGACACCCGGCCGTACGACATGTCGGTGATGTGGAGCAGACCATCGACACCGCCGAGATCGATGAACGCCCCGAAATCGGTGATGTTCTTGACGATACCCTTCCGGACCTGGCCCGCCTCGAGCTCCTTCATCAGGTGCTCGCGCTTGCTGGCCCGCTCGTTCTCGAGAATGACTCGGCGCGATACGACGATGTTTCGTCGGCGTTTGTTGAGCTTGATGATCTTGAACTCGAAGCTCTGCCCGAGCAAGTCGTCGATGTTGGGAACCCGCCGCAAGGCGATCTGCGACCCGGGCAAGAATGCGTCGACGCCCATCACGTTCACCACGACGCCGCCCTTGATCTTCTTCATCAGGGTGCCTTCGACCGGCTGATCGCTCTCATACGCGACCCGGATCTTCTCCCAGACGCGCATGAAGTCGGCCTTCTTCTTCGACAACACGACCGCGCCTTCGTGATCCTCGAGGTGCTCGAGGAAGACCTCGACCTCTTCGCCCTCTTTCGGCCGCTCCTTGAACTCATCGAGCGGCACCGAACCTTCGGATTTGAAGCCAACATCGAGGATCACCGCGTTATCGGTGATCCGAAGCACCTTCGACTTGACGATCTCGCCCTCGACGATCTGGGCCATGGTGCCTTCGTACATCGAGAGCATGCTCTCGTAGTCGGCATCGCTGTAGCTCTCGTCGTAGAGATCTTGGCGGACTCGCAGCCCGGTCGCGGTGGCGAACGCGGTGCCGGCTGATTTATGGGGTTTGGACATACCCGCCCTTCGGGCTGGGGAGGCCCGGGTTGAGGTTGGCACCCAGCCCGGCGGAATTGCCTGGCGAGGGAGCCCAACAAGGTAGCCCCTATCTGCTAGCTGGGCAAGACTTTGCGTGCCAGGGAGACAATCGCGTCCACCTGCTGCCGCAGGGTCAGATCGGTGGTGTCGATCAGGGTGGCACCGGGGGCCTGTTTGAGCGGGGCCACCGCCCGACCGGCATCGGCCGCGTCCCGGGCCTCGAGCTGCCGGGCCTCCGCATCCACCGCGTCGTTCGCGATGGCTCCCCCCCGCTGTAACAGCCGCCGCCGAGCCCGGGCGTGGGGCGTGGCGGTGAGGAAGACCTTCACCTCGGCATCTGGAAAGACCGCCGTGCCGATGTCCCGACCGTCGAGAACCAGGGTGTGACCGTCCCGGGCCTCGCGCCGGAGCCGAAGGTTGACCCAGTCACGGAGCGCACCGATCGCGGCGATCCGGGAGACCGCGTTCGTCACCGCGGCCGTCCGGATCCGGGCTTCGGCTGGGTCCCCGTCGAGATAGGGCACGATTTCGAGCCCCTCGCGCACCAGGCAGAGCCCCCGCGCCTCCGCCGAGCGGGTCACCTCTGCCGGATCATCGGTGCCGAGGTCGAGGGCCACTCGGGTCAGCCCCCGGTACAGCGCCCCCGAATCGAGATGACTGGCCCCGAGGGCCCGGGCCACCGCGGCGGCGGTCGAGCTTTTCCCGGAGGCTGCCGGGCCGTCGATCGCCACGACCCGGCCGGTCACCGGGCGATCCTTCGGAGGGCGGCGAAGTAGCCCGGGAAGCTCACACCGACGCAGCCCCGGTCGTCGATCCGAATGGCCGCCCTCGGAGCCAAGCCGAGGGCGCCGAACGCCATCGCCAGCCGATGATCGCCGGCGGTCCGAATCGCGCCGCGCGGAGGTCGGTCGGACCCGGCCACGGTGAGCACGTTGCCCTCGCCGGTCGCGAAATAGCCCGTGGCCACCAGGTTCGCGGCCATCAACCCGAGCCGGTCACTCTCCTTGACCCTCAACTCGCCCACGTCCTCGAACCGAGTGGTGCCTTCCGCCCGGGCAGCAACGACCGCGAGCAGGGGGATTTCGTCGATCAGGCCGGGAATCTCCGCGCCGGACACGGTCGTGGCCCGAAGCGGCCCGGGGGCGACCCGGATCGTCCCCACCGGTTCGCCGAGGGGTTCGGCCATCAGGGTGGTTTCGACTCTGGCGCCCATCCGTTGAAGCACCGTCAGGAACCGAGTGCGGGTCGGGTTGAGCCCCACGTTGTCGACCACGATCTCCCGTCCCGCGATCAGCGCCGCCCCGACGAGAAACGCGGCCGAGCTGGCGTCGCCGGGGATTTGGGCCGAGAACGACGCGACTGGGCGACCGGGCTCGAACTCGATCCAGCCGTCCCGGGTCTCGACCTGGGCGCCAAGCGCCCGAAGGATCCGTTCGGTATGGTCGCGCGAAAGGCCCGCCGGCTCGAAGATGGCAACCGGAACCTCGCCGACCAGGCCGGCGAAGAGAATGGCGCTTTTCAGCTGGGCGCTCGAAACCGGCAGCGGCCAGCGAATCGCCCGAAGCCGGCCGCCGCGGATGACGAGTGGCAGCCGGTCGGCGAGGGGTGGGTCGAACCGAGCGCCCATGGCGGTGAGGGGATCGGTAACCCGCCTCATCGGGCGGCCACGAAGGGAGCGGTCTCCGGTCAGCGCGACCGCGAACCTGCTCGCCGCCACCAGCCCCATCCCGAGCCGGGCCGTGGTGCCCGAGTTTCCGCAGTCGATCGGCCGCTCCGGTCGCGCCAGCCGTCCGCCCTGAACGGTCAGATGGCGGCCGGCCACGAGGGGCCCGACGCCGGCCCCTACCGCGCGGAGGAACCGGGCGGTGGCCTTGGTGTCGCCCGCGACCAAGGCGCCTCGCAACTCGGAGCGGCCCCGGGCGAGCGCGGCAAGCATCAGGGCCCGGTGGGTAATGCTTTTGTCCCCCGGGACGATAATCTGCAAGGGCATCAGGTTGGCTAGCTAGACTGTTGACCTACAACCATTTAGTATAACGAGGACGACCCGGTACGTGATCCCGCCCGCCTCCGCAAAGGACCCGGTGTCCGCCGATTCCGGCCCCCCAGCCCGCGCCGCCGGCCCCGCCGATCTCTGGCTGGCGCAGACGCTGGCCGATGCCGGCGTGCTGACTGCCGCCCAGGCCGAACGGGCGCGGCAGACGGAGGGGTCGAGTCTGTGGAAATCGATCGTCGGCAGCGGCCTGGCGACCGATCAACAGATTCTCGACGCGATCTCGATTCGGTTCAAGGTCCCGGTGGCCGACCTCTCGGGCATCGACGCCCGGGTCGCGGCGCTCCTGCCCGAACACCTCGCCCGAAAATACCAGGTGATCGCCCTTGGTGCGGACGACCGGTTGATCCGGATCGCCGCCGCGGACCCGCGGGACCTGGCACTCGAACAGACCCTCGCCTTCATCACCGGCCGAGAGGTCCTCCTGCTGGCGGCCGCGCCCGACGCCCTCGCCCAACGGATCGAGGAAGTCTATCGCCCGGAGGCGGCGGTGAACCGGCTGGTCGACGGGCTCGATCCATCCGCCGTGGAGACGATTGACGAGACGCCCGCGGTCGGAGCCAGCCGGGACCCATCGCTCGATGCCCCGATGGCCCGCTTGGTGGACGCGATGATCGCCGACGCGGTGCGCGAAGGCGCCAGCGACATCCATTGCGAGCCGCTCGCCGAAGGGACCTCGGTTCGCTATCGCCTCGACGGGGTGATCAAGGAGGTCATGCGGCTGCCGGCTTCGGCCGGGCCGGCGTTGGTCCGCCGAGTCAAGATCCTGTCCCGTCTCGACGTCACCGACCCATTGCGTCCCCACGACGGCCGCTCGGCGGTGCGAGTCGACGGGAAGTACGTCGACCTCCGCGTCTCGACGGTGCCGGTCGCGCGGCGGGGCGAGAAAGTCGTCATCCGAATCCTCGACAAGGCCAACCTGCGGGCCAGCATCCCCGATCTCAAGCTGCCTTCCGAGGAAGCGGACCTCCTGCTCCGGCTGCTCGGGCACCGCGAAGGGATCGTGTTGGTCACCGGGCCGACCGGGAGCGGAAAGACCACCACCCTGTACGCCGCGCTGAACCAGCTCAAGACCGGCCAGGTGAACATCGTCACGGTCGAGGATCCGGTCGAGTACGATGTCCCGGGCGTCTCTCAACTCCAGGTGAACGAAGCGCAGGGCTTCACCTTCGCCAGCGCGCTTCGCTCGGTGCTCCGCCAGGATCCGGATATCGTGCTGGTCGGCGAGATCCGCGACGCCGAAACCGCCACGATCGCCACCCAGGCCAGCTTGTCGGGCCACCTGGTGCTGTCGACGCTGCACACCAACGACGCCGCCTCGGCGGTGACCAGGCTCCGCGACCTCGGCGTTGATGGCTTCAAGATCGCCTCGGCCCTGAAGGGCGTGGTGGCCCAGCGGCTCGTCCGTCGCGTTTGTGGCGACTGCGCCGTGGCGGTGCCGGTTGGCGAGTTGCCAGTGGAATTCCGCCAGCCTGCCGATGCGGCCCGGGCCAAGCACCCCCGCAAGGGACCCGGTTGCAAGGCTTGCGGCGGGACCGGCTTCAAGGGCCGGCTGGCACTGATCGAGGTCATGCCGGTCGACGAGAAGGTAGCCCAGCTGATCGGCGCTTCGGCCCTCCCTGACGCTCTGGTGGCGGCGGCCCGGCCGGCCGGGATGCGGACCCTCTGGGAGAGTGGCTTGCTGCGGGTCTGGGAGGGCGAGACGACGCCGGAGGAGATCATCCGGGTGCTGGGCGACGAGCCCTCGGAGGCCCACCTGGGACGCTCCTCGACCGGGAGCGATGGTCACCTCTCGACCGTCGCGACCTCCCTGGGACCGCCCCTCGCGGCGCCGGGCGCCCCGGCGGCGATCGCCACGGCCGTAGCGCCACCGATGGCCCCGGCCCCAACGTTAGGCAATCCCGGCGGCAAGACCAGCGTCCTCGTGGTCGACGACGATCGCCAGATGCGCCGGCTCATCAAGATGATGCTGGAGCGCGAGGGGTATCTGGTCCGTGAGGCCGCCGACGGCCTGGACGCCCTCGACGCGATCGACGCCGGGCCGGTCGACCTGATGATCCTCGACCTCGACATGCCCCGGCTCGACGGCGTCGGGGTGCTCGAGGAGCTTCGGGCTCGGGTGATGACGTCGGGCTTGCCGGTGATCGTGTTGACCGCCCGCACCGGCGAGGCCGAAACCCAAGTGCTCGATCTCGGCGCCCAGGACTTTTTGACCAAGCCGGTCCAGCCGGCGTCCCTCTCGGCGCGGGTCCGCGCCGTGTTGCGGCGGACCCGGATGCAGTAATGCCCGGGCTCGTGGCGGTGGTCGACGACAACGTCGACAACATGAAGCTGTTTCGGGCGGTCCTCGCCCGGCATGGGCACGTGGTGGTGGGGTACGAGACCGGGGTGGGCCTGGCGCGGGTGATCGCGGCGGCGGAGGCCCGGCCGGACTTGGTGCTCCTCGACATCCAGTTGCCGGACCTCGACGGTTTCGAGGTCCTGGCCGAGCTCCGGGCGGCGTGCGATCCCTCCCTCCGGGTGGTCGCTCTGACCGCCTACGCCTCCGCCGCCGACCGAGCCCGGGCCCTGGCGGCGGGATTCGACGGCTACCTGACCAAGCCGATCAACATCGTCCGATTCCCGGAGTTGGTGGAGCGGGCCATCGCGGGCGAGACGGTGACCGAGTAAATTCCCGAGAGGTCCCTGCCCTAACGATTGGAATCCCGAAGTGCCGCCCAACGACCCGGTAAACCCGTCGATCCGGCAGAGCAAAGAGGCCTTGCTCGAGGCCGCCCAAGCGGCCATCGCGGACCACAAGAACCGCCCGCCGGTGCCGCCGGGGGGCCAGCGGCGCGGGGCCACCAGCCGGTTCCTTTTCCGGTTGGCATTGGTCGGACTGATCGCGACGGGCGCGGGCGTGCTGGCCCTCCAGCCCGAGTGGCTGACGGGGCCCACCTTGCCGACCGAGGACCCCACCATCCAGGCGGCATCGGCGACACTCGCCTTGGTCGACGTGGTCAGCAAGATCGAGGCATACACGACCGTGCAGGGGCGGCTCCCCACTCAACTGAGCGACGTCGGCGTTCGGAACGCGATGATCCGGTACCGGATCATCGGGGAATCAGGGTTCGAGGTTTCTTTCACCGCCGGTGACACGACGGTGGCCGTGCGGTCCACCGACTCCCTCAAATCCCGGATGGTGGAAGCGATTCGGGTCCTTCAAGGGCGGAGTTGACGTGGCGCGCCGATCCGGCTTCACCCTGGTCGAAGTCCTGATGGTGATGATCGTCCTCAGCCTGCTGGCGACGATCGCGCTGATGAAGTACATCGACCTGCGGAACACCGCGAGAACGGCCTCGTTGACCGGCGACTTCCGCGCCGTGACCGTCGCGGTCACCAATTACTACGCCGACAACGAGATCTGGCCGGCCGAAAGCAGCCCGGGTCAGGTGCCGACTGGCCTGGCCCCCTTGCTGCCCGCCGGCCTCAGCACCTCCTTCGACCGGCCCGAGTACACCCTCGACTACGAGAATCTCACCGCGAGCGGCGTCCCGCTCATCGGCGTCTCGGTCACCTCGACCGACCCGCGGCTGATGGCCAAGTTCATCCAGTCGTTCGGCAGCCGGGCGCCTTTCTTCCTGAACGGCGCCGGCAAGCTCACCTACTTGATTCACGGTCCAGGCGGCTTCTTCTAGCCCGACTCGGCGCCCTAACGAATCGTGCCGCGCAACGCCAACACCTCCGGGTCGGCCGGCGGGTAGCGCGGCGCCATCCGTTCCAGCGTCTCGACGACGACCTCGGCGATCAGAAAGTCCCGGGGGCTCTTCTTGTCGCCGGGGACGAGATACCAGGGAGCCCATTCCGGGCTGCAGCGGCGGAGCATTTCCTCGTAGGCAACCGTGTACTCATCCCACCGGGCTCGTTCCTTCAAGTCGCCCACCTCGAACTTCCAGTTCTTGGTCGGATCGGTGAGTCGCTCCTCCAACTGCTCGCGTTGCTCTTCCCGCGAGACGTGGAGGTGGAACTTGAGGATGGTCACCCCGTGGTCCACCAGCATCCGTTCGAAGTCGTTGATGTGCTGATAGCGCCGGCTCCAGAGGGATTCCGGCACCAGCTGGTGAACCCGGACGACGAGCACGTCCTCATAGTGCGACCGGTTGAATACCCCGATGACCCCGGCCGGCGGAACGACCTGATGGGCCCGCCAGAGAAAGTCGTGGCGAAGCTCGATCGGGGTGGGTCGCTTGAACGAGTGGACCTGGCAGTAGGTCGGGTTGAGGTCGCCGAAGATCTTCTTGATCACGCCGTCCTTGCCCGAGGCGTCGCGGCCTTGGAGCACGACCAGGAGCGCGCGGCGCTCCTCGGCGCCGAGCGCCAGCTGCAGCTCCTCGATCCGGTGCCGCATCGCGCCGACTGCCTCATCGAGTTGCCCGTTCTTGCCCAGCCCTGTCGGTGGCAGGGCCGCGGCGTCGTCGAGCACGACGGTGGACGGGTGGATCAGCGGTTTGAGAGTGGCCATGGTCCCGATTGACGAAGTGTTGACAACCTATCGCCGGGCGGTCGACCTCGGCAATCCACCGCTCATTTCTCCCCGAGAATCCGGCGTCGTCGGGGCCGGCGGGTCCAGCTCGGGGCGTTGGCCTCGATCGAGCGACCAATGGCGGCGGCAACGTCGTCCATCGAATCGGTGACGGTCAGGAGGCCGAGGTCACTCCGATCGATGGTCCCTCGCGACGCCAGAGTGGTGTCGAGGAACTCGAGCAGCGGCCGCCAGTAGTCGGTCCCCATCAGGATGATCGGGAACGAGGTGATCTTCCGGGTCTGCACCAGGGTGAGGGCCTCGAAGAGCTCGTCGAGGGTGCCGAAGCCGCCCGGCAGCACCACGAAGGCGTAGCTGTACTTCACCAGCATCACCTTCCGGACGAAGAAGTATCGGAACGTGATCCACCGGTCAACGTACGGGTTAGGCCGTTGCTCCTTGGGGAGCTGGATGTTGCAGCCGATCGACTCGCCCCCGGCCTCCCGTGCCCCCCGATTGGCGGCCTCCATGATGCCGGGGCCACCCCCGGTCATCGTGGTCAGGCCGAGCCGGGCGACGCCGGCGCCGACCTCGCGGGCCATTTCGTAGTAGGGATGTCCTTCCGGAAAGCGGGCCGAGCCGAAGACGGTGACGCAGGGGCCGACGAAGTGGAGGGCGCGAAAGCCGCGAATCAGCTCGGCGGCGATTCGGCCGACCCGCCGGAGCTCGGCCCAGCGGGAGAGCGGGCCCGCGAGGAACTGTTCCTGCTCGCGGTCGGGGAGCGCACCCCAGTCGGCTGGTTTAGGTTCGACGGTCGTCATCCGGGGAAGGCTGCCAAGCCCCGAACCCCGGCGCAAGGCCGGCCAGGACTAGGGAACCTGGAGGGTCTCCTCGAAGACCGGGTCGAGGAGACCCTGGCCCGGTCCGTGACGCGGCAGGTAGGCGTGGGTCACCCGAAGCCGGTAACGTCCCGAGCGCCAGACCGGGATCACCGCTTCGTATCGGTGGAACTCGAGGTCGGGCGCCTGGACCGGCTGGTGCTCGACCGCGGTGACCCGCAAGGTAATCGTGGTCCGCCGCCGATTGGCGCCGGCGCGGAGGACCCAGCCACGGGTTCCAGTGCTGAGATGGCCACGAACCCGAATCGCGCCGGGCTCGGATCGCGCCGAGAACGCGGGAGACTCGCCGTCGGTCGAATCGCAGATCGCGACCCAGGACAGCGGTAGATCGTTGTGCACGTTGGTCGTTTCCGAAGGCCAGGCTAATTACCACCCGCCGGTGATTCAACGGAAGGGGCGGGTGGTAACGTGGTGGTCACGTCCGTGCGACGATCGCCCGGCGTTCCGCAACCGACACCGTGACCGGGCCGTGGCGAACCGGGATTATGCTGGGCCATGGGTCTCCGCCTCCATCCATCCTTCATCCTCCCGGTCCTGATCGTCGGGCTCGGCTCCGGGACCGGAACGGCGGTCGGGCAACCCACCTCGCCCTCACCGACGACCGCCGATTCGCTGGCGCTCATCGTCCGGCCTGACCGGGACACTTTCTGGCTCGAGCCTCGCGGGCGGATCCCTCTCGAGTTCCTGCGAGCCTCGATCCAAATCGGGGGCACGAACGGCGGCGGGCGACTGGAGATCACGGTCGCCCGCGACCGGAGCGTGACCGGTCAGTGGCTCGCGGTGGCGGACCCCGGCGAGCGATCGCTTCCATGGCAAACGCGGGCATATCCGCGCGCGACGACGTTCCGCCGAAATCTGTCGCGCGATCTGGTCGCGACGATTGACAGCGGCGCCACCAGCTGGCGATTCACCGTTGGGCTCCCCCGCGAAGCGGTTGCTTTCCTGCCACGGCGCGGGCCGTGGACGGGGCAGCTGCTGCTCTGGCTCGACCGGCGAACCGTCTCCGGGTGGGTCGGTCCGATCCCGGTCGCCGAGAACACGGCGGCGTTGGCCCTGACCCCGATGGCGATCGGCAACGTTCGCGCCCAGCGCTCCGGGCTGATCGGCACCAGCACCATCCAGGAGTTTGGTGGCACCGTTCGGTTGGTTCCCACCTCGGGAATCGAGGTGTGGGCGTCCGCCACGCCGCGGTTTGCCGAGACGGAGCCCGACGAGCAACGGATCAACCTCACCCGCTATCGCCTGTTCCAGCCAGATCGGCGCACTGGGATGAGCGAGTTGGATCCGCGTTTCGACCCCGTCGCGGGCGCCGACTTGGCCCTGTTTCACAGCCGCCGGCTCGGATTCGACACCCTGGGGCTCTCCGTGCCGATTCGCGGATTCGGCACCGTGCACGCCGCCCCGGGGGGAGTGCAGGTCGACGCGTTAGGCCTGCTCACTGAGGAGACCCGAACCTCGCGGTCCCAGGTCTATGGCGCGCTCCGACTTCGACGGCGCCTGGGTGGGCTCACCGTCGGCGCCCTCGCGGTGCAACGGTCGGCGCCCGATGCTCCGTTCCTCGACCGCAATCGCACCTTCGCCGCCGATGGCTCGCTCCGCCTCGGCCGGGGTTGGGTCGCCGAAGGGTGGACGGCGCAGACTCAAACGCCCCAGTACCGAGGCGGCGACCAAGCCTACAGTCTGGGCTTGACCCATCGCGGGGATCGGGCCGGGTCGGTCGTCCGCTTCACCCAAGTCGGGGAGTTCTTCAACCCGGAAGTCGGCTTCCTGACCGATCGGGGCTACCGCCGCTACGAGGGCGCCGTCGGGGTCCGCTTCGGCGGCCTTGGCGTGCCCGGAGCGGAGGCGGTCGTGGTCGGGGCCGACGCCGCTGGCAATTTTCGGCTTACCGATCGGTTCCACCTGTCGAGCACGCTCCGGCTGACCGCGACGGCGGAGTTGGCCGGAGGCTGGCAGGTCGACGGATCGGTGACCCGGCGCCACGAAGGCCTCCTCGACCCGTTCGCGATCGCCTCGACCGTGACGCTGCCTCGAGGCCAGTATCGGTGGACCGAGGCGGGGCTGGGGCTGCGGGCGGCGATCACACCGACGCTGCGGTTCGCCGGCCGGGTCGAAGGCGGCGGTTTCCTCGACGGCACCGCGATCGGGGGAGCGGCCGTGGTGGATTGGCGCGTCGCCCGAGGGTTGGAGACCTCGGTGCTCGCCGACCTCAACCATGTCCGAATCGGCCCGGGCAACTTCGATCGGGTCCTAGTTGGCGCGCGACTCGCCGTCCGTCCGTTTGGTCGGCTTCGCACGAACCTGCTCGTGCAGTACAACAACAGCGTCCGGCTGTGGACCGCGAACGCGCGGCTCAGCTGGCTCGATCGGCATGGGGCCGGATTGACCATTGCGTTCAACGATGCGCACGAAGCCGATCGCCCCTGGCGGTGGGTTCGCCCGCAGGTCCGCTCGGTGACGGTCCAACTGTCTCACCGCATCGGCGTGGGCGGAGCGGTCAGTCGATGGTGACCGGCGGCACCTCCCGGCCGGCGTGATACCAGGTCTCCCAGGTAAGCGGGCAGCCCTGCCCGAACGGTGGATCGGGGTGCCCGGCGCGGCCGATCAAGGCGTGCAGCATCTCGTGCCGAACCACCAGTTCGTGGTCCTGATAGGCCTGGGCGACATAAACGCGGGATCCTGGTTCCCACCGACCCACACAGGCGCCACTGGGACACGCGAAGGCACGCCCGGGCACGTAGGCCCAGGTCACTTCGTCGAAGGCGCCGCGTCGTCCGGAGCAGGACTCGGTGGCGGACCACCATTCCCGGTAGAGCGGCGGAGGGTCGAATGGGACCGCACCCTCGGGCTCGAATCCGCAGCCGAGGATCGCCAGGCAAATCGCGAGCCTTCGCGTCCGCACCATCGCCATCCTCCGCCCGAGGCCAAGCCTGCCCGTCGGTTATCGGCGGGTGGTGACTTGGCTTGAACTCCCAACGGCGTGGACGCGTCCGTGACATGGTCGTGATCGGCAAGTTGCGTGCCCCCGTAGGTTGAGGGGAGGAAACGAAAGACAACTCCGAATGCCGAGCCCGATGATGACAATGCGCGGATGGATGATCGGCGGGGCGCTCGCGATAGGCCTCGCCAGCGGATGCCTCGACAGCCGCTGGTCGCTCAGCGCCCGGGCGATGAAGGAGGCCACCGTCCGGACCGGCGACGTGGCCCTGTTCTATCGGGTGATAGGAACGGGGCCCGACACGGTGATCGTCGTGCCCGGCGGTCCCGGCCGCTCGATGGACTACCTCGGCCCGGCAATCGGCCCGCTGGCTTCGGCGGCGACCTGGATCATCTACGATCCCCGGGGCACCGGCCGGTCGCGAGGGCCGAGCGGGACCGCGCCGCTCGGCCTCGCCGCCGACGTCGCCGATCTGGAGGCCCTGCGGCTTGCGTTAGGCATCGAGCGGGTCGGGCTCGTCGGGCACAACACTGGAGCGGCGGTGGCCGCGCACTACGCCGCGCAGCATCCGGAGGTCGTCCGTCGGTTGGCGCTGATCAGTCCCTATCCCATCAGCCAAGGCTTCGTCTGGGCCTGGCACCTGCTCGAGCGGGACACGGCCCGCTTTCGTCGGGGCGGGTTGAGCTACCAGACGACCCGGGATTCCGCCACCGCGGCCGCCTTCTGCCGGGAGTTCTGGTTCTGGTACTTCCAGCCGGTCTTCGTGCCGCCGGATCTGCCGGCCGGGTCAGCTGGTGGAACCGTGTGCACTGGCGCATCGAGCGATCTGGTGGATCCCGAACGGTACCAGCTGAGCTGGCTGAAAACAGCCTCCGGCCACGACTGGCGCTCGTCGTTCGGCGCCGTCACCGCTCCCACGCTGGTGATCGAGGGCGTCACCGGCCGGCCCGGCCACTTGTTCGAGGTCCACGCCGACACCTGGGCTCGCGCGTTCGCGGACGGGCGCACGGCGGCGCTCCGAGGCGGCGCCCTCTTGCCCTGGCTCAGCCGACCGGCCGAGTTCCAGAGCATCCTCTCCCAATTCCTGGCCGGCCAGTGGCCCGCCGAGGCGATCCGTCCCGGCCCCGCGGATTCAGCGACCGCGGGCGATCGTTAGGTGCCGGTGCCGGGCCGGGATTCCATCACGGCACCGGGCCGGACCACCCGCGAATCCACCCGGCGAACCAGGGAATGACGTTGCCCGCCGCCGAGGCGGCTTCGGTCGAGCCAAAATAGCCGGCGAGCGCATCGAAGAACGGGGCCCCGGTCGCCAGGATCGCCCCCGCCCCCGCTGGCGAGCCGAACACCGGCCGCGGGTCGATGGAGACCGTGGCGAACGGAGCGATCAGCTGGGGGTCCGCCTGCACGTTGGCTCGGGCGGGTTGGCTGCCGTACCCGGGTTCATCGGCGCAATCGATATCGGTGGCGAAGTCCTCGGCGTTCTGATGGAAATAGGTCCCCTCGATCGCGATGTCGGTCCCGCTCACCAAGAGGGCGCAGGTCGCCGGGTCATCGATGTCGAAGCCGGCCCCCGAGAACCCCGCGATGATGCTGCTCCGCAAGGCGAGGCCGGACCCGGCGAACAGATGAACCCCGGTCGATCCGCTCCCCATCGGCGAGCCCAGCAGTGTGACGTGAAACAGGTCGGGTCGCGAGCGCGGTCCGGCGTTGGGGTTGAGCCCGTAGTTCGACCCCTGCAGTCCGGGTCCACTTCCGGCCGCCTGCTGGATCAGGATGAACTGACCGAGCCCGCGCCACCCGTCGTCCCAAGCCAGCCCGGCGGTACCACTCCCGGTGATGACCAGGTGTCGCAGATTGCCGACACCACCTGACGCGAACACGCCGGGGCCCGCGCTACCATGGACCTGAACGAAGTCGACGGTGGTATTGAGACCGACACCGAGCAACGCGAGGCCCGGAGCCGGCACGCCGGCAACCGCCTGCCCCGCGTGCTCGATCCGGACGTAGCGGAGCGTCCCGCTGTTGGTCTCGTTGAGACATCCACCGTACAACTCGGTGCTGCCAATCGTCTGCTTCTCGGGACAGGCCACGATCTCCCCGGGGCCGGCGACATCATTGTTGAGGAGCGCCAGCCCGTTGATCACCAAGCCCCCCCAACACCCGGGCGCCGGCACGGGCGACGCGCACGTCATCACCACCGGCTCGAGCGGGGTGCCGACCGCGTCGATTCGTCCGCCGCGGAGGATCATCAGCGTCCCGCGGCTGACCGCATCACCCTCGATTCGAGTTCCCGCCTCGACCGTGAGGGTCGTGCCACCGGGGACCTTGACCACCCCCTGGAGTTCGTAGATCGTGTCGCGAGCGAGAGTACGGTCGCCGGCGAACGTGCCCGTGAGCACCGTGCGGGTGGGAACCGCCGCCCGACCCGGGATCGCCTCACCGACGACCGGCTGATCGTTGCCGACCGCCTCGTTGGCGATGGCCACGGCATCGACGATGGTGATGACCCTGTTGCCGTTCGCCTCGAGACCTGGTGGCACCGGATCGGTCGCTTCTCCGAGCCCCGGGGGGTTGAACGGGAACACGTTCGCCGCGACCACGTAATCCTTGGACGGATCGGTGAGCAGCGGCTGATTCCCCACGCTGAGGTTCGCCGCACCGAACGCGTCGACGATGGTGATCAGGCCGTCGAGCGTGGCGTCGCCGAAGATCGCGCCCGCCCCAGGGGTGAACGCCGGGGGACGCTGGACCCTCGGAAGCGCCGCGACCCAGTCCCCGATCGCCAGCGGTCTGGGCGCCGATAGATCCGCCTCGACCGAGACAGCCTCCGCCCCGGCCAGGCGCTCGGAGCGGCCGATCACCCGACCGGTACGGTCGCTCGCCAACTCGAGCTGGTACCAGAGCCCGGACGAATACCCCTCGGCGAGGACCTCGAACACCAAGGTGCCCGCCGCGCCGTCGAGCTGTGGCATCGCCAGACTAGCCATCCGGAGTCGACCGCGCCGCGCCTCCGCGCCGTTGACGATCGTGAAGGGTCCCTCGGGCCCGGGCTGACCGAGGAAGCGGAGCCGGGTGGGATCGAAGCCGAGCCACCCGGAGATGCCCGCGACGGCGGCCGACCCGTCGACCGTCAGTCGAACCGCGACCCTACCGCCCGGATCAGCCTCGGCCTCGCTCACGGCCAGGGCGAGTCCGAGCCGCGGGGCCGGCGGGTCGACATTCACCACCTCGTTGCGGCACGCCGTCGCCCAGACGAGCGCGATCCATCCCACGGTCCTTCGCATGGTTGGTCCTATCGACTGAGGTCGGAGTCTTCGATCCGGCGGAACTGCCCGGCTCGATCGAACAGATAGAGGATGATGGCCTGATAGGCCTCGCCGACCGGCCGCCCCGATCCGAGCGGCACCTCCGGCACGGTGGTGCCGAGGTATCCGGCGGTGTTGAAGATGCCGATGTCGGGCCGTCCATCGGTCGGGCCCAGGGTGCCGTCGTTGAGCCGCGCGGTCCCGAAGAACCCCAGGTAGTCGCCGTCGGAATCGTCGGCCTGGAGCAGGGTTCGAATCGCGATCCGGTCGAAGAGGCTGGCATTGAACGCCAGGGGAAACGGCGGTGCGCCGCCTCGCGGGCGCAGCGGAGCCTCGACGATCGCGCTACTGTTGCCGAAGACGTCCTCGACCCGGAGCGACACGCATCCCAGGGTCGCGATCGAATCCGGCAAGCCAACGTCGTGGAGGCCGATGACGACGATGGAATCGAGGTTGCCGGTCCGGCCGCGGCTCAACCCGCCCCGGGTCCGGCCGCCGTCTCCGATGAGGCTGTGGCGATGGCAGTCGGTCAGGTCCCAGAAGTACCGCTCGATATCGCGGTTCGGATCGACCGCGCGGAGGACGAAGCCGTTGACGCCGCCCTGGTAGCTCGCGGCAACCTCCCGCAGGGTCGGCCTGGCCGCCGGATCGGAGCAGGCGACCCGAAAGGCCAGATCCACGCCGCCCGTGGCGGTGACCACGACCTCTCGAACCGAACCGCCGTCGCTCACCACGTCGCAGTTCTGGGCGACATGACCGAGGCGCACGGTGGTGCGTCCCGGCTCCAGCCCATCGAGCAACACGGTGTCCAGCGCGCCAATCAGGTCCACCCGTTGGCCACCGCTCGGCCCGTCGATTCGGAGGACGAAGGCGTCGTCGGGCTGCTGACCCGAGGTCAGGTTCTCGATCGACAGCTGGGCTCGGCAGAACACCACGAAACGGAGAATCGCCGTGTTGGTCTCCGCCACCAGCACGGCGGATTGTCTGGTGGCGTTGGCCTGCACCCGACACTCGGGGGGCACGTCCGCGATCGACACCTCGTACGTCGCGGGCGGCACCGACAGGAGCAGGGTGTCGATCGCCCGGACCGTGATGACGGTGTCGAGGCCTAACGTCAACGAGCTTTCCTTCACCCGATACCGGTATCCCCCCGTGCTGACGATCCCGGGCGGGGCCTCGGTCGTGGTCACGATGGCGAGGTACGGGGGGCCGGTTCGCGGCGGAACCTGCAGTGGGCTGTACTCGCTACATCCCGCCGCGCCAGCGCCGGCGATCAGCACCACGGACCTCAGCCACGTCATCGAGCCCTCTCGCCTTGAGTGAAACGACTGCAGGGAACCCGTACGGATCCCCTGCAGTCTGGTGCCCAACACCATCCCGCTGCCGCTAGTTGCTCACGGGGCGGTCGGTTTGAAGAACTGCGTCTGCCCATACCCGCGGGTCCATCCCGCGTACCACGGAATGGCATTGGCCCCACCCGGCGGAACCGCGCCGATGTAAGCCACATTCTGGATATAGGTGTTCCCAGCGGGCGGCGCCGCCCCGCCGGTGGCCGCCGCGTTCGCCGCTCCTCCGGTCAAGCGGAAATCGGGAGCGATCGGGTCGAACGGATCGATCATCGGCGCGAACGCCGCCGGCAGGGTCGCCTGGAATCGGTTGCCCGGCTCCGCATTCAAGAAAGCGCCTTCGTCGGCGTTGGTCGGCGAGCACTTGGTGGGTGCGGTGCCCGCGGGAAAAGCATTGCCGTTCGCCAGGAAGTTGTACCCGTCGAAGATCGAGTTCCGGATCCGGAGCTCGTCGCCCGGCGCCACGCCGTTGATGTCGCACGTGGCCGCATCGTCGAGGCGGAACACCCGACCCCAGCTGTGGACCAGCAGGTTGGCGATGGTCGGGTGGCTGCCCTTGCGGATGTGCATGGCATCTTCGCTGGTGTTGCTACCCGAGGGCTGGGTAGCCGGATCGTTGGGATTGGCGTCGCCCACCAGGGTGGCGTTGTAGAGGACGAACTGGGTTCGCGGCTCGAGCAGGTTGCCGGCGCCGCTGGCCTGGGCGTTGTCGATCTCGAGCCCCTTGTCCGCGTCGGCCGGGTTGTGCTGGATGATGACGAACTGCACGCTACCCCGGTAGCCCTGGGTGGCGTCGAAGTGATCGTCCGAGTTGCCGGTCGCCACCAGGTAGCGGTGGTTGACCGTGCCACCGAACCACTCGAATCCATCGTCGAGTCCGTTGCGGACCTGGACGAACTCGATGGTGCTCCCGCTGCCCACGCCCCCCATCGTCAGGTTGTTGAGCTCGTTGTTCACCGCCACTTCACGGCCGCCATACTCGATGACGGCATAGCGAAGCGTGCCGCTGTTGTCGGTGGCGTTGCCACCGCCGTAGAGCGGCCCGAGGCCCTCGAGCTGGCCCTGGTTCTGGCCGCCGGTGGGGTTGCGGGTCGGATGCGAGGGGGCCGGCCCGAGCGCCGCGGTCCCTTCGTTGATCGGCGCGAACCCAGCGATCGCCAAACCGGCCCAGCATCCCTTGATCTTCGTCGCATCGGTGCCGGTGCAGGTGAAGAGGATCGGCTCCCGCGCGGTGCCATTCGCCATGATCATCCCGTTGCGCTCGATGTACAAGGCCGCAACGGTCGGCGGGCGCTGCCCTTCGATCTGGGTACCGGGCTCGATCGTCAGAACCGCGTCGTTATTGACCCGGATCGTGCCCGCGAGCTCGTAGACGTTGTTCGCGGTCCACGTGGTGTTGGTGGTGATGTCCGCCGAGACGACGACCCGACCCCGAGTGACCAGGGCGCGGCCCGGAATGATCTCACCGACGACCGGCTGATTGTTGCCGACCGCTTCGTTGGCCACCGCCGAGGCGTCGAAGATCGAGATGTCGCCCGCGTTGGTGGCGCTGACGGCCCCGGGAGCAAGCGCGTCGCCCGGCTCACCCAGCCCCGGCGCGTTGAACGGGAAGACGTTGCCAGCGAACGCCGCGTCCTTGCCGATCGACCCAAAGGCCCCCGGCAGGTCGCTGCCGACGAACACCTGGGTATTCCCGACGCTCAACCCCGCCAGGTAGAACGCGTCGCCGGTGATGCTGACGGATCCGCTCAAGTCGGCGTCGCCGTAGCGGAGGTTGTCGCGATAGTCGCCCGGGGTCAGCTGCGGCCCACCGACATGACCAAACCGAGCCCGCCATTCCGTCACCCCAAGGCCGCGCTTCACGTCCGCCACGGCGAGATCGGCGGCCACGATCGTCTCGACACCACCACGGAGCCGAGCCGTCTTCAAGGAGCGGGTTGCCGCCTCGTCGAGCTCGAACGTCAAGCCCGACAGGTATCCCTCGCCCCGAACGGCGAAGGCGAACACGGCCGTCCGGCCGGAAAGGCCCGACGTGTTGAGGTTGGCGAGGGCGATCGCGCCGCGGTCGGCCGCGGCTTCGTTGGCGATCGCGAACGTCGCCCCGAGCTCCTGGCCGAGATACTCGAGGCGGCCGGCATCGAACCGGATCCGGCCCTGCAACCCGATAATCGGGTCGTTGCCCTGCGCCCCGTTGACCACCAGGGCCACCGCGATTCGATCGCCGATCCGGGCGTCGGCCCGGGACACCTCGAGGGCCAGATCCGCCGGGGTCGGCGGGGTGCTGTCGACGAGTTCCTGCTCCTGACACGCCGCCGCCGCCACCAGGGCAAGCGCCGCCAGAGGAGCCCGGAACCGTTCCAGTCGAAGTCGATTCATGCGTTAGGTTCTCCCAATGCGTTCACAGTGAGGTCGGCTGGTGGGAGCGGTTGCCCCCACCAGCCAACTGGTCGTTTACGGCAGGACGAGCGGAGCGATGGCCACCGAGAAGCTGGAGGTGACATCGTTGAAGGCCGCATCGACCACCTGGAGGCCGGTCAAGAGCGCGTTCACCGTCGCCGCGGCCCCCGCGCCAATGGTGAAGTCGAGGCGGATGATGCCCTGATTCCCGCTCAGGCCCGCCGCCGCCGTGGTCAATGCCCCGACGCTGACGATCGCGGCCGGCGGATTGGTGGCGAAGAAGTTCGGGAAGGCCGGGGCCCCCGCCGCGGAGTTCGCGGAGTACGTCAACCGCGACGAGTTGCCGTTCAGGTCGAACTGCAGCGACCCGACGTTACCCGACGTGACGTTGACCCGGAGCTCGAGGGTCGCGGTCGAGCCGCTGATCGTCCAGGCGCCCGTCAGCTGATTCGGAGCCGCCGGAGTGCAGGTCGCGGTGAAGTTGACCGTCACGACTTGACCGGCCGTACTGATCGAGTACGCCTGGCTCGCCGGCGCGGTGCAGTTCGTGGGCAGGCCCGACACCGCCACGGTGCCCGATCCGACCGGAACGTTCCCGACGCTGTACGCCCCGCTTCCCGAGGTGGTGGCCGAACCGCCCGGAGTCACGGTCACGGTCGCTCCACTGATGCCGCCGCCCAAGCTGCTCGAAACCGTCCCGGACACGGTGCCGGTCGGCACGGCGCAGGTAACGGTGAAGTTCGCCGTCGCGGTCCCGCCGTTGGTCACCGTGACCGTCTGCGGGGCCGGCGCGGTGCAGCCCGAGGGTAGGCCGGTGAGGCTCACGGTCCGGGGACCGGTGGTGACGCTGGCGATCGAGTAGCTGCCGCCCGCGCCGGTGGTGCCGCTGAAGCCACCCGGGGCGACATTAACCGTCACGCCGGTCAAGGCGCCGCTCTGCGGGCTGGTGACGGTGCCGGCGATCGAGCCGGTTGGCGTCCCGCCGCTCGCGTTCTGGAGATCGGCGGCGACCAAGAGTCGGGCTCGGAAGTTCCCGACGGTCGGATCGACGTAGAATCCGACGCTCTGGGACAGGGTGGTCGCGCCCGGGGACACCGGGGCCCCGTACTCTTCCCAGCGGAAACAGTCGTTGGACCCGGCCGCGCAACCGGTGTCGTTGAAGAAGTTGTGAGCCGCGCCGTTCCAGACGGTGTTCGCGTCGACCTGCCCGAAGCTTGGCAGTTCGACCAGCACGTCGTTGCCCTGGCCGCCCGTCGTGCTGCTGCCGGAGGTGGTCGTGACGGTGAGGTCGAACGGGAACAGAAGGACGCCGGTGGTGCCGGCCGGTGGAATGGGGAACACCGTCGGCCCGACGAGCTGGACGCCGTTGAGCTTGTTGGTCAGGCTGACGTCGAAGGTGACGCAGACCTTACCGGGCTGACCCGCCACGCCGCCGGCGCACGGCGCGCCCACCAGCGAGGAGGCGAACGACGAAGTGGCGACGTCGATCACGTCGCCACCGAGCAGCGAGAACTCCGGGGTCACCGAGGGGGAGAAGCCTGGGGCCAGTCCATCGATCGTCCGTCCCGGCGCCGTCACTTTGACCTTCCCGGTCCGGGTGTTGACGTCGAAGATGAACGCGGCGGCCTTGAGTTGCGGATTGACCGGCGGGCGCTCGTCCGGGATGGTCGGCGGCTCGACGAACGAATCGCCGAGGCCGCTGCACGCCGCGGTCCCGAGGGTGGCCATCGCCACCAGGAATGTGGTGGCATGGTCCACCAACCGCCGTGGGAAACGACTCAACTGCATGGTGCCTCCGATCATGGGGGGAATCTGCGAGCGGGCGATCCCCGCTCGTTGCCCACCAAGCTCGACATCGTCAGTCACATCGGACGGCTCGGCCACATCGTCGTCGCGTCACAAGGCTGGGCCGATTCGCGGCGAGATCGTCACCGAGCGTGACCGAGGCGTGATATCTCATGGCAGGTTCAACGGATCGACCGTGATCCGTCCGGCAAAGGTCGGAGTGATGTCGGCGAAGCCGGCGTTGACGGCCTGGATCGCCGACAGGGTTCCGGTCACCGTCGCGGCCGCGCCGGGCAGGATCGTATAGCTGAGCTTGATGATGCCGGCGTCGCCCGCCAGTCCCGCGGCGGAGGTGGTGAATCCTCCGAAGTCGATCTTCGTCGCCGGCGGGTTGGTCGCAAACGTGCTCGGCAACGCCGGGGCGGCGGCGGCGGAGAACCCGGTGTACTGCAGCCGGGCCGATCCCGCGTCGAACGACCCCTGAATCGAACCGAGATTGCCGGAGACCATATTGGCACGAAGCTCCAGGGTCGCGGTCGTTCCACTCACGGTCCACTTCCCGGTGATGGCATTGCCGGCGGCGGCGCAGGTCACCGAGAAGTCGACCGTCACCGTCTGACCGCCGCTCGCGATGGTGTACGGTTTGGCGGCCGGCGCGGTGCATCCACTCGGCAGGTTGCTCACCGACACCGTGCCGCTCCCGACCGGGACGCTGCCGCGGGAGTACTGGCCGCTCGCGTTGGTGGTCGCCGATCCGCCCGGTGTCAGGGTCACGGTCGCACCGGCAATCCCCCCGCCGGTCGATCGAGTCACCGTGCCGCTCACCGTGCCGGTCGGGCTGGAGGAGGAACAGGTCACCGTGAAATCGACCGTCACTGTCTGCCCACCGCTCGCGACGGTGTAGGGCTTGGCCGCCGGTGCGGTGCACCCATTCGGCAGGTTGGTCACCGACACCGTGCCGCTCCCGACGGCCACCCCGGCCACCGAATACTGACCGTTGGCGTTGGTCGTCACCGATCCGCCCGGGTTGAGGGTCACGGTCGCGCCGCTGATCGTCCCGCCGCCAGCGCGGGAAACCGTGCCGGTCACGGTGCCGGTGGGATTCCCCCCGCCGGGTATGGTGAAGGTGGCCTCGGTGATCTGGGTCAACGGCCGATAGGCGAAACCGCCGGTCGCGCCCGTGCCCGTCAACGGGCCGAGACCGGTCAGTGTCGTGGTGCTCCGGCCACCGGACCCGACCACCCGGAACCGAACCACCGCGATGGTGATCACCCCGCTCGAGGTGCTCGCCGCCTGCCGGCCGTTCACCGAGAGCTTGCCGTTGAAGGCCGCGCTCGAATTGAGCGTTCCACTCCCGCCCGGTCCGAACGAGAAGCCAAAGAACCGCAACACCGTCGGATCCCATTTCAAGGAATCGACCACCCAGGTGTCGAGCGCTTCCGGCCCCGCGGTCGCCGCGACGTCGCCGGTCAGGTCGTAAGTGATCGTCAGTGGCACGGTCCCCGATGCGGCGTCGACGGTCCCGAAGGTCGCCTTCCACGACGGCGGCGTGCTGCTCGCCGAGCTGACGGTCACGGTCGCCTGGTCGGAGGCGGAGGCGCCGAGGTTGTCGGTGACGGTCAACCGCGCCGTGTACGTCCCTGCGGCCGGGTAGCTCTTCGACGGGTTGGGGCCGGTCCCGTTGGTGCCGTCCCCGAAATCCCACGCGTAGCTGCTGATGGTGCCGTCCGGATCGGCCGACCCCGCGGACAAGAAGACGACCGCCGCGCCGACCGAGGCACTGTACGGGCCATTGGCCTCGGCGATCGGCGGAGTATTACCCCCCTGCCCGGTGCCGACGCTCAGGGTGTCCTCGGCCACCCGAACCAGCGTGTCGATCGGGGTGAAGTCGAAGAAGGTCGCCCGGACGTCGCTGGTCCGGGTAATGGCCCGGGTCCCGACCGCGCCGGTCACCGTGAAGACCATCTTCGCGATCGGGATGTTGCCGACGATGCCGGCCGTGGTGGTGAACGCGCCCCAGGCGACGGTCCCCGCCGTCGTCCCATTGCCGACGACGTTGAATCGCGGGTCGAGCGACTCGATCCGCTCGAACCGAAGCACCTGCTGATCGTATCGAAGGCTGGCCTCGAGGGCGCCGACCGCGGCGCCGGGTGTCTGGGCGAGATCGAGACCGAGGCGCAGTTCCACGGTGGCGCCGCTGGCGGCGGCCTGCGGCTGCCAGAGATTGCGGTAGACGTAGGGGCGATTCCCGCCGCCACCCCCGCCGGTGCCACCACACCGGATGGCATAGCGCACCGTGTCGAGCGAGAGAGCGGTAACGTCCACATCGCGCCGCCGGACTCCCTCGGCTGCGCAGGAGGCCGGAAGCGAGTCGAGCTCGACCTGATAGTCGCCGGGCCGAAGGTCGCGGAGCCGGGCGGCCGTCCCGGCGCCCCCCAGGCGGATGGTCTGCGAAAAGGCCCGCTGATTGGCAGGCAGGCTCTGATCGGTGGCGACCCCGGTCACTTCGACCCGGTACTGGGCGCCGGCCGGCGGCTCGCCGGCGATGTCGGCTCCCACCACGATCTCACCCCGGGTCGCGTCGCGGCAGGTCACCCGGAAGGTGACCTGGCTCACGGTCACGACGCCAGTGTCGGCCACGGCGACGGGAATCGGGGACGCCTCGGGGCGGCAGTTCGACGCCACCCCGTCGAGCGACACGGCGTAGCGGCCGACCCGGAGCGGGCCGATCCGTTCCGTGGCGCGGGTCGACATCGCGCGGCGGACACTGTCCGGCCCGGCCACGACGACGGTGTAGCCGTCGGGATCCTCGACCAGGTTGGCGCCATCCTGAATCGGGACCGTCACCACATCGATGCTCGGCAGCGGGGGGGTGCGAGCCCCCGACACGGCCGAGGCCTCGGACGCATTACCAAGCCGGTCGACCGCGATCACCCGATACCCGTAGAATGTCTCGGGGACGATGTCGGTGTCGAGATAGACCACCGGCCCGGGCAAGCTCTGCGGCACGTTGGCGGCCACCGGCTCGAAGTCGCCGGTCAGGTTGGTCCGCCGCTCGAGGCGGTACGATTGGGCCCCGGAGACCGCGTCCCACTGGACTCGTACCGTGCGGAGATTGAGCGGAGTGACGGTGAGTTTCCGAGGGGTGGTGAGATCGTCCGGGACGGTAAGGTCGTCGCCCCCGTTACACCCCGTGACCAACAGCGCCATCACCGCGACACCGCGGAGCCAAGCCGCCCTAGAAGTCATAGCCGACCCCGATCGAGATCGTCGTGCCCAGCCGGCTGAACCCGGTCAGCACGGAAGTGGTGGTGCCCTGCTGGATGTTGCGGGCGTTCGCGCCGGTCAGGTTGCGAGCCGACAGCGAGACGTTGAACTGCCCGAACCCCTTCTGCACCTTCGCATCGACGGTGGCCCGACCCCGCTCGATGACGTTCGGCGTCTGGATCCCCCCGAGGCGCAAGCCGTACCGAAGCGAGCGATCGGCGAAGTAGTTCACCAGCACCGACGCGTCGAATCGCCCTCCGGCGTCGACGTACGTCAGGTTGCCGTTGACCAACCACGGCGATTGGCCCACCAGGGTGAGTTCCTCGCCCTCGGCACCGAAGAGACCGGCGCCAGGGGTGACACGGGATTCGACGACGGTGAGGTTGCCGCCGATCGACAGTCCGCTGAGGAATCCGGGCAGAAAGCCGAGCTGCTTCCTGATCTCGAGCTCACCGCCCACGTTGGTGGCCCGCTCCGCGTTGGCGAACGAATTGAGGCAACCGGAGCTGGCCGGCGCCCCGACGACCTCGACGATCGGATCGTCGAACCGCTTGTAAAACCCGCTGACCGCGATGATCTCGCCGGGGCCTGGATAGAGCTCCCAGCGGGCATCGGCGTTGACGATCCTGGCCCGCCTGAGAGCGGGGTTCCCCTTGAAATCACACTCACCGCCAACGGCCACATACTGGTCGTTGCTGACTTCACGAGGGTCCGGGCGATTGACCGTCCTCGCCGCCGCAAGCCGGAAGTTCATCCGGTCAGACAGGGAGGCGGTCAGGTTCGCCGACCAGAGAATGTCCCGATCGCGGCGAATGATTGGCTCGCCGTCCGGCGCGGCGCGGGTATTGGAGAAGAGATTGAGGCGCCAGTTCTCGTACCGGACGCCGCCGACGACCCGAAGGCGAGCCAACAGGGGCAGGTCGACCATCGCGTAACCGGCGTAGAGATCGTCATCCGCCTCGTAGGGCTGCCCGAGGCCCGATCCATCCCGAATCTCGATGTTGCGGCCGAGATTCTCCGGCGCGAAGGCCTGCTCGGGCGGCAGCTGACGGACCCCGACCCCATCGGGTGGCTGGTTGACCGAGACGAGCTGATATCGGAAGGTCTGAAACGAACGGTTCTTCATCCGGGCCGCGGCACCGACCTTGATCAGGGCGTCGCCCCGAGTCCTGAGCGAGAGCGGGAGCGACCAGTCGAGTTGCCCGGCCTTGGTCCGGTCGTCGAGAAAGCGGAAGTTGGCCTCGTTGCCCTGGTTGGGAAACAGGGCGAACGCCCCGTTCTGCTGGAGCCCGTAGGTGGCGATGCGATTGTCCGGCTCATCCCGGTTGGCAACCCCGACCGTGGCCTTCCAATCGAGCCGCGAGTCGCGAAGGGCAGGAAAGAAGTGCTCCCCAGCGAGCTGACTCTGGAGCAGATCCCGTTCGATGTAGCGAACCTGATAGCGCTGGAGCCGATCGGCGTTCCCCTGGATGTCGAACCCGGAACTCTGGAACACGCCCTCTTCGGCGTTGCGGGAATAGAAGTTGTTGAAGGCGAGCTTGTGGTAGGTGCCGATCCGGGTCGAGAGGTTGAGGATGGAACCCCAATCGGTCACTGTCTGGGCCTCGTCGAAGACCGATCCGGCGCTCGCCTCGTCGCCGCCGAACGAGAACTGATAGATCCGAGCGGGCTGACGCTCCGCCTTCGAGGAATAGTTGACGGAGAACACCGCGCCCACCGGGACTTCACCGATGGCCACCTGTCCGCCGACGTTGAAGCCGAAGCCGAGACCGGGAGCGATCCGCCGCCGGGACGGCGTCCAGACGTTGCGGAACCGCTCGGCGAACCGCTCGAGCGATTCCCGGGTGGTGTCGGACGGTAGCGCGGGCATGGCCCGACGGCCGTCGTCGATGCCCGCGAAGTCGGTGCCCCCACGCGGAATCAGGGCGGCCTTCTCGAAGGTCCAGACGCTGTTCCACTCCTGCGACAGCTTGAACTGAGCGACGAACTCTTCGGGAAATTCCTTGGTCTTGATCTCGACGAGTCCACCGGCGAAATCGCCGGGCTTGTCGGGAGTGGCCCCCTTGGTCGTCACGATGGATTCGAGGAGGCTGGCCGGGAAGACGTCGAGCGGGACAACCTTCCGGAGCGGCTCCGGGCTGGCCAGCTCGGCCCCGTTCAGCATGGTCCCGCTGTAGCGCTCGCCGAGCCCGCGCACCACGACGTACTTCTTGCCGATCACCGAGATGCCGGTGACCCGGGCGATGGCATCGCTGGCGTCGGAATCCGGGCTCCGGGCCATGGTTTCCGCGGAGATCCCGTCTTGCACCACGGCCGATGCCTGTTGCTGGGCCAACAGCCCCGCGGTCGAGGCGGCCCGCGCGGACACCGCGGCTTCCACCACCAGTTCTTCGAGCTCGAGCGGCGCGCTGGTGAGCGAGGCGTTGACGATCGCGGTCCCGCCATCGGTCACGATGACGCTGTCGATCTGCAACGGCCGGTAGCCGATCAGGGCGACCCGAATCGCGTAGCGGCCAGCCGGAATCGGCGCCGAGCGGTACCGGCCGTCGAGGTCGGTGCTCAGCACCACCGGCTGACCCAGGATCGTGACCCGGGCCGACACCAGCGGCCGCGCGGTCCCTTCGTCCACCACCCGGCCCGCAATCCGTCCGGTGGGCGCGGCCTGCCCGCCCACTATCGCGGGGCTGAAAAAGCTGCCTGCCAGCAAGAGATACAACGCCCCGATGAACCGATGGCTCGCCCGTCGCATGGCCGCTCAACCTCACCCAAGATGGCTCGTTGGTGCCTCGGTCGAGGCGAGCGGAAAGTCGGCGGGAGACGCGTCGCCCGGGACATGAAGAGGTAACGTCCGGGTCACGTGCGATGGGGTTACTGATCACGCGTTTGTTGCTTCGGTGGCCTCCGTGGTGCCCGAGACGGCGACCTGGCTCAGCGCCAGCGTCTACGGACGCAACTGGCGGGCATGATGACGGATGTGGACGGTGGCGAATCGGAGTGCCTGGTGGGGCGTCAGCTTGCCGAAGACGTGATGGGTAGCGAAAGCCGTCGGCTGGCCCCACCGCTCACTGATCGCCACCTCGCACTCGGCGGCCTCCCGTTCGAGCGCCGCGAGAGTCTCGGCCCGAGAAAACGGCCCGCCGTCGGGCCGAACCTCGCGGGGAGCCTTGGCGCCTTCAGGAATGCGCCCTGCGCTCAGGATCTGGGGGAGGTATCGGAACCGGAGGATCAGCCGCATCCACCAGCTGGTTCGAATCCTCAAGCCGGGCTTTCCCCGCAGCTCCCCGCCGAACACCGCGTACGAAAGGCGGAGATGCTCGCTAATCTGCCCCGCCGACCACGCCCCCGGCTTGACCGGCTCGTTCCACCGGTCGTCGGCGACGCGGCGGGCCGTCTCGAGGTAGCTGGTCACCGCGGCGCGATGTTCCTGCCGCGCCGTTTCGAAATCGGAACCACTCATGAGGACAGACTCCCGGTGGGAATAGCGGCGCCAGCGAACAGCTCCATGTGAACCAGCTCGTACCGCAGTCGGCGAACAGCCGCCCGAACGCCCCCTTCGCCCGCCCCAAACGATGGTCGACGAGACGATGTCCGCGATCGACTCCACGGCGTCCGCCGCCAGGGCGTAGGTGTGCTCCCCAAGGCCGTAGTCCGCCTCGAGCCGATCGATTCAAAACGCCCAGCCAACGCTGAACGTCAGCGGAATCTTCACCCCGCCGTTGTCGGGAAAGATGTTGCCATTCGAGTAGTGGCCGATCCCGATATCGAGGTTGAGCCGCCGCTGCTTCCCGGCCTGGACCCCGACGCCCATCAGGTCCTGAAAGGTGAAGCGAGTCCCGGTGTCGACACCATCGACGACTTCTCGGGAGATCATCGTCGGGCCCGCCGCGGAGTAGTAAGCATACCAATCGGCCGTCCTGGTGCGGATCGGGATCAGGCGGAGGAGGGGAAAGATCGACAGCGTGACGATGCCCTCACCGCTCCCTCGACTGGCCCAATACGAGGCGCTGGCGCCCACGTCGACGGCGAGCAGCCGGCGGGAGTGAAAGGTATTGACGAGGTACCGGAGCGCGAACCCGCGTTCGACCTCGACCTCACCGCCCCAGAAGATCGGCAGCACGCCGCCCCGCGAAACGACCCGGTTGGCGCCGTACCCCAATGCGTTGCTGGCGATCCCGACCTGGAGGATCCGGCGGGGGAAGGCGACCGCCGCCCGAGCGTTGGCCTCGACCCGCTCCGGCGAAAGCCGGCGGGGGCGGAACGTCGGACCCGCCGCGATGGCCACGGTCCTCGGCTGCCTAACGGCTCCCCGGCCGGGCACCGCGATCGCGGCCGCATCCAGGCTCCAGTTTCCGGTGAGGCGGTATTCCGCCCCGATGCCGGCCAACACCGTGGCATAGCTGGCATCCTCCACGACGGCACGGCCATCGACCGCGAACCCGGACCGGGCGATCAGGCCGAGCCCCACCTCGCCGGTGACGGACAACCGATTGGCGACCGGCAGGGTGAGCTTGGCCGTCAGGCCGGTCAGGCCCTCGAGCCACACCGAGTGGTCGGCGCGATCGGCGTCGAGATCGCGGTACCGGACCGGGCGCGACGGGCGGGTGAGGCTCGCCTGGAGCGCCAGGCGCTCGGTGAGACGATGTCCGACGACCACCCGCAGTCCCAGGTTCGGGGCTTCAATGGAGGTCGCGCGAAACCCGGGGGCCAGGTGCTGGTTCGAGAACGGCTGGTTCAGATACCCGGCGCCGACGCCAAGGTAGGACTTGGCGAGCCACCCGGGCAACTGGGTCCGGCCGCTCCGAGGCACGCTATCGCCAGCCTGGAGCGACGACGCGAGCGCGAGTACCGCGACCGGGAAGAGAGGAAGGAGCATATGGATCAACTCAGGACAAACGACCCAGCGGGGTGGAGGTCCGGTCGTTGGTTCGGGTCAAGTGCTCGGGCCGGGACTCGAACCCGGATGGGGTTGCCCCCGAGGGATTTTAAGTCCCTTGCGTCTACCAGTTTCGCCACCCGAGCGCACGGCCAACTCAAAATAGTCATCCCGACCAAGCTCTGCCTCAATCCAGCCACCCCCTGGGTCGGGGGCTCGGTCACTGGGACCGCCTCAAGTACCCCAGACTCTGGCGCATTCAGAGAGGCCGTCCAATCTTAGTGAGAGGCCCTTCACGTGAGGGGGAACCGTTGACCGAGCCAGGCACCTGCCCGTTGTGCGGTGAGCCGAACGCCTGCGTGATGGCGGCCGGGCCCTCCAGTTCGCCCTGCTGGTGTGAGGCCATCGAGATCAGCCAGGAGATCCTTGATCGGATCCCGCCGGCCGATCGGGGGCAGGTGTGCCTCTGCGCCCGCTGCGCGGCGAAGGGACCCGGGGAACCATGAGTCGGTTCCCGACCCGTCCGCAACGCCCCCCAAGCCTGACCCCCGCCCCGCCGATCCCCTACCATCCGCCCCCGCGCCCAACCATGTTCCAGCCATGCGTTTGGCTCTCGCGGCATGGTCCGCCGCCGCCCTCCTCCTCGCCACCCCGCTGGCCGCGCAGGTCACTCCGATCACCGTTCCCAAGGGCCAGCTCCGCTGGGATTTCTACGCCCAGTTGGAGAGCTGGGACTGGCGCTGGCGGGACGGAGCCCGTGAGGAGGCCGCGGCCGCCTTCGCCCGGCCGATCGTCGACCAGGCCTTCCTCCCGGGATTGGCCGACACGGAAGCCCGCCTCAAGCGAATGACCGGCCTGTCCCAGCTCAACCTCTCGCTGGGCCAGTCAATCGCCTCGCAGATCGTCAACCGAGGCACCCGCGGGATCGGCGGAGCGTTCGGTCTCACCAAGTCGATTACCGTCTACGGGAGCGTGCCGGTCGTCTCGGTCCGGGTCGAGCCGCGCTTCGTCCTCGACACCACCAGCTCGACGCTCGGCGCCAACCCCGGCGGGGCCCAATACGCGACCTTTCTCAATCAGCTCGCCACGGCCCTGGCCGCGCTGCAGAGCCGAATCGCGAGCGGGGCGTTCGACCCCGACCCCAACCTGAAGGCGCTGGCCCAGGCTCGGCTCACCTATGGTCAGATGCTCCGGGCGGATCTGCTCGCGCTGGTGAATGACCCGGCCACCGCGTCGCCCTTTCTGCCCACGGCGTCGAGCCAAGTCGGCGCCTCGCTCATCAACCAGATTCAGGCACTCCAGAGCGATCTCGCCGCCTTCGGGGTCACCGGCTTCACCGCCTCGCTCAGCTTGCCGACCCGACGGGCGTCAGTCGACGACTTCACCACCTATCTCACCGACCCGACCGGCGCCGTGGCGGGACGGCCACTCGACGAGGTGCCCTACCTGATCCGACTGGGCGACGTCGAGGTGGGGGTCGCGGTGGCGCTGATCGACCGGTTCCCCCGGTCGCGAATGGGACACGGAATGCGGACCACGCTCGACGCGACGCTCCGGCTCCGCACCGGCCAGCTCGACCGCCAGGACCGGTTCCTCGACGTGGGCACCGGCGACCGGCAGCCCGACGTCGACGTCAACCTCTCCACCGACCTGGCGTTAGGCAGGTTCGGGGTCCGGCTGGTGGGGGGCTACAACCTCCAGCTGCCCGGCAACCAGAACCGCCGGATCGGTCCGCCGGACCAGCCGATCGGCGCCGCGACCACCCAGGCCGGCGTGCGCCGCGACCCGGGCGACGTGATCCGGCTTTCCGCCCGCCCGTTCCTCCGGCTCGCGACCCACCTCTCGCTCTACGGCGGGGTGGACTTCTGGACCCGCCGGGCCGACAAGTTCGTCTACGCCGCCGGCCAACCGCCGATCGACGGGGCCGACATCGACGTCCTGGCGATCGGCACCAAGGCCGATGCGTTGCTGCTCTCGGGGGGGTTGTCGTATTCCCACAGCGGCGAGGACAAGCGGGGAGCGCTCGGGCTGCCGATGGACGCCAGCTTCCGCTACGAACGGGTGGCCCGCTCGGGATCGGGAATCCTCCCCGACATCAACTCGGTTCGGGTCGACCTTCGGTTCTACACCCGGCTGTGGCGGTAAGGCGCGGTTCGACGCTCGCCCTTGCCGCCTTCGGGTTCACTGCTCCACCCTCCGCACGTTGTCGTCGGAATCGCGATCCACGTACTTGTTGTACGGGTCCACGCCCGCAAACTTCGGTTCCTGATCGACGACGATCGTCAGAGTCTGCCGACCGCTCCGCACCGGCTGGTGTTCCATCGAGAGGACGCTGGCCTTGGTGAAGCCGGGTCGGCCCGGCTCGACCGTGAACACCCCAATGTCGATGGCCTCGGCCAGCGGTGCCTCGGTCTCGATTCCCTTCCCGTCCGCGTACAGCTTGCGGGCGTCAACCTCCATCCTGACTTCCCACTTGCCGTCCGACCGCCGCGTCGACCGCGCGCTGGCCGCCTTGAGGTCGTACAGCGTGATCTTCTCGAACAGGTCGGTGATCAACTGCTGATGCTCGGGGCCTGCCTCCGCCCGAAGCCGATCGATCAGCTCGACCGAGCGTGGGTAGGGTGGGCCCTTCAAGCCGTAGTCACGGACCAGGGCCTGGAGGGCGCGGTTCACGGCCGCCTCCCCCATCCGTTCCTTGAGCAGGTACATCACCTGCGTCCCCTTCTGATACCCGATGTACGGCTGGCTGTAGCCATTGACCCGGCCGAGCGGCCGTTCTTCAGCGACCTCGCTTCCGCGGCCGCGCAGATAGCTGTCGAGCGACGTCTTCAGGAACCGGCGGATGTTCTCCGGCCCGTAGCGCCGCTCCATGATCATCAACGCCGAGTACTGGGCGAGCGTCTCCGAAAGGACGGTCATCCCCTCCATGTCGGCGCCAACCACCTGATGAAACCACCATTGATGGGCGGTCTCGTGGGCGGTGATGTAGGTGACCAGGTGGGCGTTCTGGGGCTTCGACGGATCGTAGATGAATCCAGCGGCCTCCGAGTGCGCGACCGTGCTCGGGAACGACTGAGCAAAGACGTGGTAGGCGGGAAACTCGACGGTCCGCAGTTGCTTGAACTGGAAGGGGCCGAAGTTCCGGCTGTTGTACTCGAGCGACTCCTTCATCACGGCCATCATGGTGTCGGCGTTGTACGGATGCGTCGGGTGATAGTAGACGGCGAGCGCCACGTCGTTCCACCGATCCTCGCGCACCGCGTATCTCGCCGAAAGAATCGAAAAGAAGTGGTGAATCGGCGCCTCGGTGCGGAAATGCGAGACCCGCCGGCCATCAGCAACCTGCGTGTCGATCAGGTAGCCGGGCGCCAGGATGGTCTGGTCCGCCACCGTGGAGATGGTCAGATCGGCGTTGACCCAGTCGCTATCGTGCCTCAGGTTCTGGTTTCGCCGGGCGGCTTCGTCCTCGAGTTTCGGGGGGGCCTGCTCCTCCGGCAACCCGTACTTTCGCCGCTTGGTTCGCCCGTTCATCATGAACTGGCGAAGCGACCCGAGCGTCGGCGTGACTTGGAAGTTGTCGAGGAACGTTCCGTTCCGAACCACCCGCACCTCGTTGTTCGAGTTCCGAAAGCCCCGCTGCTCACGGACGGTCTCGAACCGGACTTCGCGCCGTTCGCCCGGCGCCATCGGGACATCGAAGGTGTAGATCCGGTAGTTCATGTCGGGCAGCTCGCGGGTCAGCTGGGCGCCGCTGACCTCGAGCGATCGCAGATCGAGTTGGCCAACCGTCGTGGTGCCAATGAACGACCGGGACTCGTGGATGTGGGGCCACGCCACGTGGACCTGGGGCAGCGGCGCGCCGGTATGGTTCTCGATGACGTAGGTTCCTCGGGTCACCACCCGGGGTTCGTCCGGATAGAGATCGATCGCGAGCGTCACGTCCCGGATCCGTGGCTGGACCACGTCCGCGAACTCCCTCAGGCTCTTTTCGTACTCCGCGCTCCATCGCTCACTCTTCAGGAACGGCCGATACTCGTTCACGACGTTGGTGTTGTAGTAGATGAAGCCGCCCAAGGCCGCCATCACGACCGCGGCGCCCGCCCCGATCCAGCCGGCGGGCCCTGCCAGCCGGCGCGGAAGCCGCTTCAGCCGCATGACCAAGGGCGCCGATACGCCCCGCCGCCACAGCCCGTAGGCGAGGACCGTGAGAATTACCGCTCCGGCCGTCCAATAGGCCCGGAACCACGCGGCATAGCGAGCGAACTCGCCCTGGCCGTTCATGTCGGACAGCGGGACCGGGGGGGTCGAGGCGTAGCGGTAGAGGTTGTGCTCGAAGCCGAGTCGCGGGAGGGTCTGCCGGGCCACGATGAATAGCAGCATCACCAGCAATCCGACGAACTTCTGGGGTACCAGCATCTGAACGAATACCGCCAGCACGGCGTAGAGCACCAGGTTGAGCATCCACGGCAGCACATACCAGCCGAAGTAATGCCCGAGCTCGAAGTTGGTGTAGCCCTTGAGCGCCTGGACCGCGATGGCAGCGACGACGCTGACCAGCGCCATCGAGAAGAGCACCACCCCGCTCGCGATGATCTTCGGAACCAGGAACGCCAGGTCCGACGACGGGGTGGCATCGATGATCTCGTGCATTCGCCGCTCTCGGTCCCGCCAGACTAGTTCGCCCGCATAGAAGGCGGCGATGATCAACGGGAGGACCGTGAACTGCTCCAACAGCGTCTTAACCATGACCCGAGTGACCGGATAGATCACGCTGACGGAGTCGTCTCCCGCCGTCCACAGGCCGATGACCGCGATCAGAATGGCGATCCCGAGCATCATGGCGTAGGCCGGACTCCGAACGACGGATCGGACGTCGAAGCGGGTCAGAGCAACGAGCGGCCCCCAACCCAGCGCCGGTCGTGAGGGTGGTGCGGCCGGCACCGGTCTGGCCGGTCTGACCAGCTCCGCCTCGAGCTGCGGCTCCGCCTTGCGGTCGCTCGGCACCGACCGGCCTTCCCGGCGAAACGTCCGCCACGCCATCGCCAGGAACCCAAAGGCCACCGTCAGCCACAGCGCCCGATTGGCCAGCATGGCGCCCGCCATTGGCGGCAGCAGCGTGTTCCGCTCGCTCGGCGTCCAGGTTCGGGTGTTCAGGGTGGTTGCCGACACCCCGTACGGATCGAGCAGCGCCGCGGCTTGGGCGAACTCGGGCCGAGCGAAGTAGGCGCTCGTGATGATGTACAGCACGATCACCACCAGCGCCCCGATGTATGTCGCGAAGATCGAGCGAGTCGCCGTCGCCAGCGCGAAGAACCCGGCGCCCATGATGAACAGCGTCGGCACGCACAGCACGAAGTAACTATAGAGGTAGTCGCCAAGCCGGAACGGGCCGACCGTCTGGGGATCGAGCCAGGGCATCGCGGACCCGATCATGATCGCGAGCGGCACGCTCAGAAAGGCCAGGCATCCCGCGCCGAACGCACCCGTGAACCGTCCGAACAGATAGTCGAACTTCGAGAGCTGGGTCGCGTAGATGATTGGCCCGAACCCGGTCTCGTCGTCGCGCAACACCACGTTCGCGACGAAGGCCGTCAGGATGAACACGGCCCACACCACCATGACGGAGGAGTTGAACGCGACCGAGTACGGAGCATTCCTGAAGACCTGGCCGCCCCAGCCGACTTGCACTCCGTCCGTCGTGAGCAGGGCAAAAGTCAGCAGGAAGAAGATCAGACTCGTCACCCAGAAGACGGGCGACTTGACCTGATAACGAAGCTCGAACCAGGCGACGTGGCGAAACATGTCAGGCGCCTCAGGCCGCGCGGCTGGTGGAGGAAAGGGTCGCGAAATACACCTCCTCGAGACCACCCTCGGCGGGCTCGAAGCCCTCGCCCGGGTGCCGGTCGGCCAGCACGTGGATCATGGTGCGCCCACCGAACAGGCGGGTGGCGATGACCTCGTGGGCCGCGCGGTGCGACTCGAGCTCGGACTTGGTGATCGACTTGCGCCAGACCCGGCCCCGCAGCTCGGCGATGAGGTCGAGCGGTGCGCCGGCGCGCACGATCCGCCCTCCCGCGATGATCGCCATCCGCTGGCACAGCTCCGTCACGTCCTGGACAATGTGGGTCGAGAGGATCACCACCACGTTCTCGGCGGTCTCCGCCAGCAGGTTGAGGAACCGATCGCTCTCCTCGGGATCGAGACCCGCCGTCGGCTCATCGACGATGAGCAGCTTGGGCTGGCCGATCAGGGCCTGGGCGATCCCGAAGCGCTGCCGCATGCCACCCGAGAACCCGGCCAGCGCCTTGCGCCGCACGCCCCACAGATTGACCTGATGCAGGAGCGCCTCGACGACCGCGCGCCGCTCGGACCTGGCGCCATACCCCTTGAGGACGGCAATGTGCTCGAGCATCTCGTAGGCCGACACCCGCGGATACACCCCGAAGTCCTGCGGCAAATAGCCGAGGTTGCGGCGTAGCTGCTCGGGCGCGGCGAGCACATCGATCGAGTCGAACCGGATCGACCCCGAGGTGGGAACTTGCAGGGTTGCGATGCAGCGCATCAGTGTGGACTTGCCGGCCCCGTTTGGTCCGAGCAGCCCGAACATTCCTCGTGGCACCTCGAACGACACCGCGTCGAGCGCCCGGGTGCCGTTCGGATAGACGTGGGTGAGCTTATCGATCTGAAGCATTGGGTTCCTCGCTGAACGTCCCTGCAGTGCCAGTGGGCCCTCGGGCGTCGAGCAACGCGTCGACCGCGCCGTAGGGGTCGAGGGTCTTCTCTACCACCCGCAGCACGATGTCATCGAACTGCTGCTTGCCGATCCGATTCGCCAGGTCCTGAAGCACGCGTTCCTGGAGGAGCACTTGGATGTCGTGTCGGAGCGCATCCGAGTGCCGCCGACGTGCCTCCCCACTTTCCCGCGCCCAGGCTCCATGGCGTCCGATGGCCGCGATCAGGTCATCAATGCCCGTTCCCTCTTGGGCCGACGTCAGGATCACGGGGATTCGCCAGGCCAGGCGTGAGGCGCCGAGGGTCAGCATTTGGGTCAGATCCTTGGCCGTTTCCTCGGCCCCGGGGCGATCGGCCTTGTTCACCACCAGGATGTCGGCGATCTCCATGATGCCGGCCTTGATCGCCTGGATATCGTCGCCCGCCCCGGGGATCGTCAGCAGGCAGACGGTATCGACGACCCGAGAGACGTCGATCTCGTGCTGCCCTACACCGACCGTCTCCACCAGCACCATCTCGAAGCCGAGCGCGTCGAGGACCCCGATGACTCGTCGAGTCGCCCGAGCCAGACCTCCGGAAGTGCCGCGGTTCGCCATGCTGCGGATGTACACACCGGTGTCCAGATACCGATCCCGCATCCGAATCCGATCGCCGAGAATGGCGCCGCCGGTGTACGGGCTCGACGGATCCACCGCGACGACCGCGACCCGGGCGCCGGTCTGCCGGAACGCGGCCGTCACCGCCGAGACCAGGGTGCTCTTTCCACTGCCTGGCGGTCCCGTGAATCCAACGACGACGGCTCGGCCAGTCTCGGGGTAGGTCGCCCGAACGATGTCGGCCGCACCTGGCTCGTCGTTCTCGACGATCGACAGAAGCCGCGCGATGTGGGCGATTCGTCCCTCCCGCGCGCCCGCCAGCAGCGTTTCGACCTCCGTCATCGCCTCGGCCCCCGCTGCTTCGCCGCGGGCACGACCGCGACCGCCGTCGCCTTCACCACCAGCACCGGCTCGGCGAGCACGTTGGCCGCCGAATCCGCCGGGTCGACCAGCTCGATGAGCTTGTGCGCGGTACACTCGATGGTGCGGGAGGAGTTGCCGACCGAGACGAGCTTAGCCCGCACCTCGACGTAGTCGCCGCCTCGTACCGGAGCCAGGTATTCGCTCTGCATCGCCCGCATCAGCCCTTCATCCCCGTCATGGCGAATGAGGACCTCGGTCACGGCATCGCCGAACAGCTGCAGGATGCGGGCGCCGTCCACCAGGCCACCGGCGTAGTGGCCGTCGGCGGTCGACATCCGCAAGCGGATGAGACTCTCGATCGGTGCCGGCATTCAGTTCGCCCTCGATTCGACGACTTGGTTGCGCAGCAGCCGGCGGGCGATCTTGCCGATACCGGTCCGAGGCAGCTCCGAGACGATATGAAACACCTTCGGCCGCTTGTACCCGGCCAGTCGCTCGTGGCAGTACGACCGGAGCTCGTCCTCGAGGAGCGCCGTTCCCGGCGACACCGTCACGAACGCGTGCACCGCCTCGCCCCAGCGCTCGTCGGGGACCCCGACCACCGCCGCATCGCGCACCCGAGGATGCTCGAGGAGAACGCCCTCGATTTCGGCGGGAATCACGGTCAGGCCGCCGGTCTTGATCATCTCCTTGGCCCGGCCCTCGAGGATCAGGAACCCGTCCTCGTCGAACCGGCCAATGTCCCCGGTCCGCATCCCTTCCTGCCGCATGACCTGCGCGGTGGCGGCCTCGTCCCGCCAGTAGCCGGCAAACAACGTCGGGCTCCGCGCGATGACCTCGCCCGCTCCGGACGCCTTCGCCGCCTCGTCGACACCGTCGAGCAGATGCAGATGGGCACCGAGCATCGGCCGCCCCACGGTGCCGATCTTTCGCAGTTGATCAGACGCGCTGAGAACGGTGAGACAGAGTTGCTCCATCATCCCGTAGAACTGAACGAACCCGACCCCGGGCATCCGCTCGATCAGCGCGGTGATCAGCGCCGCGGGCATCGGCTCCGAGGCATAGGAGATCAGCCGCAGCGACGTCGGAATGCTGGGCGGGGCCACCTCCAGCAGGCGCCGAAGGGTGGTCGGGACGGCGTCGAAGTGGGTCACCTCGAAGCGGCGAACCGCCTCCCACACCGCGGGCGCGTCGAAGTGCGGCAAGATGATGTGGGTGGCACCGACCAGGGTCAACGGAATGAGGTGCTCGATGCACGACGAGAACAGCGGCAGAAAATGAAGTGTCCGCTCTCCGTCCCGGACCCCCAGCTCGAGCGTCATGGTCATGGCGGCCGCGACCAGGCTGCCATGGGTATGAACCGCTCCTTTTGACCGTCCAGTCGAGCCCGAGGTAAAAAAGATCACGGCCGGATCGCTGGAGGCGACCGGAGCGGGTGTGAGCAGACCAGTGGCCCGACCGAGATGGAGTCGGTAGTCCAGGAAGAGCCGCTCCGCGGGTGGCTCGTCCAGGCAAAGGACCCACCCAACGCCGGCCGCCTCCAGGCCTTCCTGGAACCCCGCGATCATCGCCGCCTGTGATCCGGCGACGATCAGGACCTTGGGGCGGATCTGCTCGAGCGCGATGACCGCATCGTCCCGAGTCCACCAGTGATCCAAGGGCGACACGATCGCGCCCAGCATTGGCACCCCGAACAACACCTCGGCATACTCCGCTCGGTTCGTCGCCCAGTAGGCGACCCGATCGCCGCGCCCGACGCCAAGTGCCGCGAGCGCGCCGGCGAGCCGACGGGCGCGGTCGTGCACCTCGGCGTAGGTCCAAACCGTGTCGCCGCAGATCACCGCCTCGCGACCCGGCTGCGAGAATGCCGCGCGCGCGAGGATGCCGTCCAGTCGCGGCGGACTCCCGACCTCGAGCATCGTCATCGGGTGTTGTGCCAGCTCCGGACGTACTCCACGATGGTGGCCGTCGGGGTGCCCGGGCCGAAGACCTCCGCCACCCCGCACGCCTTGACCTTCGGAACGTCGGTCGGCGGCAGGATCCCGCCCATGACGACCAGGACCTCTTTGACGGCCTGCTCGCGCAGGGTCCGACAGATCTCTTCGGCAAAATGCAGGTGAGCCCCGGACAGAATGCTCAAACCGAGCACGTCGGCGTCTTCCTCCAGGACCGTGCGGGTGATCATCTCGGAGGTCTGGAAGATCCCGGTGTAGATCACTTCCATGCCGGCGTCCCGGAACGCGCGGGCGATGATCTTCGCTCCGCGATCGTGGCCATCGAGTCCAGGCTTGGCCACCACGACTCGCAACCGCTGCTTTGTCATAGTCGGGTATCCGCTTAGTAGACGATCGGGCCGCGATAGGTTCCGTACACCTCGCGGAGCACGTCACACATCTCCCCCACGGTCGCCTGGGCCCGAATGGCGCGAACCACCGCCGGCATCACGTTCTCCTTGGCCGTGGCCGCCGCCTTGATCGCCTTGAGGGCGTCGGCCTGCTCGGCCTGGGACCGGGACCGGCGGATCCGCTGAGTCCGCGCGATCTGCCGCTCGGCCAACCCCGGGTCGAGGACGAACTGATCGAACGGCAGCGCCTCCTCCGGATCGACATGGATGTTCACGCCGACCATGAACTCCTTCCGCTCTTCCAGATCGCGCTGGAAGGCGGCTGAGGAATCCGCGATCTGACGCTGGATGAAGCCGTCCTCGATCGAGTGCACCATCCCTCCTCGATCCAGGACCTGGCGAATCAGGGCTTCGGCTTCCTCCTCCAGACGGGTCGTCAGGTTCTCCACGTAGTAGGAGCCACCCAACGGGTCGACCACATCGGCGACCCGGCTCTCGAGCGCCAGGATCTGCTGCGTGCGCACCGCGATCTTGATCGCCCCCTCGGAGGGGATCTGGAACGCCTCGTCCTTGGAGTTGGTGTGGAGCGACTGGGTTCCGCCGAGGATTGCCGCCAGGGCTTGAATGGCCGTCCGCGCGATGTTGTTGTCCGGTTGCTGCGCGGTGAGGCTCACGCCGGACGTTTGACTGTGGGCCCGCATCATCCAGGATCGCGGATCCTTGGTGCCGACCCACTCTCGCATCATCCGCGCCCAGAGCCGGCGTGCCGCGCGCAGCTTGCAGATCTCCTCGAAGAAGTCGTTCTGGATGTTCCAGAAGAAGGAGATTCGCGGCGCCACGCTGTCGGCCGGCAGGCCGCGCTTGGCCGCTTCCGTCACGTAGCAATGTCCCGCGGCGAGGGTAAAGGCGAGCTCCTGAACCGCGTTGGCGCCGGCGTCGCGGATGTGATAGCCCGAGACGCTGACCGGGTTGTACCGCGGCATCGTTTGCGCCGCGTACTCCATGGTGTCGACCACCAGCCGCACCGCATCCGCCGGCGGGTAGATGTACTCGTTCTGGGCCGTGTATTCCTTGAGGATGTCGTTTTGGCACGTGCCGGTGATCTGCCGGTCGGCCACCCCGTGCTCCTTGCAGACCACCTCGTACATTCCGATCAGGGCGAACGCTGACGCGTTGATCGTGTACGAAGTGGATACCTGATCCAGAGGAATGTCCGCCATCAGCAATCGGACATCGTCGATGGTGTCCACCGCGACGCCGATCTTGCCGATCTCCGGAATGCCGACCGGGTGATCGGAGTCGTAGCCCAGCAGCGTCGGCAGATCGAAATCGGTCGAAAGCCCCGTCTCGCCGTGCGCCAGCAAATATTTGTATCGCCCGTTGGTGTCTTCGGCCGTGCCGAACCCCGCGACCTGCCGGATCGTCCACTCCCGGGCCCGGTGCATGGTGGCGTGGACGCCCCGGGTGAAGGGGTACTCTCCCGGGAACCCGACTGCCCCGGGCGCGGATCCTCCGTTGTCACCCGCCGCCGTGTACAGATCGTCGATGGGCAGGCCCGAGAGGGTCGTGAATGCTTCCTTCCGCCGCGGCATCTTCTCGAGACTCGCGGCGAGGGTGGTGTTCCTCCACGTCTCGAGATCGGGCGAGGGCTCGCCCGCGGACGTCGGCTCTCTCAACTTGCTCATTCAGCTCCCCTCGTAAGTACTCATGGTGCCCATCAGGTGTCTGCTGCCCTCTATTGGACGACCGGCAGCCACACGGCGGTCGCCTGATCCTTCGAGCGGAGGATCGTGATCTCCGCCTTCCGATAGTCCTCCGGTTTGGCAAAGAAGATGTTCGGGACGAAGGTCTGTGGATTCCGGTCGTATAGCGGGAACAGGGTCGATTGGATCTGGACCATGATCCGATGCCCCGGACGGAACACGTGGTTCACGTTGGGCAGGTCGAATCGATAGCGTTGCGGCTGATTGGCCGGAATGGCGGTGGGTTGCGAGAAGCTTTCCCGATAACGGCCCCGGAAAATATCCAAGGCGATTGGCAGTTGATACCCACCGAGTGGCGGATCGCCAGGGACTTGGGCCGGATAGACATCGATGAGCTTGACGACGAAATCGCCGTCGGTGCCGGTGGTGGTCGCGCGGATATCGGCGACGGGGATGCCCTGCACCCGAACCGGCTCGGTCAGCACTGGCGATTCATAGACCAGAACATCGGTGCGGCCATCAACGAACCGCTGGTCGTGCACCAGCCACATGCTCCACGGCACATAGGCGTCACCCAGGGTCACTGACGTCATTCCGCTGAAGGGATCGCGGATCGGGCGGGGCAGGAAGGGCACCGGTTTCGCCGGATCGCTGATGTAGCCGTCGCCACCCGTGGATTCCGTGGGATGATCGAACCCAAGAGCAAAACCCGATCGGAGATACAACGGTTTCGATGCGGTGGCACAACCACGCTCACACGCGGTGGGCCAGCTCTCGAAGCGGTCCCACCGGTCTTCCCCGGTATTGAAGACCGTCACGGGAGCCAGCTTGGCCGGCGGGCCGCCGCGGAGGTGCTCTTCGAAGAAGGGCACCAGCATGTCACGACGATACTGGATCGCCGTATTGCCGCTCCAGGTGAACGGTCCGATGGCAGAGCCGTCACCCCCGACTTGAATGTGGTTCCAGGGGCCTAACACGAGCCAATTGTTGGCTTGGCGACCAGCCGCCTTCAGGGCGAGCCAGGCATGATTGGCGCCCCACATGTCTTCTTGATCCCAGAGACCCTGGGTCCACAGCGTCGGAACCGAGGACCGATTGGCAACCAGGAGCCCTTCGAGCCCCTGCCCCTGCCAGTACTCGTCGTAGGCGGGGTGAGCCATCGTGCGGACGACCCAGGGCAACTGCTCGAGCCCGTGCGCGCGGGCGTAGTCCCCGGTCGATCCCACCCGCAACAGCTCATCATACTTGTCGTAGCTATCACTCGGTGTCACCGTCCCCGCCCCGCGCTGCCCGGTCTGCATCTGGATGTAGCCGAGCATGAGATTGCGGAAGGCGCCATAGTGGAACCAATCATCGCCCATCCACGCGTCGACGACGGGGCCCTGGGGCACCGCGGCTTTCAGAGCGGGGTGAGCATCGAGGAGCGCCATGACGGTCGTGAACCCGTTGTACGACGAGCCGATCATGCCCACCCGGCCGTTCGTCTCCGGCGTGTTCTTCACCAGCCAGTCGATGGTGTCCCAGGCGTCGGTCGAGTGGTCCACGGCGGTGGGGTTCAACGGCCCGCGGACCGGGCGCATCATCACGTAATCGCCTTCCGACCCATACTTGCCGCGGACGTCTTGATCGACCCTGATGTAGCCGGCCCGGGCCCAATGGTCGGCGCGACCTGCCGCCTCGTAGGGCGTGCGGGAGAGCACGATGGGAGCGTTCCTGGCCCCCTTCGGGACAACGATGAACGTCTGGAGCTTCACCCCGTCGCGCATCGGGATCATGACCACCCGAACGTCGTGGTCTCGTTTGGCCGACTTGGTCTTGAATTCCTTGGGGACATCGTTGAAGACGCGGCTCGGCGGCGGGTCCTGGGCCACGGCCCAGACGGACGCCGGACCAGTCCAGAACCCAGTGGCAGCAACCAGCGATACGACCGTCGAGCGAAGTCGCGGCGAGCTCATGGGTGTCCTTCTGGGAAGTGACTGCCTGGAACCGTCTCGTAACCGGAGCCGAAGTTGGCTCGCGAGCATTTCCCCCGGCTCGGGGGTGACTCGAAGAACCTACCGTCCCGATGGGACAGAATCAACCGGTGCTAATATCTTTTATGTGAGCTATAAGTGTTCATTGTATCGATCGACTCACTCCTGATCGTCGCCATGATCGCGTCCGGGCTGGTCATCCGGGCGGAGGCCGCTTCAGCATCCGTCGCTCCGCGTCGTCCCATGACTGGGTTGCCTGCAGCGGCGGGACGTTGGCCAGTCCACTCCTCGTATCGGGTGACACCGCATCGCGGGTCACCGCGACATCGATGACCGCCGGCCGGTTGGCAAGCCCTCGCTCGAGGGCATCCGCCAGATCCACCGCCCGCTCCACCCGCTCCCCGTAGGCCCCCAGCGACCTGGCGAGCAAATCGTAGCGGCACGGCGATAGCTCACTCCCAAGCTCCTGGTCGGGATAGTGGGTCAGTTGATCGTGGCGTTCGATGTTCCACGCGTCGTTGTTCGCGACCACGAAGAGCGCCCGGGCGCCAGTACGAACCGCGGTTTCGACTTCCATCGCGCTAAACCCGAATGCCCCGTCGCCGATCAGCGCGATGGTCCTCCGAGCAGGGAACGCCAGAGCGGACGCCACGGCGTACGGTGCCCCTGACCCCAGACATCCAAACGGCCCCAGGTCGAGATAGGTGAAGGCACGAAGGCCGATCCGAGCGAACGACAGGATGTCTCCGCCGTCCACGATGCAAATCGTTTCGCTGTCAACCAGCCGGTTGATCGCGTCGATGAGCGTCAGCGGATGCATCCGCCCGTCAGCGCCCAGCGGCCGCGGTGGCAAGGGTGGCGTCTGGTCCCGAGTCTTCTCGACGTTCGCGCTGACGAGCTCGTCCTTCCAGGCCGTATCGGCCGCCACCGGCCTGGCCTCCGAATTCACGAGCGCCTCCAGGGCGGCGTCCACGTCGGCGCAGACGACCACGTCGCCGCGGCGATTCTCCGACAGTTCCTCCGCGCTGCGACCGACTCGAATGAAGCGGGCAGATTCGGAGAAGACGGCACCCGAGCCATAGGCGAGCTCGAAATCAAGGCGCCTGCCCAGGGTAATCACCAAGTCCGCTTCGGCCATCGCGCGGGCCCGCAGGGCGGGTACCGAGTGACGGTTGTCCGGCGAGACCACCCCGCGGCTCTCTCTGGTGTCCAAATACAAACACCCGGACGCCTCCAGGAATCGCTCCACCACCGATCCGGCTCCCCGGGCTCCCCGTCCACCGATCACGAGGGGCCGCCGGCTGCCGCGAAGAAGCTGCGCGGCGAGCACGATGCTATCGTGGGGCGGTAAGCGCGCCGGGCGGACCACGGGCACGAACCAGTGCGGGTCCAGATACCAGCCCGGCATCTCCTCCTTGAGAAGGTTCGGGGCGAAATCGACGTACCCGGGTCCCGGCGGTCCGTCGCTGCCCAGCGCGATCGTCGCGGCCAGATGGAGGCCGGGCAGGACGTGACGCGCCTCGGACGCTTCGCGAACGTAACGGCACACGGGGCGTACCAGGTCGGCCTGCGGAACCTCCTCGAGGGCTCCCATGCCCGCCTGCGGGTCGGGGACTCGCGCCGACATGACCAGGAGCGGCGTCCGCGACAGATACGCGCTCGCGATTCCTGTGACGGCATTGGTGAGGCCCGGTCCGGTCGTCACCAACGCGACGCCGATGCGTCCGGTCAGCTCCGCCTCCGCGTGCGCCATGTGGATCGCGGCGCATTCGTGTCGCGCCGATACGAGGCGAATACCAAGACGGGCCAACTCACTGCAGATCGGCTTCACATGCGAGCCCGGCAACGTGTAGACACGGCTGACGCCTTGTCCGGCGATGAAACCGGCGATGGCTGCGGCAACCGTAGAACCGCCAGACTGGGACCGAGAGTTCTCGAACGTCATCCGCCGGATGTTACCCCCTTGGTCGCGACGGTGGGTCCGAATGGCGAGACAAGTGGAACCTCCCCGAGCGCGACGGCAGGCGGCCACTCGAAGAAGCTAGCGAGTCCATTCAGCCGGATCAAACGGTACTAATATCTCTTATGCCGCCAAGCAATTACGTTTGTGGCTCGTTGGTTTGGGACAACTCGGTGGTAACAACAATCCAGGCCAGTTCGGCAATTTGGACGAGCCCTCACTTTCGGGAGGTTGAGCCATGACCGCAACCGTACTGACCAATGACCCGATCGACGGCGTTCGCGTCCTCACCTTGAATCGCCCAACTCGCCTCAACGCGGTCACCCCGGAGTTGGTGGAAGACCTCGCCCGGGAGCTGACCAGCGCCAACCAGGACCCCCGGATCCGCGCGATCGTCCTGACCGGCGCCGGTCGGGCCTTCTGTTCCGGCGACGACCTCAAGGAGTTCGATTCGCAACTGCACGGCGCCGCGGGGATCGACGACTATGCCGACCGGATTCAGGATGTCACCCGGTCGATGGTACTCGGGGACAAGCCGGTGATTGGCGCCATCCATGGTTGGGCCGTCGGCGCCGGATTGGAGTGGGTCATCAATTGCGACTTTGCGATCGCCGCGGAGGGCTCCCGCTTCTTCTTCCCGGAAGTCCGGTTGGGCCTTTTCGTCACCGGCGCGGTCACCGCGCTGCTGCCGAGAATGATCGGCCCCCAGAAGGCTCGCGAATTGATCCTTTTTGGCGAGCGCTTTGACGCCGCCCAAGCGTTGGAGTGGGGAATGCTCTGGAAAGTGGTACCCCAAGCCCAGCTGTTGCCCGAGGCGATCGAACTAGCTCGGCGGATCGCCGAGCTACCCCCGCGGCCGGTCAAGGACCTGAAACGGATCCTGGCCCAGGCATCATCGGCCAGCTTGGAGGAGGTCATGGCCGCCGAGGCGGCGGCGACGGTTCAGGGGTTCCTCGATCCGGAGAGCGCCAAACGGGTCGCGGCGTTCAATTGACAGGACCAATCGTATCTGATATCTCTCCCTTGAGCCATTAGAGAGAATTATATCGTGCACCCCCACCTCGACATCGATTTGCTCCGCACCTTTGCGGTAATTGCCGAGGCCCACACCCTCAGCCGGGCCGCGTTGCGGGTGGGCCGAACCCAAGCGGCGATCAGCATGCAGGTGAAACGACTCGAGCAAATCGTCGATCAACCGTTGCTGAGCCGAACCGGACGCGGGGTCGTCCTGACCACGCACGGCGAGCGACTCCTGGCTCATGCCCAGAAGATCCTCCGCTACCATGACGAGGCCCTGGCGGACCTTTCCGGCAAGGGCTTGTCGGGCACGATCCGCTTCGGTTGTCCGGATGACTATGCGGCGGTGTTCCTCCCCCACCTGCTACGCGGTTTCGCCCGCCGGCATCCGCAGGTCCTCCTCGAGGTGTTCTGTGGGTCGACACCGCGCTTGCTCGATCGCCTGAAGAACCATGCCCTCGATCTTGCCTTGACCTCCTTTCCGGAGGACGAGAAGCGAGCAGCCATCATTCGCCGCGAGCCGCTGGTATGGGTGGGCTACCCGGGTTCCGATGCCGCCAGCCTGAATCCACTCCGGGTGGCCTTGGGGGACCGCGATGCGCTCGACCATCAAGCGGCCCGAAAGAGCCTCGAGAAACTGAAACGGCCGTATCGAATCGCTTTTGCGAGCGGCAGCCTTGCCGGGCTTACGGCGGTGGTGCGGTCCGGGCAAGCGATCGCGGTGCTGACCCAGACGGCGGTGCCGGTCGATCTGCAAGTCCTGCCTCCGAGCCGCGGCCTGCCCCCGCTGCCGAGTGTGGGAATCGCCGTGACGCTCGATAGCGATCAGCCACCGGCACTCGTCAGCGCGTTTGCCGAGCACGTTCGGTTGGTATTGCCCACCATTTGACCGGTCGATCGGCACCGCGGGGGCGCTGGCAGGACCTGCTACTTCCGACGGCCTAACGCCGTGCGGGCGTCGCCAGCAGGGCCACGGCATGGCGGCGGGCCGAGTCGCTGTCGGGACTGCCTAACATCCGGGCCAGCTCGGTGACCCGGTCCTCCCCGTGGAGCACCGCCACCGCGCTGGTGGCGATTCCACCCTTGGCCCGCTTGGTCACCACCAGGTGGCGGTCCGCCCGGGCCGCGATGGTGGGCAGGTGGGTGATCACCAGCACCTGATGCCGCTCGGCCGACTCGGCCAGCGCCAGCGCCACCTGCGATCCCACTTCGCCCCCGACCCCGGCATCGATCTCGTCGAACACCAGGGTGGGCACCCCGTCCTGCCGCGCCAACGCGACCGTGAGCGCGAGCATCAGCCGGGACAGCTCGCCGCCCGACGCCGCCTTCTCGATCGGCCGGGCCTCGAGTCCCACGTTGAGCTGAACCACGAACTGCACCGCCTCGGCCCCATCCGCGCCGATCGCGTCGTGCGCCGTCAGCACCACCTCGAACCGTCCCCCCGCGAGCCCCAACTTGGGCAGCTGCCGATTGACCGCGCGCGCGAGCTTGTCGCCCCCGAGCCGGCGGCGGGCCGAGAGCTCCCGGGCGGCGTGGGCCAGGGCCTGCTCGGCGGCGGCCCGTTTGGCGGCCAGGGCCTTGAGGTCGAACTCCGACCGGTCGACCAGGTCGAGCTCGGCGGCGGCCTCCGCTCGCGCGCTGAGGACCGCGGCCACCGATCCGCCGTACTTCTGGCAGAGCCGGTCGAGAATCGTCCGGCGGGCATTGAGTTCGGCGAGCCGAGTGGGATCGTCCTCGATGGACTGGGCATAGCGTTCGGCGGAGCGGGCCAGCTCCTCGAGCGCGGCGTACCCGGCCTCGACCAGGCCGCGCCAGTCGGCGGCGGTCGGATCGATCCGTTCGAGCTGGCCGAGCGCCCGATCGGCCTCGTGGAGCGCGGCGAGGGCCCCTTCCCCATCGCCGTCGATCGAGCTGGCGATCCGCTGGCCCAGAGTTCGGAGTTCCTCGGCATGGGAGAGCCGGCGGATGTCCTGCTCGAGCCGTTCGTCCTCACCGGCGGCGATCCGCGCCGCGTCGATCTCGGTGGTGACGTGGCGGAGGTAGTCGGCCTTCTTCTTGACCGCCTCGCGGGCGGCGATGACCTCGGCCTCCTGGCGGCGGAGCGCCTCCTTGGCCGCGAACGCCTCGGCGACCGCCCGCGCCTCGGCCGGGGCGCCCGCGTAGCCGTCGAGGAGGGTTCGTTGGGTCGACGGCTTGAGCAGCGAGACGGTCTGGTCCTGGCCGTGGAGATCGGCCAGCCGGCCGCCCAACTGCTCCAACGCGGCGACGGTGGTGGGACTGCCGTTGACCCAGGCCCGGGAGCGGCCCTCCGCTGAGACCTCTCGACGGACCACCACCCGATCGTCTTCGGCGTCGAGACCTAACGATTCCAGGGCGGCCCGTAACCCGCGCGGCAGCGGCTCGAAGACCCCCTCGACGATCGCCTTGGCGGCGCCGGGCCGAATCGCGCCGGCGTCGGCTCGGCCGCCTAACAGAAGAGCGAGGGCATCGACCAGCATCGACTTTCCCGCCCCGGTCTCGCCGGTGAGGACGTTGAGCCCGGCCCCGAGCGAGAGGGTCGCGTCATCCACGGTGACGAGGTCGCGGACCCGCAGCTCGGTGATCACCGGGTCTCCCGTTCGGCCAAGTCGCCCCACCGGAGGCTCTCCCGCATCCGGGCGAAGTAGCTCTTCGCTCCGAATCGCACTAGCGGCACCCGGTGGGGGCTCGCCCTCAGCACCAGCCGATCCTGCGGGCCGATCGTCATCGCCTGTTGGCCGTCGACCGAGACCAGGAGATCCTCGACCGACCCGGCGATCGGCACGATGGTGATGGTCGAACTGGCCGGAACGACGATGGGACGCACCGCGAGGGTGTGAGCGCAGATCGGGGTGACCACGATCGCCTCGACGTCCGGCGCGATGATCGGGCCGCCGGCCGACAGGGAGTAGGCGGTCGACCCGGTGGGCGTCGCCACGATCAGGCCGTCGGCGCTGTAGGGCCCGATCTCCTCCTCGCCGACCTGAACCCCGAGCTGGATCATCCGGGCCACGCCCGCCTTGTGGACCGCCACGTCGTTGAGAGCGGACGGCAAGGTGAATCGGGCCGCGGACCCACCGATGATCTCGCCCGCGAGCGCCAGCCGGGGCTCGAGGATGTAGTCGCCCTTGGCGAGCCGATCGAGGGCGTGGTCGAGCTCGCCCCGAGTGCACGCGGTCATGAACCCGACCCGCCCCAGGTTGATGCCGAGGACCGGTACCGGCTGACTCCCGAGAAGGCGGGCGCCCCGGAGCAGGGTGCCATCGCCGCCCAGTGTGATGAGGGCGTCGAGCGCCGCGATTCCGACCGGAGGCACCGGGCGTTCCCACAGCGGCGCCAACTCCGGCTCGGTGTAGAAGGTGAAGCCGAGCCCCGGCGCGCGAGCGGCCATCCCGGCGAGGATGGCCGCGAGGCCACGGTAGCGTGGATTGCCGACGACTCCGACGTTCATCGGGTGGGGACGCTGCCCTCGCTGCGCAATGCGAGCACCCGCGCCGCGATCTTCGGTCCGGTCAGGCCGAACCAATCCAACTGCTCGGCCCGGGGCGCCTGCTCGACCAACCGGTCGTCGACGCCGAGCGACACGATCCGCGCGTCGGGATGGCGCTCGCCAACTTCGCGCGCGAGGTACGCCCCGAAGCCGTTGGCCAGGGCGCCTTCCTCGATGGTGACGAGCAGTTTGGTTTCGCCCGCGATCGCCGCGAGCATGGCGTGGTCGTACGGTTTGAGGAACCGACAGTTGACCACGGCCGCCTCGACGCCTTCCGCGGCCAGCAGCTGCGCCGCGGCCAGGGCCGGCTGCACCATGGTTCCGACCGCGAGGAGGGCCACGTCCTTGCCGGAGCGGAGCGCCTCCCAGCTGCCCAGCGGCACCGCCGCCACCTGGCTGACTGGGCTGGCAGCGCCCGGGGCCTTGTCGCGCGGGTAGCGGGTGCTGAACGGCCCATCGTTGTGGCTCAAGCCGGTCTTGAGCAGGCCGACCAACTCGTCGGCGTCCTTGGGGGCGGTGACGACCATCCCGGGCACGGCCAGGAGATAGGGGATGTCGTAGAGCCCCATGTGGGTCTGGCCGTCTTCGCCGACCAACCCCGCCCGATCCATGCAGAACAGCACCGGCAGGTGCTGCACCGCGATGTCGTGGATGATGTTGTCATAGGCGCGCTGAAGGAACGTCGAGTAGATCGCGCAGACCGGACGGACCCCCTGGGTGGCCAACCCGCCCGCGAAGGTTACCGCGTGGCCCTCGGCGATGCCGACGTCGAAAAACCGTTCCGGCCAGGTCTTCTGGAAAATGTTGGTCCCGGTCCCCGACGGCATCGCGGCGGTGATCACCACGAAATCGCGGTGATCGACCGCCAGATCCCGAAGCGCGGTGCCGAATACCTCGGTCCACGTCGGCGGCCCGCTCGCCTTCTTGCGCGCCTCGCCGGTCTCCGGATCGTACGCCGCGAGCCCGTGCCACTTTTCCCGGTTCTTCTCGGCGAACCCAAACCCCTTGCCCTTCTCGGTCAGCACGTGGACCACCCGGGGCCCGGTCAAGCCCCGCACGAACCGAAGGGTGTCGCAGAGCTTGCCGACATCGTGGCCGTCGATCGGACCGAAATAGCGGAACCCGAGCTCTTCGAAGAACATCCCCTGGGAGAAGAGGTTCTTGACGCTCTCCTCGACGTTTCGGGCGAAGTCGACCACTCCGTCGCCGAAGACATGGCCCAGCTTGAGGGTGACCTGCTTGATGGTCTCGCGAACCCGCTGGGTCATCGGGTTGGCGACGATCCCGCCGAGGGTCTTGCTGATCGCTCCGACGTTGGGGGAGATCGACATCCCATTGTCGTTGACGATCAGGATGATGTCCCGGTGAGAGTGCCCGGCATTGTTCATCCCTTCGTACGACAGCCCGCAGGTGAGCGCCCCGTCGCCAACCACGGCCGCGACCTTGTAGTCGAGCCCGAGGAGATCGCGGGCGGTTGCCATCCCGAACGCCGCGGACATCGCGGTTCCCGCATGGCCGGCGCCAAACTGGTCGTGGGGGCTCTCGGAGCGTTTGAGGAAGCCGGAGACGCCGCCTTGCTGGCGCAGGGTATCGAATGGATCGTTGCGGCCGGTGAGCAGCTTCCAAGCATAGGCCTGATGGCCCACGTCCCAGACGATCTTGTCGGTCGGGGAGTCGAACTCGGTGAGGATCGCGATCGCCAGCTCGACGACGCCCAGGCTGGCCCCGATGTGCCCACCGGTGACCGAGCACGACTGGATCAGCCGATCGCGGACCTCTTGCGCCAACACCGGCAACTGGTCGCGACGGAGCCGCTTGAGATCGGCGGGTTCCCGAATCCCAGCCAAGAGCGACATGCGCATCCTTTAGGACTGACGTTGGACAATATAACGGGCCAGGCTGACCAACGCCGCCGACGCCACCCCAGCGGAGGCCAGTCGCGCGATGGCCCGATCGGCGAGGCGGTTGGCCTCCGATCGAGCCCCGTCGACCCCGAGAAAACTGACGTAGGTCGACTTTCGGAGCGAGGCATCGCGCCCCGCGGTCTTCCCGAGCTGAGCGGTGGTCGCGGTGGCGTCGAGCACATCGTCGGCCACCTGGAAGGCGAGGCCGACATCGGCGCCGAACTCCGCGAAGGCGGCGAGCCGATCGGCATCGGCGCCGGCGGCCCTTCCGCCGACCAGGCACGCGGCCTGGATCAGCGCGCCGGTCTTCCGGGCGTGAATCGCGGTCAGGTCGGCTTCGATGAGCCGCTGGCCCTCGGCCACCAGGTCGAGCCACTGACCGCCCACCATCCCGCGGATCCCGCTGGCGGCCAGCAGATCGCGGGCGATGGCCTGGTGGGTGGCCGGGTCGAGCCCCAGCTCGTCGGAGGCCTGACAGAGGACCTCGATGGCCACCGGCACCAGGAGATATCCCACCCGGGTCGCGGTCGGCGCGTCGAACACCACGTGAGTGGTCGGCCGCCCGCGGCGGCGGGCGTCGTCGTCCATGCACGGCAGGTCGTCGTGGACCAGGGAGTAGGTGTGGATGATCTCGACCGCGGTGGCGAGCCGGGCGATCCCCGCCCCGGTCCCGCCGCTGGCTCGGTAGCAGGCCAGCACGAGGGCCGGGCGGACCCGCTTCCCGACCGTGCCTAACGCGTATCGCAGGGCGCCGCCGAGCCGGGCCGCCGGCGCCTCGAACCGGGCGGCGACCTCGGCGAGCTGGGCGTCGGTCAGCGACCGCGCTTCGGCCAGCAGCGCTTCGGCCGCGGCCGCATCAGTCATCGAGATCGGTCAGCGACAGCACCCCGGAAGCGTCTTCGAGCACTCGGGCCACTCGGGCCTCCGCCTCGTTGAGCCGCTCCTTGGCGCCGCGGAGTCGGCCGACTCCTTCCTCGAACAGGGCCAGGGCCTGATCGAGGTCGAGGTCGTCGCGCTCGAGCATCCGGACGATCTCCTCGAGGCGCTTGAGATCGGCGGTCAGCGGATCGGGACCGGTCATTCTCCCCTCGCCGGGATGAGGCCATCGGGAACCCGGACGGTGAACTGGTCGCCCGGGCCGACTTGGTCACGGCGCTTGATGACCGTCCCGTCGAGTCGTTGGGCGATGCTGTAGCCGCGGCCCATCACCGCGAGCGGGCTCAACGCGTCGAGCGCCAAGCCGAGCCGTTCCCATTGCCGGCGCCGCTCCAGCACCTTGCCGCGAAGCGACCCGACCGCCCGATCGCCTAACCGCGCCAGCCGCTCGCTCGCCAGGGTCGTCCGCCGGGCCAACCCCTGGGCGAGACGGTTGCCGAGCGACCCGACGTCGCGGGCCACCGCGGCCCGGTCGGGGAGGGCCAGCGCGGCCGCCGCCGAGGGCGTCGGCGCCCGGAGGTCGGCGACCAGATCGGCGAGGGTGACGTCGGTCTCGTGCCCCACGGCCGACACCGTGGGGACCGTGACCGCGGCCACCGCCCGACAGACCGGCTCGGCGTTGAAAGCGAGCAGATCGTCCCGCGCTCCACCGCCCCGGGCCACGATGCAGAGATCGACGCCCGGCAGCCGATTGACGATCCCGAGGGCCGCCACCAACTCGTCGATCGCATCCTCGCCCTGCACCTTCGCGGGCACCAGCACGATCCGGGTCGCCGGCCACCGCCGCCGCGCCACCGTCACGATGTCGTGGAGGACGACCCCGTCCGGGCTGGTGACCACCGCGATCATCCGGGGAAACGCCGGCAGGGCCCGCTTCCGCGTCGGATCGAGGAGACCGTCGCGCTCGAGTTGCTCCCGGGTTCGCTCGAAGGTGAGTTGTTGCAGCCCGATGCCGGCGGTCGGCAGCATCGCCACCGCCGTCAGCCGCAGCTCGCCGCGTTGGGGCCACACGGTCGGGGTCGCGAGCAGGAAAACCTCGGTCCCTTCCGGCACCGGTACCTTGAGGCGCTGGGTGTAGGTCCGCCACATCACGCAGCGCAGCTGGCTCTCCTCGTCGCGCAGGGTGAAGTACCAGTGCCCCGCGCCGTACTCCTTCAGACCCATCACCTCGCCCTTCACCCACACTTGCCCGGTGACCTGCTCGGTGGCCCGCTTCAGCTCATGGGCCAGCTCGGTCACCGAGAACGCGGGGCGGTTGGTGGGCTGTTTGGGGGCGGGGCTCGCGGTAAAGAGATCGCCGCCGGACGGGGAGCGGGGTTTCCGGGTCATGCGGCGGAGATCAGTGCCCCGCCTGCTGCCGCGCGGCCTGGAGGGTGTTCATCAGCAGCATCGCGATGGTCATCTTCCCCACCCCGCCGGGCACCGGCGTGATCCAGCTGGCCACCTCACTGACCGGTCCGAAGGCCACGTCGCCGACGATCCGATACCCCTTCGTTGCCGAGGTGTCCGCGACCCGATTGATGCCGACGTCGATCACCACCGCGCCCGGTTTCACCATGTCCCGGGTGACGAACTCCGGCCGGCCGATCGCGACGATCAGGAGGTCCGCCATCCGGGCGAGGCCGGGCAGATCCCGCGAGCGCGAGTGACACACCGTCACCGTGGCGTTGCCGCCCGGGGTGTCCTGGATGAGGAGACTCGCCATCGGCTTGCCGACGATGTTCGACCGGCCGATGATGACCGCGTGGGCGCCCTTGGTCTCGATGCCCGAGCGGATCAACATCTGCTGGACCCCGAACGGCGTCGCCGGCCGGAACGCGGTCTTGTCCCCGACCAGCACCCGACCGACGTTCATCGGGTGAAATCCATCGACGTCCTTGGCGGGGTCGATCCGGAGAAGGACCCGCTCGCTGTCGATATGCTTGGGCAACGGCAGCTGGACCAGGAAGCCGTGAATCTTGGGGTCGGCGTTGAGCCGATCCACCACCGCGAGCAGCTCGGCCTCGGAGGCGGCGGCGGGCAGCCGGATCGTCTCGGAGTGCATCCCGGCTTCGAGACACGCCCGCCCCTTGCTGGCGACGTAGACTTGGCTCGCCGGATCCTCACCCACGATGACCACGGCCAACCCGGGCTGGACGCCCCGCGCCACCAGCTTGGCCACTTCGGCCGGCAGGTCGGCCCGAATCCCGTTGGCGATGGCCGTGCCATCGAGAATCTTGGCGTTCACTTGGCCAGCCCCGTCGCGCGGGTTTCCCGAATGACGGTCACCCGGATCTGGCCGGGATACTGCAGCTCGCCCTCGATCCGCTTGGCGATCGTCTCGGCCAACTCCTGCGCCTTGGCGTCATCGACCTTGTCGGGCATCACGATGACCCGCACCTCGCGTCCGGCCTGAATCGCGTTGACCTTCTCGACCCCCGAAAAGCTGGTGGCGATCTCTTCGAGCTTGGTCAACCGCTTCACGTACGTCTCGAACGCCTCGCGCCGGGCCCCGGGCCGCGACCCGCTGATCGCGTCGGCGGCCTGCACCAGTACCGACTCGGCGCTCTCGTGGGGCACGTCGTCGTGGTGGGCCGCGATGCAGTTGATGACGGCGGCGTGCTCCTTGTACTTGGTCGCGACCTCGACACCGAGCTGGACGTGGGTGCCCTCGCTCTCGTGGGTCAACACCTTGCCGATGTCGTGGAGCAACCCGCCCCGCTTCGCCAACTGAACGTCGAGGTGCAGCTCGGCCGCCATCATCCCGGCGATCCAGGACACTTCCTTCGAGTGCTCGTAGATGTTCTGCCCGTACGAAGTCCGGTAGCGCATCCGGCCGATCAGCCGGATCACCTCCGGATGGAGCCCGTGAATGCCGGTCTCGTAGGCGGCCTGCTCGCCCAACTCCACCAACTGCTCGTCGAGGTCCTTCTGGACTTTCTTGACGATCTCCTCGATTCGGCCGGGATGAATTCGCCCGTCGGCGATCAGTGCCTCGAGCGCCCGCCGGCCCACCTCGCGTCGAATCGGATCGAAGCAGGAGACGATGACCGTGTCCGGGGTGTCGTCGATGATCAGGTCGACGCCGGTGGCCATCTCGAACGCCCGGATGTTGCGTCCTTCCCGCCCGATGATCCGTCCCTTGAGCTCGTCGCTCGTGAGCGGCACCGCCGCCACCGTGGTCTCCGCGGTGTGCTCGGCGGCGACCCGCTGGATCGTCATGGCGATGACCCGCTTTGCTTCCCGCTCGGCGTTCTTCTTGGTCTGCTCCTTGATGTCACGGGCAATCGCGGCCGCTTGGGCCCGGGCTTCGTCCTCGACTCGGCGGAGAAACTCGCGGCGCGCCTCCTCGACCGAAAGGCCGGCCACCCGCTCGAGCCGGGACCGCTGCTCGTGGACCAGGGCATCCACTTCCCGCAGCCGGGCATCGACGGCCAACTCCTTCTGGCTGACCGCTCCCTGCTGGCCGGCGACCGCCTTGGCTTGGCGCTCGATCTCCTCGTTGCGGCGACTCAGCCCCTTCTCCCGCTCTTCGAGCCGGCGCTCGACCCGGTCGACCTCCTCCCGGCGCCGGGCGACCTCGCGATCGGCATCCTCGCGGAGCTTGAGGGCCTCCATCTTGCCTTCGACCAGGGCCGCGGCTTTGGCCTTGTCGGCCTCTTCCCGGGCCCGGCTCGAGAGCTGGTCGGCCTGTTGTTTGGCGGTGGCGACCAACCCGGCCGCGTCTTGTTTCTTGGAGCGGAGGACGGCGCCGTACCCGAGCACCGTGAGAATCACGCCGGCGAGGGCTGCTCCTCCGGCGAGGAGCAGTTCGAACAGGGACATCGGGGTATCTCCGAACGCGGCCCCGAGAGGTCGCGCTTGCTGTTGGGAATCGGACTAAGCGACTGGGTCCGCGGTCCGGCCTCCACGCTTGCTCGGAGGCAGGAGTCTCGCCAACTGATCCTCGACCGCCTGGATCCGGCCGACCGTCGCCTCGTCGGCCTGGCGAGCCTGAAACAACTCATCCGTCACCGCGAGCGCGGCCAGAATGGCGGCTCGCTGATTATCCACCGTCGGCAGCGCCGCGCGAATCCGCGCCACCGCGGCGTCGAAGTACGCGGCCACCGCCCGGGTGTACTCGGCCGGGTGCTCGGAGCTGACCAGGAGTCGATGACCTCCGATGGTCACTTCGACCGGTCCGGGCCCCGGGCTCATCCCAACTCTCCCGCGACGTGTTCCTCGACGAAGCGGAGCCGGGTCTTGAGTTGCTCGACCTGCTCCCGCGCGGTCCCGATCCGGTCGCGAAGGCGTTGGTTTTCCGTTTCCAGCTCGCCGATCCGCTGCTTGAGGAGCACGACATCCGCCGTGGTCACCTCGGGCACCCGCCGAGCCGCGTCCTCGAGGTCGCCCTCCGCCTTGAGCGACCGGCGACGCCAGGTCGCCAATTCGCTTTCCAGCGCCGTCGCGGTGCGCTCGAGAGCGACCAACGCCGCCTCACGACTTCCGGAGGGTGACTCCAAGCTGTTTCTCCAACCCGGCTTGAATCCGGGACACCGCGTGATCGATCTCGTTGTCCTTCAGGGTGCGATCCCGACCGCGGAAGGTCAGCCGGAACGCCACGCTCCGGGTGTCGGCCGGGAGCCCCGCGCCACGATACTCATCGACCACCGCAACCGCTTCGAGGAGTTGGCCACCGACCGCCCGGGCCATTTCAGCGGCCACTCGGTCGGCGGAGACGCTCCAGGGCATTACTAAGGCAAGATCGCGGGTCGCCGCCGGCAGCGACGGTTGGGGCACGAACCGCCCCGCCCCTCGAACACCGGCCGCGACATCGACCTCGAAGCCGAACAGCGGAGCGGCCCACGGCGGACGATCGGCGTCGATGGGACCGGCCCGACCTACCACGCCATCCTCGGTCACCGCAACCAACTGCCCGCCTTCAACTTGTATCCTCGCGGCCGGATTCGCCAGGGAGACGCCGCGCTCGAACAGCCCCTTGAGGTCCCACCGATCCACCTCCGCAGCCGCCCCACCGTCGGTCCAGTGAAGGGGGGCTCGGGTCCCGGTGACCACCCCGGCCAAGCGGGTGGTTTCGATCGGGCGGCCGCCGTCGGGCCCCCGACGGAACACGGTGCCGATCTCGAACAGGCGCACGTCGCGAACCTGGGCCGCCCAGTTGGACTCCACGTGCCGGGTCAGGCCGGGAAGCAGCCGCTCCCGCAGGTAGCCGTGGTCGGCCGAGAGCGGGTTGAGCACGGCGACCGCCGCCTCGCCGCCGGAGGGCCCGAGTGAAAGGGACACCACCTCGAAGAGCCCCTCCGCCGTCATCGCGCGCCGAAGGTCGCGTGCGATGACGCCCTCGGGGGCGTCGGCCAGATGACCGGGCCGAAACGGACCGAGCGTGTCGGGCAGTTTGTCGTATCCGTAGATCCGGGCGACCTCTTCGACCAAGTCGATCTCCGCCACCAAGTCTCGGCGCCAGCCGGGCACGTCGACCGCGAGCCGCCCGTCTTCCGGCTTGGGAATGACCGTGGCGCCGATGGCGACCAGGGTTTGCTCGATGGTCTGGAGCGGCAGGTCGAGTCCCACGACCTGCGCCACCCGGCGTTGCCGGAGGAAGATCCGGGGCGGGTTGGACGGGGTCGGCCAGACGTCGATCGCGTCGACGAGACGGCCGCCGGCCGTGGCGACCAGCACTTCGATCGCCCGCCGCAGTGCCTCGGGCAGGGCCCACAGATCGGTGCCCCGCTCGAAGCGCTGACTTGCCTCGGTCGCGAGGTTCATGGCCTTCCGGGTCCGCCGAGTGGCGGCCGGTTCCCACCAGGCCGCCTCGAGCACCACCGTAGTGGTGGTAGTGGTGACTTCGCTCGCCTGGCCCCCCATGATGCCCGCGACCGCCACCGCCTCGGCGCCATCGGCGACGACGGTCGCCTCCGCGGGCAGGGGCCGGTCGGCTCCGTCGAGGGTGGTCAGCCGCTCGCCGGGCCGCGCCAGCCGGGCCCCCAGCCAACCCCCGCGCAGCGTGGCGCCGTCGAAGGCGTGGAGCGGCTGCCCCAGCTCGAGCATCACGTAGTTGGTCACGTCGACGACGTTGTTGATCGAGCGCTGGCCCACCGACTCGAGGCGGCGCACCAACCACTCTGGCGACGGCCCGATGGTGACGCCCTCGATCACGGCCGCGGTGAACCGCTGGCAGCTGGAGCCGGGCTCGATCCCGATCGTGAGCCCGGTCGACAAGGCCCCGCTCGCCGCCTCGGTCCGCCGCACCGTGGGGGCGGTCAACCCATCGACTCCCGGCACCTCGGGGAGCCGGAACGGGATCTTGAACGACGCCGCCAACTCGCGGGCCACCCCCTTGTGACCGAGCAGGTCGCCGCGAACTGGGGAGATGTCGAGCACCAACCGATCATCGCCAAGCCCGAGCACCTCGAGAATCGACGTGCCGGGCGCCGCGTCGACCTCGAGGGTCATCAGCCCGTCGTGCTCGGTGCCGAGCCCGATCTCGTCCGGTGAGCAGAGCATGCCTTCGGAGACCTCGCCCCGGAGCTTCCGCTTCTCCAGAGTCAGGCCGTTAGGCAGGGTGACCCCGAGCGGCGCGAAGGGATAGCGCTTCCCGAGGGCGACATTGTCCGCGCCGGTGACGACCTGGCGCCGCTGGCCCCCGCCGATGTCGACTTGGCAGATCTTGAGGCGATCGGCGTTGGGATGGGGCACCAGCTCAGCCACCAGGCCGACGACGACCGGCGCCAGGCCGGCATGGAGCGGCTCCACCCCGTCGGGCGGCAGCCCGAGCATGGCCAGCCGAGGCACCAGATCCCGCGCCTCGAGCGGCCGGCGGAGAAACGCCTCGAGCCACCGTCGGGAGACGTTCATCGTCCCCCCCCGGCCAGCTGGCGGAGCACCCGCATGTCGCCACCATAGAGCATCCGAATGTCCGGCACCCCGTAGCGGTTCATCGCGACCCGGGCCGGCCCCATCCCGAAGGCCCACCCGGAGTAGCGCTCCGCGTCGACACCACAGTTGGTCAGCACGTTCGGGTGGACCATTCCGCAGCCGAGGATCTCCATCCAGCCGGTGCCTTTGCAGGCCGGGCACCCCGACCCCTTGCAGACCTGGCACTCGACGTCGAGCTCGCCCGATGGTTCCGTGAACGGGAAGTACGACGGCCGAAACCGCACCTTGGTGGTCGGCGTGAAGAACCGATGGACGAACGCGGTGAGGGTGGCCTTGAGGTCGACCAGGCCGATTCCTTCGTCGACCGCCAACGCCTCGATCTGGGCGAACCCGGGCGCGTGCGACGCGTCGAACGGATCGTTCCGGTAGACCATACCCGGGATGACCACCCGATACGGGGGCGGTCCCGACTGCATCACCCGCACCTGGACCGGCGAGGTATGGGTGCGCAACAGCATCCGCCCCCCCGCCCCGGCCGCCTGGTCGGTGAGGTACATGGTATCGTGCTGGTCGAGCGCCGGGTGATCCTTGGGAAAGTTCAAGGCGAAGAAGTTCAGCCACTCATCCTCGGCCTCGGGCCCGGTGGCCACCGCGAAGCCCAGGCTCCGAAAGATCTCGCAGATCTCGGTCACCACCCGGGTCACCGGATGATCGGCGCCGACCCAGCGATGGCGTGCCGGCATGGTCAGGTCGACCGCGTCGGCGGCGCCGGCGCGCGCGGCGGCGAGTTCCCTCTCCCGTTGGTCGAACGCCCGTTCGAGCGCGACCTTGGCTTCGTTGAGCGCGGCCCCGAAGCCGCGCCGTTCTTCCGGCGGTCGAGTCGGCAACGCCTTGAAGAGCTCGGTCAGTCGCCCCTGTTTGCGCCCGAGGAGGGCGATCCGCCGGGCCTCCAGGCCCGCGGGATCGAGGGCCAGGATGGCCGGGACCTCCGCCACCAGCGCGAGGAGTTCGGGATAGTTGTCGAGATCGGCCATTCGTTCCACGCTCAAAACGAAACCCCCGCGTTCACCAACCGGTGGCGAGCGCGGGGGACTCGATGTTCAGGGCGAATCCGCTACCGCGCGCTCGCGGCTCCTTTGGCCAACTCCGCCAGACGCGCGAACGCGTCAGCGTCGGAGACGGCAAGCTCGGCGAGGATCTTCCGGTCGATCTCGACCCCCGCCTTCTTGAGCCCCGCCATGAATCGGCTGTAGGAGATCTCGTGGAGCCGGGCGGCCGCGTTGATCCGGGTGATCCACACCGCCCGGAACTCGCTCTTCTTCTTGCGGCGGTCGCGGTAGGCGTACCGCATCGCCCGCTCGACGGTCTCCTTGGCGGCCTTGTACAGCTTGCTGCGGCCGGCGCGAGCGCCCTTGGCCGCTTCCATGTACTTCTTCTTTCGCGCATGGTGCGCGACGTTACTCTTTACCCGAGGCATCGTTCCCTCTCGTCGTTAAGCCAGCAGCAGCTTGTGGACCCGCCCAAAATCGGCCGAGCTGACCAGCCCCGACTTCTTGAGACGGTTCTTCCGCTTCCGGGTCTTCTTGGTGAGGATGTGGCGGCGGTTCGCCTTCCCCCGCTTGATCTTGCCACGTCCCGTCAGGCTGAACCGCTTCATCGCGGCCCGCTTCGTCTTCTGTTTCGGCATCCCACTCCCCCTTGCCTGCCCCTGAGTCTTGAGTCCTGAGTCTTGAGTCCTACTTCGGCGCCATCACCATCATCATCGTCCGCCCCTCGACCCGAGGATCGAACTCGACCTTCCCGATGTCCGCGAGCGCCTCGGTCACCCGATCCAGCACGGCCCGGCCCAGGTCGAGGCGAGCCATTTGCCGGCCCCGGAACATCATCGTGACCTTGACCTTGTTGCCTTCCTTCAAGAACTCCCGCATGTGGCGGGTCTTGAAGTCGAAATCGTGATCATCGATCCCGGGACGAAACTTGATCTCCTTGATCTCGATCACGTGCTGTTTCTTCTTCGCCGCACGAGCGGCCTTCGCCTCCTCGAACTTGTACTTCCCGTAGTCCATGATCTTGACCACGGGCGGGCGGGCCATCGGGGCAACCTCGACCAGGTCGAGCCCCAGTTCCTCCGCCCTCGCCAACGCCTCCTCGATCGAGAGGACCCCCAACTGCTCCCCGGCATCCGAAATCACTCGGACCGGGCTGATTCGAATCATCCGATTGATCCGAACCCGACGCTCGCGCTCGTTTGTGCTCAGCGGTACTTCCTTTCCCTGAGGTGACTGCCATCCTCAAAACAAAAACACCCCGGGCGACCGGGGTGTCCCAACGCAACCCCGCGAGATCTCTCGCGAGGCCACCGTGCGGGACCCGTTCGCCGCATTCGGCTTGGGGTGGGGAGGCAACCTGCGCTCCCACTTTCAAGAGTCGAAATGATAAGCACTTAGCCGACCCCCGTCAATCCGGTCGACCTCAGGAGCGGATTCGCCGATGGCGGCCCCGGTCCGCGTCCTCGACAAAGCCGGCGAGTCGCTCGGCAAGGTCGGTCAGTTCCTCCAGCCGGCCTCGGTATATCCGAGCGTAGATCAGTCGAGCGAGGCCGAAAGATGCGCCGACGACCCCCAGCCCGATCAGGACGGCGGCCAACGGACTCCCCAACGCCCCGAGGCCGAGACCGATGCCCAAGGCCACACCGCTCCCGCCCATCCCTCCAACCAATCCACCGAACAGCCCCCCGGCAGGGTTCGCGAGCGTCTCCTCGATCCGGATTCGGGCCCGGCCCTCGGCCGGCATCACGGTCAGGCTCACATTGCGCCCGCCACCGGACGGGGTGGCCCCGAGAATCGTTCGCCAGGAGAGCGAGCGGCCGAGGGTCGAGGCGTGCCCCACCGTGCCCACCGTCATCTGGACTTCGTTGACCAAGGTGGCGTAGTCGTCCACCGAAGCCTCGGCTTCGGTGACCCGCTCCACGACGATCCGGTAGGGGGCCCCGAGCCATCGATTGGGTCGGACCGCGCTGGCACCGGTCCGTCGGGGGGCCAACTCGCGGGCCGCCCGGGCGACGTGTTCCGGGGGGATCCCCACGTCCGCGGCGAGCTGCTGGATCCCACCTAACGACAGCCCGCCGGTCAGGGTCGGCGTCGTCGCCTCCAGCACGGCGGCCCGGTGGACGATTTCCTTCGCCTGGGTCTCGCTGTAGCGGGGCTTCTCCCCCATCGCGATCGCCAGCGCTTCGACCAGGGCCCGGGGGCTCTCGAACCGTTGCTCGGCCCGCAAACCGAGCCCCCGGACCAAGACCTGCTCGACCGAGCCGGGCAGCCGGTCGAGCCGGGCTCGATGGTCGGCCGGCGCGTCGAAGAAGCGGCGCAGCCGGATCGCCTCGTCGCTCGGCCACAACCCGGGCACCTGACCGATCAGCATCTCGTAGATGACGCAGGTCAGGCTGAACACGTCAGACCGCTCGTTGAGGTCGGCAAAACCACCCGCCTGTTCGGGGCTCATGTACCCCACCGTGCCGACCGGGTACCCGGTTCGGGTGATCGAACGGTCGGTCGCGTCGGACAGCGCCTTGGCGACCCCGAAGTCCGCCACGATCGCGTGGCCGTCGGAGAGGAGGATGTTCTCCGGTTTGATGTCGCGGTGGACCACGCCGTGGCGATGGGCGTAGTCCAAGGCGTCGGCCACCTGACGGGCCAGGGCGAGGACTTCCTCGGTTGCGAGGGTACCCCGCCGGTCGATCCGCGACCGGAGCGATTCGCCGTCGACGAACGGCATCACGTAGTAGAGGAACCCCTCTGCCTCGCCCGAATCGATCAGCAACAGAATGTGGGGGTGTTGGAGCCGGGCCGCGATCTGGATCTCACGCAGGAAGCGTTCGACGCCGATGGTGGCGGCCAGATCCGATCGGAGGACCTTCACCGCGACCTGGCGGCCGTGTTTGACGTCCCGGGCCAGATAGACGGTCGCCATGCCGCCCTGCCCGATCAGCCGCTCGAGGTCGTAGCGGCCAGCGAGCGCCCGCTGGAGGGGCTCGGGAATCGTCATCGGACCGGGCTCATCGGCGATCGTCCCCTCAGATGGAATCCTCGGGCGCGCTGGTCCGGCGGCGGCCCCGACGCTTCTTTTTTCGCTTGACCTGCATTCGCTCGAGATCGGCGATGGTTCGCGCCCCGGCCCCCCGGGCAAGGTCGAGCAGACGCTGGAGGACCCGGCCGGTGGCCAGCGCGTCACCGCCGGCCCGATGGCGCGCCGGGTTCTCGATCCCGAAGTACTCGCAGATCGTGTCGAGCCCGTACGACGCGAGCCCCGGCACCAGCTGTCGGCCGAGCCGCACGGTGCAGAGATGCTGTCCATCGAGCCCGAGGGCTCGGGCCCGCTTGAGCTCGATGCCGACGAATCGCCAGTCGAAGCGAACGTTGTGGGCCACGAAGATCCGGCCGGCCAGACATTCGAGCAGGGGGTCGGCCAGGTCGGTGAACACCGGAGCGGCGCGGACCATGGCGTCGGTGATGCGGGTGACCGCGGTGACCACCGCCGGGATCGGCCGCTCCGGGTTGACCAGCGAGTCGAACACCAATTCACAGCGAGAGCCGTGCACCAGCGCCACCGCGACCTCGGTCACCCGGTCGCGTCCGCCCGCCTGGCTCCCGGTGGTCTCGACGTCGACCACCGCGAACGCCGTATCCTCGATCAGCGGCGACCCCGCGGCCTGGGTGACGATCCCCCACCGGCCATCGGACAGTCGCCGCACTCGCGGGTCGGCGCCGAGCAGGGCCACCGTCAACCGCTCCGCCACCGCATCCGGGGCCCGCGGCATCCCGAAGACCTGGCGGGTCAGAACCCCGGCCGCCTGGGGCCCGACGGTCAATAGCTCAATGGCGCGATCGGCGAGGGTCCCGGTCGGAACCGCCGCCAGCCCGCTCACCAGATGTCCTTTCGGCGAATCGGGAGGGTCATGCAGCGCGGCCCCCCGCCCCCGCGGACCAATTCCCCCCCGGGAATCGTGATGACTGTCCGTGCCGCGAGGGCCACGGGGTCGGTTCGGAGAAAATCCTTGGCCGGGACGATCCGGAAGCCGGCTCGCTCCAACTCGGCCAGCGTCTTCACGTTACGGGCATAGCTCACGATCACCCCTGGAGCCACCGCGAAAAAGTTACAACCCGAGGCCCACTGCTCCCGCTCCTGGGTCAGCCGTCGCGAACCGCCGGCCAGCACCGGGAGGAGGGGAAGCCTCACCTTCTTGAGGGCGGTGAAGAGGTCGGGCATCTCTTTGACCTTCGCCTGCCCCTTCCGCCGATGGAGAATCGTGAGGCGCTCGGGACCGACGAAGGCCGGCGGGTAGATGACGCAGATGTCGCGATCGACGTGGGTGAACAGCATGTCGAGGTGGATCGCGGTCGGAATCCGCGGCATCACCACGATGATGGCATCCTTGACTCGAGTGTTCCGGAACAGGACGTCGGTGAGCTGGTCGAGGGCGGCCGGGCTGCTTCGCTCGCTGAAACCCATCAGGATCAGATCGTCGCGGAGGACGTGGACGTCGCCGCCTTCGAGCGTGTAGTTGTAGCGTCGCTCCTCGGAGCCGTCGTAGACGACGCCCGAGTTGGTCAACTCGTCGTGGAAGGTGAACAGAGTCTTGATCAGCAGTTCTTCGGTCCACCGGATCCCGAATCGCATCGACCCGACCACGGCGTGATTCCCGATCACCATCCCGATGTCCCGGGGAAAGAACAGGTTCGGCAGCGGCGGCAGCGTGAAGCTCGCTTCGTTGAGCGCCGTCGCGATCGGCCCCGGGGTCTGCTCGAGCCCATGCACCGCCATCTGTACCAGTGCCTTGGGGGTCAGCTGAGCCAGTTGCTTCGCGAGGGGCTCCGACGGCACCACGTCCATGGTCCGGGAGATGAAGAACTCCCGGGCTTCGGGCTTCTTCAAGACCTCGACGAGGAGATCGGTGATCTCGAAGACCTTACCGAACCGCTGGAGCACCGCCTTGAGCCGGGCGTGTTCCCGGGCGGAGACTTCGAGGCCGATCAAATCGTCGTAGAGAAAGTCCTCCCGGGTGCCCGGGGTGACCGCCTCGAGCTCCTTCCCCGGAGTGTGGACCAAGACCGCCTCGAGCGGACCGAGTTCCGAGGTGACGTGAATGGCCGGCATGCCCGGGAAGCTAATTACCTGCTGGCGAGTGCGAAGCTCAGGGCCTCGAGTTCAAGCACGAGATTGACCGCCTTGACGGTGACCTGCGGCGGGACCACCAGTTGGACGGGAGTGAAGTTGAGAATCGCGTCGACGCCCGACGCCACCAGTCGGTCGGCCACCTGCTGGGCCACTTCGCCCGGGGTGACGATGACCGCGATGTCCGGCTTGAGCTCGGCGCAGTCTCGTTCCAACGACGCCGCGTCGCGGACCACCAGGCCGTTCCACTGCTTTCCGATTCGGGTCGGGTGGATGTCGTAGATGGCCACGATGTCGAAGCCGCGCTCGCCGAAGCCCCGGTACTGGACCAGCGCGCTCCCGATCTTCCCGGCCCCGACGACCACCACCTGATACCGGCGGCCCAACCCGAGGATCTCCCGGAGCCGGCGAATCAGCTGGTTGACCGGATAGCCGAGGCCCCGCTTCCCGAACGACCCGAAGAGGGAAAGGTCCTTGCGCACCTGTGCAGACGTCGTCCCGCCCCTGCCCGCCAGGGCCTCCGAACTGACCGTCGCGGCGCCCTGATGCTGAAAATCCTCCAGGAACCGGAGGTACAGCGACAGGCGTCGGACGGTGTTGTCGGCGATGTTCTTCATCTATGTGAAAGTTTTCACAAAGTTAGTGCCGGGCCCCTCCCCGCGTCAACAACCGCGCGAAAAAGCCGCTCGAACTCGGCCACCGACAGCGTCTCCGGGCGCCGAATCGGGTCCAGGCCTGCCGCCGCAACGATCGCGCCGGCATCCGCTGGATCCAGGCCCAACACCGTCCGGAGGCCCCGAGCCAACTGCTTCCGCCGGGCCCCGAACAGCCCGACGACCAGCCGCCGAAAACGAGGGTCCCGGGGACCCGTCGCCGGCGCCGGCACCAGGCGGACCACCGCGCTGTCGATTTTGGGCCGAGGCTGAAAGGCCCCGGCCGGCACCGTGAACAGCTTTTCGACCCGCGCCGCGGCGGTCACCCCGACCGTCAAAGCACCGTACTCCGCGGTCCCCGGCTTCGCCGCCAGCCGATCGGCCACCTCCTTTTGAATCAGGAAGACGATCCCGGCCGGGCCGGCGTCGAGGGCCTTGTCGATCAGCGGTGAGGTGATGTTGTAGGGAATGTTGCCGATGACGAACCAGGGGCGCCCCGGCTCGGGAGCGACGGCGGCCCGCCAGTCGACGTCGAGCGCATCGGCCGTGACCAGCCGGAGGCTGGGCCACCGCTGCGCCAGTTCGTGGGCGAGGAGCCGATCCTTCTCGATGGCGGTGACCGCGAACCCGAGCCGAAGCAACTCTTCGGTGAGGGCGCCTCGCCCCGGGCCGATCTCGAGCACCGAGGCCCCTGGTTCGGCGCCGATCGCGGCGGCTATCCGAGCGAGGATCCGCGGGTCGGTGAGAAAGTGTTGACCGAGCGCCTTGCGGGCCGGCGGCCTCAAAACCGCATCACCAGGAGGGTGCGGTCGTCGGAGGCGATCGGAGCGAATCGGTCCACCGCCGCGAGGACCGACGCGACGATCGCCTCCGGGTGCTCCGAGCGGCGAGCAACCAGGGCATCGAGGACCCGGTCTTCGCCATACCGGTCGCCCTTGCGATCGGTGGCGTCGGTGAGCCCATCGGTCCAGACGCAGAGGAGGTCCTCGCCCCGCTTCCACTCGACCATCCGGGACCCGATCGGCTGTTCGGGGCCCAGTCCGAGCGGCGGAGCCGTCGCCTCCAACCGGACCGGCTGGCCGGACGCGGGAATCCGAAACGCGTGGGGGTGGCCGGCGTTGGCGAACACCAACTGGCCCAGGGCGGGCTCGAACATCGCGTAGAACGCGGTCAGATAGCTCTCCGACGTCGCCAGCTCGTCGGCGAGACTACGGGCGAGCGCGCCCAACACCTGGTCGGGCGCGCTCGCGGCGGAGGCGTGAATGCCCGCGGCCGACACCGCCGAGGCCATCAGCAGCGCGGCCGAGAATCCGTGCGAGCTGACATCACCCACCATCAGCCCGACCCGTCCGCTACCGAGTCGATTGAACGTGTAGAAATCCCCGCCGACCGACTCGAGCGAGAGACAGCGCACCCCCACTTGGGCGTCGCCCGCCAGCACGGTCGGGCTCGGGAGGAGGCTCTGTTGGAGGTGTTTCGCCAGCTCCATCTCGCGTTCGAGCCGCCGCTGCTCCCCGTCGCGGGCCACCAGTCGGGCGTTTTCGAGCGCGGCGCCGATCTGGTTGGCGATCGCCGAGACGAGCTTCCGATCGGCCGGACCAAACCGATCCCCCCCGATTCGATCGGTCAGGTTGATGACGCCGATGCATCGCGATGGCGCGCCCGGCGCCGCGTAGGAGATCGGCACGCTCATGAACGCGGTGCCCTGATAGCCGCGCTCGGCTTGGCCAGGCGAGATGATGGTCCCCTCCACCGGGTCGCCGATCAACGACTTCTGCTCCCGAAAGACCCGGGCGGCCACCGAGTGCGGGTCATCGAGCGCGATGACGCCAGCCCGGCCCGGCGGAATGCCCTGGGCCGCCACGGTCCGCAACACGCCGGCCTGCTCGTCGTGGACCACGATCGAGGCGCGCCGCGCGCCCACCACGCTGCTGACCGCCCGAATGATGATCCGGGCGGATTCCTCCAACTGCACGGTCTGGCCGAGAATCTCCGAGATGGTGTAGAGGAGATCGACCTCCTCGTACCGACTGCCCAGCTCTTGAGTGAGTCGGACGACCTCGCGCTCGGCTCGAAGAGCCAGCTCGAGGACGGCCAGCGTGGCCATGGTGGTCGGCGCCGGCCCGGCCCCCGCCACGGGCCCCTCGAGCCAGACGCCTGGCTCGTCGGCCACCGGGGCGAACCAACGAGGCCCCTCCGGCGTGAAGGCGAGGCCCGCGACCGTCGGGACGACCGGGGTCCACCCCGGGTCGAGGCCGACCACGAGCTGGGCCGACGCCTTGTCCCGAAGCCAGATTCGCTCGGGGGCGACGATCGTCCCCTCGAGCGAATCCACGATCGGCTCGAGCCGCTTCAGCAGCGCGGCAACGTCATCCAGATGGTATTCCCCTGGTCGTTGAATTCGACCCGGTCGGCGAGGTGGGCGATGATGAACAGCCCGCGGCCGCGGTCGTCCTCGAGCGAGGAGGGCAAGGTCGTGGGATCGGAGACGGCGCGATCGAAGCCATCGCCTTCGTCGGCGATCTCGAACCGGATCGACTCCGGATAGAGCTCCGCTCGGACCGAGACCCGTTTGGACGGATCTTCGTGATTGCCGCGAATGATGGCATTGCTGAGGGCTTCGGCGAGCGCGACCCGAAGACGGAAGGTGGTCCGCGAACAGGGACGCAGTCCGGCAAAGCAGTGGCGGGCGAGGAGCTCGACGGCCGCTTCCACCTCCGCGATGTCGCTGGGCATCCGCAGCGCCACGGACACCGGGGCGCCGGGATCGGTCTCCGAACGCCGGAGACAGAGACGCAACGGGGCGGTCACCGGCTACAGCCCTTTGAGGCCGTCGGCCACCGTGGGCGTGATGTGAAACAGCGAGTCGAGCTTGGTGAGCTCGAAGAGGGAGCGGAGATCGTCATTGAGGGCCGCCAACCGGAGATCGCCGCCGGCCTCGCGGATCTTCTTCGAGATCGTTACCAACGCGCCCAGGCCCGAGGAGTCGATGTATCCGGTCGGGCCGCAGTCGATCAGGAACTTGCGGGCGCCGCCCTCGAGCGCGTCCTGGACCATGGCCTTGAGGTCCTGCCGGTTGCCGACGATGAGTTGGCCTTCGACCCGAATGATCGTGACCTGCCCGTTGGTAGACTTGGTGAAGCCCATGGCGCCCTCCCGTTAGGACTCGGCCAACCCGGCCCCGGCGAGCGCCGCGACCGTCACGATGTCTTCCGTCAGCCCTGCGGTGACCCCAGCCAGCACCCATCGATCGCCCGGAAACATCGGGCCCCAGGCCCGGAATCCCGCGGCCTCCCGCAGCAGCAACAGCGCCAGATGAGCGGCAACCGGCTCCGGAAATATGAGAACGTTGGGCCGGGACCGGAACGCCCCCCCCTCGTCCCCGCCCCCGATCCAGTCCCACTCCACGCTCGCCCCGATCCCCGGGGCGATCGCGCGGAACTCGGCGAGCGCCAGTTCGGCGTCGGCGTGACTGGCGTCCTGGCTCGGCGGCGCGACCAGAAATCCCACCCACGGAGCCTCGCCCAGGGCCCGGTGCCGGTGCGTGGCGGCCGTGAGTGCGAGCTGAGCGACCCCCTTGGCATCCAGGGGGCCGGCCGTATCGGGCATCGCGATGGTGAGGAGCCGTCCGTCGAGTGTGGCCACGTAGGCGATGTTGCCCCGACACCGGGTCGCCCGCTCCTTGCCGATCACCCACCGGGCGGCCTCTTCCATCGCGTCGGTGGGCACGGCCGTTCCCCCGAGGCAGATGTCGACCTCGCCGGCGGCGGTCAGCCCGGCGGCGAATAGCAGCGGATTCGACGCCAGGTCGAGAGCGTGAATCCCGTCCCGGATCCGCTCGGGCCAGCGCTCCCGGAGCACATTGGCCACCCGGCCCAGCCGTCCATCAGCGCTCGGTTCGATGCCGCCCGGGCCGATGATGGTCACGTCGCCCAGCCCTTGCCGAGCGATCGACTCCGCGGCTCCCTCCATCAACCCGTCACCCTGCCCCACCAAGGCCATCCGGGACCGTCGGTGCCGAGCCCGTTCCATCACCCCCGCGACGGCCGTCATCGGGCAAACCTCCGGGCAAGTGCCTCGGCGACCGGCGGAGGAACCAGCCCGGTGACGTCTCCGCCGAACTGAGCCACCTCGCGCACCAGACTGGCGCTCACGTGGGTCAGCCCGGGAGCCGGGGCCAGGAAAACCGTTTCCAGGTCCGGGTTCAGGTGTCGGTTCATCATCGCCATCTGGAGCTCGTACTCGAGGTCGCCGGCGGCCCGGACCCCTCGGACCAACAGCGTCGCGCCGAGGGTTCGGGCGTACTGGGCCAGCAGGCCATCGAGCGCGTCGAAGCTGATCGACGGGTTCGCCCCGATCGACCGTTTCAGCAGGTCGAGTCGTTCCGCCACCGAGAAGGCGGGCTGCTTCTTCGGGTTGGTGACGACGGCGACGACCAGCCGGTCGGTCAGGCGGGCGGCCCGGTGGATCAGATCGAGGTGGCCGAGGGTCGGCGGATCGAACGAGCCCGGAAAGAGGGCAACCTTCGTCATAGGCCTCGTGCTGGGTCGAAAAAGGTGATGGCGGTATCGCCATAACGCCTGGTGTCGCCGCCGCCCGCGATCGGCTGGCTGGCCGGGTGTTCGATCGCGAACAGCGTGGCGAACGGTGCCGCCAGGTACTGGTCGACGAGCCGCGCGGTCGCGTCGAATCCATAGGGCGGATCGGCGAACGCGACGTCGAACGCCCCGGCCGGGAGCTTCGCCGCGTACCGAAGCGCGTCGCGCCGAAGCACGGTCACCCGGTCGGCGACGCCAAGCGCCGCCACGTTGCGGTCGATCGCGGCGAGTGAGGCCCGACCGATCTCCACGAAGGTCACCGATCGGGCCCCACGCGACAGCGCCTCCAATCCGAGCCCACCGCTACCGGCGAAGAGATCGAGCACCGACGCCCCGGCAACCCGATCGGCGATGATGCTGAACCATGCCTCCCGGACCCGATCGGCCGTGGGCCGGACCCGCTCGTCCGCCGGGGTCACCAATCGGCGCCCTCGGAAGCTACCCGCGATGATCCGGGTCACGCCGCCTTGGGTCCGGGCGCGCCTCGCTCGCCGCGGACCCGCTGCCGACTCGCGACTGATGGCGCCAGCGCCACCAAGCGGGCTTGAAGGTAACTCTGCCCTCGAAACTCGTGTCGCTCGAGCCGGAAGGCCGCGTCGAGGGGCTGAGCCTCGAGCCGCCCGACCCGATCGGCGAACTGGAACCCGATCGCCGCGAGGCCCCCGCCACCATCCTTGAGGAAGCCGCGGAGGTGCTCGCCTTTCTGGCCGACGTAGCTCGGATTGACCAACTCGGCCCCGCGAACCAGATACACCGGTCCGGGATTGCCCATCCCGCACGGCTCGAGATGCCGGCAGAGCCGTTCCAACTCGTCAGTCACTTCGCCGAGGCCCAGCTCGAGATCGACCCGCTGCTCCGGCCCGAGATCGCTCGGGTCGAGCGTCTCGGCGCACACCGCGGCGAACCGGGCCCGAAACGCGTCCACCTGGTCGCGCCGAACGGTGAGCCCGGCCGCCATCTTGTGGCCGCCGTATCGCTCGAGGAGATCGCCGCATCCGCCTAACGCCTGGTGGAGATCGAATCGGGAGACGCTCCGCCCCGACCCTTTCCCAATCTCGCCATCGAGTCCGATCAGGAAGGTCGGCCGGCCGAACCGTTCCACCACCCGGCTGGCCACGATCCCGACGACGCCGGGGTGCCACCGATCGGACGCCAGCACCAAGCCCGCGGTCCGATCGAGATCGACCGAGCTCTCGATCTGGGCGATCGCCTCGGTGAGGATCGTCTGGTCGAGGTCTTGCCGTTCGGTGTTGAGCTGATCGAGCTTCTGGGCCAGCCCAAGCGCCTCTTCCATCGAGTCGGTGAGGAGGAGCCGGAGGCCGTCGTTGGCGTCGCCGATTCGCCCGGCGGCGTTGAGGCGGGGACCGAGAATGAACCCGAGCTGGGACGCTCGGACGTCCCCCGTCGTGAGTCCGGCGCAGGCCATCAACGCCCGGAGCCCGGGCCACCGCGACCGCGGCATCAGCTTGAGCCCGTGGCGGACCAGGATCCGGTTCTCGCCCACCAGCGGAACCACGTCCGCTACCGTGGCGAGCGCGGCCAGGTCGAGGAAATGCCACGGCAAGGTGGCCGGCAGCCCGAGCGGGCCGACCAGCGCCTGAACCAGCTTGAAGGCGATTCCGGTACCGCACAGCACGCCGAGGCCCGAGGTGTCGTCGGGTCGCTGGGGATTGACGATCGCGTTGGCGTCAGGCCAGGTCGGCCCGAGCAAGTGGTGATCGGTGACCACCACCGAGATCCCCGCCGCCCGGGCCCCCGCCACCGTCTCGACCGCGGTGATCCCGCAGTCGCAGGTCACGATCAGCCCCGCCCCGATGGCCCGAGCGTGCGCCAGGCCGGCCGGACCGAAGTCGTACCCGTCGCGCATTCGGTGGGGAACGAAGGCCTCCGCGTCGGCCCCCGCGAGCCGGAGAACCCGGGTCAGCACCGTCGAAGAGCATTGACCGTCCACGTCGTAGTCGCCGTGCACCAGGATCTTCTGGCGGCGTTTGACCGCGTCGGTGATCACGGCCACCGCGTCGGCCATGCCGGCGAGGGTGTAGGGATCCGCGAGGGCTTCGAGGTCGGGTCGAAGAAACGCCCGGGCCGAGACCGGATCCGAAAACCCCCGCTGCACCAGGAGCCGAGCGAGCGCCGGCGGCACCGAGAGCGTGGCGGCCAAGGCGGCCGCCTGCTCGGGGTCCGGTGGGTTCTCCAGCACCCACCGCGGCGGGAGCTGCTTCACTCCCCGCTGTCCTCGGCGTAGAGGATCACCCCGCAGGCTTCGCAGTTGTCGAGCAGGGCGCCGGCTCGAATCTGACTCCGGCGATTCCGCGGCACCGCGGTGTGGCAGGCGCCGCAGGCGTCGCCCCGAAGCGCGACGACCACCGCCGCGGTGCGGGCCGAGCGGAGCCGGTCGTAACGAGCCCGCACGACGCGCTCGACCTCGGCCGCGCTGGAGTCACGGGCCGCCTTGGCCTCGCCGCGGGCGGCCAGGAGCGTCTCCATCTCGCCGGCCAGCCGCTCCCGCTCGGTCGCCTGGCTCGCCTCGAGGGCGGCGATCCGATCTTCCACCGCCTTGACCGCCCGCTCGCAATCGTGCACCCCCTCGGCCACCTTGACCCACTCGGACTCTTCCTTGATCAGCACCGCCCGGGCCATCTCGACCTCGGTCATCACCGCCTGAGCCTCCCGGGCGCCTTTGACCGTTTCGAGTCGTTGGCGCCGCTTATCCTGGATCGCCCGATAGCTGTCGATCCGGGTCTCAAGGTCGGATCGGCGTTTGACGCTGTCGTCGTGGCGCTTGGTGGCGACGGTGAGGTCTCGCCGAGCCGATTCGAGTTGGCCATCGAGGACGGCCACCTCGTCGGCGATGGCCTTGAGCCGCACGTCGGTGTCGAGGAGGACGAGGTCTTTGACTTGGAGATCGAGCAACCGGGCCAGTTCTTCTTGCATCACGTTTACCCTTCGGGTGGTTTGCGTACGTGGCGCTGCCAAGTTAGCCGCTGGCGCGCTTCAGGTGACAGATTCGCGAGCCATTTGCGGCGCGCTTCGACGTCGGCCCCGGGCGGCACCGCCCGGAACGCCTCTCGCTGCTCGAGATGCTCGACCGCGGCCGCATACTCCGCGTCTTCGTCGAGATCCACGGTCCGGCTGCCCTCGTCGACGAGCCGTTGCCAGGCGTCCCTGGCCGGATCGGTCAGCCCGGTCGCCACGTCCGAGCCTGGCGCCCCGGCCGGCAGCCCGATCAGCGATCGGTAGATCTCGCGAAACACCGGGACTTCGAACAGCTCCGGAGGGACCTCGCTCCGAGCCCGATCGAGCCAGGCCCCCCGGCGGAGAATCAGGCGGAGCAGACCGGCCTCGACCTTGGCGCCGAGCCGTCGCCGGCTGGGACGGACCGGGCGCGCGTCGCCAGACGACCGGGACGGCGTTGGCGTCGGGACCAGTGCCGGGGCGCGGGGAACCGTGGCCAACTCCTGCTCGAGCACCGCCCGGGAGATCCCCACCCGCTCCGCGACTCGAGCCAAATAGAGGTCCTTGGCGATCGGATCGCTGGCGGCGCGGATCGTCGGCAGCAGCCGATCGAGGGCGTCCCGGCGGCGCTCGACCCCCTCGAACCAGCCTTTTCTTTCCAGCAGCAGGATCTTCCGCTCCAGCACGTCGGTGGCATCGTCGAGGATCGCCCGGAGGGCGTCCGCGCCCCCCCGCCGTACCAAACTATCCGGGTCCTCGCCATTCGGCATGGTCGCGACCCGAACTCGCAGGCCGTGGCGGAGGCACTCGTCGCCGGCCCGGAAGGTCGCCTTGAGGCCGGCCGCGTCCGAATCATAGAGCAACACCACCATCGGCGCGTACCGCTTGAGCAGGGCGGCCTGGTCCGGCGTCAACGCCGTCCCCAGCGGGGCCACCACGTTCTCGATCCCGGCGAGCACCGGCCGAACCACGTCGAAGTAGCCCTCGACGACGATCGCGAACCCTGCCTTCCGAATCGCGTTCTTGGCCAGGTGGAGGTGATAGAGGCTGCTGCCCTTGTGGAAGATCGGCGACTCGGGGGAGTTGAGGTACTTCGGCTCGGCCCGCCCCAGGCTTCGGCCGCCGAAGGCCACCACTCGGCCGCGGAGATCATGAATCGGGAACAGCAACCGGCCCCGAAACCGAGGCGCCACGGTGCCGTCATCCCGGCGCACCAGCAACCCCACCTCGAGCATCACCGACTCGGCCAGCCCGAGCTGGCGCATCGCGTCCGGAAAGCTCCGGTCGATCGGGGCGTATCCGAGGCCGAGCTCGGCGGCGACCGGGATCGGGATGTCGCGCGATTCCAGGTACGTCCTGGCCGCGACCGCGTCGGCCCCCTCGCGGAGACGGACCGCGAACCACTCCTGGGCCACCGCCATCGCGGCGAAGAGCGGCTCTCGGGGATCCGGCCCCTCCCGCGCCGCGCTCCGCTCCGGGATCACGATCCCGGCCCGGCGGGCCACCTCGCGGACCGCGGTCGGATAGTCCATCCCGAACCGCTTCATCAGATAGGTGAACGCGTCGCCGGCTTCATGGCAGACATAGCAGTAGTAGAGTCCCTTCTTCGGGACCACCGCGAAGTTCCGGTGGGTCCCCCCGTGGAACGGGCACGGACCCCGCCAGTCGGCGCCGGTCCGCTTGAGCTGCACCGACTCGCCGATCATCTCCACCAGATCGGCGGAGTCGCGGACCTGCTCGATCAGCTCGTCGGGGATCACGACGCGTCCTTGAATTCGACCACGGTCACGCCGGTGCCACCTTGATTGCGGGGAGCGAAATCAAACTTGGCGACCCGCCGATCGCCCTTGAGCACTTGGCGGACCCGGTCGCGGACCGCCCCGGTCCCCATCCCGTGGATGATTCTCAGCCACGGGTGCTCCGCCAGGATCGCGGCATCGAGCGCCGCGAGGGTGACCTGGGCCGCCTCGTCGGCCCGCATCCCGCGCAGATCGATCTCGCTGGCGCCGGTATGGTCGGCGTGGTCGGCGGTGGGCCGGGGCCGCTCCGGACTCGGCGCCGGCCCCGCGACCGCGACCGCGGTGGCCGGCTCGACCACCACTTTGAGGGCGCCTAACGTGACGACCAGCTTGCCATCCCCCCGGATCTCCCGAATCGTGCCGGTCCCCCCCTGGGCCAGCCGAACCCGCTGGCCCACCACCAGCGGCGCCCCGGTCGGTTCGATCGGGTCCTCGCGCTCGGCCGCCGCCAGCGCGTCCGTCTCCGCGCGCACGGCGTCTTCCAACCCCCGGCGCAACTCCCGCGCTCGAAGGGGGTCGGTCGCTTCCTTGGCCGACGCAATCGCCGCGTCGACCCGCTCTCTCGCCTCGAGCAGATAGCGGCGGGCCTCGCGGCGGCCCTCCCGCTCCAGCTCACGCTCCCGTCGATGCAGCTCCTTCTCGATCGCCGCCTGGGACTCGGCCAGGAGCGTGGTGCGAGCCTCCCGATTCTCGACATCGAGGAGCCGATCCGCGAGCCGCGCCGCTTCGCCCTCGAGCCCCCTCGCGCGTTCCTCCACCTGAGCCAGGAGATCGTCGAGCGCCCGCTCCCGATCCGGCACCGCCGACTCCGCCTCGGCCACCACGATCGGGTCGACCGCGAGCCGCCGGGCGATCGCCAGCCCGTAGGACCGGCCCGGCACGCCTTGGCGAAACCGGAAGGTGGGCCGGAGCTGCTCGGCGTCGAAGTCGAGCGATCCGTTGACCACGCCCGGCACCTCGCTGGCCAGCGTCTTCAACACGCCGAGGTGGGTCGTCGCCACGGTGAAGGCGCCCAGCGCCGTGAGCCTTCGCAGCGCCGCGGCGGCGAGGGCGCCTCCTTCGGCCGGGTCGGTGCCGCTCCCGATCTCGTCCATCAGCACCAGGGTGTGTTGATCCGCGGAGCCGAGGACTTCCCGGAGCACCACCAGATGGGCGCTGAACGTGGACAGATCGGCCGCGATCGATTGATGGTCGCCGATGTCGGCGAAGGCGGCGGTGAACACCGGCAGCTCGGTGCCCGGCCCGACCGGGGGGATGATTCCCGCCTGCGCCATCAGGAACACCAGACCCACGGTCTTCAGCAACACCGTCTTCCCGCCCGCGTTCGGTCCGCTGATCAATAGGGTTCGCTGGTGCGGGTCGAGTCGGAGATCGAACGGCACGACCTCCAGACCGCGAGCGATCAAGAGCGGATGCCGGGCCCCGACCAAGCGGACGGCGACGGCCCCCATCTTGGGCACCGCGCCGCCGACCGCGTGGGCGTATCGGACCCGGGCCACCAGGTCGTCGCCGGCGACGCACATCTCGTGCAGCCCGCCGATCAGCTCCAGCGCCGATCGGACCAGCTCAGTCAGCTCGCGAAGGACCCGAAGCGCCTCCCGCTCGGCGTCGGCGATGGCGGTCCGAAGCGCGTTGCCGTGCTCGATCGCGGCGAGCGGCTCGACGAACAGAGTCCCGTGGCTGGCCGACTCGTCGTGAATGATGCCGTCGGGGCGGCTCCGGGAATCGCGCCGTACCGGAATCACGTAACGATCCCCCCGCACGGTCACCTGGGCCCCCGACGGCACCGCTTGCGACTCGAGCGTTCGGAGCACCGTCTCCAGTTTCTTCACCAATCGTTCGCGGGCCTGGTGAATCGCTTGCCGAGCTTGAAACAGCCGCGGGCTCGCCGTGTCGAGCAACTCGCCTTCGTCATCGAGCGATTGGAGCAGCCGCTGCTCGATCGCCTTGTCGGGGAGAGGGGTGAGGAGGGGCTCGAGCGCGGGGGCTTGGGAGACGAGGCGCCGCAATTCCCCGTGGGCGACCCGACCCGCGACCAGCGTCTGCCGCAGTCCCACCAACTCGGGCCCCGAGAGAACGCTCCCCTCGACCCGGAGTCGACTCATCGCGGCGGTGATGTCCGGAACGGGGGGAACGTCGACCTTCTCGCCGCGCTCCCACAGGGCCAGCAGCTGGGCCACCGGCTTGAGGTCGTGATCGATCGCAGCCCGATCGGCGAGCGGCTGCCGCGCCGCCACCCGGTCGCGACCGAGCGGGCCTCGCGCGAAGCCCGCGACCACGGCCACCGCGTCCCGATATTGCAGGGGGCCGATCGCGGCGGCGCAGTTGGCGGGATGAAACTGGAACGGGGTGCCGACGCCGTCTTGCGCCTGCACCCCGTTTTCTTCGCCGCCCGTTTCCACTTCAATCACGCGACAGTCGGGCGTTTCGGCGGGTCTTTCGAATGGCGGCGTTCACCTTCCGCTTTCGCTTTTCGCTCGGCTTCTCATAATGGCGGTGCTTCCTCAAATCTGAGAGGATGCCCGACTTCTCACATTTCTTCTTGAAGCGCTTGAGCGCCCGCTCGAAACTCTCGTCATCGTGGATGATGACTTCCGACATGCTAGATCTTCACCCCTCTCCGGCCCGTGGAGGGCGAAACTGAATAGCGAAACCAAGTTACCGGGCCGACCGGGATCGGTCAATCGGGTCCGACGATCGCCAAACCGACCCTCGCCATCGGTCCTACCCCGGCGGCCAACCCAGTCGCCGACCAGCCAGCAGATGGAGGTGCAAGTGGTGGACCGACTGACCACCGTCCACGCCAGTATTGGCCACCAGCCGATATCCCGAGGCCGCTACCCCGAGCTCGGCAGCAAGCTCCGCGGCGAGCCGCATCAGCTTGCCCACCGCCACCTCGGCCCGGTCATCGGCGATGTCGTTCATCCCCCCGAGGTGCACCGTCGGAATGATCAAGACATGGGTCGGCGCCTGGGGATTCAAATCCCGAAACGCCACGGCGTCGGGCGTTCGCTTGAGGATCGTCGCCGGAATGTCGCCCGCGACGATTCGGCAGAAAATGCAGTCGGTCATCGTTCCCTTCCCTGGGCCCTGGCGAGAATGCCGGCCGCCAACCCGGCGGTTTCGAATCGCATCGTCCGAATCCCGAGCCGGATCGGCGCGAATCCCGCATCGATGATCGCCTGGCGCTCGGCCGGGGTAAAGCCACCCTCCGGGCCGACGGCCACCGCCAACGACTCGGTCAGGGCTCGGCGCTCGGCCAACTCGCCGGAAAGATCCGCGAGCCACCGCTCGGTGGCCGAGCACGCCGCGAGCGCGCTGGCGAGGGTCGTCGGCGGCCGAATCTCGATCTGCCAGGCCCCGCCACACTGTTTGAGCGCCTCCGACCCCTTCCGGCTCAGCTTCTCGATGTGATGGTCGCGCAGTCGAGTCGCGACCTGAAGGCTTCGTTCGGTCTCGACCGGAACGATCTCGGTCACGCCAACCTCGACACACTTCTCCACCAGCCAACCGAAACGATCCTTGTCCCCGGCGCCGACCAGGAGACTCACGGCCACCGGCCGCTCGACCCGAACGACCCGCGTCAGGTCGACCGATTGATCCGCCCCGATGGCGCCCACGCCGATGGCTCCATGTCCGTCGAGCACTTCGACCGGCGTACCGGGGGCGATCCGCCGGACCGCCAGGTGATGGCGTTCATCTTCGGAGAGCACCAGGCGGCCCGGCTGGTCTCCGAGCGGCTCGCTGGCCAGGACCCGGATCACGACCCTGACTCCAATCGCCGCGCCGCGACCGACCACCACCCCTCGTCGACGACTTCGTCCATCGGATCGAAACCGGCCTCGGTGAGCGCCGACAGGAACAGGGGGGCTTCCGCCTCTTCCATCCCGGCGAAGATCGCGATCCCCCCGGGCCTCAAGGATCGGCGAATTGGATCGAGCAGGGTTTCGTTGACGGTACGAAGAATGTTGGAGACGACGACGTCGACCGGGCCGGCGAGTGGGGCGAGGTCCCGCGCGTCGCCCACCAGGAAGCGGATCCGATCGGCGACCTGGTTGATCGCCGCGTTGGCTTCCGCGATCGGGACGGCCTCCGCGTCGACCTCGATCCCGAGCGCTCCCCGGGCGCCCAGCTTCACCGCGCCGAACCCGAGAATCCCGCTCCCGCTCCCGAGATCGAGCACCACCTGCCCCGGTTCGAGCCACTCGCACAGAAGGCGAAGGGCGCCCCGGGTCGACCCATGCTCCCCGCTGCCGAACGCCGTCTCCGGATCGATCACGAGGTGATCCGGCCCCGGCTGGAGCAGCCACGACGGTCCCAGCGAGAGCGGGCCCACCTCGCGCACCGCCAGCCCGTCGCGCCAACGAGTGCTCCAATCGACCTCGGCGGCGGCGGCGATCCGGGTGGCAAGTTGGCCGGGGAACAGCGACTGGAGCGACTCAGCCGCGGCTTTCGCGGCGGGCTCGTCGGCGGCAAAGCCGACCACCGCGGTGGCTCGCTCCTCGACCGCTTGCCCGGTGAGTTGGACCAACGCCGTGGCCACGTCCTCGGAGCGCGCTCCGGCGACGTCCACCTCGATGGTCCACCAACTCATGCGCCGAGCGCTTCCTTGAGGCGGCTCCAGAACCCGCCCGACTCCTTGGGTGGGCTGCCTTCCACCTTCGCGAGCGCCTCGAACAGCCGGCGCTGTTCCTCGGTAAGCGCATCGGGGGTCCACAGGGTGACCCGGACGTTGAGGTCGCCGTGGGTGGTCTGGCCCAGCCGCGGCAGTCCCTTCCCCTTGAGCCGGAGCACCGTGCCTGGCTGGATCCCGCTCGGCACCGGCACCAGCTCCTCACCGGTCGCGGTCGGCACCGTAACCTGGGTGCCTAACGCCGCCTGCGAGAACGACAGCACCAGCTCGTAGTAGAGATCGTCGCCCTGGCGCTCGAACCGCTCGTCGTCCTTGACCTCGATCAAGACCAGGAGGTCGCCGGCCGGGGCGTTGCGCCGGCCCACCGCGCCCTGACCTCGGAGGGTGATGTAGTTGTTGCTGGAGACGCCCGGGGGAATGTCGACCTGAACCGTTCGCTCGCCCTTGACCCGCCCGTCGCCGCGGCAGGTCTCGCAGGGATGGGTGATCATCACCCCTTCGCCGTGGCACACCGAGCAGGGCGCCACCGAGACGAACTGCCCAAAGACGCTTCGAGTCGCCCGGCGGACCTCACCGCTGCCTCCGCAGGTCGAGCAGCGCGTCGGCCGGGCCCCCTTGGCCCCGCCGCTACCCGAGCATCCTTTGCACTGGATCAGGGTCTTGACCTTGACGGTCTTCTTCGCCCCGGTCGCCACGTCCGCGAGCCCGAGCTTGACGGTCACCCGAATGTCCTGACCGCGGCGCGCCTCGGCGGGTTCGCGCCCACCGCCGAAGAGTGACTCGAAGCCGCCGAAGTCACGCATGAAGATGTTGAGCGCTTCGGAGAGATCGACGTGGGCATATCCGCCCGGGCCGGCCCCGCCTCCGTTGAGACCGGCCTTGCCGTACCGGTCGTAGGCGGCGCGCTTGTCGGGGTCGCGGAGCACCTCGTAGGCCTCGGCGACCTCCTTGAACTTCGCTTCGGCCCCCGCGTCCCGATTCCGATCGGGATGATACGCCATCGCCGCCTTGCGGTAGGCCTTCTTGATGTCGTCCTCGGTCGCGCCCCGCTCGACACCGAGCAGTTCGTAGTATTCGCTCACGTCAACAGTCCTTCCACCAAACGGCTGGTGTGCTCGACCAACCCGATGACTTTCTGGTAGGGCATCCGGGTCGGTCCCAGCACGCCGACGACGCCGGTCATCTCCCCGCACCGGTAGGAGGCCGTGACCAAGGTGAACTCGCTCAACGACGGGTCCTTGTTCTCCCCACCGATGCTGATGGTGAGACCTCGCTTCCGATGGAGCGCGAAGGCCTCCTCGAGGAGGTCGCGCCGCTCGGTCAGCTCGAGGAGATCCCGCATCCGCCCGTTCGAGGCAAACTCCGGCTGATCGGCGAGCGGGCGGGCGCTGCCTAACATCAGACTCGCTTCCGGCCGGGCGTCGAACACATCCTCGCGTCGTTGCACGAAGATGTTGAACAGCTGCTCGCCGCCCTCCCCGAGCGCGACGTCCCGAAGCCGATCGGAGACCGTGGCCCGGATCTCGGCGAGCGACAAACCGGCCAATCGCTCGTTCAGCACCCGCCCGACGTGATCGATCGCCTCGGCGGCCACCGTGCTGGGCACTTCCAGAAACAGGGTCCTGACCAACCGACTCTCCAAGGTGAGCACGACCAGGAGCCGCTCCGAGCTGACCCGCACCAGCTCGAGCCGGCCCAACACCGCGTGATCGAGCGCGGGGCCCACCGCCACGCCCAGCTCCTGGGCGAGAATCCCCAGCACCTGCGCCGCCCGCCGAAGGATCTCTTCGATCGCGCCGCCGGCGCCGAGCGCCGCGACCTCCGACTCGAGTCGGACTCGGTCCTGATCCGACGGCGGCAGTCGATGGAGGAGACCGTCGACGTAGGCGCGATAGGCCCGATCCGTCGGAATCCGGCCACTGGAGGCGTGGGGATGGAAGAGGAACCCCGCCTCCTCGAGTTCGCCCATGGTGTTCCGAACCGACGCCGGGGAAATCCCCAAACGGCAGCGGCGGGCCACCGAGTGGCTCGCCGCCGGTTCGGCGGTTTCGACGTACAGCTTCACGATGGCGTCCAAGACCCGCCCTTGGCGCTCTGATAGACCGTCAACTCGCTGCATCACCGTAATTTAGGCCCCATCCACCTGGTGTACCAAGGCGTCCAGCCGAAGCCACCCCAAGCCGGTCAGGGTCACTTGGCTGCCAACTTTGCCGGCCCAACCGGCAGCGACCCACTGGTCGACCGCCTTCTCAGGCAGGGTTGATGCCGAAACGCCCTGGGAGGTCCGGAGGGCGAGATAGACCTGCTCCAACCGAACCTGGGCCGGGGTCAGGCGCTCCTCCCCGGCCACGGCCGAGCCCGCCGCCACCCCGCGGCGGTAGGCCTCCCAGTCCCGGATGTTCCACCACCGGCGATTCCCGGCCGCGCTGTGAGCCGAAGGCCCGAGGCCCAGATAGGGCTGGCGATTCCAATAGGCCCAATTGTGACGCGACTCGAAGCCGGGGCGGGCAGCGTTAGACACCTCGTAATGGTGCCAGCCGGCCCGCCGGAACGCCGCGCCGGCCTGGAGGTATTCATCGGCGGCGGGATCGTCCCCCGCCGGCACGGTGGTGCCCCGGTCGACCCATTTGCCGAGGGCCGTCGCCGGCTCCACCGTCAGCCCGTAGAGCGACAGGTGGTCGGGACCGAGAGCGAACCCGCTGGCGAGGTCGCGGCCCCAATCGCGATCCAGGTCGGCTGGCACGGCATAGATGAGATCGATCGACAGGTTGCCGATCCCCGCGGCCCGCAGCGCCGCCACCGCCGCCGCGGGGCGGTCGGGGCCGTGCACCCGATGCATCCACGCCAGCACCTTCGGATCGAAGGACTGCACCCCGAGGGAGACCCGATTGACCCCGGCCGCGACCCATCCGCGGGCCCGCTCCTCGTCGACGTCCTCGGGATTCACCTCGAGGGTGACCTCCGCCTTCGGGGCCACCGGGAACCGCCGGCGAAGCAACTCCAGCAATCGGCCGACGGCCTCAGGGCGAATCCGCGACGGGGTGCCCCCGCCGAAGTAGATCGTCTCGACCGGCGCCGGCTCGGCCAGCCACGACGCTCCCGCCACGACGGTCAACTCGGCGGCGATCGCCCCGAGGTAGTCGTCGGAGGGGTCGCGATGCCGCACCGCGATGGCGAAGTCGCAGTACGAACAGCGCCGGGCGCAAAACGGGACGTGGAGATACAGGTGCACGGCGGAAAAATGTCATGGTGGGCCGCCCGGGACTACCGAGCCCGGGCAAACCCGCCGCCGGCGGCCGTCGCCAATCCGGCCATCTCGAGCTCGGTCAGGATCCCGGCGATCTCGCCCGGGTTGAGCCGGAGCTCGATGGAGAGTTGATCGACCGAGCGAGGCATCCCGTCGAGGGCTCCGAAGACCGTTCGCAGGCGGGGCACCAGCGCGGGTGTCTCGTCCTGGCCTTTCCATCGCGACCGAACCTCGGGGTAGTGGGTAAGCAGGTCGACGGGCTCGAGGTACGGCGTGACCCCGTCACGAATCAGCCGGTTGGTCCCATCGCTCTTCTTGCTGGTGACCATCCCGGGCACGGCGAGCACGTCCCGGCTCTGCTCCGCCGCCAGTTCCGCGGTTTTGAGCGCCCCCGACTTGACCGGCGCCTCGGTGACCACGGTGGCCCGGGCCAGCCCGCTGATCAGCCGATTGCGGCTCAGAAACGACCCGGCATTGGGACGTTCGCCGGGCGGGTACTCGGTCAGGAGGAGACCGTCGTCGACCACCCGGGCATAGAGGGCCCGGTTGGCCGCCGGGTAGACGACGCCGAGTCCGTTGCCTAACACCCCGATCGTCGATCCGACCTGTCCGAGCGCGGCCCAATGGGCCACCGCGTCGAGGCCCCGCGCCATCCCGCTGACCACCGTGATCCCGAGGGAGGCCGCCATCCCGGCGACGTCCCGGGTCATCTCGATGCCGTAGCCGGTGGGATGCCTGGTCCCGACGATCGCGACGGCCGGGGCCCGGAGCAGCTCGATCCTGCCTAACGCGAAGAGAACCGGCGGCCAGTCGTCGATCGCCCGGAGCGAGACCGGATACTCGGCGTCGCCGGGAATCAGGATCCGGCCACCCAATGTGGCCACCGCCGCGACGACCCGGGCTACCCGATCGGGATCGTGGTCGGCGACTGCGGTCGCCGCCGCGGGCGACATCCCGTCAACGGATCGGATTAACGCGAACGGCGCCGAGAGGGCGCCGCGATAGGTCTGAAACGACTCGAAGAGATTGCGGAGTCGCGTGGGGCCGATTCCGGGAATCAGCGCCAACGCGAGATAGGCATCGCGCTCAGGGGGAGGGAGCATCGGACAACTTGGCCTCCTGGACCAGGCGCCAGCAGGTTCGTTTGAACTCGTCGACCCCGGTCCCGGCAGCGGCGGACAGCACCACCACCCCGGTGGCTTCGGGCGCGACGAGGGCGGGCGCCTCCCCGTCGGGGCCGAGGAGGTCGCGCTTGGAGATGACGACGAAGTGCGGTTTCTGGTGGAGCCACTCGCTGTACTGACGGACCTCGCGACGGAGCTGGTCGTACGTCGCCTGCGGATCGGCGGCGTCCGCGGGGATCAGGAATGCCAGGACCCGGGTCCGTTCGACATGGCGGAGAAACTGGAGTCCCAGCCCTTTGCCCCGATGGGCGCCCTCGATGATGCCGGGGATATCGGCGACCACGAAGGTGCGATGGTCGCCCATCGGCACCACCCCGAGGTTCGGCTCGAGAGTGGTGAACGGATAGTCGGCGATCTTGGGACGGGCTGCTGAAATGACCGAGAGCAGGGTGCTCTTGCCGGCGTTCGGCTCGCCCACCAGGCCGACGTCGGCGATCAGCTTCAGCTCCATCTCGAGGGTCCGGACTTCGCCCGCCTCGCCCGGCTCCCACTCGCGCGGCGCTCGATGGGTCGGGGTCGCGAACCGGGCGTTGCCTCGGCCCCCGCGGCCTCCCTTCGCCACCTGGACCCGATCGCCGCTCGCCAGCAGTTCGCCGATCAGCTCGCCGGTGGCGGCGTCTCTGATGATGGTGCCGGGCGGGACTGGGAGGGTGATGTCGTCCCCCGACGCCCCCGTCATCGTCTTGCCCTTGCCGTGTTGGCCCCGCTCCGCCTTCCAGTGGCTCCGATAGCGGTAGTCCAGCAAGGTGGTGAGGTTGGCGTCGGCCACCGCGAACACGCTGCCGCCGTGGCCGCCGTCGCCGCCGTCCGGTCCGCCTTTGGGGACGTACTTGAAGCGGGCGAACGACGAGGCCCCTGACCCGCCGGTGCCGGCGGCCACTTCTACCTCGACTCGATCGACGAAGCTCATCCGCCCACCTTGGCCCAGATCGCCCCGGCGAAGGCGACACCCTCGTCGCCGACCTCCGGCCGAATGGCCTCGAGCGCGGCGTCGACCAGTGGCCGCCCCGCCCCGGCGTGGAGCGCACCGCGCAGGTGCGAGTGGAGCTGCCGCTCCGCGCGCAAGACGGTCACCTGAGCGATCACGCACAACTCCCGGCGCACCAGGTCGAGCCCGGGACGCGCCAACGTCCGCCCATAGCCTTCGACCACCATCCACCCGTCGATCGCGGGATGGAGGTCGGCCACGTTGCGTCGCAATTTCTCATAGTTCGCCCCATAAATGGTCCGACAGAGGTCTTCGCCTCGCGCCCGCCACGACGGCAACTGGGCCCAGTCGGTCCCGTCCTCCTCCGCGTCGGCCGGCAGACCAACCAGGTGCCGCCACACGCCCGCAGCCACCAGCGACCGCGGATAGCCGACCATCAGAATCGACTGGAGCAGCAACTCGTCGCCCCAGATGCGCGGCGCGCCAAGCTCGAGCAACGCCCGGGCCCGTTCCGCGAGCGCCCCCTCGCCGCCCAGGCCGATCCGGGCCGCCAGGCGCACCAGCGCCGCGGTCGGCGCGTCCAGGGTGGTCATGATACCAGGCTGATCGAACCGGTGGTAACCAAACGGCCGCGAACGAGGATCAAAACAACTCCAAACGGCCCGCGACGCGGAACTGCCCGGCCACCTCGCCGCGGGTGGTGTGGATCGGCGCGTCGGCCGACTCCGGCAATTGGTCGAGCGCCTCCAAGGCGGCCCGCTCACCACGCAGTGACAACAGTTGGCGGACCACTGCAAGCAGCACGACCCCGGCCGAGCGCCAGTCGCCGTCCTCGACTTTGATCGCGATCCCGAGCGCGAGGCGGGGGATCGCCGCGCTGTAGACCCCCTCGGCCCCGATCTTGGCGAAGATTTCGCCTGGCCACGCCTTCATCACCTCGGTGCAAACCCGCTTGGTGCCTGCCACCAAATGTGGGTGGGTGGTGGTGGCGCGCCAGAGCCGCCGCGGCCCCGCGTCGGCGGATGTGCCGAACCGAGCATAGGCCAGCGCCATCGCTCGGAGCGGAAGCCCGAAACAGACGGTGGTGCAGCCGTCGACCGCCATTTCCAATTCGCCTCGACCGACCCCGGTCCATCGCTCGACTTCGCCGAGAATCCGATTCTGCACCGGGTGGCCAGCCCGCTCGTATCCCACCAGGGGCCACCCATGGTGTTTCGCGAGGGCCAGCATCCCGGTGTGCTTTCCCGAGCAGTTGCTCCACCGCGGAGTCAGCGTCAACCCCTGACGCAGCACCCGGTCCGCCACCTCGGCCGACAGCGGCGGGTGGGGTCCGCAGGCGAGGGCCGTCTCGGGTACTCCCACCTTGGCGAGAAACCGGTCGACCCCGGCCAGGTGGAACGGCTCCGACGAGTGCGACGCGCAGGCCAGCGCGAGATCCTCGTCGTCGAGGCCAAACCGCTCCGCCACCCCGTCCTCGACCAACGGAAGGGATTGGAATGGCTTCGCGGCGGAGCGCCAGAACGTGACCAGGCCGGGGTCGCCGGAGGCGGCGACCAGCCGGTTGTCGGCGTCGACCACCACGGCCGATACTCGGTGGATGGACTCGACCAACCGACCCCGAGTGACCTCGATTCGAAGGGCGTGCATCGGCCCCAAACATAGCGGGACGGGAGGTTACATTCCGAGCGTGCGACTTGCGCTCGGGCTCCTCGTCTGTTTCACCACGTCGCTCGCGGGTCAGGCGTCGCCCTATCTGCCGATCGACCACCCGGTGAGCCCGCTGGTCGAATTCCTGATCACCCGCGGCCACTTGGTCGATCCCACCCCCCAAATCCGCCCCCTCCGCCGCCTCGACGTGGTCCGGGCCATCGACTCGAGCAGGCTCGATCCCGGGTCCCCGGCGGACCGCATTGCTCGGGAAGTTCGTCTCGCCCTCGAGGAGCGGCCCGACGACACCTGGTATCGGATCGAACCTCAGGTCGGTTTCCAGTCTTTCACCTCGGCGCGACGCGATCCGTTCCATCCTGCGGGCGAGGGCGGTGTCCGACCTTTCGTCGAAGCCACCTTGGCCGCCCGGTTCGGTCCCCTGGTGGCCGTCAGCCGTCCGATGGCCGAGAACCGCCTCAAGCTGGATCCCGACTGGAGCGGCGGCTCGCTCCAACGCCAGAAGAACCAGGCCTATCGCTTCGCCGACGCGTATTTCTCGGCGCAGTTCAAACACGTCCGGCTGTTCTACGGCCAGATGGATCGCAACTGGGGCCCGGCCGGCTCGCTCGGCCTCTCGATCGCCAACTACGGCTACCCGAGGACCGACCTCGGTCTCGACATCGTGCTGCGGGACCTCCAGCTGCAAATCATTGGAACCAGCCTCACCCCGATGCGCTCGTCGACCGGGGTCGATCATCGCCGCTACTTCCTCGCTCATCGCCTCAATGCCCGGGTGACCAAGCGGCTTCACCTCGCCCTGTGGGAGACCACGGTCCTTTCGGGACCACCGGAGTCGACCCCCGCGAGTCCCTACAACCCGTTGGTCCTGTTCTCCTTCCCGATTCAGCTTGGCCTGCCCGACGAACGGAACACCACGATCGGCGGTGATCTGACGTGGCGGGCCGCGCCGGGGCTCCGACTCGAGGCCCAAGCGATGATCGACGATCGGTGGCGCGGGAAGCCGGATTCGGTCACCGGTGAGGTCGCCCATCCGGGGCGCTGGGCCTTCACCGTCGCGGGGTCGGGCGCCCTCGGCCGTCGGATGGCGTGGCGAACCAGCGTCAGCACGATCAGCGCGCTCGCCTACCGCACCATCGATTCGGCCCAGAGCTTCGTCGACCGCGGCGTCGGTATCGGGCCGAACTTCACCGACTTGATCCGGGTCGACGCCCGGGTTGAGGTCCCGGTGGGAACCCGGTGGATCCTGGCCCCCGAGCTCACCTGGCTGCGCCAGGGCGAGGGGCGCATCGACGCCCCTTTCCCCGCTGGCCCGGCGCTGACGGCGACGCCGGAACTGCTCATCGGCACCGTCGCCGGCACCGTCCGAATCGGTGCGAGCCTGGCCGGTCGGGTCCGCGGCGTCTCGCTCCAGGGCGCCGCGGGGTGGCAGCGGACCACCGACGCCGATCATATTGTTGGCCGCCGCAACGATCGCTTCGAGGCCCGTCTCCAGGCGACGATCGGCACCGTCCTGTCCGGAGTACTCCAGTGACCAAACCCCTCGTCCCCTTGGCGCGGGAACGGATCGAGGCGATCCTCGCCGCGATGCGGGCCAAACGGGTCGTCGTCGTGGGCGACGTGATGCTCGACCGCTACCTGTTCGGCGACACCGATCGGCTCTCACCCGAGGCCCCGGTGCCGGTGGTCGCGGTCCGCAAGGCGCGCTCGAGCCTGGGCGGGGCCGCCAACGTCGCCGCCAACGTCGCCGCGTTAGGCGGGACCGGGATGCTCTCCGGGGTGGTCGGCGACGACGAGCATGGACTCCTGATCCGCACCGAGCTCGCCGCCAAGGGACTCGACGACCGCTACCTGGTGATCGTCGCCGATCGGCCCACCACCACCAAGACCCGGGTCATCGCCCGCGGTCAGCAGGTGGTCCGGATCGACGAGGAACGGGAGGCGCCGCTCGACTCCAACGACTGCGCCCGGGTCTGGTTCATGGTCGAAGCGATGCTCGCCTCGGCCGATGCCTTGGTCCTCGAGGACTACAACAAGGGGGCCCTCGGCCCTGCCCTGGTCAAGGACGCCATCGCGGCCGCCCGGCGCCGGAGCATCCCGATCGTGGTCGACCCCAAGTACCACCACTTCTTCGACTACGGTGGGGCGACGGTGTTCAAGCCCAACCGCCGGGAGCTGGAGGCCGCCCTCGGAGCCGCCTTCGACCTGACCCGCGACCCCGGAGCGCTGAGCCGGGCCCGAGAACGCCTCGGAGTCGACAACCTCCTGGTCACGCTGGGCCCCGACGGGATGATCCTGGTCACTACCGATGGTGCCCAATGGCGGATCGGGAGCCGCGCCCGAGAGGTCTACGACGTCTCCGGCGCGGGGGATACGGTGACGGCCTGGATGGCCACGGGCCTGGCGGCGGGCGCGTCGGTGGCGGAGGCGGCATTCCTCGCCAACTACGCGGCGGGCATCGAGGTCGCCAAGGCCGGCGTGGCCACGGTCAGCCCGAGCGAGGTCCTGGAGGCCTACGACGAGGAGTACGACGTGATCGGCCGGTGGCGCAGGGGTGGGGCGCTGTAGCGAGGAGGACGGCGGAAATGGGCGGTGAGGGGATCGAACCCCCGACCTCTGGTATGTGAGACCAGCGCTCTAACCAGCTGAGCTAACCGCCCGACGGGGGGGCAAGATTAACCGCCACCACTCCGCTCGGCAAGCGTGCCCCGAAACGCCGGGCGCGCCGGCCCTCCAGTAGGAGCACCGACGCGCACGTCGACTCGGGGCAGACTGTGGACGAACGTTTACTGGACCAACTGGCGCTGCTTCCGGCGTCGGGCAAGGCCGACACCACCCATCGCGACCAACCCGGTCGCCAACAGGGTCATGGTCATCGGCTCCGGCACGGTTGACACCGCGGTGCCGGAAAGAATCAATTCCGGGTTGGCCTGATCGCCGGCCCCGCCGACGACGCCACCCTGCTCATAGATGTCATCGGCGAAAATCGGACCGAGCGAGAAGTACACCGGGCCGAGATGCTGGGACGATGGGTCGCGGGTGTAGTTGACGCCGAGGCCCTGCACGTTGCGGAATCCGATGAAGTACTGGATCCCCGCCTGGAGCAGAACCGGGGCAAAGCCCGCCCCGCCGAAGACGCCCATCGCCGAAGCCGACTGGAAGTTGCCGGCACCGAGCAAGGATCCACCCTGCGCGGGTCGGTTCGACCAGAGCTCGACCGCGACACTGCGGTCGACGTTGGTGCCCTTCAGCGGATTGAACCGGGTCTGGATCGCGTTGAGGAAGAACGTCGACGTCGGCGTGTAGTACCATCCGATCGAGGAGACGTTGCGGTAAAAGGCGCCAAACAGCGGGCTCGTCGTGTTCACGTTGACCTGAACCGGTTGAGCGGCCAACGCGGCAGGCATTAGTGCTGCCAGAGCGACCGAAGCCGCCAGTCGTTTCAACTGCATTTTACCCCCACAAAGAAATGGCCGAACCGCTGAACACTTGGTCCCACCGGCTATGTCGGGGTTTGCACCCCTTCAGTCCCCCCGGTTGGGCAGCCTTTCCTTATGCGAAATCCTTGCCATTGCTTCACTTGGGAGTGCAATCCCTGTCAAAGTTCGCTGCAGCAACCGTTTGGAGTTTGACGGGGCCAAAGGGGCCCGGGACCGGTGAAGTCGCTCCGCCGGCATTCTGCGAGGACGCCACGACACTGTGGTGCTGAGATCTGCAGCTAAGTGCCTGATTGGTGGCCATTTGGGGCGTCGGCCAGCAACTGGCCCCCGGACCGAACGAGGAAGGAATGGGCCCTCTGGGATTCGAACCCAGGACCTACGGATTATGAGTCCGCTGCTCTAACCGCCTGAGCTAAGGGCCCCACGGCAACGAAGATAAGGAACCCGGCACCCGCCGGCGACCGGGGCCAATCGGCACCTTGGATCTGATCCGCCAGCCGGCGATAATACCCGCCCGTGCGAGTCCTCGTTCTCTCCAATTACTATCGAGAACCCGACGTCCGCGAAAAGTACCGCGCGGCCGCGGCCTTGGGCGCTCACCTCGTGGTCGCCACCGCCGATGGCACCGCGGAGGTGGAAGGCGGGGTTCGGTACGCCGCGGTGAAGACTGCCGGCAAGGAGGACCAACCCGCCGACCTCAGCTGGCACCGAACCTCCCTCAAGCGACTCTTCTCCGACGAGCGACCGGAGTTGGTCCACATCGAGGCCGATCCGGAATCTCCGCTGGCCGCCGCTGGCAGCCGAATCGCTCGGACCCTCCACTGCCCGTATGCGGTCTTCAGCTGGCGAGCACTGCGCGCCCGCCTGGGTTGGATCGCGGGCCGACGGGGGGCCACGGTGCTCGAACACGCCTCCGGCGTCATCGGCGGGAGCCGGGCCGCGATGGATCTCTTGGTCGAGGCCGCGCCCGCCGCGATCGCGACCGTCTTGCCCCTGGCCGGCACCCCGGCGGCGGCGCACCCGCGGAGTCCGACCGGCGCGGAGTTGGTGGTCGGCTTCGCCGGTCGGCTGATTCCCGAGCGGGGGGCCGACGACCTGGTCGCCGCGTTGGGAAGAACCTTCGGCAAATGGCGGCTGGTGATCGCGGGGACCGGGCCCGAGCAGGAGGCGCTCGAGACCCACATTCAGCGGCTTGGCCTGGCCTCGCGAGTGCGCTGGCTCGGCGGCCTCCGTCGAGAATCGCTCACCACCCTGTGGGAAGAGATCGGCTGCCTGGTGGTCCCGTCGCGGGACACGCCGAGTTGGGTCGAGTATCATTCCCCGATCCTGCTCGAGGCGATGGGACACGGAATCGCGCCGATCGTGACTCGAGCGGGGTGCCTTCCCGATGTGGTGGGAGACGGTGGCGTCATCGTCGATGACATCGAGGGTCTCCACCAGGTACTCCAGGAGTGGGTGGCGAACCCGGCCGTGGCCCACACCTATGGCGTTCGAGCCCGGCAACGAGTCATGGACCGATTCATCACCAGCGCCGTCGCGACCCGAACCCTGGAGTTCTGGCGGGCCATGCTCGACCATGCGGCGACCCTCCACGGGGCCTCGGCCCGGGAGTCTGCGTAAATGCGTTTCTTCGGCCTGCTCTGGCTGACCTTCGGTCTCACCGCCGGGGCCGCGGTCGCCCAGCGCCCCAGCCCCGACCAGGTTCGCGCCGTGCTCCAGAGCCGGCCCGAGCTGGCCGCCCAGCTCCGAGACCGGATCGCGACCTCCGGCCTGACGCCCGACCAGATCCGAAGCCGCCTCGCGGCCTCCGGCTACGCAGCCAATCTCCTCGATGCCTACCTCGACGCCACCACGGCCGCCAACGACCGTTTGACCGAGCCGTCGGGTCGAATGCTCGAGGCGGTGCGAGCCCTCGGCTTGGCCTCTCCCGACGAGGTCGCGTTCGCCGCCGACTCGGTGGCGGGTGAGCCCGGCGACCTCCGCGACGACCTGCCCGAGAAGAAGGCCGGCCCCGAGGTGTTCGGCCTCGAGGTATTTCGGCGGGTCAGCACCCAATTTCAGCCGTCCGTCAGCGGGCCCGTCGATCGTGGCTATCGCCTCGGCCCAAGCGACGTCCTCGTGCTGATCCTCACCGGCGACGTCGAGTTGGCCCATACGCTCGAGGTGACTCGCGAAGGGTTCGTCGTCATCCCGCAGGTCGGCCAGGTCTATGTGGCCGGGCTCACCTTGGAACAGCTCGACATCGCGCTGCGCACCCGGCTCGGTCGAGTCTATAGCGGCATTGCTCGCGACGGCACCGGCTCGACCCGGTTTCAAATCAGCGTGGCTCGGCTCCGCACCAACCAGATCTTCGTGGTCGGGGAGGTCGTTCGTCCCGGGTCGTATCAGGTCTCGAGCGTCGGCACGGTGTTGACGGCGTTGTACCTCGCGGGCGGGCCCACCGAGAGTGGCTCGTTCCGTCAGGTCGAGGTCCGTCGCGGCGGCCGGTTGGTCGATTCGCTCGATCTCTACCGCTACCTCCTCCGAGGCGAGAACGGTCAGGACGCCCGCCTCGAGCACGGCGATATCGTCTTTGTCCCGGTCCGGAAGGTGGCCGTGGAGATCGAGGGGGCCGTGGTCCGCCCGGCGATCTACGAGCTCCGGGCGACCGAGTCGCTCCGCGATCTGGTCGCCGCGGCCGGCGGGTTCGCGGCCAACGCGCTGCGGCGGCGGATCCAGATCGATCGGATCCTGCCGCCGGAGCAGCGGGCGGCCGGCGGGCGCGACCGGGTCGTGATCGAGCTGGCCGAGACCCAGATCGTCGGTGATTCGGCGCCCGCCTTCCCCCTCGTTCCCGGCGACCGGGTGTCGGTCTTCAGCATCGCCGAACGGCGCCGCAACGCGATCGCGGTGCGTGGCAATGTCTGGGTGGAGGGGCGGGTCGGCTTCAGCCCGGGGATGCGGCTTTCGGACGCGATCCGGCTGGCCGGCGGCCCCAAGGCCGATGCCTACCTGGGCCAAATATCGATCTCGCGGTTGAATCCGGACTCGACCCGAATTCAGCTCCGGAGTGCCTTCGCGGACTCCACCGGCCGGGTGACGGACGACCTCGCGTTGACCGAGGACGATGAGATCACGGTGTTCTCCCGGACGGCGTTTCGACCCGACCGTTATGTGGTGATTTCGGGTGCAGTGGGCCACGCCGGGCGGATCCGATACAAGGAGGGGATGACCCTTCGTGATGCGGTGCTCGAGGCGAGCGGGGTGACCGAAGACGCCATGCTCACCGAGGTCGAGATTGCTCGGCTGCCGGAGGATCGGTCCAACGGGGCCATCGCGTCGACCTTTCGCGCCCCACTCGACTCCACCTACCTGTTCGACCGGGGGCGCCGCGGAGAGTACCTCGGACCGCCCGGGCTCGCGGCACCCGGGTCGGGCGCCCCGGAGGTACGACTCCACCCGTACGACAACGTGCTGGTGTTCCGGCAGCCCGACTGGGAGCTGCAGCGGAGCGTCCAGCTGACCGGCCAGGTTCGCTTTCCGGGACGTTATGCACTGCGCTCGAAGACCGAGCGACTGGCCGATCTGATCGACCGAGCTGGGGGATTGACCAAGGAGGCCTACGCCCGCGGGGCTGAACTGTATCGCCAGGTCCCGGGCGACAGCAGCAGCGGCTTGCGACTCGTCGGCCAAGTCGAGGCTCGGCGCACCGGTGGCACCGAAACCAGCAAGACGGGGGTTGATTCACTGCGCCTCGGAACCAGCCTGGCCCAACGAGTTGGGTTGGACCTGGTCAGGGCGTTGTCCCGGCCCCAATCACATGAGAATCTGTTGTTGCAGAGCGGTGACTCCGTGGTGGTGCCGGAATTCAATCCAACCGTACGGGTGCTTGGAGCTGTGAACGCCCCCGCCACCGTGGTCTATCGAGAAGGTTGGGGAATCGACCGATACATCAACGCTGCGGGCGGCTTTTCGCGACTAGCGGACAAGGGCAGAGCCTATGTCGTACAGCCCGGCGGGGGCCTAGAGAGCATCAACCGACGCTTCCTGCTTCCGGATTCGAAACCCAAGCCGCTGCCAGGAGCGGTTGTGGTAATCCCGGATCGGGATCCGACGGACAAACGCGATTGGGCGGGCTTCCTTGGCTCGGTAGCTCAGATCCTGGCCAGTACGGTAGCAATCATCGTCGTCGCTACCCGATGAACACCGGCGGCGACTGGGCCATCGGAACTCCCGCCGGGAGACCCCGGCTGGTCGTGACATTGTGCGGACTGTCCTCCGGGTGATAGTCCGGGACCAGCCGGTGTAGCAGCGTCCGCAACTCCTGATCGCTCGCGCCCTGCTGCCCCCGCGCGATCAGCTCCTCGATCACCGAGCTCACTCCGAGAGGAAGCTGGGCGTGTTTCGCTCGAAGGATTTTTGGATGCTCGGTCGGTTCGGCATGCTCCCGCCCGAAGAACAGTTCCTCGTAGAGCTTTTCGCCCGGTCGGACACCCGTGAAGTTGATCTCGATGTCGCGCCCAACCTCCAGCCCTGACAGTCGCACCAGGTCCGCGGCCAAGTCGACAATCTTGACCGGATCACCCATGTCCAACACGAAGACCTCACCGCCCTGCCCTTGCACGGCGGCCTGGAGGACGAGCTGCACGGACTCGGGAATGGTCATGAAATACCGACGCATCTCCGGGTGGGTGATGGTAATCGGGCCGCCCGCCGCTATCTGCCTGAGAAAAACCGGAACCACGCTGCCGCGGCTGCCTAGAACATTCCCGAACCGCACGGCGATGTACGGCTGCCCGGCGTATTCGGCGATGTTCTGAACGATTTGCTCGGCAACTCGCTTGGTTGCCCCCATCACGTTAGTCGGGCGAACCGCCTTGTCGCTCGAAATGAGAACCAGTCGAGCGCACCCGAGGCGAGCCGCCACTTCAGCGACGTTGCGGGTTCCAAGCACGTTGTTGCTGACCGCCTCCCCCACGTTGAGCTCCATCAAGGGCACGTGCTTGTGCGCCGCCGCGTGAAACACCACGTCGGGGCAATGCGGTTCGAGGCGGCGGAACATCTGCTCTCGATCTCGTACGTCCGCGATCAGGGGGACAACCTCCAGACTTGGGAACAGCTCGGTAAGCTCGGCCGTAACATTGAATATCGAATTCTCACCGTGGCCAAGGACGACGAGCTTGCTGGGCTGGAACGCTGACACCTGGCGGCAGAGTTCCGCGCCAATCGATCCACCGGCGCCGGTCACCAGCACGGTACGTCCGTCAACCATCTCTTGGACCCGATCGAGATCGGTCCGCACCGGCTCCCGGCGAAGAAGATCATCGATCTGAACGGGTCGGAGTGACGACAAGCTCACCCGACCGGACAGGATCTCGAAAACGCCTGGGACGGTGCGCGCCTGCATCCCGACAGCTCTCGCCAGCCGCATCGTTTCCCGAACAGCGGACCCCGCGGCCGATGGCATGGCGATCACCAGCTCATCCGCCCGAGTCCGGTCTCGGAACTCGGCGAGCTGGCTGATTGGACCGAGCACCTTGAGTCCACACATCTCCAGCCCATGTTTGCTGGGGTCGTCGTCAACGAAACCAACCGGAACGAGCCCATGGCTCTGGTTGCCGTTGAGCTCGCGCGCCACGATCTCGCCAGCCGATCCCGCACCGACTATCAGGATTCGTCGCCGCTCCCGCCCGGCGTGCCAATGCAGATGCTGAGCAAGCCACCGGACCGCAAACCTGGGCATGGCGATGACGATCGGAGTGAGCGCGGCATCAAGAAATGCAACTGATACGGGCACTCTCGGCACCAACAGGCCCAGCGCCGGAAGAAGCCAGACGCCAAGAACGACGACCGCGAAGGCGGAAATCGTCGATACCGTGACAATTCTCTCGAGCTCGGCCACACCCGCGTGCCGCCAGATTCGCCGGTAGAGGCCGAAGCCGTAGAACAGGGCAACCTTGAAAGCGACCAAGACTGGCAACGCCCTCAAGAAGGTCGCCTCGTGGGGACCCGGCCATAGGAGTGATTCGAAACGGACTGCGTAGGCTAGGAGGAACGCCGCTGAAAGGCCCACCACGTCGAACAGCGCGATGTACCGGTTGCGGAGACTCAGCCTTTCCTTGATCCAATGGACTGGATCCACGATCCCCCCTCAGAATACCAGAAGAATTTGCCGGGTCCTCATCCCGAATGCAGGAAACCGGCCATTTTCCTCCGACCGGCCGACGCCCCCTTCAAGGCGAGTTGACTCACCGGATACCCCTCCCTAGGCTGCCCGGTCACAACAACTTGCCGTGACGTCAGGTAGACGAACGACGACGGTCCAGAAGCACGTCGAGAATCGGCCAACCTCGAGCGCCGCCGGGGGAAACCGGAAAGAGTTTTCGGCGCAGCATCCGGAGCGAGCAGTCGACCTGCGCTGGCTGGGCAGTCACAGTGGGAGGTAGCCCAGAAATCAGGTCAGCGCTGGTGAACTTGCCGGACGGCGGCCGACACCCGGTCAATGGCGCTCGGCGAAAGGTTCGATCCCGAGGGCAAGCAGAGCCCCCTTTCGAACAGCCGGTCCGCCACGGAGCCACCAATCCGCTCGACATCGCGGTACAGAGGCTGTTGGTGCATTGGCTTCCAAACTGGTCGCGCCTCGATCGAGGCGGCCGCAAGGGCGGACCGAACCGCCTCCTGATCGGCCCCGAACCGGCCTGGGTCGATCGTCAGCGTGGTCAACCACCGGGTATGGCGCCCCCAAGGGGCTTCAGGCATGAAGTCGATGCCGGGAAGGCCCTCGAGGTTGGCCCGGTACTGCTCGAAGTTCCGGCGTCGGGCCTCGACGCGACTTTCAAGCGCGCGAAGCTGACCCCGCCCGACCGCCGCCAGCAGATTGCTCATCCGGTAGTTGTAGCCGATTTCAGTGTGCTCGTAGTGGGCCGCCGGTTCGCGCGCCTGCGCGGCGAGCTTTCGCGCCTTGGCGATGAGGGCCGGGTCCTCCCCAACCAACATCCCTCCTCCCGACGTGGTTATGATCTTGTTTCCGTTGAACGAGAAAACGCCGAGTCGGCCAATCGTTCCTGGCGAACGCTCGCCGTAGCGTGCCCCAAGGGCCTCGGCTGCATCCTCGATCAGCGGAACACCGTACTCGTTGCACGCGGCCGCGATCGGATCGAGGTCGGCCGACTGGCCATAGAGGTGAACAGCAACCACGGCCTTCGGCAGACGGCCAGCTCGCGCCTTGGCCCGCAGCGTCTCCGCGACGAGGTCCGCATCGAGATTCCAGGAGTTGGCTTCGGAATCAACGAGCACCGGGACTGCGCCAAGATACCGAATCGGGTTGACGCTCGCGACGAACGTCAGGGTGCTGACCATGACCTCGTCACCGGGCTGCACCCCCACCAAGACCAAGGCGAGGTGCAAGCCAGCCGTTCCGGAGATGAGGGCCAGTGCAGCACGCGACCCGACCGCGTCGGCAAACTCACCTTCAAAGGCATCGACCTGGGGACCGAGAGGCGCGATCCAATTGCTGTCGAAGGCCTCCGCGACGAAACGCCGTTCGCTTCCATCCAAATGAGGCGTTGAGAGTGGAATCTCAAACTGGCGGATCATTGCTTGCCTCGAATCAACCTGGCTGGATTACCGGCGACCACCTCGTCGTCGGCGACATCCCGGACCACGACGCTGCCCGCCCCAATCGTCGCCCGTCGCCCGATGCGGATCCCAGGTACCACCGTCGCGCCGGCCCCGATCAGACTCGTTTGACCAACCGAGACGCCCCCACACAGGACGGCGCCGGGCCCGACGTGGACCCCCGCCTCGAGAACGCAATCATGTTCCACCACCGCTCCAGTGTTGATCAACGCCGCCGACCCGACAAACACGTTGGCATTCACCAACGCCCCGGCCATCACGATCACACCAGAACCCAGGCGAACACCAGAACCCACCACCGATGAAGGGTGCACGGCTTGCGGACAGGGAAACCTCCCCTCGATTCGCGCATGGGAGGCGAGTCGAGCCTGGTTGTCGCCGATCCCGAGGGCAAGCGCCGTGGCCCCGAGCGGAAGCACCGATCCGACGAGTACCTCCTCAGCGACGCACGGGAGCTCGGCGCCGTCCCCCGACACGATGACCGTCGCTGGTGGCGACCGGTCGACGAAGCCAACGATCTGACTTCCGAGGGCCGCCAACACGTCCCGGACGACCCTGCCGTGGCCGCCGGCCCCCCAAATCAATACCCGATCAGACATTGCCGCGAAACCGGTCGACGGTGACGTGCCCGGCTTGGGTTACTCCCCGCCGACCGAACACGGTTCCAAGAGTTAGGAACAGAATCTTGAGGTCCAGCCATGGGCTGACATTCTGAGCGTACCAAGCGTCGAGCTGGAGTCGCTCGGGCCAGGAAATGGCGTTCCGACCATTCACCTGCGCCCAGCCGGTGATTCCTGGAGGGACGTTCATTCGGCGGGCTTGCTCCGCATCATACAATGGGAGGTACTCCATCAGAAGGGGGCGGGGACCGACAAGGGACATCTCCCCCTTGAACACGTTCCATAGTTCCGGAAGTTCATCAAGGCTCGTCGACCGCAACCACCGACCAAACGGGGTGAGACGGTCGGCGTCTCCAGCGCCCCCCCCGCTTGTGCCGCTGGCTTCTACCATCGTGCGAAACTTGACTAGGACGAACGGTCGGCCGTCCAGGCCGGGCCGCACCTGCCGGAACAGCACCGGACTTCCGAGTCGAAGCCGAACCACGGCCGCCACGATCAGCCCGATCAGTGCGCAGGGGATTGCCAGGAGTCCGACCGCCGTCAGATCGACAGGACGTTTCCAGGCGCGGGCTCGACGCCACTCCGCGGGCACTGGCCTCATTGCGCCCCCGCCCCAACAACGGGGGGCTCCGTCAAACCGAGTTCGCGGTACACTTCGGCAACACGGGCAGCAACCGAAGCGACGTCCATGCGACCGAGCACGTCGGTCCGCCCCGCGTCGGCCATCGCCGACCAAGCCTGACGATTGGCGAGCATCCCATCGAGCGCAGCAGCAAGACTCGTTGGGCTTGCCGGGTCGAAACGGGCCGCGCTTCGTCCGAATTCAACCACCTCCCGGTTGCCCGCTATGTCGGAAGCGAGGATAGGCAGACCGTTGGCCGCGGCCTCCATCAGGACCCTCGGCACGCCCTCGCGATGGCTGGGATGGAGCAGCAGGTCAGCCGCCTGATAGACACGCCGCATGTCGTCCCGGCGCTCGAGGCGGGTTACCATCTGATTGAGGGGCGGTCCGCCAATGAGGCTGGGTAACAGCGCGGCCTCCTCACCACCCATTACCGGCGCAACCCAAAGGAATCTGATCCGATCGAGGGACCGCCGGATCCGACCAATCGCAGCGATCAAATCAAGGTAACCCTTGTCCGCGACAAACCGACCAACTGTCAACACCACCACGTCATCCGCCCGGTATCCCAGCTCCGCCCGGGTCGCCGCCCGCTCTTCCTCGAACCGATCGTTGCGTTGAAAGAGTGAGAGGTCGATCCCGTTCCCGGTCAGCCGAGCCTTGCCCGGGGAGCAGATGCCTCGGTCGACCAAATACCGGAGATCCGCCCCACTGACGAATAGGACCCGGTGCGCCAGCAAGCAGGTGATGCGGTCCGTCAGTTCGAACAAGGCGCGCCGCCATCGTGCCATTCCTGGCCGGTACAACAGGCCCCGGCACCCGTGGACTCGACGCCGGACCCCCGCTGCCGCAGCCGCCATCTGGCCGATGAGTCCAGCCTTGGGCGTGTACGTGTGGACCAACTCCGGGGAAAGCCGTCGCAGGATCCGGATCAACCCGCTGAGGGAGACCAGGTCCGCGATCGGAGAGAGCTTCCTCGTTATCGAGTGTCGTATCACTCGAATCCCTTCCGCTTCCAGCAGATCCAGGTCGGCACCGGGGGAACAAATCACCAGGTGCTCCTCCCGGTCGCCGCGCATTCGAAGCTCGTAGCGAAGGATCAGGCGGGTGAACTCCGGTGCCGCCACGATATGGACTACCCGCGTCATTCCGCTGCCGCCTCGACACCTAACGGGTCTCGAAGGAACAACTCCAACATCAACACGGCCCACATCATCTGCGGCCGGTTCCCAGCTACCGCCAGCTCTCCACCAACCAGTTGTTCCAGCGCCGTGTCATCGGCCCACGCCCGGATCCGGGCATCCGGCGCCAACAGCACATCGCGGCTCAAGTCCCGGAGATCTTTGTCGAGCCAGCGGGCGACCGGCACCTCGAATCCCCGCTTCGGCGCGGTGGATACGGCCGCGGGTAGGTACTTCGCCGCGAGCGTCCGCAACAAGGGTTTAGTGTCCGAACCGCCGAGCAGCCAACGGTCCGGAAGGCACCAGACAAAGTCTGCCAACTGGCAGTCCAACAGCGGCGAACGAGCCTCGAGCCCGTTGGCCATCGTGGCGATGTCCATCTTGACCAGCAGGTCGTCGGGCAGCAGGCGCTCGTAGTCCGCGGTGAGCATCGCCCGCAGGCCGTCATAGCCGGGAGGAAACTCCGCCAGCTCGGCCGCAGTCGACAAACCTGGGAAGCAGCGGCCAATCGAATCGGCGTCGAAAAGATCGGTTGTCCACAGGCCAAACCGCGCCATCGGTTCAGCGGCAAACCCGCGCAGGGCGCGGCGAGCGAATCCAGCCGCCGATCGGCGCGGCCCCCGTGCGAGCGCGGCAGCGAGCCCACGAAGCGCTGGCGCGCCAACCCGTCCGGCAAGCGCTCCCGCCCGAGACCAACGCCCGAGTTGATATCGCCGGTACCCGGCGAACACCTCGTCCCCGCCATCACCGTTCAGCACCACTGTGCGAAGCCGGCGAGCGGCCCGGGCAACCGCGTAGCTCGGCACGGCGCTCGAGTCGGCGAAAGGCTGACCGTACATCGTGGCTACCCGGCCGACGAGATCGCGAGGAGCCAAGCTCAACTCTATTCGTTCCACATCAAGCCCGAGGTGCCTGCCGGTGGCTTCAGCCGCCGCGGACTCGTCCAGCGTCGCATCATCCACCGCAACGGTAAAGGCGACGAGGTCCCGCGCACCCGCTCGCACCGCGGCCGCAGCCACCAAGCCGCTGTCAACTCCACCGGAAAGAAACAGGCCAACCGGCACGTCAGATCGAAGGCGAAGGCGGGTAGCCTCGACGATCATCTCATCGATCGCTTGAATCGCTCCGTTCCGGTCACCGGGGACCGGCACCGGCGACCGGCCCCGCCGCCAATACCTCGTCAGATCGAGCCGACCCTCCCGGTCAAAGGTCAGCATCGATCCGGGTGGAAGTGCCGCCACGCCTTGGTAGACGGTCTGCGGATGTGGGACATATCCGTAGCGGAGGTACATCCCGACCGCGGCCGGATCCACCGCGGGTGGCTCATCCAGAAGGGCGAGTAACGCCGGGAGTTCCGAGGCGAATACGAGCTTCGAACCTGACCGCCAGTAGTACAGCGGCTTCTTTCCGACTCGGTCGCGCCAGAGAACCAGCCGGTCCCGCCGATCGTCCCAGAGGGCCACCGCGAACATCCCACGCCACCGGTGAACGGCTTCGCCTTCTTCCGCCTCGTAGCCATGCGGGACGACGTTCACATCTGACTTCGACTGGAACTTGTGTCCCAGCCGAGCAAGCCGGTCCATTTCCTCTCGATAGTTGTAGATCTCCCCATTGCAGACGACAGCGATCGATCCGTCTTCGTTGTAGATCGGCTGCCCGCCCCCCGCAACGTCGATGATCGCAAGTCGACGCATACCTAGCAACGCGCCGGGCGAACGGTGAATACCCGACCCATCGGGACCCCGGTGCGCAAGCCGGCCGAGAGCGACCTCGAGCCGCCCTTCCATTTCCGAGGACGGCGCCCCGACGCTACCGGCTATTCCACACACTTGGGGCCGCCGCGGGTTGCGGTTGAGAGGGGCTCATTCCGATAGGGCGAGGCGGAAGGCCTGGGTGTAGAGGACACCGCCGCCCAAATCAACGACCTCGCCCCGCACATACCGAAGGTCGGCCGGCAACGCTTTGAGCGACAAACGCGCTCCCGCATGCACCATTCGGCCGTTGCCGATCCACCGAACATTTCCCGCAGCGCCGAAAACCTCGATTGCCTCGTCGTCGACATGGAGCGAATCGATGCGTGGGTACCCATCTTTCCGCGCTGCGACATCACGAATCGCAAAGAACCTACCGGCAGCGAGGGCAAGTCGAAGGGAAGCGAGGTCGGTTGCGCCGACAAGCACGACGATCTTACCACTGTCCCGGATTGGCGCCGGCAACGCCGGGCTTGCGTTGTCGGGCCCGTAGTGGTCGTTGACGGCAATCCCGCGGATCGCGGGGTTGGTCATCAGGAGAGTGTCCCAGTTGGCCACCAGTTGAGCGTTGCGATCAACCGCGACGAACGCCGAGTCCTTGACGACCAGTCGCCGATACTCGGCGAAAGCGCTGTAGATCTCGACGGCGAACAAGTTGGTGAGCTTTGAAAAACGACGGACACCGGTCCACGGGTGAGCAAGGACCGCGAGCCCTCCCCTCGCCACAATCTGGGCGACACACTCCTGCGTGCTGGTGTATCCAAGGTCGCCCGTTGTCGTACTCTTACGGATGTAGCCTTCCATGAACGGCGACAACACATGGTCGTATCCGATCTCCTCGGCGTTCGGATACCAGATCTTGATGTTCTCGAGGCTCTCGATGAACTTGGCCGTCAGCCACCGGTCGACCGGCCATCGCCGCTCCCGCCACGAATACGCGAGGGAGTCGACTCCACTGTAGGTCATCAGACTGAGTGCGCCATAGCCAGCCCGATCGTAAGCCCGGATCTTTGTCGTGTCCGTTCCAGAGTGATCGTGCATCTCGACCTTCAGCCACTGGTCCGTCGCCCACTGGGCGCCTGCGTATGGATTCGCAACGACTTCGAGGTGCAGCCCCTCCCCAGGCAGGCCCTGGGGCGCCCGCCCGCACCCGCAAGCTACCAGGGCAAGGGCGCCCAACGCCCGCAACTCTGGCAGCGCCATCATCGTGGACCATCCGTCGAGGCCGCCCGGACGAGGAAACTCTGCGCGCGCCGCTGCCAACGACCCGGTAGCAGGCGCCCGAACCGCTCAAGCCCCACCATCAGCGCGCGGCTGCCTGGAGGAAATAGCCAACCGATCCGGGGCAACAGCGAGTACCACGTCACCGTCTCAAGGCGGAACCCGCGGGATGTCAAAAGCGCCTCCATCTCCTCCAACCCCATGACGTTCGCCGTCCGGCGGCCGGTGACGCGGTTTCGACACCGATAGGCAAGCCCCAAGGGGCTTGCCCGATTGACATGGACGTTGGCGAGCAAAGTGCCTCCCGGGCTCAGCACCGCACGAATCGCGTCTAGTGCACCTTCGCGAAGCTCCTGCTCCGCGTTGAGGAAGAAACGGAATGCGGTGACCACATCGAACCTCTCTGGCAGGGCGGCCCTGGTCAGGTCTACTTGGATCAACTCTGCCGACCGGCATGCCCCCCGAGCAACCGCCAGCATGGAGGCCGCCACATCGACCCCGACGACCCGAGGAAACATTGACTCCGCGAGCAACGTTACCCGGCCGGTTCCACACGCGAAGTCCAGCAAGGAACGAGCCCCGTCGTGCCGGAGATCCTCGAAGACGGCCGTCAGCAAAGGGCGCTCGATCTCCTCCCACTGGACCCGGTAGTAGCCCTCGCCATAGGTTCGCTCATACGTCGCACCGTAACCATCGGCTTGGTGGCTATGCCGATAACTGATCATCGACCGGCTCTCATTCCCCTTCGCGCCGCCCTCCCGATCATGCGCGTCGCAGCAATCGCGAGCCATCCCGACCGAAGCCGACGAGTGAGGTAGGTGGCGACCACGGCGGAGGTAACCCCGTCGATCAAGGCCCGGTCCAGCCTCCAGCCAGCAACCCCTTCGTACCCGGCAACAAACGCCTGCTCCAAAGGGCCTAAGCGCGATCGGTCGAGTCGCAGGTAGGACCGGATCGGCACCAGGCCCCAGAGGCAGCCGAGCAGCGTGCCGATGTCGAGATAGACGGATCCAACGGTTAGCGGGTCGAACGTTAGGTAGTAGTTCGGGGAAGGATCCAGCAAGACGATTCTGGGCATCGCCTCGGCAGCCAAGTGCACGTTCCCGAAGCCGTAGTCGCAGTGAAGGGCGGCTTGCGGACCGGCGGCGAGGCGGCTCTGCCACATCGGCCCCAGCTGCCGGCGCGCCTCCCGTGCGAACGGCGGTGGCGGGTCCCACTGTACCGCGCTCCCCGGACTCAGCTCCCGATGGAGGATCGCGAGGGCCTCGCCCGCCAATCGAACTGCCGTGTGGCAACGGTCGGCAAGGGCGCCGTGCTGCACGTACGCTAGGTAGAGGTCGCGAAGCGGCGTTAGCCCGTCGAGCCATTGATATGTGATGGTCTGTGCAACTGAGTCGTGGCCCTGAACCGCAGGGGCCGTAAAGCCACAGCGTTCCCCGATGGAAGCGATGGCCGTCGCCTTTGACAGCTCCCGGTCGAGCCCGGCGTGGTACCTTTTCACAACCTGGCCGGCCGCCGAAACGGAGCGGACGAAACCGCTCGGGCCCAGCGGATGCCGTTCCCCGCGTTCCACCGGCTCAACCCGGCTCATGCGCTACCCAAACCTCTCTGGGCACCGTGCCCCGTGAGGTAGACCACGAGTACCCCGAGCAACAGGCCGGCAAGCCCGGCGAGCAGCGCCGTGATCAGCGCTCGTCTGGGGCGCTTCGGCAGGTCCTCAGGCGCAGGGTCGAGAATCACGATCGCAGGTGTCTGCTGCAACTCGCGTGCAACCGCGGATTCTCGGTCGCCGGTCGCTTGGAGGTACACCTGCCTGGCAACATCGACGTCGCGAGCCAATCGGTCCCGCTCCACGGATTTGAGCGAGAAATCGCCGACAACCCGGTTCACACTGAGGAAGCCGATGAGTGCCTTTTCGGCTCGCGTCACCTGTCGGCGGGCGCTGTCGAGTCGCTCCTCCTGTGCCAATCTCAGGCCACGGGCCTGGGACCTCGAGGCGTCGACAAAGGACCGTGTCGTCTCCTCGATGGCCGAAGCCGCAACCCGCCGTGCAAGGCCGCTGTCACGATGCCGGGCGGTGACTGTGACAAGGCCCGTCTGGGGACTGATCGATGTACGAATGAACCGCCTCATTTCCCGGGCCACTTCGGATCGCGCGACCGGCTCACCTTTGAGCGCCTCTATCAGCAACCGGCCGTCTTCGAGTCTGCCTGAGCCAACCGTCGACAACACCTTGCGGCTGACGAGCAGCGCGCTGATCAGGTCGGGCGTTGGGTTCAAGTCGCCTTTCCCAAGCGCGACCCCGCCGAACGCCGCGGCGGCCCCGGCAAGGGGGCCAAGCGAGCTGAGCGGGTTGGCACCTCCCACAGTGGCGAGGACGGCAGCGGCCTCGAACGGTCGAGGAATGACTAGCGCCGCTGCCGCGGCGATAGTGGCCGCCGACAGGCACCAGGTGGCGACCAGACGCCACCGGCGCTGAAGAGGCTCGATTAACTCCCGAAACGTGATCCAGTCGCCGTCGGCTGGCTGATTCATGTCGGCCTTTCGATACCGTGGGACGACATACCGCTCTTCGTTCTGCCGTAGAACTCCGCGACGGCCGCCGCAGCAAGAAGGTAAAACCAGGCGATTGGCTGCCGCAGCACATAGTGCAGTTCCATGAACAGGAGCAGGACCACCACGGCGAGGGTCGCCATCGGTGATCGAGCACGGATGCACCGAGCCAGCACCCAGAGGCACGCCAAGGCCAACGCCGCAAGGCCGACCATCCCCGTGCTTGCAGCCCAGTCAATCGGGGTGTTGTGCGCCTCGTGACCTCCGAAGGCGCCGGTGGCCCCGGCAAACGACCCCGGGCCGAAGCCGACCACCGGCGAGGCCGCCACGGCGTCGAGCCCGAAGCCGAACCGAGCGATACGATCCGAACCCTGGCCGCCCTCGCCATAGGCCGCGACGATGCGGCCCTCGGCCCACCGCGTTGCGGCCGGACCAGCGACGATGCCCGCCAGTAGGAGGCTCAACGGCACCACCAACCTGGCCACGGCTGCCCGCCGGAGCGACTTCGTTGGCAGGGCCGCGCGCGACACCACCAACCAAATCGTCAATGACACGGCCGCCACGGCCCACGCGACGAGCAGGGCGTCACTGCGCGTCGCGATTCCAAGCCCGAATAGCGCAACCGCGGACGCCCGTTGCAGCCGGCGCCGCCAGGCTCCCACGGGCCGCACGGCGAGTGCCAGCCATGGTAAGGGTGCGATCAACAGAGCCAGCTGGTTGGGATTGGTGGCCCACCCACGAAACCGCGCGCCATGGTACCATACTTCGACCGATCCAATCGACCCACCCGAAACGACGCCGAGGACGAGCAGCCCTCCGATGACGACCGCCGCCGCAGCCACGAGCCACGCCGTGGCGTCGACCAGCAGCCGCTCGCCCCTCGACTGCAACACCAAGAACGCCACTACGGCGGCGCAAAACAGGTAGGCCAGCCCATCGCGCCCGGCTGTCGGTGGCGACTCGCCGGCGCCGAGGGCAAACACCCAACCAGCCACCAGGGCACTGATTCCGATCGCCCAAAAGACCAACCAAGGGACCGTGCTTCTGACTAGCCTAACACCACCCCGACGGGCAGCCGAAAGTGCGCCCAGAGCGAGACAGAGGGTAAGGAGGGCCTCACCAGGACCCAATGGGGTGCCGGCAACTCGAAGCTGGGTCGCGGACGAGAAGAGCATGGCCATAGCGAGGACGGCGGGCCCAGCCTGGCCCCTCGCGTCCACGAGCGAACCGACTCTCATGACCCATCTCCGGGACCGACGTCGCGGGCGGCCAGCGGACGGGGGTCGGCAGTGCGCTGACCGTCGAGGGCGCGCCGTTCCGTCCGCCAAAGAAGGAGGACGGAGCCCAGAAACTCCACGCCCGCACCGGCGGCCATTGCAAGCGCCCCGCCTTCGATCGGATTGCCAGGCACCAACCACCACGCGCAAACGCCGGTCGCCAGGATGCTGAGTACGATGATCGGCACCTGCGCGCCGATCTCCCGGGCAGCCGTCACGCCGAGCTGCAAGAAACTCGAGAGGTACCCGATCGCGGCAACGGCCATGACGATCACGAACGCTCGGTGTTCCAACGCGTACTGCGGTCCGTACAGCACCCGCAGCAACGGGGCACCGAACCCGACAGCGGCAATCAGGCCGATCGCGCCCAACCCAAGGCCTACCAGGAGGAGGTGTCGGAGCAGGCGCCGGAAGCCAACCCGGTCGCCGGCCGCCAACGCGGCGCCGAAGCGCGGGGCATACACCTGGCCAAACGGCAAAGCCACCATCCGGCCGCCGACGACCAGGTAGGCGATCGCTGCAAAAACGCCAAGGGTATGGGCCCCCGCGACCCGCTCGATGATGAGCCGCGGGATCGAGACGTTGATTGAGACCAACATGGCCGCGACCCCAAGAGGGTAGGCCTGCCGCGTCAACGCCGTCACCCGCGCTGCGCTCGAGCCGGTGGATTCCTTCCCGCCAGCCTTTCTGTCGTGGAAGTACCAGACGCTGAACCAAACCAGCGCAAGGCCGACGATCGCGGGCCACAACGCATTGGTAGCCGCGATCAGCAACGCCACGGCAACGACACCGCCCACGCCGCGCATCAACTGCGAACTCGCGAGAAGGTCGAGCCGCTGCATTCGCTGGAAACGGCCGTGGTGGACATCGCTCCACGACTCGAAGACCTTCGCGGCGCCGACGATCAGGACGATCCCAGCGATCGGCCCATCAGCTCGCCAGGCAGCGATCGCGGCGATCAGAAGGAACCCGAGCAGACTGTAGAACAGGCGGTGGCGCCAGTAATCCGCGAATCGGTAGCGCTCGGCGCCGTCTGTGGCCTGGAGCCACCCCAACTGCATGTTGGTGAGCATAATCACCGGAGCACTGACGGCCAGCCCGTACGAGAATCGGCCAACCCATTCCGGAGTTCCCAGTCTCGCGATGACCACCAACGTTGCCCATTGGCACAATCCGTAGCCGACCGAGCCGACGAGCCCCCAGAACACGGCGCGCTGAATCGGAAGGCCGTGGTCCCCGTGGGTCGTGGTGGGCTCCCCGGTGGTCATCGTGGATGGCTAGCGGTCGGTTCGTTCACCCGACCGGAACGGCGGAGTCCCTCATCGCATCCACGGTCCGCCGCAGGCCGTCGACAAAACCGACACTCGGTCTGTAACCGAACGCAGCCCGAGCGGCGTCAATGCTCGCGTATGAATGCGGCACGTCCCCCATCCGCGACGGATTGAACGTCGGAGCGAAGTCCCGGCCGAACGCGGTGCTCAGGGCGGCTAGCAAGTCGAGTAACGAATGGCGCTCCCCAGCCGCAATGTTGAACACATGTCCAGCGACCGACGGCGCCAGGGACGACGCGAGGAAGGCCTGGACGACATTGTCGACGTAGGTGAAGTCTCGTGTTTGGGTCCCGTCACCATTCACCGACGGGGACTCGTTCCGGAGCATGCTCTGAATGAACAGGGGAATCACCGCGGAGTACTGGGAGTTCGGATTCTGCCGCGGTCCGAAAACGTTGAACAAACGCAGCATCACCGTCTCGAAGCGGTACAGTTCCCAGAAGGCGCGGCAGTAATGCTCCCCAGCGAGCTTGCTCACGGCATACGGGGAAATTGGCAGCGGAACCATATCCTCCCTCTTCGGGAGCTCCGGATTGCGACCATACGTCGAGGAGCTGCTGGCATACACCAGCCTTGCGACGCGGGCATCACGGCTGGCGTTGAGCACGTTCAGGGTCCCAACCACATTGACATCGTTCGAAGTGATCGGGTCACGAATCGATCGGGGAACTGATGGCAGCGCGGCCAAGTGGAAGACAAAGTGCACTCCCTCCACCGCCTCCCGAACCGTGTGGTAGCTGCGAATGTCACCCTCGATGAGTTCCGCACCCTCGACCGATCGGAGATTCTCTCGCAGTCCAGTCGCGAAGTTGTCGAGAATCCGGACCCGATCTCCCCGTGCCAGTAGCGCGGCACCGATGTGCGATCCGATGAAGCCCGCCCCGCCTGTTACCAAATAGGTTGCCATGATTCGGTTTCCGAAATGAAGGTTGCCGCGCCGGCCGCCCGCACCGGGAAGGACCGAGCGGTGGCGGTCGGGAGACCGCCCGTGTCTTCCGCTGCTCGACCCACCGAATCCAACTCAGCCAGGTCTTCGGAACCCAACCAAGAACCGATCGGCGGCGCCAACGAGAGTCAGGACCCGAACTGTCTCGCCCTCCACTCCTCCATCCTCACAGTCAACGCCACCCCCTCCGGCGTATCTTCCCGCCCAACCACTTCGCCGGTACGATATACCTCAGCGAGGCGCTTTCCATCTCCCGCGGGAACAACAAGTCGAATTGTCGGCCGCAGGCTGCGCGCCTTTTCGGCCAGCGAGGCCCTCAGTTCGGAAAGGCCTTCGTCAGAAAGGCTGCTCACCACCACCGCACCCGGGTAGAGCGTCCCGACCCTGATGCGGAACCCGTCAGCGTGCTCGAGCCTATCGGCCTTGTTGAATACCATCATCATCGGCCGATCCCCCATCTCCAATTCGGCCAGAACCTGATCGACCACCGCCGCCTGCTCCTCCCACTCGGGATGGCTCGCGTCGACCACGTGGAGCAACAGGTCCGCCCCGCGGACCTCCTCCAGCGTGGCCCGGAAGCTGGCCACAAGGTGGTGCGGCAGCTTCCGGATGAACCCGACGGTATCGGTAAACCGCGCCTTCGCCCCGGCGCCCAGGTCGACCTCGCGGGTGAGTGTGTCCAAGGTCGCGAAGAGCCGATCCTCAACCACAATTCCCCGATCGCCGGTGAGTCCCCTGAGAATGCTCGATTTACCCGCGTTGGTGTAACCTACCAAGGCCGCACTCAGCATCGTCTGGCGACCCGAGCGAACGGTCTCGCGGTGCCGCTCAACATCCTTGAGCCGTCCGCGATAGTGTTGGATCTTCCGCCGGATCATCCGGCGGTCCGTTTCGAGCTGCGTTTCGCCCGGCCCCCGAAGGCCGATGCCCCCTCGGATGCGCGACAAGTGGGTCCACATTCGCGCCAAGCGCGGCAACAGGTACTCAAGCTGAGCCAGCTCGACCTGGAGTTTGGCCTCGGCCGACCGAGCCCGCGTCGAGAAGATGTCGAGAATGACCTCGGCGCGATCCATGACCCGAAGCCCAAGCTCTCGTTCCAAGTTGGCGCCTTGAACGGGCGTCAGCTCTTCATCGAAGATGACGATCGTGGCCTGCCGATCGGCCGCCAACGCCTTCAACTCTTCGACTTTTCCCTCGCCGATCAGCGTCGCCGGATTACGGGTCGCAACCTGCTGTGACAACCGGCCGACGATTCTTGCCCCGGCGGTATCGACTAGCCGCTCCAACTCGTCGAGATGCTCGGTCAACTGCTCGGCATCCCGGGATCCCTTCCGCGGGGCCCCCACAAGGATGGCCTGCTCCACCGGTGGCGCGACCTCAATCATCGCTCGGCTGATGAATAGCTCCTCTCTGTATCGATCGTGCAGGGCCGATCAGCCCTATTCGCCTCTTGCCCCAAATAACCGCCACCCCCAACCCGAGACCAATGCCCGGCGCTCTTCGGGAAAGCGGGTCCTTTTCACGCCTCGGTCCTGCCCGCGCCGACGCCCCGTTCTTTCCACCACTTCAACCGCTCCGCCACTTTGACCTCGAACCCCAGAGCCCCCGGCCGGTAGAACGCTTGCCCCGTGAGCGATGCGGGCAGGTAGTCTTGGGGAAGGTAATGACCTGGCCCGTCATGGGCATACCGATAGTCCGCCCCGTAGCACAGGTCCTTCATCAGCCCGGTCGGCGCGTTGCGCAGGTGGAGTGGCACCGGCTCCGCCGGGGTCTTCCGCGCCGCCTCGAACGCCGCGCCCAGGGCCTTCACCGTGCTGTTCGACTTGGGCGCCGTGGCCAAGTAGATCGTCATCTCCGCCAACGGGAGGAAGCCCTCGGGCGCGCCTAACGTGTCGTACGCGGTCCGCGCCGCCACCGCCATCAACAACGCGTTGGGATCGGCCAGCCCGATGTCTTCGGCCGCCATCGCCAACGCCCGCCGGAACAGCACCCGGGGATCCTCCCCGCCCTCGATCATCCGCGCCGCCCAGTACAGCGCCCCGTCCGGATCGCTCCCGCGCAACGCCTTGTGATAGGCCGAGAGCATGTTGAAATGCTCCTCGCCCGACTGGTCGTACCGGGGAATCCGGCGGGCGAAAACGGCCTCCAGGATGTCGACCGTGATCTCACCCCGGAGCCCGACGTGGCGCGCCGCCGCTTCGAGCACCGTGAGGGCCTGGCGGGCGTCGCCATCGGCCCGCTCGGCGATCGCGGCCAAGGCGTCGTCGGTGATCTCCAACTCCCGAGCGCCCAGCCCGCGATCGCGATCCACCAGCGCCCGCCGCAGCAGCGCGGTCAAATCCTCGACCGACAACGGTTCGAGCACGAAGACCCGCGCCCGCGACAGCAGGGCCCCGGTGAGGCTGAAGCTCGGATTCTCGGTGGTGGCGCCCACCAGGGCGATCGTGCCCCGCTCGACGTGGGGAAGAAAGGCATCCTGCTGCGACCGGTTGAACCGGTGGATCTCGTCGCAGAAGAGAATCGTTCCCCGCCCCAGTAGGAGTCGCGACTCGGCTTCCTTGATGATCTCCCGAACCCGCTGGACCCCTTCCGTCACCGCGCTGAAACCGACGAACTCCCGGCCGGTGTACTGCGCGATCAGCCGGGCCAACGTCGTCTTGCCCACCCCCGGCGGCCCCCACAGGATTGTCGAGCCCAAGTCCCCGCGGCGAATCGCGTCGCCCAGCGCCTTGCCCGGCGCCAACAGGTGCCGCTGACCGACGAACTCGTCGAGCGTGCTCGGCCGCATTCGCTCCGCCAACGGCCCCTCCTGACCGAACAACGAACCGGTCATTCGATCGACCGGGCCAGCCGGAGCAGCTCGTCGCGCTCGTTGCGGGTGGGATCCTCCAGCACCGCCTCGAGCAGCCCGGCGAGGATTCGGCCCTGCCGCGGGCCCGACCCGATCCCGGCCGCGGCGAGGTCATCACCGGTCACGGCCAACCCCCCGCGCGCCACCGGATGCCCGAGTCGCCGCGTCTCCGCGACCAGGTTGGCCCAGGGTGCCACGACGCCGCGTTGCCACCGATACGACGTCAGCAGATCGTCCGCCGCTGGACCGACCGCGGCCAGCCAACGCCGGACTGAGACGCCGTCGGTCCCGGCCGGATCCGCCGGGCCTCGTGCGATCCGAGTCACTCGATCGATCTCCGCGGTCGATGCTTTGAGTCGCCGGAGGGCCGCTCCCGGATCGGCCATCAGGGCCGCGGTGAGCAGGACCGGGTCCCGAGGCGCGGGGGCGGCGTCCGCCAGCGGATAGACCAGGTGAAGCCCGGGCAGCCACTCGCGGGCCGCCCCCACCTCGTGCCACAACGAAACCAGCCGGGCCACCGACCGAGCCGATTCCAGCGCCCGGAACCACTCGTCCCGAACCCGCTCGGCCGACAACCGCCCGAGCCCCGAGGCCGCCTCGACGGCGGCGACCCAAGTCGCCGCGTCGATCGAGAACCCGAGCCGCGCCGCGAACCGAATCGCCCGGAGGATCCGGAGGTAGTCCTCGCGAAACCGCTCCCCCGGCACTCCGACGGCGCGGATCGTCCCTCGCGCCAGATCGGCCGCGCCGCCGAACGGATCGCGCCATTCGTGACGGGTCGGATGGTAGGCCACCGCATTCATCGTGAAGTCGCGACGGGCCAGGTCCTCCTCCAGCGAGGCGCCGTACTGGACGACGGCGTGCCGCCCGTCGGTCACCACGTCGTGGCGGAAAGTGGTCACCTCGTGGAGCTGCCGATGACGGTCGAGGACGCCGACGGTGCCAAACTTGATGCCGACGGGCACCGTCTTCTTGAACAGCCGTTGGATCTCCTCGGGCGTGGCCCGAGTCGCCAGGTCGACGTCTTCGCGGGGGTGCCCGAGCAGGGCATCGCGAATCGCCCCTCCCACGCACCAGGTTTCGAAACCGGCCGCCTCGAGCGTCGTCGCGATCTCCACCACCTCGGAGGGAAGATCGAGCCGGGTGGGTGGGTTCACCGGGCCCTTCACCGGAGGCGGCGGCTCAGCCGCACAGCACGCTGCCCCCGTTGACGTTGAGCACCTCGCCGGTGATGTGCCGCGCCAGCCCGGACAGCAGGAAGAGAATCGGCCCCGCGATGTCGTCCGGGCTCGGGATCCGGCGCAAGGGTATCGTGGCCGCGATCCGCTCCCGCCCTCCGCCCTCGAACGCGCCCGCGCTCAGGTCGGTGTCCACCCACCCGGGCGCGACGCAATTGACCCGAATCTCCGGGGCGCATTCGATACACAGCGCCTTGGTCAGGGAGATCTGGGCCCCCTTCGATGCCGCGTAATCGGCGTGAAACGCCTCGCCCCGCTGACCGGCCGTGCTCGAAACGATGACCACCGACCCTCCCGGGCGGAGCATCCCCAACGCCGCCTTGGTGGTGAGGTAGGTCGAGTCGAGGTTCTGCGCCATCGTCGACCGCCACTGCCCCTCCGCCATCCGGGCGAGCGGCACATCCTCGGTCGGCCAGACCCCGGCATTGGCGACGAACCCGTCGAGCCCGCCTAACGCCGCCTTGGCCTCCCGGAAGATTTTCTCGACCACCGTCGGATCGGCGAGGTCGCCGCCCCCCACGTAGGCTCGCCGCCCCAAGGCCCGCACCGCCTTGGCGACCTCGTCGGCCTCGGTCGCCCGCGACCGGTAGGTAATCGCCACGTCGGCCCCGGCCTTGGCGGCCATCAGCGCCACCGCCCGGCCGATGCCCCGCGACCCACCGGTGACCAGCACCGATTTCCCCTGCAGCGAAATCATGATTCGAGTCCCTCCTCCACCAGCTCGACGATCGCGTGGTCGACGAACAACTGCAGCTCCTGGATCCGACTGGTCTCCGCCCCGGGAACGATCAGTGCCTCGTCGACGAGGTCGGCCAAGGGCCCGCCGTCGCCACCGAGGAGGCCCACCACGCTCACACCGAGGCCCCGCGCCGTCCGGGCCGCCGCGAGCAAGTTGGCGCTTCGGCCGCTGGTGCTGACCAACACCACCAGATCCCCGGGCCGGGCCAAGGCCTCGATCTGCCGAGCAAACACCCGCTCGAAGCCCAGGTCGTTCCCCGCGGCAGTCACGGCCACCCCGTCGGCCCCGAGCGCGAGGGCGCGGTACCCGGCCCGCTCGCGCCGAAACCGGACCTGGTACTCGGTCGCGATATGCTGAGCATGCGCCGCGCTGCCTCCATTGCCCGCGAAGAACAGGATCCCCCCGCCCCCGAGCGTGGCTCGATACCGGGCCGCCATCCGGAGGATGGCCTCGGCCCGCTCGGCCAGGAGCGCGGCTCCGGCCCCGAGATCGCGGCACTGGTGGCGAATCCGGTCGATCGTCATTCGCGGAATTTCTCGAGCCAGCCTTGCAGCCGGCTCCACGGGGGAATCGCGACGGTGAGGGGGGCGACCTGGGTCAGTTCGTCGTCCCCCAGAATGGCCGCGGGGTTGGTAACCATCAACGCCGTCGCCTGGTCTTCCGCCCCGGAGGCCGCCAGCCGCCGAAACGGCTCGGCCAACGAGCGAGCGTCGCCATGATTGTCCGCCGCCAGCACGTCGGCGAGCCCGGCCGCGAGCAGCTCCCGCGCCTTCGCCCCCCGACCGGTCGGCATGAAGGCGGTGGTCGCGTCGACCTGCATGACCGCGCCGATCTCGCGCCATCGCTTGACCGTCGGGACCGAACAGACCGCATAACGTTCCGGATGAGCCACCAATGGCACCAGGCCCGACTTGATCAACTGAGTCAACGCCGTCGTCGCCGACTGCGCGGCCACCATCCGGGTGAACTCGACCAGCAGATACCGGCTCCCGCCCAGGGTGATCCGCCGCGTCGCCACCGCCCGTGGGGTCAACGGCCGGTCCAACATCACCTCGGCCCCACGATGGAGGTGAATCTCCTTCGGCGCCACCCGCGACAGAATGGCGAAGGCCTCGTCGTGCGCCGGCGGCGGGCCTTCGGAGACCCGGCTCGCGTCGAGGTGCGGCGTGAGCACGACCGCCTTCACCCCGTCGGCGGCCATCTGCCGCAGCACCGTCACCGCCTGCTCCACGGTCTTGGCGCCGTCGTCGACCCCGGGCAGCAGGTGGCAATGCAGATCGATCACGCCGACCGCGCCTCCGACGACAACAGCGAAGCGGCGAACTCGGCGAGGCGGCTGGGATCGACTTCAACCTGCGCGGCCAGCGCCAGCGTCACCAACGCGTCAGCGGCCAGGAGATCGAGGGCCCCACGGCGGTCGGCCCCCGCCCCGACCGAGGCCGCCAAGGCCGACGACGCGCACCGCGCCAAGGTCTCGGGCGTAAACTCGGACTGGCTGGCGAGAAAATCCCGCGTCCGTCCCACCAGATCGGCGGGCGCGTCCCGGAATTGCTGTTCGATCCACCCGGCGTCTATCCCGCGAGCCACGCCGCCACCGCTTCCGGGACGCCGGCCTTGACTACCTCGAGTTTTCCCGGATCGCCGGCACTCGCCGAGGCGAACGTCGGCCGACCGCCGCCCTTCCCGCCGCTCATCGCGGCGAGGCGGTTGACCAGGTCGCCGGCTTTCTTGCCTCGCTTCACCAGATCGTCGGACACCGCCACGTGAATCGCGCCCCGCCCCTCGGCCGCCAGCAACACCAAGACGGCGCCGCTGGCGCCCGAGCGGAACCGGTCCGCCGCCGCGGCGATTTCGTCACGGTCTTCGAGCGTGGTGCCGGCGATGGTGACCGCGACGCCGGCCACCGTCTGGACCTCCCGGGGGCCCGCCGCGTCGCCGCCGCCGCCCTGGAGCGCCGCGGCGAGGCGTTCCTCGAGTTTGGTCCGCTCGGCAAGGAGCTGCTCGACCCGCCGGCCGACCTGCTCAGGCTGGGTCTTGAGGAGCTGAGCAACCGCTCCGACCCGTTGCTCGATGGTCCCGACGTCGCGATACGCCCCCGGCCCGGTGATCGCCTCGATCCGGCGCACCCCGGCCGCGACCCCACCCTGCCCCGCGAATCGGAACAGCCCGAGCGCCCCAGTGGTCCCGACGTGGGTGCCGCCGCACAACTCGATGCTCGACCCCATCGTCACGACCCGGACTCGATCGCCGTACTTGTCGGCGAAGAAGGCCATCGCCCCGAGCGCCAGCGCCTCGGGATAGGCCATCTCGCGGACCACGACCGGCTGGTTGGCCCAGATCGCCTCGTTGACGTCGTACTCGATCGCCTCGAGCTGAGACCGGTCAATCGGCCCGTGATGGGAGAAGTCGAAACGGAGCCGCTCGGCCTCCACCAGCGAGCCTTGCTGCCTGACGTGAGGCCCGAGGTGCTTTCGCAGCGCCCAGTGCACCAGATGGGTGGCGCTGTGGTTGCGCTCGATGTTCCGGCGCCGAGCCGCGCTCACCGCGGCCTTGACCGCCGTCGGCTCGAACGGAACCCCGGCGGTCCACTCGCCCGACAGGACGGTGCCCCGCGGGCTCTTCCGGACCTGATCGATCGCGATCTTCCACCCGGCCCCTTCCACCGAGCCGAGGTCGGCCACCTGGCCGCCCGATTCCGCGTAGAACGGATTCTCCGCCAAAACCAGGTCAACCCGATTCCCCACCGTTCGAAACGCCAGCAACCGGGTCTCCGACTCCACGGCCTCGTAGCCGATGAAGTGTTGGCTACCGGCGCTGAGTTCGAGCCAGCCTTCGTCGCCGGCATCGCTCGCGGTCGATCGGACACCCTGGGCGGCCTGCTGCGCGCTCCGGGAGCGCTGCCGCTGGGCCTCGAGCGCCCGATCGAAGCCGGCCACGTCGACCCCGACCCCGCGCTCGCGGGCGATCAGCTCGGTGAGATCGATCGGGAACCCGAAGGTGTCGTACAGCCGAAAGGCCTCCTCGCCCTCGATCACCTTGGCACCGGCGGAAAACAGGTCGTCGAGTCGCTTGAGCCCGCCCTCGATCGTCTCGAGAAACCGCGATTCCTCTTGGGCGGTGACCGAGGTAATCAGGTCGCGCTTCGCGACAATCTCGGGATAGGCGTCGCCCATGCCGGCGATCACCGTGGCCGTCATCGGGGCCAAGGTCGGTTCCCGGCGCCCGAGCAGCCAGGCATGCCGAACCGCCCGGCGGAGGATTCGCCGGAGCACGTACCCTCGGCCTTCGTTGCTCGGATACAACCCATCGGCCAGGAGAAAGGTGACCGCGCGGGCATGGTCCGCCAGCACTCGGTACGAAGCCCCGCGGCCCTCCATCGTCTTCGGGTAGGGCGTGCCGACCAGCTGGCCAGCCTGCTCGAGCAGCGGGCCAAACAAATCGGTGTGGAAGTTGTCGTCGAGGCCCTGCAGCACCGCGGCAATCCGCTCGAGACCGGCGCCGGTGTCGACCGAGGGCCGCGGAAGCGGCGTCAGGGTACCATCCGCCGAACGGTCGAACTGCATGAACACCAGGTTCCAGATCTCGAGGAATCGGCCCGATTCCGCCCGCTCCTCGAACTCCTCCTGGGACCAGGTGCGGTGGCGGTCGCCCGGCTTCCAGTCGAGGTCGACGTAGATCTCCGAGCAGGGCCCGCACGGACCGGTGTCCCCCATCTGCCAGAAGTTGTCCTTGTCGCCGAGCCCGTAGACGTCCGCGTTAGGCAGCCCCGACGTGGCGATCCAGAGCCGCCGCGCCTCATCGTCGGTGTGATGCACCGTCACTCGGAGCCGATCCGGGTGGAGACCCAGATAGCGCGACGAGGTGACGAACTCCCAGGCGAACTCGATCGCCTGCTGCTTGAAGTAATCGCCGAAGGAAAAATTCCCCAGCATCTCGAAGAAGGTATGGTGCCGTTTGGTGAGGCCGACCTGCTCGAGGTCGTTGTGCTTGCCGCCCGCCCGGACGCACTTCTGGCAGGTCACCGCGCGGGCGTAGTCCCGCCGCTCCTGGCCGAGAAAGGTGCGCTTGAACTGCACCATGCCGGCGTTGGTGAACAGCAGGGTCGGATCGTCGGCCGGGATGAGCGAAGACGAGGCCACCTCGCGATGGCCATTCTTGACGAAGAAGTCGACGAAAAGCTGGCGAATCGTACTTGCTTGCATCCCGGGAATATAGGATCAGGACAGGCGATCCCGCACCAACCGGACCACCTCGGACCCCGTGTACCCCCGTCGACCCAGGTAGGCGACGATTCGGCGCCGCAGCTCCGTGCCGGACAGCGCCGAAAGCTGCTGCCGCCGCTTGGCGATCAGCTGCTCGATCCGGCTCGCGACCGCAGCGCTCCCCGTGGTTTCGGTCGACAGGGCCTGGTCCACCACGTCCCGGGCCACCCCCATTCCCAGCAACTCACGGCGCAGTCGAGCCGGGCCCCGGCCCCGGGCCGACCGGCTCTCGACGAATCGAGCGGCGAACTGGGCGTCATCCAGGTAGCCCGCCCGAGCCGCCCGCTCCAAGGCCTCCTCGATATGACCCGGTTGGTGCCCCTTGAGCGCCAGCCGGCGGGCCAGGTCCCGCCGGGCATAGGCCCGCCGTTCCAGCAGGCGGAGGGCCGTCCGGTAAGCCGCCGCCCGATCCGCGGCGGCCTCCAGGCGGCCATACTGTTCCTCGGCGAGCACCTCCCCCGCCGCCAAACCCTCGGCCCGCACCGTCTCGGCCGGGACCGTCAGGATGGTTCGTCCGCCGGCCACCAGGCGAACGAACCCTTCCCGCCGCTGATCCGGAACGATCGCCTCGAGCGGACTACTCGGAATCGCCCTCATCGCCCCCCGCCGCCCCACCGGGCGCCTGCTTGACGCCGAGCCAATCCTTGACCCGCTGCTCGACCTCGAGGAGGAGTGTCGGGTTGTCCTTGATGAAGAGCTTGGCGTTCTCGCGCCCTTGGCCGATCCGCTGATCGCCATAGGAGTACCACGCCCCCGACTTCTGGATCACGTTGGCCTCGGCCGCCAGGTCGACCAGGAGCCCGCTGTGGCTGATCCCCTCGTCGAACAGCACGTCGAACTCGGCCTGCTTGAACGGCGGCGCCACCTTGTTCTTGACCACTTTGACCCGGACCCGATTGCCGATCACGTTCTCCCGTTCCTTGACCGGGCCGATCCGCCGAATGTCCAGCCGCAGCGACGCGTAGAACTTGAGCGCCTTGCCGCCAGTCGTGGTTTCCGGGTTGCCGAACATCACCCCGATCTTCTCGCGCAGCTGATTGATGAAGACCACCGAGGCATGCGACCGGTTGATCGCCCCCGCCAGTTTCCGGAGCGCTTGGCTCATCAGCCGCGCCTGCAGGCCCATGTGACTGTCGCCCATCTCGCCCTCGATCTCGGCCTTGGGAACCAAGGCCGCCACCGAGTCGATGATCACCAGGTCCACCGCCCCCGAACGGACCAGGATCTCCACGATCTCGAGCGCCTGCTCGCCGGTGTCCGGCTGCGAGACGAGCAAGTTGTCGACGTCGACCCCGAGCCGGCGGGCGTAATCGACATCCAGCGCATGCTCGGCGTCGACGTAGGCGGCGACCCCGCCACCCCGTTGGACGTTGGCGGCCAAGTGGAGACAGAGTGTCGTTTTGCCGGAGGACTCCGGCCCGTAAATCTCGGTGATCCGGCCCCGCGGCACGCCACCGATCCCGATGGCGGCGTCCAGATTGATCGCCCCGGTCGAAATGACCCCGATCCGCTCCTTGGGGGCGTCGGTGCCCATCCGCATGATGGAACCCTTGCCCAGCTGCTTCTCGATCTGGGCGATAGCGACGTTCAGGGCCTTTCGGCGATCGGCTTCGAGCCGGGTCTCTTCGACGGGCGACATCGGTGCTGCCTTTCTGTGGAAAACTCGGTTGGTGGCGTCGATGCGTTACGGTACAACAGTGAAGCATTTTGCGTCACAATAATACTTCAACCAATCTAGCTCCGAACATCAGCCGAAAGCAAGAGGCACTTTGATATCATGCCCCCACCCTCCAGGCGTCCTCGACGTGAATAACGTGTGGAAAAGTCTCCCCAGAGGGCCACCGTACGACGATCAGATCGAACCGGTACCGCTCCCCCGGCCGGCCGTAGCGGCTAATCCAGCTCCGAGCCACCGTCGCGATGACGGCCTGCTTCTGCCAGCCGACCGCTTCGAGTCCGCTTCCGAACGAAGTTGACCGGCGGGCCTTCACCTCCACAAAGGCCGTCAGATCGCCTCGGCGGGCTACCAGATCGATGTCGTGGTGGCCCAGGCGAAATCGGTGGGCGGCGATCTTCCAGCCCCTGGAGACCAGGTAGCGGGCGGCGGCGAGCTCACCAGCGAGACCCTGCCGGTGACGAGGGTCCCGCCATTCGGTGGGCGGGCGAAGAACGTTGGGTTTCAGCATGGCGCCAACGATACTGGGGACACCGCAAGGCCACATAACCAGACTGCGACAAGCGCGGCGCCGGAAACCGCGAGACGGCGGGAAACGGCGCGGGGGCAGCGCCCGTTCTGAGCGCTGCCCCCGCTAGCCGTCCCGCCGCCGATCGCGGCTAGGGGTAGGTCACCCGACCAATGTCCACGCCCGTGCTCGGCGATCCAGACCCGGTGAAGGCCCCCTCGAGGACCTGAAGCGTCCGACCGCGACTCATCAGGGTGACCGCATAATCGGTCCGCGGTGCGCCACAGTCGGACCAGTAGAACACCGACACCTTGTACTCGCCCGGAGGGGCCTGACCCACCGGCCAGGTGATCACTTCCTGGTTCACCCCGTCGAAGTTGCAGGCCGGATTCGAGTCGAGGTCGAGACGCCCGCCCTCCGGACTCGAGGTCCGGCCGAAGTAGACCTCGACGCCCTTGGGATCGGTCACATGGAGATCGACGTCGGCGAGGGCGTTCCACCGCACGATGACCGCGATGTCGCTGGAAGCGAGATCCACCGCGTTGATGATCGTCTGACTACTCCCACCGAACCCGCTCCCGACCCCAACCGCCGCGTCCATCGTGAACGTCGCGTTGGGCAGCGAGCTCGACCCGGTGGCGATCACCTGGAGGTCGAGGACCGGGCTGGGCAAGGTGATCTCCCAGTAATCCACGGTCCCAGGCACGGTCACGGCCACCCGGGTGAACGGGGCATCGCCAAGCACTCGGATCTTGCCAGGGGTGCCGGTGATCACCGAGCTCTCCAGCACGATGGTCCCCGTGGGGCCGTCGTTCGCCCGGGGAATGACCCCGCTGCGAAGGACCGCATTGACGATCACGGGGGCGGTCGCCGCCGCCGCCCTCGAGAGGTGCAGCTTGCTGGTGGCCGCCCCGCCCTGCGCCACCGGCATCACCGCGTACATCGAGGCAAAGAACCGGCGGACCGACACGGGATCGGAGAAGCCCGTCGGCTCCCCTTCGCATCCGGCCATCGCCACCACCAACCCGGCCGCGGTCAGTCTGGTTAACCACTTGCCATTGTTAGCCATCCAGCCCCCCTGCAAGAACGTGCACTGAGCACCCGGCGGCGCGGCCTGCCCGAAGGGCTTGCCAAACGCGAGGCGTCCGCCGGGGAAGAACGAGCCCCCCAGGTTCCCGGAAGCCAGGGGGGCAAATCGAGGGCCATTGGGAACGGAGGGGGCTAGCCGCAGTACTCGTCGAGCTGGTCGAAGCCGATCAGGACCTCGCGGGGTTTGCTCCCATCGGGGGGACCCAGGATGCCGGCGGCGTGCAGCTGATCGATGATCCGCGCCGCGCGGCCGTAGCCGATTCGGAGCTTTCGCTGGAGCAGCGAGGTGGACCCACCCTGGTTCTGGAGACACGCCTCGGCGGCGTCGCGGAACAGCGAATCGCGATCGCCCTCGAAGCCCTCCTCCCCACCGCCGCCGTCGTCGGTTTCCTTGGCCCGCATGAACTCGAGAATGTCGGCTTCCTGCCGATCCGCTTCGGCGGCGGCCTTGCGCGCCTCCCGCCGAGCCTTGAACCACTCCATCACGGCTTCGGTCTCTTCGGTCGCGATGTAGGCCCCTTGGATCCGCATCGGATCGCTCCGGCCGGGCGGCAAGAACAACATGTCGCCGTTGCCGAGCAGCGCCTCGGCGCCGTTCTGGTCGAGGATGGTCCGGCTATCCACCTTCGAGGCGACCCGGAAGCCGATCCGGCTGGGGAAATTCGCCTTGATCAACCCGGTCAGGACGTTCACCGACGGGCGTTGGGTGGCCAGGATCAGGTGAATCCCGATGGCCCGGGCCTTCTGGGCCAGCATCGCCAGCGGGGTCTCGACCTCCGCGGCCACCGTCATCATCAAGTCGGCGAGCTCATCGACCACGATGACGATGTATGGCAACAGGCCTTCGCTGTAGATCGCCGGGGGCGGTAGCTCGGGCGGGGTCGTTTCCTCCTGGGCGCTGATCGACTTGAGCGTCTCCGGCGGCCGGGTCGGGTTCCGGAGCGATTTCCCTTCCTCGATCTTACGATTGAAATCGGCGACGTTCCGGGCGCCGTTGGCATGGAGCAGCTCGTAGCGGCGGTTCATCTCGTACACCGCCCACTTGAGTACCCGGGCCGCGTCGTTGTTGTTGGTGACCACGGGATGGCGCAGGTGGGGCAGCTCGTTGTACATCGACAGCTCGACCATTTTCGGATCGACCATCAGAAAGCGGAGTTCTTTGACCGTGTAGCGATAAACCAGGCAACTGATGATGCTGTTGATGCCCACCGACTTGCCGGTCCCGGTCGCCCCGGCGATGAGCAGATGGGGCATCTTGGCCAGATCGGCGATGACCGGTTTGCCCTCCAGATCCCTGCCTAACGCCACCGGCAGGACCGCCCGGGACCGCTCCCACTCCGGCGCCTCGAGCAACTCGCGGAGGGTGACCATCCGGGGCGTCGGATTGGGGACCTCGACCCCGACGGCCCCTCGGCCCGGAATCGGGGCGACCCGGATGCTGGTGGCCCGCATCGTGATGGCAAGGTCGTCCGCGAGGGCCACGATCCGACCGGCTTTGACGCCCGGAGCGGGCACCACCTCGAACTGGGTCACCACCGGCCCACTGGTCCGCCCGGAGATCGAGCCATCAACCTTGAAGGTCCGGAGGGTATCCATCAGCGACTGCCCGAGTCGGTCGAGCTGGGCCTCATCCGCCAGGGTGTCCTGGGGTGGCGGCGAGCGGAGCAACTCCACCGGGGGCAACTCGTTCTCGTCGCCGGTCGGCGCGCCCACCGTGGCCGGCTTTCCTTCCTTGGCGGGCTTGGGCGGCTTCGGAGCCCGTTTCTTCGCCTGCTCCACTTCGGCGGCCTCCGCGGGTGCCACCGGCGTCGACTCGATCACCGGGCCCTCGTCGTCCGCCACGACGGCCTTGGGGACCCGCTTCGGTTTGGCCGGCTCCGCAGCGGCCGGCGCCGGCGCCGCCGACTTCTCCAACCGCCGGAGCGGGTGCCACGCCAGGGTGGGTATCGTGATCGCGGAAAGGGCGAGAAAGGCGAGGAGCATCCCCCCGGGTTTGCCGACCAGCCCGGTCGCCGCCGATGCCATCACTCCCGGGATCAGCCCCGTGGCCCGCGCCGCCAGGGTCCATTCGGCGAGCGGCGGATCGAAGGCGGCGGGGCGGCTCCCGGTCATCACCCCGATCGCGAACGGGACGATCAGGGCCAGCCCGCCGAGGAGAATGGCGGTTCGCTTCATGTCGAGCCGTGGCAGCCGGTCGAACCCGGCGAACGCCAATGCCAGCCCGAGCAGGGGCAGGCCCACCGCGCCGCTGCCCAGTCCCCGCCACAGGAGATTGCCTAACGTTCGTCCGATGGCCCCGGTGGGGACCGCCGGCAGCAGGCAGAGGCCCAGGAAGACCCCGAGCACCAGCGCCGCCACCGCGCCGAGTCGCCGCCGATCCTCGGTGGTCATCCGACCACCGCCGGAACGATCCGCCGTTCGTGGAACTGCGGCAAGACCGGATAACGATCCTGCGCGCCGGCCTCGAGCAGGTCGAGACCCATCCCCAGGGCCGCCAGGTGCCGCCCCGCGGCCGACAGCGCGAGCGGACGGCGCCACGCCTTGCCGTACCGGCGGACCAGGTCGAGACTCGCCACCGCCGCGTCCGACCAGCCGGTCGGCCGGCGGGCGTCCCCGAGGCCCTCCAGCAGGAGACGACCCGCCGCGTACGCGTCGTCCAGCCCGAACCGCCCGTCCCGGCCCGAGCAGAGCACGACGACCGGGGTCCCGGCCTCCAGCAGACGGCGGAGTTGGGCCCCCGCCACCGTCAGATTGACGGCCGCCGCCAGGAAGACCGGTCCGGCCCCGGCGGTCGCCAACAGCGCCGCCGTCCCGTTGGTGGTCGTCATCACCAGGGTCTTCCCGGTCACCGCCTCGGCGGTCATTTCCAGGGGGCTGTTACCTAACGCGAAGCCGTCGATCGGCAGCCCATGCCGCTCGCCGGTCAGGAGCACGTCGTCCGGGCCGAGGATCTGGGCCATCTTGATCGCCTCCTCGACCGAGCCGACCGGAATGATGCCCTTGGCGCCCTGATGGAGCGCGGCGCACGCCACCGTGGTCGCCCGGAGAATGTCGATCACGAAGACCGCTCGGCCCGCGACCTCGTCTTTCCCGAGGCCGGCGGGCGTGAAGGCGACCTCGACGCTCATGACTCGGGCCGGAGCAGTTGGCCGTGCCGCTCGAGGAACTTGGTGTCGACATCGCCAGCCACGAACTCGGGATGGCGAATGACGCGGGCAAGGAACGGGATGGTGGTCGTCACGCCCTCGAGAATGAAGCTGTCCAGCGCCTGGCCCATCCGGCTCAGCGCCTCGGTCCGGGTCCGGCCGTGGACGATGACCTTGGCCAGCAGCGAGTCGTAGTGCGGCGGCACCCGATACCCCGCGTAGACGTGGGTATCGACCCGGACTCCCGGGCCGCCGGGCGGGTGATAGGCCGTGATCAGCCCCGGCGACGGCTGGAAGTTACGGTACGGATCCTCGGCGTTGACCCGGCACTCGATGGCATGACCTCGCAACCCGTTCAAGGAGTTGGGAAAGCTGAGCCGCTCGCCGGCCGCGACCAGGATCTGCTCCTTGACCAGGTCGAACCCGGTCACCATCTCGGTCACCGGATGCTCCACTTGGATCCGGGTGTTCATCTCCATGAAGTAGAACCGACCGTCGGTGTCGAGGAGGAATTCGATGGTCCCCGCCCCGACGTAGCCGATCGCCGCCGCCAAGGCCACGGCCGCCGATCCCATCTGCTCGCGGAGCTCCGGAGTGAGCGCCGGGCTGGGACTCTCCTCGATCAGCTTCTGGTGGCGCCGCTGCACCGAGCAGTCCCGTTCCCCGAGGTGGATCACCGTGCCGTGCTGATCGCCCATGACTTGGATCTCGACGTGGCGGGGGCGCTCGAGGTACTTCTCGACGTAGACATCGCCGTTGCCGAACGCCGAGAGGGCCTCGTTCTGGGCCAGGCTGAACAGTTGCCCGAATTGATCCGGATCGTGGGCGATCCGCATACCCTTCCCACCGCCCCCGGCGGTGGCCTTGATGATCACCGGGAAGCCGATCTCGGCCGCCACCTCGAGGGCCTGCTCCGGATCGCTCAAGATCCCCTCCGACCCGGGCACGGTCGGGACGTCGGCCTCCTTGGCCAGCCGCCGCGCCGAGGCCTTGTCCCCCATCTGGCGAATCTGTTCCGGCGTCGGCCCGATGAACGTGATGTTGGAGGCCTTGCAGATCTCGGCGAACTCGGCGTTCTCGGCGAGGAAGCCGTAGCCCGGATGGATCGCGTCGGCCCCGGTGATCTCGGCGGCGGCGATCAGGCGAGGGATGTTGAGGTACGACCCCCGACTCGCCGCCGGCCCGATGCAGACGTCGTCATCGGCGAAACGGACATGGAGCGACTCGCGATCGGCTTCGCTGTAGACCGCGACCGTGTGGACCCCGAGCTCGCGACACGCTCGAATGACCCGAAGCGCGATCTCGCCCCGATTCGCGACGAGGACTTTGGTGAACATGATCTGGGGCGGCTCGGTCGGTTACGTCGGCGACACGTCGCGGGTGAGGTCGCCGGGGACATCGACCCCGGCGCCGGGAATCTCCGCGAACGTTCGGTCCGAGGCCGCGGTAACGCCGGCCGCCCGGAGCGCGAACTCGCTCGGGTTGCTGGCGTAGAAAATGGCGCTCTCGTAGCTGATGATCCCCTTCTTGAACCATTGCATCAGCGACTGGTCGAACGTCTGCATCCCGTAGCTGATCGACCCCTCGCTGATCAGATCCGGGATGTTGAGCGACTTCTCGAGGCTCCGGATGTTGTCGGCCACCGCGGCCGAGTTGATCAGCACTTCCGCCGCCGCGATCCGGCCCCGCCCATCGGCGCGAGGTACCAGTCGGAGGCAGACGATCGCCGCCAGCGCGGTCGAGAGGAGCGATCGGATCTCCTGCTGCTGATGGGGCGGGTAGAACGACAGGATTCGACTGATCGACTGGGTGGCGTCGGTGGTGTGGAGCGTCGAGAAGACCAGGTGACCGGTATCGGCCGCTTTGAGCGCGGTGTCGAGGGTCTCCTGGTCGCGGATCTCGCCGATCAGGATCACGTCGGGGTCCTGCCGGAGCACATGCCGCAGGGCGCTCCCGAACGACAGCGTGTCGCTGCCCACTTCGCGTTGCGAGATGTTCGACATCTGGTCGCGGTGGAGAAACTCGATCGGGTCTTCGATCGTGATGATGTTGACCCGGCGATTGCGATTGATGTGATGGATCATCGCCGCGAGCGACGTCGATTTGCCCGAGCCGGTGATCCCGGTGACCAGCACCAGGCCGCGGGGCTTGAGCGCGATCGTCTCGAGCACCTCCGGCAGGAACAGCTCCCGAAGGGTGCGCACCTCGTACGGGATCGCCCGAAAGGCGAAGGCCAGGGTGCCCCGCTGTTGATAGATGTTGGTCCGGAACCGGCCGACTCCGGGTACCCCGATCGCGAAATCCGCCTCCTTCTTCTCGGCGAACTCCTTCACTTGTCGGGGGGTCATGATCTGCTCGGCCAGGTGCTTGAGCTCTTCGGGGCGGATCGGTTGCATCGGCAAGGCCTGGAGCTCGCCGTTGACCCGGACCGTGGGCGGGCGGCCCACTTTGAGGAGGAGATCGGAGGCCTGCCGCTGGACCATCTGTGAGATGGCCTGCTTGAAATTGAACGGAGCCGGTCCGGTGATGCCTTCGCCGCCTGTCGGTTCACCCATTCGGATCCACCCGGAAGAGGACTTGACCGAACTCGACCGGCTGGGCGTCCTCGACGCACACCTCGCGGATCACCCCGCCGAACTCGGCTTCGATCTCGTTCATGATCTTCATCGCCTCGATGATGCACACCGTCCGGCCCGGCGCCACCCGCGCGCCCACCTTGATGTACGGCTCGGCGCCGGGCTCCGGCGCCGCGTAGTAGGTGCCCACCATCGGCGATTTGATCTCCTTCAGCGGGGCCGCCGGCTTGGCCACCTCTGCCGACGCACCGCCGCCGGCCGGAGCCTGGGCCGGCGCTGCCATCATCGGCATCTGGGAATGCATTGGGACCATCGCCGGCATGAAGCCGCCGCCCGACTGCGTCCGAGTGATGACGACGCCGGTGCCGAACCACCCCTTGATCTCGATCGTGCCCAACTCGGGCGTGTCGCGCAGCAACTCAGCGAGCCGACGGACGTCGTCGATCTCGATCCCTTTGACGCTGGGGACCTTCTGCAATAGTTGCGCGAGCGCCTTGATCTCTTCCGGACTCATAGCGGATACGCCCAGGGCGACGGATTTTAGGTCAGTTCTACCAGGTTTGTCCGACCGTCCGAAAGACACTCGGCGCCGGTTTCCAGCAACAGGACGTCGTCTTCCAACCGGACGCCCCCCCAGCCTTCAAGATAGACGCCCGGCTCGATCGTCACCACCGCCCCGACCGGCAAGGGGTTGGTGTTGAGTTGAGAAAGTCGCGGTGCCTCATGGACTTCGAGCCCCAGGCCATGTCCCAGAGAATGGCCAAAACCATCGCCCAATCCGGCCTCCGCGATTGGGTCACGGCCCAGCGAGTCGGCCGCTTTGCCTGTCATCCCAGCCCGGATCGATCCAATTGCTCGGGCCTGGGCCGAGCGGACCAGGTCGTAGATCTGCCGCTGGCGGCTGGTGGCTTTGGCCCCCACGACGAACGTTCGGGTCAGGTCGGAGCAATACCCCCCCACCTGGGCCCCGAAATCGATCACCAGGAAATCGCCCGGCTCGATGCGTCGGGGCCCGGCCCGGGCATGGGGGAGGGCGCTCCGGGGCCCGGACGCGACGATCGGCTGGAAAGGGTGCCACTCGCTGCCCCGGCGCCGGAGGGCCGCCTCGAGCTCGGTGGCTACCTCGAGCTCGGTGACCCCCGGTCGGATGGTCCCGAGGGTCGCTTCGAGCGCTTCGGCCGCCAGGGTGGCCGCCGCTCGGACCGCCGCGACCTCCGCGGGCTCCTTGGCGACGCGAAGATCCTCGACGAACCCCCGAGTCCTGACCCAGGTGACCCCAGCCGCCCGATCGAGCTGCTCGGAATCCGCCAGGGTCGTCCGGTCCCGATCGACTCCCGCCCGGGCGATACCCGCCGCGGCCAATGCCGCCCGGACCCCGTCCCACACGCTCGTCTTCTCGATCCGGACTTCGGCCGTCGTCCCCACTTCCGCCGCCGCCTGGGTGGCGTAGCGGAAGTCGGTGACCAGGACCGTGCCGCCGTGACCCACCAGCAGCTGCCCCGCCGATCCGGTGAACCCGGTGAGGTATCGGATGTTGGCGGAGCCGGACACCAGGAGGGCATCGAGCCCTTCGGCAGCCAGCCGGGTTCGCAGGGCGGCCTGGCGCCGCCCGTTAGGCATCGGCCAGCCTGGCGTGCAGGGCCCGGAGACCGAGCAGATAGCTGGTCGGCCCGAACCCCGCGATCACCCCAACCGACACCTCGGCCAACAGCGAGCGGCGGCGAACCGATTCCCGGCCGAAGATGTTGGTCAGGTGGATTTCGACGCAGGGCGCCGGAACGGCCGCGATCGCGTCCCGGACCGCGAGGCTGGTATGGGTGTAGCCGCCCGCGTTGACCAGCAGCCCGCCGCCGGCCGCGCCCATCCGCTGGATCGCATCGACCAACTCACCCTCATGATTCGACTGGAACCAATCGATCGCGATCCCGAGCTGGCCCGCTTCGACCCGGACCAGCGATTCGATCTCACCGAGGGTCATTCCCCCGTAGAGGGCGGGCTCCCGAGAGCCGAGGAGATTGAGGTTGGGACCGTTGATGACGCCGACGCGCATCTAACGGCGCAGGCCCCTGAGCCAATCGGTGAACTGTTCCAGGTCTTCCGACGCGGAATCGACCGGCAGTTGAGGCTCCGGTTCTCGTGCCGCGGGAAGCGCCTCGCTGCCGCCGTCATCGAAGAACTCGTCAAAACTGGGATCCGGCTGGTTTCCGACGGTCTTGCCACCAGGTCGCAGCTCATCGCCGAACACCTCACCCAGCGAGATGCTGGGGTCCGGAGCGGTCGGCCCCGGGCGCCGAGCCGAAAGGAGCTGCTCGAAGTACCCCCGAACCGACTGCCCTCCGGTCAGGACGGCCGCGAAGGCGGGCAGGGTCGACGGAACCGCTGGCCGGAACTCTTCCTGCAGCATCTCGAGAGCCGCCCGGATCCGGTCGTTCGTCGAATCCCGCTCGAGCAGTTGGGTGTAGACCGCCAGGGCCAGCTGACGGTGCCCCTGCCGAAGGAATATCTCCGCCATGGTCTCCGTCACGACGAGCTCGGGATCGGCCTCGATCTCGGGCTCCGCCGTCGTCTCCAACTCGTCCGCGGGACCTGGCTCGGTGGCTTCGACCGTCAACTCGGCCACGATCTCGGCCTCCGACCAATCGCGGGGCTCGGTGGCCGGCATGCCACGCTCGGCCGCCGCCACGACCGTCTCGTCCGCGGGCGCGTCGGGCGCCGCGTCGGGCAACAGCGGTTCCGGGGCGTCGGTGTCGGGCCCGCCCGGCCCGCCGGCGACCACCTCCCCGGCTCGCTCATCGATGGCCTCGACGCCCGGAGGCGAGGCGAGATGGAGGGCGCGATCCTCGTCGGGAACGGGCTCCGCCGACTCCGGCCAGTGGGCGGCCGCGTCGTCGAAGTCAGTCCTGCCGCTCGCCACGCCGGGCTCCAGGGCGTCGGCGTCGGTGGCCGATTGGTATTCGTTGGTGGGGCCGGCCGTGAGCTCGAGCGGGTGGTACACCTCGATCTCGAGCGCCGCTTGATCGGCATCGACGATTTCGGCCTTCGGCAGCTCGACGACCGGGGCCGGTTCGGCGGTGGGGATCGGCTCGGGCTCGATCGCTGGCTCCGAGACCGCCGGCTGGGCCCAGGTCCCTTCGGGGGCCGTGATCGATTGGAGGGCGAGCGCCGGCGGCAGCGGTTCCGACGGGCTTTCGTCCGGTGCGACGACCGGCACATCCTCGGGGACGACCTCGACCCCTCCGGTCATCGGGATGTGCTGGTGCGCTCGCAGGCGGTCGAACTGATACCGCGCCTCTTCGTTGGCCCGGTCGAACGCGAGCAGCCGCTCCAGGTGCGCCATCGCGTCCGAATAGCGCCCGGCCCGCTCGGCGATGTCGGCGAGCCCTTTGAGCGCGATCACGTTCTCAGGATCGAGTTCTGCCACCCGGGCGAAGGCCTGCTCAGCGGCGCTTTCGGACTTGATATCCAAGAAACACCGACCTCGAACGATGTGGGCCGGGACGTAGGAGGGGTGCTGGGCCAGGCCAATCTCGAGCAACTCCAGGGCATCGGCGCACATGCCCTCTTTGCGGTAGGCTTCCGCCAGCGGTGCAAAGGTCAGCCCGAGCGGATTCTCCTGCCACCGTCGCTGCAGTTTCTCGATTTCCCGCGAGGGCGCCATTGGCCCGGCCCTTTGCGCTAAGTTGTTGTGGCGGTTGAGGAAAGATTAGGAACATCGGGGTAGCCTGTCAATCGGGCAATCGGCCCTAGTGCTTGAGCCGGAGCGCCCCGGCGGTTACTTTTTCCGGCTCTATTCGGCGTGGTCCTCGGAGCGTAACGCCTCATGATGCAAGCATTTCGTAGTGCCGCAAAGCCGGTTCTTGCGATCCTGGCGCTGACGTTCCTCATCTGGCTCGTGTGGGACTTGAGCGGATTGGGGAGCGGCACGGGCAACGTGTTCACCCGAACCACCGTTGGTCGGATCAATGGCCGCAAGGTGGACGTTCGGGTCTTCGACCAGCGGGTCCAAAACGTGATCGCCGAGCAGCAGCAGCGCGGCGCCAACGTCGGGCTCGACCAAGTCGACCAGATCCGCAATCAGGTTTGGGAGCAGATGGTGCAGGAGTATCTCCTTCAGGGGGAATACCGGCGGCTCGGACTGCGGGTCACGGACGACGAAGTCGCCGATGCGATTCGCAACGTGCCCCCGCCGGAAGCACAGCAACTGCCGCAGTTTCAGACCAACGGGCAGTTCGATCTCGACAAATACCAGCGCTGGCTCCGCTCCGCCGAGGGGCAAGCGTTCGTGCCCGCGCTGGAGTATCAGTACCGCGACCAACTCCTCCAGGCCAAACTGTTCCGCTCGGTCGTCGCCGATGTGTTCCTGTCCGACGCGACGCTGTGGGAGCGATACCGCGACGAGCGCGAGCAGGTCAAGATCGGGATGGTCCGCATCGACCCGATCACAGCGGTCAACGATCCGGCCGCGCCGATCCCCGAGGCGGAGGCCCAAGCGTACTATCAGCAGCATCGAGACGAGTTCAAGCGAGCCAAGACCGCGTTCCTGAGCTACCTGACGGTGCCGCGGCTTCCAGTCGCCAGCGACACCGCCGCGGCACGCGCCCGGATCCAGGCCCTCAAGGAAGAGATCACCAAGGGGACTCCGTTCGAGGAGGTTGCCACCCGCGAGTCCTCCGACAGCGTGAGCGCCGCTCGGGGCGGTGACCTGGGCGAAGCCAAACGGTCCGATTTCGACTCCCTCTTCAGCGACGCGGCGATGCGCCTCCCGCTGAACACGGTATCGGACCCGGTCCTGACATCGTTCGGCTATCACCTGATCAAAGTCGAGACCCGGAAGGGCGACACCTTCAAGGCGCGCCACCTCCTGGTCCCCATCGAGGTCACCGGGGCCCATCGCGATCAGCTCGACGCGATGGCCGACTCCCTCGAGACGCTGGCCGCCGAAAAGCTGGAGCCGGAGGCGATCGACACCGCCGCTAACGCACTAGGCCTGACGGTCAAAGCGGCGCCGCCGGTGACCCAGGGGAACCGGGTGATCGTTCAGGAGGGTGGGGTGGTTCCCGACGCGGCCGTCTGGGCGTTCCAGGCCGAGGTGGGCGAGCACAGCACCGTCATCGAGGCCCCCACCGCGTTCTTCGTGTTCCGGCTGGATAGCCTCCACCAAGAGGGCGTGCCTTCGTTCGCCGCGGTCAAGACCGAGGTCGAGAACCGAATTCGGATGGACAAGAAGGCCGTCGAGGCCCGGCGGCTGGGAGAGTCCCTGATCAAGCAGGTCACGGCCGCCAAGCCCCTTCGCAACGCCGCCACGACGATGGGGTTCGAATATCGGGAGTTGGGTCCCTTCGCTCGTCTCTCGGCGCCGCTGGGCGCTCCCACCCTGATCGGAGCGGCGTTCGGGACCCGGCCGGGGCAGATCGTTGGCCCAGTCGAGGCCGACCAGCCCGTCGAGAAAGGCACCCCGGCCGATCGCGGCGTCTACCTGTTCGAGATGATCGAGCGGACCCCGGCCGATTCCGCCGAGTTCGCCCGGAGCCTCTCCGGGATTCGTTCGCAGGCCATCCAGGCGGCGCGACGGAGCCGAGTTCAGGCTTACATGGCGAGCCTGAAGGAGTCAGCCAAGCTGGTCGACAAACGAGGGGAGATCTACAAGACCGCGGCCCAAAACGCCGCCCTGCAGGCCCAGTCGGGGATTCCGATCGGCTAGGCGAGGGGCGGCCTGGAAATCAGCGAGGGGGTGACCAGATCGGTCACCCCCTCGTTCGAATCGCGGTCACGCTTCGTCGTCGAGCTTATTGCGACAGGCGCTTGGGCTCGCTCGTGGTTGGCTGCTGCTGGTTGGCGGCGTCGATCTGCCGGGCCGGTGAATCGGTCATCGGGCTCGTGATCGCGTCCTGGGTTTCGGTGAAGCTCTTCTTGAACTCTCGGATTCCCTTCCCCAGCGACGACCCGATCTCCGGCAGCCGCTTGGCCCCGAACACCAGGAGGACGACCAAACCCAGGATCATTATCTCCCAGAAACCGAAGTTCCCTAACATAGGCTAACTCCTGCTAAAAGAGCGACTTAGCTACGAAGTAGGCGATCGCGACACCGAGCACGCTCAACAGCGTCACGTCGATGCCGACCGGGCCAACCGTAAAGTGTACTACCAGCATGTTGATTGTGACAGGTCCCCACTCGGAGCGGACCGCGCTGGTGAAAATCGTCTTCGCCGGGCTATCGGGCAGCACCTGGCGCAGCAACACGGCCAGGAAGCCACCGAGGAGAAAGCCCGCGATGAGAACCGAAAGGTAGAAGATGGGACGCCGAGGGCCGCCGGCCATGGCTAGCGCCGCCGCTCGGTCACGAAGACTACGCTCTGAGCGAGGCGATCACGACCCGGCCCAGCCGGGAGACACTCCAGTTCAGCCAATGCCGTCTCGGCGAGTTCTTGGGCCCGCCGCCGGGCATATTCGATTCCACCCGCCTTGCGGACATGGTCGACGACGAGCGCCACCTGCTCGTCCGATGGCACGGACGTGGCCATCAGGGCACTGACGTCCGCCCGCTCGGCCGCCGAGAACCGGGGCAACGAGTAGATCAGGGGCAAGGTGACTTTGTGCTCCTTGAGATCGTGACCGCTCGGCTTCCCAGTCACGGTCTCGACCTCGGTGACGTCGAGAAGGTCGTCGATGATCTGGAAGGCCATCCCGAGCGCGTTACCGAACCGTCCCATGGCCGCCTTCACCTCCGGAGACGCCCGAAGGGCGCCGCACTCGCACGCCCCCGAAATCAGCGAGGCGGTTTTGGCCCGGATCAAGAGGTCGTAGCTCTCCTCGGAAAACGTCAGCGGATCGTGGGCCAGCAGTTGCCGCATCTCCCCGATCGTCATCTCGTTGGTGACCCGGCTCAGCACCTCGAGCGGGGCCAGGTCGGACAGTTTCACCAACTCGATCACGGCGCGAGAGTACAGGTAGTCCCCCATGATCACCGAGACCTGATGGCTGAACAGGGAGTTGATCGTCGGCATCCCCCGCCGGAGCACGGAATGGTCGACGGAATCGTCGTGAACCAGGGTGGCCAGGTGGATCAATTCGACGACCGCCGCCAGTCGGACGACTCGGTCGTCGCCCGCCCCCACCGCCCGGTTGACCAGCAACAGCAGGGTGGGCCGAAACATCTTGCCCTGCATCCGAAGGAGATGGGAGTTGACCTCGGCGATCAGCCCGAAATCGGCCGCGATCAGCCGACTGATCTGGTCGCGGACGTCGTCGAGATCGTCGGTGACCCCGGCCTGGAGGTCGCTCAGCGACACCGGCGTGGTCTCGGAAATCACGAGGCCCCGGACGTCAACCGATGGACCCGGTCGCCGACATCGAGAAACCGAATATCGACCGCGAGAACCCGCTCGTAGTACTTGAGCGACTCCTCGAACCGCCGCTGCGCCTCGAGCGAACGCGCCAACCAGTAGATGAGGCCGATCTTATCCTCGTCTCCACCGGGAAGGCTCTCGGCAGCCCGGCGGAGCACGGCTTCCGCGATGGCAAACCGCGACTTGTCGAAGAACGAGATACCGAGCTGCTCGGATGTCTTGAGGCGGCCTTCCGGTGCCCGGAGGGCCTTCTGAAATTGGGCGATCGCCTCATCGAGCAAACCCATTTCCTTGAAGGCGATACCCAAATCGTAGTGGGCCTGGAAGTCCTCGGCGTCGATGTTCTCGTCGATGCCTCGCTTGAACTGGGCCAGCGCCTCGAGAAAGGCCTCGTCCTCGTTTTCGATCGGAGCCTGTTGGTCGACCCGCATGCGGGTGTCCTTCGCCTGCGGGATGTCGAGGATCAGCGCCCCCAGATCGACGAAACTCGGCGGCGGGGTCGCCGGCGACGGCGGCGGCACCAGCATCGCCAAGGCCGCGTTGGCCTGCTCGTTGCCCGGATCATGTTCGAGGATCCGCCGATAGACGGTCACGGCGTGCTCCAGGCCTCCGCTCCGCAGCAGCGCGTCAGCGAGGCCCAAGTAGGACTGGAGCATCGCCCCACGGTCGCCGAGCCGATAGGCCAGCTCGACCCTTTTCTGATAGCGAAAGATCGCGTCGGGCTCGATCCGGACCAGGTCGTCGATCGCTTGAATCGCCTCGTCGAAGCGGCTGGTCCCCTCAAACTGACGGACCGCCTCCTCGAGCGCGGCAATCCCCCCGGCTCGATCGCCGATCTCGAACAACACCCGGGAGCGGTCCCGGGAAAAGGCCGCCAGGTCCTCGGGCGCCGCGGTCTCGCCGGGTGGCTCCGAATCGGTGGCGACCGGGATGAAGACCAAATCCGCCGTGCCGGTGGACTCGGCCTCCTCTTCGACGGCGGGAAACGCGTCGATGTCGAGCGGATCGACGTCGCCCTCGACGGCGATGACCACGCCCTCGTCGTCCATCAAGTCGTCGCGAAGGAGCTCCGGCACGTTGTCCGACGCCGGCTCGATCGGCAACGCCGAGGTCTCGTAGCCGACCACCTCGTCGGTGTCCGCTCGCCACTCGTCGGTCATCGCCGGATCATCGCGGAGAATGTCCAGGCCGTCGACCGTGGTCGTGACCCCATCGGGGTCGGCCACGCCGACATCGAGAAAGACCAGTCCCGACGGCGGCGGTCGCGATGGGGCCGGCCTGGCGGCCGGTAGCTCCTCATCGTGCCCGAGGGCCGCGAGTCGCTCGCGGGTCTCCCGGGCCCCGGCGGAATCGCCCCGCTCCTCTAGCTCAACCGCGAGCTTCTCGAGCTGGACTCGAGCCTCGTGGTCCCGGGAACTGGCCCGGAGAAGATCGACCAGCATCAACCGGATGTCGGGGTTGCCCGAGAACTGATCGGCGAAGAGCGCCACCGCGTTGAACGCCTCCTCGCGGTGAGCCAACGCGTCCATCCGTTCGATGTACTCGACCAGGTTCTTCTTCGCTTCACCGACGAAGTTCTTCCGAGCGTTCAGCTGCGCCAGGCGCAGATAGGTCGCGCTTCGTCCCGGATTGATCCGGAGGATCTTGCTGCAGAGGGCGATGGCGTTGTTGAAGAAACCCTGTTCGGTGTAGAGGTCGGACGCCTGTTCGTAGGCCCGAATCGCCGCCCCGGAATCACCATCCTTGATCTCGAGATCGCCGATCCGGTTGTAGAGGGAGGGATCGAGAACCCCCTCCCCCGCCTCCTCGAATTCGCGCAGGGCCTTCTTGTAGACGTCGATTGCCTGACGCCACTGGCCGCTTTGCTCGAACTTTCGCGCCGACTCTTTGAGTTTGTCGAGATTCATGCGGCCCGTAAGTGAGGGCGAAAAATGGCCTCAAGAGATTGCCAGAACGTAAGATAGGCCCACGCTAACCGGGCAGGCAAGCGGGCCGTTCGGCCTCTCGCCCCTACCGCACCGGGTCGAAGCTGCCCGCCAAAACGCCTTGGGCCAGGCGCTCGAGATCGACCCCCGGCGGGCGATCCTCCTCCAACGACGGCACTCCAAAGGGCCCGTCACGGATCTCCCGGTAGATTCGCCCGACCCCCTGGCCCGGCCGCAGCGGGGCATGAAAGTCGAGACCTTGGGCGCCACACATCAGCTCGGCGGCCACCACTCGGGCCCCATTCACCAGGATCCGCTTGGCCTTGAACGCCGCCGCCATTCCCATCGGAACGAAGTCTTCCTGGTTGGCATCTGTCGGAATCGACCCGATGCTGGCCGGGTAGGCCAGGGTTCGCGACTCGGCCACCAGCGAGGCCGCCGTGATCTGCACCATCATGAATCCGGACCTGAGTCCGGGATCCTTGGTGAGGAACGCCGGCAAGCCCTGCGACAGATCCGGGTTGACCAACCGCTCTACCCGCCGTTCCGCCAACGCCTGCAGGGTGGTGAGCCCGATCGCGAGCACGTCGAGGGCTTGCGCCACCGGCTGGCCGTGGAAATTCCCTCCGGAGAGGACGTCGCCGTCGGCGAACACCAGCGGATTGTCGGTCGAGGAGTTGAGCTCGACGGCCACCACCTCATGGGCGAATTCGATGGCATCGCTCACCGCGCCCAGCACCTGTGGACTGCAGCGCAGACTGTACGCATCCTGGACCCGGGGGTCGTTGTCACGATGGGACTCCCGAATCTCACTGTGCTCGAGCAGTTGCCGCATCAGGGCGGCCGCGGCCACCTGGCCGCGGTGCGGCCGCGCGGCGTGAATTCGAGGATCCAGCGGGGTCGGGGTGCCTCGGAGGGCCTCGAGGCTCATCGCCGCGGCCGCCACCGCCGTCCGCCACAGCACCTGGGCATCGTGCACCAAGAGCGCGAGGATCGCGGTCTGGGCCTGGGTGCCATTGATGAACGAGAGCCCCTCTTTCGGTCCGAAACGAAACGGGGTGATGCCGGCCCCGGCCAGCCCGGCGGCCGCGGCCATGAGGTCGCCGGCTCGGGTCCTCACCTGACCCTCCCCCATCAGACTCAGAGCCAAGTGGCTCAGCGGCGCGAGATCGCCGCTCGCCCCGACGCTTCCCTGCTCCGGGACCACCGGCACCAGCCCGGCGTTGAGCATTGCCACCAACGCCTCGGCGAGCGCCGGGCGCACGCCGCTGGTCGGGCGGAGCAGGACATTCGCGCGGAGCAGCATCATCGCCCGAACCACCTCGGCCGGGAGCGGATCGCCGACGCCCGCGGCGTGGCTTCGGATCAGGTTGGTCTGGAGCGCATCGAGAGACCCCGGATCGATCCGGATATTCGCCAGCTTCCCGAAGCCGGTGTTGATCCCGTACATCGTCTCGCCACGCGCCACCGCGCGCTCGACGATCGTCCGGGACTCCGCCAATCGGCGGAGCGCACCGGCATCGAGCGAGGCGCTGGCTGCCGGCGATCGGGCGAAGGCGACGACCGCGTCGATCGAGAGCGACTGTCCGTCGAGAACCACGTTCGGGGGCGGCGACATGCCGAAAAGTAGTCACCGCCCTCGCGCTTTAGCGAGCGATCGTCAGCTCGGGATTCCCCGGGTCGGTCTGAAACGACCAGTCGAAGATGATCAGGTCGCGACCAACGTGGGTTACCCGAAGCCCCCCGTATCGATAGAACTGGTCGGGGCCATCCATCTGGAACACATATCCCCAGCCCGGAAGGGCCTCGATCGGGGCCCGGGCATAACCCGTCCCGGGGGCGACGTTGATCTCGGTCAGGTCCCCGATCGGTCGATTGCCGTAGATCGCCACGGTCGTCCCGGTCCGGATCGGGGTGAGAAAGAGGCGGCCATTGGGGTCCCGCTCGATGGTGAAGTCGTTGTCAGCTGCGGCGCCGCTGCCGACTCTGCCTAACTCGTTCGCCTCGACCTTGGCGTTGCCGTTCGCGTCCCGCCAGAACCGGAACCCGGCGGTCTGGTTGGCCACCTGCCGAGCGGTCAGGGCGACGTTGCGCGCATCGGGCCGGGGCGTGTCGGCGGTCAGCGGCGACCAGAGGCTTTCGAATCCCTCGATGGAGATGGCCGACACGCCAAAGCAACGGGCAACCCCGTTGACCAGCGCGCCGACCCGGAACTCGGGCGCGACCGTGGTCCCTTCGAGCCGCCAGACGGTCCCGCAGACGTCGCGATCGAGATCATAGCTCGTCGCGTATACCCGGTAATGCGCAAAGCCGTTCGGATCGTTGCGATAGCTGTCATCGGACCACACCAACGCAATGGCCGCATTCAAGGAGACGCTCGCCAAACTCACCGGCCGATCGAGCGCCAATCGCTCGTCAACGGTGACGGCGGCGCTGGGGTCGCTCTCGAGATCCCCAGCCCCGTAACTAGTGACATAGTACTGGAGTTGCGGCTGCCCATTGTCGTGGTAGCTGTTGGATGTCGTCGAGGCCCGGAAGGACCAGCCGCCGCTGCTGGCATCGCGGCCGTACACGTTCCAGCCGTCGAGGTCGGGGTCGCTGTCGCCGTCCCACCGAAGGACCACACCGGAGGGGGCCCCTGGCGTCCCGCTGGCCTCGACCCGGTAGGTCAGCCCGGTCGGCGGGTCGAGATCGCCGACCACGTCGACGATACCGTTGGAATCGCAACCGGCCAGAAGCAGGAGACCGAACCATCGATGCGAGGGCCGCATATCACCACCTGAGCGCCGTTCGAGACACGGAGGGTGGATGGCAGACACCGTGCCAGCGGCCGCCCGAACGGTAACGCGTTATCACGCAAACAGTTGCCCGCGCCCTTAATACCGGTGCGGCCCGAGAAAGTGTCCTCGTTTGGGGACACTTTTCTAGCGTCGCTGATCCTGAATGGTGCTTTGGCGATAGTCGAACTTGAGGTCGGGCAGGTCGATCAGCGTGATCAGAAAGGAGAACGAGAAGTTCCCGTTCGGATTGCGAAGAAAAGTGAAGGTAGCCCGCCAATCGTGGAGATCGCGGGTCAAGTTGAGCTGCTGGGCCTCGAACTGTCGGTTGGTCGCGTCGTACTGCGTCGTCCAGTTGACCTGCCAAAATTGGGTCGGGGCGAAGCTGGTGTTGAGCGAGACGTTGCTCCGATTGGGCACGATCGGCTGGCCGGCCAGTCGGCGATTGCGATTGATGGTCAAGTTGACGTTGGCGTTGAACCCCTTCTGCCCGCGGCTGAAGGTCTGATTCGAGGTGAAGGCCGAGCCCCGACGAAGGTCGTCGATCCCGCCGCCAAAGGGCAACCCCACGTTCGGCTGGCTGGGCGCGGGCCGCACCGGCCCCCCTTGCTCCGGGTCCGCGGCGCCGAGTCCGAACAGCCGACCGATCGAGCGAAAGGTCCCCTCGGTCAGCGAGAAGCTCGCCGTGACGCCGGAGAGAAACGGGCTGAACTGGGCGGTGTCGGAGCCGACGGCACCGACCCACAGATCATGGGTGAACGACAGGTTGAGACCGGGCACCAGGTCGCTGAGCACGCTGTTGCTGATCGACGAGGTGGTCCACCCCGTTCGGCCGGGCTCCTTGGCCTGCTCGAAATCGTAGCCGATGCCACTGGTCGACAAACTCAGCAATCGGATCTTCCGGACCTGGGCGTCGGTCGTATCCCCCGCTGGCCGCCGACTCTTCGCCTCGAAGTTCTGGTTGAGGGTAAGGGCCAACGCCTGCGTTGGGGCGCTGAGGGTCTGCAACGGCTCCCCGGGCCGCGCGATGGCACGGGCGTACTGGAGGGGGATCGCCCGCTCCGGGCTGAACGAGTAGTTGAGGCTCGGTTGGATGGTGTGGCGAATCCGCGCCAACGGCCCAATCCCGCCGAGAAACCCGTAGAACGTCGGGTTGAGCGAGAGCCCGAACTGGAGCCGTTTACCCTGCTGGACGAACTGGCCGTTGGTTCGCTCGTTTCGAACCGCGAACGGACCCGAGGTGGTGTTGGTCACCCCGACCGACGGGGTCAGCTTCCAGCTGGTTCGAAACAGGATCGGCAAGTTGAAACTGGTCTGCCAATCGAACTCGGACCCGTAGCCACTGGTGCGGGAGCGGATAACCGTCACCGAATCGGTCGGGTCCGGCGTCGACTCATCGGGGAGGCGGACCCGATCACTCCGGAGCCCGGACGAGTCGACGTCGATCAGGCTGATCGAGTTCTGCCACTGGAGCCCCCAGAGCCGGAGCGGGGTGTTCATCGAGAACCGCTGGAGCTGGCGGGTTTCGGTGAGCTTGAGCGAGTCGAACTGGTTGGGCCCCCGCGGAAGGAGGATCGTGCCCACCGGCTGCTTGAGCGACTGGTCGCGACTGTAACTGAGATCGGGCGACCAGGTGAGGTTGGGGCCGAAGTCGAACGGCTTCGGCGAGACGGTTACCGAAGGGAGGGTCTGGGTGACGCTGCCATCGTTCACGTTCTGGGCCCGGTTGAAGCCAAGGGCCAGGTTGCCCCACTTGAACTGCTTCGAGAAGGTCCCCGAGCTCCGGATTTGCTGGGTCGTCAGCCGGGGGTCGATGGCGTTCCGGCGGACGATCGTGGAGTTGGTTGAGTAGTCGACGCTCCAGTTGAGCTTGGTGGTGACGTTGAAGGTCTGGTTGTGATTCCAGACCACGCGAGTGCTGCTCCCGCCGCCGATCTCCTTACTCCGCGAGACGCTCACCGCCCCTCGCGCGAACCGATCGATGAACCGGTACTGTCCCTCCAGCCCGAATTCCAGGTACCGATTCGAAAACCAGTCGAATCGCCCCAGCACGTCGACATAGTCGTTGGGCGCCCAATAGTAGCCGAGATTCCGAATCGTCCGGTTGTAGCCCCGCGACGGCCGGACGATGTCGTTGAACCCGAACTCGGGAATGAGGATCCCCGATTTCCGGCCCCGCTTGGTGTCCTGAAACAAAAAAGGGACCCACGCGATCGGCACGTCGCGGACGTAGAGGACGGCCGGCCGGGCCACCATCGTCGATTGGGATACCCACTTCAGCTCCTTCGCGCGGAAGTGGTAGTGGGATTCGGGGAGGTCACAGCTGGTGACCTCCCGGGCGTTGGCGTAGACCCGCCGCGCGGCCGAATCAACGGCGAGTTGGCCGCTGATGATCCAGGTGGCTCCTTGCTGTGGAAAGGTCGTTCGTCCCTCGCGAACCAGACCCCGCTCGATACAGGTGTCGAACTTCACCGTTCGCCCCACGACGACGGTGCCCCCCTGAAAGAGGTGCGGTTCGCCCTCGGCCTCGAAACGACAGTCCCCCTCCCGATAGAAGATCTTCCGAGCCTCCAGTGTCGAACCGGACCGCTCGGTCATCGCGTTGCCGTCGAGCTGCACCTGGCGGTCCAGGGCCTGGACGCGGGCGGTATCGGAGCGGTAGCGGGTGATCTCGAAGTCGTCGAGGTCGAGCAGCTCGTCGATGATGGAGTCGTTGGCCGGGAACGCGAGCTTGGGGCTGGTCGGCATCCCGAGGCGACGAGCACTCGAGGAGTCGAGCGTGGTACGAGTGGTATCGACGAGGGTGTCCCGCCGAGGGGGCTGCCGCGGTGGAGGCCGTTGCGCGTCGGCCGGGAAGGCCATGAATACCAGGAGGAGCGCGGCGGCCGCGGCGGCCTTGGCACGGCGGCGATGAACAATCCAAGCGCCGATGTAGCCGATCTCGTAGAGCAGGAGGAGCGGGACGGTCATCATCAGCATGGTGAGGACGTCGCCGCCCGGCGACAACACCGCCCCGCCCAGAAAGGCGCCTACCACGGCAAAACGCCGAAACCGGCTCAGCATGGCTGGGGTGACGATGCCGAGCAAGGCCAGGAGCACAATCAAGAGGGGCAGTTCCGCCGACAACCCCATCGCCAGCACGACCTGGAGGACGAAACTGAAATACTTCTCGAACGTGATCAACGTCTCGAACGAGCCCGCCTGGAAGCTGAGAAGGACACGAAGAGCCGGCGGGACGATGAAGATGAAGCTCGCCACCGCGCCCGCGATGAACAGCAGCATCCCGATGACGAGCGCCGGCATCAGAGTGCGGCGCTCGCGATCGTAAAGCGCCGGCGAGAGGAAGGCCCAGACCTGCCAGATGAGGACGGGCGAGGAAAGGATCAGGCCGGAAATGAACCCGAGCTTGAGGAAGATCATGAAGGCGTCGGTCGGCCCGTGGATGACGAGCTTCTTCCCTCCCAGGAGGGGGATAATCGGCGCCTGGAGGATCTCAGCGAGGCGAAAATGGTCGACCAGGAAAAGCCCAAGGGCCACTCCGACGATGATCGCCAGAAGCGCCTTGAGGATCCTCGATCGGAGCTCCTCGAGGTGGTCGAGGAACGGCATCTCGCCGGTGGACCGGGCCATACCACGTCCTACTGACTTACGGATTCAGTTCCTTGAGCCGCTCTTGGGCCACTTCGGCGAAATCTGACCGGGGGTAGGTCTTGATCAGCTTGTCGAAGGCGGCCTTGGCGGCGACCTTGTCGCCCCGTCGGCTCGCCACGATACCGATCTTGAAGAGCGATTCCGGAGCCCGGGTCGACTGGGGAAAGCGGGTGAGCACCTCGTTCCATCGGGCCACCGCGGAGTCCGGGGTGGCGGCCTCGAAGGTCTCTCCCAGGAAATGGAGGGCGTCCGGCACATACGGGTGAACTGGATACTGGAGGAGAAAATCCTGAAACGCCCGCCGGGCCGTCGCCGAGCTTCCCCGCCGGTGGAGATCGAGCGCCCCCTGGAACATCTGGTCGGCCGAAGCGGCCGGTGGCCTGGTTTGGGCGGCCCCACTGTCAGGCTGGGTCGCGATCGGCCGGGCATCCATCGCCTCGGCCCGGGCGTCGAGTTGGGCCTTGAGGATGGATAGCTGCCGCTGACTCTGCCCGGTCATCTCCTGCACCGCCAGCATCTGGCGGAGAATGTCGGTGACGTCCATGCCAAGGCGGGTGTCGAGGGTACGAATCGCCTGACGGGTTTGCATCAGGGAATCGAGGGTCTGCTGCTGGAGCCGAATGACCCGCGCCAACTCGGCCGCGCGTGCCGAATCCTGCCGGGCGTTCTCGGCCCGCAACACGAGCACTTGGGTCTCGACCCGCATGACCGACCCTTTGGTGGCGCAACCGGAGGCCACCGTCACCAGCACACCCGCCGCCAGCGCGAGCCTCACTGCGGCTTGACCAGGCGATCGCCGCCGCTGATGATCTCGAACTCGTCGCGACGGTTCTTCGCCCAGGAGGTCTCGGAGGCGGCGGAGTCGACCGGGCGCTCCTCCCCGTAGGATATCGTCTCGATCCGGGACGCATCAACGCCCTTGGTCTCGAGATAGCGTTTCGCCGACGTCGCCCGGCGGTTGCCGAGTATGATGTTGTACTCGTCGGGGCCGCGTTCGTCGGCATGGCCGGCGATCCGAATCCGAAGGCCCGGGTTCGCGAGGAGGATCCCGGCCTTCTGATCGAGGTTCGACTGGGCGTCCGCCTTGATGGCGTCCTGATCCAGGTCGAAGTAGATCGGCTGGAGCATCATGCGGGTGAGATCCGCGGTCGTCCCGGCGGCATCGGGATCGGCCGGTCGGGTGGTGGTCCCGCCGGTGGTTCCCGTGGTCCCGGTGGTCCCGGTGGTGGTCCGGTCGCCGGCGTCCGGCGGCGGAACCGTCTCAGCGGCCTTCTTGCCACAGGCGGCCAACACGAAGGCGGCGAACAGAACGAGGTGGCGATACGACATGGGCAGTTCTCCCGAAGCTGAAAACTGTCGATCCAGCGGAATGTGACCTAACGACCCCTCACTAGCGACCGCGACCACGCCGGCAGGCGAGCCGTTCCAGGCGTCATCAACTGCCGAACCCGGCCGGTCTCGAGATCGAGCACCCAGAGTTGCCCCCGACCGGTGCGGTCGGACACGAACACGATGTGCCGCCCGTCCGGCGCGAAGCTGGCGTCTTCGTTGCGCCCCTGACTGGTGCGCTGCTGGAGTCGCCGATTGACCAGATCGAAGAGTACGATCTGGGGCGCGCCGCCGTACTCCCGGTGAAACACGATCTTGGTGCCGTCCGGCGACCAATCGGGGGCGAACGACCGACCGCCACCGTCATCGAACGAGATCAACCGCTCCTGGTCCGTTCCGTCGGCCGCCATCGAATAGATCTGCGGCGACCCGGCGCGGCTGGAGACGAAGGCGACCCGCCGACCGTCGGGAGAATAGACAGGTGAGAGGTTTTCTGCAAACCGTGTCGCGGTCAGACGTTCCGGGCAGCAGAGGTCGGCCACGTTGACCGAGAATAGGTTGGAGGACTGCTCGGTTAGGCGGGAGAACACCAGCCGGCGTCCGTCCGGACTGAAGGTCGGCGTGATGACCTGCCCCCCGCTGCCGGTGGTCGGCACGATGATCCGGGTCCCGGTTCCCACCGATTGCAGGATGATCGCGCCGTCGGCGCCCAACTGGACATAGGCAATCCGGCCCCCATCCGGCGACCACACCGGCGACATCGCCAGCACGCTGGCGGGGCTGATCGGCGCGAGCCCGTGGCCGTCGCTGTCGATCCGGTAGATCCGCTTGTCGGCGTTGTTCAAGAAGAGCACCCGCGACGCGGCGATCCCCGGCTGACCGGTGACCCAGCCGACGATCTCGTCGGCGAGCCGGTGGAGGGCCATTCGCGACTCCGCGACCCCAGTCACCGCGGTCGGTACCGAGATCTCGTTGCGGACGGCCTCGGTGTTGAGGTCGTGAAGACGTACTGTAACATTTCCACCACTCGCTGACAGCTCGACCGCGAAGCTCGCTCGCAACGTCCGGTATAGCGGATAGTTGACCGCGCTACCTGACCCCGCCGAATCCGTCGAGTTCGGAAGCGAGATCACCTCGAATCGGTCGCTGTAGTCGAGATCCCGCCCGATGATCGCGCGGGCCGAGTCGAGCCCGGGCGCCGGCAAGACCACCAGCCCGGGCCGCAATGCGGGGTCATAGACGCCCCGCACCCGTACCGTATCCTGGCTCCACGCCACCGGCACCACGCCACCGCTCAGCCAGATAGCGACCGCGAACTGACGAACCTTCATCGAGATCTCGGAGTGAAGAGAAAAGCCACTTTGAGAATGTCGGACTGCCAACCCTGGGGCAACGCGCCAAAGGCCCTGTCCTCGCCCGCCTGCTCCACCGCGCCGCGGGCCCCAAGGTCGAACGAGTAGCTCCGGGAGGACCGAGCCACCTGGATGTCGCTGATCCGACCATCCCGATGGATGGTGAAGCTGACCTCCGCTTCGAGCGACGCGGCCCCGAGCGGTCGGGACCACCGGCGCAGGATCTCATTGGTCAGGTGCCGGAGGTAGTCGGGGTACGGGAACGGGGTTCCCTCCGTCTTGACGTTCGCCACGTCGGTGCCGGCACCGGGCGTCTCTCCCGGCGCGGGGGCGTTGGTCGCCGCCACCGGTTTGGTCGGTTCCACCTTGGGATCCACCTTCGCGGGCGCCTTGGGCGCCGGAAGCGGTTTCGTCGCGGCCGGCTTGGGCTTCGGAGCCACTGGCGGCGGGGTCGCGGTCGGCGCCTTGGCGGGTGCGGCGGACGGCGGCCGACTCGATGGCAGCGGGGCCGCGACCAGTTCGACGGCGTACACGGTCGGCCGCCAAGCGGATTGAGTGCCGCCGATCAGGAGCGCCGTGGCGACCACGGCGACATGGACCGTCGCGGTGCCCAAGACCCCGATCATCACGCCCTGCCGCGGCCACTCGACGACTCGCCGGAACTTCATCGACTGATGTCTTCCTCTTCGGTGACGATGCCCGCCCCGGTGATCCCGGCCTCTCGAAGGGCCGCGAACACCCGGACCACACTGCCGAACGGCGCATTGCGGTCGCCCCGGACGTAGACACTCGAGGTGTTCCGCTGGTCGACGAGGCGGCGAATGGCGCTCCGAAATTCCGCCGGACTGACGAGCACGTCGTCGACGAAGATCCGGCCCCGCCGGTCCACGCTGACCACCACTCCGTCCTTCGACGACAACGGGGCGGCTTGCGCCGTCGGCAGCTCGACGTCGATCCCGCCCTGCATGATCGGGGCGGTGATCATGAAAATGATCAGCAGGACGAGCGCCACGTCCACCAGCGAGGTGACGTTGATCTCCGCGCTGAGGGCCGGGGCCCTCCGGCGCCCAAAGCCTCCACCCCCGATCATCCCTCCCATGGTCAGATCCACCCCTCTCGCGCCATCCAGCCCACCAGCGAATTCGCGAAGCCTTCCAACTCACCCTCGAAGTAGCCGGTGCGCGACACGTAGTAGTTGTAGGCCATGACCGCCGGAATGGCCGCCGCCAGGCCGGCGACCGTCGCGATCAGCGCGTCAGCGATGCCGGGCGCCACCGCCGAGATGTTGCCGGACCCCTTCTGGCCGATCCCCATGAAGGCATTCATGACGCCGATCACGGTGCCGAGCAGCCCGAGCAACGGACTGACCGACCCGATGGTCGCCAGCCAGGGCACCAACTTCGAGACGGCGTCCCGTTCCGCCGCGACCTCTTTGCCGAGGACCATCTTGAACGCCTCGAGCTGGGTCACCGACAAGTTGACCCGCTCGGTCGGACCATCGCGCACCACCCCCGGATAGAGCTCGTTGTAGAAATGCATGCCCTCCCGAAAGAGTCGGTTGAGCGGGGAGTTGGGCAGCTTCATCACGACCCGGTAGGCGTCCTGCAGCTTGGGGGCAGACTCGAGCGCTTGGAAGAACCGCCCCGATTGGGAGCGAATCCGCCGGAACTGCCACCATTTGAGGCCGATGATGAACCACGACACCAGGGAAAACACGGCGGTGATGGCGAGAACGATCCTGGTTTCCGTGCTGGACAGCAGGACCATCTGCCAGGTGGTGCTGGGCACGATGGCCGGTGCCTGGAGCAGCAGGAGCATCCATTCTCCTTCGAAGACGGGGCCATTTCGGCGACCACCCGGCGGGAGACGCTCGACCCGGGTGTTTCGTGACAGACTGGAAGATAAAACAGAGCGGGGCCGGAAGTCCGGCCCCGCTCGTCACTTCGTGGGTTGGCGCGAGATCAGGAGGGGAGCTTGGCTACCTGCTTGATCCGAGTCCGGGGCGGAATGTCGGGCGAAATCACCTGGAAGACCTTGACGGTCGCCGACCGCTCGCGGACATGGACGACCTGCACCACGGCCATCACCTCGTCGACGGTGTTCGCCCCGCCGGGCCGAGGCCCGGCATCGCGGCGGATCTCGAAGACGTCGCCGCGGGCCACGCCATTCTTGGTCCCGACGTCGATGAAGAGGTAGTCCTGCGGGTGTTTCAGCTCGCGGGTCTCCCGCTGGCCGAGCACCGTGCCGGCGAGCCCGTCGGCGATCGGCGTGGCCCGAGTGGTCCCGCCATCGACGAACTTGTCGGCCGGGATCACCTGCTGACCGTTGCGGATCGGCCCGTAGACGGAGACAACCGTTCCGAGGACCTGGTCGCCGTTATGACCGGTGACCCGGACCATCCCGGTGGGCAGGACGATGTCGCCGAACCCTTCCGGCCCGGGGGACGTCAGCACGACCAGGAGCGAATCGTTGACCTGGTAGGAGGCACCCGCCGGTGGCACCACCGCCACCGCCGTGTACAGGGTCGCGGTGGCACGCTCGCTCAAGTTCCGGATCTGCTGGGGCGTCACCGCCCCGACCAGCCGGCCAAAGGGCAGTTGCTGCCCCTCGGTGAGGTAGCCGGCGGCGAAGAACTCGCCACGGCGAAGCGGCCGATAGGGCTGCTCGCGATACCCTCGCAGCGCATTGCGGGCATCGAGGCCGCGCCGTTTGGCGAACAGCGTGTCTCGGGGCGGCTCCTGCATGTCGGACGGTTCGACGACCACGCCCGGCCGTTCCGGCTGCGGGCTGGGCGGAGTGGGCGTCGCCTCGGGCTCCGGCCCGGGGGTATCCTCGGCCGACACCGCTCGGGTCTCGCCCGAGGGAATCAGAGTCAGCACCTCGCCCGGATAGATCCAATGCGGATCATCGACGGTCTGGGTGTTGAGCCGATACACCTGGGGCCACAGGAAAGGATCGCCTAACAACTGCTGGGCGATCGACCACAGCGTGTCACCGGCGCGCACGGTGTAGGTGGCTTGGGCGGGCACCTTGGCTTGGGCTCCGGCCGCCGACATGGGGTCGGCGGCGGTCCCGAGCAACAACGTGACAGCCAGCACCTCAGAACGGAAGATCATCATCCTCGGCATCAAGGGCCTCCGGGAAATCATCGAAGGACTCGGATTTCTGCGGCGCCGACGGGGCGGACGCAGCGGCCTTCGAGGAGGCAAACGAATCGCCGTCGGGACCCCCCCGTCCCGAAAGCAGGATTAACTCCCGAGCGGCAATCTCGGTGGTATACCGAGTCTGCCCTTCCCGGTCCTGCCAACTCCGGTATTCGATGCTCCCCTCAACGTAGACCTTATCGCCCTTCTTACAGTAGCGCTCGGCGATGTCTGCAAGGTTCGAGCCCTTGTTGTTCCAGAGGACAACCCTATGCCACTCCGTCTTTTCCTGCATTTCGCCGGTCGTCCCTTTCCACCGGCGGCTGGTGGCAATCGAGATATTGGCCACTCGACCGCCATTTGCAATGCTCCGCACCTCGGGGTCCTGTCCGAGGTTGCCAATCAGGATCACCTTGTTGAGACTCCGGCTCATAACGCACTCCCTTCGGGTAAAGGCTTGGTCCGTCCGCTGACGGGCCCAAGATACCACCGCCCTAAGTCATTACGGCAACCAAACATACGCAACGATCATCATTTTGACTCGGCCGCCAGCTCCAGCCGGTACAGCACCCCGTTTTCCCGGGGAGCCCGATAGTAGTCCATCCGCATGCCGACTGACCGAAAACCGGCCCGTTCGTAGAGGCGCCGGGCCGCCTGATTCGACTCGCGTACCTCCAGGTAGACAGCGCCGGCTGCGGCGCGGATTCCCGCCAACCCCTCGGCCAGCAGCGCCCCGCCAAGACCCTTGCCGCGAAGTTCCGGGAGGACCGCCAGGTTCAGAATCTCGGCCTCTCCCGCGACAACCCTGGCGAAAAGGTATCCCGCCAGGCCGCCCCGGGCAGCCTCGGCGACCAGGCCGGTGGTCAACGGGTTGTCGAACAACTCGGCAAGGCCGGCCGCGCTCCACGGATCGGAGAAACAGCGGGCTTCGCCGGCCGCGATCGCCGGAACGTCAGCGAGCGTCGCCGGTCGAATCCGCCAGCGGTCGTCCATGGGCCTGTTCCCATTTGACCTGCGCTTCGGCCAGGCGTCCGTACTCAGGCTCCCAACCACCGACGCCCTCGAGTCGGCGCGCCCCCCCGCGCCGCCCCACCAGGTCGATGAGCCGGGCCGCCTCGGGCCACCCCTGAGCGATCCGGTCGGCGGGGCCGATATCGGCCACGGTTCGAACCACCCTCGGCGCCGCCCATTCCTCGATGGTCAGGTCGGCGAGGAATTGGTAACCGGCGGCGAACAGCTCGCCCCGCATCGCCTCGCCGACGCCGACCACCCGTTCTCCAGGGACGGCCCCGGCCGCGGCCCGCACCAGCAAGGTGGACGCGGCGTACACCGGCAGCCCGCGGGCCCGCGCCACCGCCTTGGCCCACGCCGCCGACACCCGGAGCCCGGTGAAGCTTCCGGGACCATCGGCGAGGGCGAGACCGCGGACGTCTCCCCATCCGGCCCCGAGCTCGCCCAACGCGGCCCCGACGAAATCCCCGAGCAGGCCGGTGTGGCGTCGGGCGCCCTCCGCGAAACGGGTGGCCACCGGGCCGGCGGCCACGCCCACCGCGACCGACAGCCGATCGGTGGCGCTATCGATGGCGACGATCATCCGGCGGCGATCGCGAGGCGGCGGCGGGTCGGATCGATCGCGTGCTCGAGCTGGATTCGCCGGGTCGGCGGCAGCGCCCAGCGACCGGCGCGTGAGGGCCATTCGACCAGCACCGCGTCGCCGGTCGCGAGCCGATCCCAGTCGAGGTCGCGGGCCTCCTCGGGGTGTTTGAGGCGATAACAGTCGACGTGGAAGACCGGCCCGCGCCGACCCTGATACCGGTGGACCAGACCATAGGTCGGGCTGGTCGCCGGCTCGGTGACCCCGAGGCCAGTGGCGATGGCCTGCACCATGGTCGTCTTCCCCGCCCCGAGGTCGCCCTCGAGCCAGACCACCTCGCCCGGACCGAGGTCGGCGCCAAGGGCCTCGCCGGCGGCGACCAACTCGGCGAGGGTGACCTCCGCGGGCTCCACGTTAGGCATGGGCTCGCCGACCGCCCCGGCGTGGATAGCCGGTCGACGCGGGCCGAGCCACGTTGCCGGCGCCGAACGCCCGGAGCTCGTTGAGCTGGTCCCGGAGCATCGCGGCAAGCTCGAACTCCAGGTTGGCCGCCGCCTCCCGCATCTGCCGCTCGAGGGCCTGCATGGCCCGCGCCCGGACGGCGGGGTCGTGAAGGTCTTCCGCCACCTTCCGCTCCTTCCCGGCCGGCCGTTCGCTGCGGGCGTCCGCCACGTAGGTCGACAGTTTGACCTCTTCGGTCGACTTGGTGATCGAGGTCGGGATGACGTCGTGGGTCTCGTTGTACTCGATCTGCCGGCGTCGGCGCCGATCCATCTCATCGAGCGCCCGACGCATCGAGCCGGTGATCCGGTCGGCGTAGAGGATGCCCCGGCCGTTGAGATGGCGGGCCGCCCGGCCCACCGTCTGGATCAACGACCGATCGCTGCGCAGGAAGCCCTCGTTGTCCGCGTCGAGGATGGCGACCAAGGACACCTCCGGCAGGTCGAGTCCCTCTCGGAGCAGGTTGATCCCGACGAGGACGTCGAAATCGCCGAGCCGGAGGCCGCGGAGAATCTCCATTCGTTCGATCGCGTCGATGTCCGAGTGGAGGTAGCGAACTCGGATGCCCACCTGCTGGAGATAGTCGGTCAGGTCTTCCGACATTCGTTTGGTCAGGGTGGTGACCAGAACCCGCTCTCGCTTCCGGGCGCGGTCGCGGATCTCGTGGAGAAGATCGTCGACCTGCCCCTTGACCGGCCGCACCTCGACCGGCGGGTCGACCAGGAAGGTGGGCCGAATGATCTGCTCGACCGCCTTCCCGCCCGACAAGGTGAGCTCGTAGTCACCGGGAGTCGCCGAGACCGAGATCATCCGAGGGACCAGGGCGAGAAACTCCTCGAAGGTCTGGGGCCGGTTGTCGAGCGCACTCGGCAGCCGGAACCCGTACTCGACCAGGGTCCCCTTCCGGGCCTTGTCGCCGTTGAACATCCCGCCGATCTGGGGCAGCGTGGCGTGGGACTCGTCGATGACCGCCAGGAAGTCCGCCGGGAAATAGTCGATCAGACAAGCGGGGCGTTCCCCCGCCCGCCGGCCGCTGATCGGACGCGAGTAGTTCTCGATCCCGGGGCAGGTTCCGATCTCGAGCAGCATGTCGATGTCGTAGTTGGTCCGGCTCTCCAGCCGTTGCGCCTCGAGCAGCTTGCCGGCCGCCTTGAATTCCGCGAGCCGCTGAGCCAGCTCTTCCCGGATGACCTTGACCGCTCGTTCCACGGCGGGCCGCTCGGTGACATAGTGGGTGGCCGGCCAGATCGCGCACTGGTCGAGCTGGGCGATCGTCTTGCCGGTGACCGGATGGATCTTGGAGATCCGCTCGATCGTGTCGCCCCAGAGCTCGACCCGCACCGCACGCTCGTCGTAGGCCGGAAAGATCTCGATGGTGTCGCCCCGGACCCGGAAGGTACCGGGATCGAAGGCCACGTCGTTTCGCTGGTACTGAATCGACACCAGGTCGTTGAGAATCGCGTCGCGGCCCTTGTTCTCGCCGGCCGCGAGGGAGAACATCAGTTTCCGGTAGCTGGCCGGATCGCCCAACCCGTAGATCGCGCTCACCGTGGCGACGATGACCACGTCGTCGCGTTCCATCAAACTCGAGGTAGCCCGGAGGCGGAGCGACTCGATGTCCTCGTTGATCGAGGAGTCCTTTTCGATGTACAGATCGGTGGACGGAACGTACGCCTCGGGCTGGTAGTAGTCGTAGTAGGAGACGAAATACTCGACGGCGTTGTTGGGTAGAAACTGTTTCAACTCGCCGTACAGTTGGGCGGCGAGCGTCTTGTTGTGGGACATCACCAAGGCCGGTCTGCCGAAGTTGGCGATGACGTGGGCCAGGGTCAGAGTCTTCCCCGATCCGGTCACCCCCAGGAGGGTCTGATACTTCTGGTCGGCCGCCAGACCCGCGTTCAGGGCCGCGATGGCCTCGGGCTGGTCTCCGGCGGGTTCAAACGGGGCGACGACCTGAAAGGGCGGACTCGGCATGGGGAGACAATAATACTGATGCCGGGGTTTATTCGGGAGCCCCCCTACTTCCAGGCGAGGATCGCCTTCCACCGCTCCGCGGAGACGGGCATCACCGACAGCCGGGCAATCCGAACCAGTTCCCAATCCGCGTAACGGGAATCGGCCTTGATCTCCGCCAGGGTGACCGGTCGGGCCACCTTCTCGACCGGCTCGAGATCGACCACCACGAGCTTGGGATCGCCGGCCTTGGGGTCTGGATAAGCGGCCCGGGTCACCTTGGCGACCCCGACGATCCGCTTCTCGTCGCCGGTGTGATAAATGAAGCAGCGGTCGCCCACCGCCATCGCCCGCAGGTGCCGCAGCGCTACCGGATTGGCGACCCCGTCCCAGACCCCTCGCTTGTCGCGTTCGAGATCGGAATAGCCGTAGGTGGATGGTTCGGTTTTCAGAAGCCAGTAGTTCGGCATGATGGCTTTCGGAATCTCAGCTCGCGGCGATCTCACGGCGATCCACCGAGGTCACCCCTTTGACCCGGCGGACTGCCTTGAGCACCTTGGCGAGGTGGGTGAGGTTGTCGACCTCGACCAGGACGGTGCCGAAGGCCGCCCCGTCTTTGGTGTGGAGATCGGCGCGCTTGATGTTGGTCCCGGTTTGACTGACGGCCTGGAGCATGTCCGCGTAGAGACCACGCCGATCCTCGGCGTTCAACACCAGTCGGACCGCGAACGACTCGCCCTGCTGCTCCTGCCAATCGATCTCGACCCGACGATCGCCGTCCTGGAGGGTGAGCAGGTTGGGGCAGTCGGCCCGGTGAATCGAGATGCCCCGACCCTGGGTCACGTACCCGACCACCGTGTCGCCCGGCACTGGCTGGCAACATTGGGCGTAGCGGACCAGCAGGCCGTCCACCCCTTGAATCCGGACCCCCTTGCCGTAGCGGATCCGATTGATCATCCGCCCGAAGACCGTGGGCTTGGGCTCCCGGAGGTCTTCCTCGGTCAGGTCCGGATAGATGGCCCGCATCACCTGGCCGATCGCCAGGTCGCCTCGCCCGACCGCCGCCTCGAGCGCCGGCCCGTCGGGGTGATTGAGCGCCTTCGCGGCGCGAGCGAGCGCGGCCGTGTCCGGTGCCTCCAGCCGCCGACGCTTGACCTCCCGCGCCAGGATGTCGCGGCCCAACCCGACGCTCAGGGTCTCCTCTTCGTGGCGGATCCACTGTTTGATCCGCTGGCGGGCCCGGCCGGTCCGGACGTGGCTCAACCAGTCGCGGTTCGGTTTGGCCGCCGACGAGGTGAGGATCTCGATCGAGTCGCCGTTCTTGAGTTCCCGATGCAGCGGCGCGATCCGCCCGTTGATCTTGGCCCCCTGGCAGTGGAGGCCGACTTCGGTGTGAACGTGGAACGCGAAGTCGATGGCGGTCGCCCCTTTGGGCAACTGCTTGACGTCCCCTTCGGGGGTGAAGACGAAGATTTCGTCTTGGAAGAGGTCGAGCTTGAGGAACTCGAGGAACTCTTCCTGGCTGTGGGTGTCGTGCTGCAGCTCGAGGAGTTGGCGGAACCACTCGAAGTGCTGGTCGAGATTGTCACGCTGACGGTCGGTCTTGTAGAGCCAGTGGGCCGCGATGCCGAACTCGGCCGTGCGATGCATGTCGTGGGTGCGGATCTGCACTTCGTACAGTTGACCGTTCGGGCCGAAGATCGTGGTATGGAGCGACTGGTATCCGTTCGATTTCGGCGACGCGATATAGTCCTTGATCCGCTCCTGAACCGGGGTCCAGTTGTGGTGGATCACGCCGAGGACGTGATAGCAGGTCGGGACCGACGACACGATGACCCGGAGCGCCATCATGTCGTAGACCTGATCGAAGGGGGTGCCCCGCCGCTTCATCTTCTGGAATACCGACCAGAGATGCTTGGGGCGACCGGTCACTTCGACCTCGTTGATGCCCGCCTTGGCGAGCTCGCTTTCGAGCGGACCGCGAAGACCCTCGATCAACTCCTCGCGATGGGTCCGCTTGGCGACCACCTGGCGGACCAAGGCCGCGTACTCCTCGGGCTCGAGGAACTTGAAGGCCAGATCCTCCAACTCCGCTTTGACCTTGGCCATCCCGAATCGATGGGCGAGCGGCGCGTAGATCTCGCGGGTTTCCGTGGCGATCCGCTCCCGCCGCTCCGGCGGGAGATGCTCCAGGGTCCGCATGTTGTGGAGCCGATCGGCCAGCTTGATGATGATGACCCGGGCGTCCTTGGCGATCGAGAGGAGGAGCTTCCGGTAGTTCTCGACCTGTTCCTCGGCCCGGGACCGAAAGGTGAGGTGGGAGATCTTGGTGAGCCCGTCGACCAACTCGGCGACCTCGGGACCGAACTGGCCCCCGATCTCGTCGACGCTGGTCTCCGATTCCTCGACGACGTCGTGGAGCAGGGCGGCCGCGATCGAGGTGGAATCGAGGAGTTGGCCCACCAGGATCGACGCCACCGCGATCGAGTGGGAGACGAAATCGTCGCCCGACATTCGCTTCTGGCCGTGGTGAGCGCTGGCGCTGAAGCGAAGGGCCCGCTCGATCAGGGCAAGATCGAGCCGTTCCGCGTGCTTGGCCAACAGGGCGCGGAATTCGGTCGTCTGATCGAGCGCGGTCGACGTCACAGCAGTCCTCGGGTTGCGAAACTCGTCCATCGATCACCGGCGACGATCACGTGATCGAGCACCGGTATTCCCAACAGCCGTCCCGCCGCCACCAACTCGGCCGTCACCACCCGATCCTCGGGCGACGGGGTCGGGTCGCCGCTCGGGTGGTTGTGCACCAGAAAGACACCCGCCGCGGCCTCGGCGATCGCGGGCCGGAATACTTCGCGGGGATGCACCAGGGACCCGTTCAGGGTGCCCCGGGTGATCAGGACCTCCCGGAGCACATCCCGCTGAGTGGTGACGATCACGATGTGGAATTCTTCCACTTCGAGGTCGCGAAGCCGCTCGCCGGCCCACCGCACCACGTCCTCCGGCGACCGGATCCGCCGGCGCAACGGTCGGACCTCCCGGGCCAGCCGCCGCCCCAATTCCAGTGCCGCCACCAGCCGGGCCGCCTTGGCTCGCCCGATCCCCTGCTGGCGGGCCAACACCCCAGGCGCCTGGCGCGCCATCCGACGCAAGGAGCCCTCGCAAGCCGCATGGACCGCGTCGGCCAGGTGGAGCACATCCTGCCCGCGACGCCCGGTACCTAACAGAATGGCAATGAGTTCGACTGCCGTCAATGCGGAGGGGCCGAGGTGGCTGAGCCGCTCCCGGGGCGGCTCAGCGAGGCGGGGGTGGGTCGGGGAGGCCATTGGAACCCAAGGTAGCACCGGGGGCCACCGGCCCGGTTACCGAACGAGCGCAGGACGGATCCTTCGAACGCGGGCTGCCGGGCTAGGCCCCCGCCCCGTGGCACTTCTTGTACTTCTTTCCCGAGCCGCAGGGACAGGGATCGTTCCGGCCAACGGCGGGCAAGCTCGCCGCGGCGACCCCCCCAATCCGGCCGACGCTGCTCGACACCACGGGGGCGGCGGGGCTTCGGTCGGTCTGCGGGGTGGCAGCGGCCGGCGCGAAGAGGTCGTCGGTACCGCCCGGAGGCGGTGGCGGCCGCCGGCCCGCCGAAAGTTCACCCGGAGGCGGCCCACTTCGGGGCGGCGGCGGTGCCTCGGCCGAGACCTGAACCTTGAGGTACCGATCGGCGAAAGCCGCCCGGAGGTCGTGCATGAGGTCTCCGAACATCTCGAAGGCCTCCTTCTTGTACTCGACCAGCGGGTCCTTCTGTCCGTACGCCCGGTACTGAATCGCGTTGCGGAGCTGGTCGAGGTCGTAGAGGTGGTCTTTCCACTTCTCGTCGATGACCCCGAGGAGGACCTGGGAAAGGACCTGCTGGTCGACCCCCGGAATTCCGATGCTGGCGCCGAAGTCCCGGAGATAGTCGACTTTCCGCTGAAACGCCGCCTCGCCTTCCTCCCGCGCCGCGGCGAGCAGCTTGTCCATCGTCGGCGTGGCCCGCGGATCGGTCACCGCGTCGGGGCTGACCAGGAACAGCATCAGCAAGTGGGCCTTGAGGCCCGGCCGGTCCCACTGCTCGGGGCCCTCGGCGTCCTCGAGGAACTTCGCGATGGCGTGGTCGAGCGCCGAGGAGATCATCCTCCGGGCCTCGGCCTTGAGCTCTTCGCCTTTCTCGAGGGCGAACAGACGCAGCGAGTAGATGACCTCGCGCTGCTGGTTCATGACATCGTCGTACTCGAGCAATCGCTTCCGTTGCTGGAAGTTCTGGAGCTCGACTCGTTTCTGGGCCGACTCGATCGCCGCCGTGACCAGCTTCCCGGTGATGACCTCACCCTCTTCGGCGCCGGCCTTGTCCATGTAACGGGCGATCCGGTCGGACCCGAACAACCGCATCAGGTCGTCTTCCAGCGACAGGAAGAAGAGCGTGGCGCCCGGATCGCCCTGGCGCCCCGATCGGCCCCGGAGCTGGCGATCGATCCGGCGGGACTCGTGCCGCTCGGTGCCGATGACGTGGAGCCCGGCCTCCTCGGTGGTGAGGTCGAGATCTTTTCCGAGTTTGATGTCGGTGCCCCGGCCGGCCATGTTGGTCGCGATGGTGATCGCCGAGCGCTGACCGGCGGCCGCGACGATCTCGGCCTCACGCTGATGGTATTTGGCGTTGAGGACCTCATGTTTCAGCCCCCGGCGCTTGAGCATCTTGCTCAAGGTTTCGGAGACATCCACCGAGGTGGTCCCGATCAGCATCGGAAGGCCGGCCTGGTTCAGCCGGTCGACTTCGTCCACCACCGCGTTGTACTTCTCGCGCCGAGTCTTGTAGATCCGGTCGGCATGATCGTGGCGCCGGATCGGCTTGTTGGTGGGAACCACCATCACCTCGAGCCCGTAGATCGAGTAGAACTCGGATTCTTCGGTCTCGGCCGTCCCGGTCATCCCGGCCAGCTTGTCGTACATCCGGAAGTAGTTCTGGATCGTGATCGTGGCGAGGGTCTGAGTCTCGCCCTTGATCTGGACCCCTTCTTTCGCCTCGACCGCCTGGTGGAGACCATCCGCCCACCGCCGCCCCGGCAAGACCCGGCCGGTGTACTCGTCGACGATCAGGACCTGGTTGTCCTGGATGATGTACTCGACGTCCTTGTCGTAAAGGGCGTGGGCCTGGAGCAGCTTGTGAATGATGTGGAGCTTCTCGCTCTTGGCCGCGTACTCCATTTCGATCTGGGCCCGCTGGGTCCGCTTTTCGGCGATCGAGAGGTCGGGGTCCTTCTCGACCTTGTGAATCGCCTCCGAGATGTCGGGCACCAAAAACAGACCGGGGTCGTCTGGCGACAGGGCCGTGGATCCCCGGTCGGTGAGGTGGACCGAGTGGCCCTTCTCGTCGAGCACGAAGTAGAGGACTTCCTCGACGCCCCGCATTTCCTGCTGCTTGGTCGGCAGCTTCCGGTCGCCGAGATAGCGCAACTCGGCGGCCTGGACCAACTGCTTGATGCCGGTTTCGTTGTAGAACTTGAGGAGTTTCTTGTTCTTCGGCATCCCGAGCTGGGCCTGGAACAGCTTCAGCCCGAGTTCCTGCTTGGCCTTGTCGTTCCCGATCAACGGCTCCGCTTCGGCGATCAGCTGGTTGACCACCGCCGTCTGCTTGCGGACCAGTTCGGCGACCCGGCCGTTGAACTCACCGTATTTATCGTCGCCATCATTGCCGACCGGCCCGGAGATGATCAGCGGGGTCCGAGCTTCGTCGATCAGGATCGAGTCGACCTCGTCGACGATCGCGTAGGCATGGTCGCGCTGGACCCGATACTCGATCGCGTGCACCATGTTGTCGCGGAGATAGTCGAACCCGAACTCGTTGTTGGTCCCGTAGACGATGTCGCTGAGGTAGGCGGCGCGGCGTTCGGGCGTCGACGGCTCGGTGTCGTCGATACACCCTACCGTGAGGCCGAGGAAGCGGTACAGGTGCCCCATCCACTGGGAGTCGCGGCGGGCGAGGTAGTTGTTGACCGTGACCAGGTGGACCCCGCGCCCCGTCAGCGCGTTGAGGTACACTGGTAGGGTGGCCACCAGGGTCTTGCCCTCGCCGGTGGCCATTTCGGCGATCCGGCCACGGTGAAGGGCCACCCCGCCCATCAACTGGACGTCGTACGGCACCATGTCCCACGACATTTCGTGGCCGGTGACCATCACGGTCGTGCCGAGTAGCCGACGGCAGGCCTCTCGAACCGTGGCGAACGCCTCGGGCAACAGTTCGTCGAGGACGGCGGCGACGTCTTTCTTGTAGGCATCCTCGAGCCGGTGGGACTCGCCTTCGAGGCGCTCCCGCTCGACCGGGTCGGCGCAGCCATGTTTCGCGGTTCGGACTTGGTCGAGTTCCGCTTTCGCGGCTCCGGTTCGCTCTGCCAGGATGGCTCGGAACTTCGTCGTCTGGGCCTGGACCTCCTCGGTCGACAGCGCCTTGAGCCGCTCTTCGTGGCCGTGCACGACCGACACCAGCGGCATCAGCTTTTTGGCGTCGCGCTGATGGCGCGTTCCGAATATTCGTTCGATGACGGTCTTCAGCAACATCGTCTAGTCCCGATACAGGCCGTGCGCGGCGATATGATCCGCCACCGCGTCCGGCACCAAAAATCGAATGGACCGACCCGCGCGCACCCGCCCGCGAATATCGGTCGATGACACATCAACCCGAGGCACCGCCACCACTTGATCCGCCACCCCGGCCGGCGGCTCCTCCCCGGCCCGGGCGAAAACTACCACCGTCATTCGCGCCTTGATCCCGGCCGGATCCCGCCACGTCGGGAACAGGCGGGCGGCGTCCGACCCGAGAAGGAGCACCCAGTCATGGTGCGGCTCCCGGTCCGTCACCGCACGAACGGTATCGACGGTGTACGACGGCCCAGCCCGCTCGATCTCGAGCCGATCGACCGTGAACCCAGGCAGCCCCGCCACCGCCAACTCGACCATCCGGGCCCGATGGGCCGCCGGCGCGTGATGCTGACCCACCTTGAACGGCTGCTCCCCGGCAGGCACCAGGCGGATTTCGTCGATCCCCAGCCGCTCCTTGACCGTCGTCGCGGCGATCAGATGGCCATGGTGAATCGGGTCGAAGGATCCGCCCAGGACGGCAACCCGCACCTAGGGAGTCCCAGCCGAATCGGCCACCGCCGGGCAGAGGCGGCGGGGGCCGGTCGGAGCCGGGAAGAACTGGGCAATGTAGCCACAGGTCTCCTTGATGTCCTCCTGGTAGCCCAGGGCTTGGTACGCCATGACCAGGGTCTCGAGCGCGCTCGGTACGATGGCCGCCCGCGGATACTGGGCAATCAGCGCCCGAAGCGAGAGCACCGCCGAGTCGTACGCCTTGAACTTGTAGTAGAACATCGCGTTCCGGAATTCCTTGAAAGCGAAGCGGTCGCTCAGTTCCCGCATTCGCGCGTCGGCCCGCTTCGAGGCGGGGCCGCCCGGATAGCGGGTCTGGACCTCCTGAAAAACCGCCAGCGCCGTCTGTCCGTACGTCGGATCGAGCTCCGGTCGCCGCCAGAGGGAGGTGTACGCCTCGGCCGCCCGGAGGAGGGCGTCGGGGGCGAGCGAATCATCGGGCGTTTCGTCGGAGACTCGCCGGAATTGTCGAACCGCGTCGAGCTCGTTGCCCATCGCGAACTCGATTTCTCCGCGATAGAAATGCATCCGAGTCAGCCGGCCGTCGGTCACCGGCATGTTGGTCGACAACTGGGTAAAGATCCGGTTGGCCAGGCCCCAGCGCCCCGCATTGAACGCTCGCTGCCCTTCTTGCCACAGCGAGTCGATGGTTCGCGGCGAATTGGCCAGGGCCGGTGCCACGACCGGTTTTGGCTTGCCTTTGAACGGCCAGCAGCCGAGCGCCGCCACCGCCAGGAGCGTCGTAGTGAGCACACGCGTCGAGATCATGTATCCCCGCCGGGCGGTGGCACCGTTGCCGCCCCGAGTCCGTTGAGTTTGATGACCGCCGCCTGCCGGAGACTGTCCGGCGCCGCGGAGGCCGCAACCACCACTTGGTAGGCCACGGCCGCTCCCAGGGCGTCACCCTTGAGCAGCCGCGCGTCGCCCAGCCCGAGGCTGGCCGTCCAGCTCCGGACCGATTCCCCGCCCTGGGCAAGGACTTCTTCGAACCACCGTTCGGCCGTCGCCCCGTCCTGGCGAGCCAAGGCGTCGCTGCCCAGTAACAACGCACAGGTCGCCAGCCCCTCACGGGCGGTCGCGACGAGCCGGCCATCGGTCGACCGCCTGACCACGGTCCGAAAGGTCCCAAACGCCCCATCGCAGGCCACCGTTTCCCGCTGGGCTGCGGCGTACCGCAACAGCAGCGAGTCCACCGTCCGCGGCGAGCCCGCCGTCGCGATCGCCGTAGGTATGATGCCGAGGGCCTCCCCGGCGTCGATTGTCCCCGAGATTAGGGGGAGTGGCAGCCGGCCCAGCGGGCGACCGGGCGCCACCCGCCGCAGGGCCAGGACCGCCTGGGCCACGATCGGCACGCCGCTGGGTCCCTGCCGTTCGGCAACGCGGGCGACCTGTTCGAGTCCCAGCGCGGCCTCGGTGGTCCGAGTCGGATCCTCCCGAGCCAGCGCCGCGAACGCGTCAACCGCGGTAGCGAACTCCTGGGCCTTGATCGCCGCGGCCGCCACCTTCGCCCAGACCCGACTCCTCGCACCGCTGCGCTGGGCGGCCTGGTACTCGCCGACCGCCTTGACGTAGTTCCCTTCCCGATAGGCCTGGTCGGCAAGCCGCTCGTGGTCGGCGGCCGGCGCCCCACACCCCGTCACGGCCGCGAGGACAACGCCCAGGAAAGCACCCGGCTTCATCCGAGGGACAGCCGCTGCGCCATGGCTAGATAGGCGCCGACCCGGGCGTTGCCCGGCCGCTGGGTCAGGCACCGAGACCAGATCTCCTGGGCCCCGGTGGCGTCGCCGGAGAGGTAGTGGGCCAGGCCGAGGGCCGCCTGGGCATCGAGGAACGCGGGCTGCACCGCCACGATCCGTTCCAGTTCCTCCCGCGCCTCGAGCGGCCGCCCCGCCTCGATCAGGAACCGGGCGAGGCGGTAGCGCAGGTCGTGAAAGTCAGGCCCGAGATGCACGGCGCGCTGATATTCCCGGATCGCGTCGTCGGAGGCGCCGACTTCGGCGTAAGCGTCCCCCAAACCGGCATGGAGATTGGCCAGCCGCCCCGAGACCGTTCGGGAAAAGCCGTTGAGGCCGATCTGGCCCAGGGCCGCGGCCCGCTGAAAGGAGGCGTCGGCCTCGGCCGTCCGCCCCATTTCGACCAGGATCACCCCGCGGTGGACCAGGGCATCGATATACCGGCTGTTGACCCCCAATGCCCGGTCGAAGTCCTCGAGCGCCCGATCGAGTTGGCCGAGCAGCGATAGGGACAGGCCGCGGAGGTGGTAGACATCGGCGAAGCGGCGACCTCGTTCGAGAATCTCGTCGAGGAGATGGACCGCGCCGTAGTAGTCTTGGACCGCGAACCGTTCGTGGGCCTGTTGGAGGAGGTGCTCAGTGCTGACGTTCATAGACGGTTCCGCACCACTGAGCGAACCGGGTGATTCCCTCCGCGAAGGTGACCGCCGGGCGATAGCCCAACACCGCTTCCGACTTGGTCAGGTCCGCACAGGTCAATTCCACGTCGCCCGGCTGCATCGGAAGCCACTCGACCGAGGGCGTGATTCCCAAGGCTCGACTGAGCGTGTCGACCATCTCCCCAAGCGGGACCGGCCGATTTCCCCCCAAATTGAAACACTCGACCCCCACGGGTGCGTTCGCCGTCCAGTCGATACCCGCCACCGTCCCGGCGACGATGTCCGAACAGAACGTGTAGTCGCGAGCCTGCGATCCGTCGCCGAACAGCGACAGCCGCTCGCCGGCCAGGAGCCGGCGGGCAAACAGGTGGATCGCCAGGTCCGGCCGCTGCCTCGGCCCGAACACGGTAAAATAGCGCAATGCGGCCACTTTGAGGCCCACCAGGGGGGCGATCGACCCGAGAAGCAGTTCCCCGGCCCGTTTGGTCGAGGCGTAGGGCGACACCGGGTTGAGAGCCGGGGCGTCCTCCCGGAAGGGGGACGGGGTGGAGTTGCCATAGACCGAGGAGGACGACCCGAAGGCCAGCCGGGTCGTCCCGGCCCGCCGCATCGCCTCGACCAAGGCGGCGGTCCCGGTCACGTTGGTGTGGGCATAGCCGACCGGGTCGGCGATGGAGGGCCGGACCCCGGCCTTGGCCGCCAGATGGGCAACCACGGTGTCCGGCGTCAAAAGGCCCGTCAGCCGATTGGGGTCGGAGATGTCCGCTTCGACGAACCGGTACCGAGGATGGGAGAGGACCGGAGCCAGGTTGCGCTCTTTGACGGCCCGGGGGTAAAACGGGTCGAAGTTGTCGACCCCCACGACCTCGTCGCCCCGCGCGAGCAGCGCCTCGACCAAGTGGGACCCGATGAACCCGGCCGCCCCGGTGACGACCACCCGGGTCATTTGGCCAGCACGCCCCGGAAGTAGCTGATCGTCCGTTCCAACCCCTCTCGCAGGTTCACCGCGGGCTCCCACCCCAGCGCCGACCGGGCGATGGTGATGTCGGGCTGGCGCACCTTCGGATCGTCCACCGGGAGCGGCTCGTGCCGAATCGGCAGGGTGACGCCAAGCATCTCGCGGACCAGCTCGGCCAGCTCGAGGACCGTGAACTCGACCGGGTTCCCGATGTTGGTCGGGTCGACTCGATCGCTCCAGAACAGTCGATAGATGCCGTCGACGAGATCGGAGACGTAGCAGAAGGATCGGGTCTGGCTCCCGTCGCCGTAGATCGTCAGTGGCTTCCCCTGGAGTGCCTGGACGACCAGGTTGGAGACCACCCGCCCGTCGTGCGCCCGCATCCGGGGCCCGTAGGTATTGAAGATCCGAACGATCCGGGTCGGGACCCCGTGGACCCGGTGATAGGCCATCGTCATCGCTTCGGCGAAGCGCTTCGCTTCGTCGTAGACACCCCGGGGTCCCACCGGATTGACGTGGCCCCAGTAGGTCTCCGGCTGGGGATGAACCTGGGGATCGCCGTAGACCTCGGAGGTCGATGCCAACAGGTACCGGGCCCCTTTGGCTTTGGCGAGCCCGAGGGTGTTGTGGGTGCCTAACGAACCGACCTTGAGGGTCGGAATCGGGTGCTGGAGGTAGTCGATCGGGCTCGCCGGCGAGGCAAAGTGGAGGACGCCGTCCACGGCGCCCTCCACCGCGATGTACTTGGAGACGTCGTGCTCGATCAACTGGAAATGGGGGTTCCCGGCCAGATGGGCGATGTTCGCCGGCGACCCGGTGAGGAAGTTGTCCATCCCGACGACGTCGTGACCGTCCCCAAGGAAGCGATCGGTCAGGTGCGACCCGAGGAACCCGGCGGCGCCGGTGATGAGAATCCTCACGGGCGACCCCGCCCGATGCCGACGTATCGAAAGCCGGATCGGCCCATTTTGGACGGGTCGAAGAGATTGCGGCCATCGATGATGATCGGCTGGGTCAGCAGCGACCGGACCCGATCGAAATCGGGATTGCGGTAGACCAGCCACTCGGTGACGATCGCCAGCGCGTCGGCCCCGTTCACCGCGTCGTAGGGATCCTTGGCGTAGCGAATCCGGTCGCCGAAGATCTCCCGGGCCACCTCGATCGCCTTGGGATCGTGGGCGGCAACCTTGCCGCCTTGGGCGAGGATCCCCTCAATCAACTTGATGGCTGGGCTCTCCCGCATATCATCGGTCTCGGCCTTGAAGGCGAGGCCCCAGATGGCAACGGTTCGGCCCGCCAACGGGCCGAGTTCACCGACGAGCTTGGTCAGCATGACCAGCTTCTGCCGATCGTTGACCGCTTCGACCGAGTCCCACAACTCGGGCACCATCCCCAGGTCACGGGCCGTCTTGATCAGCGCCTTGACGTCCTTCGGGAAGCACGACCCGCCGTAGCCGGGACCCGGGAACAGAAACGCCGGCCCGATCCGCCGATCGGTGCCGATCCCCTGACGCACCATGCCCACGTCGGCCCCGACCCGCTCGCACAGGTCGGCGATTTGGTTCATGAAAGAGATCCGGGTCGCCAGCATCGCGTTGGCCGCGTACTTGGTCACCTCGGCCGACGGAATGTCCATGAACAGGATCGGATTGCCGGTTCGTACGAACGGCGCGTAGAGCTCGGCCAGCGCATCGCGCGCAGCTTCGGAGTCGACCCCGAGGACCACCCGATCGGGTTTCATGAAGTCGTCGATCGCGGCCCCTTCCTTGAGAAACTCCGGATTCGACGCGACCGAGAACGGTGACGTCGTCTCTGCCTTGATGGCTTGACGGACCTTTTCAGCCGTGCCCACCGGCACGGTGGATTTGGTGACCACGACCTTCGGCTCGTTCATGTGAGCGCCGATGGTCCGCGCCACCGCGAGCACGTACTTGAGGTCGGCCGAGCCATCCTCGCCGGGCGGGGTGCCTACCGCGATGAAGACGACCTTGCCGTGCTCCACCGCCGCGCCGACGTCGGTCGTGAACCGGAGCCGCCCTTCGGCCTGATTCCGAGCCACCATCGGCTCGAGGCCAGGCTCGTAGATCGGGATGTCGTTCGTCTTGAGCCGAGCAATCTTCTTGGCGTCGACGTCGGCGCAGAGGACGTCATTCCCCGTTTCCGCGAGACACGCCCCCGCCACCAATCCGACGTACCCCGAGCCCACGATCGTCACCCGCATGGATCACTTCACCTTGCGCAACGCGTTGCGGGTATCGACGACGGCTCTGGCGTGCCGGCGAATCAACCCGTAGTCGAGGTTGGTGTGATCGGTGACGATCACCACGCAGTCGGCGGCGGCGACCGTGTCCTTGGTGAGGGGAACCGATTGGGCCCGATGGCCGTCCTCGGCGAACTCCGGCACGAACGGATCGTGGTAGGAGACCCTGGCCCCCGCCGCTTGGATCAGCTTGATGATGTCGAGCGCCGGGCTCTCCCGAATGTCCTCGATGTCCCGCTTGTAGGCGACCCCGACGATCAGGACCGACGCCCCGCGGGTCGCCTTGCCGGCGTCGTTGAGCGCTTCGGCCACCTTCCGGACCCAGAAGACCGGCATCTCGGTGTTGAGCTCACCGGCCAAGTCGATGAACCGGGTCTTGTAGTTGAGCCCACGCATCTTCCAGGCGAGGTAGTGCGGGTCGATCGGAATGCAGTGCCCCCCCAAGCCAGGACCGGGCAGGAATTTCATGAACCCAAACGGTTTGGTCGCCGCCGCCTCGATGACTTCCCAGACGTCGACCCCGAGCTTGTCGCAGACGATCGCCATCTCGTTGACCAACCCGATGTTCACGCTGCGGAAGGTGTTTTCCAACAGCTTGACCAGCTCGGCCGCCTCGGTGGTCGAGACCGGCACCAGGGTGTCGATGGCCGGCTGATAGAGGGCCACCACCACCCGCCGGCAGTCCTCGGTAATCCCGCCGACCACCTTGGGCGTGTTCTTCGTCAGGTAGGTCGGATTGCCGGGATCGACCCGCTCGGGACTGAAGGCGAGGAAGAAGTCCTTGCCGACCTCGAGCCCGGTCGACTCGAGGGCGGGAAGCATGATCTCCCGGGTGGTGCCCGGGTAGGTGGTGCTCTCCAGGACGATCGCCTGACCCGGGCGGAGGACCTTCTTCACGGTTTCGGTGGCGGCCACGATGTAGCTGACGTCGGGATCCTTGAACTTCGACAGCGGGGTCGGCACGCAGATCGAGATCGCGTCGCAGGCGGCCAATCGGCTGCCATCCGCGGTGGCTTCGAAAAGGCCCTTGTCGACGGCCGCCTTGACCTGCGCGTCGGAGATGTCCTTGATGTGGGACGTCCCGGCGTTGAGACCATCGACGACCCGCTGGCTGACGTCGAAGCCGAGCACCTTGTATCCGGCGTGCGCCAGTTCGATCGCCAGCGGCAAGCCGACGTAGCCGAGGCCGATGATACCGAACAGCACTTCGCGCCGCTCGGCTTTCTCGATCAACTTATCCGCCAACGACATCCTGATCCTCCACGAGTACCGAGGTACCACCGCTTCGAAGTGAGCGGCTGGCCGCCTCCAAGACTTGAACCACACGGACACCGTCGGCGGCGTCCGCCCGGGTGGGCGTCGCGCCGTTGGCCACCGCCACGAAATGGGCCAACTCGAGCGCCAGCGGCTCCGAATTCGCCACCTTCGGAATCGAGATGTCGCCCTCCCGGATCGCCAGGCTCTCACCGTACGATCCGTACTCCGGCGGACGACTGACCCCCTTGTCGTAGATCCGGAGCTTCTCCCGGGGGGCCATGTCGTCGAACACCGCCATCTGCTTCGCGCCGACCACGGTGAGGCGGCGTTCCTTGTGCGGGTCGAGCCACGACAGGTGCGCGTGCGCCACCACGCCGGAGCGAAACCGCATCCCGAGAAACACCACGTCCTCGATCCCCGGCTGCAGGTACGAATAGCCGTGCGCCGATACCGTCTCGGGCGCCTCGCCCATCAGATACAAGGCCACCGAGATGTCGTGCGGCCCGAAGCTCCACAAAGCGTTCTCGTCCGGGCGAACCTGGCCCAGATTGAGCCGCTGCGAATACAGGTAGTACAGCTCACCTAACGCTCCGTCCCGAACCATCGCCTTGAGGCGGTCGATGACCGGGTGGAACTCGAGCAGGTGCCCGACCAGCGCCGGGACCCCCCGCCGGGCACTGGCCGCCGCGAGGGCCACCGCTCCGGCCACGGTCAGCGCGAACGGCTTCTCGATAAGGACCGGTTTGCCGGCCTCGATCGCCGCCAGTCCGAGCGACGCGTGGGTGGTCGCGCTGGTGGCGACCACCACGGCGTCCACCCGGCCAAAGAGTTCGTCGGCCGAATCGGTGACGAACACGCCGGGGAAGCCGCGCGCCGTCCGCTCGCGCACCTTCGGGTCCAGATCGGCCACCGCCGCCAACTCGACCGTGGGCATCGCCGCGAGGGTGCGAACATGGTTGCGCCCCCAGGCCCCTGCTCCGATCACCCCGACCTTGAGGCGGCTCATCCAAAGAACCGCTTCACCGCCGTGACCACGGTGTCCAACTGGCCATCGGTCAGCTCGGGAAACACCGGCAGGGAAATGACCTCCCGCATCGCCTGCTCAGTGTGGGGCAGCGACCCCGGCCGGTACCCCAGATGCCCGAAACAGGGTTGGAGGTGCAGCCCGACCGGGTAGTAGACAGCACATCCGATGCCGCTGGCCTTCAAGTGGGCCAGCAGGTCGTCGCGCCGGGGCACCCTGACCGTGTACTGGTGAAAAATGTGCTCGTTGGTTGGGTCGGTCTGGGGCGCCTGGATAGCGGAGTGCCCTGCCAGGGCGGCCGAGTACCGCGCGGCCCGCTCCCGGCGCGCCTGGCTCCACCCGGCCAAATAGGGCAGTTTGGCCAAGAGGATGGCGGCCTGGAGGGTATCGAGGCGGCTGTTGGTCCCGACTTCCTCATGGTGGTACTGCTTGGCCCCGCCATGGAGGCGGAGCTTCTTGAGTCGGCTTGCGCTCGGCTCGTCCTGGGTCACGATCATCCCGCCATCACCATAGGCACCGAGGTTCTTGCTCGGAAAGAACGAAAGGGTGCCCACCCAGCCGAGCTCGCCGGCCATCCGCCAGGTCCCGTCGATCTGCCGGCGGGCCCCGATCGACTGGGCCCCGTCCTCGATGACGGGCAGGCCGTGGCGGGTGGCGATGGCCATGATCCGCTCCATCGCCGCCATCTGGCCGAACAGGTGAACCACGATGATGGCCCGGGTGCGCGGAGTGATCGCGGCTTCGACGGCCGCGGGGTCGACGTTGAAGGTGACCGGATCGATGTCCACGAACACCGGCGTGCCACCGGCGTTGTGGATGGTGCCCGCGGTCGCGAAGAAGGTGAAGCTCGGCGCGATGACCTGATCCCCCGGCTTCAGCCCCAAGGCCACGAGGGGGAGCAAGAGAGCGTCGGTCCCGCTGGCGCAGGCGATGGCGTACTTGGCGGCGGACAGGGCCGCGATCCCCGTCTCGAGCTCGCCCACCTCCCGCCCCATGATGAACTCCTGACGGTCGAGGACGGACTGGACGGCCCGATCCACGTCGGCCTTGATGGTGGCGTACTGCGCTTTCAAATCAAGCAAGGGTACCGTCACGACCCGCACATCCTTTCCGATCGGCCCGGCCTGGGGCCGCCGCCAAGGGTCCTGGCAAGAACCAGGCAAATGGTAACGCCCGCCGCCGGGCCATAACCGCGCCCTGGCGACGGGCGACGACGGCAACGCAACTCAAGCCACGACATAAACTTAGCCGAATGCCACCAGTCCGGTCAACCGGGTCGAAGGAGCCCACCTTCCTCCTGGTAGGCAGTGCCACAGGCCGAACAGGTGCCGCGGCCATCCCGCAGACTGAGGCGGACGCCGCACTGGCAGACCCAGCCGATCCGGCGGGCCGGCACCCCGACCATCAGCCCGTAGGCCGGCACCTCGCCGCGGACCACCGCCCCCGCGCCGATGAAGGCGAACTCGCCGACGGTATGCCCGCAGACGATCGTCGCGTTGGCGCCGATGCTGGCTCCCCGCTTCACCACCGTGCGCCGGTACTCGTTCTTCCGTGACACGTGACTCCGGGGGTTCAGCACGTTGGTGAACACACAACTGGGGCCGCAAAACACGTCGTCCTCGAGCTCGACCCCTTCGTAGATCGAGACGTTGTTCTGAATCTTGACGTTGGTCCCGATCTTGGTTCCCGGCATGACCACGACGTTCTGGCCAAGATTGCATCGCTCACCGATCACGGCCCCCGCCATCACGTGGCTGAAGTGCCAGATCTTGGTACCCTTGCCGATGATCGCGCCGTCATCCACGTAGCTCGATTCGTGCACGAAGTAGTCGGTCATTGCCTGGTCCTCACAGAGTCCGGTAGGAGCCCGACCCACTGATGATCTTGACCTCGGGCTCGAGGAGCACGCCAAATCGTTGCGCTACCGCCGCGCGGGCGTGTTCGATCAGCGCCAGGACGTCGCCCGCGGTCGCCGACCCGGTGTTCACGAAGTAGTTGGCGTGCATCGGGGAGATCTCCGCCCCGCCGATCCGAAGACCCTTCAAACCCGCGGCGTCGATCAGTTGGCCCGCGGTGCCGAGTTCCCGTCCCTCGGCGACGACGGGCGTCTCCGGGTTCTTGAAGACGCTGCCACAGCAGGGTTGGTTGAATGGCGTTCCCCGTTGGCGCCATTCGAACAGCCGCGTCATCTCGTCCGCCAGGTCGCCGGGATCATCGCGGTAGAGCCGGACCGTGGTCTCCAAGACGATCCACCCGTCGAGCCCGCTCCACCGATACCGGAAGGGGATCTCCTCGGCCGGAATGCGCCGAAGCTGACCGGTGGCGTTGACCGCGAGGACCTCCTCCACCGTGTCCGACCACTGCCCTCCGTGGCACCCGGCGTTCATGTACACTCCGCCGCCAACGGTTCCCGGGACCCCGACCATCATTTGGATGCCGGCCCACCCCGCCTGGGCCGACTTCCTGGCGGCGATCGGCGCCGGCACCCCCGCGCCGAACGTCCACCGCTCGCCGTCGGCGGCCTGGCGATCGATTCCCTTCCCCAGCCTGATGACGATGGCTTCGAGCCCTCCGTCCGGCAGCAGGACGTTCGACCCGAGACCGAGCACGAACCACGGCACCCGGGCCTCCCTCACCACCGCGAGCGCGGCCACGACATCCTCGGTTGACTGGGGGATGACGACGGTGGCCGGACCGCCGAGCCGGTAGGTCGAATATCGAGCGAGCGGTTCGGCCTCGCGGACCTCGCCTCGGACCGCCTCCCGCAACCGAGCGACGACGATCGGGTCCCGGCCGCTCATCACCCGTGCAGCTCGGCCATGTAGTTTCGCGCCAGCTCGTGCCACTCCTGCAACGACCGCACCTCCCCGGTGCGACTCCGCAACGCGATGATCGCGTCCGACGCAGCAGCCGCCGCCGACATCGTCGTCGTGTAGGGGACCCGATGCTGGAGTGCGACCCGCCGGAGAATGGTGTCGTCCCGCTGGGTCAACTTGCCGAGCGGGGTGTTGATCAGCAGCTGCACCTGACCCGACACCAAGAGGTCGACGACGTTGGGACGACCTTCGTGGACCTTAAGGACTCGGGTGGCCGGAATCCCCCGCGAACGCAGGTACTTGGCGGTCCGGTCGGTGGCCGTGACCCGGAAGCCCATCTCGTGGAACCGGCGCGCGATTGGGACGACACTCGGCTTGTCGGCATCGTTGACCGTGACGAACACCACGCCGCCTAACGGAAGGCCGCCGTCCGCGCTGATCTGGGCCTTGGCGAAGGCCATCCCGAACGAGTCGGCGATACCCATCACCTCTCCGGTCGAGCGCATCTCGGGGCCGAGTACCAGGTCCACGCCGGCGAGTTTGCTGAACGGGAACACCGCTTCCTTCACCGCGACGTACGGATGGGTCACGTCGTCTACCACCCCGAGCGAATCGAGGGTCCGGCCCACCATCACGCCAGCCGCCAGACTCGCCAACTGGACGCCCGTGGTCTTCGAAACGTAAGGGATGGTCCGGGAGGCACGGGGATTCACCTCGAGAACGTAGACCACGCCATCCTTCACCGCGTACTGGACGTTCATCAGCCCGACTACGCCGAGTTTGGCCGCGAACTGCCGAGTGAACTCCTTCATCTCCGCGACCTGATCCTCGGTGATGAGGTAAGGCGGCATCACGCAAGCCGAGTCGCCCGAGTGAATCCCGGCGTTCTCGATGTGCTGCATCACCCCGCCGATCACGCAGCGGTGGCCGTCGGAAATCGAATCGACGTCGGCTTCGTAGGCGTCTTCGAGGAACTGATCGATCAGGACCGGGTGGCCGGGTGCCACCCGCGCCGCCAAGGCGTAGAACTCCTCGAGCGACTCGGGGTCGTAGACGATCTGCATCGCCCGACCGCCCAAGACATACGACGGCCGGATCAGGACGGGATACCCCACCTCGCCGGCGATGGTGAGAGCCTCGTCCAGCGACATCGCCGTTCCGCTCTTGGGTTGGGCAATCCCCAGGTCGCGCGCGAGCGCCTCGAATCGGCGCCGGTCCTCCGCGGCGTCGATCGCCTCGGGCGAGGTCCCCAGAATCGGCACCCCCTCGGCCTCGAGCCCCCTGGCCAGCCGTAACGGGGTTTGCCCACCGAGCTGGACCACGACACCGAGCGGCCGCTCCAAGTGGACGATCTCGAGCACGTCCTCGAGCGTCAGCGGCTCGAAGTAGAGCGCGTCCGACATGTCGAAGTCGGTCGACACGGTCTCCGGATTGGAGTTGACCATCACGGTCCGGTAGCCCATCTCCCGGAACGCCATCACCGCCCGGACGCAGCAGTAGTCGAACTCGACGCCTTGACCGATCCGGTTGGGACCGCTGCCGAGGATGATCACCGTCTTGTCACCCTCGGCGCGGGCCTCGTTCTCCTCGTCGTAGCAGGAGTAGAGGTACGGCGTCTTCGACGGAAACTCGCCGGCGCAGGTATCGACGATCTTGTAGGCCGGCCGCACCCCGAGCGCCTGGCGCTGATGGCGCATCGCGGTTTCGGTGAGGCCGACCAAGTCGGCGAGCTGCCGGTCGGAGAACCCCATCCGCTTCATCCGCCGAATCAGGTTCCGCCGGGCTTCGTCGTCGACGAGCTGAGACCAGCTCGCGGCGAAGTCCCGCTCCGCCTCGACCAGCTCCCCGAGCTGGGCGATGAACCAGGGATCGATCTGGGTTCGCTCGGCGATGGTGGCCTGGTCGACGTTCTTGAGCAACGCCCGCTTGACCTGGAAGAGCCGCTCCGGCGTCGGCCGCCGCAGCGCGGCGACGATCGTTTCCACCGAGCCGTCATCGAGGCGGTCATCGCCCACCGTCTCGCCGATGACCCAGCCGGACCGGCCGATCTCGAGGCCCCGAAACCCCTTCTGGATCGCCTCTTTGAAGGTCCGCCCGATCGCCATCACCTCGCCCACCGACTTCATTTGGGTCGTGAGCGTCGGGTCCGCCGCGGGAAATTTCTCGAACGCGAACCGGGGAATCTTGACCACCACGTAGTCGAGGACCGGCTCGAAGCTCGCCGGGGTCGTCTTGGTGATGTCGTTGGGCAACTCGTCGAGGCGATAGCCAACCGCGACCTTGGTGCCGATCCGGGCGATCGGGAACCCGGTCGCCTTCGACGCCAGGGCCGAGCTCCGCGACACCCGGGGGTTCATCTCGATGACGAGCTGCTCGCCGTTCTCGGGGTTGACCGCGAACTGGACATTGCAGCCACCGGCCTCCACTCCGACTTCCCGGATGATCTTGCAGGCCGCGTCGCGCATCGTCTGGTACTCGCGGTCGGACAGGGTCATCGCCGGGGCCACCGTGATCGAATCGCCGGTGTGGACGCCCATCGGATCGAGGTTCTCGATCGAGCAGACGATGACGACGTTGTCGGCCCCGTCGCGCATCACCTCGAGCTCGTACTCCTTCCACCCGATGATGCTCCGCTCCACCAGCACCGACCCGACCGGCGACGCCTCGATCCCGCGCCGGAGCATGGTCTCGAACTCCTCGCGATTGTAGGCGATGCCGCCGCCGGTGCCACCCAGCGTGAACGAGGGACGAAGGATGGCGGGATATTGGGTCCGCTCCACCACCGCCAGTCCGTCCTCGACCGAGGACACCGTCATCCCGTCCGGGGTCGCGAGGCCGATCCGGCGCATCGCCTTGGCGAACTCGTCCCGATCCTCGGCCACCCGGATCGCCCGCTCGTTGGCACCGATCAACTCCACCCCGTAGCGCTCGAGCGCGCCACTGCGATAAAGCGCCATCGCCACGTTGAGACCGGTCTGGCCCCCCATGGTCGGCAGCAAGGCGTCGGGGCGCTCCCGGGCGATGATCTTTTCGACCCACTCCGGGGTCACCGGCTCGATGTAGGTGCGGTCGGCGATCTCCGGGTCGGTCATGATCGTGGCCGGATTCGAATTCACCAGGATGACGCGATAGCCCTCTTCCCGGAGCGCACGGGCGGCTTGGGTGCCGGAGTAGTCGAACTCCGCGCCCTGCCCGATGACGATCGGGCCCGAGCCGATGAGGAGAATGGAGTGGAGATCAGTCCGCTTGGGCATCGAGCAGATCTTTCAGGGTCTGTTCGAGAGGAACGGTCGGGGCCCAGCCGATGGCCCGCCGAATGCGAGTCGGGTCGCCGACCAAATAGCTGATGTCGTTGGCCCTCAGTAGCGCGGGATCCGACTCGAGGATGATCCGGAGATCGAGCAGCCGGCAGAGCTCGTCGGCCACGGCTTCGAGGGCCACACCGCGCCCGCTGGCGACGTTGTACGTGGCCCCGGGCTCGCCGCGTTCGGCGAGCAGGCGATACGCGGTCACCACATCGCGGACGTCGAGCAGGTCGCGAACCGGCTGGAGGTTGCCGGTCTTGATCACCGGGGCGCCGATCCGCTTGGCGGTTCGAAGCCGCTGGGCGATCGCCGGAATCACGTATTTATCGCTTTGGCCCGGCCCGGTGTGGGGGAAGGCCCTCCCGATTACGACGCGGAGCCCGAATCGGCCCGCGGCTTCGAGCGCGGCGATCTCCGCGCCCCATTTGCTCGCCCCATAGGGGGATCGGGGGCGTGGTGGGGCGGCCTCGGTGACCGGCTGACCCGACCCCTCGCCGTAGACCTCGCCGGTCGAGACCACCAAGATCAAGGGGTTGGTCTGCTCCTGCTGCTTGAGGCGGCCATACGCCTCGCAAAGGCGCGCGGTGCCTGCCGCATTGACGTTCCAGGCGTACCCCGGGTCGTGGCGCGCATCCATGCCCGAGGCAACGGCCGCGAGGTGGATCACCGCATCGGCCCCGAGACTCGCGAGGGTCGAAACCGACTCCGACGCAAGGAGGTCGAACTCCACCCACTGGACCCGAAGACGCTCCGCCTCCGGCAACGGCGGCGGGCCACCACCGACCCGGATTGCGCCGACCACGTGATGCCCCGCGGCAAGGAGGTCCTTCACCAGCCATCCGCCGACGAAGCCGTCGGCCCCGGTCACGACGACTTTCATCGGCGACCGAGCCGGTCGAGGTCGGCGTCGACCATCATTCCGATCAGGCCCTCGAAGCTGACCGTCGGGGTCCAACCCAGCTCGGCGCGAGCCTTGGCGGGGTCGGCGATGAGCAGATCCACTTCGGCCGGCCGCATGTGAGCCTGATCGGTCACCACGTATTGCCGCCAATCGAGTCCCGCGTGGGCGAAGGCCAACTCCACCAGTTGGCGGACGCTGTGGGTCACCCCGGTGCCGATGACGTAGTCCTGCGGCGTCGGCCGCTGGAGCATTCGCCACATCGCCTCGACATAGTCCCCCGCGTAGCCCCAATCCCGTTTCGCATCGAGGTTGCCGAGGCGGAGCTCCTTCGCCAACCCCAACTTGATGCGAGCCACGCCGTCGGTGATCTTGCGAGTGACGAACTCGATGCCCCGCCGCGGCGACTCGTGATTGAAGAGGATGCCGCTGACCGCGTAGAGTCCGTACGACTCACGGTAGTTGACGGTGATCCAGTGGCCGTACACCTTCGCGACGCCGTAGGGCGATCGGGGGTAAAACGGGGTTCGTTCGTTCTGCGGCGTCTCCTGCACCTTCCCGAACATCTCGGACGAGCTCGCCTGATAGAACCGTGCACTCGGGTGGGCCAGGCGAACCGCTTCGAGAATCCGGGTCACCCCAAGCGCGGTGAACTCCCCGGTCAGCACCGGCTGGGAGAACGACGTCGGCACGTAGGACTGGGCCGCGAGGTTGTAGACCTCGTCGGGCTTCACCGCGCGAACCACCTCGGTCAAGGAATGCTGATCGAGGAGGTCGGCGGCCATGATGGAGAGCCGATCGAGCAGGTGATCGATCCGCTCGTAGGAGTGGTGGCTGGTTCGGCGCACCACGCCCACCACCTCGTACCCCTTGGCGAGCAGGAGCTCAGCCAGGTACGAACCGTCCTGTCCGGTCACGCCGGTAATGAGGGCGCGAGGCATCAGGCCACCATCCTGGGCCGGGAGTCTTGTGCCAAGGCCATGTCGCTGCTAGTTTTAGAGGCTTGGTCACTTGGTAAACAACGCGGAGATACGAGACAATGGCACGGGTTTGCACGGTGTGCGGCAAGGGTCCCGTTACGGGCAACCACGTCAGTCATGCGAATAATCGCCACAAGCGCCGGTGGATGCCGAACCTCCAGACGGTCCGTGTCATGGTCGACGGCGCCGTGAAGCGCACTCGAGTGTGCACTCGGTGCATTCGCAGCAACAAGGTCGTCAAAGCCACCAAGGGCGTCAAAGCCGCGTAGTCGCCGGACCGCGAGCCCAAAAAAAGGGGACCCTCGGGTCCCCTTTTTGCTTGCCCCGACCATGGGATTCGCCGTCACTCCGCCAACAACTCGATCCGGGCAGTCTCGGCGCCGTCGCCAACCCGGTGGCCGAGCTTCAGGATCCGGGTATACCCACCCGGGCGGGACGCGAACCGCGGGCCGATCTCCGCGAACAGCCGCTTGAGAATGTCGCGGTCTTGGATCTTACGCTCGGCCTGCCGGCGCGCCTGCAGATCGCCACGGCGCGCGAGGGTGATGAGCCGCTCCGCGAACGGCCTCAGCTCCTTCGCCTTCGCGGTCGTGGTCACGATCCGCTCGTGCTTGAACAGACTCATCGCCATGTTGCGAAGCAGCGCCTTGCGGTGCTCCGACGTGCGCGAGAGTTGCCGTCCCTTCGACTGGTGCCGCATTTACCCGATCTCCCCTGACGTCCCTGCCGACGGCAGCGAGCCACTCTTGACCACCCGGAAGTCCCCATCGACCTCCTCGAACGTCATCGCGAAACGAAGCCCCTCGCGCTGGAGGAGTTCGCCGATTTCCGCCACGGCCTTCTCGCCGACGTTCTTGACGTCGAGCAGTTCCTTTTCGCTGTACTCCACCAGGTCCTTGAGGGTCCGGATGTTGGAGTTCTTCAGCGAGTTGAGGGTCCGCACGGTAAGGCCGAGATCGTCGATCAACCGGCCAAGCTTGCCCCGCATCCCGCCGGCCACCGCGACCGTCTCGTTGGCGACGGCCCGGGCCACCGGCACCTTGCCGAAGTCGACGAAGTAGCGGAAGTGCTCCTGGGCCAGCGCGGCCGCGTAGGCGATCGCGTCTTCGGGCGAAATCGTTCCGTTGGTCTCGACCATGACGGCGAGCCGATCGTAGTCGGTCCGCTGACCGACGCGGGTCTCGCTGACGGTGAAGTTCGCTCGCCGGACCGGATTGTAGATCGCGTCGATCCGCACCAAGTCGACCGGCAACGACCGGTCGGCGGGCTGCATCTCGGCCTCGACGTACCCGCGGCCCTTGTTCACGTACAGGTCGCAACTGATGTCGCGATCGTCCTGGACGGTGAACAGGAGGTGCTCCGGGTTGACGATCCGGGCGGAGGCGTTGCCCTGAATGTCGCGGGCGTACACCGGGCCCTTGCCCTCGCGGCGAATCCGGAGGATCGCCTCGTCAGTGTCCTCATCGAGCACCATCGTCAGCGACTTGAGCCGCTGGACGATCTGGTGAACGTCCTCGAGGACGCCTTGCACGGTCTGGTGCTCGTGCACCACGCCGTCCATCCGGAATCCCCACACGGCAGAGCCCCGCAGCGACGACAGCAGCATCCGGCGGAGCGCGTTGCCGAGGGTGTGACCAAAGCCTCGCTCCAACGGCTGCAACCGAAATTCGGCGACGTTGGGATTGTCCTCTCGCTTGGTCATCTCGACCAAGTGAGGGCGCACCAATCCGGTCAGATCAATCGACATGGATCCGACTCCTTACTTCGAGTAAAGCTCAACGATGAGCTGTTCCTGCGCGGCGGTCGGAATCGCGTCGCGGGTCGGCAGCATGGTCATCCGCCCGGCGAGCTTCTGATTATCGACCGACAGCCAGGTGAGGGACGATCCCCGGGTCGCCATTTCCTGGGCGACCTTGATCGGCACCATTTCCCGAGCCGACGGGGAGACCCGGACTTCCTGGCCCGGCTGGACATGATACGACGGAATGTCGACGCGGCGTCCGTTGACCTCGACGTGGCCGTGCCGGACCAACTGCCGGGCGCCCCGGCGGCTGGTGGTAAACCCCATCCGGTAGACCAGGTTGTCGAGCCGGGACTCGAGCGCGACCAGGAGGTTCGTTCCCTTGACGCCGGGCTCGTGGCTCGCCGACTCGAAGGTGTTGCGGAACTGCTTCTCGTTCAGCCCGTAGACCCGCTTGACCTTCTGCTTCTCGCGCAACTGCTTGGCGTACTCGGACATCTTCCGGCCGCCGCCCTTGCCGCTGACCGCCGCGCCGTGCTGCCCCGGCGGATAGCCGCGCCGTTCGACGGCGCACTTCTCGGTGAAGCAACGGGTGCCCTTCAGAAACAGCTTGGTGCCCTCGCGCCGGCACAGTCGGCAGGCCGGACCAGTATATCGTGACATGATCAGACCCGACGCTTCTTGGGCGGCCGGCAACCGTTATGGGGAATGGGGGTCACGTCTTTGATCGAGACGACCCGCAACCCGACGGAGGCCAGAGCCTGGACCGCCGATTCGCGGCCACTGCCTGGCCCCTGGACGAGGACATGGACCCGACGGACGCCGAGGTTCATGGCTTCCCGCCCGACCGCCTCGGCCGCCACGGTGGCGGCGAACGGGGTGGACTTCTTGGAGCCCTTGAACCCGGCCTTGCCCGCGGTGCCCCACGCGAGGGCATTGCCGCGGCTGTCGGTGATCGTCACGATGGTGTTGTTGAAGGTCGCCGAAATGTGAGCGATCCCTTCCGACTCGACCACCTTCTTGCCCTTTTTCGCGACCTTCGCGGCGGGCTTTTCGGCGGCCGGGGCCGCCGTCGTCGCAGGAGTCTCTGGTGCCGTCATAGGTTACTTCTTCGTCGCCTTCTTCTTGCCAGCAATGGCCCGGCGCGGACCCTTCTTGGTCCGAGCGTTGGTATGAGTGCGCTGTCCCCGCACCGGGAGTCCTTTTCGGTGCCGGGAGCCGCGGTAGGTTCCCAGATCCATCAATCGCTTGATGTTCATCGCGATTTCGGTCCGCAAAGCGCCCTCGACCCGGATGCTCCGTTCGATCATCTGCCGCAGTCGCGCCACCTCGGCGTCGGACAGATCGCGGACGCGGGTGTCCGGACTGATCCCCGTCTCACCCAACATCCGTTGGCTGGTGGCCGGACCGATGCCGAAGATGTACGTCAGGGCAATTTCGATCCGCTTGTCGCGCGGAAGGTCGACGCCAGAAATACGAGCCATGAGCTATCCCTGCCGCTGCTTGTGCTTGGGGTTCCGCTTGCAAATGATCCGAATCACACCGCGGCGGCGAACCACCTTACAGTGCTCACAGATCGGCTTGACACTCGAGCGCACCTTCATCGATTCCCTCTTCGCAACCCGGTTTCAGGGGAGCTTGCAAAGCTAGCCGTGGATTGCGGTTATCGCAAGGGAACGGGTCGCTCCACCGTGGCGGGGCGGCTAGGTCGGGCCCGACCCGGGAAATTACCGCGTCGAGTTCGATATGGCTATATGAGACAACGAGATAGGCTGACGGTCAGTCGCGGGCGGGTTGGTCGCGGTCGGGTTGCCCCTCCAAGAACAAGATCTCGGTGACCCGCCACCGGTCGGCATCGAGCACTGTCGCCAGGAGAATCCGTTCTCGACGGGTCTCTTGCGCTCCAGCCACCCGGAAGACCCGGCGAAGCTCCACGAAACCGAGGCGGCCTTCGACGGCGGCGTTCCGGACCACCGAGACCGCTACGGTTCGCTGCCGCCGAGTCCGGCTCCGAAGCAGGGTGGCCGCGAGCGAACCGCGCACTGGCGGTCCGATGGCGCCTCCGGTCGTCTCGAGCCGGATCACTTGGCGAGAGGAAAACAGCGAATCGAACACCCCGGTGGCGAAGGACGAACGGGCTTGCTGGGCCAGGGCAAGATGCCCCGGGTCAGCCGGGGCCTGGAGGGCGGCGACGAGGAGCCATCCGCGGATCATTGGGCTTCCCCGAGCAGTCGGCCCCAGACGATTGCCGGGTCAGGCGCCTCGAGCACCGGCCGGCCGATCACGAGGTGGGAGGCGCCAGCCCGGGCGGCCGCCCGCGCGGTCGCCGTCCTCGCCTGGTCATCGGGAGTGTCCGTACCGGCACGAATCCCCGGGGTGACGACCGCCGCCTTCGGGCCGAGCAGCTTCCGGAGCGTGGCGGCCTCTCGGGGCGAGGCCACCACGCCATCGACTCCGGCCCCTTGGGCGCTCCGGGCGAGCCGAACGACCTCTGACTCCGATTCCGCCCCGCGTCCCAGTATCGCGCTCAGCTCCTCGGCGGAATGGGACGTGAGCACGGTGACCGCCACCACCAGGATCGCGTCACCAGCGCCCTCCTTGGCGGCCGCCATCATGGCCGGCCCGCCCAGCGCGTGCACCGTCACCATGTCGACGCCGAGGGCTGAGGCCCGCCGGGTCGCGCCCCGGACCGTGTTGGGGATGTCGTGCCACTTCAAGTCGAGGAATACCCGGTGACCCCGGGCTTTGAGGGCAGTGACGAGCGCCGGACCGGCCTCGGTGAACAGCACCGAGCCGAGTTTGACCCAGACGACGTCTGGCAGGCGGTCGAGCAGGCCGATGGCCGACGCCCGGTCGGGGGTGTCGAGCGCCAGAATCAGCTCAGCCATGGCGGGCCATCCAAGCCCGAGCCAATCGAACCGGAAGTCGCGGATCGGCCAGCCCCGCCGTTCCGATCGCGACCAAGTCGGCGCCGGCCGCCCGATATTGGTCCACATGGTGGAGGGTTCTGATCCCGCCAACGCCGATGATCGGCACGGTGGGAAGGCGCCGCCGAACTCGGGCGGTCGCCAGGAGTCCCACGGGCAACAGCGCGGGTCCGCTCACGCCGCCATGGCCGTTGCCGAGCCGCGCTTCGGTTCCCTCATAGAGCAGGCCGGGCATGGTGTTCACAACCGAGATCCCCGTCGCGCCGGCATCGACCGCGGCGGCCGCGATCGCGGGAATGTCCGGCAGGGCTGGCGACAGCTTGGCGAAGAGGGGTTTTGCCGTCTTGGCGCGGCAGCCCGCGATGACCTGAGCCACCGAGGAAGGATCGGCGCCGAACTCGACCCCACCGGCCGAGGTGTTCGGGCAGGACAGGTTGATCTCATATCCGACGATGCCGGTGGCCGCCTCGAGCCCCTCGATGACCTTCGAGTATTCGTCGATTACGAAGCCCACCACATTGACGAGCACTCGAGCCCGGGTGACGTGGCTGGCGAGCCAGGGGAGATCCTCCTCGACCACGGCGGTGAGCCCCGGATTGGCCAGGCCGATCGAGTTGAGCATTCCGCCGTCGAACTCGGCAACCCGGGGCGAGCGATTTCCCGACCGCGGGGCCGCCGAGACCGCCTTGGTGACGATCCCGCCGAGTTGGTCGAGGTCGATCGTTCCCGCCAACTCGCGCCCGAAGCCGGCGGTGCCAGCGGCGAGCAAGATTGGATTTTGAAAGGTGGTCCCGAGGAGTGTGATGCCGCCGCTGATGGCCGCCGGGGGCACTAGGGCGCCCCGCTCTGCTGGTCGGCGGCGACGCCGGTGCCCACCCGGCGCTCATACTCAAGAAGGTAGGAGACGATCGCGTCGGCGATGGACGAGGCGAGATTCCGCTGCTGGCGGGGCGCCGTCATCATGATCGCGTCTTCCTTGTTGGTACTGAAGCCCATCTCGACCAACACCGCCGGTCGCCGGGCCGTGGCGAGGACGGTGTATGGAGCTTGCTTGACGCCTTTGTTCGGCCCCGTGTGCACCTCGGACACGTGGGACTGCACCAACTCGGCAAGCCGGGCCGATTCCCGCTGGTGCTCGTTGACTTGGAGATCCTTGAGGATGAAGCCGAGCCCGCCGACGACGTCGTCTTCGCCCTGGGCCTCGAAGCGAATGGCGTCGTTTTCCATCTGGGCCACCCGGGCTTCGTCCTCGGTCAGGGCTTCCGCGAGGAAGTAGGTCTCGAATCCCCGCACGTTCCGATAGCCCGGTCGGGCCGCGAGCGAGTTGACATGGAGGCTGACGAAAAGGTCGCACCGGTCGGTGCAGTAGCGCCCGCGATGGCTGAGCTTGATCAAGGTATCGGCGGTGCGGGTCATGATGACCCCGACGCCCTTTTTCAGCAGCTCTTCGCGGACCAGGAGCCCCATCTGCAGGGTGACGTCTTTTTCCTTCAGGCCGCGGGGAAAGAACAGGCCCGGGTTCCCGGGGTCGATACCACCGTGACCCGGATCGAGGGTCACCACGTGCCCGCGGCGAAGTCCGTTGGGCAGCCGGTCCGAGGCCTTGGTGGTGCGGGTGACATTGGCGGCGACTGGGGCCGGGCCGACGATCTCCTCGATCCGTCCGGTCGCCGCGTCGTACCGGAACCGCCCCTTCAACTCGAAGGGAAGGACATGGGTGACGAACTGAATCGGCAGGAAGAGGGTGTCGCGCTTGAAGGCGCTCCGCCCGACCAGCGGTTTGACCGTGCCCAAGACCGAATAGACCGGACCGCCGATGAGGAATCGGAAGGTTGCCCTGGCAATGACCACCTCGGCCCAAACGCCGTCTACGCTCGACCGCCCGCCCAACGCCGCGAGCAACCCCGGGGCCGCCACGATCGGCCCCGCGTCGGGGTCGGTCCGGACCGGCAGGCGAACGTCGCCGTTCTTGGTCGCCACCACGACCGTCATCGGTGCCGCCGGCGTGGCCGGGGCGGTCGAGGCCAAGGCGAGGAGCAAAGCGCCCAGCATCAGGCTCGCACCTTCAGGGCGCGCGCCATTTCCCGATCGGCGATCCGCTGTTTGATGTCCTCGCGACGGTCGTGCACTTTCTTCCCCTTCCCCAGCGCCAGCGCCACCTTGGCCCGACCCTTCTTGAAGTACAACTCGAGCGGCACCAAGGCAAACCCCTTCTTCTCGGTCGCGCCGATCAGCCGCTCGATCTCCCGTCGATGGAGCAGCAGTTTCCGGGACCGCACCGGCTCGTGGTTGTACCGGTTGCCCTGCTCGTAGGGCGTGATGTGCATCCCCTCGAGCCAGACCTCCCCGTTTCGGACCAATCCGAAGGCCTCTTTGATCGAGGCCTTGCCCTGCCGCAGACTCTTGACCTCGGTTCCGGACAGGACGATGCCCGTCTCCCAGGATTCGAGGATGTGGTAATCAAAGGTGGCTCGCGGATTTCGTGCCACCGAGACCCGGTCGTCCGGGAGGGTATCCGCCTTCCTGGTCTTGCTCATAAGTCTATCTCTGACAGCAAGATAGACTGGCTGTGGCAAGCTGGCAACGGAGCGCTTGCCTTCGCATGTTGGGACACCTAGGTTTGCGCTTCGCGCCGAAGTGGTGGAATTGGTAGACGCGCTGCGTTCAGGGCGCAGTGGGCGCAAGCCCGTGGGGGTTCGAGTCCCCCCTTCGGCATTTCCGTCCACGGCCCCTCGTTCGCCCCGAGCGGGGGGCCGTTGGGCTTGGTCAGTATCGCGGTACCGCGGCGTCGACCTCCACCGCCCACGCGTCGATGCCCCCTCGGAGACTCCAGACTCGAAAACCAGCCGATCCGAGAACGGCCCGAGCCAATCGGGAACGAGCGCCCTTGTGGCAGAGGGCAACGACCGGCCGGCCTCGGTCGAGTTCGCCGAGGCGCGCTGCCAGCTGATCGAGCGGGATGTGGACCGACGCCGGCAGCCGGCCGAGATTCCACTCCCACCCCTCGCGGACGTCGACGACCTGAGGCGGCTCTGGCTCGCGGAGGAGCCGGTGGATCTCCCGGGGGCTGAGTTCACCGGTCGCGTCAGCCCCCTCGCCCTCACCCGGGAGGCCGCACCACGAGTCGTAGTCGACCAATCCGTGGATCGAGGGGCGGTCACCGCACACCGGGCAGGCCCGATCGCGATGAATCGCCCACTCGCGAAATCCGCCGGCAAGGGCATCATAGCAAAGCAGCCGACCGACCAGCGGATGCCCGATTCCGAGCAGCAGCTTGAGCGCCTCGACCGCCTGGAGCGTACCGATCACCCCGGGCAATACGCCTAGCACCCCAGCGTCCGCGCAGCTTGGGACCGAGCCGGGCGCCGGCGGGGTGGGAAACAGGCACCGATAACAGGGACCGCCGGGCATCCCGAACACCGAGACCTGGCCCTCGAAACGGGCGATGCTCCCGGAGACGAACGGCCGGCGGGTGAGCACCGCCGCATCGTTGATCAGGTATCGAGTCGGAAAGTTGTCGCTCCCATCGAGCACTACGTCATAGCGCGCCAACCGGTCGAGCGCATTGGCGGAGGTCAAGCGATCACCGAAACATTCGACCGCCACCTCGGGGTTGAGGTCCGCGATCCGGGCCGTCGCCGAGGCCACCTTCGGCTGACCAACGGTGGAGGTGCCGTGGATGATCTGGCGCTGGAGATTGGCCAACTCGACTTCGTCGAAGTCGACCAGGCCAAGGGCGCCCACCCCGGCGGCCGCGAGATACAGTGCGGCGGGTGATCCAAGCCCCCCCGCGCCGACGATGAGCACCCGGGCCCGTTTGAGCCGCAACTGACCCGCCTCGCCTACTTCATCGAGGGCGAGATGGCGACTGTAGCGACGGTATTCGGATGGGGTCAGCACCGGCGGGGTTCCCCCGGCGAATCGGGTCGGGACCTACGCGTTGCTCGGGATGGACGACAGCGAGACCAACTCGGGTCCGGGCTCTTCGGAAAGCAGGTCGGCCAGGGTGACGCCAGCGAGGAAATCGTCGATCCGCCGCTGGAGGGCGTGCCACACCGGCTTGATCGTGCAGGTCGTGCCTGGCGCGCAGCGCTCCGCGTCGACCGGATGGGTGTCGCAGTTCATTTCGAACGTCTGGTGCTCCGAGGCGGCCATCACGTCACGGACGGTAATGGCCCGCGGATCCCGGGCCAGCGAATATCCGCCCTTGGCGCCTCGAACGCTCTCCACGATCCCGGCGCGCCGGAGCCGAAGGAGGATCTGTTCGACGTAATCCCCTGGAAGCCGCTCGACCTCGGCCAACTCGCGGGCGGCCACCGGGGTGGCCCCCCGGCGTCCCTGCTTGGCCAGGTGAATCGTGATGATGAGACTGTACTCGGTCCAGGTGGTGATCCGCATAGGGCCAATATAGCCAGCCGGCGGAATTCCGACCAGCACGGTCGGCAAGCTACGGGATCACCAGGTCGAGGTCGAGCAGCCGGGGAATCCCCTCTTGGGTCAGCCGGCGGACCACCGGGGCGTGGCCGGCAACCCGGACGGTCAACGTGATCGTCTGATTGGCCGGTAGCCCGCAGAGCGAAAACCGGCCGTTTGCGTCGAGGTCCACCTCCCATACTCCGCTGGTCTTCCGAACGGCCACCTGCGTACCGCTCGGCCTCGAGTAGGATCGGAGCTCGAAACCGGCCGCTTCCACCGCCACGGTCCCGACGAGCGGGCGACCCGTCCCGTCCCTGACGATCCCGATGACGGTGGTCGTGGTCGTGTCGGGGCTCGCGCAGACGAGGGCCTGTAGCCCGCGCTCGGAGGGGATTCCGGCATCGACGGTGTCAGTCGCTCCTCGGGCGAAGAAGGCCGAGCCGAGCAGCGAATCGAGGCCGAGCGCCACGAGCCGCGGGTGACGGAAGGTGACCAGGTACGACCCGGTCCCGGTGACGGCGATCTGGTAGCGGCCGTCGGCATCGGTGGTGTCGGCGTAGGCGCCCGCCTGGAGCGAGACCGCGACGCCGCTGAGCGGTCGTCGGGCCAGCGAATCGACGACGCGTCCCACCAGCGTGGTGGCCCGGGAGACGGGCGCGGATGTCGCGCCGAGAAGCCGGGCCGTACCACCCGCTTCTCGATAGCCCCGCAACACGAGCCGGGTCGACAACGGGGTCTTGATGGCCCCGACGACCGGCATCTTGATCCGCCAGTCCGCGACATACCACCCGCCCGCGGGCGTCTTGGCGAACTCGACCTGCCCACCGACACCGCGCGCTTCCATCGGCAGGTCGACCGCGCTGAAGGTGAAGTCGAGACGGGACACCTCGAGCGTGGAGGCCCTCAGCCAAAGGGTGCCGCGAACATCTGGCAAGGTCCGATGATCGGCCGGCTCGAAGGCCAGCCCGATGGTGTCGGCCGTCCCCCGAGCCAACCGGAAACAATGATCGGCGAGGAACCCCTCGGAGAGAAGCAGATCGGCGTCGGGGCCGTGATACCAAACGCCGTCCTGGCGCTCCTGGACGTAACCGTCGCGCCGGAGGAGCTCCGGATCGGCCGCCCGAAAGGGGCGATCGGCGGGTCCCGATCGTTGCGTTCGCTTTTCGTCGATGATCCGCCCACCGGCATCCAGCTGGCGGTCGAACACCGCGATCTCGAAGAGAATCGCCCGATTGGCCCGAGTGAGGCTGGTGGCCGCGAGCGCCTTCTTCGCCTCGTCCCACAGCCGGGCGACAGCGGTTCCCTGCTCCGCGTCGATCCGACAGACCGGCGGGCCCCCCGAGACGACGACCTCCTCGAGCTCGAAGGGCAAGGTCTCCAGGGCGAACTCGACTGGGCGGATGGCGGTACCCAAGTCGAGTTGATCCGAGTTCCGGCCGGTGTAGCCGATCGCATCGGCTCGGATCCGGAATCGCCCGGGCGCCGGTGCGGTGACCAGGGCGCGGCCTCGTTCGTCGGTCAGCAGCCGGACGAGGACGCGGTCGGCCGGATCGCGGAGGGAGATGAGGGCGCCGGCGAGCGGCCGGCCGGTGGCGTAATCGATGACCCGGACCGAGGCCTGTTGAGCGGCCACCGGGACCGCGAGGACCAGAAGCCAACCGACCACCCACCTAACGATCACCACGACCCTCCGTTTGCCGGCTTCGACCGGCGGGCGCCCTCGACCCATGCCGGGCAACTTAGGCGGCCGCTTCGGGCCTCGCCACTCGTCGCCAGCGGACCAACATTTGGATCGCGACGAGACCCGCCGCCGGCCCGATGGCGAGCATCGGAAAGGCCCACGAGGTGGCCGGGCCGCCCGCGGCCGCGACGGTCTGGATCGATACCATCGTGAGGAGAAATCCCAGCGATGTTTGGAGCGTCAGGGCGGTGCCGACCGCGTGCGGCGGAGCGAACTCCGTCACCAGCGCGCTGAACTGGGCCGAGTCGGCGATGACCGCGACGCCCCACACCAGAATCACCCCGAGGCCAATCGCCGTCGGGCGGCCAAAGGCCGCCGTCGAGAGCACCGCCGCCGCGCCGCTCGCCACCAGCGCGCGGATCACCACCCGCTCGCGGCCGATCCGATCGGCCGCCAGCCCTCCCCAGACGCACCCCAGGGCGCCGACCGCGATGCTGGCGAAGGCGAGCAGCGCGACCAGCTCGGGCGACTCGGCCGCCCCGGCGGCGCGGCGACTGGCGGCCCAATAGGCGGGGATGAAGGTCCAGAACGCGTACAGCTCCCACATGTGGCCGAGATACCCCGCGGTGGCGAGTCGGAGGGGACGGACCCGGACCACCTCGCCCGCCAGCCGCCACGAGAACGGGCGCCTCGGAAACGCGTGGGGGCCGTCGCGGTAGCCGAGAGCGACGACCATCGCCGCCAGCGCCGCCGCGAGGGACGTCGACCAGATCACCACCGGCATCGCGAGGCCACCTAACGCCTCGACCAGGTAGGGTGCCGCCTTGCCGACGGTCAGCGCGCCGACCACCACGCCGATCGCGAAGCCCCGACGGGAGGCGAACCAGGTCGCCGCCATCTTCATCGCGGGAGGGTAGACGCCCGCGAGGCAGACCCCGAGGAGGAATCGGTTCCCGACGGCCAGCCGGTAGTCCGGAACGACCAGGAGGGTGAGATTGACGACCGCCGCGGCGCCGGCCGCCGTCGCGACGTACCACCGGCTGGGCACGACGTCGGGCAGGTTCAGCACGGCGGCGGCCAAGGTGCCCGCCACGAAACCGAGCTGAACCGCCGACGTCAGCCAGGCCACCTCGACCGACCCGACCCCGAAGCGGACGGCCAGCTCCGGCCCCACCGCCCCGCCGGCGAACCAGGCCGCCATCCCGAGCAACTCGACGACGGCGATGAGCCCCAACATGACGAAGGGGCGGGCGGCGGTCACCGGGCTTCGACGTTGGCCCGGCGGGCGATGTGTCGCGACATCTGGCGCACCATCTCGGCGTTGCTGACCGGCTGCCAGCCATGCGGCTTCATCGGCCGACCGTACCCGAACGTGGCCCGCCCGCCGAGTCGTTTGATGGTCTCCTCCATCTTGTACACGGCGAGGTTGAGGAAGTAGTTGTCCATGTCGCCGGTCCACACGGTGATCTTCCCATTCAGATCGGGGCCGATCCGGGACCAGTTTTGCTCGAGATAGTGATTCAGATCGTAGCCGTTGTCTCGCCAATGGGCCGCCACCGACTTGTCGATCGTCCCGGTCCGCCGGTCGAAGAGCGGTTTGGGATATCCGTCTTCCCCCACCGGTCCATAGACGGCGTCATAGGCCTGGAGTTGCTGGCCGCCGCGCACCTTCGTGCCGAGCACCTCTTCGAGCTGCGCCATCTGGCGGACGGTGGTCTGGGGCTGCCCATCTTCCGCCCGGCTCAGGTACCGCTCGTGGAGCAGCCACTGGTTGGGTCCAGCGTTCGGCATGAAGGCGTTGGTGTCGGCGTAGTTGTCGATCATCTGATTGCGGGAGAAATCGACCCCGTCGGGGTAGAGCGCCCAGGTGCCGCCGAAGAACTTCGGTTGCTGGATCTGAAGCGCGAGCGCCTCCCAGCCGCCGGTGGAGCCGCCGGTCAACAGCCGAGCGTACGACTTCGGAATGAGCCGGAACCTCTTTTCCAGATACGGGATCAACTCGTTCAGCAGGGCATCCTGATACGGCCCGGTGTTCGCCGAATTGACCGCGTAGGAATCGTCGTAGTACGGAGTCGGGTGCTGGAAGGTGATGGCCACCATTCTCGGGAACGAAGGTCCCATCCAGGCCTGGGCGAACTCGTATCCAGGCTCGCGAGCGGTGCGAACCAACCGCGCCGCCTTCGCCTCGGCCGCTTCGGGCTGACCGTCCGGGTTGAACCCGAACGGCGCCCCCTCGCCAAAATGCCCCTGGATATAGATCGCCGGGTAGCGGGTCGTGGGATTGTCCTCCCATCCTCTCGGCAAGAGGACCGTGGCGCCCAGGTAGACGGTCCGACCCCACCAGTCCGAAAGGAGCTTGCTTTCGATCTTGATCCGTTTCACCCACCGGCTATCGGCGGGCGACTGGATCGGCGGCAGCGCGCGGGTCAGCTCGAGTCGGACGCGACTCCCGGTGGGATCCCACCGCACCCTGGCGACCTCGCTGACCAAGTTGCCCGGCGTGACGTTCCAGCGGCGCCCTTCCCACTGGTCCCAGGGAACCCAGATCGTCTTCCCGTGGCGGGGAGTCACCTTGGTGTAGAGCACCATCAGCCCCTGCACGAAGTAGTCTCCCGCCGGAACGTCCCGGAGGCTCTTGAGGGGAAACCCGAGGGTGGCGGCATCGATCACGGCGGGTTGGCCTGGGGCGAGTTCCGACACGTCGACGCCGAAGAACGGGACGCCGCCCGCATACGAGCCGGCTTGAAATCGCGGCTCGCGACGGTCGTCGCGGGTGAAGATGACGAACGCCCGACCGGTGATTGGGCCCAGATGAACTCCCGGCGACGCGACCACCTCCACCTGCTGCGCCCGGATCGACCCGCTCGCCAGGCCGACGACGATCATCGTCAGGAACAATCGAGTCATGACACCTCCGTGCCGCTGGTTGATCAACCGCCACCGGGCTGCGGTCTTCCACCGGGAACGCCAAGTTCGGTCATGGCGCGGAGGTCGAGGACCTCATCGAGTTCCGGGCCGGCCAGTATTCCCTTCTTGACCACCAGCTCCCTGACGGTCAGGCCGGTCGCGACGGCCTCCTTCGCAAGCTTGGCCGCCTCGGCATACCCAATCCTGGGCGCGAGAGCCGTGACCAACGCCGGACTCCGCTCGAGCCAATAGGCGCACTGGGTCTCGTCGGCCTCGATCCCGGCGACACAGCCGACGTCGAACTGCCTCGTCGCGTTGGCGAGGATGAGCATCGCGAAGACGATGTTGTGGGTGATGACCGGCATCATGACGTTGAGCTCGAGCTGACCCGCCTCGGCCGCCATCGCGATCGTCGTGTCGAGCCCGATCACCTGGAAGCACACCTGATTCACCATCTCGGCGATCGACGGGTTCACCTTACCGGGCATGATGCTCGATCCGGGCTGGACGGCCGGTAGGGTGATCTCCGCCAGTCCGGTACGGGGCCCGGAGGCGAGAAGCCGAATGTCGTTGGCGATCTTGTTGAGGTCGAGGGTGTAGGCACGCACCGCGCCGCTGAAGGTCGCGATGTCACCCATCGACTGCATCAGCTGAATCCGATCCTGGGCTTCCTCGACGTCGAGCCCGGTCAGGGCCCGGAGATATTTGATCATCAGCCCCGGATAGGCGGTCTCGGCGTTCAGGCCGGTTCCCACCGCCGTGCCGCCGATGGGCATAGGCCGAAGCCACCGGGCGGCCTCGACCAGCTTGTCGCGGTGGCGGGCGACGGTTCGGCCGTAGCCGAGAAACTCCTGCCCGAGTCGAATCGGGGTCGCGTCCTGGAGGTGAGTGCGGCCCGACTTCATCACGGCGTCGAACTGGCGGGCCTTGGCGAGAAAGGTCGCGGCAAGTCCCTCCATCGCGTCAATCAGGCGAGGCACCGTGGCCAGCGTCGCCAACCGCATCGCCGTCGGAATCACGTCGTTGGTGCTCTGCGCCATGTTGACGTGATCGTTGGGGTGAATCGGCGCATAGTCCCCGCGTGCCCCGCCAAGGAGCTCGTTGGCCCGATTGGCGAGCACCTCGTTACAGTTCATGTGATGGGAGGTGCCGGCCCCGGCCTGGTACACGTCGACCACGAAGTGGGCTCGGTGCTGGCCGGCCAGCACCTCGTCGGCGGCGGCGATGATCGCGTCGGCGAGCTTCGGGTCGAGTCGGCCGGTTTCCTTGTGGGTGGCCGCGGCCGAGCGCTTGATCCAGATGACGGCATCGACCAACACCGGAAGCGGCCGGAGGCCGGAGATCGGAAAGTTCTCCACCGCCCGGACGGTCTGAATGCCATAGAGCGCATCGGCGGGCACGGCCTTCTCGCCGAGCGGGTCCTGCTCGATTCGGGTAGGCACTGGGGACGAAGTGGATTGCGGGGGTCGAGCCATGAGTCAGTACCGTCTGCGCCCAACCGAGGGCGCCGCATTTTCCGCCGGGAAAGCCACCAAGTCAGATCTGGTGCGCGGGGCTCGGATGTTTCTCGGGCTCAACTGCTTCGAGCCCGGTCAGGGCCAGCCCGTCCACGTCCATCAGGGGGCTGACAAATTCTATCTGATCCTCTCGGGAAAGGCGAGAATGGCCGTCGGCGGCGAAGTCTTCGAGTCCGCGACTGGCGATTTGATCTGGGCCCCCGCCGACGTTCCCCATGGAGTCGCCGAGGCGGTGGAACGGACGGTCATGTTGGTCGGGATCGCGTCGCCGCCCGGAGGCCACGGCGGCTGACCGGGACGACCTACCGGGCGATACCCCGAAGGAACGGGTTGGCTCGTCGCTCGGCGCCCACGGTGGTGGTCGGCCCGTGGCCAGGAAGGACCACGGTTTCGTCCGGGAGGCTCAACAGCTCTTCGCTGATGCTGCGAATCAACCGATCGAAATCGCCACCAGGGAGGTCCGTTCGACCAATCGACCCCTGGAAAAGGACATCCCCACCGATCACCAAGCCCGATCGAACGAACAGGACGCTGCCAGGCGAGTGGCCGGGTGCGTGCCGGACCGCCCAGGTCGAGGCACCGAGCGTCACCGTGCCACCGTGTTCGAGCCAGTGGTCGACCGGCGGCGGCGGACCGACGGTCAGCCCGAACCAGCTCGCCTGATTGGGGAGGTTCTCGTACAGGGGGCGGTCGGCCGGGTGGAGCGAGATCGGCGCGCCGGTGGCTTCCTGAATCGCGGCCACGCCGGACACGTGGTCGATGTGGCCGTGGGTGAGCCAGATCTGGGTAATGGTGAGGCCTTCCTCGCCGGCTCGCTCGAGGAACAGGTCCGGCTCCTCGCCGGGATCGATGATGACCGCCTCGGTCGAGCCGGGCTCGGCGAGGAGGTAGCAGTTCTCGGCGAACTGGCCGTTGAGGATCGTGATGACCTTCACGTCGAGCCGATCCGCGCCTTCCGCTCGGTGAGGTACTTCTCGACGGCGATCGCGGCGGTGGTGGCGTCGCCGACGGCCGTGGTGACCTGGCGGGTCAGCTGGACCCGAAGGTCGCCCGCGGCGAACAGCCCCGGAATCGAGGTCATCATCCGGTCGTCGGTAATCAGGTAGCCGCTGGCGTCGTGGGCGAAGTGGTCTTTGATGAGCCCACTGTTCGGATTGAACCCGATGAGGATGAAACAACCCGTCACGGCGAGCGTCGAGCGTTCGGCGCTGTCGGTGCGTTCGAGAGCCAACTCGCGGAGGCCCTTCGGCTCGCCCCGCAACTCGACGACCTTGGTGTTCCAGATGACTTCGATCTTCGGGTTGCTGAGGGCACGCGCCTGGATCAGTTTGGAAGCGCGGAACTCCCCTCGGCGGTGGATGATGTACACCTTGGTCGCGTAGCGGGTGAGGTAGTCTGCCTCCTCCACCGCCGCGTCGCCGCCGCCGACGACGGCGATGGTCTCGCCCTTGAAGAACGCCCCGTCACAGACCGCGCAGTAGGACACCCCGCGACCGGCAAACTCGCCCTCACCGGGAACCCCGAGCTTGGTGGGCGTGCCACCGGCGGTCAGGATCACGGTCGGGGCGAAGAACTCCGCTTCGGAACTGGTAGTGACCCGGAACCCCTCACCATCCCGATAGATGCCCTCGACGTTCTCCATCAGAATCTTGGCCCCGAATTTCTCGGCGTGGGCCGCCATCTTGGCGGCCAAGTCGGGGCCCAGGATCGACTCGAACCCGGGATAGTCCTCGATCTTTTCGGTATTGAGGAGTTCGCCACCGGGGATGCCCCGCTCGAGCACGACGGCGTCGAGCATCCCCCGCCCGGCATACAGAGCCGCGCACAGACCGGCTGGCCCGGCGCCGACGATGACGAGGTCGTGCTTGCTCATGGAAGTTGGCATCCGCGCGAGTGTCTGGTTGGACCGAGCCGATCGGCCGGCCCGGGTGATCAATATAGCCGGTCGGCGGGCCTATCGACCCCGGTCGGGCGGGGTCGCGGATCGGCCCGCAACGCCGGCCGGTGCCCCCCTCGATTACCTTGCTGGCTCACTTTCACCGACCGAGCCGTGAGCGCCAACGCGACGATTCGTAAACTCCACTATTGGGCCAGTATCGCGATCGCGCTTCCGGCGTCGGTGATGCTCGCGACCGGCATCCTGCTCCAAACGAAGAAACATTGGTCGTGGGTCCAGCCCCATGAAGAGCGCGGGACCGGCACGGTTCCCGCGATTGGCCTCGACAGCATCCTGGCATCGGTCGCCGCCGACCCGGACCTCGACGTCACCGGCTGGGAGATGGTCAACCGGATCGACGTGCGCCCGGGCAAGGGTGTCGCCAAAGTGTGGCTCCATAGCGGATGGGAGGCGCAGGTCGATCTCGGGACCGGCCGGATCCTGGCGACCGCCTACCGTCGGTCCGACCTGATCGAGTCGATCCACGACGGCTCGTTCTTCGGGGGCAATCTCACCAAGCTCGGCCTCTTCCTCCCGACCGGCGTCGTCCTGTTCTTCATGTGGGCCAGCGGCCTCTGGCTGTTCGCGATCCCGCTGCTCGCCAACCGCCGGCGCCGCGCCAGCCAGACCTAACGGGGTCGGACGGCGAGCAGGCTGGTGGCACCGTGACAGGAGGAGATGGTCGCCACTAGCAGTCGGGCCTCGGCTCGCTCCGCGACGGTCTGCTCGAGGAGGCGGCGGGCCGCCCTCGCTTCCGCGGCATCGAACATGCCGACCCCGAAGGCGCGGTGGCGGGTGGTGAACAGCGCGGGACCGTCCAGCCGTCGATGCCGCCCCTCGCGGCGAACGTAATCCGCCAACGCGTCTCCCATTTCCCAGGTCCGGGGCCCCTGGGTCACCGGGCAGATGAACGGCTCGACGCAATGGGTTGGACAGAGCCAGTCGGCGAACGACACGTAGCGATTGCCGTCGGGCGCGAGGACATCGTAGGGCGTGCCGACCGGCGCGTTCACCGGCTCGAGCGCGACCGCGTGGTCGGGAAACCCGGCGGTCGCCGAGCGGACCAACCATTCGGCCATCAGGTGCGGCATCAGAGGCGACGGCACGATGGCATCGTCCGCGTCGCCTGGGGCGGGCGCCGGGGCGGCGAGCAACCGATCGAGGTAGTCGCCCCAGTCCATCGCGACGAGCATGAAGGGGAATCGGCGGGGCGCCTCCCGGGTCGCCTGACAGGCGGGATCCCGATCGACCATCACGATCCGGTCGGCGACGATTCGTCCGCGATCGAGGGCCCGGGCCAGCTGACCCGCGTAGAACGTCCCGTAACACCCACCACCGATGATGGCCACCTCGCGAAACCGGGTGGCCGGCGCCGCGGGGCCGTCGTCCTCAGACCGGTCCTCGACCATTCCGCCTCCCGGCAGCCAACGCCTTGACGCCGTCCACCCATTCCATCGGGATCCGAACCCCGCCCACCTCGCGATGCGCCGAGCTCACCGACTTCTCGCCGTGGGAATCGCTCCCCCCGGTGGGGAGGAGACCAAGCACCCGAGCAAGCCGCTCGAGCTCGCGCTGGACCGGGGCGCTGTGGCTCGGGTGTCGGACCTCGACGCCATCGACCCCTTGGGCCCGGAGCGTCTCGAGCGCCGGCCTGGTGGCGCGATCCTTCGGATGGGCCACGGCGCTGACCCCGCCGGCCGCGCGAATCATGGCGGCTACCTCCGCCACCGGCGCCAGATCCTTCCCGACGAACGCGGGGCGGCCTCGGCCGAGCAGCCGGTCGAAGGCCTCGTCGAGACTCCGGGTGACGCCCGCAGCCACCAGCGCCTTGGCGACGTGCGGGCGGCCGATCGGAGCGTTGCCGGCCACCTCCTTGACCCGCTCGAAATCGAGGGTGATGCCGCAGCGACCGATCCGCTCGACGATCTCGCGGCCCCGGTCTTCGCGGGAACGGCGCATCCGGACCAGGAACGTGTTGGTGGTCGGGTCGACCTCCGAGAGTTGATACCCGAGCAGGTGGAGTTCCCCCCACTCGGCGGCAACGGAGAACTCGCAACCGGTCAGCACCTCGACGCCGAGGTGACCCCCCTCGGCCCGCGCCTCCGGGAGCCCCGCCATTGAGTCGTGATCGGTGAGGGCGATTGCGGCCAGACCGGCCCGGTGCGCTTGGCGAACGACCTCCGAGGGCGACAAGGCGCCGTCGGAGGCCGTGGAGTGGAGATGGAGATCCGCGGTCGGGGTCAGTGACTGTACCCCATCTCCGGCGTCGTCCACGCCGGCTGCGATCGGTCCAACAGCTCGGCGAGCCGTCGATCGGACAACTCGGCAAGCGAATCCTCCCGCGCCTTCGACCCCTGCGGCGAGTAGCGGGCGACCCGCTGTTCGGTTGGGTCCGAGCCGACCCGGGTGAAGAGGACCGAAAACTCGTCCTTCGCGTACTGGGTGCGGCGGCCGGTCATCGAGACCGTCCACCGCTGCCCGTCGAGCTCGATGGTTCGTTGCGGCATCTCGTCCTCAGACGGTATCGGGAAACTCGTGGAGCGACCGGCGGACGTCCGCCAGGAAGCGATCGGCGTTAGCGCCATCGACGATGCGGTGGTCGAACGACAACGCGAGAATCCCCTTGGTTCGGATCGCGATCGCGTCGGTCCCGTCGGCCTGGGTGACGACGGCCGGTTGCTTCTCGATGGCCCCCACCGCGAGGATGGCCGCCTGAGGCTGGTTGATGATCGGCAACCCGACCTTGGTCCCGAACCCGCCAGGGTTGGTGATCGTAAAGGTACCCTTCTGCACTTCGTCGGGTGACAGCTTCTTGTGGCGGGCCCGCTCGGCGAGATCCTGGATCGCCCGGGCAACGCCGATCAGCGACAGCTCGTCGGCCCGGCGAATCACCGGCACGATCAAGCCCCAATCGAGGGCCACGGCGATCCCCAGGTTGATCTCCCGGCGAAGAATGGTCGACTCACCCATCACGGCGGCGTTCACCGTTGGATGCTGGCGAAGCGCACCGGCAACGGCCTTCGCGATGAACGCGAGGAAGGTGAGGTTCACCCCCCGTTCGGCGAACTCGGCTTTCTGTTTAGCGCGGACCTGGGATACCCGGCTATAGTCGATCTCGATCAGGCTGCTCACGTGCGGCGACACCCGCCGGGAGAGAATCATGTGATCGGCGGTGAGCTTCCGAATCCGCGACCAGGGCTCGACCTTGTCGCCCTCCCACGGCTCGATCACCGGCCCGGGAATCACCTGCACGCCGCCACCGATCGGCACCGACGCCGGCGGAGCGGGCCGGGCGGGGGCACTTGGCGCCGCCGCCGGGGCCTGCTCGAGGAAACTCAGGACGTCGTTCTTGGTGACTCGTCCGGCGAGGCCGCTCCCGGGAATCGTGCCGAGGTCGAGCCCGTGTTCGGCGACCATCTTCCGGACCACCGGCGTCGATCGGCGGCGGAGTCGATCTTCCATCGACTCGTCGCCGGGGACCATCGGCGCGGGAGCGGGTCGAGTCGGCGGGGCGGCGGCCACCGGTGCCGGAGCGGGAGGCGGAGCCACCTTGGGCGAAGCCGCGGGCGCCGGTGCGGCGGGCGCCGGAGCCGGCGCGGCGGCGACGGCCCCCGCCTCGGTCTCGATCCGCGCGACCAGGGTCTGAATCGGCACCGTCTGGCCCTCGGTGACCAGAATCTCCGCGAGGATCCCCGCGGTCGGCGCCGGAATCTCGGCGTCGACTTTGTCGGTCGAGATCTCGAAGATCGGTTCGTCCCGTTTGACCGGGTCACCGATCTTCTTGAGCCACTTCGACAGGGTGCCTTCGGCGATCGACTCACCCATCTGGGGCATCAACACATCAATACGCGCCATCGGTTGCTCCGTCTCTAGTACGCGACCATCCAGCGGGCCGCCTTGACGATGTCGTCGGGCTGGGGCAGCACGAAGTCTTCCAATGTCGGGGCAAACGGCAGCGGCACGTCGTGCGCGCAGACCCGTCGCACCGGCGCATCCAACCACTCGAAGCACTGCTCGTTGATCCGGGCGGTGATCTCCCCGGCGTACCCGCCCGTTCGGGTATCCTCGTGAACAATCAACAGGCGACTGGTCTTCTTCACGCTGGCGACGATCGTGGCTTCGTCGATCGGCAGCAGGGTCCGCAGATCCACCACCTCGAGAGACACGCCCTCCCGCTCCAGCATCTCGGCCGCCTCGAGCACTTTCCAGAGCATGGCCGAGTAGGTCACCACGGTCAGGTGGGTCCCGGCCCGAGCGATCCGCGCCTCGCCGATCGGGGTGAGGATCTCCTCCCCCTCAGGCAGCTCGTCCTTGATCCGGCGGTAGAGGTACTTGTGCTCGAAGTACAGCACCGGATCATCGTCACGGATCGCCGATTTGATGAGTCCCTTGGCGTCGCGAACCGTGGCCGGCGCCACGATCTTGAGTCCCGGGGTGTGGAGGTAGGCGGCCTCCGGGTTCTGGGAGTGAAAAGGGCCACCTCGGACGTAACCACCCGAGGGTCCCCGAATCACCATCGGTGTCTTCAGATCGGCCCGGTAACGCGCCGTGGCGACGTAGTTGGTGAGAATCGAGTAGGCGCAGGAGAGGAAGTCGATGAACTGCATCTCGCAGACCGGTCGAAGCCCCATGTGGGCGGCCCCGGCCGCGGCTCCGACGATCGCCGTCTCGGCGATCGGCGTATCGATCATTCGATTGGCGCCGAACCGCGCCTGAAACCCCTCGGTGACCTTGAAGGCCCCGCCGAAAGAGCCGATGTCCTCGCCCAACATGAAGACGCGGTCGTCGCGCTCCATCTCCTCACGAAGCCCGTCGCGAATCGCTTCGAGGTAAGTAATCGGCGCCATCTACAGCCTCCGATACCACTCGAGGTCGGCCGCGGACGGATGGGCCAGCACCCCCTCGAGCGCGGTCACCGGTTCGGGCAGCGGCTCGTTCTCGCAGATCGCGACCGCCGATTCGATCTCCTCCAGCACCCGAGCGTCGATGGCGGCCAGGTCCTGCGGACTCGCCCACCCGCGCTCCGTCAACTGCCGAGCGTATCGATCGATGGGATCGCGGGCCTCCCACGCCTCGATCTCTTCTTTCGGCACGTACGATTGGTTGTCGTGCTCGGCATGGCCCTTCCGCCGGTAGGTGATCAGCTCGACGAGAGTGACCCCGCCGCCCGCCCGCGCCCGGTCGACCGCCTGTTTGGTCACCTCATAGACGGCGAGGACGTCGTTGCCGTCGGCCTGCTCGCCGGCCACCCCATATCCCGCTGCCTTCTCGAAGAGGAACTTCACCGCCGTCTGTTTGCTCATCGGTGTCGAGTAGGCGTACCCATTGTTTTCGGCGATGATCACCAGGGGAAGCCGCTGGACCGCGGCGAAGTTGATGCCTTCGTGAAAGGCGCCGGTGCTCATGGCCCCGTCGCCGATGTAGACCATCCCGACCCGGGGCTCTTTCCGCATCTTGAACGACAGGGTGACGCCGCACATCACCGGGACCATGTCCCCCAGATGGGAGATCTGGCCCAGGAAGCCGCGCTCCAGGTCGTTGAAGTGGATGTTGAGCTCGCGTCCCCGGGTCGGGCTCGTCGCTTTGGCCATGTACTGCCGGAGGACCTCGATCGGGGTCGCCCCCTGCACCAACATCGAGCCGAGATTGCGAATCAACGGGGAGAGAATGTCGCCCTTGGTTCGATCGAGCGCGAAGGCGCTGCCCACCGCGTCGGCCTCCTGGCCGAGCGACCGGAACAACCCTCCGACCACCTTGGTCTGCCGATAGAGGGCGACCAGCTTCTCCTCGAGCGACCGGGTGAGTCGCATCCAGGAGTAGAGCTCGTGGAGCTGCGCCTGCGACAGTCCAGCGGGAATCACACTGGCGCGTTCGGGCACCGAGGTCATCGTCAGTAGGCGCCCCGAACCACGTGGCGGCGGTCGGCCGTCGCGTGGACGGTGGAGAGAAACCGCTTGGCGAACTTGTCGAGCTCGCTCTCGCCCGGCTGATTGGTCTCGACGACCACGAGGGTGTAATGCCCCCCCTCGGCCTCGGCCGAGATGGTGACCTGACCCAGCCCACTGGAAAACCGCCGGAGCCGGCGGCCTTCCTGGGTCGGGCTCATCCGTGCCCCGAAATAGCTTGCCGCGCCGGCGATCGCGTCGTCGGGGCTGATCGAGGTCCGATGGAAGTATTTCATCGCGGCCCGGTCACTCCTTGCCGTAGTCGTAGTATTCGACACCCAGATGGGTGATCTGCTCTTCGCCCATCAGATACCGGAGGGTGTTCTTCAACTTGGTCTGCTGAATGAAAAGGTCGTGCTCGGGGTAGAGGCCCGGGGCCACCTGCGGGCTCTTGAAGTAGAACGAGAGCCATTCCTGGATCCCCGACATGCCGGCCCGCTGGGCGAGGTCGAAGAACAGGGCGAGGTCGAGCACCAGCGGCGCGGCGAGAATCGAATCGCGGCAGAGAAAGTCGACCTTGATCTGCATCGGATAGCCGAGCCATCCGAAGATGTCGATGTTGTCCCAGCCCTCTTTGTTGTCACCCCGAGGCGGATAGTAGTTGATCCGCACCTTGTGATAGAGCTTGCCGTAGAGGTGGGGGTACATCTCGGGTTGGAGAACGTGCTCCAGAACACCGAGCTTGGACTCTTCCTTGGTCTTGAAGCTCTCGGGGTCGTCGAGCACCTCGCCGTCGCGGTTACCGAGGATGTTGGTCGAATACCACCCCGCCACGCCGAGCATCCGCGCCTTGAACATCGGCGCGAGGACGGTCTTGAGCATGGTCTGACCGGTCTTGAAGTCCTTCCCGCCGATCGCGACCTTCCGCTGCTTGGCGAGATCCTCGAGCGCCGGGAAGTCGCAGCTCAGGTTCGGCGCCCCGTTGGCGAAGGGCACGCCCTCCATCACGGCGGCATAGGCGTAGAGCATCGAGGGCGCGATGGCCACGTCGTTGGCGTCGATCGCCTTCTCGAAGGCCTCGATCGTCTGGTGCTGCGGGCCGGGAACGATGAAGATCTCGGTCGAGGCGCACCAGACCATCACCAGGCGACTACAGCCGTGCTTCGCCTTGAAATCGCGAATGTCCTTGCGAAGGGCGTCGGCCTGCTCGCGCTTGGAGCCCTTCTTGACGTTGGTGCCCTGGAGCCGCTTGACGTAGTGCTGGTCGAACGCCGCCGGCATTGGCGCAACCGTCTTGAGAAAACTCGCGATCGGCTCGACGTGCTCATGCTTGTCGAGCACCCCACAGTGGAGGCACGACTGATAGCAGTCGTCCGGCACCGGATCCCAGGCGCCGAAGACCAGGTCGTCGAGCTTCGCCAGGGGGACGAAGTCCTTGATCAGCGGCGACCGCTTATCGGTGCGTTTGCCAAGCCGGATGGTGGCCAACTGGGTGAGCGACCCGGTGGCCTGCGCCCGCCCGCGGCGAACGTTCTCGACCCCGGCGATAAAAGTGGACGCCACCGCGCCGAGCCCAACGCAGAGGATCCCGAGTTTGCCGTCGGCCGCGGGGATGGACTTGGCAGCACGATCTGACACCAGTGCTTCCTTTCTTACGAATTTCCGCCAGGACGCTTCGCGCCTTCGGTGATCTGATACACGTAGACGAACCGTTGGACCACGGTCACCGTCGACAGCACCGCGAGAATCACGATGATGGCTTGAAGCACGATACCATTGGGCCCGGCCCCCACCAGCAGGGTCGGGACCCCGATGCCGATCAACCGCTCGGCCCGTTGCACCAGGCCAACCTTGCAATCGAGCCCAAGCCCCTCGGCCCGTGCCCGCGCGTACGATACCAAAAGCGAACTCAAGACGGCCACCATCGCCAGGATGACCATCACGGTCTGAAACGGAATCGAGGGCGTCCGCAGCAGGTAGGCCGCGATCCCGATGAAGGTTACCCCGTCGCCAACCCGATCCAGGGTCGAGTCGTAGAAGGCACCGAACTTCGAAACCAACCCGCCGCGGCGGGCCACCTCGCCGTCGAACGTGTCCACCACGCCGGAGAACAGCAACAACGCGCCGCCCGTCCGAATCCAGCCAGCCCCATAGGCGACCGCCGAGGCCACCACCAGCAACGCGCCCAACGTCGTCAGGGAGTTGGGCCGGACGCCCAGGCGCAGCAGCCAGCCGACGATCGGGTTGGTGACCCCGAAGAAGGTCCGCTCGAGCGACTTGGTAACCAGCTTCACGAGCTTTTCCCGAAGCCCGGCCAAGCCGGGCTAATCATCAGTTCGACAATGACTTAAGAGCCCTCAACAATAATGGTGGGCCGCCCCGGTCGCAAACCCGGCGCGGCATCATCGGTAGAGGAGAAAGGGACGAATCCTGCGTTCGAATCCGGCGAGATCCGACCGCCAGGACGCCACGATTCGCCGCGGCGACCGGCCCTGAAGCAAGGCGCCACGGAGCCCCGCGCTGCCAGCGAGACGGTCGAAGTGCGGTGGGGTAAAGCCGATCCGGTCACCGTGAACCGTTCGAATGGCCGAGAGCAAAACCACCGAGGTGAGCACTGGCTCGTAGCGGGCGGCGTCGACCAAGTGGAGGCGAATCCCGAGCAACAGGGTGTCCGCGAACTTCCCGTCGCCGGGGCGCCTCGGCGTGAACGTCGTCCCGGCGAACCGAACCCCGCGGAGCCCCGCTCGTCGAACGATCTTCAACACCGCGGTGGTATCGAGCCACGGGGCGCCGACCTGGCTGAAGGAGGCTTCGGTGCCGCGGCCGACCGACAGGGCCGTCCCCTCGAACAGGCAGCTCCCCGGATAGTGGAACAGACTCTCGAGATCCTTCAGGTTGGGGCTCGGCGCCAGAAACGGAAGCCCGGTGGCGAACCCCGTCTGTCGACGTTCCCACCCCGCCACCGGCACCACCCCGACTCCGGCCGCCAAACCGAGGTCCTGGCTGATCCACCTGGCCAACTCCCCCATTGTCAGGCCGTGGCGCATCGGGACTGGAAACCGGCCAACGAACGAGCGAAACGCGGTATCGAGCACGTTGCCCTGCATCGCGCCGCCCAACGGATTGGGGCGATCGAGCACCAGCACCGTCTTGCCGCGAGGGACCGCGGCCTTGATAACCTCAGCCGCCGTCGAGACATAGGTGAAGTACCGGGCCCCAACGTCCGGGAGGTCGACCAGCAGCACGTCCACCCCGGAGAGCATCTCGGGGGTGGGGGCGAAAGTCTTGCCGTAGAGGCTGTAGATTGGTAATCCGGTGGCCGAATCGACCGTCGTGGGAACCACTTCCCCGGGGTCGGCGCCGCCCCGAAAACCGTGTTCGGGGCTGAAGAGGGCGACGAGTGTCACTCCGGCAGCCCGAAGCCGCTCCACCGCATGGACACCGTGCTGGTCGACGCTCGCCTGGTTGGCGACCAATCCCACCCGGCGGCCGCGGACCAGATGGAGGCTATCGGTGACAAGGACATCGAGGCCCGGTCGGACGATCGGTGACGGACCCAACCCACTCAGTGAGAGCCACAGCGCGACGTGATGAATTCGCATCGTCATCTCTTGCTCGGAGTCGCCGCCGCGGCAACCCTGGTGGTGGAGTCAACGCCGGCCCAGCCAAGGCCCAGCGCTCGGGTCCGCGCCGTGGTGGCGGGATTGTCGGTTCGCCAGCAGGTCGGCCAGCTGGTGATGCCGTGGCTGCTCGGCGACTACACCGGGTTCGATGCCGACGGGCTTCACCGCGCCCGCGGCTGGATCGATTCCCTCGAGGTCGGCGGGATCGTGATCTCGATCGGCTCGCCCCTCGACGTCGCCTCGAAGCTCAACTTCCTGCAACGACGGTCGAAGCTGCCGCTGTTGATCGCCTCCGACCTGGAGGGGGGAGCCTCGTTTCGCTTCGACGGCGCCACCCCCTTCCCCACCAATATGGGGGTGGCCGCCACCGGGAGGGAGCCGGATGCCTACACGATGGGCCGGATCACCGGTTTCGAGGGCCGCGCGGTCGGAGTGCACCTGACCTTCTCCCCGGTCGCGGACGTCAACAACAACCCCGATAACCCGGTCATCAATACCCGGTCGTTCGGGTCCGATCCGGTCGGGGTGGGCCGATTGGTTGCCGCCAACATCCGGGGTCTCAAGGCCGCCGGGATGCTGGCAAGCGCCAAGCACTTTCCGGGGCACGGCGACACCGACACCGACTCTCACATCAGCCTGCCGGTGGTGGGCAAGGCCTGGACCGACCTGGCCGCGGTCGAACTGGTGCCCTTTCGGGCCGCGATCGCCGCCGGGGTCGACGTGATCATGTCGGCTCATGTCGCCCTCCCGGCGTTCGATCGCGACTCGATCCCGGCCACGCTGTCGAAGAAGGTCATGGGCGCGGTCCTTCGCGATTCCCTGGGCTTCAAGGGACTCGTCGTCACCGACGCCCTCGACATGGGCGCGTTGGTCACCAAGTATGGCAGCGGCGAAGCGGCGGTTCTCGCCTTCGAAGCCGGCAGCGATCTCCTCCTGATGCCCGCCGACCCTCGCGCCGCGATCGTGGCGATGGTCGAGGCGGTCCGCTCGGGCCGGATCACCCGCCAGCGCTTGGCGAGATCGGCGAGCCGCCTGGTGGCGATGAAGGAAGCGGCGGGGCTCTTTCAGCGCCGGACCGTCTCGCTCGACCGGATCGGCCGGGTGGTGGGCCGTCAGGCCTTCCTCGACAGCGCCCGAGCCATCACCCGCCGGTCGCTGGTGTTGGTTCGCGATCAAGCCAATACCGTCGCACGGCTCCGACGGGAGCCCGGCACGCTCGCCGTGGTGACCTACGGCGATGGCAGCGCCGGGGCCGGGTTCCCCGGATACCTCGCTGAGCGGGGCCATCGGGTGAGCGCCTTTCGGCTGTCGCCGACCAGCGGCCCGGCCAGCTACGACAGTGCCCGCATGGTCCTCAGCCAAGCCCCGATCGGGCTCTTCTCGGTCGCGGTGCGGGTCACGACGGGCAGCGGCTCGATCGCGATGCCCGCCGCGCTCGCGGGTCTCATCACCGAGCGGAGCCGAGGGGGTCCGACGGTGGTGGTGTCGTTCGGGTCCCCGTACCTGCTGAACCAGGTGCCCACCATCCCCTCGCTGCTGCTGGCCTGGACCAGCAATCCGCTGACCGAACGGGCCGCCGCCCGGGCGTTGTCGGGCGATCCGATCGGTGGCCGGCTGCCCATCGCCCTACCCCCGTTCGCCGCGCTCGGCGACGGGATTGCCCTGCCAGGAACCGATGCGAGCGACCGTTAGGCTGGGCGCCCTCACCGCGCTCCTGGCCGCCGGAGCCTGCGGCGGGCGACCCGCGCCGACACTGGCACCAGCGAGCTGCCAAGCGGCCTGCCTGTGGCAAGACTTGGTCGCCGGGGTCGACTCCGCGGTCACGGCAGGGGCGGCCCCGGGCGCGGTGGTCGCCGTGTCGGTCCGCGGCCAGCGGTTCTTCCACGCCTCCGGTCGCCTCGGTGTCGACCTCCCCCGCCCGGTCGACCGGCGAACCGTGTACGACCTCGCGTCGCTCACCAAGGTGGTCGCCCTGACGACGGTGACGATGCTGGCCGTCGATCACGGCCGCCTCCACCTCGACGATCCGGTTCAGCGGTATCTCCCCGAGTTCGTCGGCGACGGCAAAGGCGCCGTGACCATTCGACATCTGCTGACCCATTCCAGCGGGCTTCGCGCCCATCGCCCGCTCTGGCAGGAATCGCCCACCGCCGACAGCGCGGTGGCCTTGGCGCTCTCGACCCCGCTCGACACCACACCCGGGGCCAGGACGATCTACTCGGATCTCGGCGCGATCACCCTCACCAAGGTCATCGAGCGGATTTACGCCCAATCCGTCGATCGTCTCTTCGATCGAATGGTTCGCCGGCCGCTCGGGCTGCGAGCCGCCCAGTTCCGGCCCCCGACCAAGTGGAGAAATCGGATCGCGCCGACCGAGCGGGATCCGTGGCGGGGCCGAATCGTTCACGGCGAGGTCCATGATGAGAACGCCGCGTTCCTGGGAGGGATATCCGGCCACGCCGGTCTCTTCGCTACCGCCGATGACCTCATCGCCTTCGGCGAGTGGTTGCTGGCCGCCCGCCGCGGCGACCCGACCAATGGACCACGCCTCAACTCGGCGGTCGTCCGCGAGTTCACCCGCCGCCAGGGACTCGTCGTAGGCTCGAGCCGGGCGCTGGGCTGGGATACCCCGTCGAACGGCAGCAGTGCGGGCACTCGACTGTCGGCCGAGAGTTTCGGGCACACCGGTTTCACCGGCACCTCGGTGTGGATCGATCCGACTCGCGATCTGGTGGTCATTCTGCTCACGAATCGGGTCAACCCGACCCGGGACAATCCGCGGCTGGCGCCGCTGCGGATCCTGGTGGCCGACCGCGCGGTCACGGCCCTGGAATCGGGGATGCGTTGACACCACCGGCCGATATTCCTACCTTGCAGGTCGGAATAGGGAGGTTCTAATGAGCGCAACTGAGAAGACGATGGACGGCGTGGCCGTTCACCTGGCCCCGAACGCGGTCGCCGAGGTGCTCAAGTTCATGGCGGCGGAAAACGTGGCGCCGGAGACGGGGGGCCTGCGGGTCAGCGTCCTGCCGGGCGGGTGTTCGGGATTCAAGTACAGCCTGAACATCGAGGAGCGCGCCCTGGACGACGACATCGTGCTGGAGGTGGGCGAGATCAAGCTGTTCCTCGACGGGTTCAGCCTGCCCTACCTGAACGGGGTCAAAATCGACTACGTCACCTCGATGCAGGGGTCTGGCTTCACCTTCGAGAATCCCAACGCGACCGGCGGCTGCGGCTGCGGCACCAGCTTCACCGCCTAAGCACCCGCGGCAACCATCCGGTGACGGGGCCCCTGACGACGGGGCCCCGTTCGTTTCCGGGCTACCGAATCACGATGTCGGTCGGGTTGGTCGAATCGGCCACCGGCGGCGCCCGACCGGTCACCAACCGAAACCCCGCGGCCGTCGCCACCAACGCGTGATAGTCACCGGGCCAGATCAACGGTCCCCGATCGAGCAAGGTGTCGGCGACGATCGTCAGTCGGCCGTCGCGGTTCCTGACTCGGGCGACCCGGTAGTCGAGGGTGGCCTCGGCACCATTCGCCCCGAACGCCGACGTTAGGTAGCCCAGCCCGATCTCGCCCGCCGGGCCGACCGCGAGCGCCGGCAGCCACCCCTGGTGGCCGGGGGTCCCCCTCATCGCGATCGGCGCCGACCACCGTCGCCCTCCATCTCGGCTGACCACCAGGGAGACGCCGTTGGTGCGGGCGGAGTCGAGCCGGCTATCGGCGTAGCCGAGATAGAGCGCGCCGTCGGTGGGATCCTGGGCGACTTGGACGATGTCGACGGCGTAGACGAACCGTTCCCCGTCCCGCGGATTGGTGGTGGCCGATGGACCGGGCTGGACCGCCACCACCGTGTCCTCACCCCCCCAAGTCCGGCCGCCGTCGGCCGACGCGATCATCCCGATCAACTGGCGGCGCCGATCGGACCGATGGTAGACCACCCGCACCACGCCGTCGCGCGGATCGACGATCGGCTGCGGCGCGGAGACCCGGCTGCCCAACGAGTTGGGTCCGATCACCACCATCGGTCGCCAGGTGCGTCCTCCGTCGGCGCTGCTCGAGAAGCCCACCGGGCCGACCAGCGACGGTCGGCCGCCCGGTCCCGCGGTCCGCGAGTAGCGGGTCGTGGTGAGGTAGATCACTCCGGGTCGGCGCGGATCGGTCGCGATCGCGACGTTGTCGTGGCTGAGCCCGACCGCGGGATCGCCGCGGGCCACGGTGACCCCGGAGTCCCAACTGCGTCCGCCGTCGGCGGATGACACCACCACCAGCGCGTTGTAGGCGTCCGGTCCGTCGTCGGGCCCCGGACGCCACCCGATGCCGGCCACGTGAACCCGACCATCGGCCCCGAAGGCGACCCAGGAGTCACTGGCCCGTTGGGCCTCGGTCGAGCCACCTCCGCAGCCGGTGACCGCCAGCAAAGCGGGGGCGCTCCACGTCGCCCCGGCATCGAACGACACCGCCGCCATGATCGCGCCGCCCCCCGGACCGCTGGCCTGCCACGCCACCACCAGATGACGATCGTCGCGCGGGTCGACCGCCGCGTACGGTTCGGCATCGCGATAGATCGTCCGGCGGGGGCCGGCGACGCACTGGGCCAGCCGCGGACCGGCCCGGGTGTGATCGCTGATGAGCCCGCGGGCCGGTTGCCGCCCCCAAACCCCGACCAGCGCGACGGCCACCACCCCGAACGCCGCGGTTCGCCTCACGGCGTCGGGCCAGTTCGTGCCACCTGATTGACTGGGCATCGGGCGGACCCTCCTTGGCTTCGGTTATGCGGGCGTCGGCCGGGCGCGGCAGGCGACTGGATCGACGTCCCCTACGGCGAGCCGGACCGAGAGGTTGCGGGCTTGTGACCGAATCGTCCAGGGGCCAACTTGAGGCACCGATGCGACCTCTCGATCTCGGCATCATCCTCGCCTACTTCGCGGTGACGATGGGGGTAGGCCTCTGGGTGACGCGGACTCAGCGCACCGCGGGCGACTACTTCCTCGGCTCGCGGGACCTGCCCACCTGGAGCGTCCTCCTTTCGATCGTCGCGACCGAAACCTCCGCCCTCACCGTCATCTCGGTGCCCGGCATCGGGGCCCGCGGCGACCTCACCTTTCTCCAACTGCCACTGGGCTATTTCCTGGGCCGGGTGCTGGTGTCGTGGTGGCTCCTTCCCGGCTACTTCACCGGCCATCAGGAGACGGCATATACCAGGCTCGAAACCCGCTTCGGCGTCCCGACCCGGCGGCTGATCTCCGGCGCGTTCCTGATCACCCGATTCCTTGGCGATGGCGTTCGGATCTACGCCGGCGCCATCCCGCTCGCGTTGGTGACCGGCTGGAGCGTGCCCACCGCGATCGTGTTGATGGGCGGAATCACCGTGATCTACACCTGGTTCGGCGGGCTCAAGGCGGTGGTCTGGGCGGACGTGGTCCAGCTGGCGATTTACCTCGCTGGCGGCCTCGTGGCCCTGGCGATCGCCTGGCAACTCGCGGGCGGCATGAGCGCCGCGCTCGATCTGGCCGCCAACGCTGGCAAGCTCCGAGTCATCGACTGGTCGTTCAATCTCACCTCGACCTACACCTTTTGGGGGGGCCTAATCGGCGGGACGCTGCTTACCGCGGCCTCGCACGGTACCGATCACCTGATCGTCCAACGGCTGCTCGCCACCCGGTCGTTGGGCGACGCCCGTCGGGCGCTGATCGGCTCGGGCGTGGTGGTGGTGTTCCAGTTCCTGCTCTTCCTCCTGGTTGGCTCGGCCATCTGGGCGGCGGGTCGGGCCCCAGAGGGCCTCACCGCCGATCAGATCTTCCCTCGTTTCATCATCGATTCGCTCCCCGCCGGCGTCGCCGGACTGATGATCGCCGGGATCCTCGCGGCGGCGATGAGCACCATCTCGAGCTCGATCAACGCACTGGCGTCGGCGGTGACCCACGACTTCTACGTGACCCTGTCCGGCCGGACCGATCCAGTCCACCTGATGCGCGTCGGCCGGGCCGTGTCGGCGGGGTGGGGCGCGGCGCTGATCGTCGGCGCCCTCGGCTTCCACGCCTACGCCAGCGGCAACGACACTCCAGTCGTGGTGCTGGCGTTGTCGGTCGCCTCGGTGACCTACGGCGCCTTGCTGGGGACGTACCTGCTCGCCCAACTGGCCCGGACCCGGGGACGGGACGTCGCGGTGGCGGCGCTGTCCACCATGGCCGTGATGCTGGTGGTGATCTTCGCCCGTCGGCTCAGCGTCGAGATGGTGCCCTGGCTCGCGCCGGTGGGGCGGTTGGCCTGGCCCTGGTACGTGCCGCTGGGCACTCTGTTCTGCCTGACGGTAGGCTGGCTGTCATCGGCGGTGCGGTCGACCCCGCCTCGACTGGAGGTCGCCCGATGATCGTGATCACCGCCGACGTGGGCGGGAGCAAGACCACCGTCGCCATCACCAACGACGGGGAGCGAATCGGGCACGGGCGCGGTCCGGGCAGCGCGGTCAGGCCGGGCCGAGCGTTGGTCACCGCGACGACGGTGGCGGACTTGATTCGGGCCACGATGGCCCAAGCCAGCCTCCTCCGGGCCGACGCGATCGTGGTGGGGGCGGCCGGGGCCGGCCGGCCGGCCGACGCCGAGGAGATTCGGACCGCCTTGGCGCGAGAACGGATCGCCGCGTCGGTGACCGTGGTCACCGACGTGGGGCTCGCGTTCGAGGCGTTAGGCAGCGACGTGGGCGTCGTCCTGGTCGCCGGGACCGGCAGCGTCGCGATCGGCCGCACCGCCGAAGGGCGGATGGTGCGCCGAGGCGGCTTTGGCTGGCAGATGGGCGACGAAGGAGCCGGCTACTGGATCGGTCGTTCGGCCCTGATCGCCACCGGCCTCGCGGAGGACGGCCGCGGCCCGACGACCGCGCTGACGGCCGCGCTCCTTCGCGCGACCGGGGCGCCGGATTTTCGGGAGCTGGTCGGCTGGTCGACCGTGGCGACCCCCCGCGAGGTGGCCCAGCTCACCCGGGCGGTGGCCGCGACGGCAAGGGACGGCGACGGCGTCGCCGCCGGCATTCTCGAGGCGGCCGCTTGCGCGCTGGCGGGCTTGATCAACTCACTCCGGCCCGATTTTGCTTCCGGCGCCATCCCGCTCGGGATGACCGGCGGCATCCTGGTCACCGAAGGTCTGCTCGGCCCCAGAGTCGCCTCCTTGATCGAGCCGCCCTTCGTGCCTTTGGCCACGCCGGTCGACCCGCTTCTTGGCGGTCCCCGACTGGCGGCCGCCGCGACCCGTTAGCTCGGTGACTTGAATCCAATCCGGTTGTGGCTGCCGTCGCAAAACGGTGCGCTCTTCGTCGCCCCGCACCGGCAGAAGGCGCAGCTTTCCTTGTCGACCCGCTCGCCGTTCTCCTTGAACACCGCCACCGGACCGCGAACCAACAATGGCCCGTTCGGCTTGACGGTGACCTCCACGGTCGCGGCCGTCGGTCTGGCGACGGACGGGGCACTGCCCGCCCGAATGGCCTGAAGCGCGCCCGAGGGACATTTCCCGACCGCGGCGACGACCTCGTCGGCGGTGGCCTGCGCCAAGTCGATCCACCGTTTTCGAGACACGTCGAAAACGCCCGGCAAGGTTTGCACGCAGGTGGTCGAGTGAATGCAGACCGTGGGGTCGAAGGTCACGACCAACCCCTCGGCTTCGTACACTTGGAGGCGTTTCGTCATCCGGTCCTCGGTTCGTTCGGCGCCCGACCGGGCCTGGCCCGGCGTCGCGCGCTAGTGCGGGCCATCGAGCGGTTCGACCTCGATCGGCTTGCCGGTGCGGAGGACGCTGTGACGATAGCCGTAGAGGAAATAGACCAGGAGCCCGATGGCCATCCAGACGCCGAACATCATCCAGGCGCGAGGCGGGAGGCCCTTCATCACGAAGAGACAGGCCGCGGCCCCGCCGATCGTGACCAGCCACACGAAAGGAACTCGAAACGGCCGCTTCCGGTTCGGCTCGCGGATCCGCAACACCAAGACCCCGACGCATACCAACGCGAACGCCGCCAAGGTACCGATGTTGGTCAGGTCGTAGATCGAGTTCTCCTCAGCCACCAGCGCGCCGACCGCGACCACGACCCCGGTGAAGATGGTCGTGACATGGGGTACCCGCCATTTGGGATGGATCTTCGCCGCCCACTTCGGCAGCAGGCCGTCCCGCGCCATGGCAAAGAAGATCCGTGGCTGGCCGTACTGGAAGACGAGCAGCACCGCGGTCATCGAGACCACCGCGCCCGCCGCCACGATCCAGCTGACGGTGCCGAGCCCCGCCAGAGACAATGCATGGGACAGCGGGTCGGCGGAGCGGAGCTGCTGATAGGGGACCAACCCGGTGGCCACCGCCCCGACGATGATGTAGATCAGGGTGCACACCGCCAGACCGAGCAGAATGCCGATCGGCAGGTTGCGCTGCGGGTTCTTGGTTTCCTCGGCCGCGGTCGAAATCGCGTCGAACCCGATGTAGGCGAAGAACACGATGGCCGCGCCCTGGTGAATGCCCCGGAACCCGTTGGGCGCGAACGGTGTGTAGTTGTCGGTATCGAGGTGCATCAACCCGGCGACCACGAACAGGAGCAGGACGGCGAGCTTGATCACCACCATGATGTTGTTGGCCCGGGTGCTCTCCTTGACGCCCATGCACAGCAGCACCGTCACCGCCCCGACGATCGCGAACGCCGGCAGGTTGAGGAGCACCGGGATCCCGAACAGGTTAGGCGCGGAGTCGAGCATCGCCCGCATCGCGGGGTCGGCGGACATCTTCACCTGGAAGTACCCGTGGGACAACCAATCCGGCAGGTGAATCCCAAACCCAGCGAGCAGCGAGTTGAAATAGCCGCTCCACGCCACCGCCACGGCGATGTTCCCGATCGCGTACTCGAGGATGAGGTCCCAGCCGATGACCCAGGCCAGGAACTCACCCAAGGTCGCGTAGGTGTAGGCGTACGCCGATCCCGAGGTCGGGATCATCGACGCCAGCTCGGCGTAGCAGAGCGCGGCCAACCCGCAGACCACTCCGAGCAACAGGAAGGAGATGATCAGCGCCGGGCCCGCGCCGGCCCGGATGACGGTGCCGTCGGCGGCGACTTCGCCTGCCGCGGCCGTCCCGAGCGAGGCGAAGATGCCGGCGCCGATCACCGCGCCGATCGAGAGCATGACGAGATCGCCAACGCCAAGGACGCGGACCATGCCGCGGTCGCCCTCGGCGGTGATGGGCTTTCTGGCAAAGAGAGACATGGCGTTCGGTTAGAAGGTCAGTTGCACCATGACCGTGCCCGCGACCACGGTTCCATCAGGTCCACGCGCCGGCCGGAACCGGTAGTTCCGCATCACTTCTTCGAGCTTCTTGGCGAACCCACGATCGTCGGGTTCGGGGACAAAACGAACGGACTCGACGCGCCCCTCGGGTCCGACCAAGAAGGTAACGCTAATCGTGATGCCTCGCATGCTCTTGGGAACGTCGGGAGGCGGGAGGATCAGCTGCCTCGGTTCGGGAGGTCGGGCCGTGCCGCCACCGCCCGAACCGGGCCCGGTGCCACTCCCCGTGCCCGAGCCGCTCCCGGCCCCGCTACCCGATCCCGTGCCGGTCCCCGAGCCACTGCCGGAGCCCGTGCCTCGCCCGCCGCCGGATCCGCTGGCCGGTTGATCCGTGGTGGCTGCCGGCAGGACCGTGTCAGGCGCCGGGGGCGCCACGACCGGCGTTTCGATCGGCGGCACCATCACGGGCGGGGGCACCGGGGGCGGCACGACCGGTGGCGGTGGCGGAACCACAGCGTGGGCTAAAGCGGGCAGGGCGACCAATCGGACTCTGCCGCCCCCACCGCCGCCGCCACCCGAGCGCTCCGCCCCCGGGGCTCCGGCGTTGTCCTGGAAGTCGAGGTTGCGCAACGGGGCGAGCGCGATAAGAGCGGAGAAGATGAGCAGATGGGCAACGACGGCGATCACCGCCCCAGCCGGTGAGCGACGGTGGGGGGGGAGCGAGATGTCGACTCTGGCTCTCGTCGCCTTCACTGCGATCCCCGATGAGAGGTCCACCAACGGACGTGGGCTGAATTGACCCGATAATCGGTGACGTCCGCGGCGAACAAAAAGATTCGTCAGTCGCTCGGGTCGGACGTCAGGGGGCCGGCGGTCAAAAGTAGCCGAGCTTGCCGGGAGTACCGGACAAGGACTGATAAATGATACTCGTTATCATTTGAGAACGTACAGGCGTGCCGTAGCCACTCCCAGCCACCGTCGCGCTCCCGGAGGTCAGCTCTCTGTCAAAACGATCGAGGGCCGGACGTAGGTCCGGCCCTCGATCTGTCCTACCTGCCCATCCAGCCTGAATCGATCGGATCAGCCTTTCGGCGTGAACCCGATGACCTGGACTCCGGCACCTCGAACAACGTCCGAAGCCTCGATCCAGTCCTGGTAGGTCCGGCTTGCGTCGGCCTTGATGAAGATCAGCTTGGCCGGCCGATTGTCGTAGATCGCGTGAATCTGGGTATCCAACTGCCCCGGCGGTACCGGTTGGCCGTTGATCTCGTAGTTGCCGTCCGCAAGGATGTTGAGGACGATCTGCGAGGACGGGCCGGTATTGGCCGCCGTCTCGAGCGGGGGAACCTGAACGTCGATCGCCATTCGGGCCAACGGCTGCGAGATCATGAAGATGATCAAGAGCACGAGGAGAATGTCGATCATCGGAATGACGTTCGGTTCCGCGCTCATTTCTCCAGAGGCAGCAACTGATCCAGCCATAAGACCCCCTATTCCTCTTTCTTCTTACCGAAGACGTTGAGGCCTGAGCTTTCGATGTCGGTGATCGCCGCCATGACCCGCACGCCCGCCCGGCGGGCGATCTCGACCGCATCCTGGATCTTGTCGAACTTGAGATCCTTGTGAGCCCGGAAGTACAGGATCTTGTCCTCCGGGCGAGCGGCGTACACTGCTTTCAGCTGGTCCGGGAGCACATCGGCGGCAATCGCGGCGCCGTTGAGGAAGTAGCCTCCGCTCTGATCGATGCCGAGGACGACCTCGCCCTCGCCTTCGGGCCGCTTGTCGAGGTTCTCGCCCGTCGGCATCGTTGCCTGGAAGCCATTCGCGATCAGCGGCGTCACGATCATGAAGATGATCAACAACACCAGCATGATGTCGATCATCGGAATGACGTTAGGCTCGGCCTGGACTTTGGTTCGGCCGGCAGACGCGCTAGCTGATGTGGCCACTGCCGCTCACCGCCTTTTGGGCCTGGAACTCCTTGGTGAAGATCGATCGGCCGAACTCGCTGCCGACGCTCTTGATCAAGTAGTCGATCAGTTCCTTCGAGCTGTAGGTCATCTCGACGGTCAGGTTCTCGATCTTGGTGGTGAAGTAGTTGTAGAACCACACCGCCGGGATCGCGACCAGGAGGCCGAGCGCGGTGGTGATCAGCGCCTCGGAAATACCGCCGGCGATGCCGGCCAGACCGCCCGATGCGCCGCCCGCCGACATGGCGTTGAAGGCGGTGACGATGCCCATCGTGGTGCCGAGCAGTCCGACGAACGGCGCCGTCGAGCCGACCGTCGCCAGGACGCCGAGGCCGCGCTTGAAGTCGGCGAGGGTGATCAACATCTGACGCTCCACCGCCCGTTCGGCCGAGTTGATGTCGGCGGCGGTGATGGTGGCCCGATCGCGGAGGAGGGGCTTCACTTCGGTGAGGGCGCCGCCCAGGACCTTGGCGACGTGGCTGGTCTGGTTCTTCTCAGCCAGGGTGATGGCCTGATCGAGCTGCTCTTCCTGAATCGCGCGGGAGAACTGAGGCGCGAACTTCCGGGTCGCCGAGGTGCTCTTCCGGATCCGGATCATCTTGCCGATCGCCACCGTGAGCGAGTAGACCGACATCAGGATCATGAGCCAGACGATTGCCCGCGCGAAGGTGTTGGCGTGCTCGTACAGGGTCAGAATATCTACACCCATTTGACAGCTCCTTTAAAGTCAGGCAAACAGTTGAAGGGGGTCTGGATCAGGCTCCGATATTGAACGATATTCGTTGCTGCACTAGCTGGCGCACGGCCTGGCCCCGAATCTTGGCCGGCTTGAACGTGGCCCCGGCGATGGCGTCGCGCGCCGGCTCCTCGAACGCCTTGTTGGTGCTCCGAAGCACCCGGAACTGCGACATCTCCGCCTTGCCATCGATACCGACGACGTACTGGACGTCGACGCTGCCGGCGATGCCAGCCTGCTGGAGGACCGGCGGATACTTCGGCTTGGGGAAGTTGATCGGCGAGACCGGGTCGTCCACCTCGGCTTCGACGAACGTTTCCTGGGTCGAGACCGGACCGGTGCCACCCACGACACCGCTGGCGAGACCGCCTTCGACACCCTTACCGCTGAAGTCCTTGGCGTCGAACCGCTCGTTCAGGTTGACCGGCGGAATGTCTTTCGGAATCTCCGTCGGGGGCATCACGGTCTGGAAGCCCATCGGGGGAGGATTCGCGGTGACGATCGCGTCCGGTGGCGGCGTCGCCGGTGGAGGGGGAGGGGGAGGCTCAGGCGGCTTGAGGAACACCATGGTGGTGTCCTGCAGGATCTCCTTCAGCTGCTCCGCGGCGCCCGAAGTCGCCTTGATCGCGCCGTAGCCCAAAACCAGATGGAGCACGAGCGAGATCGCGGATTGCGCCAAGGTTCTCTGCCGCTTGGGCTGGGACTCAATGAGGTTCTCGAACATTAGAACGCCTCCAAGCGAGTCGACAGTATCCGACAACCGCAAATCAAACAGTCAGGGTTCTCACCGGGCTGACCACAAGATGACAGAACGATGACAGTTTGATTAACCGACCACCGTTGCAGTGCCGGTCGTCGGTCGTGGCAATGATACGGTGAAAACCGTGCCCTTGCCAGGGCGGCTTTGGACCGCAATGGTCCCCCCGTGGGCTTCGGCGATCCATTTGGTGATCGCGAGGCCCAAACCGGTACCCGCTTTGGCTTCGTCGCGCTGGCGAGCCGGGTCGGCCCGCCAGAACCGGTCGAAGATGTGGGGCAGATCGGCGGCCGCGATCCCGATGCCCGTGTCCCGTACCACGACTTGCACCGCGTCGCCCTGATCGGCCAAGCCAACCCGGACTTCCCCGCCGGCTGGGGTGAACTTGACCGCGTTGGTCACCAGGTTAAGCAACAGCTGCCGGATCCGATTGCGATCGACCGCGAGGATGACCGGCCCGCCGGGTACCTCCGTCACCACCGTGATGCTGTTGGCCTCCGCCAGGATATTCGCGGTCTCGCCCGCCTCGCTGACCAGCTCGGCCAGGTCGCAGTCGGCCACCGCCAGGGGCGCTCGGCCCTCGTCGGCCCGCGCCAGCATCAGAAGGCTGTCCACCAACTCGCTCATCCGATTGATCTCTTCGAGGGACTCGTCGAGGGGTTCCAGGCTTTCGGGCGGCGTCTTCGGATTGGTGAGCGCCCGCTCGACCCCCGCCCGGAGCACCATCAGCGGGGTCTTGAGCTCGTGGCTCGCCTCGGCGACGAATCGCTGCTGGGCCGAGAAGCTCTGCTCGAGGCGGGAAAACATCCCGTTGGCCGCCTGCGACAGCCGGGCCAGCTCGTCGCTGCTCGACGGGTCGACCGGCAGCCGGCGATGGAGGCTCTTGCCGTCGGTGATCGCGGTCAACTCGTCGATGGTCGACTCGAGCGGCTTCAGGCTGGTTCCGGCGAGCCAGGAACCGACCAGCACCGAGACCAGCAACAAGACCGGCGCCACGTAGATCATGGTGCGAAGCAGATCGTCAGGGCCGAAGAGCACTTCGTCGAGGGTGGCTCCGACGAGGAGGGCATGCAGCTCCGGGTCGGCCTGGGTCACGACCGCGCTGTAGTACCGGAGCGCCGGACGCCCGGCGAGGATCGTCGCGGTCCCCCATCGAGCCGTCGTGGCCGCTTGCCCAGCCAACCGGTTCAGTCGCCCAAAGGAGGCGCTGTCGAGGACCCCGGACGGATCGATCGACAGCTTGGTGGTCCCATCCCGGCCCACCAGGACGACGTAGTGGCGAAAGCCCTGGAGGGTACCCTGGACCCCGTCGAGTACCGGGGGGAGGCGTCCCAGCGACTGGGAGAGGTCACGGAGCAGCCGGATGGTGAGGTCGGCCTCGACCTCGAGCCGGGCGTCGAGTTCCTTGAGGTTGGCCTGGCGCCGATCGAGGTAGAGGATGGTCCCGAACACCAACGTCGAGAGGGCGAGCGCGGCGATGTACCCCACGGTCAGGCGCTGGCGGATCGAGCGCACCGGTCAGGCCTTCACCACGTACCCGACGCCTCGCACGGTATGGAGGACCTTCTTGGGTCGCCCCGCGTCGAGCTTTTTCCGGAGCCGATTGATCACCACGTCGACGATGTTGGTGCCGGGGTCGAAGTGATAGTCCCAGGCGTATTCGGTGATCAAGGTTCGGGACATCACCCGACCTGGATGGCGCATCAGGTACTCGAGGACCGTGTATTCCTTCGGGGTCAGATCGAGCAGCTTGCCGCCCCGCCGTACCTCGCGGGTGGCGGTGTCGAGCTCGAGGTCGCCGATGACGAGGCGGGTCGAACGGATCTGCGGCGGGCGGCGGGCGATCGCCTCGACCCGGGCCAACAGCTCCTCGAACGCGAACGGCTTGGTCACGTAGTCGTCCGCCCCCGCCCGGAGCGCCTGGACTTTGTGATCGACCGCGTCCTGCGCGGTGAGGACCAGGATCGGGATGGTGACCCCGCGATCCCGGACGGTACGGAGCACCTCGTAGCCCGTCATTCCCGGCAACCGCAGGTCGAGAATGACGAGGTCGTAGTGGCCACCCGAGATCAGCCGGAGCGCCTCGAGGCCATCGTCGACCAGATCGGCCTGGTAGCTCTGCTCCTCCAGGCCACGCTTGACGTATTGGCCCACGATCCGATCGTCTTCGACCACGAGGACTTTCATCAGCTCTCGTCCGCCTGCCCGATTGGTAGAGTCACCGAGAACACGCTGCCCCGCCCCACTTCGCTCGAGACCTCGATCCGGCCGCCGTGCTCGAGCACGATCCCGTAGGCGATCGACAAGCCGAGCCCGGTCCCGCGGCCGGGTGGCTTGGTGGTGTAAAACGGCTCGAAGATCTTCGGCATCTCCGATGCCGGGATGCCGGTGCCGCTGTCCACGACATCGACGACCACCTCCGGGCGCCCGGGCGGGCGCCAGCTCCGCAGCACCAACGATCCCCCGTCGAGCATCGCATCGACCGCGTTGAGCGAGAGCCCCATCAGGACCTGAATCAGTTGCTCCTCGTTGGCGTGGACCAGCGCCTGGCCGGTCTGGAGGTCGGTGCTGACCTTGAGCCGTTTGTATCGCTTGTGGTGGCGGAGGAGGAACAGGGTCCGCTCGACCAGGGCGTCGACCGACACCATCGCCTTGGGGCGCACCGACGCGTTCGGGCCGCTGAACTCGAGCAGCCCGTCGACGATCTTGGTGCATCGTTGGACCTCGCGCTCGATCGTCTCGAGGTATTCCTTGACGATCCCGTCCGCGCTCGCGCCGAGCCGCCCATCCACCGCGGCGGCACACGCGGCGATGGTCGCCAAGGGGTTATTGATCTCATGCATCACCCCGGCGGCGAGTTGACCCACCGCCGCCAGCTTCTCGTGCTGGGAGACCCGCTGCTGAACGTTGCGAGCCTCCGTCATGTCCTCGCCGATGGTGATCACGTGGGTGATCGCGTCGCCCCCGAGACGCATTGGAATCCGAGACAGCCGATAGACCCGCCGCTCGCCCCCCTGCTCCACCACCGTCTCTCGCTGCTGGATCTCCCCACTGGCGAAGATCTGGTCGAAGTCCGCCTTGAGCTGCTCGACCGGTTGGCGGGTCAGGACCTGGAAGACGGGCCGGCCCACCACGTCGTCGCGCCGGAGACCCTGGGTGCCCGTCTCCCGTTTTCGGTTCCAGAACTGAATCCGGTAGGCCCGGTCGATGACGTACAGCCCGACCGGCAGGCTGTCGATGACCAGCCCGGTGAACCGGCGCTGCTCCGAGATCTCCCGCGACCGGCTAGCGACCTCGAGGGCCAGGTCCTCCGCCAGGGTCATCGAATCGAGGAACGGCGCCAGGAGATTCTGGAGCACTTCGACCACACTCTGGAGCAAGGACGGTTCGCCGGGGGGCAGGACCAACTCGAGAACCCCGAGGCGGAGGCCGGCGTGCACCAACGGGTAGCGGACCCCGGTTGGCTCCAGGGGCGGCAGCGCTTCGAGGCTGTCGGCGGCCGCCGGGCGCGGCGGCGCCGCGATCCCGGCGCACCGACTGGCACTCGGCTCCCGGTGCCAGATACAGACCGATTGGAGGTTGAGGCCGCGATGCACCACGGCGGCCACCGACGCCAAGGTGTCGTCCGGGGGCAGACCGCTATTGAGGATCCGGGCGACCTGGCCGATCAGGTCGAGCGTGGTGCCGCCGAGGGTCGTCATTTGCCGGAGGGACGTTACGCACGAAGCCCACAATAGGGAATAGGCCGATTACACACCATAGAAGAGCGCGACCTCGTGCTCACCCCCGATCGTGAAGGCGGCCCGGGAGCCCTCGAGCGGGATCTCGTCCACCGTGACCCGGGACACCGCCATCGTGGCCGACGACACCACCGCCGGCGTCGGCGGGCCGAAGATGAGCGCCACCTTGATCGTCAGCCACTCGGCTCGCGGCTTGATCTCCAGGTCGAGGAGGGTCCGATGAGCCCGCAACCGATGGATCTGGAACTGGCGCCAACCCGCCGGGAGGTTCGGGCTCAGTTCGAGCCGGCCCCCGAGACCATCGAGGTGGATCCCCAACAGCCCGCCGACCAGCCGGCCGAGGAATTCCTCGGCGTCGAGGACGTTGTTGGCTCGGACCCGGTCCCAGAGACGGGCATCGTCGAGAAGCGCGGCGGTGTCGTCGTCGCCCCAGATGGCGTCGCGCACCGCTCGCGCCGGATTGGCTCGCAAATGTCCCCCGACTCGGCGAATGGCCCAGGCCGCGGCCCGGTTCAACGCGTGATCGGGGGACTCGATCGAAGGACGGTGGCGAACCGAACGCTCAGCCAAGCTTGCCGATGTGAGTGAGAAGCTCGCTGTTGTCCCGCTTGTGCCCGAGCTCGGCCTCCTCATGGGTCCACCGCACGGTTCCCGCCTTGTCGATCAACACGTACGCCCGCCGGCTGAAAAATTTCTCCTCGTTCAGCGTCCCGTAGGCCTTGGAGACCTCCCGCTTGAAATCACTGAGCAGGTCGACCGCCATCTTCTCCTTGGCTTTGAACTCCTTCAGGGTCGGAATCGAGTCCACGCTGATCGGAAGGACGGCCGTGCCGGCCTTCTCGAACTGGCCGTAGTCCACCGAAAACGCGCACATCTCGGCGGTGCATACTCCCGTGAACGCGAGGGGGAAGAAGGCCAGCAAGACGTTCTGGCCCCGGAGCGAGGCCAGGTTGACCGTCGATCCCGAAGTCGACGGCAGGGTGAAATCCGGCGCGAACGTTCCCGGCTGCGGCATCGCCATGAGTGAGTACCCCCGGGTGATTAGCTGAAGTAGCGGTCGCCCACGACGGTCCAGTTCACTACGCTCCACCAGGCCCCCAGGTAGTCAGCGCGTCGATTCTGGTACTTGAGATAGTAGGCATGTTCCCAGACATCGCACCCCAACACCGGGTGCTTGCCTTCCATGATCGGGCTGTCCTGGTTGGCGGTGCTCTCGACCGACAACTTGCCGCCCTTGTCCTGGACCAGCCACGCCCACCCGCTCCCGAACCGTCCCATCCCGGCCTTCTGGAACTGCTCCTTGAAGGCATCGAAGCCCCCGAAGGTGGCCTGGATCTGCTTGGCCAGCACGCCCTGCGGCTCGGTGGCCCCGCCCGGCGTCATGATCTCCCAAAACAGGGTGTGATTGTGGTGGCCCCCGCCGTTGTTGCGCACCGCGGTGCGAATCGCCTCGGGCACGGCGTCGAGACTCCCGATCAGTCCCTGGAGCGTCTTGACCGCGAAGTCGGGCCGGCTCTCCAGGGCCGCGTTGAGATTGGTGACATAGGCGGCGTGATGCTTGTCGTGGTGGATCCGCATCGTCTGCTCGTCGATGTGGGGCTCCAGCGCGTTGTACCCGTAGGGCAGCGGCGGCAGGGTGTGGGCCATGTGACCAGGCCTCCAGAAACGGTGGGATTAATTCCGAGTAGCGTGCACGGATATCAGGAGAATAATGCGCAGCGCCGATCGGTGGCAACACCGATCGG
>JBJXGT010000018.1:0-3130 GCA_046160105.1 Gemmatimonadales bacterium | reverse complement strand
CCGTGACGTTCAACGAGATCCTCAAGGACGTCCTTTGGCGCCTCGTCACGGAGGAGCGGGTCTCCTACCACTCGATCCGGCGCGACTACGGCCTGGACGACGACGGACTCGACGACGTGCGGCACTTCCTGATCCGGAACCGGGCCGTCGCCCGGGACCAGGACGGAAGTTATCTGGTGCTCGCCAGCGCGCCGGACCGCGCCGCGGCGGGGCCCGTCACGACCCGGCGCGACACAGCCGACGCTTCGGGCGCCGAGCGGCGCCACCTGACCGTCATGTTCTGCGACCTGGTCGGATCGACCGATCTGGCCAGCCGGCTCGATCCGGAAGACATGGCCGACATCATCCGCGCCTATCAGGACGCGGCGACGGCGATCATCCGCCGCTTCGACGGCTACGTCGCCAAGTACATGGGCGACGGGATCCTGGTCTACTTCGGCTTTCCTGTTGCCCTCGAGAAGGACGCGGCCCGCGCCATCCGGACTGGGCTTGCGATCATCGAGGCCCTGCCTGGTCTCAACGCGGAGCTCGGTCGCGCCAAGGGCGCCCACCTGGCCGTGCGCATCGGCATCGCCACCGGCCTCGTGATGGTCGGTGAAACCGTCGGCACTGGTGCCGGCGCCGAAAAGACCGTGGTGGGCGAGGCCCCCAACCTGGCAGCCCGGTTGCAGGGGCTCGCCGGACCCGATGGCATCGTCGTCAGCACCACCACCCGGGACCTGGCCGGCGACGAGTTCGCCTTTGCCGATTTCGGGGTGCACGACCTCAAGGGCATCCCCGAGCCGGTGAGCGCCTGGCGCGTCACCGGGCTGATCGCCGAGCGGGACGCGGACCCGGACGCCGAACACGCCGCGGCCCCCTTGCTGGTCGGGCGTGACGAGGAGATCGGGCTTCTGCGTCGGGCGTGGCAGCAGACCTGGCAGGAGGGTCGCGGACAAGTGGTACTCGTCAGCGGCGAACCGGGGATCGGCAAGACCACCCTGATGCGCTCCCTGCAGCAGGACATCGAGCGGCGGAGCCAACTGCGCGTCACCTTGCGCTGTTCGCCCTACCATACCAACAGCACCCTCTATCCCATGATCGAACACCTGAAGCGGTCATCGCTCTGGGAAGCGGACGACGACCCCTCGGCACGGATCGACAAGCTCGAGCGCATGGTCGCCCGTTACAGCCTGCCGCGCGAGGAAGCGGTGCCGCTGCTGGCGGCCCTCCTGTCGCTTGCGGTCCCGGAGGACCGCTATCCCGCCCTGGGCATGACGCCGCAGCAGCTGAAGCAGCAGACCGCGGACGCCATGGTCGCGCTCGTCCTCGAGGAATCGGAGCGTCAGCCATCCCTGATGGTGTGGGAGGACGTGCACTGGGCCGATCCTTCCACCCTGGAGTTCATCGGCCTGATCATCGATCAGGCGCCGACGGTCCCGCTCCTGATTGTCCTGACGTATCGGCCCGAGTTCGTCCCGCCCTGGACCAAACGCTCGCACCTGACCCCGATCACGCTTGGCCGCCTGGAGCGGCCCCAGATCGAGGCCATGGCCACGAACCTCGCCGGCGGCAAGGAACTGCCGCGGGAGGTGCTCGACTACATCGCTACCAAGACCGACGGCGTTCCCCTGTACGTCGAGGAGTTGGGCAAGACAGTGCTGGGGTCGGGCCTTCTGAAGGAGGACGGCGAGAGGTATGTGTCGACCGGCCCGCTCTCCGGTCTCGCGATTCCGGCGAGCCTGCAGGAGGTCCTGATGGCCAGGCTCGACCGGCTTCCGACGGCGCGCGAAGTGGCCCAGCTCGGGTCCGTGCTCGGAAGGCAGTTCGCCTACGAGATGGTCCAGGCGATCTCGGCCGTCGAGGACATCAAGCTGAAGGACGGGCTGGGACAGCTCGTCGGCGAGGAGCTTCTGTACCAACGAGGCCGGCCGCCGCGCGCGACCTACACCTTCAAGCACGCCCTGATCCAGGACGCCGCCTACCAGTCGCTGCTCAAGCGGACACGGCAGCACGTCCATGACCAGGTCGCGAGGTTGCTGGAGAGCCGGTATCCCGAGGTGGTCGAGGCGCAACCGGAACTCCTCGCCCATCACTACGCGGAGTCGGGCGGCACCCGCCAGGCCATCGCCTATCTGCTGAAAGCCGCCCAGAAGGCACTGCGACGCTCGGCCAACCACGAAGTCATCGCTCACGCCAACCGCGCCATCGGCCTCTTGACGGAGGTACCCGAGTCGCCCGATCGGGCCACCACGGAGCTGGCGCTTCAGAGGTCCCTGGGCAATGCCTTGATGGCGACCAAGGGTTACGCCGCCGCGGAGACGGGCCTGGCCTTCGAACGAGCACTGCAGCTTTGCCAGGTCGCCGACGAGAACCAGGACATCGGCGCCGTTCTGACGGGAATCTATCTCTTCAAACTCACGTCGGCCGATTACGTCGCCGCCCGAGCCGTCGCCAGGGAAATCCTGGCACCGACCGGAAGGGTCGCCGACCCGGAAACCCTCATCGTCGGGCACGGTTTCACGGCCATCAGCGATCTTCACACCGGCGCGCCCGTTCATGCCGAGGAAGACTTCGATCGGACCATCGACCTCATCAAGACCCATCGACCGACGACGATGAGCTACCGCTACGGTTTCGACATGGTTGTCGCCACCCTCGCCTATTCGGCGTGGGGCGAATGGCTGTTGGGGCGGCCGGACACGTCTCGGGCACGGGCCGAGCAGGCTCTCGCGGCGTTCAGCGGGGAGAAGCATCTCTACTCCATGTCCCGGTCCCAGTACTGGACGGCGGTGCCGCACCAGATGCGCGGCGAATGGTCGATCGTCCGCGAACGCGGGAGGCTGGCGCGAAAGCTCGGCAAGGAACACGGGTTCGCCATGGTGGCGGCGGCCGGCCGGATCTTGGAGGGCGCCGCCCGTGCGGCACTCGGCGATCCCGAGGCGGGGATCGCCGCGATGCGCCATGGCCTGGACGCCTACGCGGCGACCGGGGCCCGCTTCCAACGGCCCTACCACCTGGTACTTCTGGCCGAAGCATTGCTGCGTGCCGGCCATGTCGACGAGGCGTTCGGGGCCTTGGCCGCCGCCGAGACCCTGATCGGCGAAGCCGGCGAACGGTTTTACGAGGCGGAGGTTCACCGCGTGCGCGG
>JBJXGT010000017.1:0-3700 GCA_046160105.1 Gemmatimonadales bacterium | reverse complement strand
CGTGTCAACGGCCAGTGAGTTCTCCCCGTTGGTGGTCGTGGGTCGTCCCCGGGGAGGGTCGGGTGGGTTCCCCAGGGACGGTCACGTGGTTCCCCGTGTGGTGGTTCAGGTGAGTGGTTTGACTCCTTTCCCGCCGGCGGCGTCGGTGAGGCGGACGCTGTCGCCGGTGGTCACGAGGACGTGGGCGTGGTGCATGAGCCGGTCGACGAGGGCGGTGGCGATGGTTCTGGGCATGAGTTCGTCGAAGCCTGAGGGGTGCAGGTTCGATGAGATGGCGACGCTGCGGCGTTCGTAAGCGGCGTCGATGAGTCGGTAGAGGCCTTCGGCGGCGTCGTTGGTGATGGGGAGAAGTCCGATGTCGTCAACGATGACGAGGTCGGATCTGAGCACGGGTTTCAGCGCTTTGGTGATGGTGTCGTCGATGCGGTGGCGGGCGACGAGGCTGCCGAGTTGTTCGACGGAGAACCAGGTGACGGTGAGGTTCGCGTTGATGGCGGCGTGGCCGAGCGCTTCGCAGAAGTGGCTCTTGCCGGTGCCGGATGGTCCGGCGACCACGAGGTTCTCGCGGCGGTGGATCCATTCGAGCGAGGCGAGCGCTTGTTGGGTTGGGGCGGGGATCGAGAAGCGGGCGGGGTCGAAGGTGTCGAAGGTCTTGCCGGCGGGAAACGCGGCCTTGCGGCGGCGGACTTCGATGGTGGAGGCGTCTCGCCCGGCGGCTTCTTCTTCGAGCAGGACCCGGACGATCTCGGCGGGGTCCCAGCGTTGGGCTTTGGCGGTGGCGACCACGTCGGCGGCGTTGCGGCGGATGTAGGGCATCCGCAGCCGCCGACAGAGCCGATCGATCTCAGCGAGCACGGTGTCCTGGCTGGTGGTCATGGCCGCCAGCCGAGGGTGTAAGCGAAGCGGTCGAGTTCGCTGCTGATCTCGGTCAGGCTGACCAGCCCGAAGCTGAACCGGCGCATCGACCCAGCGAGGTCGGGGTCGGAGGCGAACCAGTCGCGGAGCCATTGGAGTGCTTCGGCGATCTCGATCGCGTCGGCCGCGTCGATGCTGGTGTGCAGGTTCCTGCGGCCCTTTATCGGCGGGCAGACCGATTTGGCGCCATGGGGCGGTGCCGGGCTGCAGCGAGTGGTTCTCGCTCGCTCGGGTCGTGGCCGAAGTCGGGGTCGGGGTGGACAGGATCGACAGCAGGTCACCGGCCGCGAACCGGGCGGTGATGGCAGCTTGGCCGAGGGCCCGATCAACCGCGGCGGGGTCGAACACCTTGGTGAGCTCGACCGCTTCGCGCATCTTGTGCTCGATGCCTCGGGCCCCCGACCCGGCGGCTTCGACCAGCCAGGCGGCAGCACCCGGCCCGATGGTCAGGAACGCCGCCTCGGCTGCGGTGCGGGCCTTGGGTTCGCGGTGAAGGGGATCCGAACGACGCTGGGGGTAGTGCGCGGGGTCGATGGACACCTGCCCGGGGCCGACAAGGCGATGCCGGGCGACCTCAACTGGGCCCGACGGCGGGGTGGCGACCACCACGAGCGCGTCGCCCTCGACCCGCACCCACACCCGTTGGTCGACCCAGTCGTGGGGGACCGAGTAGCGGGCGCCGCGATGGTTCAACGTGGATGACCAGCCAACCGCCCTGGTCTCACCGAACGCGGCGGTGAACGGATCAACCGGCACGGGGTGCAGATGGCCACGTTCGATCTCGAGCCGCTCGACCGGCCGCACGCCGATCGCTCGGTGGACGCGCTCGTTGACGGTGTCCATGAACGCATCACAGGCGGCGACGAGCTGGTCCCAGGACTCGTAGCCGGCCAGCAGGTTGTGCTCGGCGGGCACCAGATCGGCCTTGGCCAGCCTCACGGTGGACTCCGAACCGCCCTTGGATTCCGGGTCGGCCGGCACGCACGTGGCGATCGAGACGCCGTAGTAGTGGGCGACCGCCACGATCTGCGGGTTGCGCACGGCGATCCCCGCGATGTGCCGATCGGTCACCGTCTTCTCGTTGTCGGTCAACGCGAACGTCGGCGCCCCGCCCAAACGCCGGAACGTGGCATCGAGCGCGGCGATCACCGACGGCATCGTGCGGTCCCGCAGCGGGACCACCACCCGGAACCTCGACCACGCCAGCCAAGCGACGAACAACACGACCCGCTGCCCGCCCAGCAGCGGGCCAGCTGCGTAGTCCCACTGCAACCACAAGCCAGGCTCGGTGATCCAGGGCATGTAGACACGATGCGACTGTCGCCGCCACTGCTCCTTGACCACGGCGACAACCCGACGGGTCGTGCGTTCCGAGCCCGGATAGCCCATCGCCACCAGCTTCTCGTGGACGACATCAGCACGGATCCGGCCCTCCGAGCGGTCGACCCACTCGTGGATCTTGTCCACGAACGGCTCCGACACACTCGGCCGGGCGCCACCCGCCGCCGGGTCCAGGCCTGCCGCCCTGGCAGCCACGAAACGGGCGACAGTGTGATGATCACAACCCACCAGCGCCGCCGCGGACCGCAACGACTTGGTGAGGTCATACGCCTCCAAGATCTCCAAGATCTTCTCCTTCGAGTACATGAGATGCCGGTTCTCCTCGGAACGTGCAGGTATCAGCAACCGGCACGCTGACCGAGGAAGACCACCCCCACGGGGATGGTCAGACGGGGAATCTCATGACCGTCCCCGGGGACAACCACACGGCCGTCCCCGGGGCAAACCCGTGACCGCCTACGGGGAAAATCTCATGGCCGTCGTCACCTGGCAATGACCGCATAACCCGATAGAGATGGAAACGACAAGGGGTGCGGCAACAGCGGATCCGGCTCCTGGCAATGGCCGCATAACCCGACAGGGATTGAAACACGCCGGCCCGCACGCCGTCCCACACGCCGGCGCCCTGGCAACGACCGCATACGGCGGCAGGGATAGAAACGCGTTTCGCGGTTTCGACGAGAGCGGCTACGACCTCGGTGGCAATGAGCGCATAGCCCGATAGGGGTTGCAGGAGAGCACGTAGGCCTGCTCCCGGGAGGCGAGTGGCGACCGCGCATGCCTTGAAGCGATTGAGACCTTCCGCCCGGGAGGGTGCTCCTTGTGTCCGCCTGCTCGGGTCAGGTTGGCCGCTACGGTTCGAGGGGCTGGCTCGGGGGGTCGTTGGGCGCGGGTTGCGCGGGCGCCGCTGGGGAAGGGGGCTGGGGTGCCGTTGAAGAAGGTGACGTTCGCGCTGCGGGCGCCGTTCGGTGAGATCGGCGGGGAGTGGGAGCTGGACAGGGTCGAGCAGGAGGCGGCGTGGGAGATGTACGTCGAGCTCGCCACCCGGGTCACGGTGGTGCCCCTCGGCGCCGACGAGGGGCTGCTCCGGGAGGCGCTGACCAGCTTCTACACCGTGTTTGGCTCGACCCGGGAGATCCTGCGCCGCCACGGCCCCGCGGTGGCGAAGGTCCCCAAGACCGCCGACGACACCGGTAAGCACAGCTTCGGGTACATCGCCGCCTGGGTTCTCAACGGCGCCGTGCGGCCTCTCCTCGCCCGCTGGCACCCGCTTCTCGAGGACTGGGAAGCTCAACGGCCCCTCACCACCTCACGCCGCGACCACGAACGCGCCTGGGCCCACCACGACGACCTCCGCGCTGAGATCAGCGCCGTACGCTCCGTGCTCACCGACTACGCCTGGATCCTCGCCCAGGCCTGCGAAGCCCCCGCCCTCATGATCGCC
>JBJXGT010000016.1:0-244961 GCA_046160105.1 Gemmatimonadales bacterium | reverse complement strand
GGCGGTTTAGGGCGTGGCTGGATGCCGCAGCCGGCTAGTGTGCTCACCAGGACAGCAGCCTGAATCAGAGATGCGTTGGAGCGTGCCGAACGGTTCATTCCCGCCTCCGTACCGGGCCGCATAACGTGTTCCATTTGAGCTGCGGCCGCCCCGATGGCGGGCCGCCCGCTCGTGAGGGAATCTAACCGCCGGGCCGCGGCCCGCGAGGCACGGTGACGGCAAGGGGAGCGCGGCCGTCAGACTCCAAATGGCTGTTAGACAGCGCCGCCGCCTGGCGCACCCGGGACACCGAACGCCGGCCGGGGTGGCGCGCGGGGGAGCACGCAAGCCGGGGCGGGGCCGCCCCCAACACCACCGGGTCCCTCCAACATCGTCGGCCGGCCGATCATGGGCCCCGGGCCGCCCACCTGGCACGCCGCCGAGTGAATCACCAACCGGCGGCCCGGCTTCACGCCGACGGTTCCCGGGGCGGCCCCGTGTGGCAGAATGGCGGCGCCCGTGGCGACCTCGGGGCGCCGGGTGCCGGAGGCGAAGCACGTCCCCCGCCGATGGGCGCGCCACCCCGGACCGCCACGACAAGCCGCCGACGCACCCCCGACGAGCCCGGCCGGCGCCACCCACCTTAGAATGGTCTTGGGAGACGCGCTGCCTAACGGATTACCGCTTCAGCTGCGGCCGCCTCGGGGGCGCGCCGCCGCCGCGGAACGTCAAACCTACGCCAGCCCGCCGCGGCGCGCGAGGCACCCCGTCCGCTCGGGGCCCGCGGCCGTCGGGTGCAAGCGGTTGTTATGGAGCACCCGCGCGTGAGGCACCCGGGACGCCGACCCCTCGAACCGGGGTGGCGCGCGGTCGAGCACGAAGCCCGGGGCGGGGCCGCCCCTGTCCCCGACGGTTCCCGCCAACACCAGCCGTCGGGTCATGGCGAAATCCTCGGTGGGGGGGGACGACTGCGGGCCGCCAACCTGGCGCCCCGCGGCATGAATCGCGGACCGGCGGCCCGTCAGTTGTCCCCGAGGGTTCCCGGGGCGGTCCCGCCAGCGCACCACCGGCGGCGCGGCGCCGTACCCGCCGCACCGAGCATTGCACTGAACACTGATCGTGGCCGACGGGCGCGCCACCCCGGGCACGCCGAGGCCGGCCGCCGCGCCCGAGCGCGATGATCGCGAACGGCACCCACATCAAGTTGGTCACGGAAGTCGTGCTGCATAACTAGTATTGGACCCGCGCCCGGGCCCGGGCCGCGCGTCCGAACTACAGGTACGTTACCTCCCCGCGGCCTAATCCGCTAACCACCCGTCAAGTCCGCCAATCCGCTCACATCGAGAGGGCTCCGAACCCCCAATCGGCCACGGTTGAGTACGTGGGTGTAGAGCATCGTCGTCGATACGTCCCGATGACCCAGCAGCTCCTGCACGGTCCGAATGTCCGACCCGGACTCGAGCAGATGGGTCGCGAACGAGTGCCGGAAGGTGTGGCACGTGGCCCGCTTGCCGATCCCGCTCCTCGACGCGGCCCGGGCCACCGCTCGCTGGACGGCCGACTCATGGAGGTGGTGGCGGCGACGCCGGCCGGTTGCTGAATCCCGGTAGGGCCTGGTGGCCGGGAAGACCCACTGCCAGGGCCAACTCCTCGCCGCCGCCGGGAACTTCCGTTCCAAGGCACCAGGCAGGACAACCCACCCCCCGCCCGCGGCGAGGTCGGCGTCGTAGCTGGTCCGCACCGCCGCCAAATGGGCCTCCATCGGCCGCCGTAAGCCGTTCGCCAACACGGTGATACGGTCGCGGTCCCCCTTCCCGCGACGGAGCCGGATCTCGCCCCGATCGAGATCCACATCCTTGATTCGCAGGGTCAAACACTCGAGCAACCTCAGGCCGCTCCCGTACAACACCATCCCGATCAGCCGGTAGGTGCCAGTCAGCTCGGCCAAAACTCGGCCCACCTCAGTCGGCGTCAGTACCACCGGCAGGTGCAAGGGGCCCCGCGGCCGAGGGAACGGCCGGCCAAGACCGAGTGGCCGGCGGACGATTTCCCGATAGAGAAACTGGAGGGCGGCCAGGGCCTGGTTCAGGGTCGAGGCCGCGGCACCACGCTCGGTCGCCAGATGGCCCAGGAACGCGGCGACCTCGGCGTCGCCCATCTGGTCGGGGTGGCGGAGGCGGTGGAACCGGACGAAGCGTTTGACCCAGGCGAGGTAGGCCTCCTCGGTCCGAGGGCTGTAATGACGAAATCGGAGATTCGACTGCATCGCCTGCAAGAGTTTCGATTTAGGCTGCGAGATCATGGCCGACTCTGGCGGAAGGGGCCACCACGCTAACATGCCGACCGCGGCTGCACCGTACCAAATCGATCCGAACCGGTCCAAACAAACCCGAACAGGCCGTGCCGTACGAAGCCGATCTGACGAGTCGATCTGCCGAGTCGATCTGCCGATGTCGATCGGCCCGGCGAGCCGCCCGAGGCTTGCACCCCCTGGCCCCAACCAGGCAACTTCCCCGCAACCGGTCCACCCCCTCCAGGGAATACCCGTGACCACTCGCCGTGACTTCCTCTCCGCCACCGGGGTCGCCCTGTCGGTAGGCTCGCTGGCCTCCACCGCCCACCCGGCCTGGCTCGGCCCCCGCCGCGCCCCGCTCAAGATCCTCCTCATCGGCGGGACCGGCTTCATCGGCCCCCACATGGTCCGCGCCGCCATCGCCGCCGGGCACACCCCGACCATCTTCAATCGGGGCCGGACCAATCCCGGTCTCTTCCCCGACGTCGAGAAGCTGATCGGCGATCGGGATGGCGGGCTAGGCGTCCTCAAGGGCCGGACCTGGGACGCGGTGATCGATACTTCGGGCTACGTCCCCCGCATCGTCCGCGCCTCCGCCCAGATGCTCAAGGACCAGGCCAAGCACTATCTCTTCATCTCGACCGGTGACGTCTATCGCAGCTACGAGGTCGAGGGGCTCGACGAAAACCATCCCAAGGCGGTCCTCCCCGACTCGGCCAAGGGGTCGGAAGACAGCGGGAAGTACTACGGTCCCCTCAAGGTGCTCTGCGAGGACGAGGTGCGGACCGCGTTTCCCGATCGGCACACGATCGTTAGGCCCGGCTGGATCGTCGGACCCGGCGACAACCTCAACCTGTTCACCTACTGGCCGGTCCGGATCGACCGCGGCGGCGAGGTGCTCGCCCCCGGCGACCCGACCGACCCGGTCCAGATCATCGATGCCCGCGACCTGGCCGAGTGGATCGTCCGGATGCTGGAACGAGGCACCACCGGGTCGTTCAACGGCTTCGGTCCGGGCTCTCGCCTCTCGATCGCCGAGTTCCTCTACGGGATTCGCGCGGTCACCTCGGCCGAGGTGCGCTTCACCTGGACCGACACCGAGTTCCTCCTGGCCAACAAGGTCCGGCCCTGGAGCGACCTGCCGATCTGGTATCCCCCGATCGGCGCCTTCAAGGGGAACGGGCTCTTCAGCACCAAGCGGGCGGTGGCGGCGGGGCTCACCTTCCGGCCGCTCGCGGTGACGGCCCGCGATACCCTGGAGTGGTACCGGTCGCTCGGCACGCCCTGGGAGTCGCTGTCCCGCCACCCCGGGCTGACCCTGGCACAGGAGAAAGAGCTGCTGGCCCTCTGGCACGCCAAGAAGGGATGACCGACCTTGACCGCGGGGTCGCCGGGCGATACGATTGCCCCATGACTTCGCGGCACCACCACGCGCACCACCATCACGGCCCCACGGGTCGGGGTGTGGCACGGGTGTGTTGGCGAGCGGCATAGCTCCAACAGGTTCCCGGTGACACCACGGCCCGTCCCTCGCGACGGGCCGTTTTCATTTGAGGAGCAGGCGGATGATCAGGATTGCGATTCCCAACAAGGGCCGGCTGGCCGAGCAGACCCGCGAGCTGTTCGAGGACGCGGGGCTCGAGCTTCGGGTCACCAGCGACCGGGCGCTGATCGCGACGGTCGGCGACGACCTCGAGGCGATTTTCGTCCGGTCCCAGGACATCCCCGAGTTCGTCGCCGACGGCGCGGCGGACTGTGGGGTGACGGGATGGGACCTGGTGCTCGAATCGGAACGGCCCCTGGTCGATCGTCTCGATCTCGGCTTCGGGCGCTGCCGGTTGGTGCTCGCCGCCCGCGACGACAGCCCGATCGCCACGGTCGCGGACGTCGCGCCGGGCACCCGGATCGCCACGGTGTTTCCCCGGGTGACCCGTCGATTCTTCGAGCAGCGCGGGTGCGCGGTCGAGATCGTCCCGGTGTCGGGCGCCACCGAGATCGCCCCGCACCTAGGTATCGCCGACGTGATCGTCGACCTGGTCTCCACCGGCTCGACCCTCCGGGTCAATGGCCTGCGCGAGGTGGCCACCGTGCTCGACTCCTCGGCCCGGGTCATCGCGCCCCGAGAACCGAATCCCGCCCGGGCCATCGCGCTCGAGTCCCTGCTGGCTCGGGTCGAATCGGTGGTTCGGGCCCGGGGCCAGCGTTATGTGATGGCCAACGTGCCCCGAACCGTGCTCGATCAAGTCAAGCGGGTGGTCCCCGGCCTCGATGGACCCACGGTGGTCGACATTCTCAACGAAGGCGGCCACGTGGCGGTGCACGCCGTGGTGGCGGCCGCCCGGATCGACGCGACCATCCTCGGGCTGAAACGGCTTGGCGCCACTGGCATTCTGGTGACCCGGATCGAGCGACTCCTGCCATGACCAACGTGATGATGAAGTACACCGGCCGGCTCGAAGAGTTGAGCCAGAACGAACGACGCACTCTCCTCGATCGCTCTCGTCCGGCCGACGAAGAGGTCCGCACCCGAGTCCGGGCCATCGTCGCCGCGGTCCGGTCCCAGGGCGACGTCGCGGTCCGACGGTTTACCCGGGAGTTCGACAAGGTCGAGCCCCAGGGAACGGTGGTCCCCGCCGAGCGGCTGCGCGAGGCGTTAGGCAGGCTGCCCCAGTCGGTCGAGGCCGCCCTTCGCCGCGCCGCCCGCAACATCGAGGCGTTTCACCGGGCCGCCGCGCCCCGCGCCTTCGAGGTCGAGACCGAGCCCGGTGTTCGGCTCCGGCGGGTGCCGCACCCGGTGCAACGGGTCGGAGTGTACGTGCCAGGTGGACGGGCCGCCTATCCGTCCTCGGTCCTCATGGGAGTGATTCCGGCTCGGGTGGTCGGCTGTCCGACCGTCGTGATCGCCTCGCCACCCGGCGCCGACGGCGTTCCCGCCGATCCGGTGCTCGCGGCGGCGGCCATCGTCGGGGTGGATCGGGTCTACGCGGTGGGCGGCGCCCAGGGGATCGCCGCGCTCGCCTATGGCACCGAGACCATCGAGCCGGTCGATCGGATCGTCGGACCGGGCAACGCCTACGTCACCGAAGCGAAACTCGCGGTCGCCAATCGGGTCGGGATCGACGGGCCGGCCGGTCCGAGCGAGCTGTTGGTCCTCGTCGATGCCACCAGCCCGCTCGAGTCCGTCGCCGCCGAGATGGTGGCCCAGGCCGAGCACGATCCCGACAGCGCGATCGTCGCCGTGGTGCTCGGTCCCGAGGCGCTGGCGGCTCGGCTCCGCTCGGTGGCGGCCGCGGTGGTCGCGGCGACGCCGCGCGAGGCCATCGTCCGGAGCGCGCTCGCGGCCCAGGGCGGTCTCCTCTGGACCGAGGACGAGAACGCGGCGGTCGAGTTCGCCAACGCCTACGCGGCCGAACACCTCCTGGTCGCCATCGACGAGCCGGATCGGCTCGCGGCCCGGATCACTTTGGCCGGCGCGCTGTTCATCGGCGCCGCCAGCTCGGTCAGCTTCGGCGATTACCTGAGCGGCGGCAATCACGTCTTGCCGACCGGCGGGCTGGCCCGGTCGTTCTCGGGGCTTGGTTCCGAGACGTTCGTCCGCTGGGTGACGGAGCAGCGGATCGACCGGGCGGGAGCCGCGGGGCTGGCCCGCGACACCGCCCTCCTGGCCACCGTCGAGGGATTTCCGGGGCATCGCACCGCCGCGCAGCAGTGGCAGATCGAGGAGCGTGCCCGATGACGACCCGCCCGCCGTTCGAAGGCCGCGTCGCCTATCGCGGGCTCGACATCTACCGGACCGAAGCCGGGCCGGTCGAGATCGACCTCTCGGACAACACCAACCTCTTCGGCAGCGCGCCGTCCGCGCTCGCCGCCATCGTCGAGTGGGCCAAGGAGCGGCCCGCCCGCTATCCCTCGCTCGCCACCGTGCCGCTTCGCGAGGCCCTCGCCGATTGGCTCGGCGTCGGCACCGACAACGTGGTGGGCGGTTGCGGCTCGAACGACGTGCTCGACGCCTCGATGCGGGCCTTGGCCGAGCCGGGCTGGCGGCTCGCGTTCGCGGCGCCGACGTTCGTGATGACGTCCCACTTCGCCACCGCGAACTCGCTCACCCCGATCGCGGTGCCCACCTTCGCCGACGGCGAACCGGACGTGGACCGGCTTCTCGCGACCGGCGCCGAGCTGATCTATCTCGCCACGCCGAACAACCCGAGCGGGAAGGCGGCCGCGGCGGCGGCGATCGATCGGTTGCTGGAGCGGGCGCCCCGCCTGGTGCTGCTCGACGAGGCGTATGTCGAGTACGCCGGCGCGAGCCGGGCCCAGGACGCGGTGGCGACCGGGCGGGCGATCGTGACCCGAACCTTCTCCAAGGCATGGGGGCTCGCCGGTCTCCGAGTTGGCTATGCCGTCGGCTCGGCGCGGCTGATCGCCGAGATCGAGAAGGCGCGGGGGCCGTACAAGGTCAACGCGGTCGCCGAGCGAGCCGCGGCGGCGGCGGTGGCGCACGACCGCCGGTGGTTGGCGGGGATCGTCGCGGACGTCGCCGCGGGTCGCGCCGAGCTGGCGGCCCGACTCGCCGCGCTCGGGTACGTCGCCTTGCCGAGCGACGCCAACTTCGTGTCGGTGCGGGTGCCGAGCGCGGCGAAGGCCGCGGAGCATCTCAAGACCGCAGGGATCGGGGTGCGGGCCTTCGTCGGCGCGCCGGTCTTCGGCGATCTCCTTCGGATCACCGTGGGGCCTCGGGAGATTCGGGATCGGCTGATCGCCGGATTCGAGAGCATGCCGCGATGAGGATCACCCTGTTCGACTACGGCGCCGGCAACCTCCACTCGCTCGCCAAGGCAATCGATCGTTGCGGCACCAGTCCGTCGATCGTGACCGATCCGGTCCGCGCCGTGGACACCGACGTGCTGGTACTGCCGGGGGTCGGCGCGTTCGAACCGGCGGCCGCCCGGCTCGCGCCGGGTCGCTCGGCGATTCGCGAGGCCCTTCGCGCCGGGCTGCCGTGCCTCGGGATCTGTCTCGGCATGCAGCTGCTGTTCGACGGTTCCGACGAGGGCGGGGGCGACGGGATCGGCGCGATCGCGGGCCGGGTGACCAAGCTCCAGGCGGCGTCGATTCCCCAGATCGGCTGGAACACGGTCGAGGAGGCGACCGACCCGGTGCTCCTCCGCTCGGGGATCGCCACCGCCTACTACGCCAACAGCTACGTCTGTCGCCCGGCCGACCCGGCCGTGGTCGTCGCCTGGAGCCGGCACGAGGGGGATCGGTATCCGGCCGCCGTCCGCCATGGCGCGTCGTTAGGCGTTCAGTTCCACCCGGAGAAGAGCTCGAGCCCCGGCTTGGCCCTCATCGATGCGTTCCTCGCGGCGGCGCGGCGATGACCGCCTCGCTCGGCGCCGCACCTCGGCCATGATCGCCTTGCCCGCGGTCGATCTCCGGGACGGCGCCTGCGTCCAGCTGGTCGGCGGCGACTACGCGGCCGAGCGGGTCCGCCTCGCCGATCCGGTCGCCGTCGCCGCGGACTGGGCGGCGGCGGGATTCGCCGAGTTGCACGTCGTCGATCTCGACCGGGCCACGGGGCGGGGCGACAACGACGCCTTGGTCCGGGCGATCCTCGGCCTGGGCGCCGCTCGAGTGCAAGTTGGCGGTGGGTTCAGCACCGACCAGCGGATCGAAGCCGCGCTCGAGGCGGGGGCGGCGGCGGTCGTGGTCGGGACCCGGGCCATCGAGGACGATGCCTGGCTCGCCGCGGCGGCTGGCCGGTGGCCCGATCGCCTGGTGGTGGCTGCCGATGTTCAGCACCGTGAGGTGGTCACCCGCGGCTGGACCCGCCGTACCGGGGTGTCGATCGACTCCCTGCTGCCCGTGCTCGGAGAGTTGCCGCTGGCCGGGATCCTGATCACCGCGGTGCACCGCGAGGGGCAGTTGACCGGCCCCGACGTCGAGCTGGTCGCCTCGGCCTCCGCGGCGTCCCCGGTTCGAGTCCAGGCGTCGGGGGGAATTCGCTCGGTCGAGGACCTTCGGGCGTTGGACGAGGCCGGGGCGGCGAAGGCCGTCATCGGCATGGCGCTGTATACCGGGCGGCTCGATCGCCGAGCCGCCGCAGAGGAGTTCGGACGATGAGCAAGATCAGCCGGAAGACCCGCGAGACCGAGATCGAAGTGGAGTTCCCCGCCCAGGCGGCGATTTCCACGATCGAGACCACGGTGCCGTTCCTCGACCACATGCTGGCCACCTTGGCCCGCTACTCGGGCCATCGGCTGGTGGTCAAAGCCACCGGCGACTTGCCCCATCACCTGATCGAGGACGTGGCCATCGCGTTAGGCGCGGCGGTGGCCGTCGAGCGGGAGCGGCCGATCGAGCGGTTCGGGCACCAGGTGATACCGATGGACGACGCCCTGGTCGAAGCCTCGCTCGATCTCGGCGGCCGGGCCTACTATCGGGGCCCGATCCCGAGCAGCCTCTACGACCACTGGATGCGTTCGTTCGCCGAGAACGCGGGCGCGACGCTCCACCTCCGGGTCCTTCGAGGCCAGGACCGCCATCATATCGTCGAGGCGGCCTTCAAGGCGCTCGGCCGGGCGCTGGGCCAGGCGCTGTCCGCCTGCGAGGACACCATGTCGACCAAGGGCGCGGTCCGGCTGGCCTGATGCTGACCAAGCGACTGATCGTCTGCCTCGACGTCCAGGGAGGCCGGGTGGTCAAAGGGGTCAAGTTCCAGGACCTCCGCGACCTCGGCGACGCCGTCGAACTGGCCGAACGCTACGAGCGGGAGGGCGCCGACGAGATCGTCTTCCTCGACATCGCCGCCTCCGCCGAGGCCCGGGCGACTCTGCTGGAGGTCGTCCACGCCACGGCGTCGCGGCTGTTCATCCCGCTCACCGTGGGCGGCGGGGTCCGTACCGTGGAGGATCTGGCGGCCGCCTTGCGCTCCGGCGCGGACAAGGTGAGCCTCAACACCGCGGCGGTGGAGCGACCGACCTTGATCACCGAGGCCGCCGAGCGGTTCGGGGCCCAGTGCGTGGTGGTGAGCATCGACGCGGCTCGCGAAGGCGACGGGTGGCGGGTGTTCACCAAAGGGGGGCGGCAGGGCACCGACCTCGACGCCCTCGCCTGGGCCCGGGACGCCGTTAGGCTCGGCGCTGGCGAGCTCCTGGTCACCAGCATCGATCGGGACGGGGTCCGGACCGGGTACGATCTCGCCCTCACCCGGGCCATCGCCGACGCGGTGCCGGTGCCGGTGATCGCGAGCGGCGGGGCGGGGGAGGCGCGCCATCTGGTCGAGGCGTTCGAGGCCGGCGCCTCGGCGGCGCTGGTGGCCGGCATTCTCCATGACGGCGTGACGACGGTCCGGGCGCTCAAGACGGCCATGGACCAGGCGGGGATACTCACCAGGAGGACATGGTGAACGAACGACAGTTGCTGTTCGAGGCGGTCACCGAGCTGGCCAAGCTCACCGGTCATACCGCCCTCAAGCATTTCGGCAAGCTCGAGAGCGTCGACCGAAAGAGCGACGGAAGCCCCGTCACCGTCGCCGATCGGGAGGCGGAGAGCGTGGCCCGAGAGTGGATCGCCAAGCGATTCCCCGACGACGCGATCCTCGGCGAGGAGTTCGGCGAGTCGGGTAAGCCGACCGCGCGCCGGTGGCTGATCGACCCGATCGACGGAACCAAGAGCTTCGTGGCGGGGGTGCCGCTGTGGGGCAGCCTGATCGCCGTGGCCGAGGGCGACGAGATCATCGCCGGCGCGATCAACTGCGCCGCCGCCAACGAGATGATCGTCGCCGTGCAGGGCCTCGGCGCCTGGTGGCGGGGAGCCAGGTGTGCCGTCTCGACCGTCGACTCCCTGACCGAAGCGACCGTGCTCACCAGCGACGATCGTTTCCCCGACCGGCCGGTGCGCCGAGCCGCTTGGCAGGAGGTGGCGGACGGTGCCCGGGTGGCGCGAACCTGGGGCGACTGCTTCGGCTATCTCCTGGTGGCGACTGGCCGCGCCGAAGTGATGGTCGACGACAGGATGCACGCCTGGGACTCGGCCTGCCTGCTGCCGATTCTCGAGGAAGCCGGCGGCGTGCTGACCGATTGGAAGGGGCGCCGCACCGGCCTCGGGGGCGACACCATCGCGACCAATCTCGTCCTCGCCGAGTCGGTGCGCTCGGTGCTGTCGCGGGGGGAACGATGACCGGGTCGCTCGATCTCGACCGGCTCGACTTCGGCAAGGGCGGCGGCCTGGTGACCGTGGTGACCCAGGACGACCGCACCGGCGAGGTGCTGATGGTGGCCCACGCCGATCGTGAGGCGCTGGAGCAGACCCTCCAGCGGGGAGAGATGGTGTACCGGTCGCGGACCCGCGGGCTCTGGCACAAGGGGGCGACCAGCGGCAACACCCAGGCGGTGCGCGAGCTGGTCGCCGATTGTGACGGGGACACGGTGTTGGCCCGGGTGATGCCGGCTGGGCCGGCCTGTCATACCGGGGCCCGATCCTGCTTCGAGGCGGCGCCGCCCACCGTGATGGGGCGTCTCGATCAGGTAGTCGCCAACCGGGCCGCCGACGAAAGGGAGCCCATCGGCGGCGAACCTCGGAGCTACACCGCCAAATTGTTAGGCGACCGCAACCTCCGCCTCAAGAAACTTGGCGAGGAGGCCGGCGAGCTGGCGGTGGCGTGCGCCGACGGCGACGGCGGCCGGGCCGTCGGGGAGGCGGCGGATCTGGTCTATCACACCCTGGTCGCGCTCCGAGCGGTGGGCCGGTCCTGGGCCGACGTCGAGGCCGCCCTGGACGCGCGATCGGCGGCTCGGCGCTAGCGAACCACCCCGCCCCGCCGGGGGATCACGATCCGATTCTCGGCGACACGTTGTAGTTGCTACGGGCCCGAATCGCCTTCCCGTCGGTCCCGATGTCGAACCGCAGCTCCTCGGCCAACTCCCCGTCGCGGCGGATCCGTCGGAAGGTGTGCTCGCCGACTTTCCGGTACTTGGTGATCGCCCGAACCGGGTTGCCGCTCGGCAGGTAGAGCGAGGCGAGCCCGCCTTCCCACCGGATCAGGTGCATCTCTCCGCCGAACGACGAGGCGTAGGCTCCGAGATACGGCTCCAGCGACGGATCGGCCGGCTTGGTGCGGCCCGAATCGGCCCGGGCCGCCTTGATCGCGGGCGCGATCAGCTCGTAGGCTCGCTGCGCCAGGCCGAAGGCGTTGCCGTCGATCGCGTTGATCATGGTGATCGCGGCGATCTTTTCGTCCGTCTTCATGGTGAGCTGGGTCCGATAGCCGGGGCAGCTCCCACCATGGCCCACGAAGGTCTGGTTGTCGCTCCGCCACGCCTGGAACCCGAGCCCCCAGGTCGTCTCCCAATCCGGGTCGACGAAGTGAACCCGATGCATCTCCCGTAGGGTGTTGGCGGAGAGAACCTCGTTCCCGCCCTTGGCCAGCAGCCGGAACTGCCACGAGGCGAACCGGGCCAGGTCGAGCGCGGTCGAGGCGTAGCCCGCCGCTGGCGCGATTCCCTTGGCTTCGTAAAACGGCAACACCCGGCGATCTCCGGTCCGTTCCCACCCGCCGTACCCGGTGGCCAGCCGGCGGCCGCGCTCCGCCGTGGGCATGTCGGGATAGGTGTCCTCGAGACCCAACGGGGCGAGCAGCGCGGACTGGACGTACTCCGGGTACCCGCTCCCGGACGCCGCCGCGACCAATTCGCCGGCCAGGGTCATGCCGAGGTTGGAGTACTGGAAGAATTTCTCGGGCTGGTAGAGCATCTCCTGGCTCGACACGGCGCTGATGATCTGGTCGCGGGTCGGGAACTCGAAGGTCGGCGCGCTCCAGTACGGGTAGGCCGCCTCCCGAGGGAGACCGGAGGCGTGGGTCAGGATCCCTTCGACGGTGACCTCGCCGGTCTCCGGGTTGAGGTTCCTGATCTTGAACCAGGGGAGATGCTTGGCCACCGGATCGTCGAGCCGGACCTTGCCCTGGTCGCGAAGCTGCATCAGCGCCACGCTGGTGAACAACTTCGAGATCGAGCAGATGCTGTACAGCGTCGACGGCGTGGCCGGCGTCTGCCGGGCGAGGTCGGCGTACCCAAAGGCGCCCTGCCAGATCACCTCCTGATCCACCACGATCGCGGCCGAGATGCCCGGCAGGCGAGTGAACGCGCGCTCGGCGTCGAGCCACTTCTCGAGCGCCTTGCCTGCTTCCGCGACCCGCGGATGGGTGGCGAGGGATTGCGCCGCGCCGTCGGCGGCAAACGAGCTCGCCACCGCGAGCGCGACCCAGATTGGTCGGACCATCGTCAGGCTCCTTTACCTCGCGTTACCCGTCCGCCGAATCGTTCGGCGGTGATCTCGGCCAGGATCGCCAACGCGATCTCGGCCGGCTCCCGGCCGCCCAAGTCGAGGCCGATCGGCCCCTTGAGCCGGCCGATCTCCTCCGGCGTGAACCCCGCGGCGGCGAGCCGCTCCCGGCGCAGCGCCTGCGTTTTCCGCGAGCCGATCACGCCGACGTACGCCGCCGGCGACCGGAGCGCCCGCTCCACCGCCGGCTCGTCGAACTTGGGATCGTGGGTCAGGAGACAGATGCAGGTCGCCGAGTCGATCCCGAACCGGGTGAAGACGTCCTCGGGCCAGCCTACCACCAGCTCGTCGGCGTCCGGGAATCGCTCCCGATTGATGAAGGCCTCCCGGGCGTCGGCCACCACGGTCCGAAAGCCCATCGGCTTGGCCAGCTTCACCAACGAGGTAGCGATGTGGACCCCGCCGAAGATCAGCAGCGTTGGTCGCCGGGCGAAGACTTCGTAGAGCACCCGGACCTCGCCGCCCTCGTACGGCAGCTTGTCGGACCGACTGGTGTTGCGCTTGAGCGCCTCGGCGGCGCCGGCGGCCACCATTTCGGCCAGCCCCGGGGGCAGCCCGAGATTCTCCCGAGAGCCGTCCTCCCGATACACCAGCGCCGCGCCCGCCACCGGGCCGGATACCGCGGTGGCCACCACGCTCCCTCGCGGATCGCGCAGGGCCGCGGCCACCTCCGGCCTAACGGTCGGCTCGACCATCAGAGAGATGGTACCCCCGCACGACAGCCCGAACTCCCAGGCCCGTTCGTGGGTGACGCCATACTCGAGGCTCTTGCCGGAACCACGGGCGATCGCGGCCTGAATCTCCTCGACCACCGCATTCTCCACGCAGCCGCCGGACACCGAGCCCGCCATCCGCCCGTCGGGGGTAGCCAACAACACCGCGCCTTCGCCCCGAGGGCCCGACCCCCACACCTCGGTAATCACCGCGCGCCCCACCGGGCCCGTCCCGGCGAAACGTTCATAGTCCGCGAGCAGCTCTCTCATGGTCGAACACTCATCCGATCGAAACGTCGGGGACGCCGGGCCGAGGCGTCGATGACTCGGGTCGCGAGATCCTGGAGAGACGCGACCGACGCGCAGGGCAACAGGTCATCCACATGAGGTAGCGCCGCCTTCAAGCCGGCCACCTCGGGAACGAACCCCGGCTGACTCGCCAGGGGATCCAGCCAGTAGAGACGATAGCATGACCGGCGCAGCCGGGCCATCTCGGCGCCGAGGGCGGCCGGGTCGCCACGCTCCCAGCCGTCGGACATGATCAGGACCACGGCGCCGCTCCGAATGGTCCGCCGGACCCAGCGCCGGTTGAGCTCGCGAAGACTCTCGCCGATCCGGGTGCCGCCGTTCCAGTCCACCACCAGATGGCCGACTCGTTCGAGCGCGGTGTCCGCGTCGCGGACCCGGAGCTCACGGGTGATCCGGGTCAGCCGGGTGCCGAACACGAATACTTCGACCGGCGCGCCCGACTGCCCCATCGCGTGGGCGAACCGCAACATCAGCCGACTGTAGCGCTCCATCGAGCCGCTGATGTCGGTGATCAACACGATCGGCCGGGGGCGCCTCGGGTGGGCCAGCCAGTGCCAGCGGATCGGCTCGCCCAAGGTACGGAGACTGGCGCGGAGGATCCGGACCCGCGCCGGTCGGGTTCCTCGCCGGTGGGTTGGACGCCACCGGCGCGAGGGCCGGAGCGGAAGCGCCGGCGCGAGGCGGGCCAGCATCGCCAGCGCGTCGCGCGCCTCCGCCTGGGTGAGTCCGGCGAAGTCGGCGTGACGGATCCGTTCGTCGTCACTGGTGAGCGACTTCTCGGCCTTGGTGACGATCTCGTCGGCCAGGGCTTCCGCGCCTGGCATCGTGGCGGGAAAGGTCGGCGGCGGGCGGCGGTCCTGGCGGAGCCGAGGCAGGATCGGTGCGTCGCCGGGATCGGCGTGCCGGCGCCAGAACAGGTTGAAGGCGCGGTCGAACAACTCGCGGTCCTCGCGGCGGCGCACATAGATCGCCCGGCCGGCGGCCCGCACCTCGGCCTTCTTGCCAACGCCGAGCACGGTGATCGCTTGGGCGAAGGTCTGGGTCGAGCCGGGAGTCACCGCCAGACCGGCCCGGCGCAGCAGCCGCCCGAATCCGACCAGGTTCTCGGCGATCACCGGCCCGCCGTGACCTCGGCGAACAGCGTCCGGGCCCCGTCGCCTTTGAGCCGAGTCACGTCCTCTTGGTACTTGAGCAAGACCCCGAGGGTGCGGTCGATGTCCTCGGGCGAGAGCTGCTTGGCACCGAGCGCCTCGAGCGCCGAGGCCCAGTCGATCGTCTCGGCGACACCGGGCAGTTTGGAGAGATCGCTCGCCCGAAGCCGCTGGACGAACGCCACCACCTCGGCCGCGAGGCGCTTCCCGATGTTAGGCAGCCGCGACTGGAGGATTTCCAGCTCGCGGCTCGCGGTGGGGTAGTCGATCCAGTGATAGAAACACCGCCGCTTGAGCGCGTCGTGCACCTCGCGGGTCCGATTGCTGGTCAGGATGACCCGCGGCCGCTGGGTCGCCCGGAGGGTGCCGAGCTCGGGAATGGTCACCGCGAAATCCGCGAGCAACTCCAGCAGAAACGCTTCGAACTCCTCGTCCGCCCGATCGATCTCGTCGATGAGCAACACCGGCGGCACCACCCCGGTCGACTGAATGGCCCGCAACAACGGCCGCTTGATGAGAAATTCTTCAGAAAAAATATCCCCGCCCGCCGCCCCCCGCCTCCGCAGTCCGGAGCCCTGAGTCTCGCGTCCTGAGTCCTGAGTCCTGAGTCCTGAGTCCTGCGTCGCCCCCTCCAGCCTCCGAATCTCCAACATCTGCCTCGGATAGTCCCACTCGTACAACGCCGTCGCCTGATCGATCCCCTCGTAACACTGGAGCCGAATCAGCTCGCCGCCGGTGACCGTGGCCAGCGCCCGGGCCAATTCGGTCTTGCCGACGCCGGCCTCGCCTTCGAGAAACAACGGTCGCTCGAGCTTGAGGGCGAGAAACAGCGCCGTGCTCACATCGGTGTCGGCGAGGTAGCCGGTCGAGGCCAGGGCCCCCTGGAGGTCGGCGACCGAGGCGAACGTCGCGGTCATGCCGGCGACGTGGCCGAGACCCGGTCGGCGAAATCCTGCCAGAACTCCTCGGCCAGCCGCTTCGCGGTGCCCTCGAGGAGCCGAGCGCCGACGCTCGCCACCGTGCCGCCGACCTCGCTCTCGGCGGTCCACGCCAGCTTGATGGTGCCCGGGCCGCTGTCGGAGAGGGTGAAGGAGGTAATGGCGTTCAGGGTCGAGCCCGGTGCCTTGCCGCGCGCCTTCAGCTTGGCGGTCGTTGGCTCGACGATGTCGAACAGCTCGGCCTCGATGGTGAAACGAACCTTGAGCATTCCGACCCCTAACGCCGCGATCACGTTGAAATGGGTCGGGTCCTTGGGCTCGACCCGTTCGATCGCGGTCGAGACCGACGCCACGAACTGGGGATCGAGCAGGCACTTCCAGACGTGGGCCCGGCTCGCTTTGATCTCCGGGGCGCCTTGAAACGTCATTCGCATCGTGGTGACCTTGGGGTTGTCGATGGCCGGCGGGAACTGGCCAGGCTAGTTGAGGAGATCGAGGTCTTCGACAAAGTCGACATCCAAGTTGTTCTTGTCGAACCACACCTCGGTCCATCCCAACCGGCGCTCTTCGGTGAGGGCCTGGAAGCTTTTGTCAGCGGTCGTCTCATGGACCAGCCCGAAGTGGTACCGCCCGATGAAGACCGGGTGGCTCAGTTGGTCGGCGGTGCCCTGGTAGTGGGCCCGCACCAACGCCTGGGGCGAACCGTTCGCGGCGGCGATCACGCCGGCAATCGCCTCCGGGGTGACCTGGGGCTGGTCGCCTAACAGAATGATCGCGCCGTCCGCGCCGGGGGCGAGCGCCGCCACCCCGGCCCGAAGGCTGGCGGAGATCCCTTCGTTCGGCGGCGGAAGCGGGTGGACGAATCGGCACCCCTCCGCCGCCGCGATACTCTTGATCCGGGTGGCCGTCGGCTGCGTCACCACCAGGCACTCGGTGATCACGCCAGCCATCTGGGCATTGGCGGCGGCCGCGAGAGGATATTCGATCAGGGCGTGGCCCTTCCACTCCGCCAGCAACTTGTCACGACCGCCGCCGAATCGAGTGCTCGATCCGGCGGCGAGAATGATCGCCCCGACCTTCACCCGGCCCGACTGAGCGCGAGGGCGATGGCCCGCTTCGCGGTGACCTTGGCCAGGTGGGTCCGATACGCGACCGAGGCGTGGATGTCGCCGTTGACGTCGACGCCGGCGGTCAGATTGGCGACGGCCGCGTCCAGGGCGGCATCGTCGCCGTGGCTGCCGACCGCGGCCGACACGTCGGCCAGATAGGCCTTTTCACCGACTCCGGTCATCGCGAGGGTCACCCCGGTGATCGTCTTCCGGCTCTTCGTCACGATCGCCGCGGCGGCCGCGATCGCGTAGCCCGACGCCTTCTGCTCGACGCTCACGTAGGCCATCCCGGCCTTCTTGGGTGGCGGCGGAAGGGTGATATCGATCAGCAGCTCGTCCGGGTTGAGCGCGGTCTCGAACGCTCCGGTGAAGAACTCACGGGCCGATACCGATCGCTTGCCGGCCTTCGACCGGAGGTTGAAGGTCGCGTCGAGCGCCAGCACCACCGCGGGCATGTCGGACGCCGGATCGGCGTGCGCCAGGCTCCCGCCGATCGTTCCCCGGTTCCGCACCTGGACGTCCCCGATGATCCGGGTCGCCTCGCCGATCAACGGAAACCGCTCGGCGAGGAGCGCCGACTCGAGGATCTCGCGGTAGGTGGATCCGGCGCCGATCCGGGCGCCCTTCCCCTTGGCCTCGATGCCCTTGAGCTCGCTCAAACCGCCGATGTCGATCAGCTTGGCCGGCTGGGCCAGGCGGAACTTCATCATCGGAATGAGACTATGGCCGCCGGCCAGCAGCTTGACGCCGTCGCCGCCGACCGAGTTCAGGGCGTCGCGAAGCGACTTGGCCCGGACGTACTCGAAGCTCGCGGGAATCATCGAGCGCCTCCCTTCGCCTGCTGAATGGCCGCCCAGACCCGAGCGGGGGTGAGCGGTTTGTCGATGTGGGTGATACCTAACGGCGCCAGCGCGTCGACCACCGCGTTGACGATGGCGGGCACCGAGGCGATCGTGCCGGCCTCGCCGATGCCCTTGACGCCCAGCACGTTCACCGGCGACGCCGTGTAGGTGTAGTGCGACTCGACCCGCGGCATCTGACTCGCCTTCGGCACCGCGTAGTCCATCATCGTGCCGGTCATCAGCTGGCCGTCGTCACTGTAGATCGCGATCTCCTGGAGCGCCTCGCCGATCCCTTGGATCACCCCGCCGTGGACCTGGCCCTCGACGATCATCGGATTGATATGGGGCCCGCAGTCGTCGACGCAGACGTAGCGGAGCACGCTCACCTCGCCGGTCTCGATGTCGACCTCGACCGTGGCCAGGTGAGTTCCGTAGGGGAAGACGAAGTTGGTCGGATCGAAGTGGGCGGTCGCCTCGAGGGCCGGCTCCATCCCCGCCGGCATGTTCCAGGCGACGTTGGCCATCAACGCCAGCTCCGCGAAGCTCTTCGATTGCGCCGGCGAGCCCTTCACTTGGAACTTGCCGTCGCTCCACTCCAGGTCCGCCTCGTTGGCCTCGAGCAGGTGGGCCGCGAGCTTCTTCGCCTTGTCCTTGACCTTGATCGCCGCCAGCTTGAGCGCCGCACCGCCCACGGCCGTGGTCCGGCTGCCGTAGGTGCCCCAGCCCTGGGGCGTCGACTCGGTGTCGCCCGCGACGATCTCGACGTTCTCGACCGGCACCCCGAACTCGTCCGCGACGATCTGGGCGAAGGTGGTCTCCTCACCCTGGCCGTGCGGGCGAGTCCCGATGTAGGCCCGCACCACCCCGGTCGGATAGACCCGGACCACCGCCGACTCGTAGAGCCCGCCGCCGAAGCCGATCTGCCCCGCCACCTGCGACGGCCCGAGGCCGCAGATCTCGGTGTAGCTGCTCACCCCGATACCGAGGTAGTGGCCCTCCTTGCGGGCCTTGGCCTGCCGCTCCCGGAAGCCGGCGTAGTCCATGATACCTAACGCCTTGTCGAGGGCGCCGTGGTAGTTGCCCGAGTCGTAGGTGATCCCGGTGGCCACCGTGTAGGGCATCTTCTCCTTGGGGATCAGGTTCTTCCGGCGGACCTCGACCGGATCCATCCCGATCTCCCGAGCGTAGGTGTCGACCAAGCGCTCGATCAGGAACGTGGCCTCGGGGCGCCCGGCGCCGCGATACGCGTCGATCGGCGTGGTCGAGGTGTAGGCGCCGATCACCTGGCCCTTGATGTTCGGGATCATGTAGGCGCCCGAGTACATCAGGCCGTGGAGAATGGTCGGCACCCCCGGCGCGGCCGTCGAGGCGTAGGCGCCCATCCCGGCGTACACCTTGGTCTTGAGGCCGGTGATCGTCCCGTCCTTGGTGCCGCACATCTCGACGTACTCGATGTGGTCGCGGCCGTGGATCGTCACCGTGTAGTTCTCGGAGCGGTCCTCGGTCCACTTCACCGGGCGGCCCAGCTGCATCGCCGCGTAGGCTACCAGGAACTCGTCGGCGTAGCCCGGGATCTTGCTCCCGAATCCGCCGCCTACGTCCGGGGAGATGACCCGGATCTTGTGCTCGGGCACGCCTAACGTGACGCAGGTCAGAAACCGGTGGATGTGGGGGTTCTGGCTGGTCACCCACATGGTGAGCTGGCCGGTCGCCTTGTTGTAGGAGGCCACCGACGCCCGCGGCTCCATCGCCGTCGGGAGGAGTCGTTGCTGGACGATTCGGAGTTTGACCGTCACCTCGGCCTGGGCGAACGCCTGATCCGCGTCGCCACCCGCCACGTTCCAGGTGAACGCCACGTTGTTGGGCACGTCCGCGTGGAGCTGGCCAGCGCCGGGCTGGACCGCCTTCTCGGGATCGACCGTGGTGCCGAGCGGGTCGTAGTCGACGTCGACCAGATCGACGGCGTCGCGCGCGGCGGCCCGCGAGGTCGCGATCACCATCGCCACCGCGTCGCCGACGTAGCGGACCTTGTCGACCGCGATGGCCGGGTGGGCCGGGATCTTGAGATCGCAGCCCGGCACGTTGAAGGCGCAGGGAATCGGGCCGACCTTGCCGGCGATGTCCTTGCCGGTAATCACCGTGATCACCCCGGGGGCCTTGGCCGCCGCACTGGTGTCGATCCGAGTAATGGTGGCGTGGGCGTAGGGACTCCGCGCCATCGCCGCGTAGACGAGCCCGGGCAGCTTGACGTCGTCGACGAAGGTGCCCGTGCCGGTGAGCAGCCGCGGATCTTCCCGTCGTTTGATGCCGGAGCCGAAGAGCGTTGCCATAAGTCCTCCGCTCAGGCGGTCGCCGCGGCCTTGATGGCCGCGACGATGTTCTGGTAACCGGTGCAGCGACAGAGGTTGCCCTCGATCGCGTGGCGGATCTGGTCGTCGGTTGGGTTCTTGTTCGACGCCAGCAGATCGGCCGCGGACATGATCATTCCCGGGGTACAGAACCCGCACTGGAGCCCGTGCTTCTCCCAGAACGCGTTCTGGAGGGGATGGAGCGTCCCGTTGGTCGCCATCCCCTCGATCGTGGTCAACTCGGCGCCGTCGGCCTGGACCGCCAGGACCGTGCAGCTCTTGACCGAATGCCCGTTCAGATGAATGGTGCAGGCCCCGCACTGGCTGGTATCACAGCCGACGTGGGTCCCAGTGAGGTTCAGATCGTCGCGGAGGACGTGCACCAAGAGCGCACGCGGCTCCACGTCGACGGAGTGGGCCACTCCGTTGACCTTGAGCGTGATCGATTGCTTCATCCGAGGGGCTCCGGTTGGGCGGATGGGTGAGGAGGAGCAGAGTTTACCGGTCCACGCGGCTGGCAGCAAGGCAGGGACGGGCAGGGAAGCGATTTCGCCCCGTTGGCGCGGGGACCGGCTACGTCGCGGCGGGCGCGAACCGTTCCAGGAATCGTTCGGCCGTCATCGGTCGGACCCCAAACCGCTCCGCCGCGACCGTCCAGTGGTCGAGCCGTCGATCGGCCGCCGCCGACCATGCTCCGAGGGCCATGAACCGTGCCACCAACTCGTTGAATGGCTTCGCCACGATCGACCCGACCCGAAGCACCAATCGGGGATTCAGCTGGCGCCGAATCGGCTGCCCGATGGCCCGCTCCATCAGCGCCACCAACTCGAGCTGCGATAGGGTGCTGGGGCCGCCCAGGTCCACGCTTTCGCCGGCGATCTCCGGCCGTTCGACGATCCGCACCGCGAACTCCGCGACGTCCTCGGCCGCGATGTAGTTGGCCACCCGCCGACCATCCCCGAAGATCCTGGCCGGCCGCCCGGCCCGGTGCTCGGCGAGAATCATCCCCGCCCAGACGTCGAGGAACGCCGAGGGTTTGAGCAGCACGAACGGCATCGCGCTCTGCCGAATCACCTCATCGACCGCCGCCTTCACCCGGAAATAGTCGACCGTGCTGTCGAGGCCGATCCCGTAGGCCGAGACGTGAACCAAGCGGCGGACGCCGTGGCTTCGTGCCGCGGCGACCAGGTTGCGGTAGCCGGGCACGTCGATCCGGGTCGGACTGGTGGCCCCCGAGCCCATGAAGCTGTTGGCGGTCGAGACGATCTGGCCGACGTCTCGGCACGCGGTGCCCAGGGAGTCCGGCGCCGTGAGGTCGCCGGCCACGACCTCGACGCCGCGGTGGCGGAGATCGTCGAGCGAGGCGGGCTTCCGGCTCATGCCCCGCACCAGCCCGCCCCGTTCGGCCAGCTTGGTCGCGATGATGCGGCCCAGCGCGCCGCTGGCGCCGACGACCAGAATCCGTTCGGCCACCGGGGAACCTCCTTCTCGCGGGAAGGCTGAGATTCGCCCGGCCGAGCAGCGGCGTCAAGGCGATGGCTGATCGCCGGCATCCCGGGTCACGAACAGGCTGCAAGGCCAAATGGGCGGTTGACCGGAGGCGTGGCGCCCGGCTATCGTGGCGGGTCCTTGGGGTGTAGCTCAACTGGCAGAGCGCCCGGCTGTTAACCGGGAGGTTGCAGGTTCGAAGCCTGCCGCCCCAGCTGTTCCTACCGACGTTCGCCTGACCTTCCGGTTCATCCCCGAATCGAGACCATCGAATCGATCCTCGACGCCGAGCTTGCCGAAGGCCCCGGACCAAGTCCCATGCCTCCAACACCTTAGGTTGCCCACTGACGTTCCGCTGATGGGCGAGGCGGAACCGCTGACGGCATGGTGCGATACTCGGGTACGACTTCGACGATGAGGTGTGCCTAATGACCGACCCCCGCTGCTCGTTCCTACCGCGCCGCCGGGCCGTGGCCCGGCTGGTAGGATCCACGGTCGCGGCGACCTGCCTCGGGCTGCCGAGCCTCGGGTCGGCGCAGACCGCCGTGGCTGCCGCCACGGCAACCTATGAAGTGGTCGCGACGCCGTTGGGATCTCTTTCGCTTTGCCCCGGGGAGAGCGTCGATATCCTGGTCGGCATCAATCAGGTTATTCGGCGGGGCTCGGTCGCTAGTACCTCGTCGGTGCCCTACGCCGTGGTGACCGGGTCGGTCGTCAACTCGGCGATCGGCAGTCTCAACAGAGTGCTGATCGGCTCTGGGGGAGGGAGCTCGAGCGGGTACCGGACGGTCACCTTCACGGCCACGGGAATCGGCCAGACCGTCATCAACTTCACTGGATACTTCATCAACAACCTCAGCATCCCGGTCTCGAGCCCGGGCGGAGGTTCGGTGCCGGCCGCGCCAACGTCGCTCACCGTGAAGGTCGACTGCAAGTTCACGATCTCGCTCTTTGGAGCGTGGCAACTCCCGGGGGAGCGACTCCTCGATGTGTTAGGCGCGGTTGCCGGGGCTCCACTGGTGCCGGATGCCCAGGGGAACTTTTCCACCACCGCCTCGATGAGCAGCACGGGGGTGTGGATCGGAGGTTGCACCGGGTTCTCCCGAATCCAGCGATCCCCGGTCACCATCACCGGCTCGGTGGGGAGCCGCATCCGGGTCAATCTGACATTCGATCCCGTCTCGAGCGTCACCACTGAAGGCTGTGTCGGGAAATCGAAGGGCGGCCAGGGCCAACTCGAGCCGCTCGTCCTCTCGCTCTCGAGTCAGGGCGAGACCCGCGACTATCCCCACGTGTTGCGAACCTACGTGAACGCCGCCGGAACCACGACCGTCGTCCTGCGACGGCTTCCCTGAGGAACCCGACCATGCGAAGCCAGCTGCCAATCCGATGGACTCTGCTGCTGCTCACCGCGGCGGGATGTCGAGACACCGGACCGTCTCACTCGAAGCCAGTCGAGGTCCCGATGGTGCTTGGCCCCGGCAACCTGGATCTGACCGACCCCCGGGCCGGACTAGCCGACCTGTCCGGGTACGAGGCCGTGTTGGTGGTAGCGTTCGATGGCAGCAGGGCCGGACGGCCAGTGAAATGGACGACGACCTATCGACTCCAGGTCGCCAAGTCGCCGGCCGCGCGCCGGCTGACCGTGGAGACGGCCGGCGATCCCGCCGAACTGGCTCAACCGGCCCTGGCCGAGCGGGGCGGTGTTGGCTACCAGTGGAGCGGGAGCGAGCCGTGCTCGGCCCTTCCCGCCGACGTGGTGCGATTGCGGCTCGATCGCTTCGACCCCGCCGCCTTGCTCCCCGGCGTCCTCGGGGCGGAGGAGGCCGGGGCTGATACCGCGAGCGGCCTCCGAGCCACCCGGTACACCTTCGATCAGCGCGCCTTGGGCCAGCAGGGGCGAACGGAATCCGCGGGCCAACTGTGGCTGGCCACGGAGGGCCGCCAGCTGCTCCGCTACCGCCTCACCACCAACGCGGACACGACCTACTTTCGCGACAGCACCCAAGGGACCATGCGCTGGGACTACCGGCTCACCAGCGGCAACCAAGCACCCGTGATCCAGCTGCCGGCCAGTTGTCCGCCTGGGCCCCCCGAGGTGCCTCTGCTCGCGAACGCGACTCAAGTCGAGCGCGATCCCGGCGTGCTCCAGTACGCCACCTCGGTACCCGTTGGCGAAGCGATCGCGTTCTACGAGAAGGAGCTTGGGGCGCTCGGGTGGGCGCCGCCGAGGGCGTCCAATCCGATGGCGGGAATGGGGAATGACCCCGCTGTCCGCGCCGCGCTCGCCGATCCCCAGGTCCGAGCGATGATGAAGAAGATGGGTCTCGAGTCGATCGCGAAAAAACTCGACGGGGATTCGGCGGGGCAATCGGCCAACGCCGCGAGTGACGAAGAGACCCATCGAATCTTCCAGAAACGTGGCAAGGTGATGCGCCTGCTTGTCACCCGCGCCGACTCGACGACTCGGGTGCTCCTGCTCAGCCGGTAGGCCGAGTGAGGGCGCCGATTTCAGCCGGCCTTGCGAGGCTGAATCCACCATGGCAGCTTGGAACTCCAGGTGGCAGCACGGAGCCTCACATGAGATACCTCACCGGTAGCGCGATCGCGGTCGTTCTCCTTCTCCCGTCGGATCCGGTTCGCGCCCAGGAGCACCACCACCCGAAACCGGGCCGGACCGAGCAGCTTGGCACGGTCCATTTCGAAACCAGCTGCCGTCCCGAGGTCGCGCCTCAGTTCGATCGGGCGGTCGCGCTACTGCACTCGTTCGAGTTCGGCGCCGCCATCGAGGCCTTCGGCAAGGTTCTGGCGACCGATTCCCGCTGCGCGATGGGGTACTGGGGGATCGCGCTCGCGCGGTGGACCAATCCGATGGCGGCCGGCGTTCGATCGGCTACCCAGCTCGCACCGGGGAAAGAGGCGGTGGAGGCGGGCCTTCGCTTGGCGCCCTCGGCCTCGGAGCGTGAGCGGGGCTACCTCGACGCCGTTCGCAATCTCTACCAGGACTATGGCCAAGTCGATCAACCGACCCGGGTCCTGGCGTATGAGCGGGCCATGCGAGAGTTGGTCGCGCGGCATCCGACCGACACCGAAGCCCAGATCTTCCATGCGATAGCACTCGCGGCGTCGGCCCCACCCACCGACAAGACCTTCGCGAAGCAGCTGGAAGCCGGCCGCATCCTCGAGGGGTTGTGGACCAAGCAGCCCGACCATCCGGGGCTGGCCCACTACATCATCCACAGCTACGACTATCCGCCGCTGGCCGCCAAGGCGCGCCAGGCCGCGCGGCGCTATGCCGGGATCGCTCCGGCGGCCGCGCACGCGCTCCACATGCCGTCACACACCTTCACCCGACTCGGGATGTGGTCGGAATCGGTCGAGGCGAACCGTCGATCGATGGACGCCGCACTGGGCACGGGCTCGATCGCCGAAGCGTTGCATGCCGCGGACTATGCCGTCTACGCCTATCTGCAGCTGGGGAGGGAAGCGCCAGCCAAGGCATTGCTGGATCAGCTACCGAGTCTCGCGGCTCGCTTCGATCCCAACGCGATCACGGGCGCCGCTCCCGGTTCGGCTGGCGTGTTCGCGTTGGCCGCGATTCCGGCCCGGTGGTCGCTCGAGCGGAGCGCCTGGGCCGAAGCGGCGGCCCTCGAGCCCAAGGCCAGCGACTACTCCCACGCCGAGGCGATGACGTACTTCGCCCGGGCGCTCGGTGCGGTCCACCTGCGCGATCTCGAGAAGGCTAAGGCCGGGGTCGATTCCTTGGCGGCGATCCAGCAACGGCTGTCATCGAAGAGCGAGTCGTATTGGGCCGAGCAGGTGGCGATTCAGCGCCTGGCCGCTCAGGCCTGGATCGATCTCGCCGAGAAAAGGCAGGACCAGGCGTTGGAGCGGATGCGCGAAGCGGTGAGGCGAGAGGACGCCACCGAGAAGAACGCCGTGACGCCGGGGCCCCTCAAGCCGGCCCGGGAGCTACTCGCCGACATGTTGCTGGAGCTGGGTCGGGCGACGGAGGCACGAGCCGAGTATCGGGCGACCTTGGTCAAGGAGCCGAATCGAAGGCACGCACTGAAGGGCGCGTCGGGCGGGAGCAAGCCCGACTGATCGTCGCGAGCTCATCGGCTCCGGGAAGCGGGATGACCGGGGCCGGCTGCTGGCTGGCGCCTCGGTCCACCTGACGCCAAACTCCGAAGGCCCCTCGACGAAAGACCCACCGGGCTCTTGCTGCTGCTGCTTCCCGAAGATCGGGTTCGCGCGGTGCAACCGGGCTAACTCATCTCGGCTCCATTGACCAACCCTGCCGGCGACCAGACGTTGACGTGCCGCACCAAAGCCGGAGGGCGAGTACCGATGAACCACCAGCTTCGCAGGCTGCGACCACCCCTCGCCGCCTTTCCGACCGGCGGCTGGCTCGAGCGACTTCGCTTCGTGGCCTCGATCGGCGGCTTGGCGTTCTTCTTCCGGTGGGCGCTGGGAGGCCTGGGGTTCTATGCCGCGGTCGCCGCGCTGGGGGCATGGGACGTCACCTCCCGCCGATCCCGGGACCACTGGGCGAATCGGGCGCTCCTTTACTACGTCTTCTTCATCTGTGGCGTCGGCGGCATCTGGAATGCGATCGGTCACTCGGTCCTCGCGCGGCGGGTGGCCGAGTCGATTGGTTGGCCGCCCGGAAGTCCCTTCCAGCTGGAGCTGGCGGCGGCCCACGGAGGATGGGCGCTGGTGGCGTTGGCGAGCCCCTGGGCCCATCCCGAGGTCATCGCCGCGGTGGTCGTGTCGAAGGCGGTCTTTCTGTTCGGGGCCGCCGCCGTGCATCTGGCGGATCTCGCCCTTACCGGGAATCAATCCCCCGGCAATGCCGGCTTCGCGGTCCTCTATTTCGGAGACATCGGGGTACCGCTCGCCACCCTGATCCTGTGGACGATTGGCCGACGGCGCCACCCCAGTGACCAGTGAGGGGCGGCGAGGTGGTCGACCACTCATTTCCTTTCCATTGTCCAGATTCGGGTCCCGGGGCGACGTTAGGCTCCTCTCGAATTGCTGCACCCAACTCACCGGAGCGCCGGCCGATGATTCGTCCGAAGGTACTGATCCCTCTCGCCCTGCTCGCGATCGGGTGGAGCGCCTTGCTGGCCGCGCAGAATCCAGCCCCGCTCGACAGCACCATCGCCGCCCTCACCCCGATGCTCGGCGGGTGGTTTCCGGCCAATGTGGCGGGCGCCGCTCGCCGCCCGCCGCCGGACTACGTGGTTCACCGTTACGAGGCCACCGTCGGGGGCAAGGCCATCCGACTCCGCGAAGGATTCCGAGGCGATCCGAGCCAGGCGGAGTTCGACGGGTTGATCTACTGGGACCCGAGGCGGGAACGGATCGTATTCGTGGGCGTCGCGGGACGCGGTCCGGGCCAAGGGCGCACCTTCACGGGCGAGTATCGGCGGCTCGCCGATGGGTCGATCGAACGAACCTACGACGTGGTGTACCGGACGGCCGCGGATACCCCGGCCGAGGAGCTGGGGGGTCGATGGCGCCGCTATCGCGAGACCTTCCGAATGGCGACCGCTGATAGTGTCGAGAGCCGGTTGGAGTGGTGGCGAGACGGTCGCTGGCAGCCGTTCGGGCCAGGAACCTATACCGTGGTGCGCCGGTGAGGCGTTCCTCGCGGTCTAGAGGCGGCCGGCTGGCGGCTGGTGCGGTTTGACCCGACTGATCAGCTCCTGAAACCGGGCATCGGTTCGGATGGGGCGGAATCGCGGATGGACACCGGCCGCCACGACCCAAGGTTCGCCGGCGTCGACCGCTCGCGACAGCGCCGTCAAGGCGTCGTCGCGACGCCCAGCCGCGGCGAGGAACGAGGCCGCCAGGAACGCCGAGCCGGCCCCCGCTCGCAGCCGCTCGACCGCTAAGTCGGCCTGTCGCTCCCGGAGGGCCCGGACCGCGGCGGGTGCGGAGCGGGAATCCAATTCCAGGCCGAGCCGCCCCACGCCTAACGTGACGAGGCGGCCAGCCGTGAGGGCCGCCGCGCTGGTGTCGCCCGCCTCGAGCTGCGCCTCGAACAGGCATTGGAGGGCGGACCAGGGCGACTCCTGGACCATGGCGGCTTCGCGGCAGTACCGGGCGGCCGCCCGCGGGTCGCCGGAATAGTGGGCCATTTCGCCGACGTCGGCCACCAGGATGGCGGAGAGAGGATCACGCCGATAGGTCTCGGCGATCAGCGTCATGGCGGTGGCCCCGTTACCCCGGGTCGCTTCGAGGAACGCGAGGGCGGAGCGATACTCCGGCCGGGCCGGTTGCTGGGCGACGGCACGCTGGAGGAGTGTTGCCGCGCGCTCCCCATCCCATTTGACCAGATGGGCCAGCACGCCCGACATGAAGAGCGCATGGCTGTCGGACGAGTCAGCCGCGAGGGCCAAACGCGCTTGGCTATCGGCGGCCGCCAAGCGACCGGCCCAGAAGAGGCCTTCGGCGAGATGGGCTCGAACGGTGGCACTGGGCGCGGCCGCGACCGCCTCGGAGAGAAAGTCCACCGATCGTGCCCGCAGCTCGGGCGTCGCGCTTCGCAACCAGTGCCGCCCGATCAGGTACCGGAGCGCGGCGGGGCCGGTGGGCCCGGCCCGGCCGGCTGAGGCATCAGCGAGCTCATTGAGTTCGAGCCCAAGCGCAGTCGCCAGGCGCTGGGCGCTCAGGCTGGCCAGATCGGCCGGGCTCGATGGACGGGGCACCTCGATCCTGGCCACCGTATCGCGTTCTGGAAGTCGGATGAGATCGAAGTGGAGACCAGCCGGAACCATCCGGCCGGCGGCAACCCAGCGGGCACCGGCCGCGGCGACTTCGGAAAGATCCGCCGCGTGGGGTAGCGACCAGCCGGTCAGCAGCGCTCCCCGCCGTTCCAAGGCCGCGCCAAGTGTCTCGCGAAGATCAAAGGCAAGCTGGCCGACCGTCAACGAGTCCATCGCCACGGTCGCGGCGACGGTGACGGCGACTCGGTCCACCGCGGGAGGTTGCTCGACGATCCAGCGGCCTGCCGCGAAGCCAATCAGGCCCAGCCCGACCGCGACCGCCAGCGCCCGGCGCCGGCTCACGGGCAGACGGCCGGTCGCGGGATGCCGAGCCTCGGGTGGCCGTGGTACCGGGTCCATCACTCCTTGGGCCACGACCGCTGGGAGCGGAAGAGTGTCCAGGGGCGGCTCGGCGATCAGGCGGTATCCGCGCCGGGGGTAGGTCCTGATGTACCGCGGCGCCGTGGCCGAGTCCGCCAACCCGATCCGAAGCTGGCGAATCAGGGTGTTGAGGCCCCGGTCGACATCGATGTCTCGGTGCCCCCAAATGGCATCGTACAGCTCTTCCCGAGTCACCAATTCGCCGGCGCGGTCGGCCAGCACGAGCAGGACCCGGACCGCTTGCGGCGATACGTCGAGGCGCCCCCCGTTCCGGCTGATCTCCAGCGCCCGCCGGTCGACGGTGAGATCGCCGACGGACAGCGGGGAGCCGGGATTCGGGCGGTCGGTCACGGGATCCTCTCCAGCGGGCCAGGCGGGACGATGAGAAACTCATCGCCCCGCCACCCCGTGATCAATGGATGCGAAATGAGTACGGGCGGTTCTGGTGCCTTTGACGTCAGATTCGCAGGGGGAGGGGTTGGTTGCGTCGGCGGCGGGTCTATCGGCCACCGTGGGGGCGGCCCCGGCATCACCAACGTGAAGCGGCTCTTCGACGGCGTCCTGGTCGAAGCGACCGGGCCGCCTGCTACCGTCGTCGGTGAGCCCGGCGGCGTGCCCGCCTAACGCAACGTCGCCGCCGGATCGACCCGGGCCGCCCGATACGCCGGCAGGATCGCGGCGCCCGCCATCGTCGCCCCCAGCACGACCAGCGCCGTCGCGATCGCGGCCCCATCGGATGGCGCCACCTGGTACAACAGGCTGCTCAGGTACCGCCCGCCCACCAAGGCGCCGAGCACCCCGATCGTCCCGCCAACGACGAACACCCTGACGCACTCCCCCGCCACCCAGCGCACCACCCGCCCCGGGGTGGCGCCGATCGCCAACCGCACCGCGATCTCCGCCGCCTTCTCCCTGACTCGAAACGCGATCGTGCCATAGACGCCGAGCATCGAGAGGAGCACCGCCGCGGCCGCGAATCCAAGCAGGACTTGCATCGCCCGCCGCTCGCTCAAAAAGGTGGCCCCCACCAGGTCGGTGAGTCGGTGGATCCCCTGGGCCGGTTTGAGCGGATCGATCTCTTGAAACGCCCGTCTGACGGCCGCGTCGATCAGTGGCCCGCCCGGCGCCGTGCGGATGGCCACGTTGAGAATCAGATACGGCCGTTGGGCGTGCGAGAAGTACACCTCCGCCAACGGCTCGCTCCGCGGCCCGCCGAACCGGACATTGCCGGCCACGCCGACCACCTCGTACGGATAGGTGCCGGCCGTCGAGTAGTCGACCACCAACTGTTCGCCGATCGGGCTCCGGCCCGGCCAGATCGCGCGGGCCAGCTCCTCACTCACCAGGACCACCCGACGGCCGTTGGGTCCGTCCCGCTCATCGAACGCCCGCCCATCCGCCACTCGAATTCTCAGCGCGTCGAGATACCCGGGCGTCACGATCCGGACCGACGCGTGGCGGACCGCCTCCCGCTCGCCGCTTCGATCGAGCGGCCAGACGGGCCTCGCGAAGTCCGGACCGAGCGGGCTGGTCGGCAGGGTGGTGGCGCCACCGACCACCGCCACCCCCGGAATGGCCCGAAGGCGAGCGAACAGCGAAGCGTAGTAGGTCCGGGAGGCATCGCCCGACCGATACGCCTGACCATCGAGGAAGACCGGCGCCACCAGGACGTCGCGGGGGTCGAACCCGGGATCGGTCGACCGAAGGCCCGCCACCGTGCGGACCAGGAGCCCCGCCCCGACCAGGAGCATCACCGTCACCGCCACCTCCGCGATCGCGAGGGCGTCATGCCGCCGCGCGGCCGGACGATCGCCGATGGATCGCTTGCCGCCGCTCATCGCGTCGATCGCCCGGCTCCGCGCTTGCTGGACCGCCGGCGCCAGGCCCGCCAGGATGCCGGACCCGAGGGTCACGACCACGGCGAATCCGATCACCGTGCCGTCGGGCGCCAGCTCGCTCGCCCGGGGGAGATCGGGCCACGCCCGCCGGACCAGCGCCACCGCGGCGAAGGCGAGGGCCGTGCCAACCACTCCACCCGCGGCTCCGACCATGAGCGCCTCCATCAGCCCCCGCCGGAGCACCCGGCTCCGCGGCGCGCCCAGCGCCAAATGAAGCGAGGCCTCGTGCGAGCGAGCCAGTCCTCGGGCCGAGAACATCAGGGCGACGTTGGCGCAGGCGATCAGCAGGAGCAGGCCCGCCCCCGCCAGCAGGACCAGCAGCGTGGGCCGAGCCCCGCCGGTGGTGTGCTCCTCGAGCCCGATCGCCTCGACCGTCCACCCGGCGTTGGTCTCGGGAAACTCTCGCCCGAGGTCGGCCGCGATCCGTTGGAGCTCGGCCGAGGCGGCGCCTAACGATACGCCGGCCGCCATTCGGGCGATCGCGGCCGGGTACCGCTGGTCACGAGGCAACTCGCCGTCGAGCTCCCAGGCGAGATACCCCTCCGCCGTCGGGGTCACCAGGTCGGCGGCGGGCGGCAGCACCCCGATGATCCGGAACGGTCGTCGCTCGATCGTCAGGGTCCGGCCGAGGACCGCGGGGTCGGCGCCGAACTGCCGCCGCCAGAACCGGTGCCCAAGCATCACCACCGGATCGAGTCCGATCGGCGCCGCCGCGTTGCTGTATCGCGCCGCTCGGCACTCGTCCGAGGTGAAGCCCCGACCCACCACCGGCACCACTCCCAACACCGCGACGAAATCGCAGGTCACCTGCGCCATCGGGACCACTTCGGCTACCCCGGCATCGCTCACCGTCCGGCCCATTACGTAGATCGCCGCCATCGCCTTGATTTGCCGAGCCCGGTTCCGCCATTCGGCCAGGTTCCCCCGAGCGACCCCGGTGCGTTCGATCCGTCGCTCGGGGCTGGCCTCGAACAACCGGACGACTCGGTCCGGCTCGGCGAGGGCCAGCGGCTGGAGCAGGACGCGATCGACCAGGGTGAAGATCGAGGTGCTGGCCCCGATGCCCACCGCGATCAAGAGAAGGGTGGCGATCGTGAAGCCCGGCGATCGCCGGAGCGAGCGGAACGCCTGTCGCAGATCCCGAACCAGTCCCTCGGCCAGTGCGCCGGGCCGGAGGTCACCGACCTCCTCGACCGCCACCGCCGGACTCCCCAGCTCGAGCCGGGCTCGCCGGCGCGCGGCGGCTTCCGGGATGCCCTGCCGAACCAGCTGATCGACCTCCTCGATCAGGTGCAACTCGAGCTCCTCGCGCCGGGAGGCCAGCGCCGAACGGCGCCGGAACAGCCGAGTCAGCCAGCGGAGGATCATGTCGCCTCGATCAGGCGGAGGATGCCATCGATCCGCCGGCGCCAATGCCGAATTTCCGCCGCGAGCCGCTTTCGCCCGATGGCCGTGAGTCGGTAGTAGCGGGCCCGACGGTTGTTGTCGGAGAGCCTCCACTCGGCCTCGATCTCGCCGGCCGCCTCGAGCCGCTCCAACGCGGGGTAGAGCGAGCCCAGCTTGAGCCGGAACCCGGTGACCTGCTCGATCCGTCGGCCGACGCCCCAGCCGTGCATTGGCTCGAGGGCGACGGTCTTGAGGATGAGCAGGTCGAGGGTGCCCGCGACCACGCCGCCGACCGGTTGTTCGGCCACTCCCGCTCCCTCAGTTGAACTGAGGGAGCCTAGCCTTCGACCGATGAGGTGTCAACCCTCCGGTGTTCGGAAGCGCCGACCCCGCGGGCCGCCCGGAGCCGGCTGCTGGCTGGCGCCTCGGTCCGCCTGACGCCAAACTCCGAAGGCCCTTCCACGAAAGACCCACCGTGCTCCTGCTGCCGCTGCTTCCGGTCACGGCCTTGCTCGCCCAACCCCCGGCCTCGCTCCTCCGGAACGGAAGCTTCGAGGAGGGACCTGGCATCCGGACCTTCCTCAATCTCGCCGGCGGATCGACCGCGCTGGCGGGATGGGTGGTAACCGGCGAGGGCATCGACCTCGTCGGGGCGGGATACTGGCAGTCCTCCGATGGGACCTATGCCATCGATCTCGACGGGAGCGTCCGGAGCCGGACCACGCCACCCTACGCCCGCGGCGGGATCGCGCAGACCTTCGCGACGACACCGGGCAGGCGCTACCGGGTGACGTTCGACCTGGCCGGCAATCCCGTTCGCGGCCCCACCAAGAAACCGATGCGGGTCTCGGCGGCAGGCCAGTCGACCGACCTCCTCTTCGACGGGACCGGGAAGACCTCGCGCAACATGGGCTGGGTCCCGCAGACGTGGACCTTCACGGCGACGGGCGACTCGACCACGTTGGAGTTCACCAGCCTCACCCGATCGCCCCAGACCGGCTACGGAGCGGCCATCGACCGCGTCGCGGTCACGATCCAGGACGACGGGCCGCTCCAGGTCACCGAGAGCGAGCGGGAGATCCAGGTGAGCCTCGGCGCCGAGATTCTCTTCGATACCGGCGAGTCGACACTCCGGCCGGCGGCGACGGCGGCGCTCGAGCAGCTGGCGGCCCTGATCCGGGACCACCCGGACCTTCCGATCGAGATCGAGGGGCACACCGACAGCGTCGGAACCGTGCCGTACAACGAGCGGCTCTCCCGGAACCGGGCTGAGTCGGTCAAGCGGTGGCTCGCCGCCACCGGAGCGGTGCCGGAGCGTCGGATGACGACGAGGGGTTTCGGGCCGACCCAGCCGGTCGCTTCGAACAGCACCTTCGAAGGGCGGCAGCGAAACCGGCGGGTCGAGGTGAGGCTCCGGAAGCAACCCCGGCGCCGTCCGCGACCGGTCTCTTCCCGGGCACCCCCGCGTTACGGCAGCCTCTCGACCCACAACCACAGGACATAGTTCGCCGAGGCGACGCCGCTCTGCCCCTCGACGAAGGAAACGGGAAAGGCGACTCCGCGAGAGCCGTTCGGCGCGGTGATGATCGACCCGGCGAAATACGGCTCGAGATCCTCCCGGCGGAGCCGAATGACGGTCGGTCGATAGGACCAGGTGTTGGTTGGGGCCTGGAACGGTCCGCCGCCTTGGGTCCCTTGCAACGACACGCCGATGGGCCGAGTGACCGGGATCGGATCGTCCCAGCGCGCGTACCGCCCTGGGGCGCTGAAGACGACCTCGCCGGTGGCGGGGAACGTCGGGAAGATCGTTCCCGCGACCGGGTTGCCGAACGGTCTGAAGGTCGGCACCATGTTCTCCCAGAATTCGTAAGCGTTGCCCCGGCGATCGCTCTCCCAGACCGACGGGAAGAGCAGCAATTCGTCGACGCCCTCGGTGAGGGTGCCGTCGTAGACGATCAACGGCAAGGTGGTGGTGGATGGTGTGGTGGTCGGCAGGGAGGGATTCGGGGCGGGCATCCGGTCGCCGCTCTTCAACCCACCCCAATTGGTGGCGGTGCCGGCAAACAGTCGACCGGCGGCATTGCTGACGTCGCCCAGCTCGGTCGATTGGGCCACCTGCTTGGCGACTTGCTGCCCGGTGGCGCGGTTCACGGTCAAGGCCACCGACGCGATGAAGATTTCGTCACTGGCCCCATCGCTGTTCTTGGGGTCATCGACGGTCTCCCTGTTGACGGTGAACCCTGCCACCAGCACCCGATAGTGGCTCGACTGGGCCAAGGAGAGTCCGGGGAAGGGCCGGGGAGATCGGATCCGGGTCTGGGCGGACGCCGAGGCATGACCCAGGACCAGGGCAGCGGCCAGCAGGGAGGCGGCGACAGGGGCGAAGCGGGGGCAACGGCGAAACATCAGGACCTCGAGGTTGGGGTTCGCAGCCAACGTAGGTCGACCCCCTCACCTGCCGGTCAGGTCGCTTTCAGCCCGCGATCAGCGCACCATCATGACCGGACTCGGCCGGGTGCCGACACGCAACCGGGCCAAGGCGCGACGGTTTCGAGCCGGGAAACACGGTGGCCTTCGCGCCCGTCGGTGAAGAGATGTGGGAAGGCTCCTCGGATAGGGGTGCGTCGACCTGCCCCGAATGGGGTGGGGAGGGAACGCGCCGGAGCGAAAGGACGACGATGACATCACCGGTCGCACCTGTGCCGCACGTACCAGAGAGGCTCCGGCGGCGAGCGGAGTTCGGCTCGCTCCTGATTACCGAGGCATGGCACCCGGGAGCCACCTCGATCCCGGCTCATCATCACGCGACCGCGACCCTGACGTTCGTACTGAACGGCGGGTTCGCCGAGAGCATGGACGGCTCCCCGCGAGAAACGGACGTGACCGGCCTCCTGTACCGGCCGGCCATGGTGACTCACCGGGACCGGATCGGCCCCGCGGGCGTGTTGACGTTGGGTGTCGCGCTCGGGGTGACGGCCTCGTTCGGCGGCCTTGAATGGCAGCGCCTCCTCCCGGCGCCCTGTTGCGCACCCCATCCTGACATGCGGCGGATGGCTGGTCGGTTGCGACGCGAAGTGGGCAACCGCGACGATTTGTCGGCGCTGGCGGTCGAGGCGACCGTTGCCGAGCTGATGCTGGGCCTGTGTCGCCAGCGGCGGCGTGGCGGCGAGCGCGGCAGGGTCCCGCAGTGGCTGGTTCGGGCCGCCGAGGCCGTGAACGAACGGTATCGGGAGTCGGACCTGTCGCTGAGCAAGCTGGCGCTCGATGTCGGTGTCCGTCCCGCCACCTTGGCGCGGGGATTCCGGCGCCGGTTCGGCTACTCGTTAGGCACCGCGTTGCGCCGACGCCGTCTCGACGCCGCGCTCGAGTTGATCGATCGGCGAGCGATGCCGATCGCGCGGGCCGCGGCGGACTCCGGTTTCTTCGACCAAAGCCACCTCACCCGGGTGTGCCGCACCTTACTCGGCGTGACGCCGGCCGCGTGGCGAGGGAGCCGGGCAGAGGCCTGGCGGGCGGGGAGGCCTGGGGGGCTGCGATCCCAATAGCGCTGGCGGCCCGCAGCAAGAGGAGCATCATCGCGCCTGCGCTCGGGCAAGGGCACGCGCGATCTCCGGCCCCAGCGGCTTCAGGCCGAGCCGGCGGTCCAACCAGGCGATTCGATCGAAGAGAGCCTGAGGGTCGTTCAGCTCGTGGCCGGTGTCGTACCAGACGACCGTCTTGGGTTCGCTGCCGGCGTCCGCATACCGGCGGCTCGCGGCCAGCGAAATCAGCGGCTCGTAGCGGGCGAGCTGCTCGCTGGTCCATCGGTTCCGGTAGGCCACCAGCCCGGGATCGTCGCTCTCGAGTAAGAGGGATCGGTTGTCCGGCACACCCGCGATCAGGACGACCGCCCGGAGTCGACGCTCAGCCACCGCCAGGCTGGCCCCCCACTGCGCGCCGTAGCTGTGGCCGACGTAACCCAATCGCAAGCTGTCGACGTCGGTCCGGGTGACCAGCAGGTCGAGGGCGCGGCGGAGGTCCACGATCGCCTGGGCCCGGACGTCGCGATCGATCTCCGGTTGGTCGAGGGGACCCTCTTCCCGCCGCCACTCGGCGGGACGGACCCATGGGTAGTCGATCAGCAGCGCCACCGCCCCCAGGCGAGCCAGCAGCTTGGCCTCGGCCAGGAACTCGGTGCGGTTCCCGCTGCCCCAGTGCCCGAACAGGAGGGCCGGATGTCTTCCCGGTGTGGAGGGTCGGACCAGCATGGCGGTCACCCGCCCGCCCCGGGGGCTCCGATAGCTGAGGCCTCGAATCTCGACCGCGTCCTCGGCCCCGATAAGCGAGTCGCGAACCTCGAAGGGGGAGGCCCGATCGTATTCGATCAGGGCCGACCACTCGTGGATCAGCGGTCGCTGGCCGGCGAGGTCGCGACCGGTCGCGACGAGCAATCCACAGGATGCGAGCAACCACCAGCCGGCCGCCATGGCAGACAGGTTCATTGGGCTTCTCCGCTGATTTGGCCTCAAGTACGACAACATTCGTCGGTTGGCGATAGGATGTTCCGGGCCGCCCCGAACAGGTCACTCGGGTACAATCGGGGCGCCACGGGCGCCGGATAGGTTGAGAACATGAGGTGGACCGGGTTTGGCGTGATCACCCTCGTGGGGGCGGGCGCTTGCATTGCCTGCGAGGGGAACCGGGGGAAGGCGGCGAATGACGTTTTCCTCCTCCCGCCCCCGACGGGGTCGTATCCGATCGGAAGCACCCGCCTGCAGTTCGACGCTCCCGAGCGACCAGTGGTGGCGATTGTCTGGTATCCTGCGGGCGACACGGTGGGGCGGGTGGCGGCCCCTTACCTCCGCGAAGCCGCGGCGCTCGAGCCGTTGGCGGCATTGGGGCGGAACGCGGCCTGGTCCGAGCTGGCGCATCGGGAGGTGGCGACCCACTCGTGGCTCGAGGCGCCGATCCACACCGGCCCGGATCGCTTGCCGGTAGTGTTGTTCTCCCACGGTTTCGTCGGCATGCCGAGCGACTTCACCGCCCTCAGCGAGGACCTCGCGAGCCATGGATTCGTGGTCGTGAGCATCGCCCACACGGGTCAGAGCCTGGCGGTCACGCTCGCCGACGGTCGGCAAGAGACGATCCTGGGGCCTGACCAGGAACTTGCCCCGACCGTCCGGGACGTCCTGGCCGAGTGGCGGGTGGAGGACTCGGTGTCCGCGGTGGTGACAGGGGCCGACAACCCGGAGTTGGCCGATACCACCCTCCGGCGCTACTTGGGCAGCATTCCCCAGAGCACCGCCACCATGTGGCGATGGGTCGCCGACACCCGGGCCGTGCTGGACCGGCTCACGGTGCTGGCGGCCCCGGATTCACCTTCCCTCTTTGCGGGCCGCCTCGACTTCCGGCGCGTCGTTGCCGTCGGTCACTCGATGGGCGGTGTGACCAGCGTTGCGTTCTGTGCCCGCGATCCACGCTGCCGTGCCGCAGTCAACCTCGATGGCTCGCCCCAGTACGGGGACCTGATCGACCAACCTTCGCCCCGACCGGTGCTGATGGTTTATGGCGTCAGGCCGGGACGGGTCGGGGTCAGCGATCCGATCTACCGTCGGGGCGCCGAGTACTGGCGAGCCGTGGTGCGGGGCGCGGCCCACCTGAACTTTGGCGATTGGCATTACTGGCGGCCGGATCTCCTCTTGGGCGAGACAATGGGCTCGATCGAGCCGGCGCGGGCGACCGGGATCGTGCGCCGGGTGGTTCGGGAGTTCCTCCAAGCCAAGCTGAACGGCGAGGCGACGGGCCCGGTCGGTGAGCCAGACGTCGAGATACGCCGGGTGACGCCCTGACCGAGAGTGTCTCGGTCACCGTCACCGGTCTCCTCCACGCTCTGAACGGCGGTGACTCGGCCCCGCTCGACCGAGTGGCCTCGTCTGCCCCGACCGGAAACCACCCTCCGGCCGGACGTCCAGGTTGAGGGTCGGCGGGGCGATCGCTCGGAGATTGGCGGCCGACAGCACCTTCCAGTGCTCGCCCTCCAACCGACCGGTGACCCGAATCGACAGCACGGCGTCGGCCGGCACGTCGTTCACGACCGAGCGGATCGCGGCCTCCAACGCGGGAGCGGCCATCCCCTCGACCGCGATCTCCCGCCGGATCATCTCGCGGGCCGGCAGGGGGCGGAATTCCCATCGCAGCTCGGTACCACCGCCGGCGCGCAGCACCATGAATCCCTTCGGCTCGCCGATCTCCGCCAACGAGGTCCGCTCGATCGAGCCCGGATACAGAATCGGCACATCGAGGGCACGGGCGGCGAGGTCTCGCTGGAGCACCTGATGCCGGTGGATGTGTCCAGACAGGACCGCGGCAAACGCCCTGGGTACCTCTCGGGGGCGGATGACGTCGGGGGCCCCCCGAAAAGTGAAGTTGGCCGGGCCCACGGTGGCGCCCTCGACGCAATGGTGGAGGCAGAGGAGATGGAGGTCGGCGCACGAGGGTGACCAACCCGACGCCTCGACCAATCCCCGGAACCGGGTCCGCACGTCGCGCCGCTCGTAGGGTAATCCCGCCACGGCGACCCGGGTACCGCGAACCTCGCGCACGAAGGTCCGCGGTTGGTCGAACACGTGGATGTTCGGATGGGCCGCGAACCGCAGATGCGGCAACAGGGACCGCTCGTGATTGCCGGGGACGAGGAAGACTGGGATGCCGAGGTCGGCGATCCGAATGAGTGGCTCGAAGGCCTGGTAAGCCAGGCTCGAGATCACCCCGGGCCGGTCGAAGACGTCGCCACCGTGGACGACCAGGTCCACCTCGCCCCGGAGGGCTGGCTCGAGGGCGGTGGCGTAGTTCGCGAGGAAATCGTGCCCACGCCGGCGCCGTTCGACCCGCGGCCGCACCGGCAGATCGAAGCCGAGGTGTGAATCGGCCAGGAACAGGATCGAGATGTCGCCAGCCATCACCGCACACTACCAGACCCAGGCCCGCGCCGACAATACCTCCCCGCGTCCGGGGTGCGGGCGGTATCTTTCCCGCTCTCGACCCGCGTCTATGCCACCCACTCGCACCTCGCTGATCTTGGCGGCCGCGCTCGCCGCCTGCCCGGTTCCGGCCCTCGCGCAACCGGCGAGATCCGGGCCGGTGGTCGTCTATCTCCACGGCCGGATCATCGAGGAGCAGGGCCCCGATGCCGTGAGCCCCGAGTTCGGCCGGTACGCCTACCACGCCATTCTCGATTCTCTCCGCAGCACCGGCGCCACCGTTCTCGCCGAGGTCCGCCCCAAGGGCACCGACCCGGAGCAGTACGCGGCCAAAGTCGCCGGCCAGGTCGACAGTCTGGTCAAGGCCGGGGTACCGCCCGAGCGGATCACCGTGGTCGGGTTCTCCAAGGGCGGCGGCATCGCGATGCTCGCCTCGGCCCGCCTGGCCCGAACCGACGTGCGGTTCGTCTTTCTCGCCATCTGCAGCGGGGATGGCGGCGCGAACCTTCGCGTCGCGGGGCGGATCCTCTCCGTGTTCGAGCGCTCCGACCCGGTTGGGCAATCCTGTCGATCGCTCCTCGAGCGGGCCCTGCCAGGAAGCGTGCACGACGAGCACCCGATCGAGACCGGCCTCAAGCACGGCGCCTTCTATCGCCCCATCCCGGAATGGCTCGGCCCGGTTCGCGCCTGGATCGCCGGATCGCTCGACCCTGGCGCCACCGACGCGCTCCTCGACCGGCTGGTCGGTTCCTGGACCATGACCGGCACGGTCCAGGGCGAGGCGGTCACCTATCGGATGGACGCCGCCCGCACCCTCCAGAACCGTTTCATCGAACTCCACCTGATCGAGACCTCGACCCCGCCGGCCTACGAGGGCCGGGTCTTTCTCGGCGTCGACAGCGCGACCTCCCGGCTCATCGCCCACTGGCTCGACGCCTTCGGGGCCGGCTTCTCGATTCCGCACGCCATCGGCGAGGCCCGGGGCGACACCCTGGTCTTCACCTTCGGCTACCCCAGTGGGCCGTTTCGCGACACTTTTGCCTATCACCGGCGCGACGACCGGTGGCGTTTCCTCCTCCAATCCGCGGATTCGACCGGTCGGTGGCGCCTCTTCGCCGACTACGACGTCCGCCGCCGCAAGTAGTCTCCTTCCTCGAGGATCACCGATGAAGACGTTCCTGGCGATCGTCACGCTGCTCGCGCTCGCCGCCGCGCCGGCCCTGCCCCAAGGCTCGGCCTCGATTCCCGGCACCGAGCGGTATTTGATGAAGTCGACCACCAACGGCATCGAATACCAGATCGACATCGCGCTGCCGGCGGGGTACGCCACCTCGACCGAGCGCTACGGAGTGTTCTACCTGCTCGACGGCAACTTGGCGTTCGGCACTGCGGTCGACACCTATCGGACCATGCGGATCGACGCCTCGCTGCCGCCGCTGATCCTCGTCGCCGTGGGCTATCCGGAGAGCGACGCCGCCATCTATACCCCGGCCTATCACGCCCACCGCTCCCGGGACTACACCCCGACCAACGTCGAGACCGCCCTCCCGGGCAGCGGCGGGGCCCGGGCCTTCCTGAGCTACCTCGAGGACGAGCTGATCCCGCTGATCGACCGCCGCTACCGCACCGACCCGACCGATCGGGGCTTGGGCGGCCACTCGTTAGGCGGTCTCTTCACCACCTACGCGCTGCTCACCGAGCCGACCCGGTTCCGCCGCTACTGGATCGGCAGCCCGTCGCTCTGGTGGAACAGCGAGGCGATTTTCGCCGATCTGGCCCCGAGGCGGGCTCGGCCGGACCAGCCCACCGGTCGCGCGTTCCTGACAGTGGGTGGCCTCGAGACCAGCATCATGGTGCCCCCGATGCGCCGGATGGCGACCCGGTTGGCGGCCAGCTTTCCGACCCTCCAAGTCGGCTCGATCGTCTATCCCGACGAAACCCACATGTCGGTGATCGGCGGCTCCCTGAGCCGAGCCTTCCGCTTCCTCTATGCCCGTCCGACCGTGCCGATCACCCTCGCCGACGCGGCCAGTTACGCGGGACGATGGACCGCAGAGGCCGGCGAGACGGTCACGGTGACGGCCCGGGGAGCCAAGCTCACCTTCACGATGACCACATTCGGTGCGGCCGTCGTGATCGACCTCCTCGCCGAGAAGCGAGACCAGCTCTTCGGCACCAACTTCTCGATGGACATCGCGGCGGAACGCAATCCGGCGGGGCGAGTCATTCGGCTGCGGCGGAACTTCATGGGAGCCGAGACGATCTTCGAACGGGCCGCCGGACGCTAGTTACCGGGGCGTGACCCGGCCGATACCGGGCGGAAACGCCGCCCGGCGACAATGGGATCTCGAACGCCGAACCCCTAGGAGATCCCGTGAAACGCCTTGCCACGGTGGCGCTGGTCGCCATCGCGGGGCTGGCCGGCTGCGCCGAGAACGGCCCCGAGTCCACCCTCGCCCCCGCCTCGCCCGACTTCCACCACGCCACCGCCGGCGTCGCTCGCGTGACCTCGGCCAACCCGACCGGACCCGGCTCGTTCCACTGGGCCATCGATCGCGCCAATCGGACTCCGGCCATTGGCCGGATCGTCTTCGCCGAGCGGCTCCGACCGATCGCGCTGACCCGGCGGATCGAGTTCCTGGGGACTCAGGATCTGGTGATCGAGGGCAGGGGGGTCGTGCTGACCGGCGAGCTACTCGACGGCGGTTCGACGGCTCTCCGGTTCGCTGGCGGTGGCGAGGTGACGATTCGCCAGCTGACCGTGCGCAACGCCCCCGCCGAGGGGATCACGGTCGACATCCCCGCCGGGTCCATCGGAACCAAGAAGGTCACCCTCCACGCGGTCACGGTGGCCGGCAACCAGGGGCACGGCGTTCTCGTCAACGACCAGGTCGATCCCGACGACACCGCCAATCCCAACGGCTCCGACGCCTCGGTCGAGGTGGTCGTCGTCGACAGTCGGTTTCAGACCAACGGCTTCGGCACCCTCGACCGCGACGGACTCCGGGTCAACGAAGGCGGCCTCGGAGACCTTCGCTTCACCCTGATCGGCGGGGTGGCCGATGGTAACGGGGCGGACGGGATCGAGCTCGACGAACGCGGCAGCGGCGACGTCCACCTCGACGTGTCCAACTCGACGATCGTCAACAACGGCAGCTTCGACGTGACCCTGGCCGACCTCGACGACGGTTTCGACGTCGACGAGAGTGGCGATGGCGGTGTCTTCGCCAAGGTCACCAACACCGTTGCCAGCGACAACAAAGAAGAGGGCCTCGATTTCAACGAGAACGACGCTGGCGACATGCGGGTCGAGCTGGTGTCGGTCGAGGCGAGCCGGAACCTGGAGGAAGGTATCGACCTCGAGGAGGACGACGACTTCCAGGGCGGCGGGGATCTCATCGTCACCGCGGTCGACGTCACCGCCAACGGCAACGGCCCCGGTGGCGACGGCGGTCTCAAGATTCGCGAGCGCGGCGACGGCAACATCGACGCCGATATCCGTGGCGCGGTGACCTCGGGCAACCTGACCGGGGGCACCAGCATCCGGGAGCAGGGCAACGGCGACCTGATCGCCCGGATCGACGGCCTGACGGCAAACCAGAACGGCGCGTCGGGGATCGCGTTCCGCGAAGACGACGCCGGGTCCCAGGCCGCTGCGGTCAAGAACGCGACGGCCGAGGCCAACGGCGTCCATGGCATCGACTTCGACGAGAACAGCGCCGGTGATCTCTCGGCCACGGTCGAGGCCTCGCGGGCGGTGGGGAACACCGGCGCCGGGGTTCGGGCCGATCAGCAGACGGCCGGGGTGGGTAGCCTTTCCCTCACGGGCGTCACCTCGAGCGGCAACGGCGGTGGCGATCTGGTCACCAACGCGGGCGTGACGGTCACGCAGCTGCCCTGACCTTGGCCGGGTGGCATTCGAGGGCGCCCGCGACAGTCATCTCGTCGCTGGCGCCCTCGGCGGTTTCATGCTTCGCCGGCAAGCATCGTTGCCGGAGGGTGGTTGAGGCTAAGACTGGCCCGCTAGGCGAACCAGGAATCCCCCATCATCTAGATCGCGTCCCCAGGCCCTCACCACGCTGGCCGGCGCGGTCGCGAGATACCCCTTGACCATCGGCTTGAGGACCGGCGTCCCCGGTGAGTTGCGACCCCGCCCGGTGATGATGTGCACCAACGTCCCCGGCCGCTGGCGCCGCCGCGAGGCGAGGTAGCTCTCGAGCAGGGCGCGGGCCTCGATGCGGGCGAAGCCGTGGAGGTCCAAGGTGTCGCCCACCGGACCGTCGAGCGGGTCGAATGGATCGTGGCCCAAGGGGCGGGACCCTCGTCGCGCCATCGCTAGTCGCGGCTCGGTCGCGCGTTCACTGCGTACAGAAAACGGGCGTAGCCGATCTCGGCGGCGTTCTTAGTCAGCTCGACGGTGGCCCAGGCGACGACGTCGCCGAACGGGCGATCCTGAAACGGCCAACGGGTCCGGGCCGTCGATCGCAGGTCGTCATCGGTGAGGGGTTCGAGCGCCTCCCGCCATTCGCGATGAAGTCGGCCAATCCACTCCCGCACGCCATCGGCCGAGCCGGGCCACCGCACCGCCTCGCGGGTGAGCGTCCCAGAGCCAAACGAGTGATCGAGCGCCATCGACCACCAGAAGCCGAGGTGCCAGGTCAGCCACCCGATGCTCGGGGGCCCGATGTCGTACCCCTCCCGATCCGGCCAATCGACCCGCCACCCGCCATCGCTCACGGGATGGACGTGGAGCCCCTTGACGGCGGGACGCCAGAGGCACTCGTCGGTGGTAAGTCCTTCGAGATGGTAGCTGGTGAGCGCCCACGCCGTGTCGAGCTGGCGGATCAGATAGCCACGCGCGTCGTCGCCCATGGCCGAATATCGATCGGCAGCTTCCCCAACACCAGCGCGGTCGCCAGCGCGCCAGGACGGTCCCGCTGGTGCGCCCCTCACCGCCTCACCAACCTCACGGTACCTTAGCTCGTCATCCTCGCCGAATCCCGTGGCCGATTCGGGACCTCAATTGCCTCCGTCGATGGAGATCGTATGCGGACTTCCCCGTGTTCGTTGTTGGGCGTCGTGTTGGCGCTCGCCTCTTGCGCCGACATCGCCTCGACGGCGCCGGAACAAATCGTCCCCACCGACGGTGTCCCAGTGAGCTTCGCCGCCGGAGGCAACTCCTGTAACGCACCCAAGGGCCACCCTGGTGGGAAGATCATCGAGAATGTTACCGCCCCGGGCCCCTGGGCCGTCGCGGTGAGGGACGATGGGCTCGCCTACTTTACGGCGATCTTCAGCAACAGTGTCGGCATCACCGACGTCAAGACCCGGACGATCTCCGGCTTCATCCCGACCGGCTCGTTGCCGACCGGGATCGCGTTCTCACCGGACGGCACTCGGGCCTATACCGCCAATCAAGGCGACAACACCGTCACGGTGATCGATGTCGCCTCGGCGCAACCGATCGGCTCGATCTCGACGGGTGGCTCTTCGCCGTTCTCGGTCCAGGTCTCCCCCGACGGCGCTCAGGTGTACATCGGGAACAACGACAACACCCTGATGGTGGCCGATGTCCAGACGTTGCAGGTGATCACCACCGTGCTCGTCGGGTTTGCCACCAACGCGTTCGAGGTCGACCGGGCCGGCCGGATGCTCTATGCCAGCAGTTTCGCCAGCGGCACCGTGTCCGAGATCGACATCTTCACCAAGAATGTGGTCCGGACGTTCACGCTTGGCGGCACCACTCAGGGACTCGCGCTCAATCGGAAGGGGACCCATCTCTACGTCGCCAACGAGAATGGCTACCTGAGCGACATCGACATCCGCACTGGTCAGGTCGGGCCGCAGATCCCGATCGGCGGCGTCGGCTTCGGGGTCGGCGTTACTCCGGACGACAACGAGGCCTGGATTACCCTCCCCCTGAGTGGCAAGGTGCAGGTGTTCAATCTCCAATCGCGGCGGATCAAGGGAACGCTCGACGTGGGCGGCGAGCCCCGCCGGGTGGCGTTCAGCGAAGCGGGCAAGATCGGGGCGATCACCAACCAGGGGGGATATCTGACGTTCGTTCGGTAGCGGGTCGCCCGACTCCGGTCGGGAACCTCCGCCCCTCGGTCGGCGTTGGCACTGAGGTCCAAGTGTGCTTCGTCGAGCGGGGGCGACTGATGAGTGCTGGTGCTGGAGTTACCTGCGAGGAGCTGATCCGGGAGTTGCCCGACTTCCTCGACCGGGAGGTCACCCTCGCGCGAGGCTCCCTGCTCGAGCGGCACCTCGAGGAATGCGCCCACTGCCTCGCCACCTACCGGTTCGAGCGGGGGTTGCTCGACCGAATCCGGGCCCAGTTGGCGGCGGTCGCGCTTCCGCCCGACCTGATCCGCCGTCTCACGGCGGCGATCGGCGCGGCGGGTGGCGGCCTCTCGACCGCTGGACCGGACGGGACGCCATGAATCCGGCGCCGTCGGGCTCCGTGACGGCCGAGTGGCTCGAAGCCGATGGCCTGGGCGGGTTCGCCAGCGGCACGGTGCCCGGCCCCCGCGCTCGCCGCTATCACGGCCTGTTGACCGTGGCGACCACCCCGCCCACCGGGCGGCAGATGTTGGTGAGTGGATTCGACGCCTGGATCGAATCGACCGGTTCCGATGGGAACTCGCCGGCTCCCGAATACCTGACGGTGCAGCGTTACCACCCGGACTATCAGAGCCGCTCGGCGGACCACCTGGGCGAATTCTCCGTCGACCCGTGGCCCACCTGGACGTTCCGCCTCAGCGACGGCACGGTGATCGAGCACGACGTGTTCGTCCCCCGCGATCGGTCGATCGTGGTGCTCCGTTGGCGTCTGGCTCGGCCGGTGGCTGGCAAGCGGCTGGTGGTCAGGCCGTTTCTCTCTGGCCGCGACATCCACGCTCTCCATCACGAGAATGCCGCCTTCCGGTTCGACGCCGTCGAGGCGCATCAGCGGGTTCGGTGGCAACCCTACCCGCATCTGCCGGCCGTGGTGAGCCTGCATAACGGGAGCTATCGTCACGCGCCCGACTGGTACCGCGGGTTCCAGCTGGACGAAGAGCGGGCTCGCGGCTTCGATTATCTCGAGGACGCCGGTTCGCCCGGTCTGCTGAGCTGGGACTTGGCGGCGGGCGACGCGGTGTGGGTGGTCGCGGCCGACGAGCCCGGCAACCATGCCGATCTCGAGCTCGACGCCCTCGGGACCGCGGATCGGCTGCGGAGGCGGGAGCGGCTCCGGCGCGGTCGCCTGGGCGAGGCGCTTGCCCGGGCCGGCGACGCCTATCTCGTCCGGCGCGGGACGGGCAAGACGATCATCGCCGGCTATCCGTGGTTCGCCGACTGGGGGCGCGACACCTTCATCGCGGTTCGCGGATTGTGTCTCGCCACCGGCCGGCTCGAGGACGCCCGGGCCATTCTCCTTGCCTGGGCCGACGCCGTTTCCGAGGGGATGCTCCCCAATCGGTTCGTCGACCAGGGCGACCAGCCCGAGTTCAACTCGGTCGACGCGTCGCTCTGGTACGTCACCGTGGTCGGCGAGCTGGTGGCGGCGTTCGAGGCGGCGGGCCGGCGTCTCGCCGTCCGCGACCGGGCCCGGCTGGAGGACGCCGCCCAGGCGATTCTCGACGGGTACGCCCGGGGAACCCGTTTCGGGATCCATGCCGACGCCGACGGGCTCCTCGCCGCTGGCGTACCCGGTGTTCAGCTCACCTGGATGGACGCCAAGGTGGGCGACTGGGTGGTCACGCCTCGGGTCGGGAAGCCGGTCGAGGTGCAGGCGCTGTGGCTGGCGGCGCTGGAGGTTGGCGGGCAGCGGGACCGGCGGTGGCGGGTGGCCGCCGACCGGGTTCGTGAGGCGTTCCCGGCGCGGTTCTGGAATCCGGAGCGAAGCTGCCTCTACGACGTGGTCGACTGCGATGGCGTCGCCGGTCGGGTCGACGGCTCGATCCGACCCAATCAGATCTTCGCGGTCGGGGGCCTTCCGCACCCCTTGGTCACCGGTCGGATGGCCACCAGCGTGGTCGACACCGTCGAACGTGATTTGCTGACGCCGCTCGGCTTGCGAACTCTGGCGCCAAGCGACCCGGGCTACCTGGGTCACTACCAGGGTGGCCCCCGAGAGCGTGACGGCGCCTACCATCAGGGCACGGCCTGGCCCTGGCTCCTCGGTCCGTTCGTCGAGGCCTGGCTTCGGATCCGGGGCAACACCGGGGCGACCCGCCAGGAAGCCCGGGCCCGATTCCTGGCGCCCCTGCTCGCGCACCTGGGGACGGCGGGGCTCGGACACATCTCCGAGATCGTCGACGCCGATCCGCCGCACACTCCCCGCGGTTGTCCCTTCCAGGCGTGGTCGGTCGGCGAGGCTCTCCGGATCGACCACCTCCTCGGCGGGTCGATGAAGCCGGCGCCGAAGCGGCGGGTCGCCGCCGTCGGATGAAGCTGAACTGGGTCGAATACGGGCTCGAGGCCTTCGGACTCGGCCTCTTCATGCTGTCCGCCTCGTTGTTCGGGGTGCTGCTCTTCCACCCGGCCTCCCCGGTGGTGGCGGCGATCGCGGAACCGTTGCCCCGCGGGGCGCTGATGGGCCTCGCCATGGGCCTGACGGCGATGGTCAACACCTATTCTCCGTGGGGGCGGCGTTCGGGGGCGCACCTCAACCCGGCGGTGACGCTCACCTTCCATTCGTTAGGCAAGGTGTCGCGAGTGGACCTGGTCGGCTACCTCGCCGGCCAGTTCCTCGGTGGCGCGGTCGGGATCCAGGTCGCGATCCTGGTGTTGGGGCCCTGGCTGGGCCACCCCGCCGTCAACTACGTCGCCACGGTCCCGGGGCCGGCCGGTGTGGCCGTCGCGTTTCTGGCCGAGGCGCTCATCACCTTCGTTCTGATGACGGTCGTCCTGGCCTTCGTCGCCCATCCGAGGCTGGCCCCCTATACCGGCGCGGCGGCGGCCGGTCTGGTCGCTCTCTACATCACCTTCGAGGCGCCGTTCTCCGGGATGAGCATGAATCCGGCCCGAACCCTCGCCTCCGCGGTGCCGGCGATGAGCTGGTCGCCGCTGTGGATCTACTTCACGGCGCCCCCGCTCGGGATGCTCGCCGCCGCCGTGGCGCGCCGGCGCCATGCCGGTCGTCACTGCGCCAAACTCCACCACGACCACCGCTACCGCTGCATCTTCTGCGAGCGGTCCCACTCCTCGTAACGCCCCGGCCCGTTCGCCGGGAACCCTCCGCCCAGCACTCGCGTTGATCTCGCCATGCGAGTCGGATCGGCACCCCGCTCGCGATGACGGATGTCATCACACGGTGCACTCACACTCGGAGGAAAAGCGTTATGCGTACCTGGTTCGTCGGGTCCCTCGCCGCGCTGGCGGTGCTCACCACCGCGGCCAGCAAGCCGGCTCCCGTGGTCAAGGTCAGCAAGCCGTTCGCGGGCGCCAAGGTCAACGGCGGCAACGTCACCATGCGGCAGGACGGCGGCAAGATCACCCTGACGCTCTCGCCGGACGTCAAGGACCCCAAGACGCCCGATCCGCATTGGCAGATCGTGGATTCCAAGGGCCGGGTCTTCCTGCTCGACCGGATGACCGTCAAGGACGACAAGCTCAACATGTCGATCACCCTGCCGGACTACGTGAAGGACGTCCAGAAGGTCGTGATCTACTGCGCCTGGGCCGAAGCCAATCTGGGCGAGGCGGGGTTCTAGGCAAGGAAAGTCGACGGCGGCTCCCCATAGCGGAGCTTGGCCGGCGGGCGATCGAATCGACCTGGCGCGATCAATAGGCACCCGGCGGTCGATGGCCTGGCCGGCCCGACTTCATCAACCACCGCGAGGAATCGAAACGTGAACCGAATCAAGACCCTCCTGGCGATCGCGCCCCTGATCGCCCTCACGGCCAGCGGACTCTCCGCGCAGCTGGCCAACCGGAAGCAGTTGACGGCCGATGGCGCCAAGTCGGTGGCCGAGGCCGTCATCGCCGAGGCGACTCGCCTCAACACCACCGGTGTCGTCGCGGTCGTCGACGACGGCGGCAACCTGATGTACCTCGCCCGGATCGATGGGACCTTCGCCGCCGGGGCGATGATCTCCTACGGCAAGGCCCGCACCGCCGCCCTGTTCAAGCGGCCGACGGCGGTGTTCGAGAAGATCATCCGGGACGGCCGGACCCCGATGGTGGCCCTCAACGACTTCACCCCGCTCAAGGGCGGCGTGCCGGTCGAGGTCGACGGGCAGATCGTCGGGGCCGTCGGGGTCAGCGGCGCCGCGAGCGCCGAGCAGGACGACGAGCTGGCCGCCGTCGGGGCGAAGGCGCTCGGCGGCATGAAGCAGGCGATGGCGGCGCCCGTCTCGATCTTCCCCAAGGCCCAAGTCGACGCGGGATTCTCCCAGGGCGGCGTGCTGATCGGCGACATGCCCGATCGCGGCTACCAGGTCCATACCAGCCGCCGCGACAAGCCTGGCGTCGTCGAGGTTCACTCGACCGACACCGACGTGTTCTACGTCCTATCGGGCTCGGCGACGCTGGTGACGGGCGGGACGATGACGGGCGGCAAGGAGATCGGCCCCAATGAGTGGCGCGGCGAGGGCATCGAAGGCGGGGAGACTCGCAAGGTCGCCAAGGGCGACGTGGTGGTCATCCCCGCCGGGACGCCCCACTGGTTCAAGCAGATCGACGGCCCGGTCACCTATTACGCCGTCAAGGCGCGGTGATGATATGACCAGGTCCGCCTTGCTCGCGCTGTTCCCCCTCGCGCTCGGCACCGTCGGCGCCAGCGCCCAGGCGACCGCCGACGTGCCGGCTGGACGCGCTCAGGCGATCGTCGACTTGATGACCACCGAAGGAGTCCGATCCGTCGCCGGCGCCTGGAAGTACCACGATGCCGAGATCGTCGAGGTCGCTCACCGTGCCGTCGGTTCGGACCTTCGAGCCTCGGGGCCGCCCAATCGGACCCGGGACATCAGCCCGAAGGCCGGCGGCCGCGATTTCGACGACTCGGCTTGGGAGTCGGTCGACGGGCCGGAGCTGACTCGGCGGCGCACCAATGGGCGGCTCGCGTTCGGCTGGTACCGGCTCAACCTCACCATTCCCGAGAGGGTGGGTCCGTTCGCGACTCGAGGCTCCACCGTAGTGTTCGAGGTCGTGGTCGACGACTACGCCGAGATCTGGGTCGACGGGAGGCTGACGCCGGTGCTCGGTCAGGCGGGCGGCCAGCTCATCAAAGGCTGGAACGCGCCCAATCGGGTCGTGATCGGGCGCAACGTCGAGCCTGGCCAGCGGATCCAGCTTGCTGTGTTCGGCGCCAACGGCCCTCTCTCGGAGCCGCCCCCGAACTTCGTCTGGATCCGCTCGGCGACCCTCGATTTCTACTCCCCCAAGACGAGCGGCCCCGCGGCGACCGTGGCCACCGTCGTCCGTCACGACTCGGCGCTCGACGCCATCGTGCCCCGCGACGCCAAGCTCGAGAAGCTGGCGGGCGGGTTCGAATTCATCGAGGGTCCCGTCTGGGTGGCGGAGGGCGGATACCTGCTGTTCAGTGATCCGAACGCCAACAACATCTATCGCTGGTCTCCGGACGGCCAGGTGTCGGTTTGGCGGACCAAGAGCGGCTACGCGGGCACGGACATCGCCGCGTACCGGCAGCCGGGGTCGAATGGAATCACCCTGGACCCGATGGGGCGGGTGACCATCGACCAGCACGGCAATCGGCGGGTGATCCGAGTCGAGCGCAACGGCGGGGTGACGGTGCTGGCCGATCGATACCGCGGCCAGCGGCTGAACAGCCCCAACGATCTCGTCTACAAATCGGACGGCGCGCTCTATTTCACCGATCCGCCGTTCGGCCTGCCCAAGGTCTTCGGCGATCCGGCCAAGGAAACCCCGTTCTCCGGCGTCTATCGGTGGAAGGACGGGGAGGTCACCCTCCTCACGGCCGATCTCACCGGGCCGAACGGGATTGCGTTCTCACCCGATGAGAAGCACCTCTACGTCGGCAACTGGGACCCGGCGAAGAAGGTGATCATGCGGTACCCCGTCGGGGCGGATGGCACCCTCGGTTCGGGGAGCGTGTTCTTCGACATTACCAAGTCGGTTCCGGGCGACGAGGCTTGGGACGGCATCAAGGTGGACACTCAGGGTAACGTCTACGCGGCTGGGCCCGAGGGGGTCTACGTCCTCGATGCCGCGGGCAAGCATCTCGGCACCATCGTCCCGCCCGAGCACGTGGCGAACTTCGCCTGGGGCGACGACGATTTCCGGACGCTGTATCTCACGGCCTCGACCGGCCTCTATCGAATCCGGCTCACGGCTCGGGGCACCGGGGCGGTGACCCGCCTGGCGACCGGCCCGCGGGAACTTCCCCCCACCGCGCCGCATTGACCTCATCATGCCGACCCAACCGACAGCGCGATTCATCCTGACTAGTTCGAGTCCCGCCGGGCCGATTTACCTGGCCCAGCCCGGCGGGCACGGCGTCACCTGGATCGCCTACGATCTCCAGGCTGGCGGGGTGTTGGCCAACCCGCGACCGATCGAAGCAGTGACGCCCGCCAATTGGCGCGGGCTGCCGGAGCTACGATGAGCCAACACTACGACGTCATCATCGTCGGGTCGGGCGCCGGTGGCGGGACCCTGTTCCACCGGCTCGCCGCCACCGGGAAACGGATCCTCCTGCTGGAACGAGGGGACTACGTGCCGCGGGAACAGGCCAACTGGGATCCCAAGGCGGTGAACGTCGACGCCAGATACAACACCACCGAGATCTGGCACGACAAGGACGGCAAGCCACTCCACCCCCACACCAACTACTACGTCGGTGGCAACACCAAGTTCTACGGTGCCGCGCTGTTCCGGCTCCGCCGCGAGGACTTCGGCGAGCTGAAGCACCATGGCGGAGTCTCGCCCGGCTGGCCGGTCGGGTACGATGAGCTGGAGCCGTACTACTCCCGCGCCGAGCAACTCTATCGGGTGCGCGGTCAACGGGGGGCCGATCCGACCGAGCCGCACTCGTCGGCGCCGTATCCGTTTCCGCCGGTCAGCCACGAGCCGACCATTCAAGCGCTCCACGACGACTTCACCCACCTCGGGCTCAAACCCTTCCCGGTGCCGCTCGGCGTTCAGATCGACGAGCGGGATCGACGGCGGAGCGCCTGCATTCGGTGCGGGACCTGCGATGGGTTCCCGTGCCTGGTCGCCGCCAAATCGGACGCCCAGGTGCTCTGCATCGATCCGGCCTTGGCGGAATATCCTAACGCCTCGCTGCTGACCGGCGCCAAGGTGACCCGCCTCACCACCGATTCGAGCGGCCGCCGAATCAACGGCGTCCACGTCGAGCGAGAAGGGCGGACCGAGGTCTTCACGGCCGATGTCGTCGTCGTCGCCGCCGGGGCGATCAACTCGGCGGCCTTGCTGCTACGCTCCGCGAATGACAGGCATCCGCGCGGCCTCGCCAACGGCTCGGACGTGGTCGGCCGCCACTACATGGGTCACCTCAACTCGGTGCTGATGGCGATCTCCAAGTGCCCCAATCCGACCGTGTTCCAGAAGACCCTCGCGGTCAACGATTTCTATTTCGGCGCGCCTGAGTGGCCTTATCCGATGGGCCACATCTCGTTCGTCGGGAAGCTCGATGGCGTCACCCTCGGGGCCGGGGCGCCGGCGATCGCGCCCGGCTTCACCCTCGACCTGATGGCCAAGCACTCCCTCGACTTCTGGCTCACGTCGGAGGACCTCCCCGACCCCGACAACCGGGTCACCCTCGACCGCCACGGCGAGATCGTGCTCGCCTACCGGCCGAACAATGAGGAGGGCCACCGGCGGCTGATCAAGAAGCTTCAGGCCCTGATGCAGCAGCGAACCGGATGTGCGGTGCACGGGCGGGCTTGCCACGTGGGTCTCTTCGGGCGGAGTCTCTTCGTGGGCCAGCGGATCCCGCTGGCGGGGGTCGCGCACCAGAACGGAACCATCCGGTTCGGCGACGACCCCGCCACCTCGGCGCTCGACCGGAACTGCCGAGCCCATGAGGTCGACAATCTCTACGTGGTGGACGGGAGCTTCTTTCCCTCGAGCGGGGCCGTCAATCCCGCCCTGACGATCATTGCCAACGCCCTTCGGGTCGGGGATCACCTCGCGGAGCGGCTCTCGTGAGGTGCCGGGGCTGGTTCCAATGGTCGTTAGGCGTCGCGCTCGCGCTCCTGACGGCCGGAGCGGCTTCGGGGCAGGGTCGAGGCAACCAGGCGGTGACGGTCGAGGCAGTCTCGGCGATCGGGATCACGGTGGGCGATCTCGACCGATCGATCGCCTTCTTCACCGAGGTGCTCGCCTTCTCCAAAGTGAGCGAGACCGAGGTGGTCGGGCCGGGCTACGAACGGTTAACGGGGGTGTTCGGGACCAGGGTCCGGGTGGCGCGTCTTCGGTTGGGCACCGAGGAGGTCGAGCTGACCCAGTACCTGGCCCCCGAGGGACGACCGATCCCGGCCGATACCCGCAGCAACGACCGCTGGTTCCAACACCTCGCGATCGTCGTGCGCGACATGGACCAGGCCTACCGGCGGCTGCGTCAGCATCGGGTCCGGCACGCGTCGACCGGGCCTCAGCTACTCCCTGGCACGAACCCGAACGCCGGCGGGATTCGGGCGTTCTACTTCAAGGATCCCGACGGCCACCACCTCGAGCTGATCTGGTTTCCGCCGGGGAAGGGCGATCCCCGCTGGCAGCGGCCGACCGAGCGACTGTTTCTCGGGATCGATCATACCGCGATCGTGGTGCGGGACACCGAGGCGAGCCTGCGATTCTATCGGGATTTGCTCGGGCTCGAAGTGGCCGGGAGCAGCCGCAATTACGGGATCGAGCAGGAGTACCTCAACAACGTCGAGGGCGCGAGCCTGCTGATCACCGGGCTTCGCGCGCGCGTCGGGCCGGGGGTGGAGCTTCTCCAATACCTCACCCCGGTCGGCGGTCGCCCCTTCCCCGCGGACGCCAAGCCGAACGACCTGGTCCATTGGGCCACCATGGTTCGAGTGCCTCCCGGGGAGAGCGTGAACCTCGTGGCGACGTCGGGCGTTACCAGGGTGTCCCGCGGCGTCGCGGTGGTCCCCGACACCGCACTGGGGTATCGACGCGGCGTGATGGTGCGGGACCCCGATGGTCACGCGGTCTTGATCGCGGAACACTAAGAGGAGACTCCCATGGCGACGACCTTCCGTTTGGGTGCCCCGGCCGATCTCGGCCCCCTCGATCCAGCCCGATTCCTGGCCTGGGTCATCGAACGAGCCGACCGCACCGTTGGGTACCTCGTCCTGTCGTATGCCGACGGCGACGCACCCGACCGGCGAGCCTACGTCTCGGGGCTCTATCTCGAGCCGGAGGAGCGAGGCAAGGGGATCGGGGCGACCGCGTTGCGGTTCGCGGCGGACGTCGGCCGGACGCTCAAGCTGCGGATCTACTCCGTGGGCGTTTCCGGAGAGGACAAGCCATTGGCGCTGAAGCGGGCCTAGGCCGCGAGCCCCCTATGGCAGCTTCTTGTCCTTGAAATTGTTGCTCTCGTCGAGCTCGGCGACTTCGCTGAAGCGGTCGAGGAACACCCGCACGTACATCGAGCTGTAGCTGAAAGCGTTCCCGATCGTGAACTTCCGGGTCTGGCCCGGCTCGATCTCCATCCACTTGTCGAAATCCGCCGCGGGAAGCGGCCCGATGGCCGAGCTGTTGGAGGTGAGCGCCATGTACCGGAAACGGGCCAGCGCGTTGCCGCGGTTGGCGATCCGAATCTCCGCCACGAACTCGGTTTTGAGGTCGTTGTAGTTGGCGGTGATCGATACCACCTCCATGTCCGGGCAGGGCCGGTTCGCCGTCACGGCTTTCGAGTTGTTCGCTTCGGACGCCTCGGCGATCTGGTTGGTCGGATCGATCACCAGCCGGAGCGGCTGGGATTCCCCGCAACGCGGCGTCGGGTAGTTCGACGGGATCTTGGCGACCACTTCCTTGGTCTGGTCCCCGCCCAGCGCGGGCTGGTACACCGCCTGGATGAGCCGGTCGGCGAGGTAGAGGTCTATCCGAATCCGTTGCCCTGGATCGGCGGGCCTCACGGGCCGTCCGCCCGCGAGGCTCACGGGAGCCGCCATGCTGATGCCGACCGACCCGCGGTTCTTGACGGAGAAGGTAATCTCACCCGCACTGTTGAAACCCAGCGCGCAGACAGTCAGGTCCGAGACACCCGGAAGCGGTTTGAGCAGGCACTCGTTGATCTGCGCGTGTGCCCCCGCGGCCGGCTGGGCCTTTGCCGCGCCCGCTGCGGCCAAGGCCGGCAACAGACACAGTACACTCGTGCGCAGTAGCGTTTGCATGGGACGTCGCTCCTTGTCACCCGTGTTGGCGGAATGTCGCTCGGATGGCCACCGGGAACGGGCGCCACCCTCAGGAGTTGAGTGCCCATTGCCCGAGCGGCGTTACAGCGGCGGTGGGGCCGCCGCTCGGTCGTTGCCGGGGTGCCTTGGGGAAACCGGGCTTCGACCGGGAGCCTCGATGGCCACCGGCGTGGCGGAGAGCAGTCGTTCGAGTTGGTCTGCCGATCAGGCCGCCGCCTCGCGCCGCGCCGCCCCACCCCGCCCGAATCCGCGGGCCTCGGCCAGTCGGCGAAGTGATTGCTTCAGGATCTCGCGGGCGCGGTGGAGTCGGGACCGCACCGTGCCGATCGGGCAGCCTACCGCCGCGGCGATGTCCTGGTAGGAGAGATCGTCGACGAAATAGAGAACGGCCACGGTTCGGTATTCGAGCGGCAGGGTGTCCAGGGCCGCATGGATCTCCTCGGTTTCGACCTGGCTCACGAACCGGGTGAGGGGATCGGGGTCCGGCTCGCGGCTCTCGGCCGCGGCTAGATCGAGTTCGTCGGGCCGCTCCAGCTCGTCGATGGCGACCGCGATCCCGGCCCGGCTCCGGCGGCGATAGCGAGAGATGAAGGCGTTGGTGACGATCCGAAGAAACCAGGCCTTGAAATTGGTGCCGGCCTGGAATCCCTCGAAGCCTCGGCAGGCGTTGAGAGCTGCCTCTTGGACTACGTCCTCGGCCTCGTGTGGATCGCGGGTGAGGTTGAGGGCCACTCGGTACGCCACCGGCAAGACCTCGACCAGGAGGTCGTTCAGCTCGACGGCAGGGGGCGTCAGGGTCGATTGAGGGGCGGTCACGTCGTGCTCCTTGGCTGGCTGGTGACGTCTCGGGACGCCCCTCCCTAAGACACGACTCGTGCCAGTCCTCAGCGCGACGACTTCCAAGTGGGTAACTCAATACGGGTCAATAAATTGGACCGAGGCGATCGGATTGGCTCGGGGTCGCCGCCGAGGTCGGATTCCCAACCGGTTGGGACCCGGTCACGAAATGTTGGGACGGGAGATTACTCGGGCGTGGCCCGGAGCCGACCGGCGGCGACGTTGAGGACGATGCCGGCAGCGAGAAACCAAAAGAGCATCCAGACCGGAGGTGTGGCCCCGCCGTAGATCGCGGCCGGCGCCACCACCATCGCGAGCCCCGTGTAGGGCGCCAGGATCCGACCGGGCGACCGGGTCGGCCCGTTTGGGCTGGTGGCGGCGAGCACGCCCAAGGTGACGACCACCGTTACCAGACCGGCGACCAGAAGGGGCGCTCCGAGACCGAGCGGGCCGGCCCCATCCCGGGCGATGATGTGCTCGATGCCCACCGCCACCACCGCGATCCCGAAGCAGAGCGGGAGGTGGGTCGCGATCCATGCCTGAAAAGCGCCGGAGGAGGGATGGGTTGGGCCCCTCTGCCGGCTCGCGGCGACCAGCCCGTCGAAATACGCCCACCATAGCGAGAAGGTGAGCGCCAAGCCCAACAGGGCCGAGATCGCCGCCCCGGGGGTCCACAACTCCCGCTGCCGCATCCCCGCCATGATCGCCACGACCGATTGGCCAAAGAGGATCAGCGTGAACAGTCCGAACCGCTCGAGCAGATGGCGCGGGTCGACGGGAACCGCCGGCGCCGCCCTCGCGATCCACAGCGGGGTGCCCAACTCGACGACCAAGGCGACTGCCCACAGCCACGGGCGCCACCCGATGGGGCTGATGGCCGATGTCAACCAGACCGCTCCAGCCAAGGTGAGGCCGAGGCGCTGGCGTCGGGCGAGCGGACGGCTTGCCTCGACCGAGACCACCCGGCCGTACTGGACCGCGAGCAGCAGCCTCATCCCGCCGTAGCCCGCGACGAATCCGGCTGTCTCTCGGGTCATCAGATCGGGACTCGCGTTCACCGCCATCACCGCGGCCAGAAACACCTGGCCGAGAGTGAGGACTCGGTGGAGCAGGTCATCATTGTCGAAGCGGGTCGAGAAGAAGGTGTGCCCGGTCCAGGCCCACCAGAACAGGAAGAACTGAAGGAAGAACGCGCCCAGCCCAGCCGGGGTGAAGTGGTCGCTCAGCTCACTGCCAAGGTCGGCGACCGCGGCGGCGAACACCAGGTCGAAGAACAGCTCGAGCCAGGTGGCCCGGCGATCCTCGGAATCGTCGCCGGGCAGTCGGAGCCGCGGTGGCGCTACCCAACGTTGGAAGGCCATGGAGCGTCTGCGCGGAGGTCCGTTCTCGGCACTCCTAGAACAGGTGCCCGACGACCGGCAGCTCCCGGCGTCGCAGGCCGACCACCACGGTCGCGGCGACCAGCACCGCGATCGCCAGACCGAACAGGGTTCCCCGATCGCCCTGGACTTCGATGCCCAGCCTGGTCAGGTGGGCCCCGATCGCCCCCACCATCAGTCCGATCGCCAAGGCCGCGCCGATCACGGGCGTCTTCGGGTAGAGAAGGAGCAGCGCCGCTATCAGCTCGAGCACGCCACTCCCGATCCGGCCCCACGGCTCCGCGCCAAGGGTCGAGAAGATGAAGACCGACTCGGGCGCTCCCGTGAATTTGAAGAACAGGGTCTGGCCGAGGATCACCGCGGCCACGATCTGACAGACCCAGCTCGTCATCAGCGCGGGTTTGGACAGCGAAATCATCTCGGTCATCACTCGCCCTCTCAGGTGTCTCGAGTCGGTGGTGGCTGGCTGCTCAACCTCACCGACTCAAACGTCGAGGCCGCCTCGGGGGTTCCGCCCGACGGTGGGAACTCGGTTGCCGGCTGCCGCGTTCGGTGCAAGGGTCGAGATCGCCCGCCGCCGCCGACTTTCCACGATGAGGTAACTGGTCTGTGCCGAACCGGAGGGGCCGAACCATCCCGACTGACGTAGCCCTCGCGAACCGACCATGCGCGTCCTGATGTTCGGGTGGGAGTTTCCTCCCTACTTGGCCGGAGGGCTGGCCACGGCGACGGTCGGGTTGGTGAAAGGTCTCCTCAAAACCGGGGTCGAGGTCACCCTGGTGGTCCCGTTTCCCGTCGATCACAACCCGATTCCCGGCCTGCGTCTCGTCGGCGGCGTCGAGTGTACCGAGCGGTTGACGGTCCATCGGATCCCGTCCCCGCTGCAGCCCTACGACGGCGTCGAGCGATACCAGGAGGTCTTTTCCCGGACTCGGCAATGCCAGGGGTCCACGCCGACCCTATATGGCGCCGATCTCTTCGCCGAGGTCGAGCGCTTCGGCCGGGTGGCGGCGGCGCTTGCCGCCCGCGAACCGCACGACGTCATCGCCGTCCACGATTGGATGACCTTCGAGGCGGGGCTTATGGCCCGGGCGGTCTCCGGGAAACCGTTGGTGACCCACATCCACGCGATCGAGTTCGATCGGACGGGCGGCGACGGCCATCCGGAGATCGCCCGCCGGGAGCGGCGGGGCATGATGGCGGCCGACCGGGTGGTGAGCAACAGCAGGCGACTGCGCGATCTCTGCGTTGACCGGTATGAGATCCCCGCCGAGAAGGTCGACGTCGTCCATTGGGGCATCGACGCCGAAACGAGGTCGCGCCCGGTCGAGAGCGGGGCAAGCCCCCTCGGTCGCGACACGCCGATCGTCCTCTTCCTCGGCCGGGTCACCAGTCAGAAGGGCCCCGACTACTTCATCGAGATGGCGGGCAAGGTGTCCCGGTTCGTTCCTCGGGCGCACTACGTCGTCGCCGGCAGCGGCGACATGCTCGGCGATCTGATCTGCCGCGCGGCCGAACTGGGGATTGCCGATCGGGTCCATTTCACCGGCGGGCTCGCCGGTAAGGACGTGGAACGAGTCTACCGGATGGCCGACGTCTGCGTGATGCCTTCGCGGAGCGAGCCCTTCGGATTGGTGGCGCTGGAGAGCCTCCTCAACGGGACTCCGGTCGTGATGCCCAGGGCGGCGGGCGTCGCGGAGGTCGTCCAGAACGCCTTCAAGGTCGATTCGTGGGACATCGACGAGATGACCAACAAGGTCGTCGCCATTCTCCGCCACCCCTGTCTTCGGTCCGAGCTGAGCGAGCGAGGACGGGACGAAATGTCGCTGCCGCGGTTCACCCTCGAGGAACCGGCGCGACTGACCGCCAACACCTATCGCCACGCCATCGGGTAGCGCCACCATGCCAGATATCTGTCTCTACGCCCAAGTGCACCAGCCCTTCCGGCTTCGCCGGTACCGGCTCTTCGACGTCGGTACCGGGCTCGACTATTTCGACGAGGAGGCCAACAAGGGCATCCTTCGGCGGGTGGCCGAGAAGTGCTATCTCCCGACCAACCGGCTTCTCGGCGAGATGATTCGCGCCACCGACGGACGGTTCAAGCTGGCGCTGAGCTTGAGCGGGACGCTGATCGAGCAGCTGACCCTCTACGCCCCGGAGGCTCTCGCGAGCTTCCAGGATCTGGTGGACACCGGCGGCGTCGAGATCCTCGGGGAGACGTACCATCACAGCCTGGCGGGCCTGGCGGATCGGGAGGAATTCACCGAGCAGGTGATCCGCCACCGGAAGCTGGTGGAGCGGACCTTCGCCCGGCGCCCCTACGTATTCCGCAACACCGAGCTGATCTACTGGGATGATCTCGCGCCGACCGTGCTGCAGCTAGGCTATCGCGGACTGTTGGTGGAGGGCGCCGATCACGTGCTCGCTTGGCGGTCGGCCAACCACGTCTACTCGGCGGTGGCCGCGCCGGCTTTGCGGCTCCTCCCCCGCAACTACCGGCTGAGCGACGACATCGGCTTCCGCTTTTCACAGCGGAGCTGGACCGGATGGCCCCTCACGGCGTCGAAGCATGCCGACTGGCTGGCGGGGAATCAGGGCGAATCGCTGAATCTCTTCCTCGACTACGAAACCTTCGGTGAGCATCAGTGGGCGGAAACCGGGATCTTCGAGTTTCTCCGCCATTGGCCGGAGGAGTGCTTCCGCCGAGGGCTGCGGTTCACCCAACCGTCGGACTTGGCCCGCCGAGAGCCGGTCGGGCCGCTCAGCTTCCCGCGGCCCACCTCGTGGGCCGATCAGGAGCGCGACACCACCGCCTGGCTCGGCAATCGGCTCCAGGATGCCGCCCACGAACGCCTCTATCGCCTGGGCCGATGGCTCCGGGCTTCGGGCGATCCCCATCTCCTGGAGCAGTGGCGACGGCTGACCACCAGTGACCATGTCTACTACATGTGCACCAAGTGGTTCGCCGACGGCGACGTCCACAAGTACTTCAGCCCGTACGACTCGCCCTACGACGCCTTCATCGCCTTCATGAACGTTCTCGAGGATCTCGAGCAGCGGGCCGCGGACGGCGTTCCGACGAATCGGCCGTCGTCTCCGCGCGACGATGACGGGCTCCCGGCCTCCCCGACGAACGCCGTCCGCGGGGACCTCGCCATTGCCTCGGGCCTCGCGGAACCAGCAGCCGACTCTCGGCGTTATCGATAGAGCCGTTTTCACATCCGGAGTCCCGATCGTGCCGCTTGCCAAAACGAACGTCGAAGCCGCTCGCCTCGAAGAGGCCAAGGGTCACCTGCCCTGGCGTCTCTGGGGTCCCTACCTCTCCGAGCGCCAATGGGGCACCGTGCGCGAGGACTACAGCGAAAACGGGTCGGCCTGGGACTACTTCCCTCACGATCACGCCCGAAGCCGGGCCTATCGCTGGGGAGAGGATGGGCTGGGTGGTTTCTCCGACGATCTCCAGAGACTCTGTCTCGGCGTGGCGCTCTGGAACGGTCGGGATCCGATCCTCAAGGAGCGGCTCTTCGGTCTCACCAACAGCCAAGGCAACCACGGCGAAGACGTCAAGGAGCTCTACTACTACCTCGACGCGACGCCGACCCACTCGTATCTCCGGATGCTGTACAAGTACCCCCAGGCGGCGTACCCCTACCAGCAGCTGATCGACGAGAACCGTCGCCGGGGACTTGGTGATCCGGAGTACGAGCTGCTCGATACCGGGGTATTCGATGACGACCGCTACTTCGACGTCGTCATCGAGTATGCCAAGGCGGGCCCGACCGACATCCTCCTGAGAGTGTCGGTGACCAATCGCGGCCCCGAGGCGGCGCCGATCCACGTCCTGCCCCAGGCCTGGTTTCGGAATACCTGGAGTTGGGGCAGGGATCCGGCGCGGCCCCAGCTGCAAGCCCGGTCGGCGACGGCGGTGGAGGCCATGCACCCGTCGTTAGGCATGTATCGCTTGCGGTTCGACGGTGCCCCCGATCTGCTCTTCACCGACAACGACAGCAACACGCCGAAGCTCTACGGCACTGACGCGCCTGGCCCGTTCAAGGACGCCTTCCACGATCGGGTGATCGCCGGGCGGCTCGACGCGGTGAATCCCGAGCGTCGGGGAACGAAGGTCGCCGCGTGGTATCACGCCGAGGTGCCCGCCGGGGCCACCGCGGTCTTCCGCGCCCGCCTGGCTCCCGAGCTGCCCGACCAGCCGTTCGCCGGCTTCGACGCCGTGGTCGCGTCCCGCCTGGCCGACGCGGATCAGTTCTATGCCGACATCCAGGCCGGGATGGACGATCCCGACGCGCGGATGGTGCAGCGGCAGGCGTTCGCCGGGATGATCTGGAGCAAACAGCTCTTCTATTACGACGTGCCGCAATGGCTCGAGGGTGACCCGGGCCAGCCACCACCGGCCGCTGGTCGGCGGAGGGGTCGGAACCACGAGTGGGCCCACCTCAACAACGCCGAAATCCTCTCGATGCCCGACGCCTGGGAGTATCCCTGGTTCGCGGCATGGGACCTCGCGTTCCATTGCATTCCGCTCGCGCTGATCGATCCGGAGTTCGCCAAGCAGCAGCTCGTGCTGCTGACCCGCGAGTGGTACATGCATCCCAACGGCCAGCTTCCCGCCTACGAGTGGGCCTTTGGCGACGTCAACCCGCCGGTCCACGCCTGGGCGGCCTGGCGGGTCTTTCAGCTCGACCGCAAGCGAACCGGGAAGGAGGACATCGCCTTTCTCGAGCGGGTCTTCCACAAGCTGATGCTCAACTTCACCTGGTGGGTGAACCGGAAGGACGCTCAGGGTCGCAACGTCTTCCAGGGTGGCTTCCTCGGCCTCGACAACATCGGTGTCTTCGATCGGAGCGCGCCGCTTCCCACCGGCGGGTTCATCAACCAGGCCGATGGCACGGCCTGGATGGCGATGTACTCGCTCAACCTGATGCGGATCTCCCTCGAGCTCGCGATGCACAATCGCGTCTACGAGGACATCGCCACCAAGTTCTTCGAGCATTTCCTCCATATCGCCGAGGCGATGACGAAGATCGGCGGCGGCGGGGCCGGGCTCTGGAACGAAGAGGATCGGTTCTACTACGACGTCCTCAATACCTCGGACGATCGCCTCATCCCGCTCAAGGTCCGATCGATGGTCGGCCTGATCCCGTTGTTCGCGGTGGAGACGATCGACCAGTCCGTCCTCGAGGCGCTGCCCGACTTCGCGGCCCGCCTCAACTGGTACCTGGAGTATCGCCCCGAGTTGGCGGCCCTGGTCGGCAAGTGGAACGTCCCCGGTCGCGGGGAGCGGCGCCTGTTGTCGCTCGTCCCGGGGGATCGGCTTCGTCCCATCTTGGCCCGACTCCTCGACGAGACCGAATTCCTCTCGGCGCATGGCGTTCGGGCCATCTCCCGGGTCCATCGGGATCACCCCTATGAGTTCCGAGTGGGCAACCAGACGCTGGCGGTCCGCTATCAGCCCGGCGAGTCCGATTCGGGGCTTTTCGGTGGCAACTCGAATTGGCGGGGCCCGATCTGGATGCCGGTCAACTATCTCCTGATCGAGTCGCTCCAGAAGTTCCATCACTACTACCACGATCAGCTGATGGTCGAGTGCCCGACCGGATCCGGCCAGCCGGTCACCATCGACGAGGCGGCCGCCGAGTTGTCGCGACGGCTCACCCGGCTGTTCCTGAAGGATTCGGCGGGACGGCGGCCGGTCCTCGGGTATCACCCCAAGCTCCAGGGCGATCCCCACTTCCGTGACTACGTCCTGTTCCACGAGTACTTCCATGGCGACACCGGCCGCGGTGTCGGCGCGTCGCACCAGACCGGGTGGACTGGGCTGGTCGCGAAGCTGCTGATGCCGCGCACGGTCCATCGGATCGATTTCTCGGACCAACTTCACCATCAGGTATCCACTCCCACTCCACCGGGGCGACGGTCCCGGATCAAGAAGGTGGCCACATGACCGCTGCGATACCCGGAATGCCGACGACCTCTCCCTTCATGGAGCGACCGGTTCCCAGAATCCTCGAAGGGCAGAAGGTGCTGGTGACCGGTGCCAGCTCGGGGATCGGGAAGTCCGTGGCGATGGCCATGGCGTCGGCCGGTGCCGATGTCTGCGTCAACTATCCCGTCGAGGCCGAGATGGGCAAGGCCCTCGAGGAGGTGGAGGAGATCCGAGCCCATGGCGGCCATGCCTGGGCCCACCAATGCGACGTGTCGAAGGAATCCGAGGTCGTCGCCATGTTCGAGCGGATCCGCAAGGAGATGGGCACGGTCGACATCGTGGTCGCCAACGCCGGGATCCAACGGGACGCTCCGATCGAGGCGATGACCCTCGACCAGTGGAATCAGGTGATGGGCGTCAACCTGACCGGGCAATTCCTGACCTGCCGCGAGGCGGTGCGGGAATTCAAGCGCCGTGGCTTCCACCCGGTCTCTCGCGCGCTCGGCAAGATCATCTGCATGAGTTCGGTGCACGAGGTCATTCCCTGGGGCGGCCATGTCAACTATGCCGCGTCGAAGGGGGGCGTGATGCTGATGATGAAGAGCATCGCCCAGGAGGTGGCGCCCGCGAAAATTCGGGTTCTCAGCATCGCCCCCGGCGCGATCCGGACTCCGATCAACCGCGATGCCTGGGAGACCCCGGAAGCCTATGGCAATCTCCTCAAGCTGATTCCGTCCAAGCGGATCGGCGAGACCGAGGATATCGCCCGAACCGCGGTCTGGCTCGCTTCGGACGAGGCCGACTACATCACCGGGACCACGATCTTCGTCGATGGCGGAATGACGCTCTATCCGGGGTTCGAGGCCGGTGGCTGAGTCTGCCCAACCGGCGCGAACCCGGGTGGTGATCCTCGGAGGCGGTTTCGGGGGTGCCTACAGCGCGATGTACCTGGAGAAGCTGCTGCCTCCGGAGGACATCGACTTGACCCTGGTGAGCCGCGAGAATTTCCTCCTCTTCACCCCGATGCTTCACGAGGTGGCGGCGAGCGACATCGACGTGACCCACATCGTCAGCCCGCTGCGCCAGCTGATCCGCCGCGGCGTGCTGTTCAACGGCGAGGTGGTCGGTATCGATCTGGCCCAGCGGCGGGTGACCGTCGAGCACGCCTCGGGTGGACACCATCACACCCTCGACTACGATCACCTGGTGCTCGCCCTGGGGAGCGTCACCAACTTCTTTGGGCTCCCCGGCGTCGCCGAGCGCGCCCTGACGATGAAGTCGCTCACCGACGCCACTGAGGTCCGGAGCCGAGCCATCGACCTGCTCGAGCAGGCCGATTTCGAGGCCGCCTCCGGCCACCGGCAGCCACTCCTCACCTTCGTGGTGGCTGGTGGCGGGTTCGCGGGCGTCGAGACCATCGGGGCGTTGAACGATTTCGTCCGCGACGCGCTTCGGGAATATCGCCATCTGACCGAGAGGGAAGTTCGGATGGTCCTGGTGCATCCTGGGGATCGACTGCTCCCGGAGCTGGGGCCCGGCCTCGGCGCCTTCGCGGCCACCGCGATCGCCAAACGGGGGGTCGAGGTGCGACTGAATACCAGCGTGCAGGCGGCCGACGCGGCCGGGGTCCACCTGAGCGACGGAACCACGATTCCGATGGCCACCCTGATTTGGACGGCCGGCACCGCCCCCAACCCGATCCTCCGTTCGTTGCCGGTCGCCGACGGGAAGGGTCGGATCCCGGTCGACGCCACTCTGGCGGTCGCCGGGGCGAGGGGTCTCTGGGCGCTGGGAGACGCGGCGGTGGTTCCCGATCCGCAAGGCAAGCCGTATCCACCCACCGCCCAACACGCCATTCGCCAAGCGCGGGTGCTGGCGATGAACATCGCCGCCGCGATTCGTTCCGGCACCGGCGCCGGGAAATCGCGGCGGTTCGTCTATTCCTCGGTCGGCCAACTCGCGGCCATCGGGCGGCGCACCGGGGTGGCCAGCATCATGGGCCACAACTTCACCGGGTTCGTCGCCTGGTTTCTCTGGCGGGGGATCTACCTCGGCAAACTCCCCCGGCTCGATCGCAAGGTCAGGGTTGCGATCGATTGGCTCCTCGACCTGGTGCTGCCCAAGGACTTGGTTCGGATTCGCGGACCGGAGCCTCGGCTTCCGGACGGTGCCTCGGCTGGCGGGGCCCCGATCGCGACTACTTCCGTGCCCCCTCGGTCCGCCGGCCCCCTTGCACCAGCGTCATCTTGGTCGCCCGGTCTCCCTCCACGGTGAACACCAGCCGCACCGTCGGATCGAAGCTCACCCCGAAGGTGTGGTTGCCAAGGTGGCGCATCGGAGTCGCGCTCTGCCCCGTGATCTGGCCGGTGAGCTGATCGCCCGCCACCGCCACCGTGAACTCCATGACCGTGCCCCCGAAGTCGAGGGCGTACACGCCCAGGTATCGACCCCGATCGGCGGCGGCGAGCGGGACCGTCGGCGGCGGCCGGTCGAGCGGCACGCCCATCGCCGCGCGACCGAGCTGGCGGAGCAAATCGGAGCTTCGCGCCGCTCCGGAGTTGGTGAGCACGGTGATCGACAGCTCGGCGCCGGGAACCCAGGTGTTGGCGGTGATGAAGCCGTTGATGCCGCCACCATTGCTGACCGCCGGCTGGCCGCCCACCGAGTCGCGCTGGAGCCCGAAGCCATAGCGGCGCTCCCCGTCGGCGGCCGCGCCCTCGGGCGTCGTCATCAGCGCGTACGAAGCGGCCGAGACCACCTTCCCGGTGTGGAGGGCCCGGTTCCACCGAACCAGGTCGCCCACGGTCGAGCACATCGCACCGGCCGAATAGGGTTGGCTCATCGCCAGGAAGGCGGTGTTGGTCCAGCCGCCCGGCCCCGGGTCGTAGCCATGGGCCCGGCGGGGGATCAGGGGCTGCGTTAGGCAGCTCTTGGTGTCGGCGAGACCCAGCGGCCGGGCGAAGCGCTCCTCCAGATCGGCGCCCCACGAGCGCCCGGTGATCTTCTCGATCAGCATCCCGAGGATGACGTAGCCGCTGTTGTTGTAGGCCCACTTCGTGCCCGGGGCGAAGTCCATCGGTTTCGCCGCCGAGAGGGCGACGATGGTGTCCGGCGTCATCTCCTCGCCCCACCGGGACTGCCAGGCCCGGCCGAGCGCGGTGTAGCTCGGAATGCCCGAGGTGTGGTTGAGGAGCTGCTTCACCGTCACCGGCCGCCAGCCGGCCGGCAGGGTGGGCAGATAGCTCCCGATCGAGTCCTCGATCCGGACCTTGCCCTGGTCGACCAGCTGCATCACCGCGGCGGAGGCGAACTGCTTGGTGACCGAGCCGATCCGATACACCGTGCGCGCCGTGGCGGCGACCTCGTTCTCCAGGTCCGCGAAGCCGTAGCCCTGCATCAGGATGGTATCGCGGCCCCGGACCACCGCCACCGCCACGCTCGGTGACCCCTGCTCGGCGACGAACGCCCGGGCGAGCGAGTCGGCCAGCCGGCGGGCTTCCTTGACCGGGGGAAGTGACTGAGCCGCCGCGGAGGTGGCGGATCCGACCAGAACGGCGACGAGCATTCGGTGCATGAGAGGCCTCGGCAGTGTCGAGTGGCCACCCTAGGAGCGGCGTTAGGCCGCCGGCCGGGTGTGTTCCTTGAACCAGCTCATCATGTACAACATCGTTCGCATCCAGTTCGACGGCGCCGACTCGGTCCCGTGCCATTCGTTCTCGAACCGCAGCAGCTTGGCGGGAATGCCCCGCTTGACCAGCGCGGCGTAGTACTCCTCGCTCTGGGGCATCGGGGTCCGGAGATCGAGGTTGCCGGTCATCACCATCGTCGGCGTCGTCACGTTCCCGACGTACGCCAGGCTCGACTGCTTGAACCAGGCCATCGGGTCTTCCCAGAACGGCTTGTCGAAGAAGCCGTATCCGAAGAAGGGCACGTCGGTCTGCCCGGCCATGCTGATCCAGTTGGTCACCGGGCAGCGGACCGCCGCCGCCGCGAACCGGTTGGTGTGGCCGATCACCCAGCTCGAGAGCACCCCGCCGCCGCTGCAGCCCGAGACGTAGAGCCGCTTGGGGTCGATGTACCCGCGGCCGATCGCGGTGTCCACCCCCGCCATCAGGTCGTCGTAGTCGACGCTCGGATAGGCCTTCTCGATGGCACGCACGAAGGTGTCACCGTACCCGGTCGAGCCGCGCGGGTTGGTGTAGAGCACCACGTATCCGTTGGCCGCGAACACCTGCCACATCATGTCGAACCCGACCGAGTACATCCCCTGCGGTCCGCCGTGGATCTCCAGCAGCATCGGGTACTTCTTGGTCCGGTCGAAGTCGGGCGGCTTGACGATCCAGCCCTGGATTCGGGCCCCGCCGCTCGAGGTGTACCAGATCTCTTCCGCGGTGGCGAGCTGCTTGCCTTGGAGCAGGTCCTCGTTGACCGCGGTCAGCTGGGCGACTGTCGCCGGCCCCCGCGGGTTCACCGTGATCTTCACCACGTCGTTGGGGGCCTGGAAGCTCGACCGAGTCCCCACCATTTCCCCGGTCTTCGCCATGTTGGCGAGCGACAGCATCTGGTTGCCACTGGTCACCGGGCGGGGCGCCCCGGCGAGCGGCACGAAGGTGATGTTCTGGGTTCCCCGGTCCTGCGGATTGACGTAGAGCCCGCTGCCGTCTGGGGCCCACGCGATGCCGCCGCCGGCGAAGCCGCTCATCTCGCGGTCGATCTGTCGAGTCAGATTGCGGCTCCCGGTGCCATCGAGGTTCATTACCCAGAGATCCGAGGTCTGCCAGACCACCGGCAGATAGCCGCGCCCGTTGTAGGCGATCATCTTGCCGTCCGGCGAGACGATCGGGCCCCGCCAGGTGCCTCGCTCGTTGGTCAACCGACGCATCGCCTTGGTCGCCACGTCGACGGCGTAGATGTTCGACTCCATGAAGTTGCGGTCTCCGGTTCCCTCGGCGTAGCCATCGAGCACGATGGTCCGGCCGTCGGGCGTCCAATCGTGCGGCGTGGCGAACCGCAAGCCGTCGAAGGCGGCACCCACGCTCCAGTCACCGCTGGTCAGCTGGCGAGGGGTGCCGCCGTCGGCCGGGATCACGAACAGGTGCACGGTGCCCGGCTCGGTGTAGCCGATCCGATCGGCCCGATAGTGGAACCGGTCGACGATCCGGGGGCCGGGGGTCCACTTGGCGTTCGGCGGCGGCGCCGGCATCCCGATCTGCCAGTCGGTCTGCTTCGGCACGAACGCCCCGAATGACAGCCACTTCCCGTCCGGCGACCAGGTGATCGACATCGGAGCTTGGGTCAGCCGGGTCACCTGGCTGGTGGCCCCTTCGGCGTCCATGTATCGGACGAAGATCTGGGCCCCGGCCGGGTTCTCGCTGGCCGCGACGTACGCGATCCGGGTCCCGTCGGGCGACCAGACCGGGCCGCCGCCTTTGACCAGGAATCGATTGCGGGTGCCGTCGGCGTTCATCATCCAGATCGCGCCGTCGATCCGGTCGTTGATCTTGTCGATGTGGCTGCGGGTGTAGACGATGGTCTTTCCGTCCGGCGAGATCGCCGGGCCGCTGACCATCTCGAGGTCGAGGTAGTCGGCCACGCTGAGCGTGGTTGCCGCCTGACCAACGGCCGCGGCGGGGGTCGCGACGAGCAGGAGCCCGAGGCTGAGTCCAAACCGGATCCGCATATCAAAGCCTGGTGCTGAGGATGACGAGAAAGATAGCTCGCGGAGCGGGGAACGACCCGCCTCTCTGGTGGCCCTACCGGGAGTCCGGCGTCGCCGGTGTGATCGCTGGCGGTGGGGCCTTGGCGTCCGGGTGGTGATCGCCGGGGTGACGACCGAGTGGCACCTTCCGGAACGGGACCAGCGGCCACTCGAGCGCGACCGGTTCCTGGCCCTGGATCACTCGATAGAAGCGATTGACGGCGAGATCGCGGTGGGTGGTGGTGGTTCGAGCCGCGTCCGGCCAGCGGATCGTGACCTCTTGGACCCGGACCGCCGGGCCCAATCCGAGGTGGAGCTGCAGGCTGCCGGCGCCGAAGGACCCGCCGGTGCCCACGGTCCGCCGAACGGTCCGGGTCGCTCCTTTTGAATCGATCACCAGCGCCTCGACCCGGGCCCCGATCGCGGACCGATTGGCCGTGCGGCCCTCGAGCGTGAGGGCCATCCACGAGGCGGCGGGCCAGCCGGGATTCTCGAACAGCACCGTGGCGAATCGATCGCCTTGATAGGCGCCACCCAAAACCATATAGACGTCTTGGTCGCCGTCGCGGTCGAAGTCGGCGAAGGCGGCGCCGTGCCCTTTCTGAAGGTGACCGACCCCGGCCGGCAGCGTCACCTCCTCGAACCGCCGGCCCCGGACGTTGCGGAACATCCGGTTCGGGATGACCGAGCGCAGGTCGGGATTGCCGGTGCCCACGTAGACGTCGAGCCAGCCGTCGTTGTCGAGGTCGCCGAAGTTGCTCCCCATGGCGAAGATCGCCTTGTCCGCCAGTCCCACCCGCTCGGTTGCATCCGAGAAGGTCCCGTCGCCGTTGTTGCGGAACAGCCGGGACGGCTCGACCCCGACCGTCGATCCGCGCCTGGCCCGCTCGAGGGGAAGACCGAGGTACTCCCGCGAGACCATCTCGCTGAGCGGCGATCGAATGTCGTAGCTCAGCACCAGGAGATCCTCCCACCCATCCTGGTCGTAGTCCCAGAACCAGGTCGGGAACGACGCGATCGGCAGCTCCACGCCGGCGGCCGCCGCCCGCTCCTCGAACCGCCATCCGGTCGCCGAGCCGCCCCGATTCAAGAAGAGCCGGTTGCGGCCGCCGAGAATGGACGCGAACAGATCGGGGAGACCATCGTTGTTCACGTCCCCCCAGACGGCGCCCTTGACGAATTCGTCGAGAACCAGGCCGACCCGGCGAGCCACCTCGGTGAACGTTCCGTCCCCATTGTTGAGGAACAGCTCGGACGGATGCGAGGGCCCTCCCTCGGCCAGGCCCGACTCGTTACCGACGAAGAGGTCGAGGTCACCGTCGAGATCGAAGTCGGCCCAGGCACCGACCTGGGTGGGGTGGAACGAGAGCAGGCCGGCGGCGAAGGTCACGTCCTCGAAGGTGCCGTCGCCCCGATTGCGGAGGAGGGAGTTGGGAAACCCGCCGGCCGCGCCGAGCCAGGCGCCGCGGAGCACCAGGATGTCGACGTCGCCGTCGTTGTCATAGTCGGCGGAGACCGCGTTGAGGCCGCCGACGATGCCGGCGAGGTCGCTGTCCGCGGTGCGATCGGCGAACCGCCCCCGGCCGTCGGCGAGCAGCAGATGGACCGGATCCTCGAGGCCCCACGAGGTGGTGAACACGTCGAGGAGGCCATCGCCATTCAAGTCGTCGACGACGAGGCCGCCGGCCAAGCCGGCGACCTGGGCCCCGACATCCCCCGCGATATTGGGGAAGCGCGGGAACGGATCGTTGGCCCGGGGCGCGAGGTTCGGGATCAGAATCGCCGGCGGGAGGCTGTCGGGATACCCGCCCAGGGCCATGGCGGCGAGGTTGGCGAGCCACCGGGATCCGTAGTCGTCCGGGAACGTTTCGAGCAGTCGGCGGTATCGGGCAATGGCCTCGCGGGCCCCCTCCTGACGGGTGTGCCGAGCGCTGTCGAGCGGCAGGATGCAGACGTTGGCGGCGGGGTTCTCGAGACAGTTCTCCTGCTCGCCGAGACGGAGGTAGGCCAGGGCCAGGAGGTCGAACACCGGCTTGCCCTGCCGAGTGATGTTGTCCGGAGACAATCCGGCGTCGCGGAGCAACCGGTGAGCCTCCTCGATCGCCTCGCGCGTCTGGCCGGCCCGAAGCCGCTCGTGGATCAGCTGGTAGCGGAGGCCGAAGGCGTCGGTACCGGTTCGTCCCGCGATCTCGGCCTGAAAGAGATCGGCCCGCTGGCGGCTGAGAAAAGGGTTGGCGCTCGGGTTGGCGAGCGCCTGGGCGATGAGGGTGGCCAGGGTATCGGCCATCCGAGCGGTTCCGCCGGGGCTCTGGGTGGTGGGTTGCTCCGGTCGGCAACCGAGCGCGGCCATCACCAGGGCGGTCAGGGTGAACCGCTGGCTCCAGTTCCCGATCACGATCTGTCGGCTTGTTGGGGAATGGCGAAACATAGCTCCAGATCCCTTGGCCGATCGAGCCAATGGTCCGGCGCCGCCCCTTCCAGGGCCGCCCGCTCGAATGGTCCCCACAGCGCCGCCGCGGTTCGCATTCCCGCGGCTCGACCGCTTTCCATGTCATGGACGCTGTCGCCGACGTAGATCGCCGTTCGCGGATCGATCCCGACCTGCCTCGCGGCCATCAGCAACGGCTCGGGATGCGGCTTCGGGTTGACGACGTCGTCGGCCGCGATGATCACCTCCATCGCGTCGAGCAGACCTAACAATCGGAGGCCTCGTTCCGCCCCGGTTCGCTGCTTGCTGGTGACGAGCCCGGTCCGAAGTCCTCGTCGCTGGACGGCCCGGACCATCTCGACCGCGCCCGGATAGGCGCTGACGCGCTGGTCGTGGTTCGAGATGTTGTAATCCCGGTACGTCGCGATCAACGCCTCGAACAAGTCGGGTTGGTCGGCCCACTCCCGAAACTGGACCCGGAGCGGCGTCCCGATCCCGGCCAGCCAGTGCTGGTCCGACTTGGCCGGCAGGCCGTGGCTCGCGAGGGCGTGATGATAGCTGTCGATGATGAGCCGGATCGAGTCGAGCAGGGTGCCATCGAGGTCGAAGAATACCGCACGGGGCTGGTCCATGACGGCAAACTACCCGGCGGCCTCTGCCCTGGCCACTAGCACCAGCGCCACGAGCCGTGGCGCCGACTTGGGCGTCTCGACGAGTCGGGCGGCCGTGGCCCGCGCCGATGGGTCATTGGCCACCACCGAGCGAGCGAGGGCTGCCTCGCCGGCTCGATGGCCCCGGCGGAGAAACCGGAGGGCGCGGTCCGCGGCCGCCACCTCGGTCCACCGCCGAGCCTGGGCCAGTACGGCCCCTTGCCGGCCGACGGCCCGAAGCCCGCGCGCGGTGCGCCGGTCGATGAGCAGCGGGTCGATCTCGCTCGCCACCTCCGCGGCGGCGAGCGATCGCCTCAACGCCGCGAGCGCCGCGACGACATCGGCGGGCCCGAGCGTCGCACCCGAAGGCGCTTCGCCCAGCCCCGCGACGGCGTGGGCGACTTCGGTCGGATCGTTGGTCCAGGTCCGATCGTCACGCTCGGTCCAGAGGTCCGCGGGACACCCGGCGGCGCGGCACACCGCCGCGAGCGGTCGCCCACGGTCCGCCACGCTCCACCCGCCGATCGGTTCCGCCTCCGCCCAATCCTCCAGGCGATCACGCCACGCCAGATGACGGCTGACCAGCCCCGCCAGCGCTGGTAGACCTCCCTTTCGTTCGATCGAGCGTTCCAGCGACAGCGCGGCCTCGAGGGCCGCCGGCAGCTCGAACCGAATCACCTCTACCTCGGCGTGACGCGAGCTGAGCCGAGTGGCTCGCCCGGCTCGTTGGGTGAGGCGCACCGCCGTCCACGGCAGATCGTAGTGGACCACCCGAGCCACCAGGTCGAGGTTGAGCCCCTCGGCCGCCACGTCGGTGGCCACCAGCAGCCACGGCCGCCGCCCGCCGATCCACGGATAGGCCGCCTCGAAGCCACCCAGCGCCATCGCCCGGGGCACCCGCATCGTGCCGAGGCCGGCCCGTTGGCCGGTGACCCAGGCCACCCCACCGCCGGTGAACGCCTGCCTAACGTAGTCGGCGGTCGCGATCGCGGTCGTGAAGACCGCCGTCGGTCGCCGATCGGCCAGCAGCTCGACGAGCCGGGTCCGTTTGGCATCGCCGCGCGCCGCCCACCGAGCCACCGATCCCGCCAGCCCGCCCAGCGCCGAAAGATCCGCCAACGCGAGGTCGGCCGGTTCTGTTTCGGCGGGCAGCAACTCCCAGAACAGCAGCTGATCCGGCTCGGCGCCTACCGCCGCGAGAATCCGCCGGCGATTGATGGAATGCCCGGCACGGTGGGCCCGCGCCGCGTGCCCGAGCAGGCGGCGATAGCGATCCACCACCCGACCAAGCGCCGCCGGGCTCGACGCCAGCGCCTTGAGCATCGACCCCCGAATCAGGCGCGCCACCCCCGGGTCGCGCGCCAACCGGAGCCGGGCGATCCGCGCCACCGTCCGGTCGAGCCGCGGGTCTTCTCCCGCGGCGACCCGCCGAACGATCGTCGTTGGCACCCCGCCCGGCTCCTCTCGGACCACCAGCGCCTCGAGGGCCGAGGGCAACCCACCGGTCGCAGCGGGGCTCGGGCTCGCGCCATCGGGCGGCCAGGGCAACATCGCCAACGACCCGAAGCCGAGCGGCGCCAGCGCGTCGTCGGGCACGGCGAGTTGCAGCTGCGCGACCAAATCGTCCGGCCGGTTCACGATCGGCGTCGCCGTCGCGAGCACCACCGGCCGGCCGACCAGGGCCGGTGCCACCGCGCGGTAGCGACGCGTCGTTCGGGTCCGGAACCGTTGCGATTCATCGATGATTACCGGACCGGCACCCGCCGGCACCACGCCCCGACTGGCCGCCTCATGGCTCACCACGTCGATCGGCACGCTCACCTGGCCGGCCACGTCGAGCCATTGGCGGCGGAGGATCGCGGGCGCCAGCACCGCGATCCGCTCCGATCCCGCCAGCCGCGCCGCGATCGCGAGTGAGAGGTAGGTCTTGCCGGTCCCCACCGGGAGCGCCAGCATCACGCCGCCGAACCGCCCGGCAATCTCCAACCCCCGGTGAAAGGCCCGCCGCTGGGTCGGTAGAAGCCACCCCGGCGCCGACCCCGGCCGCACCGCTCGCGCCAGCGCCGCAAGCACGCCCGAAAGCGGCGCGGCGGCACCGAGCCGGAATCCGTCGTCCAGAACCGGCGGCTCGCTCACGTTGGGGGGGCCTGGGTCGAATCGATGCCAAGCAGCTCGGCCGCTCGCCGATCGATGGCCGCCTGGTCGATCCCGCCGCCCTGCTGCGCCTCCGCGGCCAGTCGCCGGAGGACGGCGTCGCCGGAGACGCGAGTGGGCAGGGGCAGACCGCTTACGGTGGCGGTGTCGAACCGGCGGAACCCTGAACCAGCGACCGTGGCGCGATGCCGCGCGATCGCGCGAATCCATCGGCTGTTGAGCCAGGCCGCCAAACTCAGGGCGGTGGCATCATCCTCCGCCGCGAGGACGTAACAGGTGTTGAGCGGAACGGTGCCCGCCAGCGGCCCGATCAGCGCCACGGCCGCCAGCTCTCGCGCCAAATCCGGCCACGCCACCCGATGTCGCGCGATCGCGGCTTCGATTCGGAAGACCGTCCCGATCGGTCCGCTCCGGTAATCGGAGCGGCGCGCCAACGCGGTCCGATGCTGGTGGAGGTGGCTCGCGACCCGCGGGGGAACCTCGGCGACCGCCCTCCCCGCGGCGTCATGGGTCCACAGCAGCCGGGCCGAGGGCGTCGCGGCGAACGGCTCTAGGTCGCGCCCTCGGAGCGCCGGTCGGACCCAGCGGTCGCCAATCTCGTCCGGTGGGTCGAGGAAGATCCGGTCGGCGCCGGTCTTGACGCCGAGCCGACAGTGGTAGCGATCGCCTAACGTCGAGTGGCGGGCCGCGGCCTCGAGCAGCGGCGTCATCGCCGTGCCGGCCTGCCGCCACGGCGCGGCGCCCAGCTCTCCTTGCGGCACCCGCGGCGCCCCGCCGTCGAACCCGGTCGCCACCAGGTGATCGGCGGCCGGCCCCCGCCGCCTGGCGACCACCGCGAGGGGATAGACCATCGCGTCGAAACCGGTCTCCCCGCCGTTCTCGAGCTCGGCCACCAGGTCGAGCGTCGTGGTGCGGGCCAGCGCTTCCCGAGCGGTGGCGGCGTACTGGGCGGTGAGGAGTTTGGCGGGCAGCAGGTAGGCCACCACCCCGTCCTCCCGCACCAACTCGAGGGCCCGCTCCACGAACGCCACCGAAAGATCGGGAAGATGCCGATAGCCGCGCGCGGTGGCGCCGCTACGAAACCACCGATACCGCGCCTTGAGCGATGCCCGGATCATCGGCGCGAGCTGCTCGGCGCGCACCCAAGGCGGGTTGCCGATGACCAGATCGAACCCGCCGGCCTCGATCACGTCGGCGAAGTGAGTCGCGAAGTGAAACCAGGGAACCTCGTCCGCGGTCGCGAGGCGCCGGTGGAGGGCCCGGAACTTGGCCCGCTCCCCTCGACGCAGAATCAACTGCGCTCGGAGGGCCCGGGTGAGCGGATGCCGGGTTCCGAACAATGACTGAGCTCGGCCAAGGCCCAGGATCTCCCGAATTCGTCCCTCGGTGATCTCTATGGCGCGGTTCACCCCGGCCCGGGCGGCCCGAACCTCGGCGCGGCGGAGGGCGTCGAGGGTGCGACGTTTGGCCGGGCCGTTCGCCTCGACCACCGCCTGGCGGAAGGACGCCAGCGGCGGCCCCTCGCCACCGGTCACGGCGAACGGCAGATGAACCGGATCGATCACACTGTCGCCCTGACGCACCAAGGCGTCGAGATTGGGGAGCGGGGCAACGTCCTCCGGTGCCTCGCTCGGGTCGGCCTGAATCACCGCGAGCCACAGCCGCAGTTCGGCGAGCCGAACGGCATTGGCGTTCCGGTCGATGCCGAAGAGATTCTGGCGGACCACGGCTCGGGTCGCGGGGCCCGCGGCCTGGCCACACTTCTGGCGCGCGGTCACCAGCCACTTGAGCGCGCCGAGGAGGAAGGCGCCGCTGCCCACCGCGGGATCGAGCACGGTGATCCCCGCGATCCGGGCCCCGGCCGTAGGATCACCCTGCTCCAACCTCTCTCGGGCGGCTTCGGCGGAACCGCCGAGTTGGCCGGCGAGCCAGCTAATCAAACCCCGGTCGACCAAGCGATCGACCAGGGCCGTCGGGGTGTAGAACGCGCCGCTGTCCCGTCGCAACTCCGGATCCATCACTCGCTCGAAGACCCGGCCCAGCATGTCGGGACCGATCGACGACCGGCAGGGATCGTCCTCGGCGATGGTGAAGTGGTACCGTTCGAAGAGCCGGTCGAACGCGTCGCGCCAGACCTCGTCGGCGAGCCGCGGCGACCATTTGGCTTCCAGGCGGTGGGGCTCGAATAACCCGCCGTTCAAGAAGGGAATCCGCCCGAAACGGCGGGTCGCTTTGCTCCGCGCCGCCGGCCCTCGGTTCAGCGTCCCGAAAAAGAGCGGGTGGAGGAAGGCCCGCTCGACGCCGCCCGAACCCGCCAGGCAGCGATCCAACTCTTCCTTGAGAAAACTCGGCCGGCCGTCGAGCCAGCCCCGCTCCTGAACGAAGTAGAGGAAGAGCACCCGGGTCAGCGCGAGGAGCCCGAGCGCGTGGCGGTCGCGGGCGGGGATCGCCCGGGGCAGGGCGCCGCCCATGGCATCGAGGGTTCGGCGGAACTCCGCGAAGAATCGCTCGCCTAACGATTGCCCCGCGAGCGCGTCGGCCCAGGCCGCGGCGGCGGCCAGGGGCGAGTCATCGCGTGCCGCTCGGGCTCGCTCGAGGATCCGTTCGTCGAGGGTCCGCACCGCGCCGAGCGCCACGGTGGCCACCGGCAGTTCGGGGCCGGTCACCGAGATCGCGAGCAACCGCCGAGCCGGATCGAGCGCGAAGACCACCGCCGAGAGACCCCGCCCGGTCACCCACCGCGCGACCCGACGCGCCTCCCGGGGCGGATCGGCCGTCTCCCGCCCCAGCGCCAGGAACCCCGAGCGCCGTCCCACCACCACCAGCGGCCCGAAGCCGGCACCGTCGAACGGATGCCAAGCCGCCTCGAAAGCCAACTCGAACGCGAGGCTGGGGAGATCGGCCAGCGCCGAAACCCGTTCGAGTGCCTGTTTGATCGCCATCCGTCCCTACCGGTCGAAGACCCGGCCATAGTAGGAACGAACGATCGAAACCTGTGAACCGAACGAACGCGAATAGGGGTTTTTTTACCGCGAACCGCGCCAACTAGTGGGTGGCTTCGACCCGGTCGATCCGCTCGAGATCGACCCGCATCGCATCGAGCCGGGACCGAATCGCGGCGTGATCGTCGAAACTCAGTGATGCGCCGCCCTCGGTGGAGGGGAGCATCGTGGCGACGAGGGCATTGGTGTAGCCGATCACCGCCATGGTGACCCCGCGGTCGACCAGTCGGTTGAGACGAAGCAGGAGCGCCATGCCCTGCCGCGGGCGGAGCTGAGCGATCTCCGGCGCCAGGAACCGGATCAACAGTTCCCGGAGGTACTGCATCTCCTCCACCACTTCGCCCGCGGCCAGCCCGCGCGATGCCGCGTGCCGACCGTAGAACTCGGTTACCTGGTTCCAGACGGCCTTGGTTTCCCGCCGCAGGGGCCCGACCAAGGTGGCGAATGTGTCGAGGACCAGACCGAACTCGGCGGCAACCAACTCGCGGGGCGTCGTGGGGGTACCGGTGATCCGCTCGCCCAGCCAGGTCATCCACTGGGCCAACATCGCATCGCGCTGAGCGGCAACCGCGCGATTGGCGGCAAGGAGGGTCGGGTGGAAAGCTCGCAGCGGGTGGTCTCCCATCGGCAGAAGACGATCCAAAGGTAACCACTACGTCCGGGATCGCGAATCGAAGGCCAGGGGGGCATTCCCATGGCGCCCGCCGCGTCCGGCGGCCACTTTTCCGCGATGGCGACGCCCCACCTCACCAAGACCACTATTCTCGGCCAACTCGGCGAAATCCTGATCGATATCCGGACCGGCCACTCCCGAGCCTCCGTTCCCGCGGTGTTGATCGGTCACGGTTTCAAGGGATTCAAAGACTGGGGGATGTTCCCGCCGTTTGCCGAGCGGCTCGCGCGCGCCGGCTTCACGGCGATCTCGTTCAACCTGAGCGGGTCCGGGGTCGATGACGCCGGCCGCTTCAGTTATCCGGACCGGTTCGGCCACAACTCGTTCAGCAGAGAAGTCGCCGATGTGCGGGCCGTGCTGACCGCGCTCGACGGCGGCCAGCTCGGCGTGCCCCGACCCAGCTCGGTCGGGATGGTCGGACACTCGCGCGGGGGCGGGATCGCGACATTGGTAGCCGCCGGCAACGAGCGGATTGCCGCGCTGGTGACTTGGGCGGCGATCGCGACCGTTCATCGCTGGAACGAGGCAGACCGTCAAACGTGGCGAGAGCGGGGCCGACACGACGTCGTCAACACCCGTACTGGGCAGGTCATGCCGGTCTACCTCGACCTCCTCGATGATGTCACCGCCAACGCCGATTCGCTCTCCATCGAGGCGGCGAGCGCCCGGGTTCGCGCCCCGTGGCTGATCGTCCATGGCGATGCCGACGAAACGGTGCCAATAGCGGAGGCCAACCGGCTCGCCGCCGCCAATCCGGCGGCCGAGCGGATGGTCGTAGTCGGGGCGGGGCACACCTTCGGAGCGGTCCACCCGTTCGCGGGCTCGACCCCCGCCATGGAGCAGGTGTTCGACGGCTCGGTCCGCTTTCTGAGCCGGCACTTGAGTTGATCTTGACCCGGTCGGGCCAGGGTGCCAACATCCACCCATGCCGATCTACGAATATCGCTGCGACCAGTGCGGTAAAGCCTTCGAGGAGTTGGTCTTCGCCAGCACCAAGGTGGCTTGTCCGTCGTGTCGGGCCACTCGAGTGACCAAGCAGTTGTCGGTGCCGGCTCGGCCAGTGGCTGGGGTCGCCGCTTCGGCGCCCGCGACCTGCGACGCCGGGATGCCGCCCTCCGGCTGCTGCGGCGGCGGGGCGTGTCACCAGCACTGAGCCCGATCGAACGACTCGAGCGGGCGCTCGCCGGTCGGGCGCCCCAAACGGTCACCGATCCCAGCCGCCAACTCGCCGCCGTCGCGGTGGTGTTTGCCCCAGACCCCGACTCTGTCCTCCTCATTCGCCGCGCCCATCGCGAGGGCGACCGCTGGTCCGGGCAGATGGCCTTTCCGGGCGGCAGGTGGTCGCCCGGCGATCCGGATCTGCTCTCGACCGCCCGGCGGGAGACATTCGAGGAAGTGGGCGTTGATCTGACCCGCGCGCGCCCCATCGGTCAACTCGATGACTCGGCGCCCCGCTCGGCCAACCTGCCGCCGGTCATCGTGCGTCCCTTCGTGTTTCACCTTGCCAGCCGGGTTCAACTCACCGGCAATCATGAGGTCGCGGACGCCTCGTGGATTCCACTCGAACGCCTGGCGGCGGAGGCCGTCTATCGGCCCTACGCCTTCGAGGTCGCTGGCACTCGGTTGCTGTTCCCGGGATACCACCTGGATATCGGCGTCGTGTGGGGCATGACCGAGCGGATCCTCACCCCTGTCCTCCAACTGATCGACCTTGCCCCTCCGAACGTCGATCCGTAACCATATTCCATCTAACGATTTACCAAGATGAAGGCAGCGCCATCAAAAAAACAAGTGTTGACAAAACAAGAATTTAGTCTATACTAAATTCAATTGTAGCGTCATCCAATTTATCACCAGTATTGGGTTGGCGGCGGTCCTCCCCTCGCCGGTCTGGTCCCACTATCGCCGGTTGGAGCGACTTCATGAGGAGTCAGATCTTTCAGAGCCGAGGAGTGGGATGATCGACCCTGGGATGGCCCTCGGGGTCTTTGCGATCGTGGTTGCGGTCGCGGCGTCGGTCGTCTGGCCCCGCGTCGGTCTGCTGGCGCGACTCAAAAGGCGCTCCGGATCCACCGAACGGATCCGGATCGAAGACACCCTCAAGCACCTCCTCAACTGCGAGCTCGCCGACCGCCGTGCCACGGCCGACAGCTTGGCGGGCGTCCTCCAGATCAACCGGGGCGACGCCCATCGGTTGCTCGAACAGCTCGGCAAGCGCGGGTTTGCTCGGCTCGATGACCTGGGCGTGGCGTTGACCACCGAAGGCCGGACCTACGCGGTACGAGTCCTCCGCAGCCATCGACTGCTCGAACGGTACTTCGCCGACCGGACCGGGGTGGCCCCCGGTGAATGGCACGACCTCGCCGAGGCGCGAGAGCATTCGCTCACCGAGGCGGAGGTCGAGAGCCTCTCGGCCCGAATGGGCCACCCCGCCCTCGACCCCCACGGCGATCCGATCCCCACCGCCCGGGGCGAACTCCCGCCGAGGTTGGGCGTCGCCCTCTCGACCCTGGCGCCAGGCGAGGCCGCCACCATCGTCCACGTCGAGGACGAGCCGGTCACCGTCTTTCAGCGCCTGCTCGCCCTCGGGGCCAATCCGGCCGTGCCCGTCAAGATGCTTCGGGTCAGTCCCGACGCCGTCGAGGTCCTGGTGGGTGGTGTCCCCCAGCGCCTCGACCCGTTGGTGGCGGCGGCGGTCACGGTGGAGCGGGTCGTCGAGGTCGCCGGACACACCGTCTTGTTCGAACGGCTCGACGCGCTCGAAGCGGGCCAACTCGCCGAAGTGGTCCAGATCGCCCCTTCGGTGCAAGGGCCGCAGCGGCGCCGTTTGCTCGATCTCGGGATCCTCCCGGGTACCCCGATCGCGGCGGAGTTCCGAAGCCCCGCGGGCGATCCGATGGCCTATCGGGTCCGGGGGGCGCTGATCGCGCTTCGTCGTCCGCAGGCGCAAGGCATCTACATTCGCCGGACCGCGGCGGGGCTGGGAGGATCCGCATGACCGCGCCGACCGCCGCGCCGAGATCTCGTCGGGGCGATCCCAATCTGGTCCAGCTCGCCGGACCCTCGAACAAATTCGACTACGTGGTGGCGTTGGCCGGGAATCCGAACACCGGGAAGAGTACCGTCTTCAACGCCCTGACCGGGCTTCGCCAGCACACTGGCAACTGGCCCGGCAAGACCGTGGCCCGGGCCGAGGGCAACTTCGTCGATCAGGGCAAGCGGTTCCGGTTGGTCGACCTTCCCGGGACCTACTCGTTGCAGGCCGGCAGCGCCGACGAGGAGGTGGCCCGCGATTTCATCCTCTTCGGCCGGCCCGACGTCACCGTGGTGGTGCTCGACGCCACCCGGCTCGAACGCAATCTCAACCTGGCGCTCCAGGTGCTCGAGATCACCGACCGAGTGGTGATCTGCCTCAACCTGATGGACGAGGCCCGCCGCCACGGCATCGCGGTCGATCCGGTCAAGCTGGAGCTCGCGTTAGGCGTTCCCGTCATCCCGGCCTCGGTGCGCCGGGGCGAGGGCGTTCCCGAGCTCCGCCAGGCGATTCGCGACGTGGCGGCCGGGATTCGCCGCCCGACGCCCTTTCGGATCGACCGCCATCCGCCGGCGGTCGAAGGCGCCATCGGCGCCTTGGAGCCGTTGATCACCGCCGCGTTCCCCGGGCTGCCCAACGCCCGGTGGGTGGCGCTCCGGCTGCTCAACGGCGACGAGCGGGTCGTCGAAGCGGTCGAGAATGGCGAGATCGGAAGCCTCGCCTCCGGCGAGTGGTCGACCGCCCAAACCCCTCCACCGGCGGCCCGCGAGCTGTCCACCGCCCAACGGGCGCTCCTCGACGCCGTCGCGAGCGAGCGGTGGCGGATGAGCCCCGATTTCCAGGACACCTTGAGCGCCAGCATCTACGACGCCGCCAAACGGATCGCCGATTCCGTGGTGCTTACCGGCGCCAAGCGGGCCAAATTCGATTTCGACCGGAACCTCGATCGCCTGCTGACCAGCCGGTGGTTCGGGTTCCCGTTGATGCTGCTCCTGCTGATGATCGTCTTCTGGCTCACCGTCGCCGGCGCCAACGTGCCGTCGGCGATGCTCGCCAACCTGCTGATCGACCAACTCCATCCGATCCTCAAGGGGTTCGGCGGATCGATCGGGATGCCGTGGTGGCTCTCCGGATTCCTCTTCGACGGCGTCTATCTGGCCACGGCGTGGGTCATAAGCGTGATGCTGCCGCCGATGGCCATCTTCTTCCCGCTCTTCACATTGCTCGAGGATTTCGGCTACCTGCCGCGGGTGGCCTTCAACCTCGATCGGTTCTTTCAACGGGCCGGCGCCCACGGCAAACAGGCCCTGACGATGAGCATGGGCTTCGGCTGCAACGCGGCCGGCGTGGTGGCCACCCGAATCATCGACAGCCCCCGCGAGCGGCTCGTCGCCATCATCACCAACAACTTCTCGCTCTGCAACGGCCGGTGGCCGACCCAGATCCTGATCGCTTCGATCTTCATCGGTGCGCTCGCCCCCGCTCACCTGGCCGGATTCGCCTCGGCCGCCGCCGTGGTCGGCATTGCGGTGCTCGGCATCGTCGTCATGTTCCTGGCCTCTTGGTTCCTGACCAGGACCACCCTCAAGGGCGAAGCGACCACCTTCAGCCTCGAGCTGCCGCCCTACCGCCCGCCCCGGGTGCTCCAGACGCTCTACACCTCGCTGATCGACCGGACCCTGATCGTGCTCTGGCGGGCCGTCGTCTTCGCCGCGCCCGCCGGGGCCGCGATCTGGCTCATCGCTAACATCTCGGTCGGCGGCGCGACCCTCGCCCAGCACCTGATCGGTTGGCTCGATCCGTTCGGCCTCCTTCTCGGTCTGAACGGGGTCATCCTCCTGGCGTACATCGTGGCCATCCCAGCCAACGAGATTGTCATCCCCACCGTCCTGATGCTGACCGTCCACGCCGCCAAGATCGCGGGCGTCGGCGCCGGCGACGGGGTGATGTTCGAGCTCGCCAGCGTGTCCCAGGTCGGCGACCTCCTTCGTGGGGCGGGGTGGACCACCCTCACCGGATTGTGCCTGATGCTCTTTTCGCTGCTCCACAATCCCTGTTCCACCACGATCTACACCATCTATCGGGAGACCAAGAGCTGGCGCTGGACGGCCGTCGCGACCGCGCTGCCGTTGGTGCTCGGGTTCGTGGTCTGTTTCCTGGTCGCCCAGGTCTGGCGCCTGGTGGCTGGGATGGGAGCCTGACGCCATGCCCGCCGACTACCTTCGCGAATCGTTGACCCGGTCGACCGAGGACTACCTCAAGGCGGTCTACCGTCTGTCCAGCGCCGGGGAGGCCGCCACCACCACCGACCTCGCTCAGGTGCTCGACCTCGCGCCGGCCTCGGTGAGCGGGATGATCAAACGCCTCTCCGAACAAGGCCTCCTCGAGCACGTCCCTTACCGGGGGGTTTGGCTGACGGCCGAAGGACGCCGGATCGCCCTCCGGATGCTCCGGCGCCATCGGCTCATCGAGACCTATCTGGTCGCCCAACTGGGCTATACCTGGGACACGGTGCACGACGAAGCCGAGCGGCTCGAGCACGCCGTCTCCGATCAGTTGGTCGAGCGGATCGCCACCGCGCTCGGCAATCCCCGCGTCGATCCTCACGGCGACCCGATCCCCGACGCCGACGGCGAGATCGCCGAATTCATCCACGTCCCCCTGACCGACGTGCCGATCGGGGAAACCGTGGTGGTTCGCCGGGTCGACTCGACCGACCCGGCTCGGCTTCGTTACATCGCGGGGACCGGGTTGGTGCCCGGGGCCACCGTCACGGTGGTCGACCGGCAGCCGTTCGATGGACCGATCGCGTTGCGGGTGGGGCCCGAGGCGGAACGGATCGTCGCTCACGACCTCGCCGCCCTGCTGCTCTGCTCCCGAGGGTTGCGATGAGGCCGGCGTGGCTGATCGCGGCCGGGTTGCTTGGCTGCAGCCTGGTGACCCCCGGCGCCCCGAGTGACGACGAGGTGCTCGACGGTACCCTGCCTGACCTGACCGGCACCCAGATCGCGACCCACCTGGCGGGCGACCGCGAGTTCGCTCGGATGTTCTCCGCCGCCGACGGCCTTGGGCCGATCTTCGTGGCGCAGTCCTGTGCCAGCTGCCATGTCGGCGACGGGAAGGGCCATCCCGTGTTCAACCTCACCCGCTTCGGTCGAATGCAGGGCGGCCGGTTCGATCCAATGCGCGCGTTCGGCGGGCCCCAAGTGCAGAACCGGGCCATCGCCAACTACCTCGCCGAGGGGGTCCCACCGGGGGCCACCGGCGTGGCGCGGTTCACGGCCCCGAGCGTGAGCGGGCTCGGTTTCCTCGAGGCCGTCGACGACTCGACCCTGCTCGCGCTCGCCGATCCGGACGACCGGGATGGCGACGGAATCTCCGGCCGCCTCCAGCTCGTTGCCCCCGACGATTTCCTCGTCGAGGTGGCCCGGCTCGAACAGCTCTTCGACCGCTCGGAACCACGCCGCCACCTGCTGATCGACGGGAAATACATCGGCCGCTTCGGGAAGAAGGCCTTGGCCATCAATCTCCTTCAGCAGACCGTGACGGCGTACCAACAGGACATGGGTCTCACCTCGGATCTCCTGCCGGAGGATCCGATCAACCCGCAGGCGGGCAACTTCGCCGGCGATGACGTGGCCGACCCCGAGGTGTCGAGCAACGTGGTCGCTAACGTCGTCTTCTACCTCAAGACCCTCAAGGCCCCGCCCCGACGCAACGCCCAGGCCGCCGATGTCACCGCCGGCGAGGCGCTCTTCGGCCAGATCGGCTGCGCCAAGTGCCATCTTCCCTCGCTCCGCACCGGCGCGGCGACCCTGTCGGACCTCGATCGGGTGGTCTTCCATCCGTTCACCGATCTGCTCCTCCACGACATGGGACCCGAGCTCGACGATGGCTACACCGAGGGCGTGGCCACCACGTCGGAGTGGCGGACCCCAGCGTTGTGGGGCCTGGGTCTCAGCGAGCGGGCCCAGGGCGGTCGGATGTTCCTCCTCCATGATGGCCGAGCCAAGAGTTTTCGTGAGGCGATCGACTTCCACGGTGGCGAATCCGCTGCCAGCCGGGCCGCGTTCCGCGCCCTGTCACCCGACCGTCAGGAGCTGATCCTGGCCTATCTGAGGTCACTGTGAACCGGCGCGACTTTATCCAACGGGTCGAAGGGCTCTCGGCCGGCGCCCTCGCGCTGTCGCTCACCGGGTGCACCGGTTTCTACTACGTCAACGCCGAGCTTCGCGGCCGGCGGTTGCTGATTCCCAAAGCGGAGTTTGCCAAGGGCCGTTTCGTGCTGGTCGACGCCCCGGGGTTTCAGTTGCCCCTCTACGTCTACCGGCAGGACGACGGCGCGTTCTCCGCGGTCTCGACCAAGTGCATGCATCGGGGCTGTCAGGTCGAACCCGGTGGCGACCACCTGGTGTGCCCGTGCCACGGAAGCGAGTACACCAACACCGGCGACGTGCTCAAAGGCCCGACCGAGCATCCCCTCCAGCGGTTCCCGGTGACGGTGGAGGACGATCGCGTCATCGTCGAGCTCCCGGCGGGTGAGGAGCGCGACGGGTGAGGCGCCTCCTCGTCGCCACGGCGATCTTCGGGACGGGGGTGTCTGGGGCGGCGGCCCAAGACACCACCATGGTTCAGGGCGGTATCTACCAGCGGCCGTTCCTCGTCGGCAGCGGCCGCACCGCGGTCGGTGGCTATGCCGAGGCGAACACCAACTACTTCGCCACCGACGGGGTCGGCGACGGTTTCTCGATGGAGTTTCGGCGCTTCAACATCTTCCTCTTTTCGTCGGTGGGACGCCGAATCCGCTTTACCTCGGAGCTCGAGTTCGAGCACGGAACCGAGGAGATCGCCCTCGAAACGGCCCTGGTCGACTTCCAAGTCAATCCGTCCTTCGTGCTTCGGGCCGGCATCCTCCTGCCCCCGATCGGCGCCTTCAACGTCAATCACGACGGCCCCCGCTACGACATCATCGATCGGCCGCTGGTGGCGACCGAGATCATTCCGGCGACGCTGTCCGAGATCGGGTTCGGGGTGCACGGCCGCCTCGCGCCCCGGGGCTTCGCGATCTCGTACGACGCCTACCTCACCAACGGCCTCGGTGACGGGATCATCAATAACCCGAGCGGCCGGACCCGCCTCGCCGACGGGAAGAGCGAGGAACGGTTTGCCGAGGACAACAACGGTTCCCCCGCCATCTCGGCTCGGGTCGCGGCCCAGGCCCGACGGTATGGCGAGGTGGGACTCTCGTACTATGGCGGCATCTATAACCGCTACCGGGTCGAAGGGGTTCCGGTCGACGAGAAGCGATGGCTCTCGATCGCGGCGCTCGATCTCACCACCGAGATTCGGGGCGTTGAACTGCGGGGGGAGGTGGCCCTGGCTACGATCGACGTTCCCCCGTCGCTTCGCGAGTTGATGGGGTCACGCCAGTGGGGTGGCTACCTCGATGTGGTCGCCCCGGTCTGGCGACCAACGATTCGCGGCCTCCAACGCCCGGTTGTCTCCGCGGTCGTTCGCGTCGAGCGGGTCGACTTCAACGTGGGCACCTTCACCTCCACCGACTTACCCCGAGGGGATGATATCAGTGCGGTGACGGCCGGCTTGAGCTTCCGACCCGCGGCCGGCACCGTGTTTCGGCTCGGCTACCGAATCAGCCGCGCTCGCGATCTCCAGGGGAACGACCCGGCACGGACCGCCGGGTTCCAGGCTGGCTTCGCGACGTATTTCTAGGGAGACGCGATGGCGAACGACGGATGGATTCGCGTGGGCAGCGGGGCGTTGTTGCTCGCGTTGATCGTGACGTCCGGTTTCTATCGGGCCCGCGCCGAGCGGAAGGGCGGTCTCCTGCCGGCCCGGCCCGATGGTTTGCCAGCGACGTCGGTGCGGGTCGCGATCGGGATCGCCGTCTGGGCCGCGCTGTTGCTGCCGATTCTGGCTCCATCCACCGTGGGGTGGATTTCGGCGCCGTTGCCCTCGGTTCTCCGCCTGGCTGGTCTCGGCCTCCTCGGCGGCGCGGGGTTGTTGCTTTGGTGGACCCTCGCGAGCATCGGTGACAACATCAGTCCGTCGACCTCGACCCGGGCCGGGGCCCGGCTGGTCACCGAGGGACCCTATCGGTTCGTTCGCCATCCGCTGTACACCGGCGGGTTCCTCGCCATGCTCGGAATCGGTCTCGCCAACCAGAGCATTCCGCTCTTGGCCGCGGTGCCGATCCTGCTGTGGTGGCTCCCCCGGCGAGTCCGCGACGAAGAACGGAACCTGACGGCGTCCTACGGTGATGCCTACCGGGCCTATCAGACCCGGACCGGTCGGTTCCTTCCCCGCCTCGCTAGGCAGCAATGATCTTCTCGGTCGGCCTGGTGGCGGCCGCGTTAGGCTTCGGCCAAACGCCAGCCGGGGGGACCGCGCCAACGGTCGAGATTCGAGTGCGCGGTCTCGGTGCTCCGCTCGCCGAGGCGATCGTCACCGTCGACTCGCTGTCGCGGCGCACCGGCGCGGACGGGTCGGTGCGGTTCATGGTGGAGCCAGGCCCTCACCGCGCGAGCATTCGCCGAGTCGGCTGGCGACCGGATTCGCTCACGTTCACCATCGCCGCTCGCGACACCAGCATCGTCGTGGAGCTCGAGCCGGTGGCGGCCGAAGTCGAGGAGCTGGTCGTCACGACCAGTCGGATCCCTCGGCGGGTCGAAGACGAGCCGCTCCGGGTCGAGGTGCTCGATCTCGAGGAGATCGAAGAAAAGCAGCTGATGACGCCAGGCGACGTGGTGATGCTGCTCAACGAGACCGGCGGGGTCCGGGCCCAGACCACCAATCCGGCGCTCGGCGCCGTCGGGATTCGGATTCGCGGGCTCGCCGGTCGCTACACCCAGGTGCTCGCCGACGGCTTGCCGCTGTTCGGTGAACAGGTCGGGGGGTTCGGCCCGTTGCAGATCCCGCCGCTCGACCTCGGTCAGGTCGAGGTCATCAAGGGAACGGCCTCGGCGTTGTTCGGCGGGAGCGCGCTGGGCGGGGTAGTGAATCTCTTGAGCCGCCCGCCGACGCCCGGCGGCACCCTGCTGCTCAACGGCACGACGTTAGGTGGCGCCGACCTGGTCGGGTTCGCGGGCGGGGCGCTTTCGGAGCGGTGGAGCTACACCGTGCTCGGCGGAACCCACGCTCAGACCGGCCACGACCGCGACGACGACGGCTGGCGAGAGGTCCCCGGTTATCGTCGTGGGGTCGTCCGACCCCGGCTGTTCTGGCGAGACGAGTCGGGGCAATCGTTGCTGGTGACCGCCGGGACCACCGTGGAGACCCGCTACGGTGGCACCGGCGACGGTCGAGTGGCGCCCGATGGCGCGCCGTTCGTCGAGCGATTGGCGACGACCCGGTTCGATGCCGGCCTGGTGGGTCGGTGGCGCGCCGGGGGCGATGGGCCGTGGATTCAGACTCGCGCATCGGCCACCGCGAACCAGCATCGCCACCGCTTCGGGGTGAGCGAGGAACCCGACCGGCATCGGACCGGGTTCGGCGAGGTCACGGTCTCCGATCGCTTCGCCGAGCTGGACTGGCTGGCGGGCGCGGCGATCACCGTGGACCGATTCGCTTCGGACCGCTACCCGGCCAACAGTCACCGGTATGTGGTGCCCGGGGCGTTCACCCAGCTGGAGCGCGACTTCGGCCGGATCTCGCTCGCGGCCAGCGCCCGTCTCGATCGTCACAACCGGTTCGGCACCTTCCTGAGCCCGCGCCTCTCGGGGCTCCTTCGTCTGCGAACCGGTTGGTCGCTACGGGGCTCGATCGGCGGGGGGTACTTCGCTCCCAGTGTTCTGATCGAAGAGGTCGAACGGGTGGGCTTGGCCCGGGTGGTTCCGCCGACCGGCCTCGAGGCCGAGCGGGCCGTGAGCGGGTCGCTCGATCTCAGCGGCGTCGCGGGCAACCTCGAGATCGAAGCCAGCGTGTTCGGGTCGCGAATTCGAGACCAGGTCGCCCTCCGGCGTCCCCCGGCGCTCGGCCTCCTCGAGCTCGTCAACCTGAGCACTCCGACTACGGCGCGAGGCGTCGACCTGAGCTTGCGGTACCGGCGCGGGCCGGTCGCGGTATCGGCGTCCTACACCTGGGTCGACACCCGCGAGCGCGACGCGGATCGAAACGAGACCGGCGCCACGCCGCTCACTCCCCGACATAGTGGCGGACTGGTCGCCGTCCACGAAGGTCCCCGCGGTCGGCTGGGCGTCGAGCTGTATTACACCGGCGAACAGCGGCTCGAGCACAACCCGTTTCGAAGCGAGAGCGCGCCGTATTGGATCGTGGGGGTACTTGCCGAGCGCCGATTTGGGCCGATCGGGCTGTTCATCAACTTCGAGAACCTCACCGACGTTCGCCAGGCCGACTATCACCCGCTCCTGCTGCCCACTCGGGCCGACGACGGACGGTGGACCACGGACGGCTGGGCGCCACTCGATGGCCGGGTCGTCAACGGCGGGGTTCGGTGGAGCTGGTAGCCGGCCGAACCAGCCACGCCGCGGTCCGGGCCATGATTCGACTTCGTTCCTCGGGGCGCATCCCGATCCACCGGGCAATCTCCTCGTCACTCCGACCGCAGCCATCGCAGATCCGATCGGCGCCGAGTCGGCAGACGTTGCGGCATGGCGACGGAATCGGATGGGTCATCGGCCAGCCTCGGCGGCGAGGTCGAAATCCGCCGCGATCATCGCACCGTCCTCGAAATCGTCGCCCCGCTGGACCCGCACGCCCGCCGCGAACATCGGGCCGTTGGCGATGACGGTGTGGAACTCGCCGTTCTCGCCACAGGGATCGACGGTCGGCGGCAAGCTCCGCACCAGACTGTCGGTCCATCGGGCGCCGACGAACGAGCGGTCGAGCTTGGTCGGATCGACCGAGGCGAGGTAGACCTCGACCCCCGCTCGGAGGATTCGCCGAGCCAGCAGATCGGTTCTCATACCCCAGAGCGGGAACTCGGCCCGCAAACCGTACCGCGCCACCAAGCCCCGTCGGAAGTCGCGAACCTCGTTGAGGTAGAGGTCCCCGAACGCGGCCCCGACGATACCCTCGCGCGCCTTGAGATCCTCCAGGGTCGACCCGACCGCGAACTCGTACATCGGATTCGAACACGGCCAGGGCAGATCGACCTCGACCAAGGGCAGGTCGACCTGCGCCGCCTGATGACGGACCACCGATCGGCGCACCCCGTGCGAGGTCACCCGCCCGGTTTCACCGACGAAGGTGGTGACCAGGACCGAAACGTCGATTCCCTGTTGCCGGAGCAGATGCAAGGACCACGCGGCGTCTTTGCCGCTGCTCCAGAACAGCGCCAAACTCACCGGCCATCCCCGATCGCGAAGCCGACCTGGAGGCGGCGTCCCAAGGCCGGAAAACCGTACACCTCCTCGTAATAGGCGTCGAACAGGTTGTCGAGCCGCGCCCGGGCGGCGAATCGATTGGTCAATTGCCAATTGGCCCGCAGCGACGCGTCGAAGTAGTTGCCGGGATCCACCCGGGTGGCTGGAAACGCGTTGAAGTCGCTGTCCTCTCGGTCGATCGCCGCGAAACCGCCGATCCCGACGGCCAGTTTGCCGCTCCGCCAGTACAGGTCGGCGGACAGGGCATGCTTGGGACGCCGGATCAACCGACGGTCGGCCGGTGTCGCCGCGGTGAGATTGGTGGCCTCGAGGTAGGTATAGCCGGCTCGAACGTCGAAGCCATCGACGACGAGCCGGCTGGAGAACTCGACGCCGGTGGTTCGTGCTTTGGCGACGTTGACGGACCGGCCCAATTCCGGGAAGGCCGCCGACTCGAATCCGATCAGGTCGCGGAGCGCGTTGCCGAAATAGGTCAGGCTGATCATGGCTCGGTCACGGGCGAAGAACTGGTCCACGCCCAGGTCCCATCCCCGTGACCGCTCGGCCCGAATGGCCGGGTTCGCTTTTTGAAACGGGCTGCCATAGCGGTCGGACAAGCTCGGCGGCATGAAACCGGTCCCGAAGGTGCCCCGGAGCTTGAGCCGGGTCGTCGGAATGAAATAGCCGACCCCGACTCGGCCGGTGGTGCTGCCGCCGTAGGTATCGTAGTCGTCGTGGCGAGCGCCTAACGTTATCGCCAGATCGTTCCCCGGCAGCAGGCTCACCTCGGCATAGCCCGCCCGGAGCCGCTCCTCGCGCCGGCCGTCGTTGTCGGTGACGTCGGCCCATTCCCCGTTGATCCCCGCGACCACCCCGACCTGCCTGGCCAGCGCCACTCGGTGTTGCCAGTCGACGATCCGTCGATCGGTCTTCAGCCGGGAAACGAACTCGGGGCTGCCGTTGAAGCGGCTCCGACCCTCGAGGTAGTATCCCTGCCCACCTAACGTCAGGCGGCTGGTCCACCCGTTGGACACCTGTCCAGCGGCGTACACGGTGCCCAGCAGATGGTCGAAGGTGGTGAGGCCCTCCGGTGTCGTGTTGCTCGAACGGAGATCGCCGGGACTGGCGTACGACGACTGGTGACCCCGGGCGGTGACCCCCACCTCGAGCCGCCCGGTGGGCCGGAACGCGACTCGGAGGCTCTGGCTCCGCTGATCGGTCTGGTTGGACGGGCGCTCGTTCTCGGTGTCGGCGAAGCTCGCGGTGAACCCCGCCTCCCATCGGGTGCCCGCCGCCGCCCCCTCGAGTCGGCCTCGATAGCTGGCAAACTCGCCGGCGTCGAACGAGGTCGCCACCCGGTTGCGGCGGATCGGTTCGCCGCCGACGGCGATCACCCCGCCGATCGCCGCGCCGCCGTACAAGGTGCCCTGGGGACCGCGGACGATCTCGAGGCGGTCGTTCCCGGCGAGCTCGAAGCCGCCGAAGAACGCCGACGCCAGCGTGTTGGCATCGTTGACCCGGATCCCGTCGATCAAGAGCAAGGTCTGATTGGAGTTGACCCCGCGAAAGAACGTCGAGGCCACCCCGCCGGGCGCCCCGGTGCCGACCAGGGCGGTTCCCTGGAGGAGCCGGAGCGCATCGCCGAGGCGGTGCGACCGGCGGAGGCCGATTTCGCCCGCCGAGAGCAGATCGGCGGCCGAAGCCCGAACCCGCGGAGCGACGGAATCGCGGTGGGCGGTGACGATGACCTCGGCGAGTCGCGCCGAATCGCGAGCTGGTTGGGCAACGAGGAGACTGGGGGTGACGATCAAGGCGATCAGCAAACCGGTGCGGCCAATCATGGGATGAATCCCCGATTGAGAGTGTCCGCACGAAGAACGAAGCCCCACCGGAATTGGCAGGCACGCCCCGCTCCCTCCCACGAGGGGTTCGTGCGGGCGAGACGGGGCCGGTCTCCTGGCTCGAGGCTCCCTTTCCCCGGCCTTCCCACGTTCCCCTCGAGGAACACAGTGGCCATCCAGCTGGGATCGGGTACGACGCCTCTTACAGTGGCGGGGCCGCATCGGCTTTGCACCGACTTCCGAAAGGGCCCGGTCTCAATCGCGATCGATCGAACGGCGCCGATCGCGGGGAACAAGGTTAGTTGGGCGATGGGTCGGGCAGCAAGCCACCCGCTGGAGGTAGCTTTCAGCGATGATCGCCCCGCTGGTCTGGACCGTCGCCGTCGCCCTGGCACAGCCTCCCGCGGTGCCGCCGTTCACTCCGCCCTCGACCGCGACGCCGCGCTCGACCCAGATGCCGATCTCGAGCCCGGCTTCAGCGCCGAGCCCGGTCCGAGGCGGTGTCGCGATCGAACGGCGCCTCGCCGAACGGTGGCGGCTCGCGGTCGGCGACACCCTCGAGTTGGCCCGCGATGCCGTGGCGCCCTCCACTCGCTGGCTGGTCGAGGCGATCTATCAGGCCCGTCCCGATCCCGCCACCGCCCTTCGCGGCGAGCTGGGGATTCGCTTTCACCTCGCCGATCTCGCCACCTTGCTCGGCGCGCCCGACCGGGTCGATCGGATCGGGGTCAAGCTGGTCTCGGGCGTCTCACCCGATTCGGCGGTCCGTCGACTCAATCAGATCGGATTCGGATTTCGGGCCTATCCGTCCGTGGCGATCGCGGCGGAGTCGTCGAAGACGTTCCTCGTCGTCAGTCGGTTCCATCGAGCGATTGGCTTCATCGCCATCGTGGCGAGCGCCGTCTTCCTCCTCTGCATCATGCTCCTCAAGGTCGAGGAGCGCCGGCTCGACGCCGCGGTGATGCGAATGATCGGTCTGAGCCGGCGGACGGTCTTTCGGGCCTTTTTGCTCGAGGCAGCGCTGTTGGCCACCGTCGGGTCGGTCGTCGGGACCGGGATGGCCTACCTCGCCACCGTTATCACCAACGCGATCTACCAGCGGAAGTTCGACACCGATTTGGTCTTTGCCCACCTGACCCCCGACATCGTGGCGCTGGGGACGGGACTGTCGGTGGCCCTCGGGCTCGCGGCGGGATCCGTCGCCGCGGCGCGCCTGCTTCGGGCCAACCCGCTGGCCCTCTGGCGGCGCGCCGAATGATCGGAGTCTGGGCCGTTCGCAACCTGGTCCGCCACCCGATCCGCACCGGATTGGTCGTCCTGGGCGTCGCGGTGGCGGCCGCCCTGCTGCTCGACATGACGATGTTGTCCGGTGGGATGGAGCGGTCGTTTCGCGACATGTTGCTCTCCCGCGGGTTCCAGATCCGCCTGTCGCCCAAGGGAACCCTGCCGTTCGACACCGAGGCAACGCTGCCCGAGGCGACTCGAATCGTCACCACCCTGCGCGCCGACCCCGCGATCGTCGCCGCCGGGGTGGCCCTCGGAACACCGGTTTACGCCGAGGCCGCCGATTCCCTGGTAACGCTGGTTGGCTACGGGATCGACCCCCTCGGACAGGGGCTCTATCAGCTCGACCGGGGACGCGATCTGGGGCCCGCCGACACCACCGGGCTCCTGATCACCGAACGGGTCGCCACCGTGTTCGGCTGGAACCTCGGCGATACCGTCCGACTCGCCGGCCGGCTCGATCCCCAATCGGCCGATGCCCAAGCCGAGCGGGCGATGGTGGTGCGGGGCATGGTGACCTGGCTCTATGACGCTCGCGATCAACTCTCGGTCGGGGCCCACTATCGCACCGTTCAAGGGTTGGGGCGGTTCACCGATCCCGATCCCGCCTCGATGATCATGGTCAAGGTGGCCGACACCGAGGACGTCGAGGCCGTGGCGACTCGCCTCGCCGCCCAGTTTCCCGCGATTCAAGTCAACAGCGTCGGGGCGATGGTCGCCAAGTTCCGGGCTCGGCTGGTCTACTTCCAGCAACTCTCGCTCATCCTCGCGACCATCAGCCTGGTCGTCGCCGTGCTCCTGGTCGCCACCATCCTGGCCATCACCATCAACGAACGCCTCGGCGAAGTCGCGGTGCTCCGGGCGATCGGCGTGAGCCGAGCCCGCCTGGTGGCGCTGGTGGTCGCCGAGGGTGCGGCCATCACCGTCGTCGGCACCGGCCTCGGCGTCTTGCTCGGCCTCCTGACCGCTCGGCGGCTCGACGCCATTCTGACCTCGTTTCCGGGGCTCCCTGCCGCGATCTCGTTCTTCGTCCCCGAGCCGACGGCCCTCGTCCGCGCGGCGCTGACCATGGGGGCCGCCGGGCTGGTGGCGGCCGCCTATCCCGCTTGGCTGGCCGCCCAAGCACCCATCGCTGAGACCCTCCGGGCCGAGGCGGAATGAGGAAAGAATTGCTTGCCGAAGCGCGGGACCTCGCCAAGACCTACGCGGTCAATGACGTCGAAGTGCGGGCCCTGCGAGGCGTCTCGCTTGGCGTCGCTGCCCGGGACTACCTCGCTATCACCGGACCTTCAGGCTCGGGAAAGTCGACTCTCCTCCAATTGATCGGAGGCCTCGATCGACCCACCTCCGGCACGGTGGCCCTCATGGGGACCGACCTCGCCGGGTTGACCGACCGAGCCTTGACCCGCCTCCGCCTGACCAAGATCGGTTTCGTCTTCCAGCGCTTCCATCTGTTGCCGGTACTTACCGCCCTCGAGAACATCGAGCTCCCGATGGCGGAAGCCGGCCGTCCCCGCACCGACCGGATTCGCCGATCCCGGGAGCTGCTCGACTACGTCGGCCTGTCTCACCGTGCCGACCACCGCGCCACCGAGCTGTCGGGCGGCGAGATGCAGCGAGTCGCGATCGCCCGAGCCCTCGCCAACGAGCCGGGGCTCATTCTCGCCGACGAGCCCACCGGCGAGCTCGATCAGGCCACCGGCGCCCAGATTCTCGATCTCTTCGACCGCCTCCACGCCGACGGGGTGACCATCGTCGTCATCACCCACGACGACCGACTCGCCGACCGGGCGCGCCGCCGGGTTCGGATGGTGGACGGGCACATCATCGACGATCGGCCCAATGGCTGAGATCGACTTTCGAACCCTGGTCACCCTCGCGGTTCGTCACCTCTTCATCCGGCGGGCTCGCGGCCTCGTCCTGTTGTTCGGCTTCGCGGTCGGCACCGGCGTGATGATGGTCCTCCTGTCGGTCGGCGAGGCGATGGTCGTCCAGTCGCGCGACGTGGCGCTGGTCGGGGGCGGTGAGGTGACCGTGCTGCCCGAGGGGATCGACCTCGAGGGGTTGCGGACCGGATCGATGGCGGGCCTGTTCTTCGGGGTCGATCGATCTCGCTTCCTTCACCGGCAGTGGATTGGTGGCGAGCGACTGGCCGATGTGGTGGCGACCGTCTCGCCGGTGATCGAGCACAAACTGGTCTACCTTCGTCGCGGCGGAGCCACCGCCCCGTTGCGCGCGGGTGCCGAGTTGCCGAGCGCGGCGAGCGCGGTGGGCGCGCCGCTGAACGTGCTCGAGGGGCGGTGGGAAGACGACGAGGAGGACCGCCGCTACGCCGACCCGACGCCCGAGGAACTCTACCACGAGATCGATCGGTTCCATCCGCCGATGGCGGACTCGTCGTGGGCGGAGTGGCACTACTTCAACGTCGCCCCGGGGCCGGGCGAGCGGTGGTATCTGACCTATCTGGTGGGCGGCCCGCCGGATCGGGCGGGGCGTCGAGGCGGTCAACTGCTGGTCACCCGCCATCGACCCGGGCGCCCCAGTGCCCGGTTCGAAACGCTGGTGCCCGCCGAGGCAGTTCGGACCGACACCACCCGTGCCGATGTCGCCCTCGGGCCGCACACCGTGACCCAAAGTGACGGGCGCTACCGGATCGTCGGCCGGGCGACCGGTCCGACCGGCGCGGTTCGCTTCGATCTGGAAATCCAACCCGCCCCGAACGGATACTTTCCTCCGGTCGAAGTCGGCGAAGGCGCCCGTCGCTCGGGTTACGTCGTCCCTGCATTGCGGGGTGCGGCCACCGGCACCATTTGCGAAGCCGACGAGTGCCGCCGATTCGACGGGGTGGCCGCCTATCACGATCACAATTGGGGCGTCTGGCGGGCGACCGTCTGGAATTGGGGACAGGGCCGGGGGCAGAGTCTGAGCGTGGTCTATGGCGGAGTCATCCCGACCGACAGTGCGCCGGCGGGCAGCCGCTCTCCCTATTTCCTCGCCGTGGTCGACTCACTCGGCATCCGGCAGATCCTTCGATTCGCCACCATCGACTACCGGGGTCGTGGGCCGGGCGGTGTCGCGGTCCCGGAACGCTTTGCCTTGGTGGCCGCCCGCGGCCCGGACACGGTTCGGCTATCGGTTCGCGTCCTCGAAGCCCAAGCGACGCCGGTGGTGTTCGCCCCCAAGCGTTTCCTCCAGATGCGAGGCGCCTTTGCCCTCGATGGGCGCCTTCTCGGTCGGTTGGTCGCCGATTCGGGGTTCGGGTTCTTCGAGACGTTCGTCGATCGTTAGGGATCGCCTCGGGTCAGAGGTCGGGATAGTCGGTATGGTTCTTCACCTCTTCGATCTGCTCGACGTGCCGTTCGGTGTGGCGGACCAGGAAGTACGCCCATTGGTGGCCGTCGAGGGGACCCAACGCGGGGTGGGGCGCGACGTAGCAGGTCAGATCCGCGGGGGTGGTGAGGAGGAAGTCGATGGTGGCGTTGCGACTCTCCTCGAAGACGTCGATCATCTCCCGCGGCGTCTGCCACCGCCCGGTCGGCCGGACGAACTCGGGCGCGGGAAACGTCGTCGCCCGCGAAACCACCCGAGCGTCGATCCGGTCCTCACCACCCCGGGCGGCGGCCAGGGCCTCGGGCGTCGCCGCTTCGCGAAGCAGCTTGCCCCGAATCAACTTGCCTGATCCGGTCTCGACCACCACGATGTGCTCGGCGGTCTCCGCGATCGACCAACGATCGGCGGCCGGCTTGAAGTGAAACTGATCAGCGGTCGTGGCCCGAAAGGAATCGATGAAGGTCGCGGCCGAGTCGCGAAGGAGGGCGATCAGGCGGTCCTGGGTCAGCATCGAGGCCTCACCGGATGGGGAGTGGCCGGGCCGCCACCCGGCCCCGGATTGAGCTAATTTGTCTCAATGACCACCGCAGTTCCAGACCGATTGCCGACCGCCCAGTTGGGCCGACAGCTTGCCGACACTTTTGCCAAGGGTTGGGCGAAGCCCGACCTTGATCTGCTGCTATCCGTATTCACGGAAGGCGCGACCTTTTCGGAGACCCCGTTCGCATCGCCTTCGGTGGGTATCGATGCGATCCGCCGCTATTGGGCCGATGTCCCCTATCACCAATCCGAAATCAGCGTCAGCACCGGTGAGATTTTCGCGGTCGGGCCCTGGTTCTCGACTGAATTCAAGTCGGTGTTCCGCCGGCGTCGGACCGGTGAGTGGGTCGAGGCCAAAGGGGCCATCTTCTGTGAGACCGACGGGGAGCGGATTACCGAGATGCGGATGTACTGGCATCGCCGGACCTGAACCGAGTCTTGACGGCTCCGAGCGAGCTCGGTCTCCCGAAGTCAGAGCCGTCAGAGTGTCCACTTTTGAGGTCACAGTGTCCACTTTCGAGGACACTTTCTCAGTCGGGGTATTTTCGTCAACTCGTTGTTGGTGAACGAGTTAACCAGGATTGTCGCGGTGGCACGAAACTCGATATTGTTGGTGGGTGGCTGGACCTCGGCTCGCCGGGGTCAATCAGCCTGAGCGTTCGAGAATTGAGCAGCCCGGAGGTATCTATGGTTTCCCTTCTTTGGTTGGCGGTTGCCGGCGGGTTCCCCACCGACACCTTGGCGCCGGTTCCCGTGCCGATGACAGCGGAGGCCTCCGAACCGGGGGACGCCCCTCCGATTCGCCTGTGGCTCAACAACTCGCGCCAGTTCCGGGAGGGTGAACGGGCCCGGGTCCAGGTCGAAGCCAACGACGACGGATACCTCCTGGTCTTCAACTACGACACCGACGGTCGGCTGCGGGTCCTCTTCCCGCTCGATCCCCGGGACGACAATCTGGTTCGGGGCGGCCGCCGCTACGAGATCCAGGGGCGCGGCGACCGGGAGACCTTCGTCGTCGGTCGCGACGGCGACGGGATGGTCTTCGCCGCCGTTTCGCCGGATCCCTATCGGCTCGAGGAGTGGGAAGCGGGTGGCAATTGGGACTACACCCGTCTCTACCTTCCCGAGAACAGCCGGGATCCCGAAGCCGACATCAGTGAGCTGGTCCAGCGTATCGCGAGCAATCGAGGCTTCGACTACGACCTTCTCGAGTACCGGGTCTACGGCGCCCGCAGCTACCAGGTGAGCCACAGCAATTGGTATCCCCGTCCCTATGGATACTACGACGACTACTACAACTGCGATTGGTGGTATCGGCCCAGCTTGTTCGGCTGCCGCGGTTATCACGTGGGCGGGTGGTACTACGGTGGCGGATACTACGGTGGCGGGGGGTACTACAACCCCTGGCGGTACGGCGGCGGCTACTACCCTTGGTATCGCTATCCCAGCTATCGGAACCCGAACTATCGCTACCCCGTGGTCGTGGGTCGCCCGCGAGGCTATACCATCGCCCGTCGGACGCTGGGGGCGAACGAGACTCGGCCTGGTCGGGGTGGGGTGTGGAGCGGGCCGCTTCCCCGCGGGCAGAGCAGCGAGTCGCCGGTCGGGTATCGCCCCCGTGGCAACGACGGCCGCAATCGGCCGGACGGCGATCGGGTGGTTGCGCCGCGAGACGGCTCGGATCGTTCGCCGAGCGGCGACAATCGGCCTCGAGGCCGGCGGTCACCGGTGAACCGACCTGATCAGGGGCCGAACATGGAGCGCGATCCCGGGTCGGCGCGCGGCCCGGCGGATTTCGGGGATCGCCCGGCCCGCCGAAGCCGTGACCGCGATGACGCGCCCCCGCCCCGGGTGGACCGCCCCGAGCCGCGCAACGACGGTGGGCGCGCAGTAGAGCGCCCCCGGGAGGATCGTCCGCGGGAAGATCGGCCCCGGAGCGTCGATCGGCCCCGGAACGATCCGCCGCGGGAAAGCGCTCCGCCCAGGGCCGCGCCGCGGAACGATCCACCGCCGTCCGCCCGCCCGTCCAACGGCGGCGGAGGTGGTGGTGGGCGGCGCCCGCGCGGCAACCGGCCGTAGCCTAGCCCGAGATTGGGGAACAACGAGGGGGGCCGGTCAGCGGCCCCCCTCGTCGTTGTCAGGCCCGGCGGCGGACGTAGTCGAGGCCCCACTCCAAGAGATCGGGGCCCCGCAGGCCGATCCGCATCGCGGCCTCGATCGCGGCCTCCTCCGACATCCCGCGATCGATCATGAAGTAGGGGATCAGCGCGCCGCCGACGCGGTTGCCGCTGGCGCAGTGAAACACCACCGACCGCTCGGCGTTGTCCCGAACCACCGCCAAGACCCGCTCGAGGGTTTCGTCGTCGAGGTTCGCCCCGGTCACCGGGACGTTGTGGTAGCTCATCCCCAGTCCGGCGACCACCGCCGCCTCGTCGAAGGGCCGGGGCTCCATCGGGTCGCGAATGTCCAGGATGACGTCGACGCCCGCCGCTTTGAGCGCGGCGAGGTGAGCGACCGTGGGCTGGCCACCTGTCACCAAGTTGGTCAGCGGGGCGGTGGCGTTCGGCACTCCCGCCATCGCGTCGAGTGGAGTTGGCATGGAGGAAAGTAGCACCCCATTTCGCCGAACGGAGGGGGCGGGCTACCTTCAGCGGATGCTACGCGTCGCCCTCGCGCAATTCCGCCCCCGAAAGGCCGACTACGCCCGGAACGTGGAGCGGATCGGGCAGTTGTTTCGAGACCTGGCGGCCCACGGCGACTGCCCCGACCTCCTGATTCTCCCGGAGGCGGCCACCACCGGCTATTTCGTCGAAGGCGGCGTTCGTGAGCTGGCTCGAACCGCCGAGCAGCTCTTCGACGATCTTCGCGAGCAGCATCAGGCCAGCGGGGCGCCGCCGCTCGATGTGGTCGTCGGGTTCTACGAGTTGTGGAATACCCGGCTCTACAACTCCGCGTTGGTGGCCTCGGTCGGGGGGCCCTCCGCGTCGATCCGCCACGTCCATCGGAAGATCTTCCTCCCCACCTACGGCGTTTTCGACGAAGAACGGTTTGTCGAGCCGGGTCGATGGGTGCAGGCGTTCGACGCCGCTTGGGGCCGGGCGGCGGTGGTGGTCTGCGAGGATGCCTGGCATTCGATCGTGCCGATGATGGCCGCGCTCGACGGGGCCCAGCTCCTCATCATTCTGAGCGCCAGTCCGGCCCGGGGGATCCAACCATCCGAGGTCGGCGACGGCCGTCCCGCCAGCACGATCCGGTGGGAACGCACCGCCCAGGCGATCGCGGCCGAGCATGGGGTGTTCGTCGCGGTGGCCCACTTGGTCGGGTTCGAGGGCGGCAAAGGATTTCCGGGCGGATCGGTGATGGTCGACCCGCACGGAGAGGTGGTGCTTCGCGCCCCAATCTTCGACGAGACCGTGTCGGTGGCCGTGATCGAGCTGGACCAGATCGTCCGGGCCCGAGCCGACGAACCGCTGCTGTCGGACCTGGAAACCCATCTGCCCCACCTGCTCGACAGTCTCAATGCCAGGCGCGAGGGCGGACGGTTGCCCGGGCCCGCCGATCAGGTCGCGGCCCGGGCGGTACCCTTCGCGCCGCGTCGGAACGCCCCTCGGCCGCCGCCGCCGCCGACGGCCGACGATCCCTTGGCCATCGATCCCGAGCTGACCGAGCGATGGTTGGTGGAGTTTCTCAAGGACGAGGTCACCCGCCGGCGCGGTTTCGATCGCGTCGTGCTCGGTCTCTCGGGCGGGGTCGACAGCGCCGTGGTCGCCTGCTTGGCGGCCCGCGCCTTCGGATCCACCAACGTGACCGCGGTCCGGATGCCGTATCGCACCTCGAGCCGGGCCAGTCTCGATCATGCCCAGGTGGTCATCGACCAGCTGGGGTTGGTGAGCCGGACGGTCGACATCAGCGCCGGGGTCGACGGCCTGGCCGCCTCGTTAGGCGCCCCCCCGACCCCCGGCCGACTGGGGAACATCATGGCCCGGATGCGGATGATCACCCTGTTCGATCTCTCCGCGGCGCTGGGCGCCATCCCCCTCGGCACCGGGAACAAGACCGAGCGGCTGTTCGGGTACTTCACCTGGCACGCCGACGATTCCCCACCAGTCAATCCGATCGGCGATCTCCTCAAGACCCAGGTCTGGGCTCTGGCCCGCCACCTGGGCGTGCCACCGGCGATCGTCACCAAGTCGCCGACCGCCGACCTCGTGGCGGGCCAGACCGACGAGGGCGACTTCGGGATCAGCTACGCCCGGGCGGACCTCATCCTCCATTGGATCTTGTCCGGGTTCCCCAACGAAGCGATCGAACGGTTCGGGTTCGCGGCCGCCGAGATCGGGTTGGTCCGTCGCCGGCTCGACTCGACCCACTGGAAACGCAAGCTGCCCACCGTGGCCATGGTTTCCCCGACGGCGATCGGCGAGTTCTACCTGCGGCCGGTAGACTACTGAGGTGGATGACCCACCTCGGCCGATGAGCCGCTCGCGAACCCGATCCGCAACCCGCCGGCGCCGATGAGCGGCGCCAGGGTCACCGCGGTGCTGTCGGGCGGGGGCGTCAAGGCCGCCGCCCACCTCGGCGCCCTCGAAATCCTCTCGCAGGCGGGCTACGTGCCGACCCGGTTCGTCGGTACCTCGATGGGCGCGGTGATCGCCGCCGGCCTCGCCGCGGGCTGGTCGATTGCCGAGGTCCGCAACAAACTGGCGCCGATCGAGCGCTCCCAGGTGGCCGCGCTCGACCGAACCGCGTTCGTCAAGGGGATGTTCGCCCAATCGCTCTTCAAGGGCACTCGCCTCCGTCAAACGTTAGGAGAGCTCCTCCCGGTCACTCGGTTCGCCGATCTCAAGCTGCCGTTGTCGGTGACCACCACCGATCTCGATACCGGCGCGCTGGCGGTCTACGGCGCCGGGGGCGACGACGCCCCGTTGGCCGACGTCCTCTACGCCTCGTGCGCCCTGCCGGTCTTCTACCCCGCCGGGCTGGTCAACGGTCGCCGGCTGGCCGACGGCGGACTGCGCGCCGTCCTCGCGCTCGAGGTGGCCGGCGGGTTCCCTGCCGACCTGGTGCTGGCGGTCGATGTCGGACCTGGTTTCGACTCGGCTCCATCAAGAGATCGCCAGCCGCCGGCGCTGATCAGGGCCCACAACGAGGCCCAGCATGTCCTGATGTCGACCCAGACCACCCAGGCGCTTGCACTCTGGCGGGCGACGCCCGGTCGCCCCCGGCTGATCTACGTCCGCCCGGCCGTCCATCGGGGCGAGACCTTCGCCTTTTCTCAGATCGATAGCTACGTCGAGGCGGGACGGCAGGCCGCGCTCGCGGCGCTGGGCCGCCCGACTTGACCGCGAGCGGTCGGGGGATGAATGATTGTCGATGGGAGGTCCAAGCATGGACGAGGTGAAGATCTTCACGGTGGAGCAGGCCGAGCGAACGCTGCCCCTCGTGCGCCGGGTCCTCGCCGACCTGAAGGCGGAGTACGAGGTGTGGCGAGAGGCCATGGCCGGCTACGAGCTGCTTGCCACGGCCAGTCGGGCCGATATCGGTGAGACCCCGGAGCTCATCGCGTCCCGGACCGCGGTCAGCGCGTCCGCCGATCGGATCACCGGCTTCCTCGGGGAGCTCGAGGCCATCGGGTGCCTGTTCAAGGGTTTCGAGTCGGGGCTGGTCGACTTCTACGCACTTCGTGACGATCGGTTGGTCTTCCTGTGCTGGCAGTTCGGCGAGCCACACATCACCCATTGGCACGACGTCGACGCTGGCTATTCCGGCCGGCAGCCGATCGACGCGGCCGAGTTCACCGGAACGGTGCCATGAGGCATTTTTGGATCTTCGCCCATCTGCTGGGCTTCGTGATGTGGCTAGGGGGTGGACTGGGTGCGATGGCGATCGGGATCGCGCTCCGCCGGGTCCAGCGCTCCGAACTCGCTGGCGGCGCGCGCCACCTCGCGACGCTCTACCGCCAACTGGTGCTCCCGGGCAGCGTGCTGACCGTCGTGTCCGGTCTGGTGCTCACCCTGATGATGTTTGGCGGGCCGGCGCTCACGGCGATGAGTCACCCCCTGATGGCGATGCAGGGACTCGGGCTCCTCGCCGCGCTGATCACCCTCATCGTGCTGGTGCCCAACGCGGGGCGGATTACCCGGATCGACCCGATCGCCCAGGCCCAGCAGTTCGACGCCCTCCGGGCGCGTCAGGCGAGGATCGGGATGATTTCGGGGTTGTTGGCGATCCTCGCGTTGATCGCCGGCGCGCTCGGCCGCCCGTAGCGACTCGTAGCCCCGTCTGACAGGCGAGTCGCGCGGGACAGACGCCGCATCGCGCCTCCCGGGCGGTGCAGATCACCGCCCCAAGCTCCATGACCCCCTGATTGAACGCCCAGGCCGCCGGTCCCGGCCTGGGCACCAACGCGCCCGCTGTGTCCCAGAGACGACGTTCGTCGGCCGCGGTGCGCCCGGCCCGAGGATGAAAGGCCCGTCTGAGCACGCGGGCTACGTTGGTGTCGACCGCGGGCTCGGCCGCTTCGTACGCGAAGGTGGCCACCGCCCCCGCCGTGTACCGCCCGACCCCCGGCAAGGCAATCAGGGTCTCGACGTCGGCTGGGATCAGTCCCTCGTGCTCGGCGACCACCTGTTTGGCGAGCCGGTGGAGATTCTCGGCCCGCCGGTAGTAGCCGAGGCCTTCCCATTGTTCCCGAACCAGGTGGGGCGGGGCCGCCGCCAGGTCGGCGAGGGTGGGATAGGCGGTCAGGAAGCGGTGGTAGAATCCCTCGACCCGGCTCACCTGGGTCTGCTGGAGCATGAATTCAGAGACCAGCACCCGATAGGGATCGCGGGTTTGTCGCCAGGGCAGGTCGCGCCCGGCCTTTCTGAACCAGGTTACGACGAGGCGACGGAACTTTGCCAGGGTGGACTTCGACGCCATGGAGGGGCAAGATACAGGCATGGCCTCTCCCCTGCTCGGACCGTTTCGGGTGGTCGGGCGCATCATCCTTGGCGCCTTGAGCCACTTCGGTCGGTTCAGCCTGATGTGCGCGGAGATCATCCGCGGACTCGGGGATTGGCGCGCCTGGGTGCCCCGGACGGTTACCGAAGTCGCCAATATCGGCGGGGGCAGCCTGCTCATCGTGATCGTGATCTCGGGCTTCGCCGGGGCGGTGACGGCGTTCCAGTCGGGGTATCAGTGGCAGACCAGCCTGCCGTACTACGTGCTGGGCACCTTGATCGTCTCGACGGTGGTGCTCGAGCTCGGGCCGGTGCTGGTCGGGCTCGTGCTCGCTGGCCGGATCGGGGCTCGCTACGCGGCCGAGCTCGGGACGATGCGGGTGACCGAACAGATCGACGCGCTGGAGAGTCTCGGGCGTTCCCCGGTGTCGCATCTGATCATTCCGCGGGTGCTCGCCGGGTTCATCGTCGTTCCGATTCTGGTGATCATCGCGGACGTCATCGCCGTCATCGCGGGATGGTACAGCGTCAAGCAGGTGCTGCCGATCACCGATGAGGACTTCGCCTACGGCGCCCAGTATTACTACCGGGCGTTCGACGGCTACTACTCGGTCATCAAGGCCTTCTTCTTCGGTGGGGCGATCGCGCTGATCTCCTGCTACATGGGTTTCAATACCAAACAGGGAGCCGAAGGCGTCGGTCGGTCGACCACGGCCGCCGTGGTCGCGAGCTCGGTGGTGTTGCTGCTCATCAACGCCATCCTCGCCCGCGTCCTGCTCAACTGATGATCGAGCTCCGCGGAGTCAAGAAGCGATTCGGTGAGCAGGTCGTGCTGGACGGCGTCGACTTCACCGTTCTGGATGGCGAGACGGTTGCCCTGCTGGGGCCGTCGGGCAGCGGCAAGAGTGTCCTGCTCAAGCACATCAACGGTCTGATTTACCCGGATGCCGGAACGATCATCGTCGACGGCCTGAACGTCCGGCTGCTCAAGCGGGGTCCCCTGGCCGACTTGCGGACGACGATCGGGTACGTGTTTCAGAACGGCGCCCTGTTCGACTCGCTCGACGTGTTCGAGAATATCCGGCTCGGGCTCTCCGACGTGAAGAAGTACAACGATCCGGACTATTGCCGGCAGCGGGTCGGCGAGTGCCTTCGGTTGGTGAACTTGGCGTCCGAAGTGGGCCAGAAATACCCGGCGCAGCTGTCGGGGGGCATGCGGAAGCGAGTCGGGATCGCCCGGGCGATCGCCGGGGCGCCCAAGTATCTCCTCTACGACGAGCCCACATCGGGCCTCGACCCGGTCAACTCGGACATCATCGATAGCCTGGTCAAGCGGCTGGCCACCGAACTCGGAGTGACCAGCGTGATGGTGACCCACGACGTCCGCGGCGCGTTCCGAGTGGCCGACCGGCTCGCGTTGCTGAGCGAGGGCCGAATCGTGTTGCAGGGGACCCCCGCCGAGTTCCGGGTGTCGGAGGACGAGAGAGTGCGAGCATTCTTGGAGCGGGATTTCGAGACACCAGAGGCAGCCTGACGAATGGATCTCCACTACAAGCAAGAAGTGACCGTTGGCGCCCTGGTCCTGACGGGCATCGGCCTGTTCCTGGCCGGGACCATGTGGCTTCAAGGCTCGAGCATCGGAGGTGGGGCCAACCAACTCCTGGTGTCGTTCGAGAATGCCGGTACCCTGAAGAAGGGCTCGGCGGTTCGGGTGTCGGGCGTTAACCTGGGCTCGGTGTCCTCGGTCGAGTTTCAGGACGTCGGCAAGGTGCTCGTCACCCTCGATCTCAAAGAGCAGATCGTCCCCAAGGTCGACGCGACCGCGAAACTGGCGACCGTCGGCCTCGTCGCCGACGCGGTGGTGCTGCTGCACCCGGGGACGTCCACCGAGCGGTTGCCGGCCGGCCGGGTGATCCAGGGCACCATCGAACGCGGCCTGATGGATCTTGGCACGGAACTCGGCGATCAGGCGAAGGTGGCGCTCACCGGCATCAATGAGATCGCCAACAAGCAGCTCGCCGACAACCTCAACGCCACTCTCAACGCGATGCGGCGGATGATGGCCGTGTACTCCGACACCAGGCGCGGCCCCACCGCCGAGCTCTCCGCGACGATGGAGACCCTCCGACGGCTCTCGGCGCGGCTCGACTCGACACTGGCCCGAGCGGACTTCCCGACCACCCTGCGGAAAAGCGACACCCTGGTCAGCAACCTGAGCAGCGCCACCGCCGAATTCACCACCACGGCGGCGCGGCTCGACAGCCTGATCCAGCGGATCAACCGAGGGGATGGCACCCTGGGCAAGTTGGTCAGCGATACCCTCCTCTATTCGGACCTCCGGAAAATGGTCGGCTCCTTCCAGGAGTTGGCCGAGGAGCTGAAGAAGCACCCGGGCAAGATCACCATCCAGATCAAGGCCTTTTAGCACTCCGCCCTCAACTCCCGGTTCGCGGCGCCGATAACCGAAGGTCATGCGAATCGTCTCCTCCAGTATCGAGCTGGCCAGCGCGCATCGGTTCGAGGCGCGCTCCCGGGTCCGGGAGCAGGTGTTCGTCCGAGCCCTGCCCAGCCCCGACGTCGACACCTTCCATGGCACCGGTCATGGGAGTGGTCCCGACGCCATCGGTGACCGCCGCGACGCGGCCAAGTTGGCCCGTTTGCTCGATCGGTACTTCGACAGCAGGCCGGGCAGCGAAAAGAGCGAAAGACTCGCCGAGCGGATCGACCGGCTGGTCAAACGGATCGACGCGCGAATCGCCGCCGATCACCTCACCGGCCGTGAGGGCGGTGGGGACGGTGGGGACGGCGCGACCGCGGACGTCAGGGGGTTGGTCGAGCTTCGTTACCGACGGGAGGAACGTTACCGGGAGCGGGAGGCGATGAGCTTCCGCGCCACGGGATCGGTGACGACCGCCGACGGTCGCCAGATCGACTTTCGGCAGGCGCTCGAGCTGGCCCGGGTCTACGCTCGAACCGAGACGATCTCGCTTCGCGCCGCGGTTCAGATCGGGACGCCGGCCAGCGGGGCCGTGCCGCCCGCCGAACAGCCGTCGCCCGTTCCCGCCCTGGGATCCGCCGCCACCGCGGCGGAAGGGGCCAGCGAGCCGGACCCGAGCGAAGCGTCCACCGCGCAGACCAACCGGGCAGCGCTGTCGGTGGCGGGCGGCGTGGTTGGCCTCGACGCCGACGGCGACGGCACGATCGACCTGGCCACCGAGTTGGTGGGCGGAACTGGCAACGGATTCGCGGAACTGGCCCGATACGACGACGACGGCAACGGGTTCATCGATGAAGGCGATGAGGCCTTCGGCCGGCTCGCGATCGTGCGCCCGGGCGAGGATGGGAACACCGCGACGAGCTTCGCGGCGGCCGGGGTCGGCGCCTTGTATCTGGGGTCGGTGGCCACGCCCTACACCGTTCGCGACGCCTCGGGGCAAGTGAACGGCCAGCTGGCCCGGTCCGGCATCTATCTCAACGAGAATGGCACCACTGGGATCGCCCACCAGGTCAACGTGGTGATCTGATCGACGCCGAATCGATCGGCCGAGGTTAATTTGGGCCGATGCTCGGGGTCACTTTTCTCGGAACCGGGGCGGCATGTCCCACGGTTGATCGGAACGTTTCCGGCCTCGCGGTCGTTCGCGAGGGCGAGACGATGTTGTTCGACTGCGGCGAAGGCACCCAGCGCCAGATGATGCGCTACGGGGTCGGCTTCGGGTTCAAGGAGATTTTTTTCACTCACTACCACTCCGACCACATTCTCGGCGTCATCGGTCTGTTTCGGACCATGGGGCTGCTCGATCGCAAGGAAGGCGTCACCCTCTACGGCCCCCGGGGCGCGGAGCGGATCCTGAGCCACGCCCTGGCCGTGGGCGTGGAGCGGACCAAGTTTCCGGTCGAGATCGTCGAGGTGAAGGCCGGCGATCGGCTGGCCCGGCGGGACTACGAGATCGCGGTGTTCGCCACCGAGCACCGGACCGACACCGTCGGGTATGCCGTCGTGGAGCAGACCCGGTTGGGCCGGTTCGATCCCGAACAAGCCCGATCACTCGGCGTCCCCGAGGGCCCGATGTGGGGCCGCCTCCACCGCGGCCTCCCGGTGACGCTCGACGATGGTCGGACGATCTCGGCCGACACCCTGGTAGGCCCCCCGCGGCCCGGACGGACCCTGGTTTATACCGGCGACACCAGCCCATGCCGGAGCGTGCTCGAGGCGGCCCAGGGCGCCGACCTACTGATCCACGACTCGACCTTCGGTGCCGACGAGCGGGACCGAGCGGTCGAGACCGGCCATTCGACGGCGGGCGAAGCGGCGGTGGTGGCCCGAGACGCCGGGGCCAAGAAACTCGTCCTCACCCACATCAGCGCCCGGTACAACCGAGACGCGCCGGAACTCCTGGCCGAGGCCCAGGCGATCTTTCCCGCGACGGTGATCGCCCGCGACGGACTGGCGATCGAGGTGCCGTTCGCCGACCGGGAGGACCCCGCTCAAGCCTAACGCTCGGCCCGTGCCGATCCGGCGTCGCCAGCTGACCAGCTCCTCGATCGATCCGACCCGGAACCGCTCGACCCCCGTCTCCCAGATCGATCCGCTCGGCGCCAGCCCCCGGCGGCGGGCCTGGAGCGCCAGCGCCGCCTTGAACCACCGAATGCCCGAGCCGAGGGTCCGCTCCGTTTTGGCGTGGAGGAGGGCGCGGAACCGGTCTGGCAGGAGGGCAAACTCGTCGAGGGTGAGCCCGGGGACCGCCTGCCCCACGGTGGCCCACCGCTCGAGGACGAGGGATCCCAGCAAACTCGCGGCTACCCGCCGATCTCCGAAGGTGACGAACAGGGGCAGCCGGCCCGCCGTCCAGAGAGTCACTGCCCAGATCCCGAATTCGAACGCCATCAGACGACCCCGGTGAAGGACGCACCAAGGTGGGTCGGGTTGGGCCCAGCCCGTTAACCAAAACGACGCAACCGGTACCGAAATCGCGCCGAGTCAGCCGATCGGGTAGCGGGCGAGGTAAGCGGGGACGGAGAACTTCTTGGCGGCCGCCCCAAGACTCATGTAGCGGACCGTGCCGAAGATCGGGCGCCGGTAGAAGGGCCGATCGTAGCGACCGAAGCACCAGAGGATTCCCCCGTAGGAGCTGGGATCGCGCCCGTCGAGTGCGTATTTGTGGTTCAGGTGCTCGAGCACCCTGAGGGCCTCGGCCGCCGACGTGGTCCACAGCAACACGGACTTGCCCCAGAGCATCCGGAGATAGTTGTGGAGCTCGCCATCTCGGAGCAGGGATCGCTGGGCGGCGTTCCACAGCGGGTCGTGGGTCCGGGCTGTCTCCAGGGTGTCGTCGTCGTAGAGGGCGGGTCTGGGGTCGGCGCCGTGATCGTCGAGCTCCGCCTGGGCCCAGGCCGGCACCGCTTCGAGGGTGCGATGGCGGCGATTGAGGTAGCACAGGTTGTGAGCCAACTCGCGCCACACCAGCGCTTCGTCGAGGAATTTGGCGAACTGGTCGGCCGGCCCGGCCTCCCGAGCGAGGAGGAGCACATCCTGAATCGCGATGGTCCCGAAGTGAAGGTGCGGCGACAGCCGGCTGGTCGCGTCGACGTTCGGGTCGCCGCGCTGGTCGTAGCGGGCGAGGCCGTGCTTCACGAAATCCTCCAGACGCGCTCGGGCCGCCCGCTCCCCGCCTCGAATGACGGGCGAGGGGGGCACCGAGTGGTCAATGGCGCAGCGGCCCACCAGCTCGGCGATGGGTGAACCGTGATCGAGCGGGTCGAAGGGCAGCTCGACTCGGCGGCGGATCAGCGGGTCGCGGTCGGGGAGTGGGTGGAGGTAGTGCGGCAGCGCCTCCATCAGGACCGGACGGATCGAGCGAGCGGTGACGTATTCGCGCTGGTGGTAGCGGAGCGGCACCAGGGTGGTCGCGTCGACGGCGACCACCGGGGTGGCGATCCGCCGGCGCAGCTGCTTGAGCTGCCGTGGCTGGATGAACGTCGGGAAGAACTCGGTCACGACCAGCACGGCTCGTCTCGCCAGCGCGACCAGCGGCGACTCGGCCCCTCGCCCGGCGGCGGTCTCGAGGTAGAAGGCGTACTGGATCCCGCGGGCCCGGAAGCTCTCGGCGAGGTCGCGGGCCGCTTCGAGAATGAAGGTGTGAATCCGGTCACTCGCCCAGGGATAGTCGGATCGGAGGCCCTGGTAGACCAAGACCGGCACCCGCCGGAGGTTGGCTTGCTCGATCGCGAAGGTGAGCGCTGGATTGCCGGTGGATCGCATCGCGACCCCCTGCATCCAGTAGAGCACGAACTCGCCCGACGGGTTGGGACCGGGGACACCGGCCGCGTGGATCCGAAGGTCGTCGGTGACAGGTTCGTTAGGCGGGCGGCGGGCGTCTTTCATGCCGCGGTCCGGGCGGTCCGAAGCCACTGGCGGAGGCCGGCCAGGTCGGGATGGGTCACCGCGCCGAGCCGTCGCAGCAACAGCTGGTGACTGAGGGCCGCCCGGCCGCCGATCAGCAGGGTGGCTCGTCCCGAGATCGCCTTGGCGAGTGACTCCAGCTCGCGGACCAGCCGGGGATCTTGGGTGTCGTGCCCGAGGCTGATGGCGACGGCGCGGGCTCCGGTCGCTTCGGCCGCGGCGGCGATCTCGGCCGCCGGCAGGTCGGTGCCGAAGTACCTCACCCGCCACCCCTCGGCGGCCGCGGTCACCGCCACCAACAGCGCTCCGATCTCAATCAGCTGTCCCGCCGGTGTGGCGACGACGATCGCGGGCGCTGGGAGGTCGGGCTCGAGGCGGGCCATGACCTCGGTGAGGAAGCGACGGACGACGACCGAGGCCAGGTGTTCGTGGACCGGGGTCAAGTTGGCGCGCTCCCATTCATCGCCGATCCGCCACATCAGCGGCGCCAGGATCCGATCGCAGACGACCGGCACCGGTAGCCGGAGGGTGGATCGCGACAAAGCTCGGTGGAGGCCCTCGGCGTCGAGGCTTCGGACGGCCGCGAGGGCGGACTCGAGCAGCTCGTCGACGACCTGGCTCTCTTGGTCGGTGAGGGGCGTGTCGTTGGTTCGCTCCACGCTGGCCTCGTCGGAGCGGACCAAGGCCTCGAGCGCGGCGGGATCCAATCCGGCCACGCTGCTGATCGACCGGCCCCCCTGGGTGGCCCGGTGGAGCAGCCGGATGCGGTCGATGTCGGCGTCACTGTAGAGCCGCTGGCCGCCGGGAGATCGGGCGGGTGCGACGACTCGATAGCGGCGTTCCCATGCTCGAAGAAGATCTTGACTCAGCCCGGTTCGGGTCATGACGACTCGAATTGGGTGTTTCGGTGCGTCTGGCACGGTAACCTGGAAGTTGTTCTTGGATAACAAGATAGGTGAGGGAGTCCCACTTGTCAATTGATTGTCTAACTATTTCTCTTGACAAATCCAAAACGAGAGCTATCTTGGGTCTGTGCTGGTGCTGGCCGACATATCGACCCAAGTGCAGAAAGGCCCCTGAAATGACCAGAATCGCGGAGACTCGCCGGACGGTAACAGAGCGAATCGCGACCTCGGGCACCCGGGACCACGGTATCTCGCAGGCTCGTTCTCGCTTCAAGTTCATCCATGTTTCTCACCCCAGGAGGAATCACATGAAGGCCATCAGTTATCTCGCCGGTGTGGCGCTGACCGCGATCGTCATTGGCACCCCGCACTCCCTCAATGCCCAGGGCGCCGCGACCAAGCCGGCCACTGTCGACATCATCGAGACCGCCAAGGGCGCCGGTTCGTTCAACACGCTGTTGGCCGCGGTCGAGGCGGCTGGTTTGACCGCCACTCTGAAGTCGGCTGGCCCGTTCACCGTCTTCGCGCCCACGGACGAAGCGTTCGCGAAGCTCCCGGCCGGGACGGTCGAAGCGCTTCTCAAGGACCCGAAGAAGCTCGCGGCGATCCTGACGTACCACGTGGTGTCGGGTAAGGTGATGGCGGCGCAGGTGGTCGGGCTCAAGTCCGCCAAGACCGTTAACGGGCAGGAAGTGACCATCAAGGTGAACAAGGGCGCGGTGATGCTCGACAACGCGAAGGTGGTCAAGACGGACATCATGACGTCGAACGGCGTGATCCATGTGATCGACGCAGTGATCCTGCCGAAGATGTAACTAGCGGTTCGGGAGTAGGTGATCGCGGTGGGGCTGGACTTCGAGCGGGAGTCCGGCCCCATCGTGTCTGCGGCCCAGGTCTTGCAAAGAGTTTGGTCAGCTGGCGATCGCGGTGGGTGGGAGAGTCGTGGACGGGGCTATAGGACTAAGTTCCCCCTGGTCATGACTCCCAACCCACCGTTTGTCGTTTCCACCGACTCGAACCGGTGTCCGGGCGCTTACGAGTTGTAGCATAAGGAGTTACGCCAACCGTAGATTGGTTGACGGAGCGGTCGGGGAAGGCTATTATGGGGGCCCGATTCGGGGGCGGTAGCTCAGCTGGGAGAGCGCTGCAATCGCACTGCAGAGGTCAGGGGTTCGATCCCCCTCCGCTCCATTTCATTGCCCCTTGGTGTAACTGGCAACACGTCTGACTCTGGATCAGAAGAGTCCTGGTTCGAGCCCAGGAGGGGCAACTACCAAAGCCGCCTTGAGGCGGCTTTGTCGTTGCGCCCTCCGGTCTCGTCTCCCCTCTCGTACCACTTCCCACGCCCGGAACCGAGAAGTAGGTTCCATTTTAGAACTCAGCAGGCTGCCCTTTTTCCCCAACCCCTCATGTGAGGCAGGTCCTCCCGTGATCACATTCACGAATGTCTGGATCTTCGATGGCGACTCAGCCGACCTGGTCCCGGGAGCCGTGACTGTCGAGGGCGGCACCATCACCTCGGTCGGGTCCGTTCCACCTCCGGGAGCCGGAGACGTCATCGACGGCGGCGGCCGGACACTGATGCCGGGCCTGATCGACGCTCATATCCACGCCTACGCCAACGGCGTCGACGCCGGCAAGGTCATGGCCTCGCCGATCACGATGCTTGCCCACTGGGCCGCCGGGATGCTCCGGAACATGCTGGATCGGGGCTTCACCTCGGTCCGCGACACCGGTGGCGCCGACTACGGCCTCTACCTTGCCATCGAGAAGGGGTATCTCAAAGGTGCGCCCCGGCTCTTCTATTGCGAAAAGGCGCTGAGCCAGACCGGAGGCCACGGCGACTTCCGTCACCATCATCAGGCCAACCCCGCCGACGAGCACTGCGTCATATGTGGCTGCGGCGTCCTCAACCACCTGGCGTACGTCGTGGACGGCGTCGACAAGGTCCGCCACGCGGTTCGCGAAAACGTTCGCCGCGGTTCGAGCTTCATCAAACTGATGGGCTCCGGCGGCGTCGCGAGCCCGAGCGATCCGCTCGACCGGGCCCAGTTCTCCGAGGAAGAGATCACCGCCATCGTCGACGAGGTCGAGCGGGCGGGGGTCTACTGCACGGCCCACATTCATCCCGACCAGGCGCTGAAGCGAGCCATCAGACTCGGGGTCCACTGCATCGAGCACGGCACCCTGATCGAGGCCGACACCGCCCGGATGGCCGCCGACAAGGGCACCTACATCGTGCCCACGTTGGCGATCATCGCGGCGCTCGCCAGCGAGGGCAAAGGGATGGGCTTCCCGAAGGAATCCCTGGCCAAGCTCGACATGGTGAAGGACCAGGCCGTGGCTCGCCTCCAGCACATGAAGGACGCCGGTGTGAAGGTCGGTTTTGGCACCGACCTGCTGGGTGACCTCGAGCGGTTCGAATGCACCGAGTTCAAGCTTCGCGCCGCGGTGTTCAGTTCGATCGAGATCCTCCGCCAGGCGACGTCGATGAACGCCGAGATTCTCGGTATGAAGGGCAAGCTCGGCGTGATCAGGGCCGGCGCGATCGCCGACATTCTCCTGGTCGATGGGAATCCGGTTGCCGATCTGAGTCTTCTCGAGCGGAACGGGGCCAAGCTCCCCGTCATCATGAAGGCGGGGCAGTTCCATAAGAAGACGATCTGAGATCGGCGAACCGAGGGCCTCGCGGTCAGGGCGTCAGCCGTTTGGGCGTCAACTTCGCTCCCATTTTTCGCGCTGGCTCCGGATCATCGGCCCATCGCATCGGACCGGGCTCGATCCCCATGCGTCGCTTCTCGTCGGCTACCATCTTCCGGACGTCTTCGAGGAGGGCCGGGGCGTCGTAGACGATCCCGTCCTTCACTGTCCAGCGAACACCACCATAGCGCTCGACTCGTCCAGTCTGATCGTTGAGGCGGACGGCCCGGGTTCCGTAGAAGACCTTCAAGTTGTCCAGCGGGTCGCCGGCGACGATCACAAGGTCCGCTCGCTTGCCTACCCGAATGGTGCCGGTTTCCTCCCCGACGCCAAGTAGGTCGGCTCCCGCCTTGGTGGCGGCCCGAATCACTTCGAGGGCGCTGAATCCCGCTCGCTGCAGCATCTCCAATTCGCGAATGTAGCAGAAGCCGGTCAAGCAGAGGGCATAGGTCGGATCCTCTCCGGCCGTCACTCGGCCGCCGCGGTTCTTGTACTCGTTCACGAAGATCATGCCGAGTCGATAGTCCTCGTGCGCCGCCGCCTCGTCGCGGCTGGTCCAGTCGAACCAGAACGAGCCATGCACGCCTCGGCTCGGCCGGAAGAATTCCCACTGCCACGGCATGGCGTACTCATCGTGCCACTCCGCCCGGCGCGAGGCCATGACATCGAGGGTCGCCGACTTGACCGCGAAGGTCGGCGAGATCGAGAAGCCCAGCTTGAGCAACGAGTCCATCACCGCGTTCCACTTCGGGCTGAACGGCGGGGCCGCCTGCGCCCAGATCCGCGCCGCCCCCTGGAACCGGTCTTGTTCGTCGTCGTAGTTGTGATCCACCGGATAGGCCTGAATCGAGCGCTGGGTGAACAGGGCCTCGGGGAGACCGTACCAGAAGTGCTCCATCGAGCCGAGCCCCCAGGTCGCGGTCTCGAGCACCGTCGCCTCAGGGGTGAAGACCTGCGAGTGGTGCATGGTGGTCTGCACTCCCTGCGCCTTCGCTTCCCGGATGGCCGCCTCGACCAGCTTGGCTGGCCCGCTGTGCAGCTTGAGGCCCACGGCGCCTTGCTGCTTCACCCGCTGGACCCAGGCGCGCACGTCCTCGACGGTTTCACCGCGCGAGAACACGTTCTCGCTCACGAAGGCGTAGGGTAGCACGTCCGGTCCCTCGAACTCGCCCGCGGCGATTCGGCGGGCCTGATCCACGGTCCAGTCGAGGCCCCGCAACGAACCGACGTCGCGAAGTGTGGTGATCCCATGCGCCAACCACAGCTTGTAGAGGTAGGCCGTGTTGAAGGTGGGCACCGAGTACGGACCGATGTGACCGTGGGTGTTGACGAAGCCGGGTACGACGAACATGCCGGTTGCGTCGAGCTCGCGGTCGCCCCGCGGAGGGCGGACCGCGTTGTCGTTCGGGAGACCCTGCAACCCGACCGACACGATGGCGGCGATCCGGTTCCCCTCGACGACGATGTCGTAGGGCCCTCGGGCCGGCGCGCCGGTGCCGTCGATCATGGTGACGTTACGGATGACGAGCTTGCCGAAGGGCCCGGTCGCCCGCTTCGCCGGGTTCTCGTAGGTCGCGACGGTCCGCGGCACCCGGCGGGAATCCTCCTGCGCCAGACCGGGTGCCGCGGACCAACCCAACCCCAGGAACAGGACGGCTGCTTCACCGATCACCGACAATGACCACTGAATCCGCACGGGAGGCTCCTTTCGGTAGCCGGTGTCACCCTTTGAGAATGGTCATCGCCCTAAATCGGTGGCGACCGTCGCATTGGCGGGTGAAGTAGGCCAAGGATGCCGCCACCGGAGCGCCTTGCGTCCGCCGATTCGCTTCCGACCCGTTCGCGACCTCCGGATCACCGTTCACGAGCCGACCATGACCGCGAGGTGGGTGGGAAACGAGGGACTGTGGAACACTCGCTGAATGGCTCGGCGGAAGTCTGAGTCACGCGCCTCGAAGATGTTGGGCACGAAGGTCTGCGGATTTCGATCGATCAGCGGGAACCAGGTGCTCTGGACTTGCACCATGATTCGATGCCCCTTGAGAAACCGATAGTCGACCGAGTGGAGGTCGATCGTATAGCGCGTGACGGCGTTGGACCGGATCGCGACCGGCTTCTCGAAGCTCTCCCGAAAGCGGCCCCGAAACACGTCGCCCATCACCATCAGCTGGTAGCCCGCCATCGCCGGATCGGTTGGATGAGGGTCGGGATAGACATCGACCAACTTGACAATCCAGTCGCTATCCGTCCCCGACGTCGAGGCGAACAGCTTGGCGACGATCGAGCCCGCGATGACCAGATCGTGGTCGAGCGGGGCCGATGTAAAAGTCAGAACGTCCTGGCGCCCCTCGAGAAAGCGCTGATCCTGCACTTGCCAAGTGGGCCAACCGACGAAGTCGAAGGTCGGGTCGATGGGGCGCGGCCGATACGGGACCGGGTCACTAGGATCCGAAGGGTACTCGGTGAACGGGTTGCGGCCGGCGGGAGGAGGGGCCCATGACAGCTTCCCGCCCGGCTGCAGGTAGAGGTTCTTGACGACGGTGCCCCGTCGCTCGGGCCAGCTGGTCCGGTTCACCCACTGGTTCGCTCCCGGCTGGAACGTGGTCGCTTCGGCCAGCGACAAGGCGCCTTCGCCCTTCAGGTGGAATCGAAACCAAGGCACCAGGATCTGGTCACGAAAGTGCTGCGCCGTGGCGCTGCCGAATCCCACATTCCCGAGCGAATCGCCCCGGCCGGCGCCCCAGCCGCCGTGGTTCCATGGACCAACGACCAGAAAGTTCTGTTTCCTGGCGTCGTGCCGCTCCAGCAGCCGGTAGATCTCCAACGGGCCATAGAAGTCTTCCTGGTCCCACCATCCAGCCACGTTGAGCGTCGGCACGGTCACTCGGGTGAGATAGGGTGCAAAGGCTCGGCGCTTCCAGAAGCCGTCGTAGTTCGGGTGGGACACGAAATCCATCCAACTCGGCAGCTCGCCGCCCCGGTGCTTCTGCTTGACGTTCGCAAGCGAACCGAGGTCGAGATACCACTGGTAGGTGTCCGGGCCGGGGAACTTGAACGGGTTCACCTCGGCGCCCCGCTCCATGGCGAACGCGTATTCCATCGCGAAGCTCAGGCGGAAGGCGCCGTTGTGATAGAAGTCATCGCCAATGAACTGGTCGGCTGGCGACGCCTGAGGGGCCACCGCTTTGAGCGCCGGATGGGGGTCGAGCATCGCCATGACGGTGGTCCAGGCCATGTACGAGATACCCATCATTCCCGCGCGCCCGTTGTTGTTGGGCACGTTCGCGAGCAGCCACGCGATGGTGTCGTAGGCATCGGTGCTCTCATCGACTGCCCTGGGATCCTGAGGATCTCGCGGGGGCCGAAGCATGATGAAAGCACCTTCGGAGCGCGATTTCCCGCGGAGGTCTTGGAGAACGACGATGAATCCGTCGTCGATCAGTTCGCGAGTGTTGGCCAGATCGTGTGGAAAGCCGTTGGCATCGGTACCGAACAGGCCGCCATAGGGCGACCGGATCATGACGAAGGGCATCGCCTCGGTTCGGCCCTTGGGTGTGTAGATCTCGGTGTGGAGCTTGATGCCGTCCCGCACCGGGATCATCACGTCGCGCCGAGAGACTTTGGTCGACCAATCGGTCGACGCCTGCGCCGCCGCCGTGGTAGCCCACAACAAGGCGCCGAGGCAGATCGAGAGGTGGCGGGCCGCGATCGATGGAGTCATGGAGCTATCCGGGAAAGTGGCTACCGTACAGGTACAGCAACGCGTCGTTCATGGCCGGTGCCACTACGGAAGTATGGGTATGCCCTGGGTAGAACTTCGAGCGATACTGGAGTTTCGGATTGGGATGGCGGGCCAGCCAGTCCGTCAGGCGGCCGAAGTTCCGCCCCATATCTTCATAGAACGGGACCGCCCCCCACGCCTCCAACTCGCCGAAACTCATGAACATCTTGGTGTCGTGCACGAGAGATCCCGACGCCACCCGCTCGAATTGGCCGACCCAGTCAGCCTTGCTGGTAAACAACCCGGGACTGCCGAGCCAATAGCGGTTGAAGAGTCGCGACTGCGAGACGAAGGCGTGCGACACGAATGAGCCGCCGTACGAGACGCCCATGATTCCCGCGGGCCGATCGGCGGGTCGATAGCGCGATCGGATCAGCGGGTCGAGTTCGGTTTCGAGAAACGCCAGGAACCGTTGGGCGCCGCCTGGAGTCAGCTCGGGCGTGCTCCCGAGCCTCATGATCTCCCGCAGCCGCGAATGCTCGAACGAACCGTCATCGGCCGGGGTGTAGTCTCGGGTCCGAGCATTCGGTCGACCCTCCGGATAGTCGACGCCGACCACCAATAGCGGCGGAAACCCCGGACGGACCAAGTCCGCCATCTGGAGCATGCAGAGGCTGGCGGCGACGTTGAGCGCCCAGGAGCCGTCGAGAACGTAGAGGACGTCCAACCCGGACGACGCCGAAATGCCTCGCATCTTGAGGAAGGCCGGATCCGGTTGCCAGACGCCGATCGCGAAGGTGTCGCCTACTGACTTCGACTCGAGGTCGAATGACTCCGAGCCCCGCAGAGCCCAGGGGCCGGTTGCGTGCATTGGGGGGTTACCTCCGGGTGAGCGGCCAAGTTCGATCTGGGAGAGCGGCAAACTCGCCGCGGACGCAATGACGAAGTCACGGCGCGGGATCTGGGCTGCCATAGGACCTCCTAGTCTCAGCAACATGGACAGGCGAGTCCGCCGAGCGTGGCGGGGCCCATGGCCCGGCTGGTTGATCGGGTCGTCACCGCGCGACCGGGCGAGCGGGCTTCCCGCGCCGGGACGGACAGATCCGCCCGGCCCACCGCCGCTGGCCGCGAATCGGCGTTGCGTTCAGGCGATCGACCGAGGACCTCAAAGCGGTGGGGCCCAATGTCGGAGTCGATGGTGATCTCGTTCTCCCCGCTGACTCGCCAGCGGAGGTGTTCCTCCTCATCGCACCGGACGTGAGCACTAGCGGGGTCGGCGAGCCGGGTCACCCGGAAACTGGTCGGCTGGGCGCGGCGGGAGGAATCGGCGGCGTAGGTGCGCAGGTGGAGCACGCCCGCCGTCAGGTCGTTCCAGGCCCGGTCGACTCCCAGCGTCGGGAAACTCACTCCCTCGACGGTTGGCTCCCAGTGCTTGCCCTGATTCGGGGCCGAGAACAATCTGTTCCACGCCCCCGAGCCACCCACTTCCGCCATCATCATCAGCGCCGAGAGCTGTCCCCGCGGCCATGGCTCGTTGAGGCGGAACCACCAGCCAAAGTCGTCCTCGCCGGTGCCGAAGAACCGAGGTTCGTAGTGCTCCTCGGCGTAGAGACCGAGCCGCCTGCTGGTGACGTCATCCCCGAATTCCTTCGCCAGCACCCGACCGAGCGCCACGAACCGGGGATCCGCGGTTGGTCGTACGGCTTGGGCCGGATCGTTCCACCCCATCCGGGTCGTGGCCCCGTGGTAGAGCAACTCGGCCAGGGCCGGATCCTGGGGCATCAGGTAGAGCGCGTTGGCGAAGCCACCTGAGGGACCGATGGTCTGTTTGTGCTCAGCCAGCGGATCGTAGTACAGCGTCACCCACTTGAGCTTGCCACCCTCGATCCCGAAGTAGTCACGCTGGGTAGCCGCGTGCCAGGCGGCCCATGCCTGATGCCGGTCGGTGCCATAGAGTCGGTCATAGAGGCTGAGCCCGAGACCGGCCGCGTTCAGGCAATAAGGCCAGACCTTGGTGTTCTCACAGTGCGGTCCCGCGGGGTGGCGTTTCCAAAGCTCCACCAGCCATTCGGTCAGTCGGTGATGGGTCCACTCGAAACTGGTCCCACCCACCCCTGCCACCTGAAAGGGGGTGGTCCGCCGGTCGTGCCCGATGACGTGCGCCTCGAGCGTCAGCAGGAGGTTGAGCCAGCCCTTGAAGAACAGATTGCCGTCGGCCCCGATCGGATCGGGCTGGAGACCCCAGGGCGCCACCCCGTTGGCCACCCAACCAGGCGTGTCGTACTGGCCGACCAAGTGTTTCGGGATGTAGGTGTCGATCCATTCCCGCGGGTAGGCACCGCGCCGCGGGTCGGGCCCGAGCTGGGTGAGCCAGTCGATCGCGGCCCAGTAGGTCAGGTGCCGCCGGGCCAGTTCACCGAGGATGGTTCCGTACACCTCCCGCCAGGCGGGCGTGAGGGACGCCATGACGCCGACCGCATACGCCGACTCGGAGAGATCGAAGCGGGCAAAGTTCATCACCGGCTCCGACGAGTACCGATCCCACCACGGATGCGGCTCGCCGCCGGACGACCAGTCGTCGGGCGTGGTGGCCTTCTGCCAGAGGAACCGAAGCCACCCGCGGGCGCGGGGGTTCAGCTCGCCGCCCGGGCTGGTGGCGCTCATCAGGCGGACCTCGACGCCTCGGGCGGGAAGGGCGGGTCGGCATAGCGGAAGCGGACCGCCGTGGAACGGGCGGTCAGTGGTTGGTGGCACTCGGCGCAGACGGTCAGTGGCGTGGTGACGTGGCCGCATTCGCGGTGGACCAACTCGAGGGGCGGCCCTCGGCGGCCGGCCATCCAGTGGTCGCCCCACCGCGTCAGGCTCGCGATCACGCCGTGGAGGTCGAGCCCTTTCGGCGTCAGGCGGTATTCGTATCGCCGCGGGCCGCTCTGATACTCCGCCCTCTTCACGATCCCCGCGTCAACCAACTGCTTGAGGCGCCGGCTCAGCACGTGGCGGGTGAGACCAAGGCGGGACTGGAAGTGGTCGAAGCGGGTGACGCCGAGGAAACAATCTCGAAGAATGAGAAGGGTCCAGCGATCGCCGACGACGGAGAGTGAGCGGGCGACGGAACACGGTTCGTCGGCCAGGTTGTTCCAGCGCATCGGCGTTGTCCAGTGCGGGTTCCATTTAGGAACTTACGGGGGGACCCGGAGATGGGCAACGCCGGGCGGCGTTTGCCTCAGGGCGACGCCGGCGGAACTCCGAGCTCGCCCAGTTTCGCGGCCATGTCCTCCGCCGAGGTCGCGGGCTTCACTGACTTGTCGATCGCCAGGATCCTGCCGTTGGCGCCGATGTAGAACGTCCACCGGCTGGCCACCCCCGCCAGGTTGAGCACACCGTAGGCCCGGGCGGTTGCCTTCGTTGGGTCGGACAAGAGTGGGAAGTCGGCGTTCTGCTCGGAGGCGAACCTGGTGTTCTCTTCGAGCGGATCCACGCTCGCCATGAAATAGGCGGCCCGATACTTCTTGATCAGGTGGCCGCTGTCCGCGAGGGACTTGCACTCGACGGTGCACCCGCTGGTGAAGGCCTTGGGAAACCAGGCGAGCACCACGGCGCTTTGCCCCTGAAAATCGCCGAGTCGATAGGTCTTCCCGTCGGTGGCCTCCAGCGAGAAGTCGGGAGCCTTGTCGCCCACCGCGAGTTCGACCTGGCCCCGGGCGCATCCAGTGCCGACGAGAAGTGCGAGCGCGAGTCCGACCGCCGGGTTGGTCATGGTGGCCTTCTTTGCCAAGGGAGTTCCCAGGCGGTGGAATCTAAGTACCTCGTCAGGCCCTGCCGGGGGGGGGCATGGGTCACTGATGGGTCACGGCCTTTCGGTCTATTGGCGGTAGTCTCCTGACTGGAGCACCGCCATGCTGGCCAATTGGATCACCCTTTCTCGTTTCCCGCTCTTGCTCATCAACGTGCTGATCCTCTATCGGGGCTCGGCGCCACTCCGCCTCGCGGCGGTCGGGCTCTTGTTCGTGGGCCTGATGCTCGATACCGTCGACGGCGTGGTGGCCCGAAAGACCGGGAAGACGAGCCTCTTTGGCAGTGTGCTCGACATCGCCGCCGATCGCACCTACGAGCTCGTTCTGTGGATCTGCTTCGCCCACCTCGGCTTGATCCCGCTGGCGATCCCGCTGATCGTGATCGCCCGCACCACCCTCACCGATGCCTTCCGCAGCATCGAGGTTGGGCAGGGCACCACGCCGTTTGCCCAGCATCGGACTCGACTGGGCAGGTTCTTGGTGGGCTCGACCCCGATGCGCACCGGGTACTCAATTGCCAAAACGATCACCTTCTGCGGACTGGCGCTTGCCCAGGCGCTGGGCGGCTTCGGCTCGGAGGCGGTGCCGGCGGGCCTGGTGGCCGGGATGACCGGGGTTTTTCGGGTGACGGCGTGGATCGCCGTCGGGCTCTGCGTGCTGCGGGGGGTGCCGGTCATCGGTCACGCGGTGCGGCACTACTGGGGCGCCCGGCCGGCGCCGGCAATCGGGGCGCCGGCAACTCGATAGGTCGCGGCGGTGCGGGGACGGCGGCGGATCGGCACCGGTGGCGATTCGTTGGTCGCCGGTGCCCAACCAAAGGCGGCGATGATAGCTTGTTGCTGCGGAGGGCCCCAGTCTCCGCGGCAACGTTCATCGGAACTCCTCGCCGGCCGGAGACGTCGTTCATGCGCGCCACCCTCACCGTCGGTCACGGCGACCGAAGCCAGCTCGTCTATCGCACCGACTATCCCGATCCGATCCCCGGCCCGACCGAGGTGATCGTGTCGGTGGCCGCCACCGCCGTCAACTTCCACGACATCTTCACCCGCCGAGGGATGCCGGGGATCAAGATCCCCCTCCCGGTGGTGGTCGGGTCCGACATCGCCGGCACGATCGCGTCGCTAGGCTCGGCCGTCTCCGGGTGGGCGGTCGGCGAGCGGGTCCTGGTCGACCCGATCATCCGCGACGGGAAGCACTTCGGGATGCTGGGTGAGGTGGCCGACGGCGGTCGGGCCGAGCTCTGCAAAGTGGCGGCCGCCCAGCTGATCCGGGTGCCGGACGGCGTCACCCTCGATCAAGCCGCCGCCCTGCCGCTCGCTTATGGAACCGCGCATCGGATGCTCACCGTCCGCGGCCGGGTCAAGGCCGGGGAGCGGGTCCTGGTGCTCGGCGCCAGCGGCGGCGTGGGAGTGGCGTGCGTCCAGATCGCCAAGATGCTGGGCGCCGAGGTGGTGGCATGCGCCAGCTCGGCGAGCAAGCTCGAGCGGTTGAAGGCGCTCGGCGCCGATGGGCTGATCAACTACACCGACGTCAACTTCTTCGAGGCGGTCAAGGCGCGGTATGGCAAGCCGCGAATCACCGGTGGCGGCGGCGTCGACGTGGCGGTGAACTTCACCGGCGGCGACACTTGGATCGATACCCAGAAGTGCGTTCGAGTCGGGGGCAGGATCTTGACCTGCGGGGCGACGGCTGGCTTCAACCTGACCACCGACGCGCGCTACCTGTGGACCTATGAGCAGGAGATGATCGGGTCGAACGGCTGGACGCCCGAGGGACTTGCCGAACTGATGGACTGGATCGGGGCCGGTCGGCTGAAGCCCGAGATCGACCGGGTCTTCTCGCTACCCGAGACGGCCGAGGCCGAGCGGCTCCTCGAAGACCGCGAGGTCGTCGGGAAGGTGTTGATCCAGCCTTGACGGGCTAGGCTAGGCCTTGCGAGCCTTCCGCCGCTTGACTGCCCCGTAAACCACCGCCGCGCTGGTGATCACGCCGGCCACCAGACCCGCCCGCGCCGCCTTCTTCGTGGTGGTGACGGCGAACTTGGTCTTCTCCTTGACTGCCTTGCGGCCCTGGGCGACCAGAAACTTCGTTTCCACAGCCTTGATGGCCTTCGCGGTCAACTTCTTGACGGTTCCCATGCGACCCTCCCTGAGCGCCTCGCTGGGAAAGGTAACGGGACTCGGCGAAAAGGAGGTGAATTCCGGCGGAAGGCGCCTTGGTTGTTCCGGCGACGGGGCCGGCGCGGCACGGTCACCGCTACCGCCCGAGGCGAACGACCCCCTCTCGGGTAAGATCGGCGATCGCCGACTCATCGAGGCCGAGGAGGGTACCAAGGACTTCCCCGCTATGCTCCCCGTGGCGTGGCGCGGGAGATCGGATCTCGCCGCCTGATTCGCTGAACTGGACCGGTGGCCCAGTAACGGTGACCGCGCCGGCCGTCGGATGGTCGAGGGTGGGAAACATCCCCCGAAGCACGGCGTGGGGATCGGCGGCAACCTCGGCGAGGTTGTTGACCGGCGTGCACGGCACCCCCGCGCGACGAAGGCGTTCGAGCCAGACGGCGGCGGGCTCCTTTCGGAACAGCTCGACGATGAGCGGTTCGAGGACCGAGCGGTTGGCGACTCGATCGGCGTTACTGGCGAATCGCTGATCGACCCCGAGCGCCGGTTGGCCGATCGCGTCGCAGAAGCCACTCCACAACTTGTCGCTTGCTACCGCGATGGCGATCTCGCGATCCTGGGTCGGGAAACAGGCGTAGGGCACGATGGTACCGAAGGCGGTCCCGTGCGGCTTCGGCGGCACCCCGGTGCCAAAGAGGTTGGCGAAGGTCGACGCCATGGCAGAGATCATCCCATCGAGCATCGAAACGTCGACGAGTTGGCCACGCCCAGTGGCCTCCCTGACCCGAAGCGCCATCAGAATCCCGATCACCGAGAACATGCCCGCGGTGACATCCGCCACCGAGTGGCCGCAGCGAACCAGCTCGCCGGCTTCCGTGCCGGTGACGCTGATCAGGCCCGAGGCGGCCTGGAGGATCAGGTCCATCGCCGGCTCGTCACGCCGTGGGCCGGTCTGTCCGTAGCCGGAGATCGAGCAGTAGATCAGCCGGGGATTCAGCGCCTTGACATCGTCATAGCCCAGGCCGAGTCGGGTCAGGGTCCCGGGGCGGAAGTTCTCGAGGAGAATGTCGGCCCGGGCGGCCAGCTGGCGGCAGAGCGCCACGCCGCGGGGGTCCTTGAGATCGATGGCGACCGCTTGCTTTCCCGAGTTGAGGCCGACGAAGTACGCCGAGTCGTTGCCGAGGAACGGTGGCCCCCAGCCGCGGCCAATGTCGCCAGCATCGACGCCTTCGACCTTGATGACGGTGGCTCCGTACGCCGCGAGCAGCATGGTGGCGTACGGTCCGGCCAGCGCGTGGCTGAAATCGAGAACGGTGAGGCCCTCGAGCGGGGGTGTCGCGGTCAACGGGTTCGTCGAGAAGGGGATCGACAATGCTACCCCGGTGGCGCGCGACCGGCAATCGCCGGTTGGTGCCCGGGCGGTTCGTCTCGTAACTTTCCGGCGGTTCTCCTACTCGAGGTGGTTCCATGAGTGCGATATGTCGTTCGGGCTTGGTGATCGGGTTGTTCCTCGCCACGCAGGCGGTGGCCCAGAGTCGCCGGTTCGAGCTGAACGACCTCGGGCGCGAGCTGGCGCTGTCCTCGCCCCGAATCTCGCCGGACGGGCGGGTGGTCGCGGTGGTGGTGACCAAGACCAACTACGCCGACAACCGGTTCGAGCGGAGCATTTCGCTGGTGGACGTGGCCACCGGCGCGGTGCGCGAGCTCACCCCGGGGCGGCGGAACATCGGGCAGATCGACTGGTCGCCGTCGGGCGATCGGTTGGCGTTCATCGACCGCGAGGCCGACCGGCCCCCGCAGCTGTTCCTCCTCCCGATCGCTGGCGGCGAGGCCCGCCGGCTGACCGACGCCAAGCGGGGTGTCGGCGGCTTCGCCTGGCGACCGGACGGCGGCGCGATCGCCTTCCTCACCGAGGACGAACCAGAGGAGCGGACCGGGGAGGAGCGGCACAACAAGTCGTTCGAGGTGGGCGACAACATGTACCTCGAGCAGGCGGCGAGCTTGCCGACGCACCTGTGGGTCATCCCGGTCGACGGTGGCGGCGCTACCCGGATCACGTCCGGCATCCGAACGGTGACCGGCGTCTCCTGGAGCGCCGACGGGCAACGGTTTCTCCTCACGGTGCGGCCTCGGCCCCACTCGGGCGAGCTGATCAACTCGTTCACGGTGATCCGCGAGGTGACCGGCGGCGCCGAGCGGACGCTGAGCACTCGGCGGGGGTTTGGCGGCGGAGCGGTCTTCTCGCCGGATGGCCAGCGGGTCGCCTCGATCGCCAGTCGGGGCAAGGAGATCGGCTTTCATCCCGGGACGGTGATGATCAACCCGGTGGCCGGCGGGACGGAGCAGGAGGCCACCTCGGCCCTCGATCGCAACATCAACTCGGTGCGCTGGCTTCCGGACGGCAGGTCGCTGCTGGTGACCGGGCCCGATCTGACCCGTTACCGGGCCTGGATCCAACCGTTAGGCGGCTCGCCTCGCCGCCTCGACTGGGGCCCGGTCGATGGCGGCGATCTGCATCTCAACCGCGCCGGCAACCTGGTCTTCATCGGCCGGGAGCCGAACCGTCCGGGTGAGGTCTACGTCGCGGCCAGCCCGGAAGTCGCGCCGCGGCGGCTCACCGACTTCAATCGGGAGTTCGCTTCGGTCGAGACCGGGAAGGTGGAGACGATCACCTGGGCCGGCCCCGACGGTTTCGAGCAGAACGGGGTGATCAACTACCCGCCGGGTTACCTCAGCGGCCAGCGGTACCCGCTGGTGCTCAGCATCCACGGCGGCCCGATGGGGACCTCCGCGGAGGGTTGGTCGGCGGTCAATCATCTCTTCGCGGCGCAGGGTTGGATCGTCTTCAGCCCGAACTACCGGGGCAGCGACAACATGGGCGACAAGTTCCAGAGCGCCGTCATCAACGATGCCGGCGAGGGCCCCGGTCGCGACGTGATGTCGGGGATCGAGGCGCTCAAGAAGCGAGGGTTGATCGACGAGAGCCGGATGGCGGTGTCGGGCTGGTCGTACGGCGGGTACATGACCGCGTGGCTCACCGCCCACTATCAGGGTTGGAAGGCCGCGGTGGCCGGGGCGGCGGTGACCGACTGGTTCGATTGGTACAACCTGGCCGACATGAACACCTGGGCCGGTTTCGGGCTGGGCGGGTCGCCGTGGCTCAACAACAACGCGATGAACTACTGGCGACAGTCGCCGATGGCCTACGCGCACCAGATCAAGACGCCGACGCTGATTCTCTCGACCACCGGCGATCCGCGGGTCACGGTGACCCAGTCCTACAAGTACTATCACGCCCTCAAGGACAATGGGACCACGGTGCAGTTCATCGCCTATCCGACCGGCGGTCATTTCCCGCCCGACCCGATCCACCAGCGCGATGTCAGGCGCCGATGGATCGAGTGGATCGCAAAGTACTTCGGCGGCGCGACGCCGTAGGGTCGCCCCCGCCCAATCGCCGCGACATCCGCCCGAGGTGGACTAGGAAGCGGGCGGGGCCGTCCGGATCGGTTTTCCCGGCAGGGCGCCCTTGACCAATTCGCCGTTCCGGACGACGAAGGTGCCACCGACGATGACGTGAGGGATCCCCGCCGAGCGCTCGGTGTTGGCGGAGAAGGTCGCCTTGTCGATCACGGTGTTCGGGTCGAACACCGTGATGTCCGCGTCGGCCCCCACCGCGATCCGGCCTTTCTCGCGCATCGCCGGCACGTAGCTCTCGAGCCGCCGAGCCGGGAGGATGGTCATCTTGCCGAGCGCGTCCATCAGCCCGAGCACCTTCTTCTCGCGGGAGTAGTGCCCGAGCACCCGGGCATAGGTCCCCGCGCCCCGCGGATGGCCCATGCCGTTGACGAAAGGCACCCCGTCGCTCGCAATCATCACCCCGGGGTGACCCACGGCTCGATCGATGTTCTCCTCCTTCATCATGTGGAGGATCACCCAGCCGCCTTCCTTCCGATACGTGTCGAAGGTGGCCTTGGTGAGACGTTCCCCGGTCGCGGCCCAGGCGAGGTCGGGGTAGTCGATCTTCAGGTTCGCTTGCCAGCCCGGATTGAACATCGCCGACTCGATCATCGTCGACCCGGCGGTGTAGGGATAGACCTCGGTGGTCAGATCCTGCCCGGTGGCCCGAACCGAATCGATCATCGCGAGCGCCTCCGGAAGGTCGGGGCCGCTGCTGCTGCCGATGTGGACCACGTGGAGCGAGGCCCTGGTCTTCTTGGCGGCGGCGATCGCCTCACGAATCGCCCCGATCCCGAAGGCTCGGGTATGGACGAACACCGGGACCTTCCGCTCGGCGGCCACCGCGAACATCTGCTCGATCTCCTCGGGGGTGGCGCCCGGCGAGTAGTTGATCCCGAAGCCGACGCCGAGGGCTCCCTCATTGAGTCCCTGGCGAATCGCCCCGGTGAGACCCTCGATCTGCGCCGGTGTCGCGGCCTCGTTGGTGCCCGCGGGGGTGGGACCGGCCTTCGCGGCGGCCTCGCGGTTGAGCGGCCAGTGCCCGATCTCGATCTGGTGGAAGACATAGAACCGTGAGGCGATGTGACTCACGGTGGCGCCGAAGTTGAGCGGGGACTTTCCCTCTCGGGACTGGTACCAGGGATCGACCGGGTAGACCCCGACCTCCATCTCGAGGGCGGTGGTTACCCCGTCGCGGGCCTGGATTTCCATGTCGCCGGTGGTCTGGCCGTGGGCGTGGAGGTCGATGAATCCGGGCGCAACCACCTTGCCCGACACGTCGACCACCGTGGTGCCCCTCAAAGGCGAATCCGAGATCGCGGCAATCTTGCCGGCGGTGATCCCGACGTTCCGAACCGAGTCGAGGCCGGTGGCCGGATCCATCACTCGGCCGCCGCTCAGCACGAGGTCGTAGGTTGGCGGGGAGGTGCAGGCCCCCGCCAGCAGCAGCAGCAGGGCGCCGCCGGTCAACGTCCGTCTTGGTGTCTGGCGATGCTGATCTTGGACGACGGCGGTTTTCAACGCGAACCTCGGGTTGGGAGGGTGGGGGCGGGTCCCCCCTGACGGGGAGCCCACTTCGGAACGAGAATTAACGCCGGGTCGAAGCCCCGCGCCAGGCCGACCGCGATTATCGTTCGTGCCCCGTCACCGCACCTTTCGAACCGACCAGGAGCCTCGATGTCCACATCGGATCGCCTGCTGGCGGAGTACGTCGCCGCCCGCCCCAAGTCCGCGGCGGCCCATCAGCGGGCCCGTGACTTCTTCGCGGCCAACGGGGCCACCCATTTCACCCGGGCCGCCACTCCGTTCCGTCCGTACGTCGACCGCGCCGCGGGCTCCCGGAAATGGGATATCGACGGGCACGAGTACCTCGACTACGTGATGGGTCATGGCGCCCTGGTCCTCGGGCACGCCCACCCGGGGGTCCTGGCGGCGATCGAACGGCAGATCGCCCGGGGCTCGCATTACGGGGACAACCACGAGCTCGAGATCGAGTGGGCCGTGCGGCTCCGCGCGCTGATGCCGGTGGCGGAGCGGCTCGAGTACTGCGCCTCGGGGCAGGAGGCCAACCAGCTGGGTCTCCGGTTGGCGCGGGTCTTCACCGGCCGCCGGAAGATTCTTCGGTTCGCCGCCTGCTACCACGGCTGGGGCGACGAGCTGGCCGCGCCCGGTTCGGCGGGGATCATGGATCAGCATGTTACCGTGATCCCTTCCGGCGATCTCGACCTGGTCCGCCGGACGCTTTCCACCGGAGAATACGCGGTGGTCTTGATCGAGGGCGGCGGCGCCCGGGTCTCGGGGCGGTTGCCGATCGACCCCGAGTTCTATCAGGCGCTCCCGGCCGTGTGCGCCGAAGCGGGCACTGTGTTCATGCTCGACGAAGTGGTCACCGGGTTTCGAGAAGCCGCCGGCGGCTGGCAGAGCGTGGTCGGGATTCGCCCCGATCTGACCACGATCGGCAAGGCCGCGAGCGGCGGCCTCGCCTCCGGGATCGTGATCGGCCGGGCCGATCTCTTCGCGGCGTTAGGTCCCTCGTCGCCGCCGGACCGGGTGGTGGTGCACGGGGGTACCTGGAACGCGGTCCCGATCACCTGCGCCGCTGGCATCGCGGCCTGTGACGCCTATCGCGGCGGCTCTCCGCAGCGCCAGGCCGGGGCGATGGCGGCGCGACTGCGCCAGCTGGCCAACGACGCCTTCCGCCGGCGAGGCCTCCCGGCCCGGCTCTATGGCCGCTCCGTCACCCACGTGTTCTTGGGTCCGATCGGGTCGGACGACCCGGCCAACGACGCCCCCCCGACCCGAGAGCAGGCGGTCCTGTTCGACCGTGCGGCGACCTGCAGATATCAGCGCTTCGATCTCCAGCTCCTCTCCCGGGGGATCGCCAGCCTCCGGGGAGAGGCGTTCGTCTTTTCGGCGGCCCACTCGGAGGCCGACGTTGACCGGACCGCGGCGGCGGTCGAGGAGTCGGTCGCGGCGATGGTCCTCGAAGGCAGCTTGGCCGGCGGAGCGAAATGATGCTCGGTTGGCTCCTGCTGCTCGGGTCGGCGCAAGCCCCGATCGTCATCGCGGCCGATCGGATCCTCGATGGCCGGGGCGGGACCGTCCCCGCGACCCGGATCGTGGTCGAGCGAGGGCGGATCGCCCGGTTCGATCCGCAAGCGGGCCAGGCGCGATACGATCTCCGCGGGTACACGGTGATGCCCGGGTGGATCGACGGGCACGTCCACCTCGACTCGTTCTTCGGCCCTGACGGGCGATTGGCGGCGACCGCCACCCCACCCGAGATGGCGTTAGGCTCGTACGGAAGCGCCTGGGCCACGCTGCTGGCCGGCTTCACCACCGTGCAGGCGCTCGGCGAGTTCTCCGACCGGCCGGTCCGTGACGCGATCAACAGCGGGCTCCTCCCGGGCCCGCGGATCCTGAGCTCCCTCGAGCCGATCTACGGCAAAAGCGACTCGACCGGGAGCGACGACGACCTTCGGGCCATGATCCGGCTTCGAAAATCCCAAGGCGCCGACCTGGTCAAGATCTTCTCCTCGCTCAGCATGCGAATCGGCGCCGGGCCCACGTTGAGCCTCCACCAGCTCGAGGTCCTTTGCGGCGAGGCCAAGGCGCAGGGCCTTCGAAGCGTGGTTCACGCCTATCGGTCCCAGGTGGCGGTGGCGGCCCGGGCCGGCTGCGACCAGGTGGAGCACGCGACCTACGCCACCGCCGCCGAGGTGGGCGCGCTCGCCGCGGCGGGGACCTACTTCAGTCCGCAGGTCGGGATCGTGATCCAGAACTACCTGGAGAACAAGGCCCGCTACCTCGGGTTCGGCAACTACACCGAGGAAGGTTTCGCGATCATGGCGCGCGACCTCCCGCTCGACTTCGAGATCTGCCGGATCGGGATCCAGACGCCGGGGCTCAAGACCATCTTCAGCACCGACGCCACGGCCGGCGCCCACGGCCGCAACGCGGAGGAGTTCCTGGTCCGGATCAAGGAGTGCGGCCAGTCGCCGATGGCGGCCTTGGTGTCGGCTCAGTCGCTCGCGGCGGAGGCCCTCGGGATGGGAGATCGGATCGGGACGCTCGCTCCGGGGTACGAGGCCGATCTGATCGCCGTGGACGGGGATCCGCTGGTGGACCCGACGGCGGTGCGACGGGTGGTATTCGTGATGCGGGGCGGGGTGGTGTATCGGTGGGATGGTCGGCGATGACGCCGGAGGGGCGTCCTCCGAGGATGGCCGGTGACACCCTGGTCTGCGTGGCGACCGACCTGGAGGGCGCCCTGCTCCGGCGGTTCGCGATCGGTACCGGCGGCAAGGTGGCGGTGATCCGGACCGGCGTCGGCCCCGTCAACGCGGCGCACGCGGTCACGCTCGAGATAACCCGAGCCCGGCCTGGCGCGATCGTCGTCTGCGGCATCGCCGGGGCCTACCCGGGCTCGGGCCTGGCCGTCGGGCAGGTGGCCTCCGCCGCCAGCGAGAGCTATGGTGACTTGGGGGCGACCAGCCCCACCGGGTTTCTCGACATGGCGGCGCTCGGTTTTCCATTGGTGGCCGGCCCCCCTCCGATCTACAACACCTTTCTCATGCAGCTCTTTCCGACGACTACCCGGGTGCCATTCGTCACCATGAGTACCTGCACCGGCGTCGCGGCCCTCGCTCACGCCATCGAGAGCAGAACGGGCGGGGCGGTGGAGAACATGGAGGGCGCGGCGGTGGCGCACGTCGGCCATCTCCACGGCATTCCGGTCGGAGAGGTTCGGGGCATCAGCAATATCGTCACCGATCGCGATCCGCGGGCCTGGCGGATCGAGGAGGCCGCGACCGCCGCGCAGGAGGCTCTGATCTCGTGGCTCGAACACCGGTGAATTTCGCCTTCTCGTCCTGCCCGAACGACACCTTCGCGTTCCACGCGCTGGTCCACGGCTTGGTACCCGGTCCGCAGGTCGTGCCGTACATCGATGACGTCGAAGCGTTGAACGCTCGGGCCGTGGGGGGCGAGGCGGAGGTCACCAAGCTGTCGATCGCGGCGTATGGTCGGGTTCGGGACCGGTACGCGCTCCTCAGGGCCGGCGGTGCCGCGGGGTTCGGGGTCGGGCCGATCATCGTGGCCCGCGCGCCGCGGTCGGTGGGCGGACGGGTCGCCATTCCCGGCGAGCGGACCACCGCCGCGATTCTGTTGAACCTGCTCGGTCGGTTCGACACCGTGCCGATGCGATTCGACCGGATCGAGGATGCCGTGTTGACCGGTGCGGTGGACTGCGGCGTGTTGATTCACGAGGGCCGTTTCACCTACGAGGGGAAGGGGTTGACCCTGATCAGCGATCTCGGTGCCGTGTGGGAGGAGCGGATGCGCGGCCCGCTCCCGCTGGCGGGCATCGCGATCCGACGGGACCTGGTGAGCCAGGCGGCCGAGGTCGATCGTGCGCTCAGGGCAAGCGTCGAATACGCCTTCGCCCATCCGGAGGCGAGCCGTGACTATGTCGCGGCCCACGCCCAAGAGATGGACCCCGAGGTCGCGGCGCGGCACATCCGCCTGTACGTCAACAACTACACTCTGGCACTCGACGAGGTCGCGGTGACGGCGATGGTTCGCTGGGGCGAGGAACTTGGCGTCTATCCGCTGGCGACCGAGAGTCTCTCGACGTTCGTCTGACCTTGGGACGCCTCCACCGAGCCGCAGCCAATCGCGACCCACGCCCGGAGGTTGAGACTGCTCCGAGGTGGGTCGCTGGCGGGTGTGCGGCCGTTCACGGCTCCGACGGCGCGCGGAGGACCTCGACCTTGGCCTCGCCCGGCTTCGGGGCCTTCTTCTTCGGATCGAGGCCGGGGGCCTCGCTGACGAACCGGACCCGACTCTCGGGGATGCCGGCGACGGCGAAATGCGCGGCGAGCTTGGTCAGTCGGCGGCGCGCCATCGTCGAGTCTGGTTCAGCTTTCTCGGCGGCCTCGGCGGGAATGTTGAGGACGAACTGGCCTTCGATCGACCCGAGCGCTTCGGCCAGCATCGCCACGTCGTCTTCGAACCCGGGCTCGAACGCATCGCTGGCGCCGATGAATCGAACGCCCTTGAGCTCGAGGCGTCCCTTGGTCGAGAGGTCCTTGATCATCCCGGCCGCGCTCGGCCCGCCTTTGCCGAGCAGGCCGCCCAGCGCCTTGACCCCTTTGATCGCTACCGGCGCGGCAGTGGCCGCCAGTCCGATCGGCGTCGCCGCGGCCATGGCGGAGGCCATCGAGCCGGCGTTCGGCGCCACCTGATTGGCGGCGGCCGCCATCGCCGCGGCCTGAGCGGCTTGACTGGCTGCGGCCATCGCCGCGGCCTGAGCCGCCTGCTGCGGCACGACACCCATCATGGCCGTCGGATCGGCGACGCATTTCGGGGCCACGGCGCCGGTGTCTTTGCTGAGGACTTTCTTCACCAGGGCCTTGCCAACGGTCTGAGATTGGGCGGCGACGGTGCCCGGCGGGCAGCCGGAGTCGTCGGCCAGCTGGGTATCGCCCGTTCCCAACGCGGAGTCGACCACCGCCGCGGCGGCGCGAGTGGCGGCGCTGTCCACGGCAGCCTTCAGGGCACCCTTCATCTTCCCGGCCAAGCTCTTCGGCTTCTGTGCTTCGGCGACGGTGGCCATCACGGCCAGCAGAACCAGCGTCCATGTCTTCGTCATCGTTGCCACCTTCCTCGTTAGTTGATCCTCAGGAGTTCGACCCGTGCTTGCCCCGGTTCCACTGGCGCGAGCGACGGCGGTTGGAGCAGGCCCACCAAGCGGCCTGGATTCGACCCGGCGGCGAGCAAACGTCTCAAGGCCTCTTCGGCCCGGCGGCGGCTCAGCACCGTGTCGGGTGGAAATCGGGGATGGCGCTCCGCCGGGACCATGACCACGAACCGCCCCGGCGACCGGGACAGGGCCCGCGCCGCGTGCTCGAGCGTTGGCTCGGCGCCGTCGATCAGGTCCGGTTTAGCCGGCTTGAAGCCGACTTCCACGAGCACCAGCCGTCCGGATCCCAGGGCCCGAACCCATGGGTCGAGCTGTCCGGGCCCCTCCGGCCGGGCTAGCTCTAGCGCCGCTACCAAGCTCATCGCCCACCATCCCACGAGTGCCTCCCGCGTTTCACCCAGGGAACCACCGGCCTTGATGGCACCCAGGTTAGCGCCGTCCGTTCAGGCCGATATCAGCCCGGCGTCAGCGCCGGATCATGGCTGCTAAAGTGTTGCCAATGGAACGGTTGGGTCCGGCCATCGAGGGGCGAATCCGGGGTGGTCCGGGCCAGCGGGGGCGCGGGCTTCCCTGTGGTCGGGCTCGGGGGGTATGTTAGCGAGCGGGGGTCCAGACCGAGGGCTGTCTGGCGTCATCGCCGGATCAGGGTCGCACTCATGCTGCATATCAGGACGTTCGGTGGGCTCTGGCTGGAGCGCGACGGGCGCCGGATCGACGGCAACTCGCCGCGCCGCTCGGCGCTCCTGGCCACCCTCGCCGCCGCCGGCGATCGGGGGGTCAGCCGCGACCGACTGCTCCTGCTCCTGTGGCCCGACGCAACCGAAGAACGCGCTCGCCACAACCTCTCCCAGACGGTCTATAGCATCAACCGACAGTTCGCCGATGAGGTCATCGGGACGACCGGGTCGGACCTCCGACTGGTCGGCCCGGTGTCGAGCGATGTCGGCCGATTCCTCGCGGCCCACGCCGCGAGTGACGCGGCCGGGATGGCCGAGCATTACCAGGGCCCCTTTCTCGACGGGTTCATCCTCTCCGATGCGGCCGAGTTCGAAGAATGGTCGAGCGGGGAGCGGCGCCGACTCGATCTGCTGGCCCGGGAGGCCTTCGAGCGACTGGCGGTCGCGGAGCCCACCGGGCCTCGGGCGATCGGTCTGTGGCGCCGGCTGGCGGCGATCGATCCGCTGGCGACGCGCTACGCCGTCGCGTTGGCGCGCGCGGTGGCCCAGTCGGGCGATCCCGGGGCCGCCATCAAGCTGCTTCGAACCCACCAGCAGTACCTTCGCTCGGAAACCGGGGTGGCCACGCCGGAAGAGGTTACCCGTCTCCTCGCCGAGCTGACGGCGACTCCGATCCCGAGCCCGCCGGCACCATCGACGCCGCCGCTCGCCAGAGTCCAGTCCGAGGCGACTGCGTCGGCGATACCTGCCGCGATCGTCACCGAGTCACCCGCGGCCGGAGGCGACGCCACCGGCACGCCCCCGACCGGGTCGACGGCAGCCCGACCCCGTTCGCCGTGGTTGCGCCGCGCCGCGGTGGCGATAGTCGTCGTCGTGGCGGCGGGCGCTGCGACGATCATGACGAGGGGCAGGGTCGCCAAGCCGCTCACGGGCGGCGCGATGGTGGTGCTCGCCGACGTGGACAACCTGACCGACGACCCCGGGTTGGGTCCGGCCCTCTCGGTGGCGGCCTCGGTCGGGCTCGAACAATCGGGTACCTTCTCGGTGTATCCCCGGTCACGGCTTCGGGAAAGCCTCCGCCGCCTCGGGCGGCCGGCTACCGATACGATCCTGACCGAGGGGTTGGCTCGCGAGATCGCGCTGCGGGAGGCGGGGCGCGCGATCGTCGCGATCTCGGTCGCGAGACTTGGCGATGGCTTCCTTTTCGCCGGTCGGATCCTCGAGCCGAGCACGGGCCAGCCGTTGGCGGCCCAGCGGGAATCGGTGGCGAGTACCGCCGACCTGCTGGACGGGCTCGATCGGCTGGTGGGGTGGGTCCGCGAACAGCTGGGTGACGACGCGGGGCGGGATGCGCCCCGACTGCCCCTGGTGACCACGCCGTCGCTGCCGGCCCTGATCGCTCTCGCCGAGGCGGATCGAGCGCTGGATCGGGGCGACTACCAGCGGGTTCAACCGGCGCTCGAACGGGCCCTCGCCACAGATACCGGTTTTGCGGCCGCTCGAGTCCTGTTGGGTGAGTTCCTCCTGGCCCGGAACCAGGTGCCGGAGGCGCTTCGCTGGCTTCGCGAGGCGGAGGCGCGGAGCGGGCGTCTCACCGAGGCGGAACAACTTGTCGTCGCCAGCGCGCTGGCCTCAGCCGAGGGGCGCACCGCGGACGCGATCGCCGCCGCGGGGGCACTGGCCACGCGATTCCCCTCGGCGAACGGTTGGTTCCGCTATGGCGAGGCGCTCCGGGCCGTCGACCGCGTTACTGAGGCGCTCGAGGCGTATTCGAAGACGATCGCTCTAGACTCGAACTTCGCGGGTGCCCATTACTCGACCGCCCTCGCCTTGCAGCGGAACGGCGATACCCGGGGCGCTCTCGACGCCTATCAGAAGGTGTGGCGGGCGGACTCCATCATGCTGCTCCGCGATTTCTACAACAACCAGTGGGGCAGCACCTACGTCAAGATCGGAGCGATGGCTCAGGCCGAGTCGGTGTTTCGAAAGATGCTATCGCGCGACGCCTTCAATCAGGCCCGGGGTCGTCGGTCGCTCGCCTATCTCGCCATGTATCAGGGGCGGTATCGGGACGCCGTCGACCATCTCCAGGCGGCGATCGGGCTCAATAACCCGAGAGGGCTCTCCGCCTACCGGGACCTCCTCCTGTTGGCCGACGCCGAGTTGACCCGGGGGCGCCGGGCCGAGGCGAACCGGGCCCTCGATCGCGCCATGGCGATCTTCCGGGGGACCGATCTCCAGGCCGGGTTCACGGCGTTAGGCGGTCTTCAGCTGGTTCGGGCCGACCGGATCCGGGAGGCTCGAGTGGTTTTCGACTCGCTGGCCGCCCGGGCCGCGCTCCGGCCGCAGTTCGATCAGGATCAAGAGGCGGTCGCTGTGCTCCGGGCCGATCTGGCCTTGGCGCTCGGGCGACCCGCCGAGGCCGCCGCGACCCTCAGCGGCCGGTCGCTGGATGATTTTTGGGTGCAGGGGATGTCGATTCGCGCCGAGGCCCTCGCTGGCGTCGGCCGGCTCGACTCGGCGGTGGTCCTGGCCCGGGCGGTGGTCGACTCGATTCGGTTCGGGTTCGAGGGCCAGCTGGAGGGGTTTCGTACCTTCGGCCGGCTGGCCCGGATCGCCGAGGCCGCGGGCGACAGCGCCACCGCCCGGGCCGCTTATTCGTCGCTCCTGGCCCGGTGGAAGGACGGTGATCCCGATCTGCCGCTGATCCTCGAAGCTCGTCGGGAGCTGCTCCGCCTCCAACCGGGCGCCAATCGCTGAGCTTACTTCCGCTTTTTCGCCTCGAGCCGCTGAGGGCCGATACCGATCACCATCTTGTCGATGGCCCCGGTCGGACCAGCCTCGAACCCGATGGTGAAGTCCTGGCCCTTCATGAAGAACCGGGTTGGCGTTTCCGCCAGGAGCTCCATTCGCTCGGGGCCATCTCCCTGCTGCACGATCAGGTTGGCGCCTTGCCGGGTCACGGTGAAGATCAGCTCACCCGCCTCGTAGACGCCGGTATAGCCGTCCAGTTTCGAGGGCTCGACCGCGATCGGCTTGCGATCCGACGGGGGCGTGTATTCCTCGCCGCGTAGCAGCTTGAGGGCCGCCTCGGCGATCGACGCGGGTGCCCCCGAGTTCGACATGTAGTAGACCCCGACGTGGGCGTCGACATCGCCCGCCATCTGAGAACTCTGGCCGGGAATCCCGCCGCTGTGGCTGATGATGGTGTGCCCGTTCTCTTCCTTCTTGACCGAGAAGCCGAACCCGTAGGTCCCGCCGAACTGGGGCTCATGCATCGCCTTGACCGAGGCCTCGGAGAGAATCCGGCGGCCCCGGAAGACCCCGCCGTTGACGTGGGCCCCGAGGAAGCGGGCCATGTCTTCCGCGGTGAGGTAGATGTCGCCTGCGGGGTAGACATCGAAGTGGACCTGGGAGACCGGGACCGGCTTGCCCATCGGGCCGCCGGCGCTGTAGGGCAGGGCCATCAGCTCGACCATTTCGGCGGAGGGATAGACCGGGTTGGAGGTGGTGACCCCTAACGGCTTGAGGATGTTCTCGGCGATGTACTTCTCATACTCCATGCCGGAGATCTTCTCGACGAGGAGACCGGCCATGCCGTAGGCGAAGTTGTTGTATTCCCACTTTGTCTCGGGCGCCCGCACCGAGTAGAGGCCCGAGACCATCTTTTCGAGAGGTTTGGGTAGCTCGCGCCCCCAGATCGGTTTGGTCACCGCGCCCGCGGTGAGTCCCGACCAGTGGGACAGGATGTGCCGGAAGGTGACCGGCTTCTCGACCTGGAGCCGATCCTGCACCTGAATGTCGCCGAGGTAGCGGTTGACCGGGTGGTCGATGGAAAACTTCTTCTGCTCTTGGAGCTGCATCAGCGCCGTGGCCGTCGCCGACTTGAAGGTGGAGCCGGTGCTGTAGATCGTCTCGGGGGTCGCCGGGGTCTTGGTCCGGACGTTGGCGTAGCCGAAGGCCGCCTTCCAGACGATCGAATCGCCCCGCACCAGCGCGATCGAGATCGAGGGGACGCCCCGTTCCTTGATGGCTTTCTCGATCATTCCAGTCAGGACGGTCTTGGTCTTCTCGAGATCGAAGCGCCCCGCCTGGGCTCGAACCGGGCTTCCGGAGCACAGGATGACGGTGGCGAGGCCGAACACCCGAACCGGGCGAGAAATCATGGTGCCTCCAGGGAATGGCGAGGGCCGCCGTCGAGTGGGCGACCGAGGAATCGCGGTAACTACACCCGTCCACCAGCGGTGGCAAGGGCGGCTGGGTTTCGCAAGGGACTCGCGGACCATGACGGATCGGGTCCTCGAACCGGGGGGCCGGATTGATTCCCGATGGCTGGCAGCCCTCCGGTCGTCTCGGTACATTCGCTGCCATGCGAACGATCCTGTGGATTCTGATCGCCCTGGCTGGCGCCGCCGGTTGGGGGGTTCTGGCCCTCCATCGGGGCGAGACGGTCAGCGCCGCCTGGCTGATCCTGGCCGCGGTCGGTACCTATCTGGTCGCTTACCGTTTCTACGCCCGGTTCCTCGCCACCAAGGTCTTCGAGCTCGACAGCCGCCGGGCCACGCCGGCGGAGCGACTCAACAACGGCCGAGATTTCATTCCGACCGGTCGGTTCGTCCTCTTTGGGCACCACTTCGCGGCGATCGCCGGGGCGGGGCCGCTGATCGGCCCGGTGCTCGCGGCCCAGTTCGGCTACCTCCCCGGGGTGCTCTGGATCGTCTTCGGGGTGGTGCTCGGCGGCGCGGTCCAGGACTTCATCATCCTCTTTGGCTCGATGCGCCGTGACGGCAAGTCGCTCGGCCAGATGGCCAAGGAGGAGATCGGCCCGACCACCGGGGTGATCGCGATGGTGGCGATCCTCGCGATCATGGTCATCCTCCTCGCGGTGCTGGCCTTGGTGATCGTCAACGCGCTGCGCGACAGCCCCTGGGGGGTCTTCACTCTGCTCTGCACCATCCCGATCGCCTTCCTGATGGGCTTCTGGATGAAGGTCTGGCGGCCCGGCAAAGTGACCGAGGCGACCGTCATCGGACTGGTGCTGCTGATCGCGGCCCTGATCGGCGGGCGCTACGTCGCCGAGTCGCCGGCCCTGGCGCCGCTGTTCACTCATGGCGGGGTCACCATCGCCTGGGGGATCATCCTCTACGGGTTCGCGGCCAGCGTGCTGCCCGTCTGGATGCTCCTGCTGCCGCGCGACTACCTCAGCACCTACATGAAGATCGGGACGGTGGTGCTGCTCGCGGTCGGGATCGTGCTGGTGATGCCGCCGCTCAGGATGCCGGCGATCACCGGGTTCATCGCTGGGACGGGGCCCGTGTTCGCGGGCAAGCTGTTCCCGTTCGCGTTCATTACCATCGCCTGCGGAGCGATCTCCGGGTTTCACTCGCTGGTTTCCTCGGGGACCACGCCGAAGATGATCCGCTGCGAGACCGACGCCCCGATGATCGGTTACGGCGGGATGCTGATGGAGTCGTTCGTGGCGGTGATGGCGCTGTGCGCCGCGACCGCGCTCGACCCGGGTCTCTACTTCGCGATCAACGCCCCGCTCTCCGCGTTGGGGGGCAACGTGGCCCAGGCGGTCGAGGCGATCCGGGGCTGGGGCTTCACGGTAACGGCCGAGCAGATCGAAGGGATGGCTCGGTCGGTGGAGGAGGGGACCCTGCTCGGTCGAACCGGGGGCGCCACGTCGCTCGCGGTGGGCATGGCCCAGATCTTCAGCGGCGCCTTCGGCCCTGGGCTGATCGCCCTCTGGTATCATTTCGCGATCATGTTCGAGGCGCTCTTCATCCTTACCACGCTGGACGCCGGCTCCCGGGTCGGGCGGTTCATGGTGCAGGAGCTTGGCGCCCACGTCTGGAAGCCGTTAGGGCGGACCTCGTGGTATCCGTCGATCATCATCGCCTCGGCGGTGGTGGTGGCGGGGTGGGGCTACTTCCTGATCCAGGGGGTGACCGATCCGCTGGGCGGGATCAACTCGCTCTGGCCGCTGTTCGGGATCAGCAATCAGCTCCTGGCCGCGGTGGCGCTGTCGGTCGGCACCACGATCCTGATCAAAAGCGGCAAGGCCCGGTTTGCCTGGGTGACCCTGGGTCCACTGGTCTGGCTCCTGGTGGTGACCCTGACCGCCGGGGTCCAGAAGATCTTCGCCGCCGATCCGCGCCTGGGCTTTCTCTCCCACGCGAAGCTGGTCGCCGGACAGATCGCCTCCGGGACGGTGGCCCCCGGGCCGGGGGCCAAGATGATCTTCAACGACAAGCTCGACGCCGCGGTGGCCGCCATCTTCCTGCTGATCACGGTGGCCCTGGTGATCGCTTCGGCGCGGGAATGGCTCGCGGTCCTGAGCGGCCGGAAGCCGGCGACCACCCGAGAAACCCCTTTCGTCGAGACGGCCTACGCCACGGCAACCGACCCGAAGCATGGTTAGGAAACCCTCGAGCCACCACGTCGACTCTCAAAGAGCTGCCATGCCCCATAACGTGTTCGACAACATCCTCGGCGCGATCGGTCACACTCCGCTGATCCGCCTCAACAAGATCGTCCGGGAAGTTCCGGCCACCGTGTACGCCAAGGTGGAGACCTTCAACCCGGGCCACAGCATCAAGGACCGGATGGCCCTTCGGATGGTCGAAGACGCCGAGCGAAAGGGACTCCTCAAACCCGGCGGAACGATCATCGAGGGCACCAGCGGCAACACCGGGATGGGGCTCGCGATCGCGGCGATCGTCAAGGGCTACAAGTGCATCTTCACCACCACCGACAAGCAGTCACCGGAGAAGGTCAACGCGCTCCGGGCGTTCGGCGCCGAGGTGATCGTCTGTCCGACCGATGTCGATCCCGAAGATCCCCGATCCTACTACTCGGTCTCGTCACGACTCGAGGCCGAGACGCCCAACAGCTGGAAGGCGAACCAGTACGACAACCTCAGCAATTCCGCGGCCCACTACGAGACGACCGGGCCGGAGATCTGGGAGCAGACCGAGGGGAAGATCGGCCATCTGGTGGTGGGGGTGGGCACCGGCGGCACGATCTGCGGGACGGGCAAGTACCTGAAGGAGCGGAACCCCGGGGTCAAGGTGTGGGGGATCGACACCTACGGCTCGGTCTTCAAGAAGTACAAGGAGACCGGGATCTTCGACAAACACGAGATCTATCCCTACGTGACGGAAGGCATCGGCGAGGATTTCCTGCCGAAGAACGTCGACTTCAGCGTGGTCGATCACTTCGAGAAGGTCACCGACCGCGATGCCGCGATCTTCACCCGCGAGTTGGTTCGCCAAGAGGGGATCTGGGCCGGCAACTCGGCCGGCTCGGCCCTGGCCGGGATCCTCCAGCTCAAGGACCGCTTTCCGAAGGGCGACGTGGTGGTGGTCATCTTCCACGATCACGGGACCCGGTATCTCGGCAAGATGTTCAACCCCGAGTGGATGCGCCGAATGGGCTACGAGAACCTCGAGGGCCCTACCGCCCGAAGCCTGGTCCGCAACAAGAAGGTCGCCGACATCGTGGGGGTCGAGGTCACGGTGACGGTGAAGCAGGCGGTGGCGCGGATGATCGAAAACGACTTCTCCCAGATCCCGATCACCAAGGAGAGTCGGATCGTGGGGTCGCTCAGCGAATCCCACGCCTACGCCTGCATCGTCAAGGATCGGGCGACCAGCAACGCGCCGGTCGGGTCGATCATGCAGCAGGCGTTTCCCTTCGTAGACATCGAGACGCCGGTCGAGCTGCTGGCGCCGATGATCACCCCGGCGAACCCGGCGGTGCTGGTACGCGACTTCAAGGCGGGCAAGACGTACGTGCTGACCGGGTACGACGTCCTCCAGGCGGAGACTTGGGCCGCCGCATCGGGCGTCACCTTGGTGTCGCCCGTAGCCGCTCGAGCCTAGCTTGGCGATGACGCTCGACCCGGCGGGTGCTCCGGCCGGATCCCCCGAATACCCTGCAACGAGAGAGAGCCGACTCATGGACAAGATCGATCGTCGCACCGCCATTTCGGTCACGGCCTTCGCGGCGTTGACCTCGGCCACCGGGTGGCGCGAGGCCGCCGCCACGGTGAGGCCGCCGATGCCAGCTCGCGCGGCGGCCACCGGGTTCGTCGTCGAATACTTCTACAAGGTCAAGTGGGGCCACTTCGATGAGTTCCTCGATCTCTACATCAAGAACCACTACCCGATCCTGAAGCGGTATCGGCAGATGGGCCGGATCGTCGGGATGTCGGCCGCGTTTCCGATCAACCACGCGGGCGAGGCGTCGCGGTGGGACATGCGCTACTCCATCGTGTGGAAGGACGCGGCCACCGCGTTCGAGGACTTTGCCGGGGCCGCGGCCATCACCAAGGAGCTGTATCCGGATCAGGCGACGTTCAAGAAAGAGGAGCAGCGGCGGTTCGAGCTGCTGATGGAGCACATGGATGTCCCGGTGGCGATCGACGATCTGTCCAGCTGGTGACCACCGGATGAGCCGACCGTATTCCAGGGAGACGATCATGACACCATTCTCGAGACCGGGCCTCCTCGTGGTCGCGGTGCTCGTTGCCGGCGGCTGCGGCCGTGGGGCCCCGACCTACGACCTGGTGATCGCGAACGGCCGGGTGATGGACCCAGAATCCGGCCTCGACTCGGTGAGACACCTGGGCATCACCGGCGGCCGGATCGCGGCGATCTCCAGGGAGCCGCTCGCGGGAAACCGCACCATCGACGCCTCCAACCATGTCGTGGCCCCAGGCTTCATCGATCTCCACGAGCACGGCCAGCAGGACGAATCCTACCGGATGATGGTCCGCGACGGGGTCACCTCGGCCCTGGAGTTGGAGGTCGGTACCGCGGACGTGGCGAAGTGGTACGCGGACCGCGACGGCGGCCAGGTCGTGAACTTCGGTGTCAGCGTGGGACACATTCCCGCTCGAATCAAGGTGTTCGGCGATCCCGGGGGTTTTCTCCCCTCCGGGCTGGGAGGTTCGAGCACCGCCACCGAGGCGCAGATCGAGGAGATGGAGGCACTGGTGGCCGCGGGGCTGGCCCAAGGCGCGGTGGCGGTGGGCGTGGGGAGCGCCTACACCCCCGGGGCCACGATGGCCGAACTCACCAGAATATTTCGGGTCGCCGCGGCCGGCAACGCCTCGGTCCACATTCACATGCGGAACGGCGTGGCCGGGCTCGACTCGACCATCGCGGCGGCCAAGTCGGCCGGCGCGAAGCTGCACATCGTCCACCTCAACTCCTCGTCGGGCGACGACCTGGCTGCCTTCAGCGCGGCGCTCGAGGCGGCCTGGGCGAGTGGCCAGGACGTCACCACCGAGGCCTATCCGTACGGCGCGGGGATGACGTCGATCCAATCGGCGCTGTTCGACGACTGGCGGAGCTGGCCCGACGACCGGTTCGGCCTGCATCAGCTGGTGTCGACTGGCGAGCGGCTGACCCGGGCAACGTTCGCGAAGGCCCGGGCGGCTGGCGGAACCGTGATCATCCATGGACGGAGCGAGGAGCAGACCCGGGCGGCGATTCTCAACCCGCTCACGATGATCGCGAGCGACGGATTCATCGAGAACGGCCGGGGACACCCGCGGACCTCGGGCAGCTACGCGAAGGTGCTCGGGAAGTACGTCCGCGAGGAGCAGGGGCTCTCGTTGATGGGCGCCATTCGCAAGATGACCCTGATGCCGGCGCAGCGGCTCGAGGCGTTGGTGCCCGGGATGGCCGCGAAGGGGCGGATCCGGGTGGGTGCCGACGCGGATCTCACCGTCTTCGATCCGGCGACGGTGATCGATCGAGCCACCTATGAAGACGCGACGATTCCGTCGGAAGGGATTCCCTACGTCATCGTCGGTGGAGGGGTGGTGGTGGATCAGGGCAAGGTGACCGGGGAGCGTCCCGGCCGAGCCATCCGAGCCCCGGTGAAGTAGCCCCGGGGCCGGTGCTCAGGGCCGGGGTCGGCCCATCATCGAGTCGATGGCGGCCCGCCGGTACCACCGTCCCCCGACCATGACGCCGAGCCGGGTCCGGAGGTTTTCGAGCGACGCGAGCGGGTTGCCCCCGACGAGCTGAAGATCCGCCTCCTGCCCGACCGCGATCGTCCCTCGACTTGCCCCTTTGCCCAAGAACTCCGCCCCGCTCTTCGTCGCGATGGCCAGCACCTCGGCTCGGCTGAAACCGGCCCGTTCGAACAGCCGGAGCTCGTCGTGGTACGCGTATCCCTGGAGCCATGAATCGGTCCCGATCAGAAGCTTCCCGCCTGCCTGGGCCAGGCTCCGGGCGAGCTCGAACTGGGGTTCGAGCGCCCGTTGCGCCGCCACGAAATCCGCCTCGGTAAAATCGGCGAGGTAGCTGATCTTGGACCGGTCGGGTGGGGCGCCGGTCGCGAAGTACTCGGCTTCGGGCCGAGCCATCAAAGCCTGGTATTCACCGTTAGGTAGCATCATGTGGTAGGCAACCACGAAAGTCGGGCAGTTCCACACGCCCGCGGCCACCGTGCGCCGCACCAGCTCGGGTATCCGGGTCCGATCGACGTGGTTCCAGGCCAGAGTTCGCGACCGGAGGGTGGCTCCAGGCTGGACCGTGGCGTCCTTCGGCACCAACTCGGCGATGTAGCCGCGGAGGTGCTCGATCGACCACTGCCCCGCCGCCAGCGCGCCGCCGAGGCCCACCTCGAAGGGCACGTGCCCCGCCACCGGCATGCCGAGCTCTCGGGCCGTCGCGATGATGGTGTCGTACACTGGGCGGGGGACGCTGTTGTATACCTTGATGAAATCGTAGCCGGCGCGGGCTTGGGCCAGAACCTCGGCGCGGGCCAGCGCTGGGTCGGTGAGCACCTTCATCACCGGTTGGGAGGGCGGATTGCCGTCGATGATGGCTCCGGCCGTGACGATCCGCGGGCCAGCCATGGTGCCGGCGGCGATCGCGTTCCGCCACCGGACGGTCGCGGTGTCTCCCCACATCACTCGGATCGTGGTGATGCCGTTGGCGAGGAAGGTCGCCAGGTCGAAGGGTCGGCCTGGATGAGTGTGGAGATCGGCGAAGCCGGGCAGCAGGAAGCGGTCCCGGCCGTCGACCCGGACGGTATTCGCCGCGAGGCGTGCCTCGGCCGCCGGTCCGATCCACTGGATCCGGCCCTCGGCGACGACGACCGTTTGATTCGGGATGACCGTGGCTCGCTCCGCCGAGACGATGGCGACGTTCACGAAGGCGGTGGGTGCCGGGACGGCCTGGAGCAGGGCGAACAAGGCGACGGAAAGCACGACGGGCTCGGAGTCGGGATGGGTTGGATCCTATCCTGAGCGGCTGAGCGACGGAAGGCGGCCGGCCGGCGTCAACCGCTCGGCGTCCGTGGCGTGGCTACGGGCGCTGGCTCAGGGCGCCGCCGCGGCGGCGATCCGCTCGAGCTCCTCCCAGCGGGCCATGGCCGCCGCCAGATCGGTAGTGATCGTCGCGAGCCGTGCCTTGGCTCCCGCCGCTGCCGCCCCGTTCTTGAGGAACTCGAGGTCGGCGAGCGAGGCGTAGATCCCGTCCCGCTCTCGTTCCAGCCGGTCGATCCGGTCCGGAAGCTCGCCGAGTTCGCGGGTCTCCTTGAAGCTCAACTTCCTCTTCTTCGACTGGGAGCGGGCCGGCGGGGCGGCGGCCGGCTTGGGCACCACCGCCGCCGCCCGGGCCGCGGTGTGGCGCTGGTGGAGCCAATCGGTGTAACCCCCGACGTACTCGCCCACCGCACCGCCACCCTCCATCACCAGGCTGCTGGTCACCACGTTGTCGAGGAACTCGCGATCGTGGCTCACCACGAACAGAGTGCCGGCGAAATCGAGCAGCACGCCCTCCAGCAGGTCGAGGGTTTCGATGTCGAGGTCATTGGTCGGCTCGTCGAGGGCCAGGACGTTCATCGGCCGGGTGAACAGCCGGGCCAGGAGGAGCCGGTTGCGCTCGCCGCCCGAGAGGGCCATGATCGGGGTCCGGGCCCGTTCGGGGGGGAAGAGGAAGTCCTTGAGGTAGCCGAGGACATGGCGCCGCGAGCCCCGGACGTCGATGTGATCGGCGCCGCCAGCAATCGAGTCGAAAATGGTTTGCTCGGGATCGAGCTGCTCGCGCAGCTGGTCGAAGTAGACGATCTCGAGGTTGGTGCCGTGCCGGACGGTGCCCGATTCCGGAGCCAGTTCACCCAAGAGCATGCGGAGCAGGGTGGTCTTGCCGGAGCCGTTCGGGCCGATGATTCCGATCCGGTCGCCACGAGTGGTCACCGTGGAGAAGTCCTTTACCAGGGTCCGCCCGCCGACGGCGTAGCTCGCTTTGCGTACCTCGCAGACCAGCTTGCCCGAGCGGGCGGCCTCGTCGATCGCGAGAGAGGCCGTGCCGACCCGGTCGCGGCGCGCGGCCCGCTCACCCCGGAGGGCAATCAGGGCCCGGACTCGGCCCTCGTTCCGAGTGCGCCGCGCTTGGATCCCCTGCCGAATCCACGCTTCCTCCCGCGCCAACTTCTTGTCGAACAGGGCCCACTCCCGTTCTTCGCTGGCAAGGCTCGCTTCCTTGCGATCCAGATAGCCGTCGTAGTCGGGGCCCCAGTCGGTGAGCTTGCCGCGGTCGAGCTCGATGATCCGGGTGGCCACCCGGCGGAGGAAGGCGCGGTCGTGGGTGACGAACAGCAGGGTCGACCCGGAGCCGATCAAGTGATCTTCGAGCCACTCGATGGCGTCGATGTCGAAGTGATTGGTTGGCTCGTCGAGCAGGAGCAGGTCGGGCTGACGGACCAGCGCCCGGGCCAGCAGGGTCTGCCGTTTCCGTCCGCCGGAGGCCGTCTCGAAGGGTTGCTCGGCGTCGAGGCCCAAATGGGACAGGACGGTTTCGACCCGGACGGTGAGCTGCCAGGCATCGGCCCGGTCGAGCGCCTGGTGGAGCCGATCGAGCTCGCGGAGGTCGGCGTCGGCGCCCTGAGCGGCGACCCGGTGGCTGGCGTCGTGGTAGCGGATCAGCAGGGTGCCCATCTCGCCGAGTCCGGCCGCGACCACGTCGAACACGGTGCCGCCGAGGCCAGCGGGGATCTCCTGGTCGAGCCGGGCGGTCGTTAGGCGGCTCTGGCGGATCACTTCACCGCTGTCGGGCTCGATGGCCCCGTCGAGGAGCTTCATCAAGGTGCTCTTGCCGGCCCCGTTCCGGCCCAGCAGGGCGACCCGCTCGCCGGGGTCGATGCTGAAGCTGGCCCGGTCGAGAATCGGGGGGCCGCCGAACGCGACGGTCACCTCGCGGGTGCCGATCAGCGCCATCGGATCAGGGCCATCGGATCAGGGCCAGTTGGCGACCGCGAGGAATCGGCTTTCCAGAGGCGGATTCGGGCGCTGGGGTCGAGCGCGAGGCACGGCAGGGGCGGGTCATTCGGCGGGGAATCTCGCCCGGGAACACGACTCGCGGCAACCTCGGCGGGGATTGGCGACGATTCGGTCCGGACGCGGTTCCGAGTGGGGCATGCGGAGAGTCCCAACCAGGGGCGGAGAGGGCGCCGCTCCCTGGTCGGACTATCCCTGGTCGACCAAACTCCCCCGATTATTCGACGTCGACGTAGAGCACTTCGGCGATGGCACCGTCGAATCGGGCCGCGTCGTGCCAGGCTCGAACGCTCGCCTCGGCCAGCCGTCCGTTACCGGTCGGGCGACGGGTCCAGGCCTCGGCCGCGACTTCGGTGGCCGGACGAGGACTCTCGGTCGCGGAAATGACCAGTGCGTCGGATCGTTGAATGTTCTCCGGCTCGGGATCGTCGTAGCCGTGCTCGATCCGATCCCACGCCCAGATGAGGCTCCCCTTCTCGGTCTTGAAGAGCCGGACCCGGGTGTCGGACTCGCCTTCGTCTTCGTCCAGGATGGTGTGGGCGCCCAAGAGCACGCCCTTGAAGCGAATCGGTTTGGCGTCGGTGCGGAAGATGATGTGTTGAGTGGGTGACGCGGTGGAATACCGAGACATAGTCTCTCCTGCTGGATAGATGGTTGACTCACTCGTTAACGCGCTGTTTATACCGGTCGCACGCGAGGCCGGGTCGGAAGCCTGCCCTCTGGAAGATCGCTCCCCCAGGCGGATCCGACGTGTTCCTATAATGCCGTTTTTCGGCCGTCAGGTCAAGCTGCCGGTGGTTTACTCCCGGACGTATTGGTTGAAGAACGCGAGGGTACGCTCCCACGCCAGTTTGGCCGCGGCCGCGTCGTACCGTGGGGTGGTGTCGTTGTTGAAGCCGTGCTGGGTGCCGGGGTATAAGTGACGCTGGTAGTTGACCTTCGCCGCCTTGAGGGCCTCCTCGAACGCCGGCCAGCTCGCGTTGATCCTGGGGTCGTTCTCCGCTGATTGCACCATCAGCGGGCAGCGGATCTTCGGCACCTCCTCCACGTTCGGGGACGACCCGTAGAACGGCACCCCCGCCAGCAGATCCGTTCCCAACCGAGTGGCGAGGAAGTTGACCATCCCGCCGCCGTAGCAGAACCCAACGGCGCCGATCCGGCCGGTCGTTTCGGGACGGGCCCGGAGGAACGCCGCCGCGGCGATGAAGTCCTCCCGGGTCTTGGCCTGGTCGAGCTGGGGGAAAAGCTCCCGGGCTCGGTCTTCGTTCCCCGGGTAGCCGCCCAGCGGGAAAAGCGCGTCGGGCGCGAACGCCACGAAGTTCTCCAACGCGAGTCGGCGGGCGATGTCCTCGATGTGGGGGTTGAGCCCGCGGTTTTCGTGGATCACCAGGATGCCGGGTAGCCGGCCGGACGCCCCGGCTGGCGCCACGAAGTACCCGCGCATCCGCCCGTACCCTTTCGGCGAGTCGTACTCCAGGTACTCGGCTGCGATCCGGGCGTCGCGGGGCTTGACCACCTGCGCCTCGAGGAATTTCGGGCTCAACTGTTCGAGCAGCATCGCGGCCGTCACGCCACCGACGGCGAACTTGCCGGCCCGGTCGAGGAAGGTCCGCCGGTCGATCACCCCGTGAACGTAGGCGTCGAACAGGATCAACAGCTCTTGGTCGAAGTCGTGCGCGGTCTTGGGGGTCATGTCGGGCTCCTCGAGTGGGACGACGCGGTCAGGGCTCAGCCGGGGACTTCTTCCGGGTCGAGAATCCGAACGGCCGGTACACCGGGCACACCGCGACGAAGCTGGTCAGGAGGAAGATGACGGCAAACGCGCCAAGGACGATCGCGACCGTTCCGCTGATGCGGCCGGTGAAGTAGAGCGCCCCAATGCCGATGGCGATGAGGGATCGGAGGACCCGATCGATGGTGCCCATGTTCGGTTTCATGTTTCCTCCTTTGACGTCGGTTGGATTCGACCTGGCACTAACTTACGGTCCACGCGGCTGCCTGGCCAACCGATCTCAGTCTTCTTGGCTTCCTCGACCAACTCGATCTGCTCCGGCCGCGCCTCCGAGCTACCGCGCCCGCCACACGTCCCAGATGAGCGGGCCGGCCTCGGCGTCCCCGATCGGACAGCCAGCGGCCTTGAGGGCCAACTTGATCTGACCGTGATGGTAACCGTCGTGGAAGATCAGGAACACCAGCAGCTGGGCCGGGTGCGCGAAGTCGCGATCCAGGGCTCGATCGGCCTCGACCCTGCCTTTGACCGCGTCGTGGACCCGCTTGCCGCTTTCGACCAGCATCTCGGCGATCCGGTGAGGGTCGCGCTCGGGGCACCACTCCTGGTCGGGCACGACCCCAGCGGATTCCGGGGCGTTCTCGAGGACGGACACCATCCGCTCGTGGTGAAGGTGAGCGAACATCTCGCCGACCGTGGGGCTCCCGGCCATCGCTCGGGCGTCGAGCCCGCCGGCCGGGATCGCCCGGAGCAGATTGACCAGGGCAACGTTGCTTCGGTCCCACGAGTCGAGCAGCGCGGGGAGGATTTGTCCGGCGCCCTTATTCATTTCGGTGCGCCTGCTTGCAGCGTTCGCATCGATCCGGCGATCCGATTGTTCCAGTAGATCCCGAGGTAGATGAAACTCAGGACGTAGCTGAGGAAGACCGGAAGCAGGGGGCGCAGGGCCGAGAGGGAGTCGCCATGGGGCACCTCGACCTCGAGGACCATGATCGTGATGATGATGGCCAGCACGTCATCGCTGAACGTCTCCAGTCTACTCTTGCCCATTGCTGCCTCGACCGCCACGGGCAGGATGATATCGCCTCGGGATGCGGCGCCCGCCAACCGGCGCCCACTCGAGGAGGGCCGCGACCGCGACGCCGAGCGCATATGCGGCCAAGTCGCGTGGGTCGAACCCGCTTCCGAGCACCAACTGCCCGAGCGACGTCTGACGCGCGGTGGCCAGCCACGGCGTGCGGACCAGTTGGCTCAGCTCCACCACCACGCAGATGCCGAGCGCCGCCGCATTGCGGTAAACCACCCGCGCGCCGGGTGCCGCCGCACCGACCAACCACGCCATCATCATGGCCCAAAGCCCGTCGCCGAGCACGTCCCGAACGGCGGGGCTCATGGCGGGACCGCCGCGGTGCACCCACAAGCCGAGCCCGATCGTCCCGGCGGCGAGGGCGACGAAGGCCACCCGGCGAACCCTACCCGCCATCGCAGGACCCAGGGACTATTCCATTCTCGACGCCCCGGAGGAAGTCGAGCACGGCCGCGCTGGCCTGCTCCCTTCGGGCGACCATGAAGTTGTGTCCCGCCCCCGGCATGGTGACCATCCGACCGTTAGGCAAGGTTTCAGCGAGCTCGGCACCCCAAGCGACTGGGACCAGGCCGTCCTCGTCCCCATGGATCACCAGCGCTGGCATGGTCAGGGCGGCCACCGTTTCCTTCGTCACGTAGTGGGCGCTGACGGCGACTGCCTGGGCAACCACTCCGCGAACCGTCGACTTGTCCTTGGCCAGCACCGCCCGATCGAAGGCGATTTGGTCTCTCGTCGCGGCACTGCCGTACGCCTTGTCGCCCGCTCGGCCGCTCATCAGCAACCGCAGGAGCCAACGCGGCAAGTAGTAGAGCACCCGGAGAGCGGCGGGGAGCCGCGGCTTTTCCGCGCTCAAGATACCGGTGGCGCCGAGCACCAGGGAGGTGGCCCGGCGCGGCTGTTGGTGGGCCAACTCGATGGCGATGACGCCGCCCATCGAAATGCCGAACAGGTGGGCCCGCTCGAGACCGGCGGCGTCCATGACGGCCAGCGCGTCGGCCGCCAGCTCGGGCACGGTGACCTGGCGAGTGGTGTCGCTCTCCCCCGTGCCACGATTGTCGAACCAGACGACTCGATGCTTCGCGGTGAGGGCCGGGAGGATCGGGTACCACAAGGCGGAGCTGTAGCTGTGACCCATCACCAAGAGGATCGGACTGCCCCGTCCTTGCTCCTGCCAATGCAACCGGACGCCGTTGTTGTTGGCGATGGCCATGTTCCAACCCCTTAGAACGGGCTGGTCTGGATCGTCAAATCGTCGGTCGTCGCAAGGGGGAGCTTCACCCACCGATGCTCCCGGTGCGACAACGCCACCCCGTTGATGATCTCCTGCACCCGCGCGCTCTGGGCAAAGTTGCCCTGATTCGTCGCCCCGCCGGCGACGATCTCTTCGCAGAAGTTGTGGACCAGATTCCCGTAGAACGCCGTGCTCCACGGGTCATCGGTGCGAAATCCTGGCGGGAAATACTTTGCCGGAATCTCCCGCTCGACGAACTCTACCTGGCCCGCCGTGGCGGTGTGAATCGTCTGGATCACGCCGAATTCCTCGACCAGCCGTACTTTGATCGCGCCTGTGGAGCCGAAGATCCGCGCTTCGATCCCCGGATAGTTGCCCACCGTCACGTAGCTCGACTGCATCGAATAGAGCGCGCCATTCGCGGCCCGCGCCATGAACATGTCGGCGTCGTCGATGTTGATCCGTTCCCGTTCGGTGTCGAGGTTGGTCCGCCGTCGATAGGGCACCATGTTCGCCAGGATGCCCACCACCTCGGCCAAATCGCTGCCGATCATCTCGAGCCCGATGTCGATCGTCGGCGCGCCGTACCCCTCCAGCGACGAGACGGTGATCACCTCCGGCCGCGGATCGACGCCCCACGGCGCCTCGCCCACCGGTTTGGTCTTGTGGATCCGCTTGTCCATCGGGTTGTCGGGGTCGAGCCACTGGGAGTTCTGCTCGTACCCGTTGAAGACGTACGGGTCGCCGACGAACCCGGCCCGGATCAGATCGAAGGCGTACATCATCGCGGGCGCGTAACGAAAGGTCAGCCCGACCTTGGTCTTGAGCCCCTTCGACTCGGCCAGCCGATGGGCCCGCCAGACGTCGCGATAGTCGTGGCAGACGGGTTTCTCGACCAGGCAGTGCTTCCCGGCTTCGAGGGTCTCGAAGACGAGGTCCTGGTGGTCGCCACGGGTGACGATGTCGACGACGTCGATGTCGCCCCGTGTGAGGATCGAGTGGTAGTCGGTGGTGACCTCGGTGACCCCGAACTCCCGAGCCCGACGCTCGGCCATGTCCTGATCGAGGTCGCAGATCACGGTCAGCTCGGCGAGGGGGGATCGGTGCCAGCCGGGCAGGTGGGCCGACGCCGACCAGCGGCCCGCGCCGATGACCGCTACGCGTAGTGGGTTCGACATCGCTGGAACCTACGAATCTCCGAGTGGGACGGGAAGCTCGACCGTCAGCCCGTCCGTTGACGAGAGGGTCGGAGGGCTTCGCCGCACACGTTGACGCAGAGGATCACGATCAGGATCGCGATCCCCGGGAAGATGGTGAGCCAAGGCTTGGTGGCCATGGTGGCCTGCGCGTCCGTCAGCATGTTCCCCCAGGTCGGCACCGGCGGCTGGACGCCGAGGCCGAGGAAGCTCAGGGCCGACTCGACCAGGATCGCGTTCCCGACACCGAGGGTCGCGCTGACGATCAGCGAGCCGGCGACGTTGGGAATGACGTGCCGCGAGAGCATCGCCGGGCCGCGTTGGCCGAGACTCCGGGCCGCCTCGACGTAGCCCGCTTCGCGAATGGTGAGCACCTCGCCCCGAATGACCCGGGCCGTGGTCATCCAGCTCAACGCGCCGATGATGATCACCATCGACAGCATCTTGTCGCCGGCGTAAGAGCCGAGCACGATGGCGAGGGGGAGGGTGGGAATCGCGAAGGCGACGTCGGTCACCCGCATCAGCACGTTGTCGATCGCGCCACCCAAATAGCCCGCCGTGGCGCCGACCAGCGCACCCACCCCGGTCCCGACGATCGCCGCCGTGAGCCCGATGAAGATCGAGACCCTCCCGCCAAAGAGGAGCCGACTGAGGACGTCCCGACCCAGGTCGTCGGTGCCGAGCCAATGGGCGGCGCTTGGTGCGGCCCGGAGCTGACTGAGGTCCACGGCGTCGGGCGGGTAGGGGGCGAGCCACGGCGCGGCCAGGCACGCCGCGACGAACCCGAGCAGGATCAGGCCGGCGATGAGGGCCCCCCAGCGTCGGGTGGTCATTGGTAACGAATCCGCGGGTCCAACAGCCCATAGAGAAGATCGGCCAGGAGGTTCATCACGATGACCGCGACTGACCCCATCAGCAGGATCCCCATCAGCAACGGGTAGTCCCGGGCGAACATCGCCTGAACGAACAGCCGCCCAATGCCGGGCCACGCGAAAATGGTCTCGGTGACCACGGCCCCCGCGAACAGCTCGGCGAGGTTCACCGCCATGATCGAGGCCACTGGAATCAGGGCGTTCCGAACGACGTGAGTCGCCCGCACCGCGTTGGGAGTGAGACCTTTGGCCTCGGCGGTGCGAACGTGGTCGGCTTCCCGTGCCGCCAGGAGACTCGAGCGAAAGTACCGCGACCAAGACGCGATGTTGCGAAAGGAGAGGACCAGAGCGGGTAGCACCAGATGGGCCAGGTGATCGCCGAGCGAATCGGTGCCGATGGTGCGGGTTCCCGCCACCGGCAGCCACCCGAGCTTGACCGAGAAGACGAGCTGGAGGATCAGGCCGAACCAGAAGATCGGCATCGCCAGGCCGAGGAACGAGACGCCGGTGCCGAGCCGATCGGCCCCGGAGCCGGGCCGGAGGCCGCCGACGCCGCCGATCGCCAGCGCGATTACCGCGGCGAAGAGGAACGACGCGCCCATCAACTCGATGGTCGCCGGCAGGCGCTCGACGATCATGTCGAACACCGGCCGGGTGGTCGAGAAGCTCTGGCCCAAGTCGCCGGAGAGCGTGGCGCCGAGCCAGCGGAGGTACTGGATCGGTACCGGGCGATCGACGCCGAGTCGCGCCCGGTAGGCCTCGACCACCTGAGGGTCGATGAACCGGCCGCCCGAGAGCAGGGCGCCCTCGGGACCGCCGGGCGCCGCCTGAATCACACCGAAAATGACGATCGAAATGCCGAGCAGGAGCGGCACCAGCTGGAGCAGGCGACGGCGGAGGTACCTACCCACGGGCAACGATCGCGACCGCGCTCACTCGATGGCGTTCCGGAAACCGCCCGCGTCCAACACCCTTGGACGTCGAGGCGCACCGTTCATTCGGCTCATCCGGCCAGCCTACCATCCTCTTCGACGTACGGTTCGTGCAACCGGACCGGTGGCGTCGTCGGCTTTCGGAGCCGCTGGTTGAGGAACTCGACGAATACCGAGAACGACATCGCGAAGTAGATGTACCCCTTCGGAATGTGCTGGTCCAGGCCTTCGGCCACCAACGTCGCCCCGATGAGCAGGAGGAAGCTGAGGGCGAGAATCTTGACCGTCGGGTGTTTCTCGACGAACCCGCTGATCGGACCCGCGAAGACCATCATGAAGCCGACGGCGACCACCACGGCGACGATCATGATCGCGATCTCGTCGGCCATCCCGACGGCGGTGATGACCGAATCCAGGGAGAAGACGATGTCGAGCAGAACGATCTGGACGAGCACGCTGCCGAACGACGGTCGGACCCGGTGCGATGCGCTGCCCTCGTCCCCCTCCATCTTCTGATGGATCTCGTGGGTGCTCTTGGCGATCAGGAACAATCCCCCGACGATCAGGATGATATCGCGGCCCGAGATCGCCTGCCCGAGAATGGTGAACAGGGGCGTCGTCAGGCGCATGATGAGGGTGATGGAAAAGAGCAGGGCGACCCGCATGCCCATGGCGAGGAGGAGGCCGATCTGACGAGCCTTGGCTTGCTGGTCCGGTTGCAGCTTCCCGGCCAGGATCGAGATGAAGACGACGTTGTCGATGCCGAGAACGATCTCGAGCGCGGTCAGGGTGCCGAGCGCGATCCACGCCTCTGGGGATCCGATCCAGTCCATGGGTTGGTAGCCTCCGTTAGGCCATCATGATAGGTGAAGTGCCCGTTCGAGACCAGTCGCCTATCGCGACAAGGTCCACTCGGAGACGTTCCAGAAGCTGCCGAAGTTGGTCCCGCTGCCTCGATAGCCGCCGACCGCGCGGCTCACTACCTCGGGCACCACGTTGTAGTAGAGCGGAAGGGTCCGGGCCGACTCGGCGAGCATCTCCTGGGCGAGGTCGAGGTCGCGCTTGCGCTGGTCGGGGTCGAGGGTCCGGTCCGAGCGTTTGAGAACCTCGTCGAGCGCGGGGTCGCAGAACCCGGTCATGTTGTTGGCGCCCTCGCAGGCGTAGAGGCCCGTCAGGCTGGGGTCCGCCGGGAGAAACCAAGCGCTCACGATCGCTTCCCACTGGCTGCTCCGCCAGCGGAGGGTCCAGGCGGCGCTCTCCAGGGTCTCGAAGGTCACCTCGACACCGGTAGCCTTCAGTTGGGCCTGGATCACCTGGGCTACGGCGATCCGATCGGTCGACCCGGCTCGATTGAGCATCACGAACGACAGCCGCTCTCCGTCCTTGGCGCGAACCCCATCCGCTCCCACCGTCCACCCGATTTCGTCGAGCAGGGCGCGAGCGGCGGCGGGGTCGAACCCCGGCTGAGCGACCCCGGGGTTATGGAACCGGCTGGTGGTATTGATCGGTGAGTTGGCGACGACCACCGTGCCCTCCATCAGCTGCTCGGCGATGGCCCGGCGGTCGATGGCGTGGAACAGGGCCCGGCGAACCCGCGGGTCGCCGAAGAGCCGGCGCCCGCGCTCGGTCTTCAGGTTGAAGTCGACGTGCATGACGGAGTTGGAGTTGACCAGGTGGGTCCCGAGTTGATTGATCCCCCGGACCTCCTTGACCTGAACGGGCAGGATCCGGCCGAAGTGGTACTGGCCGGACTTGAGGGCATTGAGCCGAGTGTTGGCGTCGGGGATGAACGCCCAGACGATCTCGTCGATCGCCGGTACCCCGGCGCCCCGCCAGTAGCTCTCGTTCCGGACCACCCGGATGTACTCACCACTCTTCCACTCGGCGAACTTGAACGGCCCGGTGCCGATGGTCTGGCTGCCCCGGTTGTACGGCTCGTACTGGACGATCTGCTCGGCCGTCATCGCGCCGAGGATGTGCTCGGGGAGGATCGCCTCGAAGAGACCGTCGTAGTAGGCGTACTCGCCGGCCCAGGTGAAGACGACGGTGGTGTCGTCGGGGGCCTGGCAGTCGAGGATGTTGAGGTACTGCTCGCGGTTGTAGGTCTCCGAGTTCGGGCTGGTGACGAACCGCCAGGTGAAACAGACGTCTTTGCTCGTGAACGGCTTCCCGTCGTGCCAGGCGACCCCGGCCCGAAGGGGCCAAGTGATCTTGACCCGGCCCCCGGTGTCGGCGGCGATCAGGCCGTTGGCCTTGGTGGGGATGGTGGTCGCGAGCACCGGGACGTAGCGGTTGTTCTCGTCGGTGGTGACCAACCCCTCGATCATCGTGTAGCTGATGTCGGCCAGGTTCTGGCTGGTGAACGGATTGAGGAGATCGATTTCCCGCTCATAGGCGATCCGGAGAATGCGGCGATCGCCGTCACCGCCGCGGCCGCCGCAGCCGGGCAGGCTTGCCGCGAGGAACAGCAGCAGGACGACCAAGCCGGAGCGCGGTCGGTGCCGAGGGGTCATGGCGATGGGCTTTCGAACAAGGCGACGGACTGGTGGCTCATGATTAGTCACTCGGGAACATCCCGACGGAGCGGATCGAGTGCATCCGGCCGTGGAGGAACTCGAGGAACGCGGACCGATCGGCGGATGGCGCCGACCGCCAGGCAGCGATCACGGCGGGCTCCCCCCACCAATACGACCAGATCAGGGCGGCCCGCGCGGGCGCGGCGATGAACGCCATTCGGTTGGCGACCCAGCCCTCGCCGCCGAGCAGCGCGACCGAACGGAGCCAGTCGGCCACCTGGCCGGCCGGCCAGCGAAGGGCATGGAGCCGCCAGGCCGCCCCGGTCGCGATGGCGGAGCGGTACCGGGTGGCGACGGCCTGGATCCGGTCGTCGTCGCACTGCTGCCAGCCGATCATTTCCATCCCGGCGTCGGCGATCCCCTCGAAGACGGAGCTCGACGCGGTGTTGACCACCGAGAACAGCACGTCGTCGGAGGCCCTCCCCTCGGCGTGGAGGGTGCGGCGAAGGGTGAACTGCAGGTAGTGACCTGGGCACCCTTCGTGGACCGCGAGGTGCTTCAACCCTGGGCGGGTCAGGATCGGATCGGTGTTGAGCTCGACGGTCCGCTCCAGGTAGTTACACCGAGCGTTGTAGGCGACGCCCGACACGGTCGCGACCCGCATCCGGTCGGTCTTCGGCCTCGGGATCGGCATCAGGGTCGCCTCGGTGCGATCCCAGGCCTCGTCCAGCAGCGATTCGAGGACCCGGGGTACCTCGGCGACGTCGACCCGATGGGCGGCCTCCCACGCGGCACACTGCTCCGGCAAGATGCCGTGGTAGCCGCGGCCCTCGAGCAAGGTCCGCAGCGTATCGCGAAGCCCCCCGAGATCCGCTTCGGAGGCCGGTTCGGCGCGGACGTGGAGGAACCGAGTTAGTTGGTCCTCGAAAACGAGTCCGCCACCGCGCCAGTCGATGAAAGCGAGGCTCGATTCGCAGAGATCGGCGTAGTAGGCCCGGCGGTCGGGTTCGGGCAACCGCACCGCGTCGTTGCCGAGCGCGGCGAACGTCGATCGGGCCTCGGCGTAGCTCGCGAAGGGGGCCGGGTCGATCCGGCCTTCGAGGTCCAGATTGACCACCACGAGCCCGTCCGGGTCGCCGCTCTCGGAGCGGAAAAGCCGGTCGAGTCCCAGGAGCGCCGAGGCGATCCGGGCACCGAAGGTCATCGTGATCGCGGAGAGGGTCATGGGGTGGTGAAAAGATGCATCGGCCGAGGCGAGTTGGGCACGCCTAGACATTCTGCCTATTGATAGGTAGAATGTCTTGGTATGAGAGACGACTCCGAGCGCCGCCGCACCGACATCCTCCAGGGAATGCTCGACATGGTCATCCTCAAGACCCTGGCTCCCGAGGCTCTCCATGGCTACGCCATCGCCCAACGGATTCGCGACGTCACCCTGAAGCGACTCCAGGTCCCGCAGGGCTCGCTCTATCCCGCGCTGCACCGCCTGGAGAACAAGGGGTTGATCAAGGGCGAGTGGATGCCGACCGCGACCGGCCGGGACGCCAAGGTCTACCGGCTCACGCCGAAGGGCCGCCGGCAACTGGAGGACGAGGTCGCCGGTTGGCACGATCTGGCCGCCACTATGTCGCTCGTGTTGGGCTCGGACTGAGGAGGACTGGCGATGTCGTGGATCACCCGGCTGTTCCAGCGCCAACGCCTCGAGCGGGAGCTCGACGCCGAGCTTCGCTTCCATCTCGACCAGAACGTGAGGGAGCTGATCGCCGGCGGGATGTCGCCAGAGGAGGCCCGTCGCCAGGCCCGGCTCGCCTTGGGCGGCGTCGAGCAAGTCAAGGAGGAAACCCGGGACGCGCGCGGCACCCGATGGCTGGAGGACCTCGCCAACGACATCCGGTTCTCGCTGCGAATGCTGCGGAAGGCGCCTGGGTTCACCCTGGCCGCCATCGCGACCCTGGCGATCGGGATCGGCGCGAATACGGCGGTGTACAACGTTGTCGAAGCCCTCTTCTTGCGGATGCTGCCGGTGGAGCGCCCCACCGAGCTCTACGCGCTTCGCCAGGAGGGGGTCGACGAGCCCGATGAGCGATTCTCGGGGCCGCTGTTCGCCAGTTTCAAGGCCGAGCTGCCGGGCGGGGCCGGGATCGCCGCGATGACGCCGACGACTGGATTGTATCTGACGGTCGAGGATGCGCCCGAACGGGTGAGTGGTCAGCTCGTCTCCGGCGAGTGGTTCGCGATCCTCGGGGTCCGGCCCGTCCTGGGGCGGCTGATCGGCCCCGAAGACGACCGGACCCTCGACGGCCATCCGGTCGCGGTGCTGGCGCACCACCTCTGGGTCCGCCGGTTCGGATCGGACCCGGGCGTGGTCGGGCGATCGGTTCGGATCAACCGCCTCGTCTTGACGGTGATCGGCGTGGCGGCTCCGGGCTTCTCGGGACTCGGTGTGGAACGGGCCTCCGACCTCTGGATTCCCACGGCGATGCAGCACTCGCTCGGGTACCGCTCCAACGCCAGCATCGACAACGCGGACGATGAGGCGGCGTGGCTTCCGGAGCCGGGGGTCCGCTGGTTGACGCTGGTGGTGCGGGCTCCGCCGACGGCGCCGCTCCCGACCGTCGAGTCGCGGCTTGGAACGGTCTTCCGTCGCGATCTCGAGGCCCGGCTCGCGGAAGCCGATTCGGCGACTCGAGCGTACCTCCGACCGTTGCGGCTGACCTCGACGTCGGCCGCCCGGGGTTTCTCCGATCTTCGGGTCGGGATGGGGGAACCGATCAAGATCCTCGGGGTGACGGTGGGTTTGGTGCTGTTGATCACCTGCGCCAACCTGGCGGGCCTGATCCTGGCCCGCAACGCCGCGCGGGAACACGAGATCTCGGTACGGATCTCACTTGGCGCCCGGGGTGGGCGGCTGTTGCGGCAGGTGATGACCGAGAGCATCACCCTCGCCGTCATCGGCGGGGCGATCGGCCTGTTCGTCGCCTGGGCGGGGGCGATCGGGCTGCTGCGAGCGGCGTCACCGTCGACAGGGTTGCCGGTCGAGCTCGACTTCGATTGGCGGATGGTCGCGGTTGCCCTGTCGATCTCGCTGGTGGCCGGCTTGCTGTTCGGGATTCCCCCGGCGATGCGGATCGCGCGCACCGACCTCTACCAGTCGTTCCGGTCGACGGGCCGGGTGATGGGTGGCGGCGGTCAGGCGGCTGTTGGTCGAACCCTGGTGATGGGGCAGATCGCGATCTCGCTGGCGCTGATCGTTCTCGCGGCGGTGCTCGGGCGCAGCGTGCAGGCGCTGCTGGCGGTCCACCCCGGGTATGATCGCGACCAGGTGGTGACCGCCCGGATCGACATCCGTGGCGCCGGGTACCTGCCGGCCGAGCTGCCGGCGTTGCATCGACGGCTCGAGGAGGCGGTGGCGAGGGTGCCTGGGGTCCATTCGGCCAGCCTGTCGACGGTGGGCCTGGCGAGCGGCTCGGCCCGGACTGTGTCGATCGAGGTGCCTGGCAAGGTGCGGCCGCCCACCTGGGACGACGCCGCCCAGACGCTCGCCGTGACCGCCGGGTTCTTCCAGACCACGGGAATTCCGCTGGTCCGGGGTCGGCAGTTCACGGCGGCCGACGGGCCGGTCGCTCCCCCGGTAGCGGTGATCTCCGAGACGATGGCGCGGCGTTTCTTCGACACGATCGAGGTGGTGGGCAAGCGGTTCGGATTCGACAGCGATGCCCGGTTCGAGGTGATCGGCGTCGTCAAGGACGTCCGAGCGAACGAACTCCGCCAGGAGCCGCGGGCGATGCTCTACCTGCACCTGGCCCAGGATTCCACCACCTACATCTACAACATCGAAGCGCGCACGATCGGCGATCCGGCGGTCGTGTCCCAAGCGATCCGCCAGACGCTGGCGACCGCGGAGCCGCGCCTGCCGATTCGGGAGATCGTCACCCTCGGTGACCTGCTCGATCGGAGCGTGCGCCCCGAGCGGATGGTGTCGCGGGTGGTCGGTTTGTTCGGGGTCTTGGCGGCGCTCCTCGCGGCGGTGGGGCTGTACGGGGTTCTGTCGTATGCCGTGGCGCGGCGCACCAACGAGCTCGGGGTCCGGCTTGCCTTGGGGGCCTCCCCTGGTGAGTTGCGTCGCCTGGTCGTCGGCGACTCGATGCGCCTGGTGATCACGGGAGTGGTGTTCGGCCTCGGCCTGATGCTCATGTCGCTTGGCCTGGTTCGGCAGCTGGTCTTCGGGATCTCGCCACGCGACCCCGTCTCGATGGTCGCCGCGGTGGTGGTGCTGCTGACCGTCGGGTTCGCGGCGGCGGCCCTCCCCGCCTGGCGCGCCTCGCGGGTCGACCCGGTGATCGCGCTCCGGCGGGACTAGGTCTGGAGCCCGGCCCCCCGTCGCATTCGCTCGGCGATCAGCGCGACTGGGAGGGAGCCGAACGAGAGGAACTGGTCGTGGAACGCGGCCAAGTCGAAGCGAGCGCCTAACCGCGCCGAAAGATCGCGCCGGAGCCGGTGAATCGCGTCCTGGCCCGCGAGGTACATCACGGCTCCACCGGGAAACATGCTGTTCTTGGTCACCTCCGCCGCCGCGGCGTTGGCCGGCATCCCCGCGCGGCTCTGATAGAACTGAACGGCTTCGTGGTAGGTCATCCGACCCCGGTGCAGCTCGAGGTCGACCACGGCCCGGGCGCACATCCGCCGGCGGGTGTGAATCTCGTCCAACTGCTCGTCCGGGGTCAGGTATCCCGCCTCGTCCATCAGGTCGGTCGCGTAGCACGCCCACCCCTCGGCCATCGTCCCGCCGGCCAATAACGCGATCCGGGCGGCACAGTCGACGGCCGCGATCCGTCCGATCCGAGACTCCGCGCGGAAGGCGTGCCAGTTCTGGACATGGTGGCCAATGCCGCCGTGGTGGACGACGTGGTTCAGCTTGATGGCGCTGTCACTGGGATCGTCGTCGGGAACCAAGTAGTCGTGGACCGCCGGCCGCCCGAACGCCGCGGGCGACCGATAGAAGAGAAAGTACAGATCGGGTGCGGCGAGCCGGGCCCACGCCGGTCGAGCCAGGTACCGAATCGGGAACTCCGGCCAGGTCAGCAGCCGGCGTTCCACCGCCCACCGCCGCGCCTCTTCCCACATCTCGCGGTACCGGTCCACCCCGTTGGGTGTCCTGCCCTCCACCTCCTGCGTCCTGCCTCTTGGGCCCTGCGTCCGTTCCTGGTCCGGCCCTCTGCCCTCCAGCCGCCCCTCCGCTCGCGCCAACTCGTCCCGCGCCTGATCCACCAGTTCTTCCGCCGACTCACCGAGGAAATGCGCCTCGGCGAGATGGAGTGCCAATGCTTCTTCCCCCGCGGCGAACCGGTCGGTGCTCCTGGTCGTGAGCTCGGTCACGAGGTGGTGGCGGTGCGTCTCGAAGGCCGCTGCCGCGGTCACCGCCGCTTGGTCGAAGCGTTTGGTACGGTTGGGGAGGTGAGTGACACCGTCGCGCAGGAACCCCAGCGCACCCTGGCATTCCCGGATCGCGCGCTCGGTCCACGGCAGGGGCGCGGACCGAACGTTATGACGGGCTTGGGCGAGCAGGGCCGGTGTCGCCTCGAGACGGGCCGCCGCCCGGTCGAGCCGCTCGGCGAGCGGGGCGAAATCCGAGAGCAGGAGTGAGAATACGCCGAAGATTGCCTCGCCGACGTACCAACTCGGGTTGCCCCGGTATCCGTGCGACGACCGATATTCCCACAACTGGGTCAGCAGGTAGCCGAGCGCGACGCGGAGGTCGGTCCGATTGGGCTCGGTGAGCTGGCCGACCTCCAACGCCGCCCCGTCCTGAAAGAGACTCGCCATTTCGGCAACGGCGTCGCCGGCCGCCGCCTCGGAGCAATCCGGCAACACCGAGTCGTAGTCGTGAACCCCAATGAACGTGGCGTTCACCGGGCGGCGGCGATAATAGGCCGCGAAGAACCGATCGAGCCAGGCCGTCGCCCCCCCATCTTGGTCAGGGGCCATCACGATTTCGATCCGGTGGGCAGGAGTTCCGCGATCGGGCGACCGTCGACCCCGGGCAGCTCCGCGCCGAGCCAGGAGGCCAACGTCGGGGCGAGATCCATCACCGATGCGGGTTGCCCGAGGGTACCGACGGGAATGCCGGGCCCGGCGCCGATGACGAACCCGTCGCGCCGATGCTCGCCAGTGCGACCATAGTCGTTGGTGCCGGTGATCTCGCCCGTCGCGGGCGACCAGACCGTGATGGTCGCGGCCACCCCGCCGGCCACGGCCGAGCTGCCGGTGGCGAGGCGGTCGCTCCATTCCACCAGCAGATCGGGGAGATGATCGAGGGCATCGCCTTGAAAGAGGTCGCTGGTCCGCACCACTCGGCTGACCAGGGGGCCGCCGTCGCGACGGTCAACGATCGCGAGGAGCTGCCCGGTCAGCTCGGCGACGAATCCATCGGCCTCGGCTCCGGGACGGAGGACGCCGGAGGGTTCCCGTCCCGTGAGGTTGAGTCGGATGCCGCCGACGGCCTGCCCGTTGCCGACCGGGAAGCATCGGCTCCGGGCCGGATCACCCCACAGGGTGGGCACCGGGTGAGCCGGCCGGTCCGCCACCGCGCGTCGGAGCGGTTCGAGCGGGCGTCGGATCAGCTCGGGCAAGGCGCGCCAGGCGGTCCGGAGCGCCGCGCGGATCGGGGCGGGGGACGGCGCGCCTCGGGCCAATGGAATGGTGGCGCCGAGTCGCTCGAGGATGGCCGGTAGGAGGAACTGGGCGCCGTACCAGTGACTCATGCCGTGACCCGAGAACACCAGCACCCGAGCGTCGGGCGATGCCTCGATCAATGAGCCGATGGCTCGGTCGATCGCCTGGTAGACCTGACGGAGAGGGTCGCTCCGGCTCGGACCGGCCGTGAATGGGCCGGGGAGAGTGGGATGGGCTGGATGAGTCGGGTCGTGGAGATGCCAGCATTGATGGCCGGCGCAATGCGCCTCGGTGAAGACTTGGAACACCAGATCCCAGCGCTCTCGGTCGACCACCCAGCGGGTCAGGGCGGCTTTCGCGGCGGCCCCGGCCACCGCTCGATCGATGAAGGCACGATACTCCTCGTGGGTGGCGCGCCGGGCGTCGCAGACCGGTCCGACCGGGTGGTGGCCGAACCGCGCCACGATCTCCCTGCCTAACGACTCCGGGATGGCGCCGAAGCCGAAGAGGGAATCGTGCCCGCCCCATTCCACCGTCTGGACCCCGGCGATGCTCCCGTCGAGCCGGGCCAGGGGAACGTCGAGGATCGCGGTCCGACGGCCAACGGCTCCGAGGGCCCGCCAGAAGGGCGGCGTCCGGACGTACGCTCCCTCGGCGGGCCGATGGAGCCGGTAGCTGCCCGGGTCGATCTGGACCTGGTAATGAATCCCGTGGCGGGCCGGGGAGGTGGCGGTGTAGAGCGAGGGCCAGGTCGAGCCGACGAAGAATCCCTCCAGCCCGCGGACCGACCCCGACATCCCCCGAGCCCGCAACGCCGCGAGGTGGGGCAGGTCCCCCGTCGCGCACCACCGATCGATCAGCGCCGGACTGGCGGCGTCGATCCCGAGCGCCAGGACCTCAGCGGACATGGAACCACCGCCTCACGGTGGCGGCGATGAAGTGCCGGGTGGCGAGCAGGTACCGACGTCCGTCGCGCCCGCGGAGCGATCGGAGATGGGCGGCCCAGGCCTCGGCGAGATCCCCCCGAGCCCGGTAGAATTCAGCCACCGAATGATGCTCGTCGGTCAGGTGTCGCTCGAGGCCGCGACGAATTGCGGGCGGCAGCGGTAACCTCAGCATCTCCTCGAGCGCGGCGGGTTGCCCGAGCCGAAACTCCGGCGACAGCGACATGCCGCCGTACTCGGTCCAGACCACGGTCGGAGCGTCGAGGAATCGGAGCCGGCCGGTCAGGCTGAAACGGATCGCCAGATAGGTGCACTCCAGGTAGCGCGGCATTCGATCGAACAGGGTGGCATCGAGACGTTCGTTGTTGCCGAGCCAGGATCCGGGGAGGAGCCAGTTGCCCTTCAGCAGGGCGGTCAGCGGATCGGGCCGAATCGCCGAGAAGTCGGCGCGGTGGAGGGTGTCCACGCCGTCGCGGCGCCGAAAGCCGTTGGTCACCACGACGGCGGCGTCGCGATCGGACTCGAGGCACTCGGTCCGAAGACGAAGGGCGTCCGGCAGCAACCAATCGTCGTCGTCGATCGACCCGAAGTAGGTCGTCTCGACCAGGGCCCTGCCGCGACGGATCGCGGCGGGAAGATTGGCCTCGGCTAGTCGCTCGAGCCGAATCCGCGAGTCGTTTTGGAGTCGCGCCAACACCGGCGCGGATGGATTGGGGCCGTTTACGACGACGATCGGCACCGCGCGGACCCCGGCCTGGTCGGCCACGCTGGCGATCGCGCGTTCGAGGCTTTCCGCACGGTCGGCCCCGGCCAAGGTTGGGATGATGATCGAGACGGAAACGGGAGCGGTGGTCACTCGGGAGTCGCCATGACCGTGGTGGACGAACGCGCGCTGGAGGACGCCACGCTGGCCACCGACGTGGCGATCGTTGGAGCCGGTCCCGCGGGGTTGGCGGCCGCGTTGCGGCTCGTTCGCAGCGGCATCGAGGTGCTCCTCATTGAATCAGGCAATCCGAGCCTCGACGAAGGTACCACCAGCGGCGATCCCTACCTCGGTCTGGGCGCCACTCGCCACCGCAGGCTGGGCGGAACCGCCGGGATCTGGAATACGCCCTTCGGGGGTGGCGTCGGGGCGAAATATGCCCCCCTCGATCCGATCGACTTCGAGAACGACGACGGTGGCCTGCCCGGCTGGCCCTTTGCCCACGCCGAGCTGGCCCCATTCTACCAGGAAGCACAATCCTGGTGCCAGTTGGGTCCGGGTCGCTACGAGGGAAGCGACTGGTTCGCGCCGGAGCAGCTGTTGGCCGCCGATCCCGATGGGCTGACGACCCGAGTGTACCAGGTTGGCCCGAGGTCCGCCTGGATCGAGGCTGCCCCGCAGGCTCTGTCGGCCAGCGGCCGGGCCCGGATCGTCCTCGGTCTCACCGTCACCCAGCTTCACACCAATCCGGCCCGGTCGCGGGTGGTCGCCGTGACCGCGGTCGGCCGTAGCGGGCGGACGGTCCGGATCGAGGCCCGTCGGCTGGTGTTGGCGGCCGGTGCCATCGAGAATCCTCGGCTGCTGTTGGTGGCCGACCTGGGCAACCATCACGATTGGGTTGGCCGGGGCTTCATGGAACATCCCCGCGACCGGAGCCTGGTGCTCCACCCCGCACCGGGCCTTTGGGACCGCCTTCGAGCCTACGATCTCGCGCCCGGCCGTCCGATCGTGGGGCGGTTGGCGCTGGCGGCGGCGCTGGTGCGTCGGGAGCGGCTCCCGAACGCCTCGGCGTCACTGTTCCCGGTGTGGCGGCCGACCCTGTGGCACCGGTTCCGCGGCCGCCGGGGCGCCACTGGATATGGTTGGGCCGGTCAGGCCGACCTTGCGGGGGCGTTCGACCGGGTCGAGCTGCTGCTCAACCTCGAACAGCGGCCCCATCGCGATCACCGAGTCACGTTAGGCACGGGCCGCGACCCCCTCGGCGTTCCCCGGGCGCATCTCCACTGGACCTGGCGTCCGGAGGATGAGGCCGGGCTCGAGCGTCTCCGGCGGGTGATGGTCGAGGGCCTCGCCGCCGCCGGCGCCGGCCGAGTCGAGCGGGTGTCGGCGAGCCGACCGGATCCCAACGCGCACCATCACGCCGGCACCACCCGAATGGCGCTGGAGCCGCGGGACGGGGTCGTCGATCGCGACGGCCTCGTCTTCGGCACCGACAACCTCTATCTCGCCGGCGGCTCGGTTTTCCCTCGGGCCGGCTTTGCCAACCCCACCCTGACCATCGTGGCGATGGGTCTTCGCCTCGGGGCCCATCTCGGCGGGTAACTCCGCCGGCGAGCCACCCTCGCCTCTTGGCGCCTCATCGCCGATTCGCCCCCGATGCCGTTGCCCTGGCGGATGAACCAAAGAAAGTTCATCCTTGGAGCCATGACGTGGCAGAACGAAGTCGACGAGTTACGTCGCCGCGAGGCGATGGCCCGGGACATGGGCGGCCCGGAGAAGGTGGACCGCCAGCACCAAGCTGGCCGGCTGACCATTCGGGAGCGGTTCGACCAGCTGCTCGACCCCGATTCCTTGCACGAGATCGGCGGGCTGGCCGGATTCGGTGAGTACGAACCGACCGGCGAGCTCCGGAAAGTCACCCCCACCAACCTGCTGTTCGGGCGGGGGCGCATCGATGGGCGAACGGTGGTGATCAGCGGCGACGATTTCACCGTCCGGGGCGGCGCCGCGGACGCGTCGATCCACGAGAAGCTGGTCGCGGCCGAGCAGATGGCCCACGAGTATCGGCTGCCGATGGTCCGGCTGATCGAGGGGACCGGCGGAGGCGGCTCGGTCAAGTCGATCGCCTCCAGTGGCTACACCTATCTTCCCCATCTGCCTGGCTGGGACCACATGGTCACCAACCTGGCCACCGTCCCCGTCGTGACGTTAGGCCTCGGGCCGGTCGCCGGGCTCGGCGCCGCTCGGATGGTGGCCAGCCACTACTCGGTGATGATCAAGGGCCAGTCGCAGCTGTTCGTGGCGGGCCCGCCGGTGGTCGCGGCCGCGGGCGAGACCTTGACCAAAGAGGAATTGGGCGGAAGCCACATCCACACCCGGAACGGCGCCGTCGACGAGGAGGTCGAGACCGAATCCCAGGCGTTCGGTGCGTGCCGGCGCTTCTTGTCCTACCTACCATCGTCGATCCACTCCCTGCCGCCGAGGACCGAGCCAGCCGACGATCCGGCGCGCCGCGACGCCTGGCTGATCGACGCGGTGCCTCGCGATCGGCGCCGGGTCTACAAGATGCGGCCGATCCTCGAGTCGCTGTTCGACCGCGAGTCGGTCTTCGAGATGGGCCGCCACCAGGGCCCGTCGGTGATCACGGCGTTCGCCCGGCTCGACGGCTGGCCGGTGGCGGTGCTGGCCTCCGATCCGTTCGTGTTAGGCGGCCTATGGACGGCGGCCAGCTCCGAGAAGCTGATCCGGTTCGTCGATCTGGCCCAGACGTTTCACCTTCCCGTGGTGCACCTGGTCGACAATCCGGGATTCCTGGTCGGCAGTCGCGCCGAGCGAGAAGCGACGATTCGGTTCGGGGCGCGGGCGATCACCGCGATCTACCAGGCAACGGTGCCCTGGTGCACGGTGGTGACTCGGAAGGCGTTCGGAGTAGCTGGCGCGGCCCACTGCAATCACACCAGGGTGCGACACATCCTGGCGTGGCCGTCCGCCGACTGGGGCTCGCTGCCGATCGAGGGCGGGATCGAAGCCGCCTACAAGGCGGACCTGGCCGCCGCCGCCGACCCGGCGGCGCGCAAAGCGGAGATCGTCGCCGAGCTCGATCGGGTCCGGTCGCCGTTCCGGACGGCGGAGAAGTATCTGGTCGAGGAGATCATCGATCCCCGGGACACCCGACCGATGCTCTGTGAGTTCGCCAATCTCGTCGCCCCGCTCCGGGAGGTCGGCCCGAGCCGGTTCGGCCTCCGGCCGTGAGCCTCGCGGGCGACCCCGGCTAACGGCGGCACCTCGCCCCTCACCGGATCTCGATCCAATCGATATACAGCTGCCCGTGCGACTGGGGAACCTGAGTGATTCGGATGATCACCGTCTGCCCCGCGAACGAGGCCAGCGATCCGGTCACCCGCGACCACGAGAATCCGCTCGTGGCCGGTCCGGTCCGGGTCACGTTGAGAATGGTCGCGGCGGACTGTGGGCCAGTCACCCTGACCGAGAACTGGGTCGTTGACGAGGGTCGGTCGTGTGGGCTGAACTCCATTTCGAAGATCGTTGCCCCGGCCGGCACGGCCACCGCCCGCTCGATCGCTCCGCCCTGGTCGAGCCGAGCCACCCCGCGCCCCCCGGCGTCCCGGCGGATCGCGTTGCCAATCGGCGCCCACCCCTCGAGATCGTCGACGAAATCCCACCGGAGGGGCGCCAGGGGCATCCGGGTCGTCAGATTGCTGCCGCAGACGTCGAGGTACGGGACCTCGACCGCGAAGAGGCAGACCGTCGTCAGGAGGCTCAACATGCCCGCGCCGGTGGGCGTCACGGTCTGGAAGAAGGCGCCGAGGTCGTCGCTCAATCCGCTTCGGATCCCGTCGGCCGTGGACCCGGCGACGTCCAGTGTCCAGCTGAAACGGGCGCTCATGATCTGCGGATCGATTCCGAACTTGAGCCCCGCCGCCACATCGAGTGTGGCACCGTTGCCCGCGCTGACCGTGGTCGGAAAGCTCACCTGCGTAAGTACCACCTGGATGCAAAGCTGATCGATCACGGTCGGCCGATCGAGCTGGTTGGCGGTGGTGGCCAGGCCGAGATCCTCGGCCACCGTCTGCCAATAAAGTGCCCCGGCCGCGAAGTCGATGTCCCGATCCGCCAGACACTGGGCGTTGTTGCCGGCGATCATCTGTTTGATCCGAGGGAGCGCCGCCTGCGTCGCCGCGTCCCGGTCGGGTTGCAGAATGGTCGCGGTGCCCTTCACCAGGCCACCGACGTCAGTGCTCACCCACCAGTTGTACTCCGCAACCGCCAGGAAGAGCTGGATGTCCGTGGTCGCGTTCTGCAGCTTGGGGACGATGACGTTCGCCATCCACTGTCGCATCACGTCGAACAGCGCGGGGATGTTGTTGATTGCGTCCTGGCCGAGCGCGAGCAGCTGGTCGATGTACGTTTGGCTCGCGTTGGTCGGCCCGCCCGATGAAAGGAACGACAGCATACCGCCCACCGTCGTGAATCCCGCGCCGCCCACGCTGAAGTGCGGCACCGCCACCCGAATCCGGTTGTTCGAGAGCGTGGCCACGGCCGGCACCACTCGCTGGGCGGTTCCGTCGGCACTGAAGCCGACGAGTCGAAGGCTGTCCCCGGTAGGGAGCGGCGCCTCGATGACGAGGGCGGCGGGTTTGGCGAAGACCAAGCCGGCTGGCTGAAAGTCGACGGCACCCGCGACAGTTTGGAATGGCGCGGTCTGAATCGTCGCGACCGGCGTCACGGTGATTCGAGTGACCGACCGGAGCGCGCCGGCCGGCACGGTGAGGACATACTTCACCCCGCTCGCGCTGGTGGCCCGAAGCTCGCCGCCGAGCACGCCGATCGTGTCACTCACGGCGCGGGCGGGTTCCGTCTGGACGTTGTCGGCGGCCGCGATCACCGTGATCGCCGTGACACCGAACTTTCCGTCGACGGTGGCGGTGATGGCAGCCTGGCCCGTCCCGACCGCCTCGACCAGACCTGCGGCCGAGACCGTGGCCACGGTGATGTCACTGGTGGTCCAGACGATCGTCTTCCCCCGCACCGAGTCGCCGGCTGCGGCCTTTGGGGTCGCTACGAGGCGAATTCGCCCGCCTGGCACCAGCTTGGCGGCCGCCGGCGCGACCGCAACCGTCGCGACCGGCACGACGACGGTGACCTGGGCCGTCGCTGACTTCCCCTCGATGCTGGCGGTGATGGTCGCAGCACCCGCGGCGACGGCCGATACCAGGCCGTCGGTCGTTACCGTGGCGACGGTCGTCGCGCTCGACGTCCACTCCACGACCTTCCCAGTCATTGCCTGACCGCGTTGGTCTTTCACCGTCGCGGCGAGCCGGGTGGTGTCGCCTCGCGGCACGGTGACCCCGTTTGGCGCGATCTCGACGGTGGTTATCACCGGGGGCGGCGGAGGCGGGGGCGGCCCATTCGGACCGAGACCATCGCCGCCACAGGAGACCACGGTGCTCAGCAACGCCGTGCCGGCCAGGATTGTGAAGAGTCGCATCCTCGGTTCCTCCGGGTTCACTTGACCGGGCCCGCGCTCCGGACCCACCGTGAGAGCAGTGCGGCGATCTCCGCCGCCGATTCGAAGCGCTGCTTTTCACCGGTCACGAGGTTCTCGACGACGCCGCGCACCACTACGCCGCCCTCGCGATCCGGCGAATCCGACCGGGCCTGGAGCATGAAGTACCCCCAGCGGGTGTCGGAAGTGCTCATGGGCACCCGTTCCCCAGGCCAAAGACCACCACGTTGCCGTTGGCGAAACGGAGCCGAGCGCAGTCGTTGAAGGCGTTGTCCCAGGTGCCGCTCGGCCGGCCCATGAATACCGTGGTGTCGTTGCCGGTGCCGGTGCCCGTGAAGACGTGAAGGCGAGGTCGGGTAGCGCTGATGGTGGTCCCCGCCGGGAACTTGAACCGCAGCCCGGCCACGTCGCTCTTCAGGGAGTCGACGGTGAAGACCTGCCCCGCCGAGCCGGCGAAGCTGAGCACCAGCTCTTCGTTGTTGGGGGTGGTCGCGTCGTTAGGTCCGAGCCAGGCCACACTGGTGATGCCGGCGTTGACGCCCGCGTCGATCGGCCGCTCGACGGTCAGGCGACGGGTCGGCTCCTGCCCAGTATTCCAGAGGTAGATGCTCTGGGCCCCGTCCGGTGCCGCCTGCCAGCGATCGGTCGCGGTGCTGGTCCAGCCATAGGGATCGATCACCGCCGGTTGGCCGTTGTTCGTCTGGGTCATCCGAACGACGCTGAAGTGGAGATGTGGTCCCTTGGCACAGCCAGTCTGCCCCGAGAGACCCAATTGCTGGCCGCTCGCCACCGTTTGGCCCAGCGAGACGCCGATTTGACTCAGGTGGACGTAGACCGAACGGACCACGATTCCGCCCCCGATGTTGTGTTCGATCACTACCTTCTTCTTGAGGGTGAGCTCCGGCGCCGGGAACGGGCAGGTGGCGTTGGGGTCGCCGTTGACGATGCCCACCACCGTACCGGGAGCAACCGCCCGAATCGGTGTGCCGATCGGCATCTTCCAGTCATAGCCGTCGTGGCCGTCGATCTGGATCGGACCGTCGAGCGAGGTACCGATCCGCACGACCTCACCCCAAGTGAAGAGGAAGATCCCGTTGGTATCGACGAACTCCTTCGGCTTGTTGTGATCGAACAGGTTCACGGCCGGGAACTCGCCGACGAATGGCTTGACGAACCTCTGGATTACTGGAGCGCAGGTCGAGCACGCCGCGCTCGAGGCGAACGAGGGAACGAGCGGATCGGTCGGGCCCTCGGCTCGGCAGGCAATCGCCAGCAGGACAAGGGCGGCAACGGTGCGACGGGTGGCTCTCATGGGCTCCTCCGCGGATGGTCTGCCGCGCCGCCTGGTGCGGTCGGGCAACGGAGTCCACGTTAGCCCACAGGCGCCAATCGGCCGCCAACCGGCGCCAAACGGCTCTCACGAAACGAGTTACCAGCTCGACCCTCGGTACCGTCGAGCTCCACCGCGGTGGCCCAGCACGTCTTGGCTCGGCGAGCCGGACATCGAAGGCGTACTGTCGATTGATGGAAAGACCCGGTTGCGCCGAGGGACTCGAAGGCCAAGCCGAGTTCAGTACCCGGAGGGTGCCGGTCGGTGGCGCCGGTGGACGAGACATCGAGGTGGTTGGCGGCTGCCACGAAGACGGCGGTGAGGCCTGGCCAGCCCTGGCCGAGACGCGCGTGGTCGCGCTTGCCGCGGCCGACTCGTCGGCGGGAGGCTCCCCGAGTCGGGCGTCGAGCTACCGGGCGCAGTGTTGTCGAGGAAGTGAGCTACACCACCTCAGGGCTTCCCGTTCCTTTGGCGCGATTGTCGTGACGGTTCAGTAAGCCCCTCAAACGGTCGGCTTCACGTTCGCGTTGAGCCGGAACAAATTTCGCGGGTCGTATGTGTTCTTGACCGCGACCAGCCGGTCGTGGTTGCGCCGGTAGTTGGTCTGGATCGCCGAGTTGGTGTGTTCGGTCTCGAGATCGTTGACGTAGAAGCCGTGGGTGAACGGCTCGATTTTCGTCCAATACCGCTTGATCCACTTGATGTGCTCCGACGGGTCGTCGCCCTGCTTCCAGCCGACCGAGGAGAGCAGGTTGCCCAGGATGTCTCGCTGAGCGAAGGCGGTCACATCGGGCGCTACCCGGTTGACGGCGCCCCCGCTCAGCTGGGCGAACACCTGGGTTTGGCGGGCCGGGTGCCCCTCGAGGCCGTCGATGATCGCCGAGGCGAGTCCGGCTGGCATATCGGTGATGAACCCGCTCTTGAGGTAGGTCCCGGTGGCCCGCGGATCGTCAACGTCGCCGGAGCGCTGCAGAGCGACGTAGTCGACGGCCCGGACCTGGTCCGACAGGGGTGTGCCGAGTTTGCGAATCGGCGCCAAGGCCCGCTCGGCGTCCGCTTCCCGTCCGGCGTAACAGACCGAGACGGCGGCCACCGCTGGGGCGCCGCCCGGCGGCCGCATGAACATGAAGCCGATCTCGAGCTCGTCCGGGCCCTTCAGGCCAATCTCGGCGTACACGTCGAGGATGTCCCGCGCTCGAGTGAACGGGAACACCATGTTGCCGCCCACGACCCGGCGTTGCATCGGATGAAGGCGAAACTCGAAGGAGGTGACGATCCCGAAGTTGCCCCCGCCGCCGCGAATGCCCCAGAACAGCTCTTGGTTTTCCTCCGCGCTCGCTCGACGCAATTCGCCGTCGGCGGTGACCACGTCCGCCGAGATGAGGTTGTCGATCGACATCCCGAACCGCCGGGCAAGCCGCCCAAAGCCGCCGCCCGTGACCAAGCCGCCGGCGCCGGTATGGGACACCGTGCCCATCGTGGTGACGAGGCCGTGGGCCATCGTCTCGTGATCGACCTGCCCGAGGAGGGTGCCACCAGTCACCCGGGCTCGGCGCGCGACTGGGTCGACCCAGACGCTTCGGAACCGGGACAGATCGATGACCATGCCGGCATCGCAGGTCGACTGACCGGAATGGCTGTGCCCGCCGCATTTGATCGCCAGCAGGAGGCCGCCGTTGTCCCGAGCGAAGTTCACCGCGGTGCGAATGTCGGCCGGGCCGGTGGGCTGGGCGATCAGGGCCGGATACTTGTTGAACGAGGGATTGAGGATCTGTCTGGCTTGATCGTAGCCGTCGTTGCCCGCCAGCAGGACCGGGCCACGCAGGCTGGCCCGAAGGTCCGCGATGGCCTTGCCCGCGAGGGTGACCCGTTTCCCATCGCCAGTGACGGCGCTCAGGTCCTGAGGGAACCTCGGCGCCTCCCGGAACATCGGCGTGGTCCCTTGGTACCGGGCGAGCGTCGGGGCGGCCATGGCAAAGAGCGAGGAGCGAACGAAGGTTCGACGGCGCATTGGGGGCCTCCGAAGTTGGAAAGGGGAACCTTCTAGGGTACCCCCACTTTGGGGGTCTGGGCAAGGTCGGCCAGCGCGAAGACGGGTCGCCGGGATGGCTCCCGGGCTCGGCCGGCGGCGCTCGGCACGTTAGGCTCTCGGCGCCGGCCGCCCGAGTCGATGGAGGAAGATCGCCGCCCGCTTGAACGGCGCCCCGTCGATCCACCGAGTCGTAAAGCCGATCCGATCGAACTCCGCTCGCGGCAGGTCGCCGACCTGGCGAACCCCGGCGAGGTTGAGGGTGCCGCTGTTGATGTTGACGATCCGTTCGAGCAGAGCGATTGCCTCGGCGCGGTGCGCGTCGGCGTACGAACCGATGGCTCGCTCCTGGCGCGACAATGGGGTCGCGGCCTGGAGGAGGAAACCGGCGGTGAGCGCGGTGATCAGCATTGGTTCCAATCGGTCAGACGTCGCCTGGCGTCAGTTGGGGGTTCGTCCCGGGCCATAGAGCACCATGCCAGGTTTCGCCCCGGTGTGTTTGCCTCGCTCGACGACCACGTGCCCGTTGACCAGCACGAAGTCGATCCCGGTCGGGTACTTGGTCGGCTCGTCCCAGGTCGCCTGATCCTGAATGGTCGCGTAGTCGAACACCACCACGTCGGCCCAATTGCCCACCTCGAGCGCCCCGCGGTCGGCGAGCTTCATTCGGGTCGCGGGCCACGACGTCATCTTCCGAATCGCCTCGGGCAGGGTCAGGACGCCCTCATCTCGGACGTACTTCGCGATGATCCGGGGATGGGTGCCGTATCCCCGTGGGTGGGGCAGGCCGGCCGCCTCCGTCATGCCCGGGGTGAGCGCCGCGCCGGCGTCGCTCCCGATGCTGACCCAAGGAAACTTGAGCGCCGTCTTGACGTCGTCTTCGCTCATCATGTGGTAGATCGCGGTGACCCGGCCCGAGCCCGCCAGCGCCAGGTCCCAGGCCGTATCGACCGGGTCCTTCTTGAGGATCTTGGCGATTTGGGAGATCGACTTGCCCTGATATTTCTCGTTCTCGGGGTTCCGGGCCGACGCCAAGACGACGCCGTCCCAGCCCCCCGCCGCTTCGACGATGTTCCACCAGCCCGGCGAGCCGGTCTTGAGCTCCTTCTTGAGGCGAGCCCGGATGGTGGGGTCGGTGATCCGAGCCCGCAACGAATCGAGGCCGCCCTCGAACGCCCAGGAGGGAATGGTCGCCTCGAGGCCGGTGCCGCCGGCGGTGTACGGATACTGATCGGCCGCCACGTCGACGCCCCGGGCCCGCGCCGCCTCGATCAACTCGCCGGCGGCCTTCATCAGCTTGCCCCACCCCGGCTTGTAGGCGGCCTTCAAGTGGAATATCTCCACCGGTACCTTCGCCTCTTCGCCGATCCGAATCGCCTCGGCGATCGCTTCCAGCAGCTCCTTGCCTTCGCCGCGGATGTGGCTCGCGTAGGTGCCGCCATAGGGCGCGATGGCCTTGGCGACCTCGATCAACTCCTCGGTGGTGGCGTAGCTCGACGGCGGGTAGATCAGCGCGGTGGTCAACCCCATCGCCCCCGCCCGCATCGCGGTGTCGACGATGGCCCGGATCCGGACATACTCCTCGGCCGTCGGCGCTCGGGCGACCGGGCCGATCACCGCGGTCCGGGCCTGAGTCTCGCTGGTGTACGATCCGAAGTTCAAGCTGATCCCCTGGGTTTCCAGGGTCTTGAAGTACTCGGCGATCCGTCCCGCCGGCACCGGGAAACCGCCCTCGCCCCCGATCGAGGTCGTCACCCCTTGGAGCAGCTTGTTCTCGGCGAGGGGATTGCGTGGGAGCACCCCGCCGGATTGGTCCATCATGTCGATCCAGCCGGGGGTCACGTACTTGCCGGTGGCGTCGATCTCCCGGGTACCGGTCTCGGTGATCTTCCCGAGCTTCACGATCCGGCCCCCGCGAATGCCGACATCAGCGAGGATCCACGGGTTGCCCCGCCCGTCGAGGACTCGACCGCCCCGAATGACGACGTCGTAACCGGCCGTTTGGGCCGCAAGGTGGGAGGCGAGCAGTGTAAGGAGCGAGACGACGAGGCGGAACACGATCATTGAGAGAGCCGGTGAGGGACATCGAGGATGGTAACCGAACCCGGGCCCGGTGTCGATCCGGCATGACCCCGGAGTCGTCATCCCTGGGCCGACGAGCCGCCTCGTTGAGTCATGCGTGGAGTTGGTCGCGAAAATATGATCCGAATGAGAAGCAGAACGGTTAGCGGACCAGGCCGATCGCGCGCGAGATTGCGGGCATTCTGGATCTCGGAGGCCAGTTTGTCATCGCGTTGACAAACTCGGCTCCAAACCGCCTAGGAGACCCCGATGGTCCGTTACCCGCCCGAAGGCGACCACCCGCCTCTCGCCCTTCTGCTCTGCCGTGTCGGGTTGGCCATCAAGGCGGCCGTCGAGCGGCGGGTGGCCGGTCATGGACTCAGCTACATCCGATACCAGCTACTGGTCGCGCTGGCTGATGTGGCCGGGATGTACCCCCGCGAAGCGGCCCGCCAACTGGGGTGGAGCCGGCAGGTGATGGCGGTGGCGGCGCGAGACTTGAGCCGCCGCGGCCTCATCCGGGTCGAACGCCGCCCGCCCGACCGGCGCCTCGTTAGGCTCCGGCTGACCGAGGCGGGGGAGACCCTGCTCGCGGCCCTGCGCCCGCCATTGGACAAGCTCGAGGCGGTCATCGGCCGGCGGGTCTACCCGCTCCGGGCCCCACACCTCGCGGCCGCCCTCGAGCGACTGACGCGAGCCACTCCGCTCGCCGTCAGTCGAGAGCGGCTCTGGGAGAGCGAGTTTCGCTGACGGCGGGTCCAGTTCGACCTTCTGGTTTGACCTTTGGACGGCGAAGGGGGAACTTTCCCAGTCCACTCCCACCGAGTCGCGCTCCTCGTCGGAGGTCCCATGAAGCTTCGAGGCTGGCATCTCTTCACCCTGCTCGGCGGACTGACGATCGCCGCCCCGGGCCGCGCCCAGGAGTCGTTCGCCGTCGCCAGGAACGGCCCGGGCTCGTTGCCGCTCGGCACCCTGAAGGGTGAGCGGTATGGCCGCTTGGTCATTCGGGGCGCCACCTTCGTCTCCGGCCGAGGCACCCCCGGCTCCAATCGCGCGATGCCTCCCGAAGGCCCGGTCGACATCGTGATCGAGGGCAATACCATCGTCGACGTAGTCCTGATGGATCCGGTCAACCTCGCCAGCCACGGCCCCGGCTTCAAGCGCCCCACCGGCGACAAGATCATCGATGGCAAGGGAATGTTCGTCCTCCCCGGTCTGGTCGAGATGCACGCCCACCTGCCGTCGCCTAGCAGCGACCTCGGGCCCCGCGGCCTCGACTACGCCTATCGGCTCTACCTGGGCCACGGGATCACCACCGTGCGCGATGCCGGCACCGGCGCCGGCCTCAAGCTGATGACCGATCAACGCAAGCAGGCCGAGGCCAATCAGCTGGTCGCGCCTCGGCTGATTCTCTGCCAGCGGTGGCCCCTGCCGCTCCGGCGCTGGGATGTCGGCAACACGCCCGACAAAGCCCGGGCGATGGTCCGGGAGTTCCAGCAGCTCGGCGCCGACTGCGTCAAGGTCTCCAAGAGCCCTGGCCACTATCCCGACGTGCTCGAGGCCATCGCCGCCGAGGCCAAGAAGCTCGGGATGTTCGTGATGGCCGACCTCAAGGTCTCCGAATCCGATGCCCTGGTGGCCTCGAACGCTGGAGTGAAGAGCCTCGAGCACTGGTACGGCGTTCCCGACGCGGCCCTCGCCGGCTCCCAGAACTTCCCGACCGACTACAACTACTGGGATGAGCTGGATCGCTTTCGATACGCGGGCTACCTCTGGGCCGAAGCCGACAAGAACCCGGCCAAGCTCTCGGCGGTGATCGATCGGATGATCGAGAATGGGACCAACTGGAACCCGACCATGACCGTCTACGAGGACAACCGCGACGTTTGGCGGCACGTCGGTCTGCCGGTCAAGGAAACCCTGATGCACCCGAGCGAGATCGGCGCCGGCCCGGACTCGACCACTCACGGGGCCTTCAAGCGCGAGTGGAAGACCGCCGACGAGATCGCCTGGCGGAAAAACTTCCAGATCTGGATGAAGTGGGTGAAGGTGTACCACGAACGGGGCGGACTGCTGACGGCCGGTAGCGACGAGGGCGGCATCGGTGGGATCGCGATGATTCGCGAGCTCGAGCTGATGCAGGAGGCGGGCCTCCACCCGATCGACGTGATCAGGGTCGCCACCACCAACGCGACCCGCGCCCTCGGGATGACCGAGCATTGCGGCATTCGGGTGGGGTGTCGCGCCGATTTGGTTGTCGTCAACGGCAACCCGATCGATAACTTCAAGCTGATGTACGGTCGCGGCTACGGGTTGTCGGGTCTGGTGCCACGGGGCGAGCAATGGAAGCACGGCGGGGTCGCCTGGACGATCAAGGACGGGATTCTCTTCGACGCCCAAGGTCTGCTGCGGGAGGCGGAGGGGTACGTCGAGCAGGAGAAGACGCGCGCCAAGGGGAAACCCACCGCCCCATGAGGGAGGTCGCCATCCCGGTCGACCCCGTTCAGGTCGTCGTCTCGGGGCTGTTCCTCCGGCCGGAGCGGGCCCGGGCGCTCTACGTCTTCGCGCACGGCGCGGGGGCCGGGATGCGCCACGCTTTCATGGCCGACTTCGCCGATGCCCTGGCCGCCCGCGAGATCGCGACCCTCCGATATCAGTTCCCCTACATGGAAACCGGCGGTGGCCGGCCCGATACTCCGGTCGTGGCCGCCGCGACGGTGCAGTCGGCGGTGCAGGTGGCCAACGAGTTGGCCCCCGACCTTCCCCTCTTTGCCGGAGGCAAGTCGTTCGGCGGGCGGATGACGTCGACCGCGGCATCGCGCGCCCAACTCGCCCGGGTCGATGGTCTGGTCTTCGTCGGCTTCCCGCTCCATCCACCTAGACGCCCGGCGATCACCCGGGCGGAACATCTCGATCTCGTCAACGTTCCCATGCTGTTCCTCCAGGGCACCCGCGACGACCTGGCCGACCTCACCTTGATCCGCGAGGTCGTGGCGCGGCTCGGGCCGCTGGCCACGATGGTCGAGGTCGACCAAGCCAATCACGCCTTCGAGGTGCCCAAACGTACCGGCCGGACCCGCGCCGACGTGCTCGGTGGTCTCGCCGAGAACGTCGCCGACTGGGTCGCGGCGATCGGCTGAGATCCGGTGATCCGCGACCGCTCGTTTTCGCCCTCGGCAAGCCAACTCGAGGCCATTCGGGCCGAGTCGGGTCCCGTGCTGGTCCTCGCCGGACCGGGCGCGGGCAAGACGTACTGCCTGATCGAGCGGATTCGCTACCTGATCGGCGAGCGCGGCGTCGATCCGGCCCGGATCTGCGCGCTCACCTTCACCAACAAAGCGGCCGAAGAGGTAGCCGGCCGGCTCAAACGGGACCTCGGCGAGCCGGCCGAAGCGATCACTCGGTCGACGATCCACGCGCTCTGCGTCCGGATTCTCCGGGCCCACGGCGGCATCCTCGGTCTCGAGCGCGGTTTCGGCATCGCCGACGAAGAGTACCAATTGGAGATCCTCGCCAAACAGCGGGTGGCGTCGAAGCGGCGGAAGGCGCTGCTCAACACCTTCGGGCTCCATCGGCTCGGCCGCCCGGTCCTGAGCGAGGACGACATCAAGATCTTCCGTCGCTATCGTGCCTTCCTCGAAAAACGGCGAATGGTCGACTTCGACGATCTGACCCATCTCGTGGTTGACCTGTTCGAGGCCTCGCCCGACACCGCCGCGAGCGTCGCGGCCCAGTGGGATCACCTCCTGGTCGACGAGTTCCAGGATCTCAATCCGGTCCAGTATCGGATCGTCCGCACCCTCGCCGGCGCCCACCGAAACATCTTCGTGGTGGGCGACGACGAACAGTCGATCTTCTCCTGGACCGGCGCCGACCCGATGCAGCTGGCGACGTTCGTCAACGACTTCACGATGACCCGCCGCTATCTGCTCCGGGAGAACCGGCGGACCGCGCGACACATTTTCGAGCTCGCCCGCCGGCTCCTGGCGGGCAATCCGACCCTGTTCGAGGCCAAGCAGGTGGTGGCCGAGCGGACCAGCGACCATCCGGTCGAAGCCTGGTCGTTTCGCGACGAGGACCAGGAGCTCGAGTGGCTGTTGGCCGACCTTCGCAGGGATAGGGAGGAAAGCGGACTCGCCTGGGGCGACTACGCCGTCCTCTATCGGAAACATCAGGTGGGCGACGCGTTCGAAGGCGCCCTGATGAAAGCTGGCATTCCCTGTCGCCTGGCCCAGGGCCGCGCGGTGGGCGACGACAAAGTGATCCGCTACCTGCTCGCCGCCCTCCGGGTCATCGCCCACCCGGGCGACCCCATCTACAACGAGGCGTTCGTGCGCCGGGTGCTGCCTGCCGGCCTGGTCGACTCGGTTCGCAAGTTGGCCGAGATGGAGGAGGTCGGCTTCCTGCCCCGGCTCCGGCGGCGGGCCCGGGAGCTGCCCAACACCGACGAGGACGGAAGGAAGCTCCGCCGGGCGCTCTACGCGATGCAGAACCTCACCGCCCTCGGCCACCGCCACGAGCACCTGCCCGAGCTGATCACCGAGATCCTCTCCCAACGGGTCGGCACCTATCAGACCGCGCTGGAGGAACGAGCCGACGAGCTGACCGATCCGATCGACGATCCGGCGGCCGTGGCCCTGGCTGGCGAGCTGGCGCGGGTCAGGGCATCGAAGGGTCGGATCCTCCTGACACCCGTGGGCGGCGCCGAGATCGGCCTCGCTGGGATGCTGACGGGCGCCGGGCTTCGGTTGGTCGACTACGCGGGCGTCGGCCCGGCCCCGGGGCCCGACGACCTGCCGTTAGGTCCCGACACCGCTGGCAGGGCCGGGCTGGTGCTCACCGTGTTCAAGGCTCTTCAGCTCGAAAGCGCCAACGCCCGCGACAACTTCCGTGACTTCGTCGTCGTCGACTTGGAGACCACCGACAAGGACGTCGCCACGGCCGAGATCGTCGAGATCGCCGCCGCCCGGGTCCGGGACTGGGAGATCGTGGGGGAGTTCCACCGGCTGGTCAAGCCGCGGGTGCCGATCGCGCCCGAGGCCTCGAAGACCCACGGCTACTCCGACGCCGACGTCGCCGACGCTCGGCGTTTCGAAGACGTCTGGCCCGAGTTCCAGACGTTCATCGGGACCGACGTCCTGGTGGCCCACAACGGCTACGAGTTCGACTTCCCGATTCTGCGGCGGATGGCCCCCGGCGGCGCGTTCGTCACCTACGACACCCTGCCGTTGGCCAAGTCGCTCCGCCTTGGCAGCGCCAGGCTCCAGTACCTCGCCGAGCGTTTCCGAATCGATCCGGGCGACCCGCACAAAGCGCTCTGGGACGTTCGGACCCTCGCCAAGGTGTTCCGGAAGCTCGAGGAGGAGAAGGTAGCTCGCGGCCGCCGGGTGGCGCTCTCCAACATCCTCGACTACCTGGGCATCGCGCTCGCCCTGTTGCCGCCCGACGTGAGTGCCCTCCCCGCCGATCGGCAACCCGAAGCTACGATGCTGATGGAGGTCACCCCCGCCTTCTCGTTAGGCAGATTCAGCAGCTGCCTCGACTTCTACCAAGCCGAGCGGGACCGGGTCGGCGCCAGCGCCGCCTCGCTCGGCCGGCTGATCGACCAGCTTGGCGGGGTCGAGCGGATGGAGCGGATTCGGGCCGAGCGCCGCGCCGACCAGCGCTACCCGCAATCGATGGCCCGGGTGCGGCGGTTACTCGAAGGCCTCGAGGCCACCGACCGCGACGAGGCGATCGCGGAGTTCCTGGCTCGGGTGGCGCTGTCGAAGTCGGACGGCGCCGAGGCCGACCCGGCGCGGGTCAACCTGCTGACCCTGCACTCGACCAAGGGGCTGGAGTTTTCCCGGGTGTACATCGTGGGAGTCGAGGACGCGGAGATGCCGGGCAACGCGACGGGTCGGTCGCCGGCGAAGGACGAGCTGGAGGAATCGCGACGGTTGCTTTACGTGGGGATGACCCGGGCCAGGGATCGGCTGGTGCTGACTCGCGCGGCCAACCGGGGCAGGCGAGCGACGGGCGGCGTCCGTTTCCTCGAGGAGATGGGACTCAGCCCGCGAGAAGGTCCCGAAACGCATCCGCCACCGGTGGTCCCGACCCTGGCGAGTGATCGTGTTTGAAGAACACGAACGTGTCGCTCCACGGCAACGCCTTGATTCGCCCCGCCCACTCGACGAGACCGGCGGCCTGGTAGTCGAATTTGTGGAGCCGGACGTAGCCCCAGCTCGCCGTCGCCACCACCGGCGAAGCCTTGTCCTCCTGATCCGAGACGCATAGCGACACGTCCTTGGCCTTGAGCGCCTCGAGCACCTGGTCGTCGTCGAACCACGAGGCGTGACGGAACTCGATCGCCACCCGCCAGCGTTTTGGGAGAACATCGAGGAAGTCCTCCAGCCGAGGCAGGTCCTTCTTGAGGAACGGCGGCAGCTGGAAGAGCGTCGGTCCGAGCTTGTGACTCATGACGGCGATGGTCTGGGCCAAGTGGGTCACCAACTCGCCGGCATCGCGCAGCTGGGCATGGTGGGTGATTCGCTGCGACGCCTTGATCGCGAACCGAAAGCTCTCGGGGACCTGGGCCGCCCAGTCGAGGAGATTTTTCTCCTTCGGCATTCGATAGAACGTGTTGTTGATCTCCACCGAGTTGAACTTGGTGGCGTAAAACGGCAGCATCTCGGCGTCCGGCAGTTTTTCCGGGTAGAACGGGCCCTTCCACTCCTTGAACGCGTAACCGCTGGTCCCGACGTAATAGCCCATCAGCCGGCTCGACGCTCGCCGTCTTCGGGTTTGCCGCGGGCCAGGCTCTGCTTCAAGGCCTCCATTAGGTCGATGATCTTGCCGCCGCCGTCCTGAGCCGGTTCCGAGGTGATCTCCTGGCCCTCGACCTTCTTGTTGATGGCCTCGAGGACCCGTTCCCGCACCGTGTCGCGATAGCGCTCGGGGTGAAACTCGTTGCTGGCCGCCTGGTCGATCAACTGCTTGGCCAGGGCCAGCTCGGCGGGTTTCACGTCGCCCTCGCCGAGGGGCACTTCGGTCGGGGAGCGGAGCTCGTCCTGGTAGTGGAGCTGCTCCATCACGATGACGCCGTTCATCGGCCGGAGGAGGACCAGGTGTTGCTGCCCGCGCGACGCGTACTGGCCGAGGGCCGCCCGGCCGGTGTCGCCCAAGGCCTGGGAGAGCAGCCGATAGGCCCGATCGCCGCCCTTGTCGGGGCCGAGGAAGTAGACCTTCTCGAGATAGACCCGGTCGACGGTGGCGAGCGGCACGAACTCGGCGATGTCGATGGTGTTGGTGGCCTTCTCCTCGAGGGCTTTGAGCTCCTCGGGGCTGAAGACCACGTACTGGTCCTTGGCGAATTCGTAGCCCTTGGTGCGCTCCTCGTTGGGGACGATCTCGTTGTCCTTGGGGCAGATGTACTGCTGCTTGAGCCGGGTCCCGCACTTCTTGTGGAGCATGTTGAACGACACGTCCTTGGCCGATTCAGCTGACGAATAGACATGGACCGGGACGGAAACGAGGCCGAACGAGATGGTGGCGGTGCCGATGGAGCGAGCGGGCATGAGGGAACCCTCGGGAAACGAAGCCGGAGCGACGGGGGTGCTGTTAGGCTACCCGTCCCGGCGGTCCTTGGCAAGACCGACGCGGAACCGCCGAAGCCCATGCCCCTTGCGCGAGGGGGGGAATCCCTCGATTCTCCCCCATCTTTCAGTAATCCCGGGGACGATTGGCAATTCAAGGCATTCTCGAGCTGACGGCCCGGGGGGCAGGTTTCCTCCGCCGTCGGGAGGCAGGCTACGTCGCCGATCCGCGCGACGTCCAGGTACCCGAAGCGGTCATCCGCCGGCTCCGGCTCCGCCTCGGCGATGAGTTGATCGGGGAGCCGAAATCGGGCGGACGCGGCCCCACGGTACTCGACCGGGTTACCTCGATCAACGGCCTCGCCCCGGAAGCCGTCGCCAACCGTCCCGAGTGGGATCGCCTCACCGCCATTCACCCCAACGAACAGCTCCGCCTCGAGTGCCGCCTCGTCCGCCAGGGCCAGGTCGACATGACCACCCGGGTCATCGATCTGCTCTGTCCCTTCGGCAAAGGGCAACGGGCCCTGATCGTTGCACCGGCCAAGGCCGGGAAGACCATGGTGCTGCAGGCGATCGCCGAAGGAGTGGTCACCAACCACCCGAAGGCGATGCTCTACACCCTGCTGGTCGACGAGCGTCCCGAAGAAGTCTTCGAGATGGAGGCCGCCGGTTTCGGCGAGGTGATCGCGTCGACGTTCGACAATCCGCCGTCGCGCCACGTCGCCTGCGCCGAGCTCCTGGTGGAGCGGGCTCGCCGTCATGTGGAGCTGGGCCGTGACGTGGTGATGATCGTCGACTCTTTGACCCGGCTGGCCCGGGCGTTCAACTCGACGGTCAAGGGATCGGGGCGGACGCTCTCGGGCGGCGTCGATTCCCAGTCCCTCGAGCGGCCGAAGCGCTTTCTCGGCAGCGCCAGGAAGGTCGATCCGTCGGCGGGCGGGGGTTCGCTCACCATCATCGCGACGGCCCTGATCGACACCGGCAGCAAGATGGACCAGTTGATCTACGAGGAGTTCAAGGGAACCGGCAACAGCGAGCTGGTGTTGAGCCGCGAGTTGGCCGAACGACGGGTCTATCCCGCGATCGACATCGTCGCGAGCGGGACGCGCCGAGAGGAGCTGCTGCTGCCCGAGCCAGCGCTGGCCGCGACCCACGTCATCCGTCGCCGGATCGACCGAAAGCCGCCGCTCACCGCGATGAACGACCTGCTCGTCGATCTGAAGCGGTATCCGACCAACGCCGAGTTGATCGCCGCCCTGGTACGCGACTAGGCGCGGAAGGGGTTGACCACTTCGAGTCCGTCGATCCGCCAGCCGTCCTTGAGGTCTTCGGAATAGAGCTGGGTACAACCGGAGGCGAGCGCGGCCCGGACGATCATGCTGTCCCAATACGACAACTGATGGAGCCGGTGCAGGTCGATCGCGGCCAGAATGTCGTCCTGGCTGATCGGCACCGTCTCGAGACGCCCGAACAACGCCACCTTCCGGCGCGCCACCTCTGCCTTCACCTTGAGCTTCTTCGTGGCGGCGACGAAGTACTCCTGGAGCACCTGAGTCGAGAGTACGCCGTTCCGTTGCTTCCGGTGTTGGGCGAGCAGGGTGAGGGCCCGCTCGCGTTTTTCCGGGGCGTCGGCGTCGTCGGTGTAGACCAGGACGTTGCTGTCGAAGAAGCTACGTTCGGGCATGGAGCGAGTCCCGGTCGATCCGGCGCCCGCCCGAACGCCCTCCGGAGGCCATCGACAGCTTGCGCAGTTCAGTGAGTTCCGCGTCCATCTCGCCCTCCCCAGCCAAATAGGCCAGATAGTCCCTGATCACCTGATTGAGGCTCTTGCCCATGGCCTCGGCGGCTTTACGGGCGCGTTCGACCAGCCGCTGGTCGACCGACAGAGTGATGTTCATGTCCACATAATATGTGTGCACGTATGATGTTGTCAAGATAGGCCTCCCGTTGAAGTGGACCGCCAAGGTAGATCCATCGCGCGCCAACCGGGTAACCATTTGACCGCAAACGAGATCAATCGAACGCGAGCGGGGCGCACGCTATAATTGGGGAGACCATGACCGACCCCGATGTGCCCCCAGACCCCGCCACGGGGCCTACCCCGTCGCCCGCCGAGCAGCTCGCGGCCTACCGCGCCAAGCGCTCGACCGACCGAACTCCGGAGCCGTTCGGTGGCGAGGCCGTCCCCGCGGAGCCCGGCGGCCTTTTCGTGGTCCACAAACACGCCGCCCGCCAGCTGCACTTTGACTTCCGCTTCGAGATGGATGGAGTGCTCAAGTCGTGGGCGGTGCCCCGAGGCCCGTCGTACGACATGGCGGACAAGCGGCTCGCGGTCCGGGTCGAGGACCACCCGCTGGAGTACGGCGATTTCGAAGGGATGATCCCCGAGGGCAACTATGGCGCTGGCGCCGTGGTAGTCTGGGACCGTGGCGAGTGGGTGCCGCTGGAGGATCCTCGCGCCGGGCTCGAAAAGGGCAAACTCCTCTTCGAGCTCAAGGGATACAAGCTGCACGGGCGCTGGACCCTGGTGAAGATCAAGAAGAGCGAGAAGGACTGGCTGCTGATCAAGGAACGGGATGGCTGGGTGAAGAGTCCCGGGGATGAATTTCCCCAGGAGTCGGTGCTCTCGGGCCTCACGGTCGAGGATTGGAAAGCCGGCCGAACCCCGGCCGACGTGCTCCGCGCGGAATTGGCCAAGGTCGAGGTGCCGCGCCGACCGCTCGAGGCGGCGACCGTGGAGGTGATGCTGGCCGAGCCGTCGGACCAGGTGTTCACCAAGGACGACTGGATCTTCGAGCTCAAGCTCGACGGCTATCGGCTGGTGGCCAATCATCGGCTGGGCGAGTCGCGTCTGTTTACCCGGAGCCAGGCCGACTACACCGCGGTCTTTCCCGAGATCGCCAAGGCGGTCAAGGCCCTGCCGCTCGAGAACGTCACCCTCGACGGCGAGGTGGTGGTCCTCGACCCCAAAGGCCACCCAAGTTTCTCCCTGCTGCAGCGGCGGGGGCGGCTGTCCAAGCCGATCGAGATTCGCCGGGCCGCGATCGAGCTGCCGGCCACTTATTTCGTCTTCGATCTCCTCGGGTTCGAGGATTTCGACCTCCGTGGGCTGCCGCTCGTCGAGCGGAAGCGGCTCCTCAAGCGGATCCTCCCGCCACTCGGTCCGATCCGCTATCTCGACCACATCGAGCGGGAGGGGGAGGCATTCCTCGCCCAAGTCGGGCGGATGGGGCTCGAAGGGATCGTCGCGAAGAAGGCGGATGCGCCCTACCGGTCCGGGCGCTCGCCGGTCTGGCTCAAGCTCAAGGCCGAGCGTACCGGTGACTTCGCCATCGTGGGCTACACCGAGCCGCGAGGTGGGCGAGCCGGGTTCGGGGCGCTCCAGATCGCCGACATGGTGGGGGGGCGGTTGGTGTACGCAGGGCGCGTCGGCACCGGGTTCGACGATCGGATGCTCACCCAGCTCCGAGAGCAGTTGGATCGCGACGTCCGCGCCACGCCACCCTGCGACGGACCCCTCCTCGAGCCTAACGGCACCCCGCTCGGCCCCGAACGGATCCCCGAGACCAAGACGACTACCTGGGTCGAGCCGCGCTACGTCTGCGAGGTGAGCTATCGGGAATGGACGCCGGACGGCGTCCTCCGCCACCCCGCCCTGGTTCGGCTCCGAGACGACAAACGCCCGCAGGACTGTGACCGGCAGGGCTGGGCGCCGCCGGACCAGCGGGCGCCGGATCCCGAGCCGGCCGCCATGCCGGTGGCGCGCGCGGCCGTGCCCAAGACCGTGGCGTTCTCGAACTTGAAGAAGGTGTTCTGGCCCGCCGAGGGTTACACCAAGGGCGACATGATCGACTACTACCGGGAGATCGCCCCCTGGCTGCTGCCCTATCTGATCAACCGGCCCGTGGTGCTGACTCGCTATCCGGACGGGATCGAGGGGAAATCGTTCTACCAGAAAGACGCCCCCGAGTTCGCCCCGGAGTGGATCCGGACCGTCCCGATCTGGAGCGAGGACACCCAGCGGGACATCCGCTACTTCGTCTGCGACGACGTCGAGACCCTGCTCTATCTCGCCAACTCGGGCACCATCCCGCTCCACATCTGGCAGAGCCGGATCGGCTCGCTGGAGCTGCCCGACTGGTGCGTGATCGATCTCGATCCCAAGGAGGCGCCTTTCTCGGCGGTGATCGCGGTGGCCAAGACGATCCACCGGCTCGCCGACTCGGTCGGGTTGCCGCATTACGTCAAGACGACCGGCAAGACCGGACTCCACATCATGGTGCCGCTGGGACGGCAATGCACCTACGAGCAGTGCCGGACGTTAGGGGAGCTGATGGCGCGGCTGGTGATCCGGGAGCATCGGGAGATCGCCACCATCACCCGGCACATCCAGAAGCGGGGCGACAAGGTCTACATCGACTATCTCCAGAACCGACACGGGCAGCTGATCGTCTCGCCGTACAGCGTCCGTCCCCTGCCGGGCGCGACCGTGTCGATGCCGCTCGAGTGGGACGAGGTCGACGACGAGCTCGACCAACGCCGGTTCACCTTCACCATCAAGACGGCGGTGGCTCGGATGGAGGCGCTGGGCCGCGATCCGCTCCGGCCGGTGCTGGAAGAGAAGCCGGACCTGACCGGGGTGCTGGAGCGGTTGGCGGCGGCGTACGCGGGGTGAGCCAGCCTTTCAGGAACTCGCCTGCCTGGGTGAGCTTCGCGGCGGCCCGACCGAGCAGGTAGCCAACCGCCGTGGGCCAGTCGAGCTGCTGGACCATCTTGGTATCGGCGAGCGAGAGCATCAGCTCGCGCCGCATCTTCCAGAGCAACGGCCCGGCGGTCATGATCGGGTTGAACTGGGGGTCGTATCGGACCCCGACGCCCTCGATCAGCGCCGAGGTCCGGGCGAAATACACCAGGTCGCTCGGCAAACGGATCGGCCAGTTGTAGAGCTCGTTGAGGATCTCCCGGGTGAGAAGCTCGATCCGTTCCCTGGTGGTGGTTCGTTGGGCGGCGAGGTCCAGCAGCAGGTCGACCAGCCGCTCGATCTGGGCACGGTCGGCCCCAGGTTCCACCAGACCTAACGCGTAGAAACCGTCGACCACGCCGGCCGTCTGGTTCTGGATCGCCGCGAACACCGTGTCGACCAGCTGCTTCCGTCGGGTCCGGTCGACTCGAATCACCACGCCGAAGTCGAGCAGCACGATCCGGCCGACGTCGTCGACCAAGACGTTGCCGGGATGCGGATCGGCGTGGAAGAAGCCGTCGATCAGCATCATCTGGATGTAGAGCTCCTGGAGCCGCTCGATCACCGCCTCGATCGGCAGCCCGCCGTACCGCTGGGTCACCTGGAGCGCGTCGATCCGGGTGCCGGCGACGTACTCCATCACCAGGACGTCGGGGCCGGAAAGCTGGTTGACCACCGTGGGAATCTTGATCCGCGGATTGCCGGCGAAGTTGGCTCGCACCGCTCGGATGTTGGCAGCCTCCATGTCGAAGTTCATCTCGTCGCCGATCCGGCGTTCGAACTCCTCGACGATCGCGGTGAGGGCCCGGGTATGAACGTTCGGGAGCAGCCGGGTGACTCGTTCGCTGAGCTTCCGAGCGACCCTGATGTCGGTCGCCACCAGTTCGCGGACCCCGGGTCGGAGCACCTTGACTGCCACTTCCTGCCCCTCGAACCGGGCCCGGTGGACCTGACCGAGCGAGCCCGCGGCCAGTGGCTCCTGGTCGAACCGCTCAAACACCGTTTCCAGGGGCTTTTGCGCCTGACGCTCCACCGCCGTTCGAATGGCGTCGAACGGCACCGGCGGGACCTGGTCGGTGAGGGTGTTGAACGCCTCCGCGTACTGGGATGGGAGGAGATCGGTCCGGCCGGCAAAGAGCTGGCCGAGCTTGACGAAGCTCGGACCCAGCGCGGTGAGCGAGCCGAGGATCCGGGCCGCTCGACGTTGGTGAAAGCGTTCGGTTCGGACCGCCGGCCGGCCCCAGAAGATCCACCGTTTTCGATCCCGAAGGACCGAGCCGATCACCGGGAGGGCGTGGCGGAGGATCAGGGCGAGACGCATCCTGGCAATCTAGCTCGGGGCGTCCTCCGCGAAGAGCGCGGTGGGGTCGCGGTCCGGCTCGACCGGGCCAAAACGAGGCGACCGCGAATCCAAGGACTCGCGGTCGCTGTCGGGCGGCCAGCCGGCGCCGTCGGTCAGCTGGTGCGAGGCGGGGTGCCGATGATCCCGGCCAAGCCGCGTTGGGTCAGGATCCGATTGAAGCCGGCCACGTCGTTGTTGAGCACCCGGTCGAGCGCCGCCCGGGCGGATCGGGCCCGTTCCATGAGCACGTTCCCGACATCGCGCTGCGACTGAGTCGCCGGTTCGTCCGAACCGCCCAGGTCGTTGATCAGATAGCCGAGCTTCTCGGCCACCTTGGCTTGGTACCGGATCAGATCCTGGCCCCGACCGGTGATCCGGAGCTGAATCAGGTCCTCCTCCACCGCGATCAGCTTCTTCTCGAGGCTGTCGGCCGCCGCCTTGATGTCGTCCTGGGTCACGGTCGCCTTGAGGGTCGCGATCTGGGCGCGGGCCGTCTCGATGGTGTTCACCATGTCGGCGACACCGTTGAGCTCGCCCGTCAGGTCGCGGTGCAAGGCAGCCTTCTGCTCGATGTCGGCAAGGGTCCCGGTGGTGTTGGGGTCTTTCCGGACCTCGAGGGGTTGGGTCATCTCCTGCCCGGCGACCTTGACCCGCACCGTATACCGTCCGGGTGGCATCAGCTCGGAGACGCGCGGCCCACTCGGGGCGGGGCGGCCTTCGGCTGGCACGGTGATGCCGACCGCGTAGAGTGGGCTCGTCCGCATTTTGATCTCCTTCGACCGTTCCGACTGGAGATCCCAGAACACCCGATTGATCCCCGCCTCGGCCGGGCCTTTCCAGGTCTTTACTTCCTTGCCGGCCTGGTCCAGCACGGTGACCACCGCGCTGTCCTTCGAGGCCGACTTGACCCAGTAGTTGAGCGACGCGCCGTAGGTCGGGTTCTGACCGTTGTTCGGGTCGTAGGACGGCGTCATGATCGCCTCGGCCGGCCGGAAGCGATAGGCGGCGCGGGGGGTGAAGAGGTGCGCCTCCTTGGCGACGACCTCCGCCGTCAACTGCTGGAGCGGGGTGATGTCGTCCATGATCCAGAAGCCTCGCCCGTAGGTGGCGAGGACCAGGTCGTTGAAGTGCTCCTGGACGGTGACGTCATGGACCGGGGCGTGAGGCAGATTGTTCTGGAGCGGCTGCCAGATTTGGCCGTCGTCGAACGAGACGTAGAGTGCGTTCTCGAGGCCGAGGTAGAGCAGGCCGCGACGGACCGGGTCCTGCTTGACCCAGTGGGCGTAGCTGAGCGGCGTTTTGGCGATGCCGTTGGTGATCAGCGTCCAGGTCCGCCCCAGGTCGGTCGTCTTGAAGACCCACGGATTGCGATCGTTGACTTGGTGCCCGTCGATGGTCAGGTACGCCGTGTTGGCGTCCCACTTCGACGGCTGAATGTTGCTGACGGTGCCCCAGTCGTTCATCCCAGGGGCCTTGGGAGTCACGTTGGTCCAGCTCTGGCCGCCGTTGGTGGTGACCTGCACCAACCCATCGTTGGTCCCGGCCCACAGCTGGCCCTTGGCGACCTTCGATTCCGCCAGCGCGAAGATCACCCCGACGTACTCGACGCCGATGTTGTCGGGAGTGAGGCCGCCGGAGAGACCCTGCCGGCTCTTGTCATTGCGGGTCAGATCGGGACTGATCTCCCGCCAGGTCCGACCCTGATCGTTGGTCTGATGGACGTGCTGGCTGGAGACGTAGATCTGGTTTCGATCGTGGGGCGAAATGACCAGCGGGAAGGTCCACTGGAAACGATACTTCACCATCTCGGCGGAGTGGCCGGCGGTCATCTCGGGCCAGACCTCGACGTTGGTGGCGACTCCGGTCTGGACGTTGTAGCGGGCTACGATCCCGCCGACGGCGCCGAACCCCGACGCGCTCGACCAGATGAAGTTGGGGTCTTCCGGGTCAGGCGTGGCCCAGCCGCTTTCCCCGCCGCCCACCGAGTGCCAGAGGCCGCGGGGAATCCCGGCGTCGCCGAAGAAGCTCGCCATCCGGCTGTTGCTCGGGCCGCGGGCCGAAGGGCCGTCCTGCCGGTTGCCGTAAACGTAGTAGGGGACCCGGCTGTCGACCGTCACGTGATACATCTGGGCGATCGGCAACTGGACCCGATTCCAGCTCTTGCCCCGGTTGGTGGTGATCGACACCCCGCCGTCATGGGCCACCGCCATCCGATTCGCGCTGGTCGGATCGATCCAGATATCGTGGTGGTCGCCGCCGGGGGCCTCGCTGAAGGGCGGGTTGATGATGGTGGTCCCGCCGTCGAGGGTCTTGGCCCAGCTGGCGGTGAGGAAGTAGGCCTCGTTCTCGTTGTCCGGCATCACCGCCATGCGATTGTAGTACTGGGTCCGGCCGGCGAGGTCGCGGTCGTGGCTCACCACTCGCCAGCTGGTCCCGCCGTTGTCGCTCCGCCACAGCTCGCCGGACTCGGCCTCGACGCCGGGGAGCGGGACCCCGTCGCTGGTCTCGATCAGGGCATAGACCCGATTGGGATTGGTCTGGGCGATCGAGAGGTCGACCTTGCCGTAGGGCTTGGTGGGCAGGCCGTTCCCCGTTAGGCGGGTCCAGGTCACTCCGCCGTCGGTGCTCTTCCAGATCCCGCTGCCGGGACCGCCGCTGGTCCGCTTCCAGGTCTTGATGTCGATCTGCCAGGTGGTCGCCCAGACGATGTGCGGATTGGTCGGGTCGTACTCGACGTCGTTGGCGCCGGTGTTCTCGTCGACGAAGAGCACCTTGGTCCAGGTCCGGCCGCCATCGGTGGTCCGGAACACGCCCCGATCCGGGCTCGGGCCGTAGGCGCTCCCCACCGCGGTGGCGAGCAGGATGTCGGGATTCTTCGGGTGGATCGCGATCCGGGCGATCCGGCCGGTGCTGTCGAGCCCCATCTTGGCCCAGGTCTTCCCGGCGTCGGTCGACTTATAGATGCCCCAACCCAGGGAGATATTGCTGCGCAAGTTCGGTTCACCAGTGCCGGCCCAGACGATGTTGGGGTCGGACGGCGCCACGGCGATCGCTCCGATCGAGGAAACCGGTTGCCCGTCGAAGATCGGCGCCCAGTGCAGGCCGCCGTCGGTGCTCTTGAAGATCCCGCCCGAGGCCGCGCCGGCGTAGTACACGTTCGGGTCGCCGACCGGGCTCGACACCGTGACGACGCGGTTGCCTTCCGGCCCGATGTGCCGGAAGGTGAGCTGCTTCATGAGTTCCGAGGCGATCAGTGGCTTGGCCTCGGTCGGCGCCGGGTCCCGGCGCCGCTGGGCCGATCCATCGGAACACAGAGCGACGACCGAAAGGGCGATGAGCAAAACGGATCGAGTGGGCATGATGGTGTCTTCAAGCACGGAGAGTTGATAGGGGTGTCGCGACTGCTCAACAATACGATGAAAGCGACCCGCTGCCTAGGGAGTCGCGCCGATCGAAGGCGGCTTGGTTGACCGGAACGCTCCATCCCGGTAGCGTGCGGTCGTGAAGATCGCCACCTGGAACGTCAACTCGATCCGCGCCCGCCTCGCTCGCCTGCTCGACTGGCTCGGTCGGGTTCAGCCGGACGTCGTCTGCTTGCAGGAGCTCAAGGTCCCCGACGAGGAGTTTCCACTCGAAGAGATCCGCGCCGCGGGGTACTCTGCCGCATTTCACGGGCAGCGGACCTACAACGGCGTCGGCATTCTGAGCCGCACCGAGCCGACCGACGTCGCGATCGGAATGGCGGGTGGGACGGAAGAGGACCAGGCCCGCCTCATCGCCGCCACCGTGGCCGGGGTTCGATTTCTCTCCGCCTACTTCCCGAACGGGCAAATGGTCGGCAGCGACAAGTGGGCCTACAAGCTGGACTGGATGGGTCGGCTGGCGCGCCATCTGGCCGAGCGTTATTCGCCCGCCGATCCGATCGTGCTCTGCGGCGATTTCAACGTCGCCCCCGAGGATCGTGACGTGGCCCGGCCGGAGGAGTGGGGGGGGAGCGTCCTCTGCCAGGCCGAGGCTCGCGAGGCGCTCCGGGCCATCGCGGGGTGGGGGTTCGTCGACGCGATCCGACTCCACCACGAGGGGCCGGGCCCCTACTCCTGGTGGGACTACCGGATGCTCGCGTTTCCCAAGGGCAACGGCCTCCGGATCGACCATCTCTACCTCACCCGCTCCCTGGTGCCACGCTGCACCTCGGCGTGGGTGGAACGGAACGAACGCAAGGGCAAGCTGCCGAGCGATCATGCCCCGGTGATGATCGAGCTTCAATAGGGTCTGATCAGGGCGCCTGGCATTCGAAGTTGACTTCCTCGTCGGTGCTTCCGGTGCCCCGGTAGACGGCCCGGGCCGGATAGCCGCATAACGGCCGGGTCCGGGTCGGCTTGCCGTCGGCGCCCATCTTCGCGGCGACGATCCGTTCGGGGGCCGTCTTGGTCTCGACCCAGGTGCTGATCGCCTTCGCCCAGTCGACCCGATCCGGTCCCGTTCCCCCCGCGCAGTGGAGCACCCCTGGCATCAGGAAGAGCCGGACGTGGTCCTGGGCTGCCGGGGTTTTCGCGAGTACCTGGCCGTGATAGTCGATGGTGGACAGCGCGTTGAGCGCCGGGTCGGACCAGCCATGCCAGAGCAGCAACCGGCCGCCGCGCCCCGCAAAGGCCGAGAGGTCGGGGTTGTCCGCGTTGAGGACCGTGGCGGCGAGTCGGGTGTCGCGACGGGCGTTGGCGAGGTCGTAGGTGGCGTAGTTCCAGGTGCTGTCGTGGAACACCAGGTATTTGAAGAACTCGGTTCCGAAGCCCCACTGCGCGCTGGGCAGCGAGGCGCTTCCCGGCTGCCCCCCGCGTCCGGTAATCCAATCCGCCCAGCCTCCCTGTTGCCCTTCGCCTCCCACTGGCTGACCGGGATAGACTCGCCCCGCTCGGTCGGCGGCCGCGCGATAAACCGTCGCGGCGACGCGGTGTTGCGGTCGGGTGAGACAGCCGGGGCCCGCAGTGGAGCCGGGGCACACCGGCACGCTCTCCAACCGGAACCGGCATGATCGCGGATCGTCGATCGTGTCATCCTTGATCCCGTCGGCCGCGTCGCAGGCTTCGAGGACCTTCGCCTCGATCACCTTGAGGGCGTCGGGAGTCAGGATCGGAGTTGGCGAGGTGGGGACGGGGAACGCGGCCTTGATGTTCTTGATGAACGCGTGGGCGATGTTGGTGAAGTCGAAGGCGGGGGCGCCGGAGACGATGCCGTCGAAGTCCCCCGGGTACCGCTGGGCCTCCATCAACGCCTGGCGGCCGCCGTTGGAGCAGCCGAGGAAATACGAGTACTCGGCGTCGGCGCCGTAGTAGGCCCGAACCACCGCCTTGGTCGCTTCCGCGACCCGATGGACGGCGAGGTGCCCGTAGTTGACGACCCGCTCGAGGTTGCCGAGGGCCCAGCCGGCTTGAATGCCGCTGCCTTCGTGGCCGGTATCGGTTCCGGAGGTGGCGTAGCCGACGTTGACCTCCTCGGTCGGCGCGTTGACCGAGCCGACGAATCCACCGCCGCCACCCATCAGGAATCGACCGTTCCACCCAATCGGGAGCAGCGCCAGGAAGCGAATCTCCTTGCCGACCACGCCGCGGACCCGGCAATGCGGCACCCGAACTCCGACCCGGGCGTTCTCCCGGGCGTCGACCGACGCTGCCTCGGTGATCCGGATGTCCGGCAGCTTCAGTTGCGCCAGGGACTCGCACCCGACGGCGGGTGCTCTGGTAGCGGGGGCCTGGGCGGTGGTGGCGGCCGGGGCGATGCCGACCAGGGTCACGAGCAGGGAGAGGCGGTGCATCAAGGGGCTCCGAGGGATGTCGCGAGAAGGTACCGGCTCGCCTCGGGATGGACCAGGCGGCCTCGGCGACCGGCCTCGCCGGCTGGCGGTCCCGCCTCAACAAACCGGCGGGACCGCCGATACCCTTGGGCATGTCGACTAGCTACGATCTCGACCTCCTTTGCATCGGGTCCGGACCCGCCGGGCAGCGAGCCGCGGTGCAGGCCGCCAAAGCCGGCCGCCGGGCGGGCCTGGTCGAGCGCCGGATGGCGGTTGGCGGTTCCTGCTTGAACGCCGGGACGATCCCGAGCAAGACGTTTCGCGAGGCGGTCCTCAACTTTGCCCACCTCCGCGACCATCCCGAGCGCCGCCGGTTCGCCAAGGTGGAGTACCGGCCCTCGGCGGGCCAGCTCCTCGATCGCGTCGAACGGGTGGTTCAGGACGAGTGCTGCGTCATCGAAGACCAGCTCCGCCGCAACGACGTGACGATCTTCCGGGGACTGGCGACGTTCGTCGATGCCCACACCATCGCGATCACCGGTCCGGAGGGGCGCCGCGAGGTCACCGCGGCGAACATCCTGGTGGCCTGCGGCACTCGCCCGGCCGACCCGCCCGGCGTCTTCAGCGACGGCGAGGTGGTGCTGACCAGCGACGACATCACCAGCCTCAAGAGGCTGCCCCGCAGTATGGTGGTGGTGGGGGCCGGCGTCATCGGGATCGAGTACGCCTCGATGTTCGCCGCGGTGGGGGTCGAAGTCATCGTGGTCGACCGGCGGGAACGACCGCTCGAATTCCTGGACGAGGAGATCGTCGACGAGCTGATCCACCAGATGCGGCGGAAGAAGGTGACTTTCCGACCCCGCGAGGGAGTCGACCGGATCGAGGTCGTCGACGGCCCGGCGAAGAAAGCGATCGTGACGCTGGAGTCCGGGAAGCGGATCACCGCCGACGCGGTGTTGTTCTCGATCGGCCGGGTCGGGGCGACCGGCGACCTCGGGATCGAGGCGGCCGGGCTCACGGCCGACAGCCGGGGCCGGCTCGCGGTCGATAACCAGTATCGAACCGCGGTGCCCCACATCTTCGCGGCCGGCGACGTGATCGGGTACCCCAGCCTGGCGGCCACCTCGAGCGAACAGGGGCGGCTGGCCGCGTGCCACGCGTTGGGTCTCCCGGCCCCGCCGATGGCGTCCCACTTCCCGATCGGGATCTACGCGATTCCGGAGATCTCCATGGTGGGCGAGACGGAGCAGATCCTGACCGAGCGGAAGGAGCCCTACGAGGTGGGGATCGCGCGCTATCGGGAGATTGCCCGAGGCCAGATCCTCGGCGATGGCGACGGCCTGCTCAAGCTGCTCTTCGCTCGGGAGGACCGGCGGCTCCTCGGCGTCCACATCATCGGAACCGGCGCCACCGAGCTGCTCCACATCGGCCAGACCGTGCTCGGTCTGGGCGGCGGGCTCGACTACTTCCTCCGGACCATCTTCAACTACCCCACCTTGGCGGAGTGCTACAAGGTGGCGGCCTTGAACGCGGCGAACAAATTGGCGGCGTAGGACCGAAGGGCCGTTAGGTGTGGGCGACCGGACGCCGGCTTCGGAGGTGGCGGAGGACGCCGGCGATTCGTTCCAACGCCGGTTCCACGATGTTCTTTCCCAATCCATGGGTGATCCGGAGGTGCTCGTCGGCACCGAGATACTCACCCGGCGCCACCAGCACCGATGCCTGCTTGCGGATCTCGTCGGCGAGGCGAACCGACCCGATCGGGAGGTGATAGCGGACGAACGCCATCGAGGTCGCCTCCGACGCGCCGACGCTGACCAGATCGAAGTTGGCGTGGAGCCAGGCGTCCATGATTCCCCAGCCGGTGCGGGAGAGCTCTCGCTGGCGGGCGATCAGCTTGGGGCGCACGGTTTCGGAGAGGGCGATCTCGGCGAGCCGCATCGACGGCGCGGCGGTCGCGATGACCGCGTACTCGTGGCGGCGCCAGATCGGACCGTAGAGTTCGGCCGGGGCCACCAGCCAACCGAGCCGGAGTCCGCTCAAGCCGTACGCCTTCGAAAGACTGTTCACCGCGATGACCCGGTCGTACGCCCCCCAGAACGATGGTGTCTCCTCGTCGGTGTACCGCTCGCCGCCTCGATAGACCTCGTCCGCCAGGATCCAGGCTCCGACTTTGGCCGCGATCTCGACGATCCGGCCGCGCTCCTCGGCGGTGAGCACCGAGCCGGTCGGATTGTTCGGATTGACCAAGGCGATCAGCTTGGTTTTGCCATCGACGACGCGGGCAAGCTGCTCCAGGTCGGGTCGCCAGCCGCGGGTCGGATCGAGACGGAACGGCTCGACGATCGCGCCCTGCATCTCGGCGAGACCGTAGACCTGACGATAGCCGGGCTCCATGAGCGCCACCTTGTCGCCTGGCTCGAGCAGGGTCTGACAGGCGAGTTGGTTCGCCTCGGCCCCGCCGACCGTCACCAGTACTTGGTCAGGGATGGCGCCGCGGTAGAGGGCCGCGATCCGGTTCCGGAGCAGCTCGGTGCCGTTGACCATCGGGTAGCTCAGCTCGAGGTCGAGGAATCGAGTCAGCTCCTCGGGCGGGAGGATCTCGCTCAGTCGGACGCCCTTGACCGAGCTGTCGGCGAGGTTGTAGTCCACCGAGTGCTCGTAATCCGATTGCCAACGCTCGAGCTCGAAAACGCGGAATGGCATGGGGTCCGTCCTGGCTCGGATGATCGTTGTAAGCTAAGCGATCTCCTCCGCTAGTTCCCGGGTGGCGCGATCAGGTAGTCAGCCGGCGGCTTGGCTCCCAGCAGATGGGTCACGAAATAGTCCCAGGTCCGGCGAATCAGGTACGGACTGGGCGTCAGGTTGTGATCCCAATCCGGCATGATGAGGAGGTCGAACGACTTGTTCGCCTTGATCAGCGCGTCGACCAAGGCGACGGTGTGGGCCGGATGGACGTTGTCGTCCAGGTCGCCGTGGACCAGAAAGAGCTTCCCCTTGAGTTGGGCCGCGTAGGTCTTGTTCGCGATGGCGGCGTAGTTGTCGGTCTTGGCGGCCGTGTCGCGCACCAGGAGGCCTTGGAAGCGCTCGGCCCAGCCGTGATAGTAGGTCCGGTTGTCGTGGTTGCCGGCCAGCGATACCGCGACCCGGAAGAAGTCGGGGTACCTGAGGATGGCCGCGGTGGAGGCGAAGCCACCGCCCGACAGGCCGTAGATGCCCACCCGGTCGAGATCGAGTTGGGGGATCCTGGCGGCCAGTTGCTTGATCGCGGCGACGTGATCGGGGAGGCCGTGATCGCCCATGTTGCCGTACCAGCTGGTGGCGAGCGCCCGGGACCGGCCGGTGTTGCCGATCGCGTCGATCGAGACCACCACGAAGCCGAGCTCCGCCAGGGCCTGAGTCTGGCCGCCGCCGGTGTAGCTGAAGACCTCACGGGTCGGAAAGAAGTCCTTGATGGCCGGACTGATCAGCGGCCCCGGGTAGATGTGGTCGATGACCGGATACTTCCTGGTGGAGTCGAACCGGGATGGCTTCCAGATCACGCCCCACACGTCGGTCACCCCGTCGCGGGCCTTGGCCGAGAAGACCTCACCGGGGCGCCACCCCAGCGCGATCAGGTCCTTGACGTCGGCGCGCTCGAGCTCGGCGATCACTCGGCCGTCGAGCCCCCGGATCGCGGTCACCGGGGGCGTCGCGACGGTGGAGTAGCTGTCGAGGAAGAACCGTCCCGACGGCGCCGGCCGGATCTGATGGTTGGCGTCTTCGGGTGAAAGCAGGGTGATCCCGGTCCCGTCGAGCGCGACCGAATAGAAGTGGAGATAGTCGGGGTGGCGGCCGGGTTCGCGGCCCTTGGCGGTGAAGTACACCCGACCGGTCGTCTCGTCGACCCGAACCAGTCCCGCGACGGTCCACGGGCCCCTGGTCAGCTGAGCCTTGAGGGTCCCGTCGGGGCCGAAGCGATAGAGATGGCCAAACCCGTCCTTCGCCGAGTACCAGATCACCTCGCCGTTCCGGAGCACCGTCCAGTTGAAGCCGCCGCCTAACACCCCAGCCAGGAGGTCGGCCGTGCCGACCACGTAGGTGGAGGCGCTGTCCGCGGTGACGACCCGGGTCTCACCGGTGGCGGGGTCCGCCGCGACGAGTCGGACCCGTTTCGGCCCTCGATTCGCCTCGGTGAAATAGACCCGCGCCCCATCCGGCGACCACTGGAACGGACCCCGGCCGGCGGCCGCGAATTCGTACAGGCTCATGGTGGGCTGCGGGTCGCTCTTGATCCGAGTGACCGCGCGGCTGGTCACGTCGGCGAGGTACATCTCCGACATCGTCACCGCGCTGTCGCCCGGCAACGCGTAGGGATAGCTGTACTGGACCGGCCGAGTCGGCGTCATGCTGATGAGGTGGAACTTCTCGACCTTCCGTAGGTCGTAGCGAACCACGGCGAGTCGCTTCGAATCCGGCGACCAAGTCACCGCAGGCGGCGACGGGAGCTTCATTCGGATCTGGGTCGGGAGCGGTGGGGTCGTGCCGTAGGGGCGGTCGGCCTCGCCGTCGGTGGTCAGCCTGATCGAGTCGCCCCCGGCGACCGGCCGGATCCAGATGTCATGGCCCGACGCGAACGCATCCCACCGCTCGTCGGGCGAACGGGCGAACCGTCCCCGAGCCGGCAGCGTGTCCGCCTTGGCGCAGGCATAGCTCCGGAGCTCACACCGAAAGCCGCGGAGGCCGACCCGGAGACGGAGTGCCGACTCGTCGCGACCGTCGTCGTCGAAGCTAACGGTAGGGAAGGGGAGCTTGTGGGGATCGAAGGCGGTGTCGGCCGCTACCGAGAGGGCCGCCGCGAGTCGGGGATGATCGAACAGGGGGCTCTTGAGGCCGGTGGCCGGATTCACCGCGACGAACTGGAAGCCGGCACGGGTGTGAACGCGGTAGAAGAACCGGGTACTGTCGCGGTACCAGGTCGGGGTCACCTGGTCGTGGTAGACCTGGCGGAGGGTATTCCAGGACAGGAACTGCTCGGCGCGCGGGTAGTCCTGGGCGGTGGCCCGAGTGGCGAGGAGCAGGGCGCAAGGCGCCAGGCGCAGGGCGCAGGGGACGAGGCGCATCGACGAACCTCCAGCAGCAATGGACGCGGGTTGGGCAGAAGATATCCCGGGCGGCCGGAACCGGGGAACCTCGCAACTGGCTGTCGCGACTTTGCGCTGGTGATGTATCTTCGGACGGTCGTCTTTGACCCTCGAGGTATCGATGCGGACCCCCCTTGTGTTCATCTTAGTCGCGATCGGCGCCGGCCTCGTTTCGGCGCCCCCGGCCGCCGCGCAGCGCGCGGTGAAACCGGTCCTTCACGGCCGCCACTGGGTCGCGATTACCGGCAAGCCGTTGGGCGCGACGGCCGGGGCGATGATTTTCCAGAAGGGTGGCAACGCGGTCGACGCCGCGGCGGCGATGCTTGGCGCGGTGGCTACGATGTGGGATGCGCTGAGCTGGGGTGGCGAGACCCAGGCGCTCATCTACCACCCCGGTCTCAAGAAGGTGATCGGCATCAACGCCCTCGGGGTGGCGCCCACCGGGGCCACCGTCGAATACTACCGATCGAAGGGCCTCGACTATCCGCCCGAGTTCGGTCCGCTCGCCGCCGTCACCCCCGGGACACCCGGCGGGTTGATGACGATGCTCGCGGAGTACGGGACCCTGAGCCTGGCGGAGGTGCTCGCCCCCGCGATCGAGATGGCCGACGGCTACCCGATCGAGGACCAGGCGGCCAACAGCATCGAGACCAACAAGGGACGCATCAAGGAGTGGCCCTACTCCAAGGCCCTCTTCCTGCCGCATCTGGGCGCCGAGCGGGAGGCGCCGGTCGGTGGAGAGATCTTCAAGCAGGCCGATCTCGCGGTCACGCTCCGCAAGCTGGTCGAAGCCGAGGCGGCGGCCCTCAAGAAGGGCAAGTCGCGGAAGGAGGCGATCTACGCGGCCCAAGATCGTTTCTACCAGGGAGACATCGCGGCCGAGATCGCCCGAAGCACCCAGGAACAGGGCGGGCTGATCACCGCCGCGGACCTGGCGAACTGGAAAGTGAAGATCGAGGAGCCGCTCTCGTCGACCTACAAGGGCATCGAGGTCTTCAAGCTCCGCGAGTGGCAGCAGGGCCCCGCGTTGCTCCAGGCGCTCAACATCCTCGAGAACGTCGACGTCAAGCCGATGGGCTACAACTCGGCCCGCTATCTCCACGCCGTGTACCAGGCGATGAACCTCGCCTTTGCCGATCGGGATTTCTACTACGGCGACCCCGCGTTTCCGCCCGAGGAGCCGATCAAGGGGCTACTCTCGAAGGAGTACGCCCGGCAGCGGTTCGGTCAGATCGATTGGAATCGCAACGATCCCAACGTCAAGCCGGGCGACCCCTATCCGTTCCAGGGTGGTACCAACCCGTTTACCGAGCTTCTCCGGAACTGGCCTCCCAAGCCGAAGGCGCCGTCGGCGGCGACCGGTTCGGGCGGGGGCGACCGGATGTCGTTCGACCAGGCGTTCCGGGCCGGCACGACGTCGATCCAGGCCGCGGACAAGCACGGGTGGGTGGTGTCGATCACCCCGAGCGGCGGCTGGATCCCCGCGGTGATCGCGGGCAGAACCGGGGTCGGGCTGAGCCAGCGAGCCCAGAGTTTCGTGTTCGACCCGGCCGAGAACCCCTTCAACGTGATGGAGCCGGGCAAGCGGCCCCGAGTCACCCTGACCCCGACGCTGGCCTTGAAAGACGGCCGGCCGTATCTCTCGTTCGCGGTGCAGGGGGGCGACACCCAGGACCAGAATCTGCTCCAGTTCTTCCTGAACGTCGTCGAGTTCGGGATGAACGTGCAGCAGGCCGCCGAGGCGCCTAACATCACCAGCTACCAGATGCGGAGTTCGTTCGGGGCCCACGAGTCGCGGCCGGGGCGGATGACGCTCAACGAGTCGATGCCGGCGTGGATTCGCGACGAGCTCCGCCGGATGGGCTATCGGCTGGACTTCGCCCGGAGTACCTCGGGGCCGATCAACGCGATCTTCTTCGACTGGAAGCACGGGTCGTTCTGGGGCGGCTCGAGCACCGATGGCGAGGACTACGGGATCGCCTGGTAGCTGCGCTCAACGGAGGGGGGCACGTGATGCGGTACGTCGACGGATATCTCCTGCCGGTGCCTAAGCGAAGAGTGGCCCAGTATCGCCGAATGGCGCGGAAGGCGGGAAAGATCTGGATGGAGCACGGGGCACTCGAGTATCGGGAGTGTGTGGGCGAGGACCTCGCCATCAAGGGGGTCGTGCCCTTCACCCGGCAGATGAGGCTCAAGCCGGGGGAGACCGTCGTCTTCGCCTGGATCGTGTACAAATCGAAGGCGGACCGCAATCGGGTCAACGCCAAGGTGATGCGCGACCCTCGGATGCGGCCTCCCGATCCCAAGGCGATTCCGTTCGACCCCAAGCGAATGGTGTACGGCGGGTTCGAGGCCGTCGTCGATCTGACCGGCTGACCTGCTTAGGGTATCATTGACCCATCCTCTCTCCCAGCTCCCATGACCCGCTCCTCTCGATTCACCCGGCTCGGTCCGCTCGCCGCCGTCCTGCTCGTCGCCGACCTCGGGGCCCAACGCCCCGAGGTGCCCGCCGCGCTCGCCGAACAGGTCCGGCGGATCTTCGGCTCGAGCGAGTACGCCGCGACCGAACGCTTCGGCCCCGCCCGGTGGATCGACGGCGGCGCCGCCTACGCCACGGTCGAAGCCTCCGCCACCGTGGCCGGTGGCGCCGACATCGTCCGCTACGATGCCGCGACCGGCGCCCGAACCGTGCTGATCTCCGCCGCCTCTTTGGTCCCCAGCGGCGGCACCGCGCCGCTCGGCATCGAGGACTACCAGTTCTCCACCGACGGCTCGGCCCTGCTGATCTTCACCAACTCCCGCAAGGTGTGGCGGACCAACACTCGCGGCGACTATTGGGTGCTCCATCGTGCCAGTGGGCGTCTGGTGCGGCTCGGCGGGCCCGAGGCGCCCGAGTCGTCGTTGATGTACGCCAAGTTCTCGCCGGCGGGCGATCGGGTCGGCTACGTCCGTGGCGGCGACCTCTACGTCGAGGCGATCGCCGGCGGATCGATCACCCGGCTGACCACCGGGGCGGACTCGCTTCACGTCAACGGGATGACCGATTGGGTCTACGAGGAGGAGTTCGGCCTCCAGGACGGCTTCCGGTGGTCGCCTAACGGAGACCGGATCGCCTATTGGCACTTCGACATGACCGGGGTCGGCACCTTCGCGCTGATCAACGACACCGATTCGCTCTATCCGCGGATCATCCCGATTCAGTATCCCAAGGTCGGGACCACCAACTCGGCCGTTCGGATCGGGGTCGTTTCGGCCGCCGGCGGCTCGACCACCTGGGTTGGCCTCGAGGGCAATCCCCGGGACCACTACCTCCCCCGGATGGAGTGGGCCGGCCCGGGTGAGTTGGTCATCCAGCACCTGAACCGGCTCCAGAACACCAATCGGGTCACCTTGGTCGACGCCGTCACCGGCGCCGCGCGGGTGGCGCACACCGATGTCGACAGCGCCTGGGTCGACGTCGGCGACGACCTCACCTGGCTCGCGGGCGGCAAGGAATTCCTCTGGATCAGCGAGCGGGACGGCTGGCGCCACGCCTACCGAATCGCGCGCGACGGGAGCCGCGCCACCCTGGTGACGGTGGGCAACTACGATCTCGTCTCGGTCCAGGCGGTCGACGAGAAGGGCGGTTGGCTGTACTTCATCGCCTCGCCGGGCAACGCCACCCAGCGGTTCCTCTACCGGACCCGACTCGACGGCAAGGGGTTGGCCGAGCGGGTCACCCCGGCGGGAGCGGGCGGCTCGCACCGTTATGCGATCTCGCCCGACGCGCGATGGGCGCTTCATACCGCCTCCTCACTCGGGTCGCCGCCCCGGGTCGCGTTGGTGAGTCTGCCGAGCCACCGTGAGGTCCGGCCGTTGGCCGAGAACGCGGCGCAGCGCGCGGCGGTGGCCAAGGTCATCGGGAGGCCCGCGGAGTATTTCAAGGTGCCGATCGGCGACGGGGTGATTGCCGACGGGTGGATGATCAAGCCGCGCGACTTCGATTCGACCCGAAGCTATCCGATGCTCGTCTACGTCTACGGCGAACCGGCCGGACAGACGGTGACCGATCAGTGGGCGGGCGGGCAAGGGCTCTGGTACCACGCCCAGGCCGATCAGGGCTACGTGGTGGTGAGCGTCGACAACGAGGGCACCCCGGCGCCCCGAGGGCGGGCTTGGCGAAAGGTGGTCTACGGGCAGATCGGGGTCCGGTCGAGCGCTCAGCAGGCGGAGGCCGTTCGGCAACTGACTCGGCGCCATCGTTATCTCGACCCCAATCGGGTGGCGATCTGGGGCTGGAGCGGCGGTGGGTCGAGCACCCTCCAGGCGATGTTCCGCTACCCGGACGTCTATCAGCTCGGGATGTCGGTGGCCCCGGTTCCGGACCAGCTCCTCTACGACACGATCTATCAGGAGCGGTACATGGGGCTCCCGTCGCTCAACCCCGAATGGTACGCCAAGGCGTCACCGATCCACGTCGCCGAAGGCCTTCGGGGACGGTTGCTGGTGGTTCACGGGTCGGGGGACGACAACGTCCACTATCAGGGAACCGAACGCCTGGTGAATCGGCTGGTCGCGCTGGGAAAGCCGTTCGATTTCATGGCCTATCCGAACCGGAGCCACTGCATCTGCGAGGAGCGGGGAACGACGCTCCACGTCTACTCGCTCCTGACCCGGTATCTGTCCGAGCACTTGCCCCCGGGTGGCCGCCCGTTGCCTTGACCAGGAGCCTGGTGAGCGGGGTCGACCCCGGCTTGGTCCGGGTCCCTTGCTCCCCCGGCGCCCTGGCGCCACTATCCAAGTGCTCGATCCCATCCAACAGACCACCCCGCCGGTGACGGCGCTCCGGGGAGGCATGCTGTGAAATCAATCGCGCTGGCGGTGGGTACCACCGTCATCGCCCTCGTTGCCGCGGGAGCCCGTGCTTCGGTGTCGGTGACCGATTCGGCACCCGCGCCGGCCCTGGGCGGGGCGGGGGGCGGAGCGGCTGGGTCCCAAGTGGTACCGAGTCGGCTCGGATCGCCGGCCCACGTGGTACCCGAGGGGGTCGGCGGTCGGGAGGCTGGCGCGGTGTCGTCCGCCGCCCTGTCGACGGTGGTCCTCGAGTACTGCGGTCAGTGCCACAACCCGCAGCGGAAGTTGGGCAACCTCTCGCTGACCGGCTTCGATGTCAGCGCCGCGGGGCAGTCGCCCGAGATCGCCGAGCGAATGATCGCGAAGTTGCGGGCCGGGATGATGCCGCCGCCCGGGGTTCCCAGGCCCGAAGGTGACACGCTGACCCAACTGGCGACGACCCTGGAACGACTGGTCGACGCGGCAGCAGGACCGCGCCCGGATCCCGGCAGTCGGACCTTCCAGCGGTTGAACCTGGCCGAGTACCAGCAGGCGATTCGCGATCTCCTCGGGCTCGAGATCGATGCGGGGTCCTGGCTCCCTCTCGACACCAAGAGCGCGAACTTCGACAACATCGCCGACGTCCAGATGCCCTCAGCGACGTTGCTCGATGGCTACCTCGACGCCGCCAGCGAGATCAGCCGGCTCGCGGTGGGCGACCCCCAGGCCAAAGCGACCTCCACCACCTACAAGCTGCCCCGGTTGGCCACCCAGTGGGATCAGGCGGAGGGAGCCCCGATCGGGACCCGCGGCGGACTCGCGGTGACCCACAATTTCCCGGCCGACGGCGAGTACACTTTCACCATCAACCTCCACGCCATCCCGACCGGGCAGCTGTTCGGGTTGGATGCGCCCTTCGACGAGCAGATCGAGCTGTCGGTCGATGGTGCCCGGGTGGCGCTGATCGCGGTCGATCGATGGATGTCGCAGGCGGATCCGACCGGAATGGACGTCAAGACCGAACCGATCTCGGTCAAGGCGGGAGCCCATCGGGTTTCGGCGGCCTTCGTCAAGACCTTCGAGGGTCCGGTCAACGATCTGCTCGCGCCCCACGAGCATAGCATTGCCGACACCCAGATCGGCTCGGAGCACGGGATCACCAATTTCGCCCATCTCCGCGACCTGGTCGTCGCGGGTCCGTATCACCCCACCGGTGTTTCGGAGACCGCGACTCGACGGCGGATCTTCGGCTGCCGGCCGTTGGCTCCGGCGGAGGTCCGCCCCTGCGCCGAGAAGATCATCGCCGAGCTGGGGAGCAAGGCGTACCGACGCCCGCTTTCGGCCCGGGATCGCTCGGCGGTCATGGTGTTCTTCGATGACGGGCTCGCCGAAGGCGGGTTCGAGGTTGGCATCCGAACGGCCCTCGAGGCGATCCTGGCCAGCCCCCATTTCATCTTTCGGATCGAAGAGGCCCCAGCGACCGTCGCACCTGGTCAGCGTTATCCGATCTCCGATCTGGACTTGGCGACCCGGCTGTCGTTCTTCCTGTGGGGAGCGGGGCCGGACCAGCGGCTGGTCACCCTGGCTCGACAGGGGCGGTTGGGGCAGCCGGCGGTTCTCGAGGCGGAGGCCCGGCGGATGCTGGCGGACCCGCGCTCGAGCTCGCTGGCGACTCGCTTCGCGGCCCAGTGGCTCCGGCTCCAGGATATCGGCAAAGTCCATCCCGACGCGCTCCAGTTCCCCGATTTTCATCACCAGCTCGCGGGGGCGATGCAGCGGGAGACCGAGCTGCTATTCGACCATCTGGTTCGCCAGGATCGGAGTTTGCTGGAGCTGTTCACGGCCGACTACACCTTCGTCAACGAGGCGTTGGCTCGGCACTACGGAATCCCGGGGGTCACCGGGCCGGAGTTCCGGCGGGTGACCTATCCGGACGCCCGCAGAGCCGGGCTGCTCGGTCACGGCAGCGTCCTGACGCTGACGTCGCACGCCAACCGGACGTCGCCGGTCCTCCGGGGCAAATGGGTGATGGAGGTGTTGCTGGGCTCGCCGCCGCCGCCGCCCCCGCCCGGGGTTCCCGACCTCGACGAGACCGAGGCATCCTTCGAGGGGCGGATGCTGACGACCCGGGAACGAATGGAGATGCATCGGTCGAAGGTGATGTGCCAATCGTGCCATCAGTTCATGGATCCGATCGGGCTCGCGCTCGACAACTTCGACGTCACCGGGCGGTGGCGGATTCGGGAAAACGGGATGGGGTTGGACACCCAGGGCGAGTTCTACGACGGCACCACGATCACGTCGCCAGCGGAGCTCAGGGCCGTGCTGCTCAAGCGGCCGGTGCCGCTGGTGCGGACCTTCGTGCAGAACCTGATGGCGTTCGGGTTGGGCCGCCGGACGACCTTCGCCGATGGACCGGTGGTCCGCCGGATCGCCGAGCGGGCTCGGAGCCGGGGCTACCGGATGACGGAGTTCATCTTGGGCGTGGTGGAAAGCGACGCCTTTCGACAGCAGCGAATTCCGGTCGCGGTCGCGGCCAGTCCTTGAGGGCGGGAGGGATCGATGCATTTTCTCGACGGGCAGGCAATCGCACGACGGACCTTCGTCAAGACGGTCGGGGCGACGTTCGGGCTCCCCTGGCTCGACGCGATGGTCCCGGCGGGTCGCGGTCGGTGGGCGCGATCGCTGGCGGGTGATCCGACCCGGCTGGTGGCGATCGAAATGGTGCACGGCGCCGCGGGCTCGAACGAACTTGGCGCGAAGCTGAATCTCTGGGCACCGGCCGGGGTGGGCCGGAACTTCGATCTGGCCCCAACCGCGTTGCACGCCCTGGAACCGTATCGGGACCACCTGACCATCATCAGCAACACCGACTGCCGGGAAGCCGAGCCCGAGGCCCCCGAAGAGATCGGTGGGGACCACTTTCGGTCCAGCGCGGTGTTCCTGACCCAGTCGCATCCGAAGCAGACGGAAGGGTCGGATGTTTACGTGGGCACCTCGCTCGACCAGATGTACGCCCGCCGCTTCGGCCAGGAGACCCCGATCCCGTCGATGCAGCTGTGCATCGAGAACGTGGACCAGGCGGGGGGCTGCGCCTACGGATACGCGTGCGTCTACACCGATTCGATCAGCTGGGCTTCGCCGACCGAACCCCTTCCGGTGATTCGGGATCCCCGAGTGGCGTTCGAGAAGCTGTTCGGGGTGGGCGGCACCAACGAGGAACGGGCGTCCCGCCGGCGAACCCGGCGCAGCATCCTCGACTTCGTGGCCGGCGAGATGAATGCGATCAAGCGGACCCTCGGACCCGGCGATCGGGTCCGACTCGACCGCTACCTCGACGACATTCGGGAGGTGGAGCGGCGGATCCAGCGGATCGAGGCTCGCAACACCAGCGGCGACCCTCGGGCGATGCCCGAGGCCCCGGCGGGTGTCCCGGATTCGTTCGAGGAACACGTCAAACTGATGTTCGACCTTCAGGCGTTGGCGTTCGCGGCGGACGTGACCCGGGTGTTCTCGTTCAAGATGGGTCGGGACGGGTCGAGCCGAGTCTATCCCGACAGCGGATGCGACAAGCCTTTCCATCCGGCCTCGCACCACGGGGGCGGGGAAAAAGGGGTCAAGGACTTCTTCCTGATCAATCGGTACCACGTCGGGATGCTGCCCTACTTCCTCGACAAGCTCAAGAGCATCTCGGAGGGCGACGCCACCCTGCTGGACAAATCGCTGGTGATCTACGGGTCGCCGATGGGCGACCCCAACCTCCACAACCACCGTCGCTGCCCTCTGTTCCTGGCCGGCAAAGCGAACGGGCGGCTCGACGGCAATGTCCATCTCAAGGCGCCGGACGGGACCCCGATGGCGAACGCGCTGTTAGGCGCGATGCACGCGATCGGAATGACCGACGTCGAGCGCCTCGGCGATAGCTCCGATTTCTTTTCCCTTCGCGCCCATGCCTGAGCGGCGCGGAGTCACCCTCGGCGCGCTCGGCGTGCTCGCGACGCTCGGCCTGGGTCCGGCACCACCCGGTGGCGCTTCGTCGGCGTCCCACTCGGTATCGATCGGCGCACCCCTGGGACGTGGCGGCGACGCTCCGGTGGCCGACGCCGCGATGCGGCGCGACGTTGCCGCGTTGCGCCGGCTCCTCCAGCAGGGCGCGGATGTCAACGCCGCCCAGGCCGACGGGATGACGGCCCTCCATTGGGCGGCCGCTAATGACGACGAGATCCTGATCAGGGTGCTGGTGTCCGCGGGGGGCCGGCTCGAGTCGGCGACCCGCAACGGCGCCTACACCCCGCTTCATCTCGCCAGCAAATCGGGTGCGGCGCGCGGGGTCGCCGCGCTGCTGGCGGCCGGGGCCAACCCGACCGCGCGGACCAGTTCCGGCGGAGCGACGGCGCTCCACTTCGCGGCGGGCCATGGCAGTCGGGCGGCGGTGGCCGCGTTGCTGGTCAAGGGCGCCCCGGTGGACGCCCGGGACTCGGCCTGGTCGCAGACCCCGCTGATGTGGGCCGCGGCCGCCGGCCGCCTGGAGGCGATGGCGGCACTGATCGCCCGGGGTGCGGATCTCAGGGCCACCTCGAGGGTGGAGGACGTGCCGGCGCGGGAAAAGGCCGAACGGACGTCCGCCCAGGCGCGGGCGAAGAAGATGGCGGCGCTCCGGGCCGCCGCGGCCGCCATGCGGCCCGCCGATAGCGGCAGGGCCCGGGCCGACAGCGGCAGCCGGAGTCCAGCGGACAGCGGTCGGACGGCGGCGGACAGCGCGGCCAAGGCGAAGGCGGATAGCACGGCCAAGGTCACGGCGGATAGCGTGAGGCGGGTCCGGGTGGCCGACTCGATCAAGGCGGCCGGTGAGCCGAAACCGCTGAGCTACGGCGAGCTGATCGGGAAGAAAGGCGGGCTCACCCCGCTTCTGTTCGCGGCCCGCGAGGGGCACACCGAGGCGGCGACGGCGTTACTCGCGGCCGGGGCCGACGTCAATCAGCCGAGTGAGGGCGACCGGACCAGCCCGCTCCTGATGGCGGTGTTGAATGGGCATTTCGACCTGGCCATGGCGCTGCTCGATCGGGGGGCCGATCCGAAACTCGCCAGCGAGGCGGGGGCGACTCCGCTCTACGCGACGCTCAACATCCAATGGTCGGCGAAGTCGCTCTACCCGCAGCCGACCTCGCATCACCGCCAGACGACCGACTATCTGACGCTGATGACGGCGCTCCTCGACAAAGGGGCCGATCCGAACCCCCGCCTCGCCAAACACCTCTGGTACGCCTCCTTCAACTTCGATCTGCTCGGCGTCAACACCGCTGGGGCCACCCCGTTCTGGCGGGCGGCCTACGGGACCGACGTGCAAGCGATGAAGCTCCTGGTGGCGCGAGGGGCGGACCCGTCGCTGCCGACGCTCAAGCCGGCCGGTCGGCAGCGTGGCGAGGGCGGCGACGACGAGGAGAAGAAGAGCGATCAAGATCCATCGGGGCTCCCGCCGGCACCGGTCGGAGGCCCGGGGACCTATCCGATCCACGCGGCGAGCGGGGTGGGGTACGGCGAAGGCTTCGCGGCCAACGCCCACCGGCACGTCCCCGAGGGATGGATGCCGGCGATCAAGTATCTGGTCGAGGTGCTCAAGGTCGACGTCAACGCCCGAGATTACAACGGCTACAACGCCATCCATCACGCGGCGGCCCGGGGCGACAACGAGATGATCAATTACCTCGTCTCGAAAGGTGCCGACGTGACCGCCGTGAGCCGCAAGGGACAGACGACGGCCGACATGGCCAACGGCCCGGTGCAACGGGTTCCCCCGTTCCTCAAGACGGTCGCGTTGCTGGAGAAGCTCGGGTCCAAGAACAGTCACAAGTGCAAGTCGTGCTGACCGGTCGCTGCTCGGGGAGATTGCCAGCATGAAACGGATCCTGATCGCGGTCGCGGTGGTCGGCGGCTTGGCGACCGGGGCGGGGGCGCAGGCCCGTCCCACCCCGACGGCGGAGCAACGGGCCGAGCAGGAGCGGCGGTTCCAGGCGGAACTCAAGGCCCCTCGGCCGATCGACGCCGCCAACTCGGTATGGGTCGACGAGCTGACCTGGATGGAGGTGCGGGACGCCGTCGCGGCCGGGACGACCACCGTCATCATCGCCACCGGCGGGGTCGAACAGAACGGGCCGTATCTGACCACCGGCAAGCACAACGTGATTCTCCGGGGTGCCTGCGAAGCCATCGCCCGAAAGCTGGGCCGGACCCTGTGTGCCCCGGTCGTGGCATTCGTGCCTGAGGGTGACATCGATCCGCCCACCGGCCACATGCGTTATCCTGGGACGATCAGCCTCCGGGAAGACACCTATCAACGGCTGATCGAGGATATCGCGTCGAGCTTCAAGGCAACCGGCTTCACCGAGATGATCCTGATCGGTGACAGCGGCGGCAATCAGCGCGGGCTCGAGGCGGCGGCGGGGGCTCTCAACGGCCGGTGGCAGCGATCGGCGGTGGCCCGATTCATTCCCGAGTTTTACCAGTACGACAAGATGGTCGAGTACATGAATCACACCTTGGGCGTCGTGGAGCCCACCGATGAAGGGTACCACGACAGCTACTGGATCACCGCGCTGATGATGGCGGTGGATCCGACCTCGGTGCGGTACGCCGAACGGGTCAAGGCGGGCAAAGCGACCATCAACGGGATCAGCATCGCGGACCAGGCAGCGACCGCGGCGCTGGGGCGGAAGCTGATGGCGTTTCGGGCCGAGCAGACCGTCAAGGCGATCGAGGCGGCAAGGAGCCGCTGACCGAACCCACACCGAGGTCGCCCCGGCTAGGATCGATCCGCCCATGCACATCGCTCAGGTCGACCTTCGCGACGACTTCATCGACCTGGGCGTCGGGCAACCCGGCCTGTCCCTGCTTCCCACCGACATCGTTCGGCAAGCCGTCGATCACCGCCTCGCGCGCGACCCGGCGCCGTACCTCCAGTACGGTGCCGAACAGGGCGACCGGTACTTCCGCGAGGCCCTGGCGCGATTCCTGACCGAGACCCACGGGGTCGCCGCCCATCCGGACCGACTGTTCATTACCGCGGGCGCGACCCAGGCGCTCGATCTGATCTGCACGCTCTTCGTGCCGCCGGGGTCGGTTGTGTGCGTCGAGGAGCCGTCGTACCACCTCGCTCTCCGAATTCTCCGCGATCATCAGCTCCGAATCGTCAGTCTCCCGACCGATGAGCAGGGCCTGATCGTCGACGGGCTCGAGGCCCGCCTGGCCGAGTTGCGCCCGGCCATGCTGTACCTGATGCCGACCTTTCAGAATCCGACCGGCACCACCTTGCCCCGCGAGCGTCGCGAACGCCTGGTCGATGCCTGCCGAGGGCACCGTGTCTTGGTCGTGGCTGACGAGGTGTACCACTGCCTCGACTATGGCGCGCCACCGCCGCCGTCCTTCGGCGGCTATCTCGACGCCGGGCCGGTCGTGGCGTTGGGTTCGTTCTCCAAGATCCTGGCGCCCGGCCTCCGGCTCGGGTGGATCCAGACCGAACCGGCCCGGGTCCGGCGGCTGGTCGAGAGCGGGCTCCTCGACAGTGGCGGGGGGCTCAATCCGTTCGCCGGCGGGCTGGTGCGCTCGGTGCTGGAGCTCGATCTCCTCCGGCCGCATCTGCTCAACCTCCGGGCCACCTTTCAGCGCCGGATCGAGGCGATGGCGGCGGCCCTCCGCCGGCATTTGCCGACAACCGGGTTCACGGTCCCTCAGGGCGGGTACTTCTTCTGGTTAGGGCTGCCCGATGGGCTCGCGGCGACCGCCCTGCTGTCCCACGCCGAGGGAGTCGGGTTCCGGCCCGGTGTCCTGTTCTCGAGCCAAGACGGTCTCGAGGACCGCCTCCGCCTGAGCTACGCGCTCTACGACACCGAGCTGCTGGTCGAGGGGGTCCGGCGGCTGGGGGCGGCACTGGACCGGGCCGCCGGATGACCGACGAGCCCGTCGATCCGATTCCGCTCCTCCCGCGGCTGATCGCGTCCTCGTTGCCGCCCTCGCCGACGAGGAGTTTGGCGGCATCGGCACCGAGGAGATTCTGGCCCACTACCGGGCGGATGCAGCGATCGTCGTCGCCGCCCTCCCGCCAGTCCGGATGAACTAGATCCGCAGATCCATCCAAAGGTTGATTGCCCAGTGGGGGATTTCCGTTAGGGTTCGGTGCTGCCCGTACCGGTTGGCGGGCCGGAGGCCTTGCGCACCACCCTTCTCGAGTCGAGGCCCGTTGCACCATGTCGCATGAGCTATTGGAGGAACACTCCGCAAACCGGAAGTCACCGACGGCCGTCGTTCGAACGTCATTGGCGAAGGCCCCCACGGGAATCGTGGGCTTCGACGAGGTGACCCGCGGTGGATTGCCCCTCGGCCGCACCACCTTGGTGCGGGGCGGCCCGGGGTGCGGCAAGACGGTGTTCGCGGTGCAGTCGTTGATCAACGCAGCCCGCGACCGGAAGGAACCGGGCCTGCTGGTGGCCTTCGAGGAGCATGCCGACCAGATCGTGGTCAATGCGGCGACCCTCGGCTGGGACATTCCTGCGCTCGCGGCGAAACGGCTCTTCTTCTTGGACGCCAGTCTCTCGCCGGACATCGCCCGGTCGGCGGGGTTCGACTTGAGCGGTCTGCTCAACCTGCTGAAGGCCGCCAGCGCCGAGATCGGCGCGAAGCGGGTCGTGCTCGACGGGATCGACGTGGTGCTCCGGCTGCTCGACGACCCGGTCGCCGAGCGCCGCGAGCTGTACCGGATTCGCGACTGGCTGGCCGAAAGCAAGCTCACCGCCATCATCACCCAGAAAGTCGTCACCGAGTACGATCGAAACGTGAATCACTATAGTTTCATGCAGTTCATGGCTGACTGCGTGGTCGATCTGAGCCTTCAGGTGATCGAGGGATCAGCCTTTCGCAGTATCCGCGTGGTGAAGTACCGGGGGTCGAGTTTCCTCGGTGACGAGTTTCCGCTCACCATCACCGCGGACGGGATCCGGATCACCAATCGCGGTCCCGCCGAGCTCAAGTACGCGGTGACCAATGAACGGGTCTCGTCTGGCCTGCCCCGCCTCGATGCGATGCTCTCCGGCGGCTACTATCGCGGCAGCACCGTCCTGATCTCCGGGGCTCCGGGAACCGCCAAGTCCACGCTGGCCGGGCTGTTCGCCGTCGCGGCGTGCGAACGAGGCGAGCGGACCGTCTACGTGAGCTTCGATGAGAGCGCGTCGCAGATCGTCCGCAACCTGGCGTCGGTCGGCATCCGACTCGCGCCCCATCAGAAATCCGGCCTTCTCAAGATCTACTCGACCCGGACCCGGGGACCCAACATCCAGGATCAGTTCGGGGATCTCCGCGCCTTGGTCGAGGATGACCAGCCCCGGTGCGTCGTGGTCGACCCGCTCTCGGCGCTTTCCACCAAGCGGGCCCATCTCGCCTCCGCCGACGCCACTCAGGCGTTTCTCGATTTTCTCAAGAGCAGGGGTGTCACGGTCGTGAACACGTCGCTACTGGATGGACCCGACGCGAGCGAGGCGACGGCCACCGGGATCTCGACCATCGCGGACACCTGGATTCACGTGTCCTACGTGGTTCATGACGGCGAGCGCAATCGCGCCCTGACGATCATCAAGTCACGCGGCACCGGTCACTCGAATCAGGTGCGGGAGCTGACCCTGTCCAGCAGCGGCGTGACCCTGACGGATGTCTATACCGCGCAGGGACAAGTGCTGATGGGCGTCGCCCGCTGGGAACGGGAGCAGGAGGAGCGGGCGACCAAGAAGCGTTCGCTGGTGGCCTCCGAGTACACTCGACTGAAGCTCGAGCTGGTCCAGGCGGAGGCGGTGGCGCGACGCCAGGTCATCACCACCGAGATCGAGGCCCGCAACGCCGAGATCGCCCTCCTCGACGCCGAGCTGGCTTCGACGTCGGAACTGGTCACCACCGACATGGCGATGCTCCGCAAGTTGCGCCACGCGGACGAGGAGGCGCCGCTCCCGAAGCGGAACGGCAAGAAGGCCCATCAGCGGCGAAAGCGGCTGAGGTAGGCGGGGCGTCGGACCTACTCGCGCCGCTCGAGCACCGGCAAGACGAGGTGACTCGGATGGCGGTTGGTATGGTGAATTCTCATCGTGCCGACCACGGCTTCGGTGACCCGCGCTTCGTCTCCGCCGGTGTTCGAGTTGGGGAAGGCATAGTTGTCGAGCGCGTTCATCACCGCCACCCGGATCCGATGTCCCTTCTTGAAGGTGTTGGCGACGCCCTTCACGCCGATCCGGTATTCGACCACGTCGGCTAGGTTCCCCGAAAGCAGCTCCTCCCGCTCGAAGTTGGCGCCCTGACCGCGGAACCGGGGGTCATCGAGGCCGCGAAACCTCGCTCGCAAGGCGCCCAGCGTCAGCCGGTTCGATCGCCCGGCCGGATCGACGTCGGCGACGTGGACCCACCAGTCGGTGTCCTTGACGTCGGTCGACGCGTGGATGACCGCCAGAATGTCGCCGGCAATCGTCAGGTCCCGCTCGAGCGGCGCCGAGGTGAAGGTGACCACGTCGTGCCGGGTCTCCAGGTCTTTCATGTCCCACTGCCAGGTCTGGAGGTCCTCCCACCGCTGCATTCGCTCGAAGCTCATCCAGTTCGGCACCGGATTCCTGGGGTCGTACCGGTACTGCTCGGCCGGCTCCTCGCCGGTGGGTGCCGCGCGGGTCAAGGTGCCCGAGGTGAACCGTTGATTCGCCCGGCCGTCGCCGTGGAAGTACCAGGTTTGCCGCTCGACGTCGCTCGGCGGCCAGGCAGTCGCCGTCCGCCACTCGTTGTCACCGAGCACGAAATACTCGACGCGGGTCTTGGTGACGTCGTTGTCGACCCCTTTGAGGAAGTGGTCGTACCATTGCTGCTTCAGCAACCAGGGGTCGTCGCGGAGCGAGTGCAGTCCATAGCTGTAGCCGTTCAGGGCCCGGTCGAGGTCGGCCCCGTGCTTCCAGGGGCCCAGCATCAGCCGTTGCGGGGCGGTTCCGATCCGCGCCATCAGGGACCAATTGCTCAGGGTACCCGGCAGATCGTCGTCGAACCAACCGCTGACCATGAAGGCCCCGAGCTCGGGACGAATCGGCGCGTGGTGCCAGTCCTGTCCCTTCCAATAGGGGCCATTGGTGGAGTTGAGGACCTGACGGTCCCAGTTCGGGATGTTGGCGCCGGTGGCATAGTCGTCGAGGGTGACCAGCGGCCGGTGGGCCAGCACGTCGGTCCAGGTTCGTTCTGGGAGCAGTTTGCGGTCGTGGAGCCAGAAAAGGTAATACGCCCACCCGACCAGGAGGCCCCCGCCGACGTATGGCTGGTCGGTGAAGGCCGTCCCCATCGAGACTTCGGGCACCAGACACCGAAGCGCGGGATGTCCCGACATCGCGGCGGCCCACTGGGTATAGCCGAGGTACGAGGGACCTTGCATGCAGATCTTGCCGTCCGACCACGGTTGCCGGGTGATCCACTCGAGTGCGGCTTTGCCGTCGGCTGGTTCGTTGACCAGGAGCTCGAGCTCGCCTTCCGAGCGGGTCGCTGGGTCGGTGTAGCTGGTGCCGCGAACGGCCTGGAGGACGACCGCGAAGCCGCGGGCGGCGTAGTGCCAGTACTCGTCGATCAGTCCGCTGATGCCGTATGGCGTCCGAATGAGCACCGTGGGGAAGGGGCCAGTCGCGTCCTCGCTCGGAAGGTAGACGAGGGTGGCGAGGCCAACCCCGTCGGCCGCCGGCATCATCTGCTTGCCAAGGCCGCGATAGCCGTACTTGGCCTGGGAGACCTTCGGATCCATCCACTCGGCGATGCGGGTGAACCCCTCGAAGCCGCGCCGGACCACGACGATGTCGGCGCGCGAATCGATCCCGGCCACGAACTCGTTCTTCGGCCCGATGACGAGATCCATCGGCCGAAAAGCGTCGCGTTTGTTCCACCGGGTCGCCTTGGTCGGTTTGCCGGCCACCCGGGCCTCGAGCTCCCGGGTTCGCTCGTAGATCGAGGCGCGGTCGGGCCATCCGATGACATCGTGGGACTGCCAGTCGATCTTCTCCAGCCGAGCCAGCTGAGCCGGGAAGTCGCGGATCGATCCCCAGAGTCGGAATCCGGTATCAGCGGATACCGCTGCGGCTGGCGCCGAGCGGACCGGAAGCCACCGATTGGCGGCGACCTCCTTCTTTCGGATCGAGTAGGTCGCTACCCCCCGCCGCGCTCGCTCCCTTCAATACGGTTCCCGTATCCGATCCCGCTCCTTCAGCGGCTTCCGCGCCAGCTTGGCGACCACGGGGCCTCGACTCGGCGGGCGCCCGTTGTCCGTCGCGCCATCGGCCGGAATTTTGGCGTCGGTTTGACCTTTGGACCGGCACATAGACGAGGGGTGGAATGGGGAGCATATTGAAGGAGCCGCTGGAGCGACGGATCCCTGATCCTGCGCCGCAATTACATGTTAGACAAGGAGTTAAGTGAGTGGCGCGGTCGCTCGCAGAGCCGGTGGGATGTCACCGCGTGTCGCCGACTGTCCCTAATTCCGTCGCGTTGCAGAGGCAGTGATGACCGTTCCCGCGGCCCCCCCGCGATCAAGTTGGGTGCGAGTCGACTCGGTGCGGGCGATGAGCAACTGGGAGATCGCCGCGTTCATCGCCCTAACCGGCGTGGTGGCCGTCGCGGTCGGGTGGTTCGGGTGGGCCTGGCTCCGACTGGCTCCGCGCGGAGCTTCGCTGGTTGGCTACCTCGCCGCGTCGTTCCTGGTTGCCTTCGCGACGGCTTCGTGGCTGGGTCGGTGGGCGCTCCTCTGGCGGATGCGCCTCCCCCGCTACCTCGAGCCGGACCCTGACCTGCGAGTCGCGGTCGTGACCACCTTCGTGGCCGAGGGTGAGCCACTGCCGATGCTGGAGCAGTCCGTCCGGGCGATGGTCGCGATTCGTTATCCGCACGACACCTGGGTGCTCGACGAGAGCGACTCGCCCGAAGTGAAGAAACTCTGCGAGCGGCTCGGGGCCCTTCACTTCAGTCGCCGGACTATGCCCCAGTACCGGACCGATGACGGAACCTTCCAGTCCGGTAGCAAGCATGGAAACTACAACGCGTGGCTGGCCTGGGTGCAGGATCGCTACGACATCGTGACGGCGTTCGACCCCGATCACGTTCCTGAGGTCACCTTTCTGGACCGAGTGCTGGGGTACTTCCGCGATGCCCGCGTCGGCTTCGTCCAAGCCCCCCAAGTCTACTACAACCAGCGGGTGAGCTTGGTAGCCCGGGGCGCCGCCGAGGAGACCTACGATTACTACTCTGCCCACCAAATGGCGAGTTACGGGATCGGTCAGACGATTCTGGTCGGAAGTCACTCCACTCAGCGGATGGCGGCCCTCCGGTCGGTCGGCGGATTCGCCGCCCACGACGCCGACGACTTGCTGATCACCGTTCGATACCGGGCTCAGGGGTGGGAGGGCGTCTTCGTTCCCGAAATCCTGGCCCTCGGCCTCACCCCGGTCGGCTGGTACCCCTACCTTCGCCAGCAAGTCCGTTGGACGAGAAGTGTCATCGACCTCAAGCTCCGGAAACTTCCCGGTCTCCTGGGGCGACTCAGCCCGGCGAACCAATTCCTGAGCCTTTTCCACGGGGCTCACTATCTCCGGCCGCTCGTGCTCCCCTTCGGGTATGCCCTGCTCGTTATCACGATCCTTCGGGGATCGGCACCGAGTTTTCTCGCCCTTCCGGCGCTCGCGGCTGTTGCCGGGCTCGCCGCGACCCTGGGCGTGGTCGGACTCTTTCGACAGCGTTTCTACTTCGATCCCAAACGGGAGGGAGGGGTGCCCTGGCGCTCGATGCTGCTCCAATTGGTCAAATGGCCCTATCAGTGGCTCGCGGTGTGGCGGGCCCTGGTCGGCGCACCGGCGCCGTACGCCCTGACCATGAAGGTCAGCGCGGAAGGACGGCGAGTGGTGCTGTGGCCTCACGCCCTGGTGGCTGTGGGGATGGCTGCGGTGCTGGCGATCGGGTTCCGGTTGCATGGCCGACTGGAGCCGTCGATCGTGGCCCTGGCCTTGGCGCTGATCGCGGTCTCGATGGTGATCGTGTTGGCCGAGTGGGTCGAATCGCCGCCGCCCTGGGCTCCCCGCGTCTATGAGGATCGGCGGGCCGAGATGGCCGATCGACTGGGACCGCCCCAGTGGCCCAGCGTGGAGCGCCGGCGGGTTCAGCGCGTCCGGGTTCCGGCCTAACGCGGAAAGGCCCTGGTCGGGTGCGGCTAGGGAAGTCGGGATCCCCACGGCGTGCGGTCGTATTCTCGAATGGCCTCGCAGGCCTCCTCTCCCTCTGGCTCGCTTGGCGGGTCAATCCGAAGCAAGACCGTTCCCGGACCGAACCGCCGCACCAGTTCGAAATCCCGGCACATCGCGTTTAAGGGGCCGATCAACGCCCACTCGTCGTATTTGAGATGGCTGAGAAGGATATAGTCGGCACCGAGTCGCGACAGGTAGCCTCGCACATCGCGCTGGCGGGCCGCGAGCAGCGGCGGGAGCGGCGCGACCTGTCGGCCGGTGTAGTAGTAGAACACCGCCTCCTTGGCCGTCAAGAATCGGGCGGTGCTCGGGGTGGAATCCGCGATGAACGCGATCGCGGAAAAAAAGGCCCGCTCGACCTGATCGAAGCACCCGGCGGATTCGGTCGCTCGGTCACGGTCGCACTGCGCCGATTGCCGGAGCGCCCGCCCGGCGGGTGGTAACGATCCGATCAGCACCAATACCGCGAACGCCAGGGGCACGATGATCGGTCGCCGGAACCCGAATCGTGACGCGAGCGCGGCCGATCCCGTGACGAGCGCCAGGATCGCCAAGGGCAGCATCGGGGTGAGAAAGCGGCCGACCGTGTACGGCCATACGGCGAGCAGCAAACCGTAGCCGATCAGGGTGGCCGCCGCGGCCGGCCACCAACGACTGAGCCGCCAGAGCCCAGCTACTCCCGCCGCGACCAGGACGATCAACCACAGCCAATTGTCCAAATCCGTCCCGGGCACTCTGGGCAGGCCGAGCGCGTCGGGAACGCCTCGGCTGGCGTAGCGGGCCAGGTTGGTGGTGACTCGGTGCCAAAGGGTCGCCACCAGTCGGCTCGGCCCCACCGAGACGGCGGTCGCCGGGGCGGCGGTGGAATCTTGCCCCGCGCCAGGGATTGGGCTCGGCGGTGCCGATGGAGGCGATGACGAATCCGGCACCGATCGTTGCGGGGAAGGAATCGCTGCGGGTGGCGGTGGACTGGGGGCCGGCGGGCCAGGGAGCAGCAAGTCGGCGACGTAGGATCGACCCGCCAACTTGCCGGGGGCCACGACTGTCCATGCAAGCCACGGCCCCAGGGTTACCAGTGAGGCAGCAACGAGCCAACTGGCGGGCCGCCAACGTCGTTGCACCAGCCAGGTCGTGAGCACGGCGGCCACCACGGCCACACCGGCGCTTCGGGTCAGGGCAGCGGCGATCGCCAACGCCCCGGCACAAGCCAATGAGCGGCGGGTCGCGTCCGGCTTCGCGAGAAGTACCAATGCGCCGGCCACCAGCAGCATGAAGAGAGGCTCACTACGGATCGTGCCCGCCATTCGAAGGAGGTCGAGGTTGACCGCCCCCAACGTCAGGCCGATGAACGCCAGCGGCCGCGAGTGAGGTAGAGTGCCCAGAAAGACCACCAGAAGGGCCGCGGCCGAGAAGACGATGCTCGCCGCGATGAACAGTTCCAGGCGTTCACCGAACACGGCGCCAATCAGCGCCAGGGTGGCCGGATACAACGGTGGATACTGTGCCTCGACCGGCGCGCCGACCAGGAACTGATCGACATACTGGAGGTCGCGAAGCGACCGGCCGAGGAGGAGGTAGGTCGAGTCGTCGCCGGCGGTTGTGAGGCCAGGGGATCGGAGGAAGAAGGCCACCCCGATGTGGACCGCGAGAAGGGCGGCCGCCGCCCACGCGACGGGCGCCCGAGGCAAGGAGGTGGAGGATGGCATTACGACAAATCTACGTCGACTCGATGATCCGCCCGAAACCCGCCGCGAGCCCAGGCGCTGCCGAGGGGCGGTTCGGTCATCGGTGCGCTTAGCGACCGGCGATGGCCCGCGACCAAGCTGCCGTAGAGCCGTGAGGGGAGCGTCTCACCGGGCCGGGCCTTTCTCGAGCTCGGCCAAGACGGCGGCCGTATGCTCGCCGAGCGCCGGGATCCGCGCCATCGCGGGGGTGACGCCGGCCAGATTGTGGGGCGGCAGGAGCGCTGGGATCGGTCCGACGAACGAGTCGAGTTCGGTCCACCGCCCGCGGGCCGCCAGCTGAGCGTGTCCGGCCACCGCCGCGATGTCGTTGACGACCCCGTTGGCGATTGCCGCCCGCTCGAGGCGCTCGACGACCTCCTTCACCGGCAGTGCCTCGAAGATCATCTCGATCAGTCGCTCGAGCTCCCGACGATTGACCAGGCGGTCGGCGTTGCGGGCGTAACGCGGGTCGTCCGCCAGATCGGGTCGGGCCAGGACCGCCTCGCAGAGCCGCCGCCACTCCCGGTCGTTTTGGATCGCGAACATTACGTTGCCGTCGGCGCACCGATAGGCGCCATAGGGCACGATCATGGCATGGCGGAGCCCGGCCCGCGGGGGCGCCACCCCGGTCCCCAGGTGTACGTAGAGCTGGGGCGTCATCCACTCCACCAAACACTCGAGCATCGAGATGTCGATCCTCTCGCCGCGCCCGGTACGGTCGCGTTGGCGCAACGCGGCCAGGACGCTGGCGTAGGCGTAGAGGCCCGCCGCGATGTCCGCGACGCTGATCCCTACCTTGGCGGGAGCGTCCGGCGTGCCGGTCAGGCTCACCACGCCGGCCTCGGCCTGGATCAGCATGTCGTACGCCTTCTTGTCCCGGTACGGACCGTTAGGTCCGTATCCCGAGATCCCTGCCCAGATGAGCCGAGGCGCGATCGGCGCGACGGTGTCGTAGCCGAGCCCGAGCCGTTCGACCGCGCCGGGAGCGAGATTGTGAACGAACACGTCGGCTCGCCGCACCAGCCGGAGCAGCGTCTCCCGGCCGGTCTCGGTCTTCACGTCGAGGACGACGCTCTCCTTGCCCCGGTTGAGCCAGGCGAAGTAGGCCGAGAGGCCGTTGAGCGCGCCATCGTAGCCGCGGGCGAAGTCGCCACCATCGGGCCGCTCGATCTTGATGACCCGAGCGCCCAGGTCGCCGAGCTGCCGGGAACAGAAGGGGCCGGTCACCGCCTGTTCCAGCGCGACGACAGTGAGCCCGGACAGCGGCAAGTCGGACGAGGGCGGAGGCGTCATCAGAAGATGTTGGTCTCGATCGCCCCCGTATGGGTCGCGAACCGGGTGATCCGGAGCGGGTCGATGTCGAATGTCCGGGCCCGGCCGTCGAGGATCTCTTCGGCCATGAGCAGCCCGGTGGCGGGCGAGTGCATCACGCCATGGCCGCTGAACCCGCTCGCGTCGACGTAGTTAGGCAGATCGGGATGACGGCCGAGCACCGGCATGTGATCCGGGGTGACTTCGTAGAGACCGGCCCAGCACTTCTTCTCGGCGAGCCGAGCGTCCTCGAGCGACGGAAACCGGTTCATCCCCGCGGCGAGCACCGTCTCGAGCCAGGCCCAATCGACGTCGATCCGCTCGCTCGACGGCTCGTCGGGATTGGTCACCCCGAACAGCATCCCGCGGCCTTCTTTCCGGATGTAGAAGCCGCTGCTGACGTCGAAGGTGAACGGCATCCCGTCCGGCATCCCGGCGAAGTCTTCCGTCATGTAGATGGTCCGCCGATAGGGGAGGACCGGGATCTCCAGGCCAGCCAGCGTCCCGACCGCGCCCGCCCACGGCCCCGCGGTGTTGACCAGCACGTCGCAGCCGATTCGCTCGGTCGCCGTCTCGACCTCGGTGACCCGTCCGCCCGCGCGGTGCACGGCCGTCACCGCGGCGCCGCAACGCACCGTCACACCCAGCTCGCGGGCCCGGGTGAGATACCCCATCGCCACGCCGTATGGATCACAGTAGCCGTCGAGCGGGCAGTAGGTGGCACCGACGATGTCGTCGAGCCGGGTGCCCGGCACCAGCCCGTCGACGTCACCCGGCCCGAGGATCTCGGTGGGCACGCCGAGACGGCGCTGGAGCTCGACCTGCCCCTGGTAATGCGGCCACATGGCCGGGTCGGTGATCAGGAGGAGGTAGCCGACCTGATGGAGTTCGGCATGGCCGCCGACCTCCTCGGTGAACCGGGCCAGCCGTTCGATGCTGTACCGGGAGAGCCGGATGTTCACCTCGGCGGCGAACTGGTGCCGCACCCCGGCCGCCGACCGCGCGGTACTGCCGGTGACAGGCGCGTCCTCCCGCTCCAGCACCAGGACGTCGGTGCAGCCGCGCAGGGCCAGGTGATAGGCGATCGACGCGCCCATGATTCCGCCGCCCACGATGACGACCGAATGCCCCATTGACTCCGCCTCAGTCTTCCAAGGCGCGGTCGACGCCGAGGAGCGCGACCCGGGTTCGGTGGGCGAGATAGGGACCGTCGCGAGGCGGTAGCGCCTTGGGCTCCGGTGCCGCTCCGATCTTGACCAACGCGAATAGCGGCCCGGGCGCGGTGTGGAGATCGGTCCGGAGCCGATCCACTTCGTCGAGGGTGGTAACGGTGCGGCTGTCCGCGATCCCGCACCCCCGGGCCACCGCGGCGAGATCGGTGCCCGAGAACGTATGGGTCGGCTGATTGCCGGTTTCGCCGAACCGCTCGTTGTCGAGCACCACGACCCGGAGATTGGCGGCCCGCTCGACCGCGATGGTGGCGAGGCTGCCGATCCCCATCAGCATCTCCCCGTCGCCGGTCACCACCAGCACCGTCCGAGAGGGTTGCGCGATCGCGACCCCCAACCCCACCATGGCGGCGCCGCCCATCGCACCCCAGAGCGGAAAGTCGAGCGGCTCGTCGCCCGCCGCGGCCACGTCGTACGCCGCAGCGCCGAGTCCGGCGACGACCACCAGGTCACCCCGATCGATGAGCAGGCGGCGGACGACGTCGCGGCGGGGGAGGCCGGTCATCCCGGCACCGCCACGAACCGCTTGGCGCCGAGAAGCCGCTGGGACAGCAACACCGCGACTCGCTGGCGGCTCTGCCAGGCCAATCCCATCGCTCCCTCCACGGTGGGAGCGACCTCGGACGCACTGTCGCAGCGAAAGACGGTCACCCCGCTCGCCTCGAGCACCGCCGGCGTGCTCTGGCCCATCGGCACCTGCCACGGATTGAACTCGCCCCACTCGCCGCGCATGGTGACCAGGGTGACGAATGGCAGCTGGCACACCGCGGGCAGCGACAGCATGTTGACGCAGTTGCCGACGCCGCTCGACTGAATCAACAGCGCCGAGCGAACCCCGCCGAGATAGGCGCCGGCCGCGAGAGCGATCCCCTCTTCCTCGGTGGTGAGCGTCACGGTCCGGATGGTCGGATCGGCCTGGCACAGCTCGATCAGCCGTTGGTGACCGGCGTCGGGAACGTGAGACACGAGCGTGATGCGATGGGCCCGAAACAGGGCGTGGATCTCGTCCGCCCACGGGGTGGCTTCGCGACTCATCGGTCAGCGTAGTCCGATAGATAGGTACTTGATGTCGAGAAATTCGTCGATGCCCCAGTGCCCGCCTTCGCGGCCGATACCCGACATCTTGACCCCGCCGAACGGCGCCTGCGCGGTCGACGGCACCCCGTCGTTGATGCCGACGATCCCGAATTCGAGCGCCTCCGCCACCTGATAGGCTCGCCGGAGGTTCGCGGTCCAGAGATAGGCCGCCAGCCCGAACGGCGACCCGTTCGCCTGCCGAATCGCCTCGGCCTCGGTGGAGAACGTGAGGACTGGGGCCACTGGGCCGAAGGTCTCCTCGTTCATGAGCTGCATCTCGGGGCGGATTCCGGTGAGTACGGTCGGCTGGTGGTAGAGGCCGGTCATGGCCTTGCCGCCGGTCAGCACCTTGGCGCCGAGGTGGGCGGCATCATCGAGGTGCTCGACGATCTTGGCGAGGCCGGCCTGGTCCACCATCGGGCCGATCTGGGTGGCGGGGTCGAGCGGGTCGCCGACCTTGAGGGCCGCCACCGCGGCGGCCAGTCGCTCGGTGAATGCCGCGGCGATCGAGTCCTGGACGTAGATCCGATTGGTGCAAACGCAGGTTTGGCCGCCGTTGCGGAACTTGCAGGACATGACCTCCCGGACCGCGGCGTCGAGCGGCGCGTCCTCGAAGATCAGGAACGGCGCGTGCCCGCCCAGCTCGAGCGCCAGCCGCTTCATGGTTCGGGCGGAGCGCTCATAGAGATGGACGCCGACCTGGGTCGATCCGGTGAAGGTGAGGACCCGGACTCGGAGATCGTCGAGCAGGACGCTCGACACCGGCCGCGGGTCGAGCGCGGTGATCACCTGGAACACGTCGGGCGGTCCACCCGCCTCCCGCCAGAGCGCCGCCAACGCCAACGCCGACAGCGGCGTCTGCTCGGCCGGCTTCACGATCACCGCGCAGCCGGCGGCGAGCGCCGGGGCGATCTTGCGGGTCACCGTCGCAATGGGGAAGTTCCACGGGGTGATCGCGTAGACCACCCCGGTCGCTTGCTTGATCGCCTGAAGCCGCTTGTGGCCGAACTGGCTCTCGATGGTTTCGCCGGCGATTCGCTTGGCCTCTTCGGCGTACCACTCGACGAAGGCCGCGCCGTAGCGAACCTCGCCGATCGACTCGGTCACCGGCTTGCCCATCTCCCGAGTCATCAACTCGGCGAGAACCGGTTCGTGGGCCTGGATCAGGGCATGCCACCGCTTCATCACCGCGGCTCGTTCGTAGGCGGTGGTTCTCTTCCACCGGTCGAACCCGGCCGAAGCCGCGTCGAGGACCGGACCCGCCTCACCCGCACCGCAATCGGCCACGGTGGCGATCGCTCGACCGTCGATCGGAGACCTCACCTCGAAGGTAGTTGCCGCGGCGGTTCCGGCGGCACGAAGGCGTTCGAAGAACGTCGCGTCGAGCACTGTCATTCCTTGATTGTCGGAGTCGGCCGAACCGGCGCGTGGCCCCGCTTGTAGACCAGAATGGTTCGCCGGAAGGTCATCACCACGGTGCCGTCCTGCTTGTACCCGGTGGTCTTGATCTCGACGATGCCCATCGTCGGTCGGGAGCCGGAATCCCGGGTGCTCAGCACCTCGGTCTGGGCATAGATGGTGTCACCCTCGAACACGGGGGCCGGCATCCGGATGTCCTGCCAACCCAAGTTGACGGCGTTCTGTGAGATGTCGGACACCGTCAGGCCGACGACCAACGCGAGCGTGAAGGTCGAGTTGACCAAGGGCTGACCGAACTCGGTCTGGGCGGCGTAGTGGCGGTCGAAGTGGATCGGATTGGTGTTGTTGGTCAGGAGGGTGAACCAGATGTTGTCGGTGGCGGTCACGGTTCGCCCCAGCGGGTGCCGGATCACCATCCCGACTTCGAAGTCCTCGTAACACGGTGCCTGGCTCATTGGCGCCCGTCCTTGTTCTTCGAAGCGATGGCGTCGACCCGGCGGAGCGTCGTCATCGCCATTCGGATGTTGGCCGCGTCGATCATCTTGCCGCCCACCGCGACCGCGCCGCGCCCCTGCTCGGTGGCTTGCTGGTAGGCCGCCACCACCGACCTCGCCCACGCCACCTCGTCGGGGAGCGGCGAGAACGTGGCATTGGCGGCGGCGATCTGCGCGGGGTGGATGCATTGCTTGCCATCGAAGCCGAGGGCGCGGGCCGTCGCGCACCCGCGCCCGAAACCCGCCCCGTCCTTGAAATCAGCGTAGGGGCCGTCGATCGCCCGGAGGCCGTTGGCCCGGGCCGCCGCCACGATCCCGTGCATCACCGCGTGCCAACGGTGCCCGGCGTAGGCGGCGTCGTGCTCGTCGGCTTCGCCGATGCTCGCGAGCGGCATCCGCATCGAGGCCGCGTAGTCGCCGGAACCGAAGATGAGGGACTCGAGCCGGTCCGAGCTCGCGGCGATCTCCCGAACCCAGACGAACCCCGCGGCCGACTCGATCTGGGCCTCGATCCCGATCCGGTGCGGAATCCCGGACCGGGCCTCGACCTGGGTCAGCAAGGTATCGACGAACCGGACGTCGTCTGGCCCACTGGTCTTCGGCAGCATCAGACTGTCGATCGCCTGCCCGGCCGGCTCGACGACGTCGATGATGTCTCGATAGGCGTACTTGGTGTCGAGGCCGTTGATCCGGAACATCCGGGTCCGGCCTCCGAAGTCCAGACTGGTCAGCGCCCGGACCACGTTGGCACGGCTCGCCTCCTTCTGGTCGGGCGCGACGGCGTCCTCCAGGTCGATGCAGACCGCATCGGCGTCGCTTCGCGCCGCCTTCTCGATCATGTCGAATCGGGTGGCCGGCACGTAGAGCATGCTGCGAGACAGACGGTCCGGTCGGGTGGTCATGGCGGCCTCAAAACGAGCGGGGCATTCCAAGGACGTGCTCGCCGACGAACGAGAGAATCAAGTTGGTCGAGATCGGGGCGACCTGATAGAGCCGGGTCTCGCGGAACTTCCGCTCGATGTCGTACTCGTTGGCGAACCCGAACCCGCCAAAGGTCTGGAGACAGACGTTGGCGGCCTGCCACGACGCGTCCGCCGCCAGGAGCTTGGCCAGATTCGCCTCGGCGCCGCAGGGCAGCCCGGCGTCGAACAACCGGGCCCCTTCGTATCGCATCAGGTCGGCCGCCCGGACGTTGGCATAGGCCTGGGCGATCGGGAACTGGACCCCCTGGTTCTGCCCGATCGGCCGGTCGAAGACGATCCGATCGCTGGCGTACCGGCGGGCCTTGTCGATGAACCAGAACCCGTCGCCCACGCACTCGGCCGCGATCAGGATCCGCTCGGCGTTCATCCCGTCGAGAATGTACTTGAAGCCTCGGCCTTCCTCGCCGATCAGGTTGTCGGCCGGGATCTCGAAGTTCTCGAAGAAAAGCTCGTTGGTCTCGTGGTTGACCATGTTCTCGATCGGGCGGACCGTGAGACCCTTGCCGCCGCCCTCCCGAAGGTCCACCAGGAACACGGAGAGACCCTCGGTTCGCTTGGTCACCCGTTCGAGCGGCGTGGTCCGAGCCAGCAGCACCATCAGGTCGGAGTGCTGGACCCGGGAGATCCACACCTTCTGCCCGTTGACCACATAACGGTCACCGCGCCGCTCGGCGAAGGTCTTGATCTTGGTCGTGTCGGTTCCCGCGGTCGGCTCGGTCACCGCGAATGATTGGAGCCGGAGCGCTCCGGCGGCGATGCCGGGAAGGTACCGGGCCTTCTGCTCCGGCGACCCGTGACGGAGCACGGTGCCCATCACGTACATCTGGGCGTGACAGGCACCGGAGTTGGCCCCGGCCCGATTGATCTCCTCGAGGATCACCGAGGCCTCGGTCACCGAGAGGCCGCCGCCACCAAACTCCTCCGGGATCAACGCCGCGAGCCATCCGGCCTTGGTCAGCGCCGCGACGAATTCCTCCGGATAGCCGGAGGCGCGTTCGACCTTCTGCCAATAGGCGCCGTCGAACGGGGCGCACACGTCCCGGACCCCTTGGCGGATCTCGACGTGCTCGCGGGCCCGCGGATTGATGTCGGCCATTGCCTCAGCGTTTCGTTAGGCTTGGCGACGGGGCGGTCCGGGGCGCCCCGGCGACGGCAGGTGCCAGGTCCGCGAAGGCCGTCGCCATGTCGGGGCACCGCTCCAGCTCGTTGATCGCCCGAACGGCTCGATCCGCGACCGCGCCGCCGAGCCGGGGGCCGACCAGGCCGCGAAGCTTGTCTTCCAAGAGCGGCGTCGACACCGGGTTCTCGGGATTGCCCCGCGGAAACGCGGCGCTCAGCTCGACGTCGTCACCGGCGCGGCTGGTGAAGCGGATTCGAGTGCCCCATTCGGCCGGGTAGCGGGCCGACAGATCCGGATCGACCGTGACGTGAATCCGTTCCAGCAGCGATCGGATCCGAACGTCCGTCACCCCCGCCTCCGAGAAGCGCTCGGCGCCGAACTGCTCGAGCCCGACCCGTCCCTCGGCAACAGCGGCCGCGACGCAGTAGGTCATGCTGAACTTGGCCTGATAGGGCGTTCGCGGATTCGCTTCTCGGACGATCTCGTACCCTGGCCCGTAGGTCCGCACCTCGACCGCGGCGACCTCCTCTTGCCCGCGCCAGGCGCCGCTCGCCCGATAGTCGAGCGCCATGTCGATCGCGGAGTGGGTGTGGCCGCAGCATGAGTGGAGCTTGTAGCAGTTCTCGCTCACCTTCCAGACGGTGCCCAGGCCGTCGGTGATCCGGCTCGGGTCGGCGTCGGTCGCGGTGGCCCGGAAAAAGCCGCGGGCGCCCTCGAGAATCCGGGTCGCGCCGGTGAAGCCCTCGCGAGCCAGATCCGCGGCCAGGACGCCGTTGAACGCCGCCTTGCCCGGATGGAGATGCTTGCTCATCGCGCCGTCGGCATTGAATTCCCAGAGCCCCGCGGCCTGGGTGCCGGCCGTGCCGAGCGCATCGAGCATCGCGGCTTCATCGAGACCGAGGAGTGAGCCGGCGGCGACCGCGGCCCCGAAGGTCGCGGCGGTGCCGGTCGGGTGCCAAAAGCGGTAATGACTTGGGTTCACCGCCTCGCCGATTCGGAGGGCGGCTTCGTACCCGAGCGCCACCGCGAGCAGGAACGCTCGGCCGTCGCGATGCTCCCGCTCGGCGACCGCCAAAGCAGCGGGGATCACCGGGGCCGCCGCGTGGAGGGTCGAGCCCTTGTGAACGTCGTCGAGCTCGAGGATGTGGGAGGCGACGCCGTTCGCGAGCGCCGCGTTCGCCGCCGCCGCTCGTCCCGCGGCAAACACCGTTGCCTCCCCGGACCGGCCCAGGGTTGCGACTACCCGTTGGGCCATCCGGGCCGGCGGCTCGAGCGCCCCAGCCAGGGCTGAACCGAGCCAGTCGAGAACCGCTCGGCGAGTATCCGCCACGACGGTGGGCGGCAAGTCCTCGAATCGGGCGGCGGCGGCAAAGCCCGCCAGGAGCCGGCTTGCCGGTTGGTCGACAGCGGTCACGAGACCGACCTGAGGTGGCTGGGACAGAATCAACGGCGTGCCCGCGGCATACCATTCGAATATCGCTCACAATACCGGCGCCCATCTGCGCCGTCAAGCGAAGGACAGCGCCCGCGTCGGACGAAACTCGGTTTAGATTGTCCGCGTCCGGAGAGAGGGTCGAATGTTGGTCGAACCATTCACACACCGAGCAGCCATGATCACCCTCACCCGCTTCGTTTGGCTGACGACGACGACGCTCGCGGTGGCCGGCTCGAGCCTAGCCGCGCAGCGTCCCGCTCCTTCTCAACCCCTCATCGACCGCGCGGCCCGCGCGATGGGCGGCCCGGGCGTCCTCGATTCGCTCCGCACCAAGACGGTGGAGTTCCACACCGTGGCGTTCGGTTTGGGGCAGGAGGAGACGGCCCTGTCACCGGCGCGGGCCACCCTCCAGATCGGCCGTATGGTGATCGACTACGCCGCTACCCGCCAGCTCACCGGGCAGGAGGTGCGACTGGTAACCGGGGTCGTCAACCGGGAGCGGCGGGTCACGACGTCAGCAATGGCCCTGGTGGAGACCAACGACCGACCGCAGATGGCGCCGGCCGCTCTCGCGGCCAACTTGGAGCGCAATCTGTCGCTTCAGGTCGAGCGGATCATCCGGGCGGCCGTACATCACGGCAGCTTGGCCACCGCGCTCCGCCCGAAGGCCCTTCGCGGCGAGATCGCCGACGGGATCCGGATGCCCCTTGGCCCCGACACGGTCGATATCTGGTTCGACCGCGCCAGCGGTCTCCCCGTTGCCACCGAGACGATCGCCGACGACGACGTTCTCGGCGATCGGCGAACGCTCACCTGGTTTACCCGCTGGCAAAACGCCGGTGGACTGTGGTTACCCCGCCAAGTCGACGTCGAGGTCAATGGTCGGCTTCTCTCCCACACGGTGCTGACATCGGCCGCGGTCAACCAGCCGCTCGACGAGAGCCAGTTCGCCATTCCCGATTCGCTGGCCGCCCAGGCGCCGCGCCTGCCGGCCGGACCGCCCGCCGTCACCGTGACGCTGGCGAGTCTCGCTCCGGGGGTCTGGCGCGCCGAGGGCGGAAGCCATCATTCGTTGGTGGTGGAACAGGGCGCGGGCCTTCTGGTGGTCGAGGCGCCCCAAAGTCGCGCTCGGGTCAACGCGTTGCTCGACACCCTCGAGCACCGTTTCCCGGGCCGGCGGGTGACCGGCGTGGTCTTGACCCACCATCATCATGACCACAGTGGCGGGATCCGGGCAGCGCAGGCTCGGGGTATCCGGGTCATCGCTCACCAACGCAACAGCGGATTCGTCCGGGAGGTCGCCGGAGCCCGGAAGACCGTGGCGCCAGATCGGTTGTCGAGAGGGACGGCGGTCCCCCCAGTGGTCGCGGTGCGTGACTCGCTGGTGCTGGGAAGCGGGGCGGGTCAGGTGGTGCTGTATCCGCTCGCGTCGGCCCACGCCGAGGGCATCTTGGCGGCGTGGGTGCCCTCGGCCGGTGTGCTGTTTACCAGCGACGTGCTGTCACCAGCGGCCAACCAACCGTTGCCGCGAATCGGGAGCCTCGAACTCGCCTCGTTCGCCCGCGCTCGCGGAATCGCGCCGTCGCGGTTTGCCGGAGGGCACGGCACGGTGGTCGATTGGTCGCGGGTCGATACGGCCAGTCACTGATCCCGGTCACCCCTCGGCGAGCGCCTTCGTCGGGTCGATCCGCGCCGCGCGGCGGGCCGGCAGGTACGTCGACAACAAGGTGGCCGCCCCCAGCCCGATGGCGACGGCGGCGAAGATGGCCACGTCGCCTCCCCGGCTTCCGACCAGCAGACCGCCCAGCATTCGACTGACTAGGACGGCGCCGACGGTGCCGATGACGATCCCGATCAGCGCCAGCTTGCCGCCGTCGCTCAGGATCGACCGCACCACCGTCCACCGAGTCGCCCCCAGCGCCATCCGAAGGCCGATCTCCTTGGTCCGTTGGGTGACCGAGTACACGATCACGCCGTAGAGGCCGGCCAACGTCAAGGCTAGCGCGAGCAATCCGATCGCCGAGGCGAACCCGGCGCCCATTTTGAAAAGAAGCGTCCCGTTCGGGCTGGCGGCGAGGACCTCCTCCATCGTCGTCACCGCGAACGGCACCAAGTCCCGGTCCACCGCGGCGACGGCCGAGCGGACCGGCCCGATGAGCCCGGCCGGATCGACCTTCGTCCGGATATGGAGGTACACGTTTGGGGAGTAGCTCTGCGCGAGCGGGCGATAGAGATAGGGGCGGGGGGCTTCCCCGATCAGGAGATACTTGCTGTCCTTGACGACACCGACGACCTCGAACGGTGCCGCGTTGCGATCGAGCCGGATGGACCGGCCCAGCGCCGACTTCCCCGGCCACAGCGCCTCGGCCGCGCGCCGGTTGATCACCACAACGCCGGCTCGGGTCGTATCATCGGCCAGCTCGAACCCTCGCCCCTCGAGCAAAGGCATCTCGAGGGCCTCGAAGTAGCGGGGTCCGACGGTCGCGGTGAAGAGGCCGAGCTTGGTGTCTCCATCGCCTTGGGTCTCGCTCATACCGAGGGCGCCCCGCTTGATCGGGACCGTCGTGGCCCACGCCGCCGAAACGACTCCCGGGACCTGCTCGACGGCGTCGCGGATTCGGTCGAACGCCGCCCGGGCCGTCGGCTCGTCGTAATGCGCGAGGGTGGCGTCGACGCCGAGGGTGAGGAGGTGGTCGGGGCGGAAGCCCAAGTCCACCTTTGCCGCCTGTTTGGCGCTCGCGAGGAAGAGCCCCGCGCACACCAGGACGACCAACGACGCCGCGACTTGGGCCACGACCAAAGCGCTCCTCGCTCGACGCCCTCGCCGGCTCAGGCCAGCGCGCCCACCCTCCCGCAGTCGCTGTTGCAGGGCGAACCTCGAGGTGGAGAGAGCCGGTCCGACCCCAGCGACCAAACCGATCAGGAGGGTGATCACCGAGGTCATCCCGAACACCCGGAGGTCGAGTTTGAGGCCCCAGGACAGCGGCAGGTCGTCGAGCTCCAGTGGAATCGAGTTGAGCGCACCAACGGCCAACCGGGCCAAGACCCAGCCGCCCGCAAGGGCCAGCAGGGCCAAGAGCAGGGTTTCGGTAACGAGTTGGCTGATCAGCCGAATCCGGGACGCGCCGAGGGCCTGCCGCACCGCCAGCTCCGTGGCCCGAGTGCTGCCCCGGGCGAGAATCAGGTTGGTCGCGTTGACGGAGGCCGTCAGCAGAACGAGCAACGCCAGGGTCGCGGCCACCACGCTGGCCGCGAGCATCCCGCCGGCCGACGCCAAGTTGGGGCGGGCTCGGGCCTCCGGGAAGGCCGGCAGCCGGAACTGCTCGCCGACTTCCGGATACGCCTTCTCGATTTCGCCGGCGAGGATGCCGAGCGCCGTGTTGACCTCGGCCACCGTCCGGTTCGGTTGCCGGCGAGCGATGACGGTGAATCGCCCCGCATCCCGGCGCTCCTCGGTCTTTCCCGCCACGGGGTCGACGACACTGACAGTCGTACTCGTCAGGTAGCCGTCGGGATCGATCAGGTGTTCGGTGCCGCTGAAACCCTGGGGAGCCACCCCGATGACGGTGAACGGCACCGTATTGACCCGGATGGTCCGCCCGATCACGCCCGGTTCGCTCCCGAACCGAGTGGTCCAGATGCGATGGGAGAGCACCACGACTTGTTCCCGGAGGCGTTCGTCATCCGGCCCGAGCAACCGGCCGAGCGACGGCGAGACTCCGAGCAACGAGAAGTAGTTTCCGGTTACCCCGAGATACATCCCCCGTTCGGCCGGCTCGTCTTGCGCCCTCGCCGTCGCCGCCATGACGATCGTCGTCGCGGCGGCGCCCTGAAACAGGTCGGTGCGAGCCGCGATGTCGCGGACGGTCGGAGGGCCGAGAACGCCGGCGACCAGGCCACCGCTGGCTCGGGTCGAGCCACCGACCACGACCAACTCGCCTGGATTCCTCACCGGAAGTGGTCGAAGAAGGTAAGTGTCGATCAAGCTCAGGACCACGGTCGTGGCGGCGATCCCCAGGGCGAGCGAACTCGCCGTCATGAAGGTAAAGCCCGGTCGCTTGAGGAGACCCCGAGCGCCGTAGCGAACGTCCTGGATCAGTTCCTGAAGGAGATATGACAGTCGCATCCGTTGTCCTCGTTTCCGTTCGATCCGCTGCAAGGTTGCCCGGATCTGGGCCCGGTCACCGAAGCGCCGCTGCGCTTCCCGGCGGGCGGCGTCGGCGGTGAGCCCCGTACGCTGAAGCTCGGCGGCCCGCATCTCGACGTGAAAGGCGATCTCGTCGTCGACGTCCCTCCGAAACCGGAACGACAGATAGCGCCAGTAGCGCTGCCAGCCCGCGTCATCCGTCATCGACCGATCGGCTCGGCGATGGGGACGTCCAGGGCGCGGAACATCGCCCGGGCAAAGCGAACGAACTCGCCAGCCTCGGCCTTGAGCTGAGTGCGGCCCTTCGGGGTGAGCCGGTAGAAGCGGGCCCGGCGGTTGTTCTCGGAGACGCCCCAGTCGGAGGCCAACCAGCCCCGATCCTCGAGGCGGTAGAGGGCGGGGTAGAGCGACCCCTCGTCGACCTGCAGGGTCGAGCCGGTGGCCTCTTCGATCCACCGCATCACGCCGTAACCGTGGGTGGCGCCGGCGGCGAGGGCTTGCATGATCAACAGATTGACCGTGCCCTTGAGCATCGGCACCGTGTCGGTAGCCATTTCGACTCCCTCTGTAGTACTAGGGGAAGGTATGCCAGCTCCCCTAGTAGTTCAAGGGGTCGGCCGATTGGCGACGGCTAGCCCGGGTTGGGCGGGTCCTCCGGGCCGGCTCGGGCGGACCCGAGTGAGTCCGCGAGGGGTTAGGCGGCCCCGTAGACGGGAATCAGCGCGCCCGAGGTCAGCCGGTTGTCGGGGGAGGCCAGCCAGAGGATGTGACGGGCCAGGTCGGCCGGTTGCGGCCAGCGGTCGTGCTTGGCGTTGGGCATGGCGGCGCGGTTGGCGGGGCTGTCGATGATCGACGGCAGCACCGCGTTGATCTGGATCCGCTCGTGGCGGACCTCGTCGGCGAGGGCGCGAGTCAGCGCCGCGACGGCCGCCTTGGCCGCCGAGTAGGCCGCCATCCCGCCGGCCGGTGCCTCGACGACCCGAGCGCCGACATTGACGATCCGGCCACCGCCGCTCTTCCGCATCGCCTTGATCGCCTCTCGGCAACAGAGAAACGTCGTGACGAGGTTCAGTCCGAGTTGTCGGTCGAGATCCGCCCGGGTGGTGTCCGCGATCGGCTTGGCCAGGAAACCACCGGCGAGGTGGACCGACGCGGCGATCGGGGGCAAGCCGGCGTAGTAGGCCTCGACGGCCGGCTCGGCGGTGAGATCGACCCCGCCGGTCTGGTGGACGCCCGCCTGGGCGTCGCCCACCGCGCCGAAGATCGGAAGGTGGCAGATCGCCCCGGCGGCGACGAAGGCCCGGACGACGGCCTGGCCAAGGGCGCCGTCGCCGCCGGTGATCACGAGATGGGCTCCCTCAAGACCTTCGGTCATCCTGGTGCTCCAGATTCGAGGGGCCGCCCGACGGATCGCCTGCCCGGGGTCGGTCGGCCGTCGGGTCCGGAAGCTCCTATTGGCCCCCGCCCGCCGCCGTTCGAGCGTCGCCCTTTCGAGTGAACACGATCCCCGCCGCGTACGGCGTCGCGAAAGGCGGGCCTCGCATTTCGAGGGCCGTCACCGTCGCGTTCGGATCGATCCGGAACAGGGCAAAGGTATTAACCTCCGGGGTGCGCGAAGAGTTCCAAGTGACCCCGAAGGCATCGAAGTGCCAGTGTCCCAGCTTGGCCGACTGTTCCACACTCCGCCGCAGGACCAGCCCGTCGCCTTCCTGCTCGACCCGGAGCTCACCGTAGAAAGCGTTGTCGTAGACCCCGGTGTAACGGTCGAGCCCTAGCGACGGTCTGGTGGCCGTCACCCGCTGAGCGACCAGGGTCGCGCGGACCGAATCGGCCCGGTGCCGCTGCTGTTTCGCCTGGGCCAGGTAGAGCGCGCTCCAATCCCGCTCCGGCGCCCCGATCAACCGATCGAGGATCTTGAAGGGGAGGGCGTTCTGGAGATTCTGGCCGTCGGTGTTGGTGAGCACCACCACCCCGACGTCGGCCTCCGGGAGCCAGGCCATCTGCGACAGCATCCCGTCGATGCCGCCGCCGTGGGAAACGAGCAGTTTGCCGTAGTAGTCGCGGAGCCAGAGGCCGAGCCCGTAGGTGTCGAAGTGAACCATCGGGAGCAGGGTGTCGCGACCGGACCCGGCGACCACCTGCGCCGTCTCCATCTGATCCTGGAACCGCTTGCTCAACACCTGAGTGCCCCGGTAGCGCCCGTCGCGGAGGTGAAATCGGAGATACTGCCCCATGTCCGCGACGGTGGAGTAGATCGACCCGGCCGGCGCGACGTTGTCGAGATTCCGATGGTTGATCGGAACGGCCTTGCCCTCGACCAGCGCGTGGGGCCGCGCCACGTCGGGCCCGCTCAACTCCTTGGTGCTGGTGACGCTGCTCGCCATGCCGAGGGGCGCGAAGATGCGCTGTTTGACGAAAGCGTCCCAGCCGGTTCCGGCGACCTTCCCAGCGATCTGACCGGCGGCCAGATACATGATGTTGTTGTAGCCGAAGGTGGAGCGGAAACTGGTGCTGGTCGGCTGCTGGAGCGTCCGGCGGAGAATCTCGTCTCGGCCGAAGCCGCTTCCCATCCAGACCGCGTCACCCCGAAAGTAGCCGCTCCGGTGGGTGACCAGATCACGAACGGTCAACTCCCGGGTGATGTACGGGTCGGAGACGGCGAAGTCGGGGAGGTACTTCATCATTTTGTCGTCGAGGTTGAGCTTCCCTTCGTCTTGAAGCATCCCGAGAGCGACCACGGTGAACGATTTCGAGTTGGAGCCGATCGCGAACCGGGTGCGCGCGTCGACCGGTTCGGGCTTCCCGACCTCTTTGAGCCCGAAGCCCTTGGCGTAGATCACCGAGTCATTCTTGACGATCGCGACGGCGAGCCCGGCCACGCCCCAGTCCTGGCGAGCCTTCTCGATATAGGCGTCGATGCCCCGGAGGGGGTCGCTTTGCTGGGCGGCGGCTGGGGTGGCCAACGCGAAGAGCGTGAGCGCGGCGCCCAGGGAGAATCTGGAAAAGGTGGTCATGGCGTTCCCCGACCGATGGTAGGATGAGTATCTAAGATCGCCAACTTGGGGGGAGTTGCAAGTTGGCAAGCAACGCTCGGCGCTCGCCGTCCGGGTAGGCCCGCCGCTATTTGTTGGTAGACGAATCGATCGACGATCCGAATCGGCGATCCGAGCTACCGGTTGTCGACCCGAGTGGTGGCCACGACGGCCCCCTGGATCGTGGCGTCGGTGACCGTCCCGGCCTGGAGCGCCGCGGCCGTGATCCAGAGGTAGGATCGGAGCTCGAAGGCGATGGTCCGCTGAATCCCGGCATCGGCGTCGACCGTGAACGCCGGGACGGCAACCACCACCTCGACTCGTTGGTCCGCTCCCCCGAGCGGAAGGTTCACGTTGCTGGTCAAGGTGGTTCCCCCGATCACCGAGCCGCTCGTCAGCCGGGCGGTCACCCCCTCGAAGATCAGCCGGACCCGGGTATAGGTCCCCGTCGGGGCATCCTGCTCACCGTGGACGGTGGCCGACCCGGCGGCCTGGAGCGGCACGGTGATGCCGTTCGGTGAGCCAAGGTCGACCCAGGTGGTCCCGTCGGTGGAGATCGAGGCGAAAGTGTTTCCCGCGAGCGATCCGGCCACGGTTGGCGCGGCGGCGGGCGGGTCGACGATGAGGGCCTCGGCCCGCCCGAGGCCGGGTGTGGTGGATTCGTTACACCCGGCCGCGGCCAGGGTGGCCAGGACAATGGTCGAAAAGCGAGCGTACCTTCGCATCGGGACCTCGGTGAGGTGTGGTCGGTCACGGATGGAGACGCCCCAGGTGGGGCAAGGCACACGGCTGGGCCAGTGACGGAACCGGCCCCCCCCAAGTGCAACCCCACCGCACCGGCGAGGCGCTACCCCGCTGAAAGTCGAGCCAAGTAACGCCGGTGGAGGACCTCCAGACCCAGCCCCCAGGCCGCGAGCACTCCACCGAAGAGAGCCGCGGTCGCGGCGGGGGTGTCGGTGGTGGCCGACAACGCCGACCGCGCCGACGGCGGCTGGAGGAGCGCGAACGCCGCGAACATCAGTAGCCCGATGAAGAGGCCGGGCCATGGCCCCTGGACTCGGATTCTCGGCCTAAGGAAGAAAAACGCCGCCGCGATCGGAGCGCCCACCAAGGTGCCAAAGCCGATGACCTCGAGGGAGCCGCCGGTGGAGAAGCCCGGTGACATCCCCGCCTCGAGCGCGACAAAACGCATCGCTAGACGGCCGGTAAGGCCGAGGACGAGGCCCCAGAAGGCGGCGAGCCCGGCGACTCGAAGGGACCGCGGCGGCGACGGCGGCATCATGACCCCAACGATACCGCCCGGTCGCCTTGGGGGCTAACCCAGCTCCTCGAGCCAGGTCTCGGCGGCACCGTCGTCGTCATAGGTCACGTGGACCGCCCAGGGCCGACAACAGATCGGGCAATCTTCGACGTACCGCTGGGTCTTCCCGCCACCGGGGTCGAGGGTGATCTCGCACTCCTGGCCGCAGTAGGGGCAACTCACCAGGGCATCGCCCTGCAGCTCGGTCTCGTCGTCGAACGATTCGCCGTCCTTCGCGTCGAGATCGACCTCGTCGTTGTCGTATTCGTCGCTACCCATGGGTCCTCCCCGATGACACCGGGCGGGAGTATTCGCCCGACCCGGCGGGGAAGCAAGGGGCCGGCGCGGTCTGGTTTGCCGCTCCCGCCGCCAAGTGATATGGTCAATGGCATGAGCGATAGTCCAGACGAGCGGTTTTCTGGCGAGATCACCTCGATTCTGCGGGCTGCTTCGCACGGCAACAAGGCCGCGTTCGACCAGCTGCTGCCACTGGTATACCCCGAGCTGAACCGACTCGCCCATGCCCGGCTCCGAGCCGAAAGGGAGGGGCACACCCTCACCACGACCGCGCTGGTCCACGAAGCCTACCTCAAGCTGGTCGACCAGAATCGGGTCGACTGGAAGAACCGGAGCCATTTCTTCGCCGTGGCGAGCGAGGCGATGCGGCGAATCCTGATCGACTACGCCAAGCGCCACCGGGCCGACAAGCGGGGCGGTGGCGCGATCCATATCACTCTCGAAACGGCGGCCTCCGCCGAGCCGGCGCCCTTTTCCGACGACCAGGCGGACGAGCTATTGGCGCTCGACGACGCGCTCACCCGCCTGGAGGGGTTCAACCCCGAGGGCGCCAAGGTGGTTCAGTATCGGTTCTTCGCCGGGCTCTCGAACGTCGAGGTTGCCGAGGTGATGGGGACCTCCGAGCGGACGGTGCGCCGGGTCTGGACGATCGCCAAGGCCTGGCTCCGCCGGGACCTCGGCGACCAAGCCGGTTTTCTCGGCGCCGATCCCCAGGGTGCCGGGTGACGACCGACCGATGAACCCGGACCGCTGGCGGCGAGTCGAGGCCCTCTGCTTCGACGCGCTCGAGTTGTCTGGCGGCGAGCGGGCCGCCTTTCTCGACCGGGAGTGCCAGGGCGATGCCGAGCTGCGGCGCGAGGTCGAATCGCTGGCGGCCGAAATCGACCGCGACCCGGGCTATCTCGAGCGGCCCGTCCTGGCGCTCGACGCCGTGCCGCTGACGGCGTTCGAGCCGAACGAGGCGCCCGAACCGATTCCCACCACGATCGGCCCTTATCGGGTGGTGGGCCGGATCGGACGCGGCGGGATGGGCGACGTCTATCTCGCCACCCGCGAATCCGACGACATCCACCAGTCAGTGGCCGTCAAGGTGATCCGAGGCGCCTCGACCGGCGACGTGATGGCCCGATTCCGGCTCGAGCGCCGAATGCTCGCCAGCCTCCATCATCCCAACATCGCCAGTCTGCTCGACGCCGGAGCCACCCCGGACGGGCGGCTTTACTTCGTGATGGAGTACATCGAGGGCACCCCGCTCGACGCCTATTGCGACGCGAACCGGCCCTCTCTCGCGGCCCGCCTCGACCTGTTCCGGATCGTCTGTGGCGCGGTGCACCACGCCCACCAGAACCTCATCGTCCATCGCGATCTGAAGCCACGCAACATCCTGGTGACCCGGGACGGCATCCCCAAGCTCCTCGATTTCGGGATCGCCAAGGTGCTCGCGGGCACCGACACCCTGAGCGCCAGCGTCGAGACCCGGACCAACGTCAGGTTGCTCACCCCCGAGTACGCGGCGCCCGAGCAGCTCGCCGGGGGGCCAGTGACGACCGCCACCGACGGCTACGGGCTCGGCGTGCTGCTCTACGAACTGGTGACCGGGCGACATCCTCATGCCGCCGCCGGCGACAGCTATCGCGATCTCGAACGGAAGATCCTCGAGACCGACCCCGCGAGGCCGAGCGCGGTGGTGGCCGACGCCGATTCCCGGCGCCAGCTCGCCGGCGATCTCGATACCATCGCGCTGAAGGCGCTGGCCAAGGAACCGGAACGGCGCTACCCGTCGGCCCTCGCCTTGGCGGACGACGTGGAGCGCTATCAGCGCGGCCTGCCGGTGCGGGCGCGACCCGACACCATAGGGTACCGGGTCAGCAAATTCGTGGCGCGGAACGCGGTGTCGGTCGGGGCCGCCGTCGTCACGGTGGTCGCATTGGTGGTGACGACGGCGGTGACGCTGGTCCAGTCGGCGCGGGTCCGTGCGGAGTCGGCTCGGGTGACTCGGGAGCGCGACAAGGCGCTCGAGGTCCGGGGCTTCCTGATGGAGATGTTCGGGGCGACCGGCGCCAATCAGGCCACCGGCGACACGGTGTCGGTGCGCCAGCTCCTCGACATCCAGGCGGCCCGGCTCGACAGCGGATACCGCGACCAGCCCGAGCTCCGGGCCGAAATCATGGAGGTGCTGGCCGACGGCTACGATCGGCTGGGCCTGTACCGCACCGCCGAGCCGCTGGCCGCCTCGGCGCTGGCGATTCGCCGCTCACTCCACCGAGGCGACCATCCGGACCTCGCGGGCGCGATCAACCTGCTTGGCTGGATCCGCTTCGAAGTGGGACGTCGCGACACCGCGGAGCTGCTCCTCCGGGAAGCGATCGCGATGCGGCAGCGACTGGGCCCCGGCCATCGCGCCGATCTGGCCCGGTCCCAGAACGACCTTGGCGTCCTCCTCAACGACGCCAGGCGCTACCCGGCGGCGGAATCGGTGTTGGTGGCCGCCCTGGCGACCCGCCGGGAGGTCCACGGCGACGACCACCGCGCCGTCGGGATCACGGCCAACAACCTGGCCGCGGCCCAGTACTACCAGGCCAACCTCCCGGCGGCCACCGAGACCCAGGCCCTGGCCCTCCGGTCGTTGGAACGCTCGGTGGGCCGGGACCACCAGCGGACCATCGTGGCGTTAGGCAATCTCGCGGCATTCAGGCGCGCTCGTGGCGACGTCGCCGGCGCCGAGGCCGATTATCGCGATCTCGCCTCCCGCCAGACCCGGCTCCAGGGGCCCAATCACCCGGTCACGCTCCGGACCGTAGGTTCCCTCGCGGCGGTGGTCTTGGACCGCGGGCTGCTCGAAGGGAATGCCGCGCTGGTGGCGGAGGCCGACTCGCTTTTCGGCGCGGTGGTGGCCGGCCTCGAGAGCGCCCTCGGTCCGACCCATCCTCAGGTGGCGACCTTTCTCGATCGACGCGCCGGGGTGGTGTTGGAGCGGGGCCGCCACCAGGACGCTCTCGCCCTGGTCCAACGGGCGATCCGCCTGTTCACTGCCTCGCTCGGCGACACCGCCCAGGCCACGCTGGCGGCCCGGGGACGCGCGGCTCACATCCTCTGGCGGCTCGGCGATCGCCGGGGGGCCATCGCCGAGCAGTCAGCGGTGGTGGACCGGTTTGCGCTCCGGAAGGTCAGCCCCGACCTGGAATTGGCGCGGGCGCAGGCGGCGCTCTGCGAGTTCCTGATGGAGTCGGGCGAGAGCGCCGAGGGCGCTCGGGCCACCTGCCGGCGCGCCGAGGCGATCTTCGCGGGCGCCCCGCCAACCTGGCGACGGAGCCTCGCCCATGTGCGACTTCTCCTGGCCCAGGCAGAGCGGCGGCTCGGGAACGGGGCCGCGGGCGACTCGCTGGTGGCGTTGGTCGCGGCGGTCGACACCGCGTTGTTGTCACCGAGAGACCGGCGACTGCTGGATTCCCTGCGGGGCCGTTAGGCCGACCCCCGCCTCGATGACCGCTTTAGCGCCCGGGGCCGGCTAGCTCGCGCGGCGGTCGATCTCCCAGGCGTGGGCCACCGCATGCCAGGCGACCCGGCGGACGAAATAGCGGGCCGTCCAACGGACGCCGCCCCGAGGCCCCTTGGCCGGGATCTCCCCCCGGGCCGCGGCGCCCAACGCGGTCACGATCGCCTCTCGGGTCTGGGTTAGTCGCTCCTTGACCCCGCCTCGGTCCGGGGGCCGTTTCCAGCCCACCGCGCCGAGATAGGCCTCGTCGGCCTCGAGAACGTGTTCGACGATGGCGTCCAACGACCGGCCGCCGCCGCGGGGGCCGGTCCGCAGGGTCTTGCCGCGGGCGGCCAGGGCGGCCGCATCGAACGCCCGCCAACTGGCCCCGAGCAGCTTCTCGAACCGGCCCCGTTCGGTGTCGTCGACCGGGTTTGCGTCGCTCTTGGGGGCGATCCCCGGGGCCCCGAAATCGGTCGTGGCGTTCCCTCGGATCCGTTCGACCACCCGGAGTCCCGTCCCATCCGCCGGAGCCAGGAATCCGAGCCGGGTGCCCTGAAGAATCGCGGCGTACCTCGCGCCGTAGTCGAGGAGAGCCGCCAGGGCCGCGTCGGGGTCGGGGCCGGAGCGGCACCACCCGGGCCATTCGAGCGCCCCGGCGAAGGTCCGTTTGGAGCCGATCTCGAGATAGACGTCGATCGGTGGAAGCGAGGGCACCCGGTGGCTCCGGCTGGGGGGTGGATAGGCTCGAACGGAAGCCCGGGGTGGAAGATGTCGACCCCGGCAGGTCCCCGCTATTGTGCTTTTTGGCCTAAATCGCTACTGTTGTATCGCGATGGGTCGCGGTTCAACGACCCGATTAGGACCAGGACATCCGTTAAAGGGGGCTGGCGTTCGCGCCGGCCCCCTTCATGTTTCCATCGCACGCGGCTCTGACGGGCCGCATCCTGGATCCTCGCCAACCGCGGCGGCGTTCTGATCGCGGACAACACATGTAGTCGGCAGGCACGGTTCGACCGGACTCCGATTACTCAGCAAGGAGTTAGGTCGTATGCGTACTACCGGCACAGTGAAATGGTTCAACGACGCCAAGGGTTTCGGATTCATCACCCCGGCGGACGGGCAGAAGGATTGCTTCGTTCATCACTCGGCGATCCGCGCCGAGGGCTTCAAGAGCCTGGCCGAAGGTGAGAAGGTGGAGTTCGACATCGTGCAGGGCCAAAAGGGCCCGGCCGCCGAGAACGTCACCAAGCTCGGTTCGTAATTCTGGGCGGTTAACCGCCGAGTAGGACCACGAGGAGGCGCCGATCCG